>NZ_JABUMS010000012.1:0-323761 GCF_013336705.1 Myxococcus sp. CA051A | reverse complement strand
AAAAATCAACTTCGTCGGCTCCGTGTCCGTGACGAGCGCAGGGACGACGTCCACTTCGGCTTCCTCGTCCTCGGCTGCTGCGTCATGCTCTTCCGAAGCCTCTATCCTCACATTTGATAGAGGCTCTTAGCGACAGGCAGCAACATCTGGACCCACTCTTTACTTACAGGCCATGGCTTTACCGCTTTGAGACAACGAGGTGGAAGTTGATGACCACTTCGTCTGCGACAACTGAAGTGTCCTTCCATTCGCCTGCGCCAACGTTGAACTCTGTGCGCTTGATTGGCAATTCTCCGTCAAAGATTCGTGTCGAGCCCGTTTCCTTGAGTGCAACAGCTATGACGACGGATTTCGAGTGACCTTTAATCGTCAGCTTGCCGGCTACGTCGTATTTGCCAGCGCCACCTGCCTTGACGGACGACGCTTGGAATGTTGCCCGTGGGTAGGTCGCTACGTCGAACCAGTCCTTGCCGTGCAACCGCTTGTTGTACTCCCCCTCTCCAAGGTCAAAGCTTGCGGTGTCAATGGTCACCTGTACACGGGCTTGTTCAAGATGTGCCGGATCGAACTCAATCGACACATCGAACTTCTTGAACTTGCCATTCAGTGGCACGCCCATCTGTTTCGCTGTTGCCGAGATCGCGCTTTTTGCTCGGTCAAGCTGTGCAAGCGCTGGGGGCGAAGCGGTCAGTGATGCGATAGCAAGAGTCGTGACTGCGTAGCGGCGCAACAAGGTATTCATGGCGTCCCTTTGCTTTCCTAGTGAGGTCGGGCGTGGTGGGGACATTCACTATTTTCCGGAAGGTGACCCATGATCGCCTCTTCCAAACTTCCCACGAGCGGCGAACTGACGGTATGCGTCGTTTCTCTGTTTTTCGGAAATGGACACGACAGCAAGAGTCTCAGGCCAAGCATGTCCGAATTGAGGAAGACCCAGCGCCGCTAAAGATTCTTGCCACCCAACCCCCTGTGTCAGGGAAGAAGTCGCCTCGGCTGACGTGCTGAGCTGACCACCCGATGGGGGCGAGTGCAGGGGTTGAAGTGCCGTACACAAACGCATTCAAGGCGCAGATGGTGAAGCGGATGATGGGCGCGAGCGGCGAGGTAGGCATGCACCAGGGCCATGAGATGGTCCATCGTGCGGCAGCGGTGCTCGCGGAAGGACCAACCCGGAGACTGCTTGCGGCTGTTGGAGGAAGGCCCCCTGCTCGCCAGCGACGGCAAGTACAGGTGGGCCTTGGCCATCGCGATGGACTCCGTGTGGGAGGAGACAGCCGAGGCATTGGAGGGCATGACGGACCCCGGCGCGGTCATGGCCACAATCACCGCCGCGGCGACGATGTACCTGCTGCTCTGGTCGCTCCCCGAGCCAGTGAGCAAGGGCGTGGCCGCTACCCTGACAGCCATCGCCATCGCCTACCTGGGCGTGGACACGATGTGGCGTCTGCTGGACGGGTGGTTGACCCTGGTACGCGAGGTGGACCAGTCCACGACTTTCGCGCAGCTCAGTGCGTCGGGTGAGGCGTACGGCGAAATCCTCGGAGAGAATGCGGCACGCGTCTTCGTGATGCTCGCCACGGCCGCTATCGGCAGCACGGCGGGGTTGGTCGCGAAGGCCGTGAGACTGCCGGGCTCCGCTCAGGCTGCGCTCGCCGTGGAGTCTCAGGCAGGCTTCCAGTACGCCGCGGTGGCAAGTGTGCAGTCGGTCGCGGTGGCGGCGGAAGGCTTCACCATCGCGCTCGCCCCCAACGCCCTGGCCATGGCGAGTCGGGGGATGCGCAGCCAAGGCGAGCGCCACCACATCGCCACGAACAAGAACGAAGTCTCAGCGGCGCGCGGCGGGCCCTGGACGCCGAGATTCCGGGACCTCTTCACAAGGGCTGGGATGGAGCTGAAGGACCCCGAGAACGTCGTAGAAGTCGTCGGTCACAAGGGGCCACATCCGCAGCGGTATCATGAACGCGTCCAGGAGCGACTACTCGAGGCTTTGGGGAGCTGTCGGAAGGTGGCAGATTGCCGCGAGGCCCTCACGGTTGAGCTTCGCAGGCTCGCCAAAGAGGCCGTGACCAAAGGAACGGAAATCCACAGGCTTTTGACTCAGGGCAAGTGACGCAGTGAGGGCGTCCACCATGTCGAATCACTCTCGATACTTCAGGCTCAAAGAGGACGTACAGGCCGGCAACTGGTACCTGGGAGAACCGTTGAACGGACAGGGCCGGGAGCCGGAAGACATCAGGGAGTTTAGTTCTGGGCGGCCCGTCCGAAGTGATGGCCGCCTGACGCTCTCTGTTCGTGAGCCTGGGCGTCAGCGCGATTTCAGCATGGCAGGCGTTGGCATGACTCCCGTTGTCCACATCCGGGTGGCCGCCATCTTCGCGGAGCTGGCACCCAATGATGTGCAACTCATCCCTTTGAATCTCAAAGGCCACCCGGACGAATATCAAGTCCTCGTTGCTACGAAGGTTGTCCGGTGCATCGATGACAATGCATCAAATGAAGTGGAGTTCTGGCTGCCAGAGGACGCGCGACCGGACAAGCTCGGCCAATACCGAAACGTGGTTGATATGCGGATTGACCGCACGAAGGTGGGCAACACGAAGGTCTTCCGCACCTGGGGGTGGACAGTTGCCCTCATCGTCTCGGAGGACATCAAGGTAGCCCTGGAGCACGCGAAGGTCACAGGAGCAAAATTCGAGGAGGTCTAGCCTGTGCTTTGGAACTGCCTTGTCTGCGCGAGGAAGTCCCGCAGCCGGGGTGAGGGGGGCAGCAACTGCACACCGATGCCCGCTGAGACGCCCCAGGTGCGGGCGTGCGCGGAGTCGACGTGCCGCACCACTTCGCCCTCACAGGCGAACTCCTCGCCGGCCAGTCGCAGCGTCAGCTCCAGCCGGGTGAAGAGGGGAGGGAAGGGCTCCGAGCAGCTCAGGAAGAGGCCGCCCTTGCCCAGCTCCAGGCCGTGGACGTCCACGCCCTCGGGATGGCGAATCCACACGTCCCAGGACCAGGGCTCGGCGGCCTTGTCTCCATGGGGCAGGGATTCACCGAGCAGCGAGGCGCCGTGTCGTGCCCGGGGCTGGGGCGTGCACAGGGAGTCCGCGGAGTGTTCCGACAGGCAGAGCGCGCAGTGCATGGTCGCCTCGAGCAGACACCAGGAGGTACTGACTCCGCGGGGGCGGAGGGCTCTCCCGTTGCTCTATAAACCGTGCGGACGTCCACGTGCTGACGGCCCCCGACACGCCACGCGGGTCCAGGTGCTTGCGATGATCGCTGGCGCACAGACCCGGCGGGACGGCTGCCCCGCACGGGTGGGTGTGCCCGTCTTCAGCCCTTCGCCTTCCCCTTGAACGGCGCCGCGTCGATGCGCACGCCGATGTACGACGGGAAGCGCGGCACGCCGTCGTTGGACAGCTCCTGGTAGCGGAAGGTGATGAGCGTGCCGATGGCCGGTGGTGCTTCGCGCTCGGCGTCCGACAGGCCGGTGCCCACGCTGAAGCGCTTGCCGTTGCGCAGCTCCACCTCCAGCGCGCCCAGCCGGCCCTTGTGTCGGCCTGCTCCCGCGACGTGGCCAATGACGACGGCCTCGTCGTCCTTGAAGCTCTTCACCTTCAGCAGCGTGTGCGAGCGACCGACTTCATAGCGGGAGCCCGGCTTGCGCAGCATCAGCCCCTCGCCGCCCAGCCCCTCCACGCGCTCCAGCTCCGAGCGCAGATGCGGAGTCCCCTGACAGCGCTCGTGCGAATGCCACTGCGCATACGCGGGCTTCGCGTCATCCAGCCACTTGCGACAGTGCTCCAGCCGCTGCTCGAACGCGGCGTCGAAGCTCGGCGCGTCGAACACGACGAAGAGCAGCTCCTTCCAGTCCTTGCTCTTGTCCTGCCGGCGCACCACGCTCACCGTGCGCTGGAAGCGCTTGCGCCCACCGAACAGCTCTCCGTCCAGCGGGAAGTCCGGCAGCCCCGCGGTGAACCAGTCCGGCGCGAAGAACTCGTTGCCCAGGCGTGACCAGAAGCGCTTGCCGTCCCAGTACGCGCGCACGCCGTCGAGCTTCTCGCTCATCCACCAGTCCGTGAGGTCCACGTCGTTCTCCCACGGGTGGGCGAGCAGCAGCGGCGGAGCCTTCTCGTCGTCCGCGTCACCCTCGGCATCACCGGAGGGGGCCTTCACGCGCGTGGCCTTGACGGGGGGCGTGGAGGTGCCACCGGTGCGGGAGTCCTCGGCGGCGTCACCGCGCACGCGGCGCAGGTGCTTGCAGGTGCGTCGCTCGATGGCGATGGACTGGTTGCGCCACGCGGGGCAGGAGCACGAGTAGACGCCTCCCGTGTTCTTGAGGATGTAGGGCTTGGAACCCGAGCCCTGGACTTCCACCTGCTCGCCGTCCGCGATTTCCGCCAAGTGCCGACCCCTCCGTGCCGCGTCCTTCGCGGCGATGAAGGGAAGAGTACCCCCAAGGTCTGACATCCCCAAGGCGCGCGGAGCCTTGGGGGGCGTGCTCGGACAACCTGTCTCGGCCCACGTCGTGTTCCTCCCAGACGCGCCCGCGTCCTCATGGGACGCGGAGTGGCGCGAACAGGGGGCATTCCCAGACAGTCGCCACTTGGCACCGAGCAATTCCAGTCATTGGTATGTGATTTGCTGGTGGTTCCTCCAATCGCGCGTCATGGAGGACTGCCCGCATGTACAAACCCTCGCCGCCCACGGTGGTTAACTGCGGCTCGTCCAAATGCTCGTACATGGCTCCGGTGCATCCCTCGTCCCAGTGTGTCTTCTGCACGCGCTACTACTGCATGACGCACAAGCCGAAGACGTGCCCCTCCTGCCATGTCTTCATCTGTACCGGTTGCTATAGCCGTTCTCCGCCCCCGTGTTGTGTCTGGGCGAAGAGCCAGTCCTCTCCCTTCTCCTTCCCGTCGTTCTCCGGAGGCTCCTCGTCGTTCTCCGGGGGCTACCCGTCGTTCTCTGGAGGTCCCCCATCGTTCTCCGGGGGCTACCCGTCGTTCTCCGGGGGCTACCCGTCGTTCTCCGGAGGCCCCCCGTCGTTCTCTGGAGGTCCCCCGTCGTTCTCCGGAGGCTATCCGTCGTTCTCCGGAGGCCCCCCGTCGTTCTCCGGCTACTCCAGCCCGCCGAGCATCACCACCGACTCCATCGAGAATGACATCACGGGGCAGGACCAGTGGCCGACGTTCAGGGACTACAACGAAGGAGACCCCTTCGCCTTCTGGAGCAGCACCGGGTTCCCGGGGCTGAACGTGAAGTTCCTCATTGAAGTGTCGGGGATGCTCTTCGAGGCCCATGTGAAGTGGGAAAACCGTCCGTGGTATTCGGACGAGCCCAAGAGCATGAGCTTGAAGGTGGCGGTCCGGGGCTCGAGGTCGGACATGTGCCGGGAGTCGCTCGCCAACGTCACGAACGGCTCGCACCGCTATCTCTGGGGTCATCTGCTCGCACGGGCCCGGAAGATGCTCGCCAATCATCGTGCAGGGGAGTTGATGACGGAGTTCGGCCTCACGAACAGAGTGACCACCGCCTTGGTCCGGACGCTCTTGCGCGCCGGGAGGATGAGCGACCTCTCCGCTCTGTACCTCTGCACCTCGCTGCCGTTGACGGCATGGGAGCAGGGGGCCTGGTCCCTGATGCTTGACGTGCTCACGCGCTGACGCTCTCCGCCAACGGTCCGCCAGCAACCCTTTCGCGTTGCCACGAGAACGTACGCCATCCGCGAGTGTCGCTCCGAGGCGTCACTTCGGGGCGCCTGTGTCGTGGGGCCTCCACCGGTGTCCCCTCCATTCTCGACGCCAGGACCGCGGCGGCTCGCCCAGCAAGCGGAGGACCGAGTCCCGGCGCATCACTCCCGGGGCTGTGCGTCCACGTCCTCAAGTGCGAGCAACAAGGCGGCTCATACGGTTGCGACTCTTCACGCCATCGTGGTGCGGTGGGCACTTGCCGAGGATGGGAGTGGCGCTCTGTCGGGAGGCGTCGCAATCTGTCTGGAGGTCCACGAGTCGAGGAGGCCGCACCGGATGGTCGTCATCATCATGGGAGTGTCGGGCGCGGGGAAGACGACGGTGGGGCAGGCCCTGGCGCGGAGCCTGGGCTGGCGCTTCCTGGACGCGGATGACCTGCACCCCCGGTCCAACGTGGCGAAGATGGCGGCGGGTGTCCCCCTGACGGACGAGGACCGCACGCCCTGGCTCGCCGTGGTGCGCGGCCAGCTCCAGGCGGCCATGGAGCGTGACGAGGACCTGGTGCTCGCCTCGTCCGCCCTCAAGCGCGCCTACCGGGACCAGCTGGAGGTGGACCCCGCGCGGACGCGGTGGGTGTACCTGAACGCTCCGCGCGAGGTGCTGGCGGGCCGGCTCGCGAAGCGGCACGGGCACTTCATGCCGCCGTCGTTGCTGGACAGCCAGCTCGCCACGCTGGAGGTGCCCACGCAGGCGCTGGAGGTGGATGTGTCGCCGCCCCCTCCGGAGGTGGTGGCGCGCATCCGCGAGGGCCTGAAGCTCTGAGTCCTCGAAGGGCCCCGCGCGGGCCGCGACTCGGGGTCCGTCTGTCTTTGCCATGTGACATCGGTCCCGTGGAAATGTTCCCGGCTTCGCCCGTGCTCGGCCCGGGCTCTTGCGCCCGGAACCGAAGTCGGCGTGGAGCGCGGCATGTCAGACCGCTGCTCTAAATATTCATCCGGATGCAGATGCATATCGGGTTGCACGTATGCCGCCCCGCATCTCGCGGGGCGCCGTGCCCGACTTCTGGGGGATACATTCCGATGTCGAGACTTCCGGGGATGAAACATGTTTCACGTGGCTGGGCGGGTGTGGTGCTGGGCGTGCTCGTCGGGAGCGCGAGTGGTTGTGGCGGCGAGGTCGACGCCGATGCTTCGAGCGAGGTCATCCGGCAGGAGCGAGCCTTCCCGGGTCGCACGGGTGAAGTGCGCCGAGCGAACTTCCAGGTCGCCGGAGGACCGCGAGCGCTCGCCTACGAGCGCATCGACGGCGAGCGTGTCTTCCAGGGGGACATCCTCCTGCCGCCCGAGGTCCCGGCCAGTGAGCTCTCCGCGCTATCGGTGGAGGCGCAGGGCGCGGTGTCCACGCGCGCGATGACGCGCTGGCCGGGCGGCGTGGTGCCCTACACGGTGGACGCGGCCTTGCCGAACATCGGGCGTGTCACGGCGGCCCTGGCTCAGTGGGAGGCCCTCACGCCCATCCGGTTCGTGCCGCGCACGACCCAGTCGGACTACGTCACCTTCCGGCCGGGGACGGGCTGCTCGTCACACGTCGGTCGCATCGGGGGGCAGCAGTTCGTGACGCTCGCGCCGGGCTGCACCACGGGGAGCACGCTCCACGAGGTGGGGCACACGCTGGGACTGTGGCACGAGCAGGCGCGCACGGACCGGGACAGGAACGTCGTCATCCACTTCGAGAACATCGAGGCGGGGTATGCCCACGCCTTCGAGACCTTCGCGCAGGAGGGCGCGGCCGGCCGCAACCTGGGGCCCTATGGGTTGGACTCCCTGATGCACTACGCGCCGGAGGCCTTCTCCGCGAATGACTCGCCGACCATCACCCGGTTGGACGGCTCGTTCTTCACCGCGAACCGCACCGCGCCGACTCTGGCCGACGCCTGCGCCGTGAAGCGCCTGCATGGCTACGGGCGCCACTCGGACGTGAATGGAGATGGCTACGCGGACCTCGTCATCGGCGCGCCGGACGAGGACGTGGGCATGGGGTTGGACCAGGGGGCGGTGAGCGTCGTGCTGGGCTCGGCGACGGGGCTGGGGACCGCGGGCCTGTGGCTGCATCGCGACGTGTCGGGTGTGGAGGACACGGCGGGTTTCGCCGACCACTTCGGCGCCGCGGTGGCGGTGGGTGATTTCAATGGCGACTGCTTCGCGGACGTGGCCGTCGGCGTGCCCGAGGACGACGTGAATGGGATTGTCGACGCGGGCTCGGTCCACGTCTTCCTGGGGTCGGCGCAGGGCGTGGACTTGTCCACGGACAAGGTGCTGCATCAGAACAGCGCGAGCGTGCCCGACAGCGCCGAGGCGTTCGACGGCTTCGGCGCCGTGCTGGCGGTGGGGGACTTCAATGGCGACGGGTATGACGACCTGGCCGTGGGTGTTCCCGCCGAGGACTATGGCTCATCGGCGCTCGACTCCGGACTGGTGACGGTGTTGTTCGGCTCCGTCTCCGGGCTCACCGGAACGGGCGCGCAGAGCTGGAGTCAGGCGGCGGCGCACGTGCTCGAAGTCACGGAGACGGGAGACCGCTTCGGCTCCGCGCTGGCCGCGGGTGACTTCAACGGAGACGGCTTCGACGAGCTGGCCGTGGGTGTGCCCTCCGAGGACGTGGGCACCGTCGCGAACGTGGGCGCGGTGAACGTGCTGTCCGGCTCCATTGATGGCCTGACGAGCACGGGCAACCAATTGTGGACTCCGGGAAGCGACGGGGTGCCCGGTGTGGCGAGCGAGGGGGTGCTCTTCGGTGCCGCGCTGGCGGCGGGGGACTTCAATGGCGATGGTCGGAGTGAGCTGGCCATCGCGGCTCCGGGTCAGACGGTGGGCTTCATGGCGGGGGCGGGCGCGGTGACGGTGCTGCGCGGCGGAAGCGCGGGGCTGCAGTCCACGGGGGCCCTCGCCTGGAGCCAGGATTCGGCCGGTGTCTCGGACGTGGCCGAGCAAGGCGACGCCCTGGGCTCCGCGCTGGTGGCCGAGGACTTCGATGGAGATGGCCATGTGGACCTCGCCATCGGCGTGGCCTCGGAGAGCGTGGGGGCTGTCGTCGGCGCGGGCATCGTGCACGTGTTGCACGGCGCGCCGGGTGGGCTGTCCACTGCGCGTGAGCAGCGCTGGTCTCAAGTGGGCTCCACCGTGGAGGAGGGCGCGGAGCTCCAGGATGCGTTCGGCTCCCGGCTGTCCTCGGGGGACTATGACGGGGATGGCTTCGTGGACCTGGCGGTGGGCGTGCCGTACGAGGACGTGGGGAGCGCGACCGACTCGGGCGCGGTGCAGGTGCTGTACAGCGCGGGTGTCACGGGCCTGTCGCGCGCGGGCGAGCAGCTCTGGTCCCAGGCGCCGTCGGAGCAGACGGACTCGGTGGAGACGGGAGACCGCTTCGGCGAGGGACTCTAGGCCTTCCGGCGCACGGGCTTTCTCCGTGCCCCCTTGGACTGGTTCTCCCCGGAGGAAAGCCGCTCGGGGATGCGCGCGACCAGGATGTCGATGGCCGCGCGCACCTTCGACGGCAGGTGCTTGTTCTGGGGCCACACGGCGAAGATTTCATTGCCGTGGCGGCCCTCCGTCTCCAGCAGCGTCACGAGCTCGCCCTTGTGCACCCGCTCGGCGACGAGCCAGCACGGAAGCCACGCGAGCCCGGCGCCCTGGACGGCGGCATCGGCGATGGCCTCCAGGTCATCGAAGCGCAGGCTGCCCTGGACGGGGATGACCCGCTCTCCGCCCTGGCCGTCCGGAAAACGCCAGGGCTTGCTGATGCCCTGTCGCCCGTAATTGATGGCCTCGTGGTTCGCGAGGTCCGCGAGCGTCTTCGGTCGGCCATGCCGGGCGACGTAGCGAGGCGAGGCGCAGACCACCATCATCTGCGCGCCGAGTCTGCGCGCGGTGAGGCCCGCGTGGTCCGCGAGGGGCGCGACGCGGATGGCCAGGTCGAAGCCCTCCTCGATGAGGTCCACCACGCGGTCGCTGAAGCACAGCTCCAGCTCGAGGCCTGGATGCTGGCGCGTCAGCTCCCAGAGCAGGGGCGCGGCGCAGTGCCGACCGAACAGCACGGACGCGGCCACGCGCAGGCGGCCCGTGGGTGCGCGGCGGCCGGAGTCCAGCGCGGCCTCCGCCGCTTCCAGCTCCGCCAGCGCGCGGACACAGCGCTCGTAGAAGACCTGTCCGTCCTCGGTGAGGCTCTGCCTGCGCGTGGTGCGCTGGAACAGGCGGGTGCCCAGTCGCTCCTCCAGCCGGGCGATGCTCTTTCCGACGGCGGAGCGGGACAGGCCCAGCCGCTCGGCCGCGAGCGCGAAGCCACCAGCCTCGGCGGCCTGGACGAAGGTGAGCACTCCACTGAGTCGGTCCGTCACGGTGTGGTTCCCATTGGTGAATTCCTGTCCCCAGTGAGGCGCCGAAGTCTCGTCACTGGCGACGCCTTCGCGTCCGTATATCCCCCACGCCTCTCGATGGCACGGCAACGGAGCGAAACGATGGATGGCGTGATGAAGCGGTGGGAGCTGCGGCGGCCTGGCCGAGCGAACCTGGAGCTGGCGAGCGTGGCGATTCCCACGCCGGCCGCGGGCGAGGCCCTGGTCCGAGTCTCCGCGGTGTCGCTGAACTACCGCGAGAAGTTGTTCCTCGACGGGGCTGGCTATTCGGATGTGCCGTGGCCCTTCGTGCCCACCTCCGACATGGTCGGTGAGGTGGTGGCCACGGGTGGCGGTGTCACCCGGTTCAAGGTGGGGGAGCGGGTGCTCGCCGCGTTCAACGCGGACTGGGTGGACGGGCCCGTGCCGCGCGTGAATGGCTCGGTGCGCAGCCTGGGAGGGAGTCTGCCGGGGGTGTTGTCCGAGTATGTGGCGATGCCGGAGAGCTGGCTTGTCGCCGCGCCCCGGACACTGGATGACGTGCGCGCCAGCACGCTGCCGTGCGCGGGGCTCACCGCGTGGACGGCGCTCGTGGAGCTGGGCGGGGTGCGGCCCGGGCAGACGGTGGTGACCCAGGGTACGGGCGGCGTGTCGCTGTTCGCCGTGCAGCTCGCCTCGGCGCTGGGAGCGCGGGTCATCGTCACGTCGGGGGATGAGGAGAAGCTTGCGCGCGCGAAGAAGCTGGGCGCGGCCCACGGCATCCACCGGCGCCAGACGCCGGACTGGGAGAAGGCGGTGGTGGAGCTGACGGGTGGGCGCGGCGCGGACCACATCCTGGAGATGGTGGGCGGCGACAACCTGGCGCGCTCGGTCAGCGCGCTGGCGCCCGGTGGACGCGTCACGCTCATCGGCGTGCTGGACGGCTTCGACATGCGCTTCCCGGTGGTGCCGTTGTTCCAGACCCAGGGCGTCATCCAGGGCGTGCTGGTGGGGAACCGACGCGGCCTGGAGAACTTCGTGCGCGCGGTGGACGCGCTGCGCCTGGAGCCGGTCGTCGACGCGACGTATGCGCTGCGCGAGTTCCCGAAGGCGCTCGAGCACCTGGACCGGGGGCCCTTCGGCAAGGTGGTGGTGCGCGTCCGCGAGTGAGCGCGAAGGCGAGCGTCCTCCGGCGCGCTATCGGAACGCGGGCCAGGTGAAGGACGGAGTTCCCGCCCAGCGCGCCACGAGTCGTTCCTCCAGGGCGGCGAGGGTGCGTGAGAGGGCGGGGACCAGGCTCGTGGGCTCGCGCAGGACGCGGGAGCGCGCGAGGTGGCGCAGCAGGGCGGCGCGCTCGGAGTAGCCCGGTGCCCAGTCCCTGTCTCGCTCCAGCGCCTTGGGCGACAGCCACTGGAACATGTTCACCGTGCGCGCCGTGGCGACCAGGGCGCGCGCGTGGGTGTACGTGGCGTCCGTCTGGGCCGCCTCGCAGACGGGGGCCAGGGTGATGCGATAGGTGAGGTCGGCGCGAGTGACGAGCTCGTCGGGCAGCGGCACCACGATGAGCCACATGAGCGCGTCGTACAGCGCGTGGCGCATGCCGCAGTACTCGAAGTCGAGCAGGCGCGGGCCGCTGGTGGTGAAGAGGGTGTTGCCCGGGGCCATGTCCCCGTGGGTGAGCGCGAGGAAGGGGCCGGGCTCGGCCAGCTCACGCGCCAGTTGCTCCACGTCCTCCTGGGTGCCGGCGGCCACGGTGGTGCCGACGGCGTTCGTCCAGCGATGCAGCCGGTCCGCGTGCTCCACCAGATAGCGCGCGTTGTCGATGCGCACGCGCAAGGGGCGTGGGTGCAGCGAGTGGCGGAGCAGGTCGAAGTCACCTTGCAGGCCCCGGGTGCGCGCGTGGAGCTGGCCCGTGAGCCGGGCCACGGCGAGCAGTCCTCCGGTGGCGGCGCTCGCGTCCACCGAATTGAAGAGGTCTTCCAGGCTGGGGCCGATGCCCAGGTCCTGGAGGACGAGGAGGCGGGAGTGGATGTCGCCGGCGATGAGGCCCGGGGCGGTGGTGAGGTTGTGGCGGCCGAGCAGCTCCAGCCCGGCCCACTCGTCCAGGCCGAGCACGGGGTCCGCGTGGAAGTGCTTGAGGATGACGGTGGGCACATCGCCGCCGCGCACGCGGGCGCGCACGACATGGCAGCGGGACTCGGTGCGGAGGACCTGGGGCTCGGCCAGGAGCACGGGTCGTCCCCAGGCGGCGGAGAGGGAGCGAGCGCCGTCGGCGAGCAGTTGCTCCAGGTCCAGGGCGCTCAGGGGATCCGCTCCACGGTGGCGCCCGCGCGTTCCAACAGCTCGCGGTACCATGTGAAGGCGCGCGCGGTGCGGTCACCCAACCCCTTGGCGCCCCAGAGGACGGTGAGGGTGCGGCGGGTGTCGGCGTTCGTCTTGGTGCGCTGGGCGTCCTTCACGGCATTGGCGCAGGGGCCCTCGGCGTCGAAGAGGCACAGCAGGCCCGCCAGGTCGATGCTCTGACCGGAGGCATTGAAGACGTACTGGGAGCCCTCGGGGGCGATGCCCACGCGGAAGGGCGCGGTGGCCCGGTCCAGGTCGACGACGCTGATGGGCAGGCCGCTGTGCAGGGACACGGCGTTGCAGAGGTCCACGGCGGTGTTGATGGAGCCGAGCGTGCCTTCCGTCGCGGCGCGCACCAGGTACTCGGAGGCGGGCTTGCCGCGGCCTGTGGGCTTGTAGCCGCCGTGGCGGAGCATGTCGCGCACGGCGCCGCGCACGGCGTCGTCGCTGGAGAGTGGCGCGGCCGCATCCGATTTCAGCAACGCCACCAGCCACTCCGGCGAGGGCAGCGAGCCCAGCGGTGCGGGGAACGTGGTGGTGAAGGCGAGGGTGTCCAGGGACGGATGCGGTTCGACGGTCAGCACGGCCGGGCACTCTACGCCACACGGCGCGCCCGTGCTGGCGGTGGTGCGCGCAAACGGCAGTGATGCCGCCTACGCCACAGGGCGAGGCGTTGCACGGAAACGGGCGCGAGTGCGCGAGCCTCCCGTGTCGCGATGCCCATGGGGAAGCGGACTGGCGCGGTGCCAGTTTCGCGGTGCGAGTCGTTCCAGACCGCTCGGAGCCGAACCGGTGCGGTGGAAGTGTCGTCCTCGCGCCAGAGTGAAAGGCTCGCTTCGAGTCAGCGAGCAGCCCCGAGGGTGCGTGCTACGGTCGCGCCTTCCGAGCTTGGGTGCCCGCTCGTGTTCCACGATGCGCGGCCAGGAGGAGCAATCGATGGCAGACGCGAACCAGCGGACGATGCGGGCGGCGCGCTTCGATACGGCCACGCGGACGTTGACGGTGACGGAGGTCCCCGTGCCCCAACCGCGTCCGGGCGAGGTGCGGGTGCGAGTGAAGGCGTGCGGCATCTGCTTGTCGGATGCGCATCTGCTCGACGGTTCGCTCCGCTCTCCGTTGCCCGTGGTGACGCCGGGCCATGAGTCCTCGGGTGTCATCGACGAGGTGGGCGTGGGCGTGCCGCGCTGGAAGGAGGGGCAGCGCGTCGCGATGGCGGGTGGCAAGCCCTGCGGTCGCTGCCCGAAGTGCTCCAACGGCCAGCCGCAGGAGTGCCTCGACTTTCAAATCATGGGCTTCCACTACGACGGCGCGTGGGCCGAGTACGTCGTGGTGCCGTACTTCGTGTTGTCCTCGATTCCGGACCACCTGCCTTTCGAACAAGCGGCCATCCTCGCGGACGCGGTGGCCACGCCGTACGCGGGACTGGTGGAGAGCGCGAAGTTGCGGCCCGCGCAGTCGGTGGGTCTGTGGGGCATCGGTGGGCTTGGCGTCCACGCGGTGCAGATTGCCCGGATGATGGGGGCGACGCCCATCATCGCGTTCGACACGAACGAGGCCGCGCGCAACCGCGCGCTGGAGTTCGGCGCGGACGTGGCGTTGGACCCGCGCTCTCCGGACGTGCGTGCGCAGATTCTCCAGCACACGAATGGGCTGGGGTTGGATGTGGCGGTGGACCTGGTGGGCGCGAACTCGGTGCTGGCGCAGGCGGCGTTGAGCCTCGGGCGCTACGGGCGCGCGGTGATGGTGGGCCTGTCGCCGGAGCCCATCCAACTGGGCGCCGGGGTCAACTTCGGCCTGCGCTCCCAGGCGCTGGTCGGACACCTGGGCTACGAGAAGAAGCACCTGGACCAGCTCGTGACGCTGGTGAGCACCAAGCGTCTGGACGTCTCGCGCTCCGTGACGGCGACGATGCCGCTGGAGGATGTGGCGAAGGGTGTGGAGCGGCTGGTGAAGAAGGAAGGCAATCCCATCCGCCTCGTCATCACGCCCTGAGGCACGGCAGGGGACCAGGCGGCCGGGCACCCAGGGCGGGGTGTCCGGCTCCCGGTGCCCGAGCGGATCCGCTCACGGTGGAATGGCGCCTGGGAGGCGACGGGGCCATGTAGGTCTCCCTCCCGGCTCCAGGGCGAACGCCCCTCCGGTGGGCCGCCCCCGGGCATGGGAAGCGGAGGTCGAGGGTTCGGAACAATCCTCCTTCGGCGTCCCCCATGGCATAAGGGCGCCGCGCCCGCCTTCCGGGCACCCCCTACGCACATGATTCGTCTCGACAACATCAGCAAGCAGCACGGCCAGCAGATTCTCTTCATCGAGGCTTCGGCCGCTCTCCACAAGGGGGAGAAGGTCGGCCTCGTCGGGCCCAACGGGGCCGGCAAGACGACTCTGTTCCGGATGATTACCGACCAGGAACACCCCGACGAAGGCCAGGTGGCCGTCGACCGTGGTGTCACCATCGGCTACTTCAACCAGGACGTCGGCGAGATGTCCGGCCGCAGCGCCGTGTCCGAGGTCATGGACGGCGCGGGCCCGGTGAGCACGGTCGCCGCGGAGATGAAGGCGCTCGAAGCGGACATGGCCGACCCGGACAAGGCCGACGACATGGAGAAGCTCGTCGAGCGCTACGGCCTGGTGCAGGCGCGCTTCGAGGAGCTGGGTGGCTACGCGCTGGAGGGCCGCGCGCGGGAGATTCTCGCGGGCCTGGGCTTCAGCGAGGAGATGATGGACGGCGACGTCGGCGCGCTGTCCGGTGGTTGGAAGATGCGCGTGGCGCTGGCGCGCATCCTGCTCATGCGTCCGGACGCGATGCTGCTCGACGAGCCGAGCAACCATCTGGACCTGGAGAGCCTCATCTGGCTGGAGGGCTTCCTCAAGGGGTACGAGGGCGCGCTCCTGATGACGTCGCACGACCGCGAGTTCCTCAACCGCATCGTCACCAAGATGGTGGAAATCGACGGCGGCTCGCTGACGACGTACTCGGGCAACTACGACTTCTACGAGCAGCAGCGCGCGCAGAACGAGAAGCAGCAGCAGGCGCAGTACGAGCGCCAGCAGGCCATGCTCGCCAAGGAGCTGAAGTTCATCGAGCGCTTCAAGGCCCGCGCCTCGCACGCCGCGCAGGTGCAGAGCCGCGTGAAGAAGCTGGAGAAGATTGAGAAGGTGGAGCCGCCCAAGCGCCGCACGACGGTGCTGTTCGAGTTCCAGCCGGCGCCGCGCTCGGGTGACGACGTGGTGAGCCTGAAGGCGGTGCACAAGGCCTACGGCTCCCGGCGCATCTATGACGGCATGGACTTCCTCGTGCGCCGCGGCGAGCGCTGGTGCGTCATGGGCGTCAACGGCGCGGGCAAGTCCACGCTGCTGAAGCTGGTGGTGGGCTCGACGACGGCGGACACGGGCGCGGTGACGGTGGGTGGCAGCGTGAAGCTGGGGTACTTCGCCCAGCACGCCATGGACCTCCTGAACGGTGAGCGCACGGTGTTTGAGTCACTGGAGGACGCGTTCCCCCGCGCGGGACAGGGCTCGCTGCGCGCGCTGGCCGGGTGCTTCGGCTTCTCCGGTGACGAGGTGGAGAAGAAGTGCCGCGTGCTGTCGGGTGGTGAGAAGGCGCGTCTGGTGATGGCGAAGATGCTCTTCGACCCGCCCAACTTCCTGGTGCTGGACGAGCCCACCAACCATCTGGACATGGCGACGAAGGAGATGCTGATTACAGCGCTGGCCCGCTACGAGGGGACCATGCTCTTCGTCTCGCACGACCGTCACTTCCTGGGCGCGCTGTCCAACCGCGTGCTGGAGCTGACGCCGGACGGCATCCACCAGTATGGCGGTGGCTACACCGAGTACGTGGCTCGCACCGGCCACGAAGCTCCGGGTCTTCGCAGCTGAGTTGACGGCGGGGCCGCCTACTCGAACAGGCGGCTCGCCAGTCGCGCGAGCTTCCGAGCCTTGCCGGTGTACGGCGGGAAGAACAGGTTCGCCAGGGACGTGCGTCCCTGGCGCAGCACCGCGCGCTCGTGGCTGAAGGTCTTGAAGCCCGTCTCGCCGTGGTACGCGCCCAGGCCGCTCGCGCCCACGCCTCCGAACGGCAGGTTCGGGTTCACGTTGTGCAACACCACCGCGTTGATGCACGTCCCGCCCGCGCTCGTCTCCTGGAGCAGCCGCTCCACCACCGCTTCGTCATGGCTGAAGACGTAGAGCGCCAGCGGCTTGCCGCCCGCGCGCACGTGCGTCACCACCTCGTCGAGCGACTCGAAGCGCAACACCGGCAACACCGGCCCGAAGATTTCCTCCTCCATCAACGGCGCATCCGGTGCCACGTCCGCCACCACCGTCGGCGCGATGAAGCGCGTCTCCGCGTCCACGCCGCCGCCGACAACCACTCGCGCTCCCGCCGCCACCGTGCGGTCCAGCAACCCGCGCACCCGCGCGAAGGCGCCGTCATCCACCATCCGGCAGAGGTCGGAGCTCGCGCGCCGCGCTTCCTCGGAGCGCCCGTAGAAGCGCTCCAGCGCCGCCTTCAGGGCCGCGAGGAACGCCTCTTCCTTCGACGCATGAACCCAGACGTGGTCCGGCGCGATGCACGTCTGCCCGCCGTTGAGGAACTTGCCCCAGGCCACCCGCTCCGCCGCGGCTTCGATATCCGCTGACGCATCCACGATGGCCGGCGACTTGCCGCCCAGCTCCAGCGTCACGCTGGCCAGGTGCTTCGCCGCGGCCTCCATCACCCGCCGCCCCACGCGCGGCCCTCCGGTGAAGAAGAAGTGGTCGAACGGCAGCCGCAAGAGCGCCTCGCCCACCTCCGCGCCACCTTCGAACAGCGCCACCTCGTCCTCGGGGAACGTGTCGCGCACCAGCTCCGCCAGGAAGCGCGACGTGTTCGGCGTCTTGTCGCTGGGCTTGCACATGACGGTGTTGCCCGCCGCCACCGCGCCCACCAGCGGCATCAGCAGCAGGTTGAACGGGTAGTTCCATGGCGCCATCACCAGCACCACGCCGCGCGCCTCGTGACGCACGTGACTGGTCGTCCCGGTGAGCACCAGTGGCGTCGTCACCTTGCGCGGCTTCATCCACGCCTTGAGGTGCTTGCGCACGTGCTCCAGCTCCATCAGCACCGGGAGGATTTCCGTCGCCTCCACCTCCGCGGGCGGCTTGCGGAAGTCCGCGTGGATGGCGTCGGCGAGCGCCTGCCTCCGCTCGACGATGAGCGCCTTGAGCTTCTCCAGCTTCGCCAGCCGCTCGCCGGGGCCCCGCCGCGCCACGTCCCAGCGCCGGGCCCGCAGGCGGTCGAACGCCTCCTGCATGCCCCGGGGAATCAGCTCCTCCTCCTGCTTCACCACGCGCATCCCGGCTCCTCTGGCTGTGTGGGGCCTACTCCAACAGCCGGCTGGCGCGGGAGGCCCACTCCTGCGCCTTTCCGCGGTACGGCGGGAAGAACACCGCCGCCAGCGACTTCATCCATTGAACCGACACGGCGCGCTCGTGACTGAAGGTCCGGAAGCCGTAGACGCCGTGGTAGTGCCCCAGGCCGCTCATTCCCACCCCGCCGAAGGGCAGGTTCGGGTTCGCCACGTGGATGAGGACGTTGTTCACCACCGCCCCTCCGGAGGTCGTGTTGCGGAACACGTCCTCGATGGCCCGCTTGTCCTGGCTGAAGACGTAGAGCGCCAGCGGCTTCTCCCCACCCTGGATGTGCGCGTACACCTCGTCGCGCGAGCGGTACGTCATCACCGGCAACACCGGCCCGAAGATTTCCCCCTCCATGATGGCCATGCCCGCCGTCACGCCCGTCAGCACGGTGGGCGCCAGGTAGCGCGAGGGCCCGTCCGCCACCCCGCCCACCTCGACCTTGGCTCCCGCCGCCACCGTCCGGTCGACCAGGTCCTTCACCCGCCGCCACGCCGTCGCGTCCACCAGGCGCGAGAAGTCCGCGCTCGCCTGCCGCTCCGGCTCGGTGGCGCCGTAGAAGCGGGCGATGACCGCCTTGAGTTCGTCCACGAACGCCTGCTGGCGGGACTCATGAACGAAGACGTAGTCCGGCGCGACACAGGTCTGTCCGCCGTTGATGAACTTGCCCCACGCGAGCCGCTCGGCCGCGGCCCGCACGTCCGCCGTCTCGTCGACGATGGCCGGTGACTTGCCACCCAGTTCCAGCGTCACGCTGGCCAGGTGCTTCGCCGCGGCCTCCATCACCTTGCGGCCGATGCGCGGGTTGCCCGTGAAGAAGAAGTGGTCGAACGGCAGCTCCAGGAGCGCCTCCGCCGTCTCCGCGCCGCCCTCGAACAGCGCGACCTCGTTCTCCGGGAAGACGTCGCGCACCAGCCGCGAGAGGAAGCGCGCGGTGTGCGGCGTCTTCTCGCTGGGCTTGCAGATGACGGTGTTGCCCGCGGCGATGGCGGCGATGAGCGGCGCCATCAGGAGCTGGAAGGGGTAGTTCCAGGGGGCCAGCACCAGCACCACGCCGCGCGCCTCGTAGCGCACGTGCGCGGAGGAGCCCGCGAGCAGCATCGGCGTGCCCACCCGCGTGGGCTTCATCCACGACGACAGGTGCTTCACCGTGTGGTTCAGCTCCTCCAGCGTCGGGTGGATTTCCGTCAGCTCCACCTCCAGCGCGGGCTTGCGGAAGTCCTGGTGGATGGCCTCCGCCAGCTCGTCGCGGCGGGCGATGATGGCCTCGCGCAACCGCTTGAGCCGGGCGACGCGCTCGGCCGTGGTGGTGCGGGACATCACCCAGCGATTCGCGCGCTGGGCCTGGAAGGCGGCCTGGATGCGCGCGAGGTCCGCGGAGGGCTTCGACTCGGTGGCGACGGGGACGAGCTCCAGCATGGTTGGCTCCTGGGGTGTGGTGACGTGTTTCAGCGGGACTCGAGCCCGCGCAAGAGGGTGGTGAGGGCCGCCGTCAGCTCGGCCGTGAAGTCGATTCGCAAGGGGGCCATGTGCGGCGACGCCAGGACTTCGCGCGCCACGGGCGCCACGTCCGCCATCTGCCGCAGGCCCGTCACCAGCGCGTGCAGATGCACGAGCACCCGGGGGCCTTCGCCCGGCTTTAGGAAGTCCAGCCGCGCCTCCAGCAGCGCGCCGATGTGCAGCATGGCCTGCAGCAGCCGCTCCTTGAACCGGCGCGCCTGCTCCACGGACACGTTCTGCTCGAGCACCGTCTGCAGCATCGCGAGCAGCCGCGTGAGCGAGGTCTCCGCCTCCAGCGACTGGGCCACCGAGCGGGCCAACCAGGGGCCCGTCCACGGCGCGTCCGGCTGACACAGCCGCGCATCCAGTCGGGCGAACCAGGAGAAGAGCAGGTCCTCCAGCAGCGCCAGGAACAGCGCCTCCTTGGTCGGGAAGTAGAGGAACACCGTCCCCTTGGCCAGGCCGGCGCGCTCCGCCACGTCCGCCATCTTCACCTCCGCGTAGGAGGTGGCCGCGTAGAGCGCCAGCGCTTCATCCAGGAGCAGCCGACGTCTCGCTTCCTTGTCCTCGTCCTTGCGCGCCCGCTGAGGCGCCGCCCGCTCCCCCTTCACCCCCGGATTGCTGACCATGGGTCATTGCTAGGTGACCCCGGGTCAGTCGTCAAGTGACTGGAGGTCAGTTTCCAGCGGCGGACAATGGGCTCCGACTGGAGGGCGGTAGGTATGTGTGTGAGGATGGCCTTCATGCGTCCCATCCAGGCGGAACTGCTGTCCGGCAGTGAGCTGTATCGGGAGGTGGTGCTGGAGAAGCTGCTCCACGCGCGCGAGTCGGTGTGGATTGCGACGGCGAACGTGAAGGCGATGTACGTGGAGTCGAAGGGGCGCTTCGTTCCGTTGGTGGAGGTGCTCGACGGACTGTCGGCGCGAGGGCTGTCGCTGCGGCTCTTGCACGCGGAGCTGCCGAGCCGTCCGTTCCGCGCGGCCTTCGACGAGCGGGCCCGGCTGGTGGCGGGGGGACTGGAGCTGAAGGTCTGCCCGCGCGTGCACTTCAAGGCGGTCGTCGTGGACGGGGCGTGGGCCTACCTGGGGAGCGCCAACCTCACGGGCGCGGGCCTGGGCGCGAAGGGCGACGCGGTGCGCAATTTCGAACTGGGGTTCGTGACGGAGGACTTCGACGTCATCGACCGGGTGACGGCGCTCTACGAGGCGGTGTGGAGTGGGGCCGAATGCAGGGGGTGCAAGCTGCGCGCGGTGTGCCCGGATCCAATAATCCCCGCACCCGCGAGGAGGGGCGAGATGCGAAGCTCGCGCGGCGCCGTGCAGCTCGGAAAGGCTCGCCGGCTCAAGCGACACACCTCGGAGTCCCGACGACGATGATGAAGCTCTATTTCGCCCAGCACACGCGCGCCACCCGCCCCCGCTGGTTGCTCGAGGAACTGGGCGTGCCCTACGAGCTGGTGCCGGTGGACCTGCTCCAGCGAGAGCACAAGAGCCCCGAGTACCTGCGCGTCCATCCCATGGGCTCCATGCCCGCGCTGGAGGATGACGGACACGCGGTCTTCGAGTCGGCCGCGATTCTCCTGCACGTCGCCGACAAGTTCCCGGACAAGGGCTTTGCTCCGGCGCTCGGCACCGTGGAGCGCGCCGAGTACTACCAGTGGATGATGTTCTGCATGGCCACCATGGAGCCGCCCCTGTCCGCGTACTCCGCGCACAGCCGCTTCCTGCCGGAGCACGAGCGCGTGCCCGCGGAGGCCGACCGGGGCAAGAAGCGCTTCACGGACATCGCCCGCATGTTGGAGGAGAAGCTCAAGGGGCGGCCGTTCCTGGTGGGCGAGCGTTTCACCGCGGCGGACGTGGTGATGGCATCCATCCTCAACTGGGGTGGGGGCATGGGGCTCTTGGAGGACTTCCCCGCCCTGCGCGCCTATGTGGAGCGGCAGATGGCCCGTCCCGCCGCGCAGCGCGCCCAGCAGTAGGACGGCTCCGTGCATCTACCCGTCGTACCCAGTCCCTCGGCCTCCGAGCTCGAAACCCATCTGCGGCTCAAGCGCAGGGGCTTCATCGTCTCCGCGGGCGTCCTGCTGCTCTCGCTGACCACGCATCCGCTGCTGTTCGGGGGCTTCGTCCCCGAGGTGGCGTTGATCCACGTGGGCTGGGCCGCCCTCCTCGTCGCGTGTGCCCTGGCGGCGGGCTCGCGCTGGCTGCCGTCCCAGCGGGCCAGCACCGTGGGCGGCGTCTTCAGCCTGGCCGCGCTCGCGCTGGACATCCACTTCACCGGAGGGCTGGCGAGTCCGCTGTTCCCGCTGCTGTTCGCGATGCCGCTCATCATCGCCGTCTTCACGCCGGGCGATTTGGTGACGGTGTGGGCGTCCATCGTCCTGACGCTGGTGGGCGTGGTGCTGGCGTCGTGGCTGTCGGGTGGCTCGGAGCGACAGCTCATTGGCCAGGTGACGGTCTTCCTCTTCATGGCCTGGATTTCGGTCTTCAGCGGGAAGCTGTTTCAACGCATGCGCGACGCGGAGCGCGAGGCCGTGCGGGAGCGGCTGGCGGTGCTGGAGCGGCTGGCGCGCAGTGAGCGGTTGAGGGCGGAAGCGGAGGTCAGTCGCGCGGAGACGGAGCGGCTGGCGCTGGTGGGGCGACTGGCGGCGGGTGTGGCGCACGAGGTGAACAACCCGCTGGCCTACGTGAAGTCCAACCTGGGCTACCTGGGTGACGTCGTCGAGGAGCCGACGCCGGACCTGGAGGAGATGCGGCGCGTGCTGGAGGAGACGCAGCAGGGGGTGCTGCGCATCCAGCAGATTGTCACCGACCTGCGCCGTTTCTCCCGGGACTCGGTGGACACGGAGGAGGCGTGCGGCGTGGTCGATGCGCTGGACGAGGCGGAGCGGCTCGCGTCGGTGCGACTGCGGAGCCTGGGGCAGGTGGTGCGGGAGCTGTCGCCGGAGCTGAGCCGCGTGCGGCTGGGGCAGCGACACCTGGTGCAGGTGGTGTTGAACCTGCTGCTCAACGCGGCGGACGCGGTGGACTCCGCGCAGCCTCCGCGCGTCGCGCGCATCGTCCTGCGAGCCCGTGCTGAAGCTGGAGGCGTGCGACTGGAGGTGGAGGACAACGGGCCGGGCATTCCGGAGGCCGCGTTGTCGCGCCTCTTCGAGCCCTTCTTCACCACCAAGGCCCCCGGCAAGGGCACCGGCCTGGGGCTGGCCCTGTGTCGCGAGTACCTGGCCCGCGTCGGTGGCACGCTGTCGGTGGCGAACCGTCCGGAGGGAGGCGCGTGCTTCACGCTGCACCTGCCGTCGGCGCCCCCGACTCCGGAGCACCGTCCAAGTCCGAGCTGAGCGCGCTCCTCGGCGCGGCTACTCGCCCGAGGAGCCGTCGCGGCGGGGCTCCGGTGCGGCGACGGCGGACTCGAGCACGGGACTCGCCTCGGCGGACGTCTTGCCCTGCTGCCGCTCGCGCCACGAACTGGGGGAGTCCCCCACCAGCTTGCGGAACAGGCTGCTGAAGTGCTGCAGCGACGCGCAGCCCACCTCCACCGCGACGGCGGTGAGCTTCATGTCCGTCTCCAGCAGGAGCGCCTGCGCCATGCGCACCTGCACGGCGTTCAGCTCCGCCTGGAAGGACGTCCCGGCTTCCTTCAGCCGGCGCTGGAGCGTGCGCTCGGACATGCCCATCTCCCGGGCCACGTCCGACAGGTTGATGTCCGGCAGCTTGCCGCGCATCGCCTGGTGCAGCTCGCGCAAGAGCGGCGACTGGCCGGTGGCCTCCGCTACCAGATCATTCAGCTTGGACAACAGCGGCGCCGCCCGGCCCTCCGGCTGGCCCAACCACGCGAGCGCGTTCGCCGGGTCGGTGAACACCTTGCTGGGATAGGCGCCCGTCAGCAGCGTGTAGAAGCCGCCCACCACCGCGCCCGCCACGCCCTCCGGACGCACCAGGGCCTGCCGCTGCACGGACGTGCTGAAGGACTTCTCGCGCGCTTGCATGTACTTCACCAGCACCGCGAAGGCCGCCGGGTCCGCCGCCTCCAGCCGGCGCGCGTCCACCAGCGACGCATGCGGCGCCGCGGGGGCCAGCTCCACGTCGAGCACATGCACCAGCCGGCGCACATGGCTCTCCGAGGGGCGCCCCCAGAGAATGAAGCCGCACAGGTCCGCCGAGGCGTACCAGTGCAGGAAGCCTTCCCCGACTAGGTAACGGCCGTGGGGGTCCCTGAAGTAATCGTCGACGCCGTCTGCCGATCGCACGGCTCGGCAGAATAGCGCTTCGCCACCTTGGCCACCCAGAAGGGATTGATGGGGGACAGGGAAGTCACCAGCTCCGGCCTGACGAGCGAGGCACCCGCCAACTCCTGGGTCGTCCCCGGCAGCTCCCGCCAGGGCACCTGGGGCTTCACATGGTGGGCCTGGTGATAACCGGCATTGAAAAAGAACAGGTTGTACAGACGGGAGGTGGACGTGGTGCCCAGGGCCCCCCGCTGGGTGGAGTCCGTCTCGAAGTGGGCCGCCAGGTTGAGCCAGTGGATGCAGACCTGCCCCACCAGCAGCACCCCCCACCACGCCAGCCCCAGGGCCGGCCGCCAGAGGATGACCGCCAGGATGCCCCCGTCCACGACGAGGAAGTCGAGGACGAGCTCCGTGCGCTGGTTGCGCTTCTTGGCCCACCGCCAGACGTTGGCCACCGCCTCGAACGGCCAGAACCACGGCGTCAGCGCCGAGCGCAGGCAATAACGCAGGGCGCCTTCACCCGGCCGCCGCTGGCCCCAGTCCCCCGGGCCGTCGTTGTACCGGTGATGGTTGAAGTGGTGGATGTAGTAGCCCCGGTAGGGGAACCCGCACGCCAGGCCCAGCGTCCGGGACACGACCCAGTTCACCAGCCGGGGGCGCGCCATGGACACGTGCATGTGGTTGTGCAGGACGGCGTAGTTCCAGAACAGCACCGCCCAGCCGACGGCGCACATGCCCACGCGACCCCAGAGGCCCAGGTGGTCCCAGCTCAACAGGAAGGAAGGGAACCACACCCACCACAGCGCGTGTACCGCGAGCTGCGGCAAGTCGAGAGCGGGGGCGGGGGAGGGGCGAGTCATGAAGCCCGAAGGTAGGCTCGCGCCTGCCTCGCCGCTTCATTCCATGCGCCAAGCGCTTGCGAAAACGCGCAACCTTCAGCGTCGTCCCCCTCAATCCGTTTCAACCCGGGTCCACCCCGCCCCGGTGCTGATTCCGCCCGCGCTCGCTGTCTTCCACGGATGCGGAATGGAAGCAGCGTATCGCGGGCGTGCTGCGGGTGCTCACGTCTCGAGTGCGTTGGCGACCTGTCCCAACAGCCGCAGCCGGGGCGCATCCAGCTTGCGCACGGTGCGCAAGAGGCGGCGCACCTCGGGACGCTCGCGGTACTCCGGAGGATCCTCGGCGAGCGTGGGCGCGCCTTCCACGCCAGACATGCCGAGCAGCACGTCCGACGAGCAGTTGAGAACCAGACACAGCTTCCTCAGCGTGCGGACGCTGGGGAGCATGTGACCGCGCTCCAGCCGCCCGTACACCTCGGTGGCGATTCCCACGCGCTCGGCCACGTCGGCCTGGGTGAGCTCCAGCCGCTGCCGCGCCGCGCGAACTGCATTTCCAATGATGGTGGCCAATCGTTGTTCCATGGCGTGCGGAAACCTGTCGAAAAGAGGGCTTCTCCCCCCGCGCCTTGGCGGAGAGGTACCGGAGAGAAGTGACTGCGAGTTCCTTGCCTCGTGGAACACAGACTACGGGTGGGGTCTGACATTCAGGTGCATCCGGAAGGGCGTGCGAAAGCGCTTGAAACCGGAGGCGTTTCGGAGCCTGTCGGGACACGTGTCCGAGGCCGCTCGCGGAGGGCTCTGGAAGTGGGGTGCGACGCGCTCGGAAGTCACCCCGCGGGCGGTGGCCGCGGAAGTCGTCGGATGCCGCGGGAGGCCGAAAAATCGGCCCGCGGGAGATCAGCGCGCGATGCGGGTGGATCAGCGCGGCGCGCGTGCGGGCGGCGCTTCACGCGGAGCGCTTTCCGGATGCGTCCGGCTCACCGTGGGCGTCGCTCCGGAGCGACGTCCGGTGCTCAACGTCACCCGACCCACGGCCGCACTCACGGTGCAGGTGTTCAGCGGGCCTGGCGCGTCCGTCGGCGAGCGATGAAAAGACGGTGTTCACCTCCGAGGCCGAAAAATCGGCCTGCGCGGCGTTGTCAATGGAGAGGCAGGGAGTTCACGGAAAAGCCCTGGTGTTTCCGTGGTTTACGAAGGTGGGACGTCTGACGTAGGGTGGGTGCCCCCCCGGTGGGTCGGGGGTGCACCGCGCTGCCTCGCGGGGAGGGCCGTTGAGGTCGTGAGCGACGAGCGTCCGGACGCGCTGCTCAAGAGCGCACTCGAGAAAATTGTCTACTTCGAGGCGCGCGCGGAGCAGTTGCTCAGCGAGCTGGGCTCGACGCGCGAGGAGATGGAGCACCTCAAGCGTGAGCTGACGGAGACGCATCAGCGGGAGCTGGAGCTGCGCCGTGAGGTGGCGGAGCTGGAGGTCCGCGCCGGGCGGTTCCAGGCGGAGCGCGAGGAGTCCGTGCGGCTCACGCAGGCGCTGCGGGGCGAGCGCGACCAGCTCATGGACCGGTTGCTGAACGCCAGTCGGTTGCGCACGTCGACGAAGGACGGCGACGACGAGGACGACGACCTGGGGTTCGACCTGGCGTCGTTCATCTCCCAGCTTCGCAGCGAGGCGCTGCTGCGCGGGGAGTCGGACCGCGTGGCCTCGACGCTCGTCAAGGTGCCCATGCGCGGGCCCGCCGTGCCGCTCTCCGAGGCCTCCGCCAAGGCACAGGCTGTCGCTGCCGCCGCTCCGAGCGCGCCGGCGCGGCCCGCGTTGCTGGAGCCCTTGCTGGAGGGGCTGTCTCCGGTGGCTCGCGAGGCCCAGCGCTTCCTCCATGCGGGGCGGCTCGGCGTCAGCCCGGCGCAGTTGGCCGAGCTGTCCGGACAGCGCGTGGGAGCCCCGACGGACGAGTCGCTGTTCGGGTTCTCCGTGCGCGAGCTGTCGGCGCCGGACGCCGCCGCGCGGATTCGTGCCGCCGAGCGACTGAAGGCGCTGTCCCAGCCGGCCGCTGCTCCGGCGCTGGCCAGTGCGCTGCACGCGGAGACGGACTCGGCGGCGCAGGTGGCGCTGCTCCAGGCGTTCGCGGCGCTGTGCCGGGAAGAGGGCGCGCAGGTGGTGTCGCCGCTGTTGGCCTCGCCGGTGCCGGAGGTGCGCATCGCGGCGCTCAAGGCGCTGCTGACGCTGGCGCCTCGGGACGCGGCGCCGCATCTGGCGCAGGCGATGAAGGACCCGGACCGCTCCGTGCGTCGCAGGGCCTCGTTGCTGGCGCTGGGGTTGGAGGGTGAGACGGCGCGGCGGCTGGGCGAGGAAGCCATCCACGACGCGGACTCGGAGGTGCGCTCGCTGGCGGCGCTCGCGCTGGGCGCTGGGAGCGGGGAGAACGCTCGCACGCTGTTGCTGGAGGCGCTGGGTGACCGCGAGCCGCGCGTGCGCAAGGCGGCGGCGCAGAGCCTGTCGCGCATCCTGGGCCACGATGTGTCCGCGGTGGTGTCGCTCGATGATACGCACCGGCGCCGCGAGATTCGCCGGCTGGCGACGCTGCCCGTCAAGCCCGTGCGCGCCCGGCTGGAGGATGCGGCTCGACCGATGGTCGCGCGGACCCTGGTTGTTCCGGCGCAGGTGGCGGCTTCCGCGCAGGTGACCTCCGCGGGCGTGGCTCCCGCTGGCGCCTCACACGGGATGGCCTTCGTGGGCGCGGTGCAGGGCGCGGGTGCCTCCGCCGCTTCGCCGCAGGCCGTGGGCGCCCGGCAGGTCGCGGGTTCCTCCGCTTCGCCGCAGGCCGTGGTCGCGGCGGGCGCCCGGCAGGCCGCGGGTTCCGCCGCTTCGCCGCAGGCCGTGGTCTCGGCAGGCGCGCGACAGGTCTCCGCACCGGCCTTCGTGGGGCAGGGGGGCGCTCCGATGCATGCCGGTGGGCCTCCGCCTTCCGCGCCGCTGTCCCCCACCGCGCAGTCGGGTCAGCGCGCTCCGGGACAGTCGGCGGCGGGTACGCCCATGCAGCCGATGGCCCCGCCTGTCGTGGCGCCTCAGGCCGCCCGGCCCGTGGGTTCACCTCGACTTTCCCCCGTGCAGGCGGCATTGGTGGCCATGGGGGCTCCAGCGCCCGTGCCCGCCGCCGCTCCCGCGCCGCGCGCCGCGGAAGCACGTCCCCCCTCGGGCCGCCCGGGTGCTTCTCCCGTCGAGGCCCTGTGTGCGCAGATGCTGATGGAGGTCCGCGTGGCGGTGCGCGGACGCTCGCTCGCCGAGCTGACGACCGCCCTGGGGGCCCCCGTGGAACTCGCCCAGGAAGCACTCACCCTGCTATCAGCCCGAGGCTCCGTGGTCCGAAGGGGACACAAATACTTCGCCGCTTGAGGCAAGGTATCCGTCCCGTACGTCTTTCGAAGGGTCGTTCATGGAAGCGCCGACATACAGCTCGAAGCAGGTGGCCGAGATGCTCGGCGTGTCTCCGAAGGCCATTCCGGAGGACGCGAGGAAGGACGTGTACACCCCGGACGACGTCTGGGACCTGCGCACCACCCTCAACCGCTTCCCGGACAAGATTGGCCACCGCCGGCAGCTGTTCCTGAACTTCAAGGGCGGCACCGGCAAGACGTCCCTGTCCACCTCGTACGCGTGGCGCATCGCGGAGCTGGGCTACTCGGTCCTCCTCATCGACCTGGACAGCCAGGGCCACGCCACCAAGTGCCTGGGCTACGAGGGCGAGGAGTTCGAGAAGACGCTGCTCGACGTGCTGGTGCGCAAGACGCCCCTGGTCCAGGTCATCCAGAAGTCCTCCCTGCCCAACCTGGACTTCGTCCCGTCCAACCTCAGCATGTCCACCATGGACCTCTCGCTGATGCCCATGGCCGGCCGCGAGTTCAAGCTGCGCAACGCCCTCAAGGACGTGGAGGCCCAGTACGACGTCGTCGTCTTCGACGCGCCCCCGTCCTTCGGCCTGCTCAACCTCAACGCGCTGATGGCGGCGAACGACTTGTTCGTCCCCGTGCTCGCGGACTTCCTCTCCTTCCACGGCCTCAAGCTGCTGTTCGAAACGGTGCAGAGCCTGGAGGAGGATTTGAACCACGTGCTCGACCACGTCTTCATCGTGGTCAACTCCTTCAACGCCACCTTCAAGCTGGCGAAGGAGGCGCTGGAAGCGCTCCAGACGCACTACCCGGAGTTCCTGCTGCCGACCATCATCCGGCAATGCACCAAGTTCGCGCAGGCCTCCAGCGAGGGGCGCCCCGTCTTCGTCGCGGACCCCACGTCGAAGGGCGCCAACGACATCCAGGCCATGATTGACAACGTCCTGCCGCGACTGGTCGCCGCGGCCGCCGCCGCCCCGAAGAAGGGCACCCAGCAGGCCGGCTGAGATTCGCCATGAAGAAAGCCTTCGAACAGAACGTGTCTCGCGCCAAGCCGCGCCTCCGCTTGGGCGCGTTCACCGGCGTCGCCGACCCGGGCGAGTCCGCTCCCTCCGAGCAGGAGCCCGCCGCCTCGGCCCCGCCCGAGCCTCCTTCCGCGGACCTGTCCGCCGAGGTCCGCGCCCGCATCGAGCGAGCCCGCGCCCCGCGCCCCACCGCCGCCGAGGCGATGGAGGTGGCGCTGGGCTCGCAGGAGGCGCCGCGCGCCCGGGAGCCGGTGTTCACCTCGCAGGCCTCTGAGCCCGTCACCTATGCGTCTCCGGAGCCGGAGTCGGCGCGCTTCGAGGACGAATCAGGCGAGGTGCCTGTCACCTTCGCGGCTCCTCCCGCCGTTGCGTTCCACCTGGACGGCTTCGCGGCCGGGCACTCTCAGGAGGCCCACTCCATGACGCAGGGCTCGTCACACGCTTCGCTCCCCCATGTCACCGCGATGGTCGCCGAGCCGGTGGCCCGCGTCGAAGCCCCGCCCCAGGAGATGATGGAGGTGCAGACGCCCGCGCCTCCGCGTGAGGAGCCGGTGGATGACTCCGAAGCGCGTCGCGAGCGACTGAAGGCACGCCTCAAGGCGGTGCGCGAGAATCCGCGTCCGGAGCCGCTCCCGGCCACGGTGGCCGAGGCGGGTCAGCGCGCGGTGGAGCGCATCACCCACCTCCAGGCGGAGCTGGTGAAGGTGAAGGCCGCCAACCTCTCGCTCACGCAGGAGCTGGAAGTGGCGCGCCGTCAGGCGGAGAAGGCCACCGAGGAAGCCCGGCTGCGCATGGACGAGGCGCGCCGGCTGTCTTCCGAGATGGAAGGCCGCGTGAAGCTGCTGGCGGACCTGGAGCGGGAGCTGGCCGCGCTGGAAGGTGAGCGCGACGAGGCGCTCTTGTCCCTCCAGGAGAACCGTCAGGCGCTCCAGGCCTCCGCGAAGGAGCACGAGGCGCTCGAGGAGGCGGTGTCTCGCGGCAAGCAGGCCCTGGTGGACAGCCTCGCCGAGGAGGAGCGGCTCGCCGGTGAGCTGGAGTCCGCCAAGGACGAGTCGACCTCGCTGCGCCGGGCGGTGGAAGCGCTCCAGGGCGAGCGGGACGTGCTGGCCCAGCAGGTGGCCTCGCTCACCGCGGAGCGGGCCGAGCTGCTCGAGGCGCGCAAGGCCCTGGAGTCCGTGCACCGCGCGCTGAGCCAGGCCGTCGCGCGCTGAAGTCGCTTTACTCGGGGCGCCCCCTTTCGGGCGCCCCAAGAGGGTCCCTACTTCCCGTCCTTCGCCACGCCGCGCGAAGGGCTCTTCAGGGCGGCGACCAGCTCCGGCTTGAGCGGCGGGCTGTGCAGTCCCTGCAACGACAGCTCCGCGAACTCCCCCTGAGAGGACTTGAGCCCGTTGAGGAACGCGACCAGTCGCTTCTCGCGGTCCGCCTTGTTCGGGTGCCGTGAGCCCAGGCGCGAGCCATCCGTCGTCTTGCGCAGCAGCACGATGTACTCGTCGGGGTCATAACCGGCGGAGAGCATCATCTTCGCGGCGAGCAGGTCCGCCTCGTACTCCTGCTCCTTGTCGTTCCCGCTCTCCGCGAACTCGATGACCTTCTCCGTCAGGCTGCCGAGCAGCGCCGAGTCGCCGTCCAGGTCCAGGTTGCCGCCGCTGTCCGTCGAGGCGATGAGCCCCCCGGAGCCTGGGATGCCGGCCTCCATCGTGACGGCCGTCTTGCAGAGGCTCACCTTGGCGGCGTTGTACTGCTTGATGGAGTGCTTGAGCACGACGTGGGCAATCTCGTGCGCGAGCACGCCCGCCAGTTGGCTCTCGTTGCCCAGCTCCGACAGCAGCTTCCGGGTGACGAAGACGTAGGCGCCGGGCGTGGACACGGCGTTGAAGTTCTTGTCGTCGTTGAGCACCCCGAACGTCCACTCCAGCGTGGGCCTCGCGGACTGCGCACCCAGGTTCTTCCCCACGACGTTGAGGTACTCGTGGAGGTCGTGCACCCCGGTGCCCTTCGCGCCGTCCGTCGGGGCCATCAACCCGCCACCCCCCTGCACCCAGTGGATGGCCATGGCACTGCCGATGGCGTACTCCTCCGTCACGGTGGGCTCCACGTCCAGCTTCTCGCAGGAGGCGCGTTCCTTCTTCGCCGCCGCCGAGTCGTTCACCACCGTCCCCGCCTTCTGGGCGACCTGCGCCCACGTCACCCCCTTGCACGACGAGGCCAGGAGGCCCAGGCCCGCCAGCGCCACCGTCCGCCAATGCGCGCGCATCACGTGCCCCCCTTCGACTTGCTCTTCGCCGCGCCCGACTTCGCCGTGGCCTCGGCGCCCACGACGGGGAACAGCCCCGCGTCCTTCACGTGCTTCGCGATGTCCGCGGTGGAGACGTCCTTGGCCTTCTTCTCCAGGCTCTGCAGTTGCGCCACCGCCTGCCTGTGGTCGCCGCCCTTCTTGTTGCCGTACTCGACGGCGCCGGGGCTGAGCGCCTTCACCGCGGCGCCGCTGGCGACGAAGCCCGCGGGGTTCACCTGGCGCTTGCCCTTGTCCTCCACGACGAGCTCCATGTTGGGCGCGGTGGTGGACAGGTTCGACTGGAAGACGAAGCCCTTCTTCCCCGCCGCCGTCTTCACCTTGTGCCACTGCTTGTTCTTCGGGTCCGCGCCCTCCCACTTCACCTGCTCACCCGGCTGGAGGATGACCACCGCGTTCGCCGTGGGCGAGGGGCTCTCCATCACCCGTGTGTTCTTCGCCTTCACGTACAGCGAGCCCCCCACGGCCACCGCCGACGCGAGGCTCGGAAGGCCCAGTGCCAGCAGCGCCAGCATCAGGGCCACCCCGGCCGCGCTCGTTCTCATCGTCATCGCTCCGACTCCTTTCCCGCTCACTTGTCCAGGCTCGCCACGCCGTCGAAATCCGGCGGCGGCGCCTTCGCATACTTGTGACAACGCTCCAGCAACGCCTTCGTCGGTCCGTCGTCTGGGTCCTCTGTCCCCAGCTTCTCCAGCATCGACACGGCCTCGTCGAAGCGAGCCTCGCGATACACGGCCAGCGCCGCGTGGTAGCGCTCCACCGTCGCCCGCTTGCGCGCATCCAGGCCGCCCTTGAGCGAGAGCAGCTCGTACACGGTGACGGCCTCCGTCTTCCCGGCCACCCGCACCCGGTCCAGCTCGCGCACCTCGATGTGCTCGCGCGCCAGCTCGTACGTGCGCGGGCCAATCATGATGACAGAGCCATACGCCTTGTTGGCGCCCTCCAGCCGCGCGGCCAGGTTCATCCCGTCGCCGATGGCCGTGTAGCTGAAGAGCTGCTCGCTGCCGAAGTTGCCCACGAAGTTCACCGCCGAGTTGACGCCGATGCGCGTGTAGACATCCGGCAGGCCCTTGGCGCTGAACTCCTCGCGCATCCGGTCCACCTCCGCCTTGGCCGCGAGTGCTCCCCGGCACGCGCGCACCGCATGGTCGTCCTGGCGCATGGGCGCGCCGAACAGACACACCACGGCGTCACCGATGTACTTGTCCAGGCACCCGCCCTCCTTCAACAGCACGCCGCTCACCCGCGTCAGGTACGTGTTGAGGATGCGCACCAGGCTGCGCGGGTCCTCCTTGAAGCGTTCGCTGAAGGTGGAGAAGCCTCGGATGTCGCTGAAGAAGGCGCTGATTTCGACGTTCTCTCCGTCGAGCCTCGGCAGCTTGCGCTCCGAAATCATCTGCTCCACGAGCTTGGGCTCCATGAAGCGGCTGAACGCGGCGCGAACGAACTCCGTCTCCCGGTTGGCCACCAGGTGGTTGAACGCCACCGCCGTGACACTGGCCAGCAGCCCCGCCATGGACGGCAGCGCCGTCAGCACGTGCGTGCCCGAGGACAGGAATCGCCCCGTCACCAGGGACATGCCCAGCAGCAGCGCCACCGGCCACAGGATTTCCAGCGGCGTCCAGCGCGTCGTCATCAGCAACACAACGGAGACCAGCGCCACCAGCAACGTGAGCGTCAGGTCCACCGCCAGCGGCGTCCGGGTGATGAAGCGGCCATTGCCGAGCAGCGTCTCCAGCACCGCTGCCTGCTTCATGACGCCGGGCACCTCCGCCTGGAAGGACGTGGCCTTGATGTCGCTGAGTCCCAGCGCCGTGCCGCCGATGACCACCACCTTGCCCCGGAACGCCTCCGACGGAAGCTTCGAGGGCTGGCCCTTGTCCCGGTGTACCCAGCCGTCGAGCACGTCCAGCAGGGGCACCGTGTGGAAGCGCTCGTGCAGCTCGCCGCCGCCGTAATCAATCGCCGCGCCCCCGTCCGTGTCCACGGCGTAGGTCCGACTGCCCAGCCGCAGCTTGCGCCCGGACAGCGTCACCTCGCTGACGCCCAGCAGGCCCGCGGCCACTCGCACCGGCAGCGTCGGGTACGCGTTGACGCCGTCCGTGTACGCGAAGCGTGTGCGGCGCATGAAGCCGTCGGGGTCCGTCTCCGTGTCCACCAACCCGAAGCCATCCACCGCGCCCACGAGCACGGGGATGGGAGGCACGGGATGGCGCAGGGCGTGCGCGTGATTCCCGGCGGTCGACTCGGCCGTCTCACCATCGACGTCCCGACCATCCAGGGTCGCCAGGGTGAAGCCCCGCGTGCGCACGGGGAAGGCGAGGGTGCGCGCCATCTGCTCGGGCGTGACGGAGGCGACGGCGCTGTCCTTCGGCGCGTCCGCGAACCCGGCGCCCCCCTCTTCGGGGAAGGCTTCCGCGGCGCCCTCGTCCGGGAACGTCTCCTCGGCGTGCTCGGGCGGCAGCGCCTCCCGGGGAAGCGCCTCATCGGTGGAAGCCACGGGGGCGGCTGGGAGGGGCGCGAGCGGGGAGGCGGGGACCTGGTCGAAGTCCGCGCGCGGCAACGGCTGCGCGTTGGCGTTGGTGGAGACGCCCAGGAAGAACGGGATGCGTGTGTCGCGCAGCATCTGGGCGAAGGCCAGGTCCGTGGACTCGTCGGAGGAGCGCTCGTCCATCACCGCGTCGAACACGACGGCGCGCGCGCCCTCCGCCTCCAACTGCTCCACCACGCGGGCCCACAGGTTGCGGCTGTAGGGCCAGCTACCGAAGTTGAGCGCATAGCGCTCGTTGGCGCGGATGCCGTCCAGCGTCGACTGGTCGATGACCACCACCGACACGTGGGGAGACTTCCCGCGCCCGTCGGTGAACGTGGTGAGCGCCTGGTCGTACGCACCGCGCTCCAGGTCGTCCAGCCAGCCGCCGCGCCACGCCAGCGCCGCCAGCGCGGTGGACAACACCGCCACGCCCAGCATCAACCGCCAGTGGTTGCGCCAGCGCAGCCGGATGATTTTCCAGGTCTCTCCCGCCACGGCCCCCTCTTGCGATGTGCGTGGGTCGTCACACTAACCCAGCACGCACTCGCGTCAGGCATCTCCCCGGCCGGAAGGACGCTGATAAAATCACGAATACATTGAATTCACATCCATGTGACGAGCGCACATGACGAGCCCACGAGTGCTCGCCCGGCGTCGGACGCACGCGCGCCCGGCTTATTCGCGCCGGTCTTCAGGCACGGGCCCAGGTGAGGGCCTTGGGCCCGTCGGGAGCGCGCGGCGCCCGTCAGAAGGACGAGCCCGGCTCCTGGAGGAAGCGCGTCTCCTCGGGCGTGGACGGCCGTCCCAGCGCATCATTGCGGTGCGGGAAGCGTCCGAAGCGCGCGATGACATCCAGGTGGCGCTTCGCGTAGTCGAGCGGTTCGTGGCTGCCGGAATGATGCAGCGTCAGCATCTCGAAGAGGGAGACCGACAGCCGCTGGTCATAGAGCTCCTCGCTGTGTTCGAAGGGCAGGTAGATGAACCAGCGCCACACGGAGGGCAGCGTGAGGTCCAGGCCCCGCGCCAGCGCGTGACGCGCCACCGAGCGCGCCATGGCATCCGTGGCGAACGCGCGCGGCGTGCCCCGGAAGATGTTGCGGGGTAGCTGGTCCAGGAGCAGCACCAGGGCCAGGCTGCTGCGGGGTTCATTCCGCCAGGCGCTCAGCTCCCCGGCCGCCGCGCGCTCGTGGGCGTCCAGGAAGCGGTCCCGGGACTCCGCGTCGAAGGCCGCGTCGCGCCGGAACCACGCGGCGCGAGGACGAATGCAGGCCGGGTTGCGAGCCGGGTCCGCCGGTTGACCGAACCAGAAGTCGAGCACTTCCTCCGCGCTCACCATGTCGTTCCTCCCCAAAGGCTCGATAGAGCGCCCACCCGCCAACAGTCAACAGGGGTGGCAGGCGATGCGGGCCATCACCACCTTGCACCGAACACTGGCGCGCATCGCGCGTGGGAGAACGTCCAATGCACACCCCGTGGGAGCCCTCGACGCGAACCGTTCCGGGGCCGGTGAAGCGCGCCGCCCTCAACCCCACGCTGCGCACCGAGTCCGTCATCGCGCTGGGCGCCTTTGGTGCGCTCACGCTGGGCGCGGCGGTCCTGGGGGCACGACACAGCTCCGCCGACACCCGCTGGTACCGACACCTGCGCAAGCCTCCCTTCCAGCCCTCGCCCAAGGCCTTCGCGCCCGTGTGGACGGCGCTCTATGCCCTCATCGCCATCTCCGGCTGGCGGGTGTGGACGGCGCCCGCGGGGCCCTCTCGTTCCCGGGCGCTGGGATGGTGGGGGGTGCAACTGGGTCTGAATGCCGCGTGGTCCTGGCTCTTCTTCGGTCGGCATCAGCCCCGACAGGCCCTGGCGGACAACGTGGCCCTGCTGGGCAGCATCGGTGCCTACATCGCCGCCACGCGCGAGGTGGACCGGCCCGCCGCGTGGCTGGTGGCGCCGTATCTGGCGTGGGTGGGCTTCGCCAACGTCCTCAATGGCGAAATCGTCCGGCGCAATCCCCAGGCGGGGGCCTGAAGCCCGTCCGCTTGGAGGGCCCCGATGGGGGCGGATGAATTCGCCCGGAAATTCCTTCGGGAAGATGGCGGGGGGGCGGCGTTGAGTGGGGCAAGCCGCCATGGATGCCTTCGCCCTGCAAATACCCGTCGCACTCCCCCGCCGAGCACGGTCTCAGGGCTTGACGGGCACGGACAGGACGGTCCAGCCTGCACCCCACGTGGAAAGCAGGCCCCTCTCAACGCCGACCCTGGACAGCCGCTGGTTCGCGGCCTTCGCCCGGGAGCACGAGGCGGCGTTGCACGCCACGGCGCTCCGACTGTGCGGAAACGCGACGGACGCCAGGGACCTGGTCCAGGACACCTTCGAGCGCGGACTGCGCAACCTGGCCCGCTACCGCCCCGGCACGGACGGGCGCGCGTGGCTCTTCACCATCCTCCATCACCTCTTCATCGACCGGTGTCGTTCCCGGACGCGTGAGCGCCGCTCGGATGTGTCGGCGGAGGAGCTGGAGGAGCGCATCGCCGCGCCGGAGCCCGAGGCCGCGCCCGCATGGGCCGCCATTGGCCCCGAGCAATTGCGCGAGGCCCTGGAGCGCATCCCCGAGGAGTTCTCCACGGTGTACCGCCTCCATGCGTTGGAGGGGCGCCCCTACCAGGAAATCGCGGAGCGCCTGGGGATTCCCAAGGCCACCGTGGGCACGCGCCTCATCCGCGCGCGCCGCAAGCTGAAGGAGCTGTTGATGCCCGGTGGCACCGGCAAGGCGGAGACGCCATGAGCGCTCCGGAGCCCATGGACATCCACGACCAGGTGCATGCCTTCGCGGACGGCGAGCTGTCCGTGGAAGAGGCCGATGCGTTCCGCGAGCACCTGGGCACGTGCGAGACGTGTCAGGCGGACCTGGACGACATCCTCCAGCTCCAGGCGCTCGGGGGGCAGCTGGCGCAAGTGGACGCGAAGGCGGCCGTGAGTGGAGCCGTGGCGCCTGCGTCCCGTGTGGAGGCCGCGCCCGTGAGGGCCTTCCGTCCCGCGTGGAGCCGCCGTCGCAACTGGGTGGCCGCCGCCGCGCTGTCCGGCTCGCTGGCCGCCGTCTTCGCGGTGGTGGTGCTGCGCACCCGAAACACGGGGGGCGACGAGACGCAGTTGCTCGCCCTGGCGCCGACGCGCTCGATGGAGGCTCGACTGAGCTGGGTGGGCGCGAGCGCGCATCGGCCCTATGGCGTGCTGCGCTCCGGTGACGAGCGCCCCCGGGAGCTGGTGCCCCTCCAGATGTTGGCGAAGCTGGAGGCCGAAGGCGACCTGCAGGGCCTGGCGGTGGGACACCTGCTGCGCGGCGAGCGCGAGCAGGCGGCGGACTACCTGCAACGCGCGTCCTCGTCACCGGACGTGGACAGCGACAGGGCGGTGGTGGCGCTGACGAAGGGCGAGCTGGAGTCGGCCCTCATCCTCCTGGACGGCGTCCTGGAGAAGCACCCCCAGCACCCGCAGGCGCTGTGGAACCGCGCGCTGGTGCTGCACGAGCTGGGGCTGGACGCGCTGGCGGCGGAGGCCTTCGACGCGGTGGCGCTGCTCGGTGAGGTGGGCTGGGCGCAGGAGGCGAAGGAGCGCGCGGCGGTGCTGCGGCGTCAGCTCGACGGGCGACGGGGCGCGTGGGAGTCCGCGCAGCAGGCCGGCCGGGTGCTGGCCTTGGAAGGCACGCCCTTCCCCGACGAGGTGGCGCGCGCGGTGCCGGGCACGGCGCGCAACTGGTTCAACATCGCGGTGTGGACGGCCCCGTCCGCCGAGCGCGTGAGGGCCCTGCTGCCGCTCGCGCGGGTGCTGGATGCGCACTACGGCGGGGAGACGATGGCGCGCTACGCCGAGCGCGTGGCCACCCTCGACTTCCATCGCCGCGCGCCGCTGGCCGCCCGGTTCCGCGACGTGCTGTTGGGGAAGTTCGATGGCGCGAAGCTGGCGCCGCTCGCGAAGGAGTTCGCCGGGTCCGCGCACCAGGACATCCTCCTGGGGTTGCTGCCCCTGGCGGGTGGCTTGCCGGCGCACCTGGACGTGTATGAGCAGGCGGCGAAGTCGCTCGGCGACGCGTGGCTGACGCTCAACGTGGAGCGCGAGCGCGCCCTGGCCGAGTATGCCCGGGGCGACCTGGCCGGCGCCGAGGCTCGGCTCCTGCGCGCGGTGTCGGCGTGCGAGAGCGCGAAGGCGGACTACCGCTGCGGCCAACTGGAGCACCTGCTGGCGCACATCTACAAGGACGAGCACCGACTGGTGGAGTCGCGCGAGCACGCCCTGGCGGGCCTCCAGTGGGCGCGCCAGTCGCAGGAGTGGAAGCTCCAGGCGGACCTGCTGCTGGTGCTGGGCGACCTGGCGCGCTTCCGCAACGCCTTCGCCCTGACGCGTGCCTATCTGGGCGAGCAGGCGCTGCGTGACAGGAGCTGTTCCGCCCGGCGACATGTCCACGAGAGCCTGGCGTCCCTGCATGTCTTCGCGCTCCAGCCGAAAGCCGCGCGCGAGGAACTCCAGAAGGCGCCGAGCTGCGACGTGCCGTTCTTCCTCAACGGCGGCCTCGTGCTGGCGGACCTCGCTCGCCTGGACCCGAAGCCCGGGGACGTGGAGCAGGTGCGCGAGGGTCTGAAGAAGCTGGACGCCGCGGGCTGGCTGCGTCCGGGTGAGAAGGTCATCGCCACGCACATCGAGGGGCGCGCCGTCATCGGCTCGGACCGCGAGGCGGGCCGCGCGCTCCTGCGAAAAGCCATCGACGACGGCGCGCGCCTGGGCTCGCAGGACCCGGTGGCCGCCAAGGCCCGCGCCTACAGCTATTCGTCCCTCATCCTGGATGCGGGCTCCACCGGCGACTGGGCGGGCGCGCTGACCCTCTTCGCGGAAGAGACGGGCGTCGCCGCCCCCACCCGCTGCGCGCTGGGCGTGGAGGTGCATGACGAGCGCACCCTGGTCGCCGCGCGCGGCCCGGCGGGCGAGCTGCTCGGCCATCAGGACGCGAGCCGCCGCTCGCCCGACTTCGACGTCGCCGCGCTGGTGCCTCCGGCGATGGCCTCCGCGCTGAAGCCCTGCGAGCACGTGCATGTGTTCGCGCGTTATCCGGTCCACGGTCAGGCGGGCCTGCTGCCGCCGGAGCTCGCCTGGAGCTACGACACGGGCCGGAAGCCCACGGCGCCTGGTGTGTCCGCGCCGCGCCCGCTGGTGGTCTACGACGTGGATGCCCCCGCCTCGCTGCGCCTGCCCCGGCTGCGCAGCTGGGAGCTGTCGGGGGGGCCGTCTGCGCGCCGAGTGGAGCTGACGGGCGCGGCCGCCACGCCGTCGCGCCTGCTGGCCGAGCTGGCCGAGGCCACCGAGGTGGAGATTCACGCGCACGGCCTGGTGAACCTGGGCGTGTCGGATGCATCGCTGCTGGTGATGGCGCCCGAGGCCGGTGGCCGCTACGCGCTCACCGCGGGCGAGGTGCGCAAGCAGAAGCTCAAGGGCGCGCCGGTGGTGTTGCTTGGCGCCTGCCAGGCCGCGAGGACGGCGCCGTACCTCCACGCGCCGTGGAGCCTCCCGGTGGCCTTCGCGGAGGCGGGCGCGCGCGCCGTCATCGCCTCACCCATCGACATCCCGGACGCCGAAGCCGGGCCCTTCTTCGCGCGGGTCATGGAGCGAATCCGCGCCGGCGCCAGCGCCGCCACCGCGCTCAGGGATGAACGCCTGCGCGAGCTGTCCGCGCGGCCCGACAGCTGGGTGAAGACAGTCGTCGTCTTCGAATAGCCCGGCCTCACCGCTTCACTTCACCACCGCCACACCAACACAGGCGACCTCGGCTCCCCAGGGCCGTGGACGCTCGACGTGTCACTTCACACCGAGGAACACACCATGAAGAATCTCCGCTCCGCGCTGCTCTGCATCCTCTCGCTGTCCACCGCCGCCTGCGGTGGCGACCCCTCCGACGTGTCGGCCTCCGAGGACCTCGCGGCCCTGGGCTCCACCGAGCAGCACGCGCTCCCCGTGCCTCCGCCGCTGTCCAACTACTGCCCGGGCACCATCCCCGGGACGCCGTACGCCATCCCCACCGCGCCCACGCCCCTGTCGAGCATCCCCACCGGCACGCCGCTGTATCCCCACAGCCCCTACCTGCTCAGCGCGCACACCGTCATCGTCACGGACCCGAGCAACTCGGGCGCCTTCTACGCGTTCGGTTTCGACGTGCGCGCCCACCGCATCATCTTCTGGGTGTCCGGCACCAATTCTGAGATTCGCCGGTTCAACACCCAGCTCGCCACGGACCTCACCGTGCAGGAGACGTCCACCGGCGTGGACATGGGCTTCACCTGGGGCACCAGCGGCCAGATTGGTGGCCCCCTCATCCCCCTGCCCGGTGTCCACGAGGGCGCGTGGAAGGTCGCGTACAACAACTGGTACCACCTCGACGCGTACCTGGTCAGCCCGCCCACGGGCCCTCTCGGCCTGGCTCAGTGACGCAGCTTCGAGGCGGGAGGCGGATTGAAGGCCAGCACGCCCGCGATGTAGCGCGCCTGCACCTCCGTGGTGCAGCGGACCTCCTGGATGCGCCCGCCCACCTTCACCCGCACGAGCCAACCGTCATTGTCGCGAGTCCAAGCAGCCGTTTCCGTCGTCATGTGCCTGCTCCTCTCGGGTTCATCCTCTGGCTCTCGGTAGAGCAGCCCGCGTGCCAGCGCCTGGGACCCGCGAATCCAGGCGATTGGCGCCCTGGGATGCGAAGGGATGGACAGGCGGGCCTGTAGTTCTTTCGGATGCGAGGGTGGCGGAGCTTCAGTGAACGTGCCGGTCCGGCTGGGTGGCGGGCGGGTGGGCGGAGGTTCCACTGAGCAGGGGCAGGGCGACGTGGAAGGTGGACCCCTGGCCCACCTGGCTCTCCACCCAGATTCGACCGCCGTGGCGCTCGACGATGTCGCGGCTGATGTACAGGCCCAGGCCCAACCCCCCATACGAGCGGGAGGAGACGTTGCGGGCTCGGAAGTAGCGCTCGAAGAGCAGCCTCTGCTGGTCCTCGGGGATGCCGATGCCCGGGTCCTTCACCGACAGCAGCGCCAGCTCTCCATGCGTCTCCAACGTCACCTGGATGACGCCGCCGTCGGGGCTGTACTTGAAGGCGTTCTCCACGAGGTTGGAGATGACCTGCTCCAACCGGTACGGGTCCGCGAACACCTGCACGGCGTTCTCGGGCCGCTGGTAGCGCAGCTCGTGGCCACCGCGCTGCGCGTCCATGGCCTGGAGGACATGCTCCACCAGGCTGTCCATGCGCGTGGCCTGCGGGTGCAGCGCGAGCCTTCCGGCCTCGATGCGCGAGGCATCCAGCAAGTCATTGATGAGCCCTGTCATCCGCAGGAGGTGCTGGCGCGCATGGCGCAGGAGGGTGGGGTCCACGCTCTCTCCCCGCTCCAGCCTCCGCTCCAGGGTGGCCAGCCGGAGGCTCAGCGGGGTGAGGGGTGTCTTCAACTCGTGCGAGGCGATGGACAGGAAGTCGTCGCGCACGCGGATGGCTTGCTGGGCCTCGTGATACAGCCGCTCGCGCTCTTCCTCGGCGAGCTTGCGTTGGGTGATGTCCTCCACCAGCACGCCCACGCCCAGCGTCCGCCCATCGGGTGCGCGCACCGGATAGCAACTGCCCGCCAGCAGCCGCCGTGGGCCGGGAACGCCCATCACCTTCGTGTCCACTTCCTCCTCCACCACGGGCTCGCCCGTTTCGAGCACCCGTCGCAGCATCTCCTCGACAGCGGGCCCGCCCGGGCCGAGCACCTGATGGGGGTCCTTTCCCAGGTGTTCCTCGGCGGGCCTGCCGTTGATGCGCGCAAGCCGCTCGTTGACGCGCACGTAGCGCAGCCGCGCGTCCACGAAGCCCAGGCCCACGGGGGCGCTGTCGAAGAGCATGGTGAGCAGCGCCAGGCTCTCGTCGCGCTCCCGCTCCGCGAACCGCCGCTGGGAGACGTCCTCGACGATGCCCACCCCGCCCTCGACGGCGCCCGCGTCGTTGTAGCAAGGCGCGAAGCGCACGTGGACGGGCGTCACCTTGTGGCCGGTGACGGAGACGTAGTCGCCCTCGTAGTCCGCGCTCCGGCCCGCGAGCGTCTCGCGCACGCAGCGCATCATCCCCTCGTCGCGCAGCGACAGGAGGTTCAGTCCCACGATGATGCGCTTGGTGGCGCCGAGGATGGTGACGAAGCGCTCGTTGCAGGCGGTGATGACGGGTGAGGTGTCGTAGTGGAAGATGCCCAATGGCGCGTTCTCCACCACCAGCCGGTAGAGGTCTTCCCCCCGGGCCCGCGTTTCGACGAGCCTCGCCGCCCCTGCGTGGCGAGGGTGCTCCAGCGGCTCACGCAAGGTGTCGATGACCTCGTGCAGGCGTCGGAGGCTGAGGACGATGCGCTCGTCGTCACCCTGGCCCGACGTGCCCACGGTGAGCTCCACCAGGATTTCCACGCCGTCGCGACGGCTCGCGAAGACCCGGGTGGGGCGTCCTTCCAGGGCGTCCCCGCGCGACAGCAGGTAGCGCACCAGGCTCTGGCCTTCATGGCGCCGCATGCGCTCCGGGAAGAGTTGGGAGACGGGCTGCCCCTGGAGGTCCTCGCGCTTCCAGGCGAACAGCCGCTCGGCCGCGCGGTTGAGGAAGCACACCCGCTCACTCGCGTCGCAGGCGACCAGCGGGTCGACGGCGGCATCCAGCCAGGCGCTGAGCTCGGCGTTGGCTCCGGCCATGTTCTCCCCTGGGCTCCGCGTCGGCCGGCCCTGAGCGACCGCTGGCGCCCACGACGTGACTCGCGAGGGATTTCCGTCCCCCTGGCCTAGAGGTAGCCATCGGCGGCAGCGGGCGCGTCGGCCCGCGTTCCCGGACGTCGCGAAGCCGGCACGTTCGTGTGCCGGGCGGCCGGCCGCGCGAAGGCGCCTAGCGTCGGCGGCCGCCGGCTCCGGGCTTGCCCGCCTTCTTGCGCGCCGGAGCCTGCTTGCTCCGGGCCTTCGGGGCCTTCTTCTTCGCGCTCTTCGGCGACGAGGGCAGCGGCGCGGGACGCGTGGGTGAGAGCACCTCGAGCCGCTCCCTCAGCGCGCGCGTCACGTCCTTCAGCGCGTCCACCTCCTCGCGCAGCGAGGCCAGCTCCCGTGCCTGGGGCTCACCCTCGCGCAGCGAGCGCACCGTCTCCCGGGCGGCGCGCCGGGCGCGGGCATCACTCAGGGGCGTGCTCTCCAGGGCGGAGACGATGCGCCGGTCTCCGAGCGTCCGCGCGGCCTCGAAGACGCCCATCTGCACGCGGAACATCGAATCCCGGAGCAGCTCCGTGAGCAGGTCCACGGCCTCGCGCTGTCGGCCAGCGACTTCCGCCAGCTTCGCCACGGCCTGGGTGGCGGCGCGGCGCAGGAAGGCGGGCTGGCCGTACGCGGTGCGCGCCTCCACCAGCGGGAAGGCGGCGGGGTCCTGCGACTCGGCGAGCCCGTCCATGGCGCCCACGGCGATGACGTCCTGGAAGGACGCGCGCGTGGCGGCCGTCTCCAGCACCGTCAGCGCGTCCGCGGCTCGCAGCTTGCCGTAGCTGCGCGCGGCCTCTGCCTCCACGAAGTAGCTGGTGTCTCCAGATTGCAGGAGGGCGCGAAGGAGCGCGATGACCTCCGCGTCGCGGCGGAACTCGCCCAGCGCGGCGACCACGGCGCGGCGCACGCGGGGGTGCTCGGCGCGCAGGGCCAGGAGCAGGCGCGCGCGGGCCTCGGGTGTGCGGATGCGGCCCAGGGCCCTGGCGCTCGCGGCGCGGGTGCCCCAGAACAGGCGCGTGTCGGTGAGGGCGGTGCCCAGCGCCTCCACGGCGCGGAAGCCTCCGTCCCGGCCCAGGGCGTGCGCGGCCTCGGTGCGAGCGCGCGACTCCGGCGCGGCGCGCAGTTCCTCCAGCCAGAGGCCCCCGGACTTGTCGACCTCCAGCGTGCCGAGCACGTCGCGACGCGGGTCCACGCGCACCTGCGTGGGCGCGGTGGGGCAGGGCAGGTGGAAGAAGTGCTCCGCGTCCGTCACCTCCAGCCGGTGCGAGGTGTCCTGGCCGTCGGTGGTGACGAGGACGTCCAGCGGCAGGCGGAACAGGGGCGTGCCGGCGTCGGTGCGCTGCGTCTGCCGCACCTTGAGGCGCAGGCGGCGGTCCTCCGCCTCGTAGCGCACCTCCACCTTGAGCTCCGGGTGGCCGGGCGCGAAGACGTACTGGTCGAAGAAGGCGTCCAGGTTGTGGCCGGTGGCCTGCTCGAAGGCGCGCGACAGGTCCACCGTCTCCACCGAGCCATGGCGGTGGCGGGAGACGTAGTGGCGCAGGCCCTGGAAGAACAGGGCATCACCCAGGCGGCGGCGCAGCTCGTGGAGGACCAGGCCGCCTTTCTCATAAAGGTGCCGGTCGAAGACATCGAGAGGCGCGTGGAAGCGGCGCGAGACGATGGGGCGCGCGTAGCGCTCCTTCACCTCGCCCAGGTACGCGTCCAGGTCCGCGAGGCGGTGCTGGTCGGCCTCGTCCTGTCCGTCGGCGCGCTCCTTCCACAACACCTCGAACCAGGTGGCGAAGCCCTCGTTGAGCCAGCCGTGGGGCCAGTCGCGGCAGGTGAGCAGGTCGCCGAACCACTGGTGCGCCAGCTCGTGGGAGATGAGGGGCTCCGCGTTGTAGTCGGCGTGGGCGCGCGCGTCGTGGAGGACGGAGTCGGTGAGGCTGGTGGCGGTGGTGTTCTCCATGCCGCCGAAGATGAATTCGGTGAGGAACACCTGCGCGTAGCCGCTCCAGGGGTAGGGCTCGCCGGTGGCCTCCTGGAACACGCGAATCATCTCCGGAGTGCGGCGCACGCAGCGCAGCGCGTCCTCGCGCCGGCCGCGCGGGAAGAGGTAGCGCAGCGGCACGGTGCCCGACGTGTCGGTGAGCTCCTCGAAGTCGCCCACTGCGAGCGTGACGAGGTAGGGCGCGTGCGGCTGCTCCATCCGGTAGTGCTGCGTGCGGCGGCCGTCCTGGACGCTGTCACTCACGAGCACGCCGTTGGACAGCGCGGTGAGGCCCTCGGGGAAGGTGGCGATGAGCTCCGAGGTGGCCTTCTGCGCGGGCGTGTCCAGACAGGGGAACCAGCAGCGCGCGTCGGTGTCCTGGTTCTGAGTCCACGCCTGACGGGGCCGGTCCGGATAGGCGGCCTCGGGTCCCCAGAAGTACAGGCCCCGGCGCGGACGGGCGGCGTAGTGGACGGCGACCTCCGCGGCGTGACCGGGCTCCAGGGGCGAGGGCAGGTCCACGCGGACATGTGTCCCGGAGTTGGAGAAGCGGGCGGGGCGCCCGTCGACGAGGACGCGCGAGACGTCCAGGTCCACGGCGTCGAAGGTGAGGGTGGACAGCGAGCGGACGGCGGAGACGCGGGTGGTGCAGACGCCCGTGACGCGGCCTTGCTCGAAGTCGAGCTCCAACTCGATGCGGACGTGCTCGGCGCGGACGGGCCGCTCCGCGGCGTAGTGCTCGGTGGCGCCAGGCAGGCCAAAGGCGCGGGACTGAGGGAGGGCGGGCTCGGAGGAGTGACGGTGGCAGCAGCGCATAAGCAGGGAGGACTCTTTCCCAAGCGCGAGCCACCGTCGAGACGATGTTTCGTCGCACTGTCTCTCCCTGCACCCTCGCGCGGGGGCACCGGACGTATCATCTGCCGGGTGGGGGCGCTTCGGACTACGTTGTCCACCGTGCAGTTCGTCCTCTTCTTCTCCGACAAGCAGGTGCGCGAGCAGCTCTTCGCCCATGTGGATGGGACGCGAGGGTTGTTGCTCGTGACCGGGGTGCGTCATGGGCCGGCCATGCGCTCGCCAGAGGCGCGCGAGCCCTTCGCCACCCTGGAGTTCCTCCATGGCCGCGTGCTGACGCAGGTGCTGGTGGCGGACGAGGGCACCGCGGACGGCATGTGGAGGGACCCGCTGGGGGATTTGGGCGACCGGCTCTACCCGGAGAGTCGGGACGACGCGTACGCCGTCACCAGCGGCTACCTCCTGCTGGAGGACGGACGGCCGCGCAAGGTGGTGCGCAAGCACGGCCTGCCCGCCAGCGACCTGTGGTTCCTGGAGGACGCGCTCAGCCAGCTCACCTCCCGCGTCCCCGCGCCGGACCCGGCGCGGAAGCCCGGCACGAAGCGGCCGGAGCGCGCGCCCAGGTCCCCTCGTCGCCCGGCGAGCACCGGCGCCTCGGAGGCGTCAGGGCCCCCGCCGGACGAGGAGGGCTGGCGCCGCCGCGCGGGTGGCGAGGGCTCGCGCGTTCCAGGAGGGAGCCGGCGCGTCAGACCCGAGCAGGCCGCCGCCTCGGAGCCGTCGAGGCCCTGGGATGATGCATCGGGCCAGGACACGCGGGAGACTCATGCGGCGGACTCGGAGGCGACTCCGCCGCGAGGCACCCGCGCACCGCTCCGCATGCCCGCGCGGAAGGACGCCTGGGCGGTGCTGGGGCTCGCGCGCGACATGTCGCTGGATGAGGCGCGCAAGGCGTTTCGCGCGCTCATCGCCGGCTACCACCCGGACAAGGTGGCGCACCTGGCGCCCGAGTTCCAGGAGCTGGCGGAGCGCCGCACGCGCGAAATCCTGGAGGCGTGGGAAGAGGTGGAGGACGAGCTCAAGTCGGGGACGTGAGCGGGTGGCTGTCTCAGCCCACGTCGGGCACGGGCGCGCCGGGCAGGGCGAGGATGGCGGGCGCGGACTCCAGCGCGAAGCGCGCGACGATGGGCATGTGGTCCGACAGCCCGTGGAAGCGGCTCTTGAAGTCCCCGAAGGGGCTGGTCTCCTGCGTGTCGAGCCAGCGCACGCCGCCGCCGGAGAACATGTGGTCCAGGTGCATGCGCATGTGCATGAAGCCGGCGGTGGGGAAGCCCCGCGACACGTTCGGGTCAATCTGCCCGACGGCGGCCTGGGCGCAGGTGAAGCGCACGTCGCCCGTGAGGTAGCGGAACACGGGCGTGGCCGGCGGCGAGTTGAAGTCCCCGCAGACGACGAACGGCTCTTGCGCGGAGAGGATGCCCACGAAGTCCGCCAGCTTGCGCGCCTCGTGGAGCTGGTTCACGCCGCAGCCCATCTTGTCCTTGGTGGACCAGAACTCCCGCGCGAAGGGCGTGGGCAGGCTCAGGTGCGTGTTGAAGACGTGGAAGGGGCGGTTGTCCTCGCGCCGCAACAGGCGCATGTGCGCGCAGATGCGGCTCTGCTTGCGGTCCTTCAGTCGCTGGACGTGGTGGTGGGTGATGGCCTGGGGCGCGTCCACGTTGTGCTTGTCCACCTGGAGGGTGCGCTTGTTGACGAGCACCGCGAGTCCCGTGGTGTAGAGCGACACCTCGCCCAGCTTGTAGTGGTGGGCGCGGAAGTAGAACGCCTCGTAGGGCATCTCCCGACCCTGGGCGGTGAAGGTCTCCTCCATGCGCCCCATGAAGGCCATCAACTGCGTCTCGCCGGGCAGCTTGGGCCGGTGGGCGATGGTGCTGCGCAGGGACGTCGTCTCCACTTCCTGGAGACAGACGACGTCGGGCAGCGGGTCCAACGACGCCAGCGCGGCGGCCACGCGGCGCTTGGGGCCCACGGTGCTCGCGAGGCCCCGGAGCATGTGGCCGAAATAGCGGACGTTGTACGTGACGATTCGCAACGAGGAGTCGGGCATACGAGGTCCGTGCCCGTCCCGGGCACAGGCAGAAGGTACTCACATCCCGGCCGTCGCGCCCTCTCTTCCTTGTCGGTCGGCCTCCCGTCAAACAGTCGACGCTGGCCCGCGCTCGCCGTGCCGCCGCCGCCGTGCTTTCCTTCCCCCGAGGATGGAGGCGTCTGCCTGCCCGACGGGGTGGCGGGCGTCCCGCGCGCGAAGGGCCGGCACGGGGCATTCCTCAAGGGAGACACAGCGATGTTCAAGGTCGCGAGGAAGTGGGGCTTGCCGCTGATGCTGGTGATGACCGGCTGCGGCAAGTTCGAGCAGGAGCAGTACGACGTGACGTTGGACGAAGCCCAGGCGCAGGCCGTCCCCTATGCGTGCGTCGACAAGACGGACAAGGAGGCCCAGCCGATTCCGGGCACCGGCGGACCCTCGGGGCTCGCCCTCCAGCAGCGATGGATTGTGCGCGCCGAGGAGTATGGCGCCACGAGCCTGGAGGTGCCCGACGTCGCCTTCACCCTGCACCGGGGCGACCAGGCCATCGTCGACAAGGATGACGCCCCGGACGTCCTCGGCGGGACGACCTCCGACAGCGGGCCGTTCCAATACGTCCACCTCCGCAGCGTGCCCGGGGTGGGCGCGGGCACGCCGTCGGTGAGCTACGTGCTGCGCTTCTACATCGCCAACGACTCGCTGGAGGACGACACCATCGAGGGCTTCATCGACGCGCGCGCCACGTCATACGAGGGCGCCGGAACCGACACGGTGGACCTGGAGGAGTGCACCGCCAAGGTCCGCTTCACCGGGCGCCGCGTGAAGTAGGCCCGCGGGCCCGCGCGTCACGGCGCGCGCTTCACCCGCACCACGGTGTCCAGCAGGTGCTCCAGGGCCTGCTGGGGCTCCTGGCTCAGTCCCGAGTGCACCGGCCCCGTCTGGAGGATGGTGCTGCGCGGGGCCACCAGCCAGTGCCAGCGGTCCTTCTGGGGGAGCTGGCCGATGGGGCCCGCGTGTCTGCCACCCTCGCAGACGCGGCGGAAGCTCTCCAGGTGGCAGCGCACCGTGTCCACGTCCACGTCGGGCGCGAGCGCCTTCAAGCGCGCCTCGTCCAGCTCCACGCGGGCGCCGAGGAAGCGCTGCGTGGTGCAGAAGAGGACGACGCCCACGTTGATGAACTCCTCGCGCTCCACGCGGGGGACGACGCGGATGATGGCGTAATCAAACGAGCTGTGCGCGGGCACGTGCCGCCTCCTCGATGAAGGCCGGCAGGGCCTCGATGCGCTTGAGCAACCAGGTGACGTAGCCCGCGCGGTGCGCGTCCACGCTGGGGAAGGGGGACTCGGCGGCTTGCAGCCAGCCCTCCGGGATTCCGGCGACGGTGGCCTCCACCCGCTCGCGCGTGAGGTGGGCCTTCAGCGTGTCCTGGGCCTGGGGCAGGGCGTTCGCCCAGGGCAGGAGCACATGGTCCTTGATGGGCGCGAAGCGGCTCTGGCTGCGCTCCTCCCAGTCCTCCCACGCGTGGTGGAAGTAGAGCGAGGCGCCATGGTCGATGAGCCACAGCTCCCGGTGCCAGCACAGGAGGTTGGGGTTCTTCGGCGTGCGGTCCACGTTGGTGATGAAGGCGTCGAACGCGACGAGGGCGGAGGCCACGGCCGGGTCTGGCGCCGGGCCCGCCACCGGGTCGAAAGTCACCGAGCCCGGCAGGTAGTCCAGCGCCAGGTTCAGCCCCGCGCTCGCCTTGAGCAAGTCCCGAATCTCGCTGTCCGGCTCGTTGCGGCCCAGCGCCGGGTCCAGCTCCACCAGCACCATCTCCGGCACCCGCAGGCCCGCCGCCTTCGCCAGCTCCGCGGCGATGAACTCCGCGATGAGCGCCTTGGCGCCCTGTCCGGCACCCCGGAACTTCACGACGTACAGCCCCGCGTCGTCCGCCTCGACGATGGCGGGCAGCGAGCCCCCCTCGCGCAGGGGCGTCACATAACGCGTGGCGACGATGGTCCTCGGCATCCTCCGCTCCCGTCCTCACTCGGCCCGTCTTCCACCCGGGGCCCGAGGGCCGCGCTCTACCACGCCCCCTCGCCCCACGAGGGCTTCACCGGCAGTGGAAAAAGCAGCCCCGAGGAAACTGCCCCGGATGAGGTGCGACAATGGGTGACAGGCCGTTCGATTCCGATCCCCCACGGAGCCCATCATGACCGTCACCCGCAAGCCCACGTCGCTCCCGTCGCCCGTCACCCGTACCCAGGAGTCCACCCGTCCGGAGGCTCCCGCGACGACCGAGTCCCGCGTGGTGGCCCGGCCCGGCAAGAACGGCACCGACGGCTTCGACTCCGGTAAGACGGCGCGTCCCAGCAACTTCGTGGACCGCCCCACGGGCCAGCGTCCGGACCCGAGCGCCCCGGTGCTGCCGGCCACGGCCTTCGCCTTCGGCCCTGGCAAGGTCTCCATCGCCGGCCGCGACGCGTCCACGCCCGTCACGCTGACGGCCTCCGCCACGCCGAACGCGGCGGTGAAGGACCTCCAGACGGTGACGTCCACGGTCAGCTTCGACCAGGACGTGGCGCTGGACTCGCTGAAGCTGAACCTGGACCTGCCGCACACCTACCGGGGCGACCTGGTGGTGAAGCTGACCAGCCCCTCCGGCAAGACGGCGACGGTGTCGGACCGCCAGGGTGGCAACGCGGACGACGTGAAGGGCACGTTCGACCTGAGCACCGCCTTCAAGGGCGAGTCGGCCAAGGGCACCTGGACGCTGTCCGTGGAGGACAAGGCTCGCGCGGACACGGGCACGCTGAAGAGCTGGGGCCTGGAGGCCGCTGGCAAGACGGCGGGCCCGGTGGACCCCAAGCCGCCCAAGCCCACGGGTGAGCCGATTGTCGCGGTGTTCGACGGCGGCGTGGACTTCAAGCACGCCGACCTGGACAGCGCCATGTGGACCAACCCGGGCGAGGTCGCAGGCGACGGAATCGACAACGACGGCAACGGCGTGAAGGACGACATCCACGGCTTCAACGTCGGCTTCAACAGCGGCGACGTGATGAAGGGCCAGGGGACGGACCACGGCACGCACGTGGCCGGCATCATCGCCGCCGAGGACAATGGCCAGGGCAACACGGGCATCGCCGCGGGCAAGGCGAAGGTGATGAGCATCGGCGGCCTGTATGACGGGGCGGACCTGCTCACCAACTTCGAGCGCGGCGTGGACTACGTGGTCAACATGAAGCAGAACCACGGCGCCAACATCCGCGCCCTCAACGCCAGCTTCGGTGACGAGTACCGCGACGCGGCCTCGCAGGCCCGCTGGACGGCGGCGGTGCAGAAGCTGGCGGACGCGGACATCCTGCTCGTCGCGGCCACGGCCAACGGCAATGGCAGCAACATGAACAACGTGGCGGACATGCCCGCCAACCTGAACCTGCCCAACGTCCTCACCGTGGCGTCCATGGACCGGAACAACGACAAGCTGGCGCGCTTCTCCTCGCACGGCGACAAGGTGGTGGAGCTGGCCGCCGTGGGCGAGGACGTGCTGAGCACCGTGCCCGGCGGCGACTGGGAGAAGATGAGCGGCACCTCCATGGCCACCCCGACGGTGGCGGCCGCCGCGGCCCTGATGTTCGCCGCGAACCCCGACCTGACGGCCGCCCAGGTGCGTGATTTGCTGGTGAAGACGGTGGAGGTCGACCCGGACCTCAAGGGCAAGGTGAGCACCAGCGGCAAGCTGGACATCGCCGCCGCCGTGAAGGCCGCCAAGGAGTTCGTCGCCACGCCGCCCACGACGGTCGCCGAGCGCTGAGTCCCCGCGCGACTCGCTCGAGAGGGTGAGTCCCAGGTCCCCGGTCGCCGCCAGCTTCGCGGCCCGGGGACTTTTTTTGGGCTCGATTTGATTGCGCGCAATTTAATTGAGCCCTAATCATAGGCCATGGCGTAGGACGCGGTGCCCGTCGGAGACGGGGTGGCCCTGTTGTTGGGGGTTGAACGGAGCAGGCCGGAGGTTGTGGTGAAGGGGCTCCCGCCGTCGTGTGTCGCCGCTATCTGAGTCCACCGTTTCGCTTTTACGAACCCGAGCTGGAATTCCAGGAGAGAGAACCATGGCCCCCGTCACGATTTCGCCGCTGTACACCGCCCACGCCACCGCTCACGGAGGCCGCAACGGGAAGGTCCAGTCGTCGGACAAGGTCATCGACCTGCCGCTGGCGATGCCCAAGGAGCTGGGCGGGGCGGGTGGCGCGGTCACCAACCCCGAGCAGCTCTTCGCGGCGGGCTACTCCGCCTGCTTCGAGAGCGCGCTGCGGCTGGTGGCGGGCAAGGGCGGCAAGAAGCTGGGGCCCGAGGTGGGCATCACCGCGAACGTCACCATCGGCAAGACGCCGGACGGAGGCTTCGGGCTGGCGGTGGAGCTGCAGGGCATCCTCCCGGGCATTCCCCGCGACGAGGCGGAGAAGCTGATGCACGCGGCCCACGAGGTGTGCCCGTACTCGCGCGCCACGCGTGGCAACATCGACGTGAAGCTCTCCGTCGCGGAGTAGTGGAAGGCCCCGTGTCGCCGCGGCGCGTGGGTGCGCCGTGTCGCGGCGGTACGTGGGGACACCGTGGCTGCACGTGAGTGCACCGTGTCGCGGCGGGTACGTGGGCACACCATGTCGCGCACGTGAGTGCTCCGTGTCGAGGTGGTGAGTGAATCCATCCTGTCGCGGCGATGCGTGAGCGCTCCGTGTCGAGGCGCGCGGGTGATCCATCGTGGCGCGGGGATGCTCCATTCCGGTGCGTGAGTGCTCCATCCTGGCGCGGGGCCTGAGCGCGTCCGTGTCGTGGCGGACACGATGTGCACCGTGGGACTCGCGGGGTTTCCCCTAGTGCTGGCCAGGCGCTCGCGTGCTGGTGACACGCGCGTGCGTCGCGCCCCGACGCGCCCCCTCCGAGCGGGCCTCGCGGCGTGCCCCGCGGAGGCCCTCTGGCATGCCCCTTGAAGTCGGGTGGGGTCGAAGGGGGGAAGTCAGCATGCGTGAGCGTCAGCTCATTCCGATGGAAGTAGCGGGTGTGGCGGTCTCGGGAGCAGCGCGGATGTTGCTGGAGGAGCCCGACATCGAGGAGTTCTTCGGGTGGTTGCGGCCGGAGGCGGGAGGAAATCCTCCCGGCCGGTGGAGCGCGGCGGAGGGCACCCGGCTGTTCGCGGTGGCGGAGCGGGGCTCGGGCATCATCGGGCTCGCGGCGCTCACGAACATCCGTCGCGAGGAGCGCTACGCACGGGTGAGCTGCGCCATCGCGCCGGAGTATCGCCGGGAGGGCGTGGGGCACTGGACGATGACGGAGCTCATCCGTCAGGGCGTGCGACTGGACGGACTGCGCCACCTGGAGACCTGCGTGCGCGGGGGGAGGGGGACATCGCTCCAGCTCATGGAGTCCCTGGGCTTCCGCGCGCTGGAGGTGCCGGGCTTTCCGCCCATGGACGCACGGCCCGGTGGCTACGTGTACCTGCGTCTGGATTTGCCCGTCGAGTCCCGGGAGCATCTCCTGCTGGTGCCCACGCGCAATCTTTGCGCGTGAAGACAGATGGGCGATGAAGGTTGGCGTCGGGCTGGGGGACTTAGAACTGGAACCGGAACGACGACCCGAGCATCGGCAGGTATCTCCAGCCGGAGCCGATTCTCCAGGACCCAGGCTACAGCCGAGAGATGGCCGAGAAGGGGTATGGCGTGCCCGCGTACGCGTACGCGGCAAACAACCCTCTGTACTGGTCCGACCCGACCGGCCTCGCGTTTGATGAGACTTGCTGGGCGGCATGCATCGACGAGGTCAATCCCCTGGAGAACAATCCCCTGATGTGTGGGGACTCAGATTCGTCGATGGGGAATGATGGCTCCGACTTCCCATGGGGCTCGGCAATCTCGCTCGCGGCGGGACCGTACTGGAAGCCGTTTGGTTATCAGGCCGGCGCTTCGCACTTCACCTCTCCCTGGCGGCTCATGAACATCGCGTCACGAAGTGTTTCCGGGCGTCCCGTGTTCCCGGGTCCCGCGACGAAGCTGATGGGGCGTGCCAGTGTCATGTGGATTGTCGCCGCGGGCATTACGTCATGGGGCGTCATTGGCGCCTGTGCCGCTGAATGCTCGGGACGATAGGGAGCCTCATGGCAAGCACCGCTCATGTGGATGTCGTCGCCCGCCGCAGGATTGCTGGTCTGCTTCGGGGGTTCATCGAGGGACAGCTCTCCAACATGGAGCTGGATAGGGACTACCCGGGGCAATCCCTGGACCCAGCCGTGCATGAGGTCTATCGGCGCACCTTCCGGTTCCAGGACGACTTCCGCGAGTATCGGACCACGGGGCAGTTCGCACTCCCTGACGAGCAGAGGGACCTTCTGGGTCGCTGCGCTCTCTTCATGGAAACCGAACTGCCCTACGAGTGGCCGTTGCCCCTTCAGTCCGTGGCCTCGTGGTTCTCTTCGCTCTTTCGGCGGAGTCCACGTGGGACCGTCAGGCACTCGCGTGGCGAGCGCTCGGCGTGGCCATTCTTCCGGCAAGCGGACCTTGATGCTGCCGCCAGAGGGGTACCTCCAGCGGCGCGGGGAGGTGATTGATGCCGACCGATGGATTGCTCTCAACGGTCGGCACCAAAGGCGGTCAGGCCGTACGAGCTAGAACCGCTTCACCTCGGTGAGCACCTGTCTCGAATACCGTGTCACCGCGCCGAATCGAGCCATCGATTCGGCGCGCAGGTGCTTCGCCGCGTCGCTCGCAGTGTAGCGCTGGAAGTCCGCTTCACTGGCCAGTTCGAAGTGACACACGTACCGGGCCCACCCGTCCTTCGCGGGCTCGGTGTCGCGCCACTTGCGGCAGCCGAGGAACCCGGGCTCCCGCAGCACCTCGGGGACATGCGTCCCCTCGTGCCACGGGTTCCACGCGTCCTCGGCGCCGGGCTCCACTTCGATGACCACCGTGTAGAGCGCGAGCACTGTCACGGCTGCCACGCGCCCCAGTCCACCAGCTTCCGGCCACCCATCGACTCACGCTTGCCCTTCGGCGCCACTCGGTAGAGGAAGTCGGAGAGCGGCGAGAAGCGCGCCTCGTGCGCCAGCCCGCTCAGCGTCTTGTCCCACGGGTCCGCGGCGAACATCCGTGAGCCCACCTGCTTCAACCCTTCCGCGCCCTCCGCCGAGTCGAGCTGGAGCACCGCCAGCTTCTTCGTCCCCACCGTCAGCGTCTCGCGCACCGGCGGCGCCGCGTTGTGAATCGCGGGTGGCCACTGCTTCGGGTCCAACGCATCCCAGAGGAAGGACAACAGCGCCTCTTCCAGCGGCACCGCGCCCGCCTGCTCGAAGTCCTTGCACGGCTCGCCACCACTGCCCGCCGGCGCCAGGCCCTCCGAGCGCAACACGAAGCCGCGCTCAGCGCCCAGGCACGTGCGCAGCACCGACTTCGTGCCCTCCGACTCCGCCTCGAAGTCGAACCACGTCCCCGGCCCCAGCGGTGACTCGCGCTCCGGCACCTTGCCCGCGTCCCCCGTGCCCTGCTTCGCCTCCACCAGCGTGAGCTGATAGCTGCCCGGCACGCGGAAGCCCGCCAGCGTGGTGCTCGCGTCCAGCAACCCGTTCGTCAGGTACAGCGGCCCCGCGTCCACCGCGTACAGCCGATTCTCCAGCGGACCATCCACCGGGCGATTGTCACGCAGGTAACGTTTCGCCTCCCACGTGCGGCCCGCGGCGGTGGGCTGCTCGGCGCTCTGCGTGCCCTCGCGCTCCGCTTCCAACGTCCGCGTGGTGTCCGTGCGCATCGGAAACGTCAGCACGCGCGAGAGCTTCGGCTGCTCCAAGGGCTTGCCCGAGTCGCTGGTGAAGCCGAGCGTCAACCACACCCACGCGCCCTCCACCGCCGCCACTTCCAACGTCAGCTTCCCCGCCGCCGCGGCGCCATTCGCATCCCCCGGCTGGCCTCGAATCCCGGAGAACGCATAGACGACCTTGTCGCCCACGCGGGCCCGCTGCCAGGGGGAGTTTCCCTTCTGGGGCGCGGGTGACTCCGGGGTGGCCGCCTCCGTGGGGCTCTCCGCGGCGCCGCCTTGCGTCACGGGCACGCCGTCAGTGGGACTCACGGCGCGCGGCTTCGTGCTCTCACAGCCTGCGCCGAGCGCCAGCGCCGCGCACACCAGCGCGGAACGGGACAGGAAGGTTGCGGTGGGCTTTCGCATTCGGGCGTCACCTCGCGGGGCCTGAGCGCGGCATTGCGCGACCCCTGGGCGGGCTTGATACACCGGAGCGCAGGCTGTCCCCAACTTCCTGGAGTTCCATCGCTCATGGCCACGAACCTGCCCATCCGTCGTGTCGTCCTCTACAAGCATGGCGTCGGCTACTTCGAGCGCCGGGGCGGAGTGACGGGCAGCGACACGCTGCACCTGGACTTCAAGGCGCGCGACATGAACGACGTGCTGAAGTCGCTGACGGTGTTGGACTTGTCGGGCGGCTCGGTGTCCGCGGTGAGCTACGACTCCACCAAGCCGCTGGAGCAGCTGCTCTCGGAGGCCACCATCCGGATTCCGGAGGACGGCAGCCTCACGGCGCTGCTCGGTCAAATCAAGGGCGCGCGCGTGCGGGCGCGCGTCGGGGGCGGTCAGGTGGAGGGCGCCATCATCGGCCTGGAGTCGCTCGCGGTGGCGGCCGGGGAGACGAGCGTCGTGCGGCCCTTCCTCACGCTGCTGGTGGGCGGCTCGCTGCGCACGTTCGACGTGCTCGACATCGCGGAGCTGGAGTTCCTCGATGAGGCGGTGCGCAAGGATTTGGAGTTCTACCTGGCCACGGTGTTGTCCTCGTACAAGAAGGACAGCAAGCGCATGTCCATCCTCACCTCCGGCGAGGGTGAGCGGGAGGTCTTCGTCAGCTACGTGCTGGAAGCGCCGGTGTGGAAGACCAGCTACCGCATCCTCCTGGACGAGGGCGAGCCGCCGCTGCTCCAGGGCTGGGCGCTGGTGGACAACACGGGAGACGAGGACTGGGTGGACGTGTCGCTGGCGCTCGTCGCGGGCCTGCCGGTGTCCTTCGTGCACGACCTCTACAACCCCCGCTACATGAAGCGCCCGGTGGTGGAGGTGCAAACGGAGGCCGCCGCCGCGCCGGTGATTCCCGAGGAGAGCTTCGGCGGCTCGATGGACATGATGGAGAGCGAGGCCATGCCGGTGATGGCCGCGCCCGCCGCCGCCCCGGGCCGCTCCAAGAAGATGATGCGCAAGGAGGCGAGCTTCGTGGGAGGCCCGGGCGGCGGTGGTGGCCCCCGGCTGCGCGAGGTGCTGGAGCAGAGCAACCAAGTGACGACGCTGACGAAGGAGGTGGGGGACCTCTTCGAGTACGGCGTGGACCGCCCGGTCACGGTGCACCGCAACCAGAGCGCGCTGGTGCCCATCCTCCACAAGCCCTTCGAGGGCCGCCGGGTGCTCCTCTACAACCGCACGACGCGCGAGAAGAACCCCATGGCCTGCATCGAGCTGAAGAACACCACGGGCCTGACGCTGGAGGGCGGGCCGGTGACGGTGACGGAGGACGAGCGGTACGTGGGCGAGGCGATGCTCGACACCATGAAGCCGCAGGACACGCGCTTCGTGCCGTACGCGGTGGAGCTGGGCTGCGTCGTCTCCGTGGAGGACCGCACGGAGGACGGGCCGGTGTTCCGCGCGGTGGTGAGCCGGGGCACGCTGGTGGTGGAGTACTTCCACGTGCGGCGCACGAAGTACCTGGTGCGCAACAAGGCGCAGCGGCCGCAGGTCCTCTTCGTGGAGCACCCGCGCTCGGGCTGGGAGCTGGAGAAGGACATGCCCGCGCCCGCGGAGACGACGGACGGCTTCTGGCGCTTCAAGCGGGACCTGGCGCCGGGCTCACAGGACGAACTGGTGGTGTCCGAGCGCACGCGCGGCCACCGGCAGTACTCCATCTCCAGCGCGGGGCCGGACGAGGTGGCCTTCTTCCTGTCGCAGCGCTACGTGGACGCGAAGATGGCGGACGCGCTGCGCGAGGTGATTGCCATCCGCGAGCGCGTGGCGGCGCTGACGCGCGACGAACAGCAACTCACCGCGGAGCGTGCCCAGCTCTTCAAGGACCAGGAGCGCATCCGCGCCAACATCGAGTCGCTCAAGAGCGGCGTGTCCCAGCGCGAGCTGGCCGAGCGCTTCGTGGCCAAGCTCAACGAGCAGGAGGACCGGCTCGAGGCCATCACCCGCGAGCTGGAGCGACTGGCGAAGGAGCGGCAGGCGGCTCAGGAAGAGCTCAACCGCCGCGTCCAGTCGCTCAGCTCGGAGGCGGCCTTCTAGGCGGGGCTCACTTCTCCGCCGCGCGGAAGACTTCGTCGCCGCCCACGACGGTCAGGCGCACCTGGGCGCCTGGCAGCTCGGCGACGGGCGCGTCCACCGGGTCCACCGACAGCGCGACGAAGTCCGCGTCCATGCCGGGCTGCAGCCGTCCCCGCCGCGCCTCCGCGAAGGAGGCGTAGGCCGCGCCCACGGTGAAGCCCTCCAGGGCCTCCTCGCCGCTCAGCCGCTGGTCCGCGTACCAGCCGCCCTCGGGCGTGCCGCGCGCGTCCTGCCGCGTGCGCGCCGCGTAGAGACCCGCGAGCACGTCCGGCCGCTCCACCGGGAAGTCACTGCCCAGCGCCAGCACCGCGCCAGAGGCCTTCAGGCGCTGCCACGCGTAGGCGCCTCGAATCCGCTCGGCGCCCACGCGGGCCTCCGCCCAGGGCATGTCGCTGGTGGCGTGCGTGGGCTGCACGCTGGCCAGGAAGCCGCCGCGCCCCAGCCGGTCGATGTCCTCCGGGCGCATCACCTGCGCGTGCTCCACGCGGTGGCGACCGTCACGCGTGCCCGTGGCCTCGGCCGCGCGCAGCAGCGTGTCCAGCACCAGCGTGTTGGCGCGGTCTCCAATCGCATGCGTGCACACCTGGAAGCCTCCCGCCATGAAGGACCTCACGCGCCGCTCGTACTCCTCCGGCGTCATCATCAGGAGCCCCCGATGCCCGGGCTCGTCGCTGTAGTCCTGGTGCAGCGCCGCGCCCCGGCTGCCCAACGCGCCGTCCAGGACGAGCTTCACCGCGCGCAGCGTGAGGCGCTCGCCCTGGTAGGGGCCCTCGCGCAGGTACGTCTCGCGGTCCGCTGACTGCCCGTCCGCCATGGCGTAGACGCGCAGGGGCAGCTTGCGCTCCTTGTCCCAGCGCTGGAGCAGGCGGAAGGTGCGCAGGTCCATGCCCGCGTCGTGGACCCCCGTGAGGCCCGCTCGCGCGGCCCGGGAGAGCGCCGCGGTGAGCTGCGCGGCCAGCTCCGCCTCCGTGAGCGAGGGCAGCACGGCGTAGACAAGGCCCATGGCGTTGTCCACGAGGATGCCGGTGGCCTCACCGTCCGCGCCGCGCAGAATCCGTCCGCCCTCCGGGTCCTTCGTGTCGCGGGTGACGCCCGCGCGCCGCAACGCCTCGCTGTTGACCCACGCCGCGTGTCCGTCGATGCGCGCCAGCATCACCGGCACGTCGGGGTGCTTCGCATCCAAATCCTGCCGCGTGGGGAAGGCCTTCTCCGTCCAGTCGTTCTGGTCCCATCCCTGGCCGACGAGCCACTCGCCCTGGAACGAGGTGCTCGGCGCCGAGGCGACGCGCGCCAGGGCCTCCGCCTTGGACGTCGCGCCCAGCAGGCTCACCGTCGCCTCCCACTGGCCCAACGCGGACAGGTGGCCGTGTGAGTCCGTCAGGCCCGGCACCACCGTGGCCTCACCCAGGTCCACCACGCGCGCGCCCGCGCCCGCCGCGGCGAGCACCTCATCCCGCGTGCCCGTGGCCAGCACCTTGCCCTCGCGCACCGCGAGCGCCTCCACCACCGGCCGCGCCGCGTCCAGGGTGCGGATGCGCCGCGCCACGTACACCGACGTGCCCGTGGCTTCCGCACCCGGCGTGTTGCGCGTGCAGCCGCTCGAGGCCGAGAGAAGGACCACCGCACCGAGGAGTCCGCCGAGTCGTCGCAGCATCTTTCGCGCACCTGCCTGGGAGACCGCCCCGAGCGTGGGACGGGCGCGACACTCTGGCGCACCCGCACCGCACGGGCCAGCATCCGGCGCGTGACGCGCCGCGGCCCGGGCCCACGGAGAATCCCACCGACTGGCTCCGGGCGGCCCCTTCACTCCAGGAGGGACCAGGCGACTGCTCCAGGTGTCGGGCTCGGGCGCGCCCACCCTCCGTCGCACCGCACGCGGAGCGAGGGCAGGCGGCGAAAAGATGGTTGCGCCACGCAAGCTTCCTGTCCGGGGGGCTTGACGTCAGAGAGGGGGACTTGGCGACGAGCCGGGGCGTGAGGGATGTTGCGGCGTCTCACGTTCCCTGGAGTCGTCATGAACCTGAACCTGTCCAAGTCCCGGCTCGGGCCCACCGCGCTGCTGGTCGTCGCCGCCCTCTGTCTGACCACCGCCGCGGGTTGCGCCGGCCGCCGCCGCGAAGCCTTCCTGCACGACAAGACGCGGACCCACGTGTACCGCAAGCCCATGGCCGAGGTGTGGCCTCAGGCGCTGGCCCTCCTCAAGGAGAAGGGCTACTCGCTGCGCGTGGGCGCGCAGGGCTTCGAGGCGACGTCCGAGTGGCTGATGCACGGCGCCCCCTCGTCGCTGGGCACCACGCAGGTGCGCTACCACGTCAAGGGGACCGAGCGTGGCCCCGGCCAGTGCGCCATCGAGTTCCACAAGCAGTTGGCCACGGAGACCAAGAGCGCCAGCTCCGGAGGCCGTTCCCAGGAGCTGAATGACCCGGGCGTCCGCGCCGACGGCGGCAACATCAACCGCGACGCGGAGATGGAGTGGGAGCTGCTGCAGAAGGTGGACGCCGAGTCCGCCGCCGCGCTGCGCGCCGAAGCGGACAAGGTCCAGTAACGCTGTCCCCGACAGGAGCCGCCGCTGACGCGCGCTACTCGTCGCGCAGCGGCAGCTCCAGGGTGAGGCCGTCGTACGCCACTTCCAGGGGCCCCTTGAACTCCTCCCGCGCCTGGTTGAGGAGTTTCGCGGGGTCCGTGTCGTGGCGGCTGGACAGGTGGGTGAGAATCAGTCGCCGCGCTCCCGCCTCGCGCGCCACCCATGCCGCCTCCCGGGCCGTGGAGTGATGCGTCTCCTGGGCCCGCTCCTGCTCGTCATCGGAGAAGGTGGACTCGTGGATGAGCAGGTCGGCGTCCTTCGACGCGTTCACCACGGCGGCGCACGGCCGGGTGTCTCCGGAGATGACCACCCGGCGTCCGGCGCGCGGCGGGCCCAGCACGTCCTCCGGCTTCACCGTCCGCCCGTCCTCCAGCGTCACGGCCTCGCCCTTCTGGAGCTTGCCGAAGCTGGGGCCCGGGGGCACGCCCAACTCGCGCGCCTTCTCCACGTTGAAGCGCCCCGGCCGGCCATCCTCCACCAGCGCGTACGCCAGCGCGTTGATGCGGTGGTCCACGCCCACCACGTGCAGCGCGTAGCCGTCGCGGCGGATGACGTCGCCGTCCTTCACCTCGTGGATTTCGATGGGGAAGGACATGGCCTCCACGCCCAGGTGCACCGCCTGGTGCAAGAGGCGCCGCGCGGGGGGCGGGCCGTACAGGTGGATGGCGTGCTCGCGCCCCATCATCCCCAACGTGCGCAGGAAGCCGATGATTCCCAGGTAGTGGTCGGCGTGGAAGTGCGTGAAGAAGACCGCGTCCACCGTGAAGCCGGTGCCAAAGCGCACCATCTGCCGCTGGCTGCCCTCGCCGCAGTCGAACAGGAGCAGGTCCGTGTCCGCCTTCACCGCGAGCCCGGACAGGTTGCGGTGAAGCGTGGGCTGCGCGGCGGAGGTGCCGAGGAACGTGAGCTTGAGGAGGGACATGCCGGCACTTCCCACGCGAAGAGAGTCTCCCGCGCCACACCCACGGCGCGAGGCGCCATTTAGCAGGGTTTGGACCCTCCCGTGCTATGAGGCCGCGCTCCCAGACACCGCCATGCCTGAATCCCTGACGTTCGCTCCCACCCCCGACCCTCGCCGCGTGCGCGCTCCGGATGGACGCGTGCTCACCGTGCCGGAGGGCTGGGCCCTGCTGCCCCCCGGTGACGCCGGCCTCACCCGCCGTGTGAAGGCCGCCGGCTCCACCTGGACGGTGGTGGAGAAGGTGGGCCGCAAGCTCTTCTCCCGGGGCGTGTGGGCCCCCGAACCCCACATCCACCAGGCCCGCGCCGCGCTGGACTCCGAGCGCGCCACGCCCGCCTACGCGAAGAAGCTGGCCGCCGGCCGCGAGCGCCGTGCCCGCGAGCAGGAGCAGTACGAGGTCGACTTCGCCAACGCCGTGCTGCGCTTCCTCGCCTTCTCTCCCGCGTGGCTGCCCCATGCGAAGCGCCTGGCCGTGCTCGTCGCCGCGCATGCCACGCCCGTGGGCAGCGGCACCGTGGCCCGCACGGAGCGCATTCCCGTGGAGCGCCGCGCGGAGGCCGCCGTCATCGCGTGGATGCGGCACCAGACGACCAGCTACGACAACCTGAAGATTGCCCGCGTGAAGGGCGCGCGGCGCGAGGTGCGGCGCGAGCTGGCGGAAATCTCCCGCGCCGTCCTGGACCTGCACCGCCGTGACGTGCCCCACGGGCCCACGGCGTGTCCGCTCTGCACCGCCCTGATGAATGTGGGTGGTGGTGCGCGGCAGGGCTGACCCGGGCGCTGGGGCTGGAATACCGACGGGTTTCTGACCCGCCGTTCAGTCAAGTTGCGCCATTAATGACCGCCGGGTTAGTAACGGGTCCGCCATGCCGAGACCCGCTGACCCTCATGCGAGGGAAGCCCTGATGACCGCGGCCCGAGCGGAGCTTGCCCGCAAGGGGCTGCGCGGGGCGCGAATCGAGGACATCACCGCCGCGTGTGGGCTCTCCAAGGGCGCCTTCTATCTGCACTTCCCCTCGAAGGAGGCGCTGTTCGCGGAGGTGCTGGCCCTGTTCGAGTCACACCTGACCGAGGTGAACACGCGGCGGATGGCGGAGGTGGAGCGCCACTTCCGTGAGCAGGGTGTGATGGGGCCGCGCGACAGGCTGGAGCGCAGCGCGCGTTATCAACAGTTCTGCGAGCTGGAGGCGGCGTTCGATTTGGAGTCGCTCGAGCTGATGTGGTCCTACCGGGACGTCGTCTCGGTGCTCCTCAGCGGCAGTCAGGGCACGCCCTTCGAGTCGCTCCTGTGGCGCATGACGGACGCGCAGGTGGAGCGCGTGGCGGGAGACTTCCGGCGGTTGCAGGAGGCGGGCGCGGCGGACCAGGAGATGGACGCGAAGCTGTTCGCCTCCGTCATCGTCGGCGCGTACGTGCTCCTGTCCCAGCGCATGGTGCACCTGCCGGAGAAGCCGGACCTGTCCGCCTGGGCGTACACGCTCCAGCGCCTGTGCGAGGGCGGCACGCTGCCCCGCTTTGATGCGCCCGTGCCCGTGTCCGAGCCCGTTGTCTCCCGGGCCAAGCGCCCCACGACTTCCCAGCGCCGGCCTCCCGCCCGCGCGAAGACCCGCCACACCCCGAGGAAACGCCCGTGAACCCCACCTGGAAACCTTCCGCCCCGCGCGCGCTCGCGGCGTTGGGTGTCGTCGTCACGGCGCTGTCTCTGCCCGCTTGTAGCAAGGCGGATGCTTCCTCCACGCCGGCCGCCGTCGCGAAGACGGACGCGGCGGCGCCCACGGTGAAGCTGGTCGCCACGCGCACGGTGCGAGCCGCGCCCCGCGAAGAGGTGACGGGCACGCTGTTCCCCGCGCAGGCGCTCCAGGTGGGCTTCGAGGTGGGGGGCCGGCTCGCCGCCGTGAAGCTGGGCAAGGGCGCGGCGGTGAAGAAGGGCGACGTGCTGGGGCAGCTCGACGTGGAAATCGTCGACGCGCAGGTGGCGCAGGCGCAGGCGGCGGTGGCCGCCGCGGAGGCCGGTTCGACGATGGCGTCCGACGTGGCCTCTCGCAACGAGGCGCTCCAGAAGGAAGGCGGGGTGAGCGACTTGCAGAACCGCTCCACCTCCGCGACGGCGGCGCAGGCGCGGGCGCAGCTGCTGGCGGCGCAGGCGCAGCTGGCGCAGGCGCGAGCGGCGCGGCGGCGGCATGACCTGCGCGCGCCCTTCTCGGGCACGCTCATCGACGCGCCCGAGCAGACCGGCGCCACGGTGGGGCCGGGCACGCCGCTGTTCAATCTGGAGAACCTGGACACGCTGCTGCTCAAGACGACGGTGTCGGAGTCGCTGCGCTCGCGGCTGAAGCCCGGCGCGAAGGTGCGGGTGGAGTCGATTGGGAGCGCGGGGGTGTTCACCGAGGACGCGACGGTGCGCACCATCCTCCCTTCCGCGGACCCGGCCACGCGCCGGGTGCCGGTGGAGCTGTCGGTGCCCAACGCGGATGGCCGCTTCGTGGCGCACACGCTGGCGCGCGCGGTGCTGCTGTTGGGCGAGGACCAGGACGCGCGGGTGTTGCCGGGCACGGCGCTGTCATCCTCCAACGGGGACCATGTCTTCGTGGTGGGGAGCGGCGGCGAGGTGAGCCGTGTGGACGTGCAGGTGTTGGAGCGGCGTGAGCGCGAGGTGGTGGTGCTGGCCCGCTCGCCGCTCGAGTCCGTCATCGACCACCCCACGCCGGGCCTGTCACAGGGCTCGCGCGTCACCGTAAAGTAAGGGGAGGCCGTCCATGTTCCTCAGCGACGTCTCCATTCGCCGGCCGGTGTTCACGGCCATGTTGTCGCTCTGCCTCATCGTCCTCGGACTGATGGGCCTGGGGCGCCTGGGCACGGACCTGTATCCGGACGTGTCCTTCCCCGTCGTCGTCGTCACCACCGTCTACAAGGGCGCGGGTCCGGGTGAAATCGAGACCCAGGTCGTCAAGCCCGTGGAAGACGCCGTCGCGGGCATCAGCGGCGTGGACAAGATTCACTCCTGGAGCCGGGAGAACCTGGGCACGGTGGTGGTGCAGTTCACCCTGTCCACCAACGTGGACCGCGCGGTGCAGGAGGTGCGCGACAAGATTGCCGGCATCGCGAACAAGCTGCCGCAGACGGCGGACGCGCCGGTGGTGGGCCGCGTGGACCTCTCCGCGACGCCCATCCTCACATACGCCGTGTCGGCGGACATGCCGTCGCAGTCGCTGCGCCGGCTCATCGACGACCGAATCAAACCCGCGCTCGCGCAGCTCGAAGGCGCGGCCGAGGTGCGCATCACCGGTGGCGACACGCGCGAGATTCAAATCGACGTGGACCTGGACAAGGCGCGCTCGGCGGGAGTGTCGCCGCTGGACATCGCTCAGCGCGTGGGCGCGGAGAACCTGGACCTGCCGGCGGGGCGACTGGCGCTGGGCGCGAGCGAGCTGACGGTTCGCTCGCTGGGGCAGTTCCGCGACGTGGACGAGATTCGCGCGTTGCCCGTGGCGCGCAGCCGGACGGGTTCGCAGGTGCGGCTGGATGAAATCGCCACGGTGACGGACGGCGTGGCGGAGCGGCGCACGGTGGCGCGGCTCAACAGCCAGGACGCGGTCATCCTGGAGGTGGTGAAGCAGCCGGGCTCGAACACGGTGGCGGTGAGCGACGCGGTGAAGCAGGTGCTCCGGGACATGGCTCCGGAGGTGGGGCAGGGCTTCACGGCCACGCTGCTCATCGACCAGTCGGAGCTCATCCGGGAGAACGCGCACGAGGTGTGGATTGCGCTCGTCTTCGGCGGTGCGATGGCGGTGCTCATCATCCTGATGTTCCTGTTGGACGGGCGCGGCACGTTCATCTCCTCGCTGGCGCTGCCCACGTCCGTCATCGGCACGTTCTTCGTGATGTACCTGTTGGATTACACGCTGAACCAGATGACGCTCCTGGGGTTGTCCCTGGCCATCGGTCTGCTCATCGACGACGCGGTGGTGGTGCGCGAGGCGATTACGCACCGGCTGGAGAAGGGCGAAGACCCGATGAGCGCGGCGGCCAACGGCACCAACGACGTGGGGCTCGCGGTGCTGGCGACGACGCTGTCGCTGGTGGCGGTGTTCGTGCCGGTGGCCTTCATGCCCGGAATCGTGGGGCAGTTCTTCAAGCAGTTCGGCATCACCATCTCCGCGGCGGTGCTCGTCTCGCTGTTCATCTCCTTCACGCTGGACCCGATGTTGTCGGCGCGGCTGGCGAAGAAGCGGGTACCGGGAGAGGTCCACAAGGAGAACGCGGTGGCGTCGGGGTTGCGGCGCTTCCTGGACGGCACGGAGCGCGTCTACGCGCGCATCCTGGGCTGGGTGCTGGCGCACAAGTGGGCGACGGCGGGAATCACCGTGGTGGTGCTGGTGCTGTCCTTCGGAGCGGCGAGCCGGCTGGGCGCGGAGTTCATCTCGCCGGAGGACCGCTCGCAGTTCCTGGTGGATCTGCAACTGCCGGACTCCGCGAGCCTGTCGGAGACGGAGGCGCGCACGGCGGAGGCGGAGGCGTTTCTGCGCAAGTTGCCGGAAGTCACGGCCATCTATTCCATCGTCGGCACCAACGGCGATGTGAACAAGGCGCGCATGCGCGTGCTGACGGTGGGCAAAGGGCAGCGCACCAAGGGCATCCCGGTGCTGAAGGACGAGGCGCGCGCGCTGCTGACGCCGCTGGTGGCGACGCGGGTGAACCTGAGCGACCCGCCGACGATTGAGGGCCTGGGCGACTACTACCCCATCATGGTGCGCATCACCGGGCCGGACCTGTCGCGCGTCAATCAGGAGGCGGAGCGCGTCGCGGGCATCCTTCGCGGGCTGAAGGGTACGGAGGACGTGCGGGTGGAGGCGAACCCGCCGAAGCCGGAGCTCCAGGTGCGCATCGACCGGGCGCGCGCGAGCGACGCGGACATCAACGCGGCGGGGCTGGCGACGCAGCTGCGGCTGGCCATCAGCGGCGACGTGGTGGCGAAGCTGCGCGAGGGGACGAACGAGACGGACATCCGCGTGCGGTTGGCGGAGCGGGACAGGAGCACGCCGGAGCGGGTGCGGCAGCTGGAGGTGTACACGCCGCGCGGGTTGAGGCCGGTGTCGGACCTGGCGCAGGTGGAGCTGCGGGACGGGCCGAGCGTCATCGAGCACGAGAATCGGGAGCGGCAGATTGCCGTGTACTCGCAGCTCGCGAAGGGCGCGGCGCTGGGCGACATCGCGAAGGCGTTGAGGGAGCAGGTGGCGGTGGCGCCGCTGCCTCCCGGCTATGCCATCGTCTATGACGGGCAGATGAAGAGCCTGGATGAGCAGAACGAGGCCTTCAGCCTGGCGTTCGGTCTGGCGTTCGTCTTCATCTACATGGTGCTGGCGAGCCAGTTCGAGTCCTTCAAGCACCCCTTCACCATCATGGCGTCGCTGCCGCTGGCGCTGGTGGGCGCGCTGCTGGGGTTGGTGGTGACGGGTTACCACCTGTCGATGGGCGCGATGATTGGCGTCATCCTGTTGATGGGATTGGTGACGAAGAACGCGATTCTGCTCATCGACGGTGCGTTGCAGCACCTGCGTGAGGGGGACTCGGTGGACGTGGCGCTGATGAAGGCGGGGCCCCGGCGGCTGCGTCCGATTCTGATGACGAGCGCGGCGATGGCGATTGGCATGGTGCCGACGGCGGTGGGCTCGGGGACGGGCTCGGAGTTCCGCGCGCCGATGGCCATCTCGGTGATTGGTGGCGTCATCACCTCGACGTTCCTGACGCTGCTGGTGGTGCCGGTGGTGTTCGCGGCGATGGAGAAGGTCGGCTTCTGGAGGACGACGAAGGCGGAGGCGCCCGTGCCCGAAGAGGCCCCCGTGTCACCCGGGCCCAGCCCGGCCGCGTGACGACAGCGCCGGGCCCGAGCGTGGGTGTCTCGGGCCCGGTGTCCGGCTCAGTCCTTGAGGCCCGCGAACTTGCGCGCCTCGGCGAGCGCGCTGGAGTCAGGGAACAGCGTACGGGCGAGGGTGGCCGTGGTCGCGGCGCCCTCGGTCTTCCCCTGCTCCCCAAGGGACTCGATGAGGCCGGCCCAGGCTTCTTCGAGGACGGTCAACGCCCGGGTGGCTGCCTCTCGGTAGAGGGCCTCCGCCTCCAGGGGTGCGTCGCGGACGACGCTCTTGAAGCGGGCCAGTCCGATGAGCGCCTCAGGCGTTCTGTCCGAGGCGTCGACGGCGCCCAGGAGCAACTGCTCGACCTCCGCGAAGAAGGTGGCGGGGTCCGCGAGGTCTTCCTTCCCCCAGAGCAGAGCCCGGCTGGAGAGCAGCAGCCCTGGCACATGGGCGGGGCATTGGGTTCGCAAGCGTTCGAGCAGTCGCAATTGCTCCTCGCTGCCCCATTCCAGGCGCTTCGCCTCCGACAGTAGCTCCAGCAGTTCGTGGGGGCTCGGGTGCATGAGGGCTCACAGCTTCTGAAGCAATCGGGAGTTGTCCTTCGCCACATCTTTCAAGAGCTTCAGCGCGGTCTGAAGCTCCTTCTTCGTTCCGATGCTGAAGTTCTCCGCGTCATACATCTTCTGGAGTTCATGCCGCGTGAAGTCCTTGAGCCGGGAAGGGAAGCTCGGCACGCGCTGCAGCCGGGCAGGTATCTCTCCCAGCTTCATGGAGAGGTCGGCAATCTGTCGGCGAAATGCCGTCGCCGCGGACTGCTCAATGAGTCCCGACGAGGTGGACTCGGCCACGAGCGCTTCGGCTTGCGCGAACTGGCCATCCGAAATCAGGTGGGTGATTCGCGCTTCCGCGCTGTTGCGGCCGAAGCCGCCACCGCTGCCCTCATCGACGTGAGCGCAGGAGAGCAGGCCGCATCCGATGGGGACGAGCGCGAGAGCCCAGCTCTTTCTTCGTGCCCGCGAAGTCATGCGGACGAGGGTACCTACAGGCTTCGGTGCGGCCCAGGTCATGGGCGGACACCTGTCTGCTCGTGAGCGCTCGAAACCTCAGCCGCCCGTGTACACGGGTGTCATCGCGTCGATGATGCCGTGCATGAGGCTCTGGCCGTCGGGGGTGTCCGGACACAGTCCGCCCCAGACGAGCGTGAGCCGGTCGGCCACCGGGCGCCAGTACATGCGGCCTCGCATGGCCACCGGCTCGTAGCTCTCCCGGCCGCCCGCGAGGTAGTCCTCCTCCGGCATCCCGAACACCGCGTAGTAGCTCAGGTCCGGCGCGTCCGCGTCCTCCGTGCGGTGCAGCCCGCTGGGAATCACACAGGCCACGTCCGCGCTGTGCCACGCACCCTGCCGGCCCGTCGTCACCTCGCGGACCTCGAAGCACATCCGCGACGCCGGACACCCCAACTCCCCCGCCGTCAGGAAGTTGTAGTCCAGCCGCGGAATCTCCAGCATCTCCTCCACGTCCGGCCGCCCGTCACTCCGGAAACCCCACGGATTGCCGTCGCGCTTGTACGAACGCACCCCATACGCGCCATAGAAGACGTTGTACCAGGGGCTGTGCGGATTGAAGTAGTCCGAGCACCCCGCGCCATCCGGGAAGTCCGCGATGGTGAACGCCACCAACAAGTCGAACAGCCGCTTGTTGTCGAACGCCAGGAACGGCTCGCGCGCCACCGCCCCTATCGAACCCCGGATGCGTGGCACCGGCGTCGCGATACCCACCTCCTCCAGGAAGTTCGTCTTGCCCGGCAACGGCGTTGCATTCATGGCCATGACGGCCAGCTCTCGTTGTAAACCCATGGAATTCCGTACCCCGCTGCCACAGCTTATGGGACCGGAGTACACTGGTGAACATGCCGGAGAAGCTCGTCTTCGAGCACACCTTCGAAGGCCTCTTCGTTCGCGGGCTCGCGGGACGTGTCACGCCGGCCTTGAGGGAACGGCTGCGGGAAGTCGGCCTGGACCTGGAGAGCAAACTCCAGCCCGCCTACGGCTTCGACACCTGGTGCTCCGCCGTCCGTGTCACCGCCCGCGAGCTGCACCCCGAGGAGCCGCCCGAGGTCGGCTACGCCCTGCTCGGCGAGCGCATGGTGGACGGCTACCGCGAGACAGTCATGGGCCGCGCCCTCTTCAGCGTCATCCAACTGCTGGGCCCCCGACGCGGCGTGGGCCGGGCGCGGCAGATGTTCCGCTCCGGCAACAACTACACCGAGGCCCGCGTCGACGACGTCACCTCCCGGGAGGTCGACGTCTGGATGAACGAGGCGGGCCCCATCCGCTACTTCACCCAGGGCGCCCTGCGCGCGGGCCTGCGCGCCACCGGCGCCGTCCAGCCGCTCGTCACCGTGCGCGACTTCACCGCCCAGGACGTCACCTACCGCTGCACCTGGCGCGATGGGCTCGACCCCTGAGCCGGGCCTGCTCGCGGTGGATCTGGGGCTGCGCTCGGGCCTGGCCCTCTACGGCCGCGACGGCCGCCTGCGCACCTACCGCTCCCAGAACTTCGGCAGCCAATCGCGGCTGAAGCGCGCCGTGCCCTCCGTGCTCGCGGGCACCGGGCCCCTGGCCTTCCTGGTGCTCGAAGGCGGTGGGCCCGTGGCCGACGTCTGGGAGAAAGAGGCCCTGCGCCGCGCGCTGCCCGTGCTGCGCGTCTCCGCCGAGGACTGGCGAGAGCGGCTGCTCTACGCACGCGAGCAGCGCAGCGGTGGCCAGGCCAAGGACGCCGCGGATGGCCTTGCCCGCAGGGTCATCGACTGGTCCCACGCCTCGAGGCCCACCTCACTGCGCCACGACGCCGCGGAGGCCATCCTCCTGGGCCTGTGGGGCGTGCTGGAAGTGGGCTGGCTGCCCCAGGTGCCCGCCGAGGTGCGGGCAAGATAGGTGGACGCGCGCATCCGGGGGCCGCGAGCGGACACCGGCTCCTGGTATGACAGCCAGATGCCCTGGACCTGGAGCCGTCGATGAAGCGTTGGGTGGATGCGCTCGCGCGCACGGGCTACCGGGGCGCGTACGCGCTGGCGCGGGTGTACTGGCTCGTGCGCCACCCCCGGACGCAGGGCGTCTTCGTGGGCGTCTGGCACGAGGGGCGCGTGCTGCTCCTCCAGAACTCCTACAAGCACCAGCTCAGCATGCCGGGCGGCGGCATGGACGCGCACGAGTCCCCCGCCGAGGCTGGCGCGCGCGAGCTGCACGAAGAAGTGGGCGTGCGCGTGGACCCCGCGTCGCTGCGGCCCGCCTTCGAAACCGTGGGCACCTCCGAGAACAAGGAGGACCATGTCCGCTTCCTGGAGCTGGACGTGGACTCCGAGCCCTCGCTCACCATCGATGACCGGGAGGTCACCTGGGCGGCGTTCATCGACCTGGACACCGCCTTGAGACTTCCTGTCTCCCCGCTGGTGCGGGCATACCTGGAGCATGCGCGTCCGCGCCGGAAGTGAGTCACCTCCGTGAGCGGTTGTCCCGGTGCAGGGCTATCGCCAGACGGCGCGAGCCGCGCGGTCGAGACAGGCTGTGAAGACAACCGCGCGCGACAAGACAAGGCGTCGAGGAGGGGGTCGCGCGCGGGTAGGACGAGACGTCAGCGAGCGTGCGCGGCGGCCTGCTCGTTCACCAGGAAGTGGCGGGTGCGGGCCTTGGTGAGCTGCCGCTCCGCCTCCTCCAGGGACACACAATCCACGGTGATGTCGTCGTTGGGCGCGGCCTCGGAAGCCACTCGCGCCGTCTGCAACCGGGCGATGGTGGAATCCGACACATGCGCGCACATGAGACAGCCTCGCTGACGACCGTAGGCCACCACCTCTCCGAAAATCGTGGCGGACTCCGGTTCCAGCGCCTTCAACCCCCGCATATCCGCCAGCACCAGGTGCCGGCCTCCCGCATACGCATCCGTCGCGGCCCGATAGGCCGTGGCGAAATCCTTCATCTCATTGGGTCGGACAAAGCCCTTCAGACGAACGGTGACCGTGCGACGGTTCGTATCGTTGGTGACCTCGAACATGGGCCCTCCCTCCTAGGGAGAGAAAACAATAACAAACATCGGGGCCCGCTCGAAACCACCCCCAGAAACTTTGTCCGCCCTGGAATAGTCGAAAGGAATTGTGTCGAGACAGACCCGGTACGATGGAACATTGCCGCCACCCCACAGCGCGTTCCACGCCAACGCGAATGCTCCACGCCGGATGTGAAATCGAGTCCGGGATGACTCAGGCGCGCTGACTGCTCTCACCGGTGAGGACGGCCGAGCCGATGAGGTGCGCCAGTCGCAGCGCCTCCGGGACGCGGCCCTTGTCCGTCACCAGCGCGAGTGCGTCCGCGACGAAGGAGGGCTCCGCGCCCCGCACCTGGAAGGTGAAGCCGCCCAGCTGATGGATGTCGCCCGCACGTCGCAGCCTGGCCCAGCGCGCGTCCGCCCGGGGCAGGCGCCGCAGCGCGCGCTCCACCGCGTCCAGGTCCGGAGGTCGCCGCATCACCGCCACGCAGGGCTTGCCCAGACGCGCCGCCAGCTCCGGCAGGTCCACGACGTTGAAGCCCCCGAAGGCGATGCCGTCCAGCAGCACCAGGTGCAGCTGCGGGAGGAACTTGCCGCCTTCCAGGAGCCGGCACACCTCGCGCGTGGCGTTCCAGCCGTCGCGCCGCACGCGTCCCCAGACGAGCCCCTCGAAGCGCGTGCCCGCGCACACCACGCCCGCCAGCTGGACCGCGGAGCCCGCGCGGCGAGCGAAGGGCGCATCGTCGAAGCCGATGACTCGGGGGAAGCGGGGCAGGCGCATGGCCTGGCAGCCTCGCAAAGCGCGCGGGACTTGAGGACAGCAAAAGGAAGAAGCCCGACCCCGCGCACGCGGAAGCCGGGCTTCAGGGAACACCGTGTCGGAACGCTTCAGGCGGCGCGCACGTTCTGCGCCTGCAGGCCCTTGGGGCCGCGGCCGACCTCGAACTCCACCTTCTGGCCTTCCTGCAGCGTGCGGAAGCCATCCATGTTGATGGCCGTGTGGTGGACGAACACGTCCTCACCGCCACCGTCCTGCACGATGAAACCAAAGCCCTTCGCATCGTTGAACCACTTCACGGTACCAGTTGCCATGTATCGCGTTCTCTCGGGTGGTGCGGCGCGCCGCGGTTATCGGCCTTTGAGAAACTAGAGGCCGTAAGTCGGGACGTAGTTTGCCCGGGCCGACCGTCCGAGTGGAAGCCCCCTTGGCTGCTTGCCAGCAGGGTGGGGTGCGGAGTGGTGGCTGCCATTCCTGCTTCCGGGGGATGGACAGGCACCGCGCGCGCCTGGGGATGCGTGCCTACCGTCATGGAAGCCCCTGGCTTCCCTTGGAAAGGAGCGTCCCATGGCCGTGCCGACCCCTCCGAATCCCACCCTTCCCCCGGTGTCCGCCCCGCCTCACCGGGAGCCAGGGCCCCGCCGGATGGCGCGGCACGTGGCGGACAAGAGCGCCCGGGCGGGCATCCTCTCCCGGCCCCTCTTCGAGCGGCTCCCCCTGCGCCGGTGGGTGCCTTCCGAAGTCCACACCCTGCTGGACTACCGGGGAGGCGTGGCGGCGATGGTGTCGGGGCAGCTGTCCAGGGACAGCCGGGCGCGCCGGGCGGGGAGGGTGCTGGGGGCGACGGCCATTGGCGTGTCCCTGTTCACCGACGCCCGGCTGAGTCTGGCCAGGCTCATCCCCATCGAAGCGCACGAAATCTTCGACTACGTCCACGGCACGGCGGCGGTCCTGGCGCCCTTCGTGCTGGGGTATGCCCGGAAGCACCCCGTCGTCGCCACGGTGCACGTGCTCCTGGGGCTGTCGTCGTTGGCGGTGGCGCTGGTGACGGACTACCGCTGCCAGACGGGCATGCACCTGGGCGGGGAGCTGCGCACGGACCCGGAAGGCATTGGCGCATGAAAGCGAAGCGGCGGGGCCCCGTGAGGGCACCCCGCCGCTTCAATCACTTCAGGCGTGTGAGTGGACGGCTCAGGCCGTCTTCACGGCGGCCTGGGGCTTCGCGTCGGAGGACGACGCGCCGCTGTTGCCGCTGACGCTCTGGATGCGCATCTTGTAGAAGCTGCGGTAGACGAACACCGTCGACAGGGCGAAGAACACCACGGAGAAGATGCGGGTGAGACTGCCCTGGCCCGCGGCCTCCAGCTCCACCGCCAGCTCCACGGCGAGCAGGCCGAAGAGGGTGGTGAACTTGATGACCGGGTTGAGCGCCACGGAGGACGTGTCCTTGAACGGGTCGCCGACGGTGTCACCGACGACGCAGGCCGCGTGCAGCTCCGTGCCCTTGGCCTTCAGCTCCACTTCCACCAGCTTCTTCGCGTTGTCCCAGGCGCCACCGGCGTTGGCCATGAAGACGGCCTGGTAGAGGCCGAAGATGGCGATGGAGATGAGGTAGCCCACGAAGAAGTACGGCTCCAGGCAGGCGAACGCGAGCGTGCTGAAGAAGATGGCGAGGAAGATGTTGATCATCCCCTTCTGCGCGTACTGGGTGCAGATTTCGACGACCTTCTTGGAGTCGGCCACGCTGGCCTTCTCCACGCCCTCCAGCTTGATGTTGGCCTTGATGAACTCCACCGCGCGGTAGGCGCCGGTGGACACCGCCTGCATGGACGCGCCGGAGAACCAGTAGATGATGGCGCCGCCGGTGATGAGGCCCAGGAGGAACGGGGCGTGCAGCAGCGAGAGGAACTGCGTCTTCTCGGTGTTGAGCTGGCCGTTGGTGATGCCGACGAGCAGCACGATGATGGAGAAAATCATCGTGGTGGCGCCGACGACGGCCGTGCCGATGAGCACCGGCTTGGCGGTGGCCTTGAAGGTGTTGCCCGCGCCGTCGTTCTCCTCGAGGAACTGCTTGCCCTTCTCGAAGTCGAGGTCGAAGCCGAAGTCGCGCTTCACCTCCGCCTTCACGTCGGGGACGTTCTCGATGAGGGACAGCTCGTAGACGCTCTGCGCGTTGTCCGTCACCGGGCCGTAGGAGTCCACGGCGATGGTGACCGGGCCCATGCCCAGGAAGCCGAAGGCGACGAGGCCGAAGGCGAACACGGGGGCTGCAATCATCAACTGGCCCACGTCCGCGCCGGGCACGCCGGAGCCGCTGAACCAGAACGCCAGGCCCATCAGGCCGGCGATGATGAGACCCATCCAGTACGCGGAGAAGTTACCCGCGACCAGACCGGAGATGACGTTCAGGGATGCGCCACCCTCGCGGCTGGCCGTGACGACCTCGCGAACGTGACGGCTCTCCGTGGAGGTGAAGACCTTGATGGCCTCCGGGATGATGGCGCCCGCCAGCGTGCCGCAGCTGATGATGAGCGACAGCTTCCACCACAGCGTCGGGTCGCCGTTCAGGGTGGGGATGAGCAGGTAGCTGACCAGGAAGGTCAGCGCCACGGAGATGAGCGACGTCACCCACACCAGCGCGGTGAGAGGGTGCTCGAAGTTCATGTGGTCCGCGTTCTTGTACTTGGCGGACTGGTACAGGTTGTTCAGGCCGTAGGCGGCCAGCGACGCGAGCACCATCACGATGCGCATCACGAAAATCCAGACCAGCAGCTCGACGCGGAAGCCCTCGCCCACGGCCAGCAGGATGAAGGTGATGAGCGCCACGCCCGTCACGCCGTAGGTCTCGAAGCCGTCCGCCGAGGGGCCCACGCTGTCGCCGGCGTTGTCGCCGGTGCAGTCCGCGATGACGCCCGGGTTGCGCGCGTCGTCTTCCTTGATTTTGAAGACAATCTTCATCAGGTCGGACCCGATGTCGGCGATCTTCGTGAAGATGCCGCCGGCGATGCGCAGCGCGGAGGCGCCCAGCGACTCGCCGATGGCGAAGCCGATGAAGCAGGCGCCCGCGAAGTCCGCCGGGATGAAGAGCAGGATGGCGAGCATCAGCAACAGCTCGGTGCTGATGAGCACCATGCCGATGGACATACCCGCCTGCAGCGGAATGGCGTACGTGGGGTAGGGCTTGCCTCGCAAGCTGGCGAAGGCGGTGCGGCTGTTGGCGAACGTGTTGACGCGGATGCCGAACCACGCGACGCCACACGAGCCGGCGATGCCCACGAGGCTCGCCACCAGGATGATGACCACGCGGTCCACGCCCATGTGGCGCAGGAACCCGAAGTAACCCACCATCACCACGGCGATGAGCGCCCACAACACGGCGATGAACTTCAACTGCGTCATCAGGTACGTCTTGCACGTCTCATAGATGAGCTCGGAAATCTCGAGCATCGCCCGGTGCACGGGCAGGTTCTTGAGCGAGGCGTACTGCATGAAACCGAACACCAGTCCGATAACGCAGACCGCGATGCCGGAGAGCAACAGTTGGTGCCCGTTGATGCTGCCGCCAAAGAATGACTTGGAGGCGAAGTCAGGGAGAACGAGGTCCGCCTCACTGGCGTGGGCGGCGCTGGCGGCGAACACCGTCAGCAGCCCGAGGGCTTTGACGGCGACACCGGTGACGCCCCTACGCAGGGCGTCCATCCGTGGAACAGTGCGTGTCATGGGGGTGCAACTCCTCACAGAGGCTCGTCCAAAGCGCGGCCCACAACGCCGCGCCCCGGAGTGAACAGGGAGTGGTGTCGAGGGGTTGGCCGCCTGCGAGCGAAGTTGCCGCGCGCCGACGCTTCAGCACAGCCTCGCCCTTCAGGGTGCAACGTCACACGCCTGAAGGCGGGCTCGCGAATAGCATGGACAGGCGCTGAAAGTCGAATTGCGGGGTGTGATTGTCCGCAACCTGATCCAACGGTGGGGGGAGCTGGGAGCCCCGCAACCCGTCAGGTGGTGTGTGTATGTCAGGGCTTCAGACGGAAGAGAATGCCATCCTGGGGATGCGGGTAAGGGGTTCCCGCAGGTTGGGCGCGCCGCAGCGCGACAGCGACCAGGGTATTGCCAGATCCATCCACTGACACCGAGCGGGCTGTCGGGGGGAGGGGACTGGAGAAGCCTCGCACCCAAAGGGAGTCTCCCTTTTCAGGCAGGAGGCGGGCGACATAGAGGCCGGCAGGAGAAGGCGCCCGGCCCAAATCCAGTCCTCCGTCATGGGTGCCGGTGAGCGTGAGCTGTCCCGCGTCATCCGTGGCGAGCGCCGTGGCGGTGGCGGCGAAGGAGCGCGCCCAGCGTTCTTGGCCGTCCGCGTTGAAGGCCGCCACGAAGCCGTGATGGGCGCCCGCGTCATGAGGTTTGTTCTGAAAATAGAAGCGGGTGGAGAAGGAGCCCGCGACGAAGACGCGGTCCGGGCCGACCGCCAGCGCGGAGACAGCTCCGGTGGCGCCTCGGAAGTCCCGGCTCCACGCGTGGGTGCCATCCGGATGAAGCTTGAGGACGAAGGGCGTGCGTTGGCGCACGGTGAGGAACGAGCCTCCGCCGAAGCACACCGCGCCCGCGTATGCGCCACCAATATAGATGCCGCCGAAGGCGTCCACCGCCGTCGCGCGCGCCGTCAGCAGGCCCTGTGTCCCCGCGGACCAGACGCGGCTCCAGCGCGTGTGGGCGTCCGCGCCCAGCCGCACCACGAAGGCGCCCCGCTCGCCATCGGGTGGCTCGCGCACGGCGTCGCCGAAGTCCCGCGCCCCGGAGAAGTCTCCCACCACCACCACGCCCGCGTCGTCCCGGGCGACGGCGTGCACGGTGAGCGTGCCCTCACCCGCGAAGCCCTTCACGTGTTCGACGGCGCCCTCGGCCGACAGGCGCGCGACGAACGGCCCGTCCGGCAGGCGCGCGGTGCCCCACTGGGAGCCCGCGGAGGCGCCGCCCAGCCAGACCTTGCCCTGGGTGTCGATGACGAGTCCGCCCACGCGCGCGTTGGACGTGCCCTCACCTGGTACGAGCCCATGCGCCCAGCGCAGGGCCCCGTCCGGGGAGAAGCGCGCCACCATCATGTGAGCTCTGGATGCACTCCGGTTGAAAGGCAGGGGGCCGCCCCCCACGTCCAAAGGCTCTCGGTATGTCGCCGCGACGAGGACGTCCCCGTTGGGGGCCGTCACCGCGTGTGGCGCCTCGCTGTCCCCGTTCGCCAACGGGCGCGACCACGCCATGACCCCCTCGCCCTCGTTTGTTCCTTCCGCCGCCGCCGCCACCCTCAAGCCCGGAGCACGTGGAGCCGCCAGGGCTTGCTCCCCGCACGCCGCGAGGAGAGGACCCATCAGACACACCACGCTCACCCAACGCCACCCGACCATGCCCGCCCCGACCTCTCCCGCCCCCGACCCCCGACGACCCCCTGCCCTTCAACCGCGGGGACGCTTCTGCAAGGTGATTGCCAGCAGTCCTTCCGAAAGGCGCTTCCCTCTGGGCGCGAGAGGGACCCCGGCCTGGGGGACGAGAAAGGTGTTCGTTCTCCTGAAAAAATCCCTGTCCACCAGCCAACGCTGGAGGAAAAACGACGCGCCCGGCCGGAAGGCAGACAGGCCTGTAGCGCTTCGAGCAGGCAGGTGGGCGTGGCGCGTGGCCCTCATCTGTCCTGGGGATGACAGGCGTCGTGAGGGACTCGGTTTCATCCCGGCGCGTGGACAAGGCGGGTGACGGGGCGGATGCGAACATCACGATTCGATGAAAAACACGAACATGCAACGAATTGGGTTTCGCGTGTCAGTGCTGGCGTGACGTGACGCTGGCCAAGATTTGACAGAGTTGAGTCAGTGATTGTCTGTCCATTCAGGCACCTTGCGTTGCGTTGAATCCAGCACAGCAGCCAAGGAGCCGTCCATGAACAGCATGAAGTGGGTGATGTCCGCCACGGTGGTTGCCATGTCGGTCGTGGGTTGTGGAGGTCAGTCCGGCGCGGGGGCTCAGACTGCCCAAGCGGTGGAGCAGAAGGCGTCGCTGGCCATTCCGAACTTCCATGGTTCGGACACGCTGAAGGAGGCCCTCATCGCGGCCAACATCCAGTCGGGTGCCGGGCTGAACATCGAGGGCAAGGGTTCTGGCGTGGGCGAGGCCTGCCTGCGCAATGGCGTGGGCTCCAGCGGCTTCTGCGGCTCGGGGGCGCAGACGCTGGCCCCCATGTCGCGTGACTTCGCGGCGCCGAAGACGGCGTCGGGTGCGGCCTGTGTGAGCGGCACGGCGACGGGCGCCTGCTGCCCTGGGGAGCGCAGCAACACCATCGCCCTGGACGCGGTGAGCGCGTTCGTGTCGTCGGCACGGTTCGCGCTGTTCCCCGACTTCGACCCCAGTTCCGGCGTGGAGAAGGGCCTCACCACGGAGGAGCTGCGCCGCATCTTCTTCGCCACCGACAGCGCTGGCGTCGCCATCACCGGTGCGTGCCCCACCAACTGGAACGCGTTCGGTCAGCCGTCCGCCACCATCGTCAAGTACCGCCGCGATGACCTCTCCGGCACCACCGACACGTTCAAGTCGCTGCTCAAGGGCGGCACCTTCTGTCCTGGCATCACCGTCATCGTCGACGGCTCTGTCTCCAACCCCAGCCCCTGCACGTCCTCGGACAGCGCCACCACCTGCATCGGCAAGCTGACGGTGAGCAACAACAACGCCATCGCCTACGCCGGTGACTCGGCCACGCAGACCGGCAACGACAAGCTCCACCTGAAGGCCGTGGCCCCCATCACCCCGACGACCAGCAAGTATATTGCTCCCAGCGAAGCCAACGTGCGCAAGCTGCTGCAGTCTGGCGCGACGGATGTCTATCCTCTCTCTCGCCGCATCTTCCTGAACGAGAACGTCAACCGCGCCAAGTCGTTCGAGGAGGGCGTCCTCTACGAGTGGATCTACGACACCAACTCGACCGAGTTCGAGGAGATCCTGACGCAGCAGGGCTTCATCGCGTGCGCGCCTGAAGAGCTCCTGACGCCGCTGGCCTGCGGCGGCAACCTGGGCCGTGGCGCGGGACTCTGCTCCGGCATCTGATGTGACGTCACGCCTCGACAGTCTTTGTCACTGAATGCTTCGGGCCGGAGGGCACCTGTCTGCCTCTCCGGCCCGTCTCTCGTGGAGGGAAGACCCTCCGCGCCCACCTGTGTCAGACGAAAGCCCCATCCACCATGCGCTCTCAGCTTCGCGTCCTGTTCCGCTCCTCCCTGTTGTTGCTCTCCACCTCCTGGCTCGGCGCTCCCGCGCTGGCGTCGGACCTCCACGCGGCACCCTGGGTGTGTCGTGATTCCCGTGGCGCAGTGGGCGACGTCGAGGAGATTTCCCTTCCCGCAGGCGCGGGCCCGCTGAGCATCGCCCTGGGGCCCGACCTGGCGCTCTGGTACACGCAGGCCGGCTCCGGAAAGATTGGCCGCTCCACTCGCGCGGGCATCACCTCCGAGTTCGCCCTGCCCACCACAGGCGCGGGCGTGCAGCAGATTGCCTCTGGCTTCGATGGCAACCTCTGGTTCACGGAGCTGGCCGCCAACCAGATTGGCCGCATCACCCCGGCCGGCGTGGTGACGGAGTTCCCTCTGCCCAACCGGGGCGCCAGCCCGGCTGGCATCGCCGCGGGCCTGGACGGCAATGTCTGGTTCACGGAGGTCATTGGCAACCGCATCGGTCGCATCACCCCCTCGGGTGAAATCACCGAGTTCGCCCTGCCCACCGCCGCCGCCCAGCCGCGCGCCATCACCCAGGGCTTCGATGGAAATCTGTGGTTCGTCGAGCAGGCGACCAACAAGGTCGGCTCCATCTCCTTCGAGGGTGTCATCACCGAGTTCGCCCTGCTCACCGAGCGCTCCTCTCCGTCCGCCATCGTCGCGGGCCTGGATGGCAATCTCTGGTTCACCCAGCAGGCCGCCAACCAGATTGGCCGCATCACCCCGGACGGCGTGGTGACGGAGTTCCCGCTGCCCACCGCCGGAAGCCAGCCGAACGCCATCGCCCTGGGGCCGGATGGCCAGCTCTGGTTCACCCAGCTCGCGGGCAACCGCATTGGCCGCATCACCTACTCGGGCGCCATCACCGAGTTCGCCCTGCCCACGCCCGGCAGCCGCCCGTCTGGCATCGTCATCGCGCCTCCGGGCAACTGGTGCCTGGACGGGCATGTCTGGTTCACCGAGCGCGGCGGCCACAAGCTCGGGAAGCTGCGCGCCATCGCCGTTCCCTGACGTTCCGGGGCGTGACGATTCCGAGACAGACATGCTTCCGGATGTGCGGGGTGGTGTCTGATTTTGTTGCAAGGACTTGTCATTCCCTGTCGGAACCCACGACTAGGGTGCACCCATCCTGGCAGGTCCTCCGTGTCTGACATGACTCGGAGGGCCTGGGGGCGACCACGGTGCATCCAAGGGGATGCGGGAGGGACATCAACATGGGGATGACTCGGATGGGGACTGCCCCAGGCCGCGTGCTGGTGGTGTGTCTGTCGTTCTTCCCCGCCTTGCTGGCATGTACGTCGGAGCCGGCGGGCGTGGTGGAGGTGCCCGTGGTGGTGCCTCCCTTCCAGCGCGGCTGCACCCCGGCGCGCTCCAGCGAGAAGATTCCCCTGCGGCGGGCCGCCACCCGGGAGCCGGTGACGGAGAACTTCGACAACCTGCTGGCGCGCGTGGGGACGCAGTGTGCCTCCTGCCACCTGCCTCCCAACATCCAAGGAGGCTTCCAGTACACGGCGGACCTGGAGGGCCTCAAACGCGACGGCGCGCGGATGACCCTGAAAGCCTCTCAAGGAGAGATGCCGCCCAGGGCCTCACCCCAGCAGCTCAAGGAGGCGGTGGAGCTGTCCTGCGCGCTCAATGCCTGGCTTGCCCGGGGCTCGCCGACAGGCACGTTCCCCGTCGTGTGCGAGGCCAGCTCGGAGGGCGGCGTCACGGTGGCGCGGGAGGTGGGCGACTCGATGACGGACGTGGGCCACTGCATTCCGCAGGTCGCCAAGGACCATCCGCTGGGAATCGACCCGGAGAAGGACACCTTCTTCGCCGGACTCACGAAGCTGCCCCGCTTCTTGTCGGAGACCGACAGCGACATCATGACGTTCGACGCGGACAGGCTGGCCAACCACGGCACCGTGGCCTTCGCGCCCACCTATCCGCTCTTCTCCGACAACGCCAAGAAGCTGCGACTGGTCCACGTGCCACAAGGACAGTCCATCCGGTACGACGAGCAGACGCAGAAGTTCCACATCCCGCCCAACACGCGCTTCTACAAGACGTTCTTCAAGTCGGTGACGGACCTCCAGGGTCAGCGGCGCTACCGGAAGATGGAGACGCGGCTCATCATCGTCCGCGAGCCCTGGAACCAATCCCTCTTCGGCACGTACCTCTGGAACGAGGACGAGACGGTGGCGGAGCTGCATGACCTGCGCTACCGCGACAACGAGCCCTTCTCCGACCGTGTGCTCGTCTACAAGGCGTATGAGATTGGCGGCGCCACGCGCAACTACGCGATTCCCGGCGCCCACCGGTGCATCCAGTGCCACACCGGCTCCGAGGCCCAGAACTTCATCCTGGGCTTCACCCCCCTGCAGCTCAACCGCCGGGCCCCTGGCGAGGCCGGGGTGGATGCGAAGGCACTGATTGACGAGGACGAGCTGAATCAGATGGACCGGCTGGTGCGCTACGGCGTCATCACCGGCGTGCCCGCCTACCGCCAGTTGGAGGCGCTGGAGACATCCCTGCCCCGGCTGGAGCGCTTCGCCGAGGCGGCGCAGGCGGAGGCCCCTTCACCGGAGGCCCACAAGGCCACGCTGGAGCTGCAGGGCTACTTCGTCGGCAACTGCGGCCAGTGCCACAACCCCAACGGCTTCGCGGTGCGGAGCAACCCCGCCATCGCCTCGCTGGATTTCTCCGCGGGCGGCGTCCTCTTCGGCTGGAAGCCGTGCGGCGTGAAGGAGAGCAACGGCCAGCGTGTCTATGTGGACTGCGAGGTGAAGGACTACTCGCAGGACCTGCTTTTGCGCACGCCCTCCAGCACGCTCTACCAGCGCGTGGCGCGGGACACGGATGCTCGCGTCATCCACATGCCCACCAACGTGCCGGGCAAGGACTGCCGGGCCTCGCTGCTGGTGGCGCGCTACATCGCGGCGCTGGACTGGCCCGCCGACAAGCTCCTGCCGCCCGCCCAGCAGGCCGAAGCCCGGCAGGCGCGCCTGCGTCAGGCGGACACCGTCGTGGCTGGCGCGTGTACGGACCCCGCGGACGTGCAGTGGATTGCCGAGGACTTCACCGACAAGGTCCCCTACGAGCCGCGCAATCCCGCCTGGAAGGACGCCATCGGCCAGGGAGAGTTCGAGTACCTCACCCGATACGCCATCAGCGAGCGGCACGAGCAACTCGCCAGGAAGCTCTTCCCCACCAACTGGTGGTTGCCCAAGCGCACCTGCCGCTTCCCGCAGCGCGACAGTCCTCCGGCGGGGCATGACCCCTGGAATGACTCGCGCGACAAGTGGATGGTGAATGCGCTGGGCAATCCCCGGGCGCCCTGGGGCGAGCTCTACTACACGACGCCGGGCGCGACGGCCTTCCAGGGCATCTGCTCCAACTGCCACGGCCGCGTGGGAGATGGACAGACGGGCGCGGCGAAGGTGCTGGTGGCGCTCAATGGCGGTCGGGTGGCCAACCTCGTCGCCGGCCTGTTCGGCTCCAGGGATGGCGTCTCCCACCTGACGCGGTTCGACAGCATCAACCCGCACGGGGGCGCGCGCTACCTGGCGTACATGGCCTCCGGTGGGACGGCGGTCCAGTTCACTCCGGAGTTCATGAGCGCGTGGATCAAATACGGAGAGGTGGACATCGACTTCTCCCCGCGCACGTCGGACTGGAGCAAGTGGGGCGCGAACATGCTGGGCGCCGGGCGCGGCGCCTGTGACCTCATCCGCACGGGCAACTTCGGCACGGCCTCCGCCGAGCCTCCGAGCGGCAACCGCAACGCCATTGGCGGCGTGCGCATGTGGGAAGAGGTCTGCTCGCTCGACAACCCGCTGACGGACGCGGTCCGGGCGGGTCAGGAGCCCGCGCTGGGTGAGTGGCTTCAGCGCGCGCAGTTCAACGTGGGGGTGATGGCCTACTTCTACCTGTGCGATGAGCTGTCCAAGGGACCGGGCGCCATCTACCCCCTGCGGACCGAGTGTGAGCGACAGGTGGCGCCATGAGCCGCGCCGTCCCTGTGAGTCCTTCAGCGAGTCGATTCCTCCGGAGCGTCAACGTGAAGAGAAACGTCCTGGGTTCGTGGCTGTTGATGGTGGGACTCGCCCTCGGGGTGGGCGTCACCGGTTGTGGAGACGATGACGAGGGGCCGCCGGACTCCGGGAGTGTCGACTCGGGATACGACGCCGGGCGAGACAGTGGCGCGCCTCCGGTGGATGCGGGCTGTGACGGAGGGCAGGGTGGTTGCGACGGCGGCCATCCCCCCGTGGATGGCGGAGAGGACGGCGGTCCCACGTCGACGGATGGTGGAGAGGACGGGGGGCCCACTCCAACGGATGGCGGTGAGGACGCGGGCCCTCCCGACGCGGGCCCTCCCGATTTCCGAGCGCACGTGCGCTTCATCAATGCCTTCGTCGGATTGAAGAACAACCCCACCGACGTGGCGGATCGTCCGTGGGAGCCCTTCCACGTCACCCTGCGCGTGGGCGACGCGGAGCCCTTCCCGGTGGTGAAGGCAGGCGCGGCGGCCGTGTCGGAGTTCCAGGAGGTCATCCTGACGGGGCCCACCCAGAGCGTGCGCGTGGTGGCTCGGGACGCGGAAGGCACGTCGGAGGCCCCGGACCTCGCGGCCCTGGCGGAAGTCACCCTGGCGGATGACGAGTGGGTGACGGTCGTCGGTGCCGGCTCGCTGCTCCAGGTCGGGCAGGAGCGCCCGGACAAGCCCAGGCTCGTGGTGCTCAGGGACCATGCGTTGACCCTCTCCGCGCAGCCAGGGAACGTGCACGTGCGCTTCATGTCCGCGGACCGGGTCCTCTCGGCCTCGGCCAGGCGTCGCCTCGCGAACGAGGCGGGCGAACCCTACGAGAACAACAGCGTGGATGCGTACTCGGCGGATGTCGTCGAGCAAGGCGTTCTGGTCCCCGTCGACACGAAGCGCGTGGCTGTCATTGGAACCTCGCCCATCTTCGCGCCCGCCCAGAGCGGCTGGCTGTTCTACTCCCTGGCGGACGGGACGCTGACGGAGGGCAAGGCGTACTACGCCATCAACACCGGCGAGGACCGACGCACCCTCTCGGACGAAGGGGCTCCCGCGCTGTTGTTCGTGACCGCGAAGGAGAACACGGTCGCGCGCTTCCAGCGTGGCCCGCTCGTGTACTTGTTCAACGGCCTGCTGCCAGCCACCGTCGGAGGGACGACGCCGCAGCTCCAGGCCATCCGCGGCTCGTCGAACATCGCGACCGCCCTGGCCTACGGCGCCGCGCCAAAGGTGGCGGACCTGCCGGTGTCGACCACGGGCTTCTCGCTGCGCTTCACGGTGAATGGCCAGCCCGGGCAAGGGGTGCTGGAGGGCGCTGCCACAGGTCCCCTGGAGGCGGGTCGTCGCTACCTGGGCGTGCTGTGTGGCCGGGTGGAGGGCTCGCCCACGCTCACTGTCGTCAGGGACGAGTTCTCGGCGGAGGGCGCGCAGTCACCGTTCCTGCGCTTCATCCACTGCTCGGCCAGCTCGCCTGCGCCGCTCACCTTCGGCTCCTATTCGTTCCAGGTCGACGGCTCCAGCCGGGAGGTCTTCACGCCGCTCTTCACGGGGGCGACCTTCGCCACGGCCACGCAGCCCGTCACGGGCGCGGCGTTCTCTCCGCCCGTGTCCACGACGACGCCGGTCTACACCTGGCTCGGCCTGAGGACCGCGGACGCGACGCCCATCGAGCGCACCATCCGGGGCCGCGTGCTGGGCACGCCCACCTTCCTCGTCCTCATTGGAGAGTGGGAGAACACCCTCACGTACCGCGCCATCAACACCCGCGTGAATGCCTGGAGCCCGTCCGCGCCGAACGACCCGAGCTTCAGTCCGCTGCCGGCGCCATGAGCCGGAATGCCTGACGCTGAAAACACCGACGCCCGCTCGGGGCCTGTCCTGGCCACCGGCGGGCGTCGCGTGTTTCTGGAAGCCCGGTGACGGGCCTTCCGGAGACTAGTTCACCTTGACCTGCAGCTCCTTGAGGACCTGGTCGCCGCGCATCACCGTCACGGTCCAGGTGCCGGGCTTGTTCAGTCGCACGCCCGTCCACTGCCGCGCGCGCCAGCCGTCGCCCTTGAGCTTCACGTCCTTCGTCTCGCGCACCACGGCGCCCTGCTTGGTCTGCACCATGACGTCCTCGTAGGAGTCGCCCTGGGGCACCAGGTAGGCCTGCCACAGCATCACGGTGGTGTTCGCCTTGATGCCCTCGGCGCCGACCTCGGCGATGCACTCGTACTTGTTGGGGCCGTCCTTGGCCACCTCCGTACAGAGCTTGGCCTCCACCAGCACAGGACCTTGCTTCTGGCCGTTGTAGAAGTAGTTCCAGGTGTCACGCACCGCGTCGGCGCTCGGCGCCTTCGCGGGCTCCTTGGCCGGAGCCTCCGGCGCCGCGTCCTGCGCCAAGGCCAGCGACGACATCCCCAGCACCGCGCACACCATGCTCCGCGTCAGAAGCTTCTTCATGTTTCGGGGTCCCCTCGTTCGGTGAGTTCGAGCCGGCCTTCCCCGGCCGGCCTGGGCCCTGTGTAGCACGAAAGGCGCGGCCCTCGCCCAGCCTCACCCGAGAAGGAAGAAGGCCAGCGTCACCAACGGCAGGTACACGAGGAAGGCCACCAGCAGGAAGCCGAGGATGTCCTTGAACTCGAGCCGCGCGACGGCCAGCAGCGGCAGCGCCCAGAAGGGCTGGATGAGGTCGGTGGCCATGTCGCCCCACGCATACGCGAGGACCACCTTCTCCGGCGCGACGCCCAGTCGACTGGCCGCGTCGAGGAGGTAGGGCGCCTCGATGGCCCACTTGGAGCCGCCCGAGGGGACGAAGTAGTTCACCACGCCGCTGTACAGATAGACGACGGCGGGGAACGTCTCCTTCGTGGACAGCGACACGAACAATTCGCCGATGCGGTCCGTGAGGCCCGTGGCCTTGAAGATGCCGTAGATGCCCGCGTAGAGCGGGAACTGGAGGACGATGCCGTGCAGCACGCTCCCGGCCTCCTCCGCCGCCTTGATGAGCCGCGCGGGGGTGCCGTGCAGCAGCACCGCGAGCACCAGGAAGGTGAAGTTCACCACGTTGAGGTTGAGCGCGCGCCAGCCGCCGTTCAGCCACAGGTAGCGGGAAAGCCACAGCAGGCCCAGCACGCCGAAGATGACGTTGAGCAGCCGCGCGTGGTCCAGCCAGATGGCCAGGCTCTTCTCCGCGGGGCGCTCGGGCGGGACGAAGTCTCCGAGCTTCTCCAGCACGGCCGGGTCCACGCGCACCACGTGTTCGGGCTTGGGGTGCAGCGCCCACGCGAGCAGCGTGAGGCCGGCGACGACGGACACGGTGAGCACCACGTTGAATGTGGAGAAGAGGGTCCGGTCGATGGGGATGAGGCCGATGCTCTTCTCCAGGAAGTGGCCCGGCGTGGCCACCAGCAGCGGCGCGGAGGCGGACAGGCCCGCGTGCCACGTCGCGCCCAGGCCGAAGTACGCGCACGCGACGAGCAGCCGGTAGTCCACGTCCGGCCTGCGCCGCGCGACGTAGCGCACCAGCATGGCGCTGGCGACCAGGGACAGGCCCCAGTTGATGTACGCCAGCGCCATGGAGACGAAGGCCATCATCGCCACGGCGCCGCGCGGCGTGCGCGCCAGTCCGGAGACCTTCTCCAGGAGCGCGCGCACGGGCGTGGTGAGCGCCAGCAGGTAGCCGGTGAACATCACCAGCGCCATCTGCATGGAGAAGGTGAGCAGCTCCCAGAAGCCGCCGCCCCAGGCGTCGAGCACCTTGGGGGCGGGCGCGTCCGCCCAGCCCATGGCGAGCCCCATGGTGAGCAGGCTCAGCAGGACGGCGATGGAGAAGGCGCTGGGCACGAAGCGCGCGGAGAAGCGGCCGAGGGCTTCGGCGATGCGGACGAGGGTCTCCACGCGGGCGGGCGCTCCTGGACGGTGTGCCCCTCGTTCTATGGCATCCCCGCACGCCGCGACCACTGTTGTCCGCGCGGCGCCTGACTCACCGCGCTACGGTTCGCCGCTGCCGCCGTACGCCTGGGTCTGCGCGTCGAGCTGCTCCCACGTGGCCTGGGCCTGCTCCTGTTCCGTGATGTTCGCGTCCACCTGGTCCCCGGCGTCCCGAGCCTTGGCGCGTGCCTCCTCGAGATTCCGCGCGAGCTCATCGCCGTCCACCTGCTGTGCTCGGACGTCTCCGGTGCGCTGGAGGGTGAGGAAGCGGGTCTGCGCCAGCTCCGCGTTCGCGACATCCCGCTCGCGTTCCCGCACCTGCACCACCGACTCGCGCGTGGTGACGGTCTTCTCATTCAGGGCCGTCTCCGCCTTCGCGGCGGCGAGCTCCGTGTTGGCCTGCGCCAGGTCGTTCTGCGCCAGGTCGATGGCGTCCGCCTGCCCCGTCTCCTGGGCCGCCGACAGCGCGTCCACCGAGGCCTGCTGGCGAGCCTCCGCGGCCTGCTCGCGCCCCTGCGCCACCTGCAGGTCTCGCTTGCCGTCCTCCACGGACACGTTCGCCCGCTCCAGTTGTTCCTCCGCCGTACTCACGACGAGCTGCGCCTGACGCACGTCATCCATCTGGTCGGGAGGCACCCTCGCCATCCAGGAGTCCTCCACCTTCGCGGTCTCCACCTTCTTGTGGGAGTGGCTGGAGCTACAGCCGCCTCCCAGCCCGAGAATGAGGGCCGCGGCGACTCCTCCCAGGACTCTTCGTCTGCTCACCTGTCTCATGATGACCCCTCCGATTCCACGTGGCCTCTCGTTGACGGTAGGCACGTCCGCGAGTGATGCCAGACACTCCTCGCGCATTGGCACGCGGCGGGAGAGCGGGCGCTTTCGGGGTCACCTGTTCCCTGAAGCGGTCCTCCCCCAGGAATGGAATGAGGCGGAGAGCGACGAGTAGCGCCCGGGCGCGATGGATGGACGCGCGAGCACGGAGGGCCACAGACCGCTCACGCAGAGGAGGGCGACCAGCGTCAGCATCGTCCAGCGCTCGCGGGGCAGGAGGTCCTCGGTGCAGGCAGGCGTGCTGGGGACTCGGCGTGGGCCCAGGAAGGCGCGCTGGAAGGCTCGCAGGAGCGTGATGGCATTGAGCGCGAGCGCCGGCAGCAGCGGCAGCGCGAGCAGGGGATGTGCTCCGAGCGTGCCTCGAAGAAGGAGGTCCTCGCTCACGAAGCCGAGCGTGCCCGGGAAGCCCAGGGCGGCGAGGCCGAGCAGCAGGAAGACCGTGGCCATGCGTGGCGCTCGGACCGTGAGCCCGCTGTGTGGGTCCAGGTTCGTGGTGCCCGTGCGCGCCTCGATGGCGCGGACGACGAGCTCCAGGCCCGTGAAGGTGAGGCCCATGGACAGACATTGGAGCCAGGCCCCGGGGAGCCCGGTGGGACCGCCCAGCGTCACGCCCGCGAGCAGCAGGCCGGACTGACTCACGAGGAGGAAGGCCAGCATGCGGCGCAGGTCTGTCTGGACGAGCGCGAGCAGCGCGCCGTAGAGCGCGGCGCCGGCTCCCAGGCTTCCCAGCGCGGGAGCCACGGTGGCCCACTCCGCGGGCAGGAGCGGTCGGATGACTTGTGTCAGCAACTGGAGGCTCGCGGCGAGGTTCATCCAGAGGACGCCGACGCAGAGGGGGCCTCGGGTCATCAGGACGGGCAGCCAGGAATGGAAGGGCACCACCGCCAGTCGCGCGCAGACGCTCACGAGGAGCAGCGTGCAGAGTCCCATGCGCCAGCCGTGAGGGAGGTCTCTGACGAGCGAGTCGCGCGGTGTCTCTACTCCCGTGTGCCAGCTCAGCAGCCCCACCAGCGCCACGGCCAGCATGAGGGGCAGGGTGCCTGCGAGCAGGTACGCGCGGACCGGGCGCCAGGCTCGACCTTCGCGAGCGAGCTGTGCCGCCAGAGGGGCCGCCATGGCGAGGAAGAAGCCGAGTCGGAGCGGCAGGTCGCGTGCACAGAAGAAGCCCAGTGTGGCGCTCTCGGTGACGAGCAGTGCGGTGAGGAACCGCTGGCCGGAGGAGTGGCGGGGACTCGCGACGATGGTGACGAGGGTGAGCAGCGCGGTGAGTGGCAGCGCGAGCGCGCTCGCATCGTCCACGCCAAGGCGCCAGGTCGCGCCGAGCCATGGCCCTGGGGTTCCGGAGGCAGGTGTCTCACGCCCCGCGATGAGCAGCGCCGCGATGGCGAGTCCCAGGGTGAGGGCCGAGGTGCCCGTGGCGGTGATACGGGCCGACGTGTGTTGACGCGGCACCGTGAGCAACAAGGCGCCCACGAGGGGGAGTGACACCAGGAGGACCAGGAGAAGCGTCGGGCTCATGCGGCCCCCGGGGTGGGGTTGCTCGATGCGGACTCGGTGGCACGTGACGCGGGTTGGACGGGAACCGGGCGTGGTGCTCCGGCATCGAGCACGTCCATCCAGCGGCGCTCTGCTCCATCCAACCGGTGCCCCAGGCGCAGCACGGGCTTCACCAGCCAGCGCTCCGTCAGGACCTCGAGCGCGAAGCGCTCCAGTGCGAAGCGGTAGAGCCTCGTGGGTAACGACCTGTGGGCCGTGACGATGGAGGGTGCCCGTGTAGCTCGGAGCGCAGCGCGCCGTGCCTGGACATCCCTCAGGGCGGAAGGTGCTCGGAGGAGTTGGAGACAGCGCAAACAGGCATGCGCCACCAGATGGAACAGCGCGAGCGTGTACAGCCCGAGGCCCACCTCCGCGAACAGCAAGCCCACCTGCGTCAGCACGCCATACGCCAACGCGCTCTTCACATCTGTCTGCACCCGCCACACCAGGGTGGCGTGAAGGGCCGTGAGAAGTCCGACCAGCACCAGCGCTCCCCTGGCCAGGGGTGCCTGCTCCAGCAGCGGTGCCGCGCGCAGCAGCAGGTACGGGCCGGCGTGCACGGAGAGCGCTCCGTAGAACAGCGCGCTGGACGGCGTAGGACCCTCCATGGCCCGAGGCAGCCAGCCACTGAAGGGGAACTGCGCCGACTTCCCCATGGCCGCCAGCACCAGACACAGGCTCAGCGTCGTCGACGGAATCGCGGAGAGGTGAGTCCACTCGGTCGTGCCCGCGAGGTGATGCAGCCACACCAGCCCCGCCAGCAAGCCCACGTCACAGAGTCGGTAGGTGCCAAAGGCCCGGAGCCCCGCGCTCAGTGGTGCGGCCCGTTCATGGAAGAAGCCGATGAGCAGCGCCGACGCGAGCCCCACCCACTCCCAGCCCACGAACAACATGTCGAGGCTGCCGCCTTCCACCAGCAACAACATCCCCGAGGAGAACATCGCCAGCAGCAGGAAGAACCGCGCGAAGCCCGGCTCTCGATGCAGGTAGCTCACCGAGAAGCGGCCGATGAGCAGGGTCAGGGTGCTCGTCAGCAGCATCATCGTCGCCGACAACCGGTCAATGTGGAGCGTCACCTCGAAGCTCGACTCACCCGAGGAGAACCACGGGCCCAGGCTCACCTGCACGTCCCCGGGTTGAGAGCGCCAGTGGAGGACCGTGGCCACCGCACACGCCAGTGACAGCCACAGCGCCCCCAGTACCCAGCGCGCCATCCAGCGTTCGCTGGGAGCGCGGTGGAGCAGCATCACCGCTCCGAGGATGAAGAAGGCAAGCAGGGGACTCAGCGGTACCGCCGCCGCGAGCCAATCCACGGGGAGCTCAGGGATCGGCATGACGGTCTTCTCCGAAGGAGCGCGGCGCGAGAATGAGGGCAGGGGGCAGGAAGTCGCGGTGGCCTCGGTACCAGTGGGGCGAGGAGGCCACCTCCGGCAACGACGTCTCAGGTGTCGCGAGCCACTGGAACCCGGAGGGCGTGAAGCGATGCTGTGCGCCCGTCATCGGGTCCACGCTCACGAGCTGAACCCACTGATGATGGATGAGCTCGTGGAGCGCGGGCTGTCGCGCGAGGATGGCCGACAGCACCGAGGTGCTCGCCTCGACGATGAGGAGCAATCGCATCGGCTCGTGGATTTCAATCATCTGTCGAGGCAGCCCCGTGCGCAGGTCACTCTCTGCGCCGTGCATCACTCCGAGCAGGCCCGTGAGGTTGTGGGGCAGCTTGGTGCCGCAGCCGTAGCGCTCGTTGTCGACGCAGGAGAAGTAGTACTCCAGGCTGATGCCCGCGCCGACGGGGCCCGCCGCCAGGAGGATGCGCTCGACGATGTCGCCGCTCGCGTCCCGTGTCGGGTCGTAGGAGATGAGGAAGGCTCTCCGGTCCAGGAACAGACCTCGCGTGAGCGCACGACGGCCCACGATGCAGGAGGCGATGGTGACATGCCCCAGTTCGGGCCGGGGCTGACCCAGGTCCTCCGCGCGAGCCTCGACATGCCGGAGCGCCGCGGAGGTGGACAGTCCGAGGGGCGCGGACTCGAAGCGCCGACAGCGCTCCTGGGCTGACAGCGCGCGGGCCCGGTCCAACGCGGCACGCAGCGCGGACAGCTCACCGTGGAGGGCTTCGGGGAGGGCCTCGGTGTCGTGGAGGCACACTTCATCGGTGGTGGTGTTGTGCAGCCCTCCGATGAACCAGGTGGTCTCAGGGATGTGCAGGCCACGCTCCCTGAGTCTCGCCCGGACCTCGGGACGACTGGCCATCTCCGCGAAGAGTCGTGCGTTCGGTCCTCCGTGCCGACCGCCACACGCGCCGCAGTCATAGGCCGCCTGATGGGGATTGTTGACGCTCACCGCCCCATGGCCGAGCACCACCACCAACGGCGCGAAGTCCTTCACCAGTCCCAGGCTCTCCAGTGACGCGGCCACGCGCGCCGCCTTCTCGTCGAGGGTGAAGCCCAGGGGCTTGAGCGTGGGTGAGGGACAGTGGGCGGTTGGCTCGCGCAGGCTCGTGAGTCGAGTGGGTGGCCTGGGAAGGAGTGTCGCGGAGAAGGTCCTCCGCAGCCGGCCCAGTGTGCGTGGAAAGAGGAGCTGCCAGGGCAGGAGCAGCGCGGACAGCAGGCCGAGCAGCGGCACGAGCAACCAGGAGACCTCCAGGGCGTGGGTGCCCTGCTGCAACGTCTGGTCGAGGCGTGCCCACGTCCCTCGTCGCCTGACTCGGATTTCCGCGAGGGGTTGGTGCTCCGGTCGCGCTTGTTCTTCCACGACGTGTGCCGGGGTGACGACCACCGGGCACAGCGCGACGTGGCCCGCGTCGTCCAGTCCCCGGTAGTCGAAGGCCACACCGAAGAAGCCCGCGATGCCGAAGGTCTCGTGTCGCGCGTCCAGTTCCTCGAAGTGGCGGCGAAAGGACTCCTCGCGGTCGTCCATGCAGAACATCACCTGGAAGCGCGCTGCCGTCACCGTGCGCTCGGACTCCGGGCGGAGGCGGTTGCGCGCGAGACCTCGACAGACGTCTCTTCGGTAGTGATGCTCGTACGCCGCTTGCCACACGCGTTGGCGCGCGCTGGCGTCGAAGGCTTCCAGCCACGTGAGCAGCTCGTGTCGGGCTCGGAGGGGAAGCTCGGCCACGTCCATCGCGGACAGGCCCATGAGCTGAGCCCACTGGAAGAGTCGCCAGCTTCCCTCCAATGTCGAGCGCGCTGAAACCCGCCTGGACTCGATGGTGCGTCTCGCGGCCTCCGCCAGTCCCGACAGGGGACCTGTGTAGTCGAGTCGCTGCCTCGCCACCTCGCGCAGTGCATGTTGTTCCAGGGTGAGCCGCACCGCGACGAAGTCCATCAGTCGCGCGGGTGGTGCTCCACTGGGGCGGTCCCCGGGGTGGTGCTCCAGTCGATGAAACATCCCCGCCCAGCCCGGCAGCGCGAGCAGCACGCGGACGAGATAGGGCTCCCAGTCGGCGTCGGGAACACCCAGCGCGTCGAGTGCCTCCAGTACGGCATCCTCTGGCGCGAGTGACGGTTCGTCTTCCAGTCCCTCCAGCCAGTCCGGTGCGGCGCCGAGCCCATCGCGCGTCATCGACCTCCATGCCGCGTGGAAGCCGTGCTCCCGGTTTGGCAGGTTCCAGTGCGAGACGCCTTCGTCCAGGAAGGCCGCGCAGGCACGGATGAGCAGGGGATGAAGCAGGTCGTTCACATCCTCGCCCGTGGCCTCGCACAGCAACTCGCGGTGGCTGCGCACTTCTGTCAGCGGAGGCTTGTCGTGTCCCTTGCTCGTCAGCAGCGGCGTGCGGCAACTGGACCAGAGGGCGCTCACCGCGAAGGGCTCGGGATTGGTCTCCATGCGCTCACGGAGTGAGCCCAGGCTCCCATCACCTCCGAAGGCCGAGGCCAGCGCCGAAGTGACGCAGGACGCCTCCGCGCTCAACCAGCCTTCCCTCGTGAACGAGGTCTCTCCATCGAGCAGGGCGGAGACCCGGTCGACATATGCGCTCGCACAGGCTGCGGGGATGCCCAGCAGTCGCAGCGCCACGTCCACGGGAAGAGGACGGGGGACGTGGCTCGCCACCGCGCGAACGGTGGACTCCACGTCGGGACCGAGCAGCGCGCACGCCAGCTCCGTCATCGTCCGGCCTCGTCCCACCCGGTCCATCCAGATGCGCAGCCCCTGGGCTGAGCGCTCCAGCAGCGCGTGACGCGTCGTCGGAGAGAGGTCCGCTCGAAGGCGGTACGCGGCGGAGTGCTCCTCCAGCTTCCAGCGCAGTGACGCCTCCGACTCCACTTCCACGGGGTGGAGCAGGGCGAGCCGCATCAGCTCCATGGGGGCGCGTGGCGGCAAGCCTCCCAGCACCGATTGTGCGTCCCGTAAAAGTCTCGACGCAGGTGCGCGTGCGTCTCGCCGAGCGGCCGGTGCCAGGCCTGGCTCGAGGGTGAAGTGGACAGCCTGTCCTGTTGGGGCCGCGACCGCCTGCGCCGAGCATGGCTCGTTGGTGAAGAAGGCACTCCATTTCGTTGAGTCCGCGAACCGCGCCGCTTGCTCGGCGGGAGCCGCGTCCTGCGCCGTGAGTGCGGCGCTCTGTCTCTCCGCATCGGCGGAGAAAGGACATGGCGGCACGCGGTGCTCGGGCTCAGCGAGCACTGCTCGCAAGTCCTCGTCGGTGATGCGGCCTCGCCGGTACAACTCGAGGAAGCGCGCCTCGGACAGATACCCCTCCGCGCCGAACGTCTTGCTCGCGCTGGCCACCGCCTCGTGGAACGGGAGGTGTTGATACGCGTGCAGCGTGTTGTGGTGCACGAACACGCCGATGGGACCCTGGGCGGGAAGGACGTGGCTGGCGCGGGCCAGCGCGGCGCGCAGCCTTGAACCCCGGTCCTCCGGGGACGGGGACGAAGTGGGACAGGGAGCGTGGCTCATGGTGTCCCCTCAGGGCGTGAGCCCCAGGTTGCCGCTCGGCGCCTTCTTCCGCGCGGACAGCGGATGCGAGGACATTCCCCGGTGTTGCTCCAACCCGAGCACTCGAAGCTGCCGCCCCTCTCGCGACAGCTCCGCCTCCAGCTCGTGCAGCCGCTGCATCACCGTGTGGTCCACGAGGCGGGCTTCCGTCAGGTCCACCTCGATGAGCCGGACGAGAGCGTGCCGGTTCAGCAGCTTCTTGAACGTCAGGAAGTTGGTGAACACCGCCGCGCTCCGCACCCGCAGCACCACCTGGTCCGCGCCCACCTGCTCCTGGATGTCGGGGCGGAAGAGCTCCCTCGGTGAAGCCCCGTTGAGCAGATGCACGCCCGCTTTCAGGACGATGCCCGAGGCCACGCCCACCAGCAGGTCCGTGGCCAGCGTGACGATGAGCGTGAAGCAGAAGATGAGCACTTGCTCCGCACCAATCCGGTACGCCTTCACCAGCTCACCCAGCGACGCGAGTCGGACGCCCGTGAAGATGAGCATCCCCGCGAGCGCGGCCAACGGAATGCGGTGGATGAGTCCCGGCGCGAAGGCCACGAACCCCCACAGGAACACGCCGTGGAAGAAGTTCGACAGCCGGCTCCTCGCGCCGTAGCCCAGGTTGGCGGAGCTGCGCACCACCTCTGAAATCATCGGCAGCCCGCCCAGCAACCCCGCCACCAGATTGCCCAGGCCCGTGGCCAACAAGTCCTTGTCCAAATCCGAGCGGCGCTGCTCCGGGGCCAGCAGGTCCACCGCCTTCACCGTCAACAGCGACTCCACGCTGCCCACCAACGCGAACATCACCACGTACTTGAGCCCCAGCGCGCTCGGCACGGCGGAGAAGTCCGGGAAGGTGATGGCCGCGAGCAGGTTGCTCGGCAGGTTCACCAGATGGCCTGGCCCCACCGAGAAGACGGCATGGGAGAACGTGAACGTGTGCGCGTGCTCCAGGTCGAACCCGAGCGCCAGCGGTACAGCGACGGCCAGCACCAGCAGGGGCGCCGGCACCCGCTTGAGCCACGCCACCCGCCGGGAGAGCGCCGCATGGCCGAACAGCAACAGGAGGCTGAGCCCTCCGATGAGGGCAATCTCCGGGTTCAGCCGCGCCACGCTGCTCGGCACCTCCGCCAGCAACCCCAGGGGCGTCCGCGCCACGGGTGACACCCCGAGCAGCACGTGGAGCTGTCTGGCGCAGATGGTGACGCCGATGGCCGCGAGCATCCCGTGCACCACCGCCGAGGGGAACAGGTCCCCCAGCCTCCCAGCGCGCAGCACCGCGAAGAGCACTTGAAGGCACGCGGCCACCACGATGGTCGCCAGCGCGCGCCGGTAGCCGAGCACCGCGTCCCCTCCGCCCAGCTCCGTCACCGCCCCGAGCGCGATGACGATGAGCCCCGCGGCCGGGCCCTTGATGGTCAGCCGCGCGCTGCCCACCCACGTCGACAGCACTCCGCCCACCACCGCCGTGAGGATGCCCGCCACGGGCGGAAAGCCGCTCGCCATCGCGATACCCAGACACAAGGGCAACGCGAGCAGGAAGACGAGGAAGCCCGCGACGAAGTCCTGCTTCCAGGAAGCCTGCCCCGGGGTTCCATGAGAATGACTGACATTGGACTGCGAGCCTCGCATGACGTCACGGCCTCCCGTGTACACGGGCGGACATCGCCTCCCAGCGCGAGCCCAGCCCCCTCGATAGCGAGAGATGGAACGAGACGCGCTTCGGTTCCCGGACTTGCTTTACTTCGCGTTTTTACGGCTGATGCGGGACGCGCTCTTTATGAGCAGGTCATCACCCGTCTGGGATGTCTTGGTTTCTTGGGGGATGGGTTCGTGGGCGGTGTCGTGTCTGGATTGAAAATGAAACAGAGTGAGTCGCCCGCGGAGCTCGGTGCGCGAGAGCGATTCGAGGTCGTGGTGGAGCCGCTGTTGCCCCGGCTCCATCGCTTCTGCCTGGCCTTGTGTCGCAGCCGGCAGGAGGCGGAGGACCTGCTCCAGGACTCGCTGGTGCGGGCCTTCCTGAACTGGGATTCGCGAGACTCGGGTTCGTGGCTGGGCTGGTTGTGTGGCATCGCGCGACACCAGTTCCTGGAGAACCGGCGCACGCAGGCGCGGCGTCGCTCGCTGTTGGACTCGGTGCTGGAAGGAGCCTCGTCGGTGCTGGGCTCTCTCTTCGAGGGCGGAACCGAGCAGCCGGACCCGGAAGCACGGCTGTGCGGCGCCGAGGAGGCGGAGCTGGTGTTGGCGTGTCTGCACGCGCTGCCTGAGAAGTTCCGGCTGGTGGTGCTGCTGTGTGACGTGGAGGACCTGGACTACGAGGAGGTGGCGCGAGTGCTCGCGCTGCCCCTGGGCACGGTGAAGAGTCGACACTCCCGGGGCCGGGCGCGGCTGGGCGTGTTGTTCACGGCGGCCTCCAGCCGTCAGGCTCAGACCGTCAGCGAGGGAGGCCGTCCATGAGCACCGAGGATGAGGGCAGGCCACCGCCACTTCCCGAGGAGGTCCGCGCGGCGCTGGAGGCGCTTCGGGGCGAGAAGCCCTCGCCCCACCTGCGGGCCCGGCTCCAGGCCGCGCTCATCCGGGCCGAGCACTCCCGTGGGCGCGAGCCAACGCAGACACCTTCCCCAAGAGCCCTGTCGCACCATCCCGCCGCGCGCGTGCTGGTGGGCGCGGCGCTGGCGGGCGCGCTGGCCCTGCTGCTGCTCGCGCGAGGGGATGCGAGTGGACCCTTGAGTCCCGAACTCCTGCCCGCGAGGGAGGTCGCCTTTCGACTTCCAGGCGATGGAGCCGGCTGGCTGGAGTTGCCCTGGGCCCACGGCGTCCACTCCGGAGAGCCCGCCACCGTCTGGCTCGAGACGCCGCCCCCGCTGGATTTCCATCCCCGGCTGCGAGATGCGCCCTCGCTCGCGAAGGTGGACTGCGACGAGGCCCGCTGCGTGCACGAATTCACCGCGCGGACCGGAGCCGCCGCCACGCCCCTGCGCGTGCGCATCGACAAGCCGGGCCGCTACGAGTTCCGGGTGTCGCACGCCTCGGATGTGCGGCACGTCCAGGAGCACTTCGTGGTGGTCGCCGACCAGGCCGGTCCCCCCTGAGTCGAACCCTGTAACCAATCCAGGGGCGCGGACGCCGGGTTTTGCGGTATGAGCCGGTCCATGTCTCCTTCCGAGCAAGCGCCGCGGCAGGACGCGCGCGTGACTACTGGCGTGCCCGGCCTCGACGGCGTGCTGGGTGGTGGCCTCGTCACCTCGGGTGTCTACATCGTCGTGGGTGAGCCCGGGGCGGGCAAGACGCTCTTCGCCAACCAGCTCTGCTACCACCAGGGACGTGGAGGAGCGCGGTGCCTCTACGTCACGCTGCTGGCCGAGTCGCACGCTCGCATGCTCGCCAACATGCGCGACATGGCGTTCTTCGACTCCGCGCTACTGCCCGAGAGTGTCTATTACGTCAGCGGCTTCCGCACGCTGGAGGAGCAGGGCCTGCCCGGCCTGCTGGAGTTGCTGCGGCGCGAGGTGCGCAACCACAACACCAGCATCCTGGTGTTGGACGGTCTGGTTCAGGCGCAGGAGGCGGCCGGCAGCAGTCGCGACTTCAAGAAGTTCATCCACGAGCTGCAGGTGTCCGCGGGCCTGTCCCGCTTCACCGCGCTGATGCTCACCAGCTCCAACGGCCCCACCGTCCATCCGGAATACACCATGGTGGACGGCATCCTGGAGTTGCGCGAGCGCACCCTGGGCGTGCGCTCGTGGCGAGAGCTCCAGGTGCGCAAGTTCCGGGGCGGCGCCACCCTGAGCGGCGTGCACACCTTCCGCATCTCCAATGATGGGCTGGAGGTCTTTCCCCGGCTGGAGGCGCGCATGCGGCGCACCCCGCCGCCGGACCCGGGGAGCGAGCGGGTGCATTTCGGCATCCCGTCGATGGATGCGCTCTTCCCGGGTGGGCTGGCCAAGGGCTCCACGTCGCTGATGCTCGGGCCTCCGGGCAGTGGCAAGACGCTGATGGGAAGCAGCTTGCTCGCCGAGGGGCTGAAGCAGGGTGAGCGCTGTTTGTACATGGGCTTCTATGAGTCGCCCGAACGGCTGCTCCACAAGGCGGCTGCCGCCGGCATGGACATGGGTGGGGCGGTCAAGGACGGGAGGATGCACATCCTCTGGCAACCCCCCGCTGAATCCATCCTGGATGTGCTGGCGGACCAACTCTTGAGCGCGGTGCGGCGGCACCAGGTGACACGGGTGTTCGTGGATGGGTTGAGCGCGATGAGCCAGGCCGCGCCGGACAGCGCGCGGATGGCGTCGTTCTTCGCGGCGCTCACCCAGGAGCTGCGCCTGTCGTACGCGACGACCATCTTCAGCCTGGAGACGCCCCGCCTCTTCGGGCCCGCGCTCGATGTGCCGCTGGAAGTCGGCCCCTCCGCCGTGGCGGAGAACCTCTTCTTCCTCAGGCACGTCGAGCTGGAGGGGCGCCTTCGCCGCCTGCTGACCATCTTCAAGCTGCGGGACACCGACTACGACCCGTCCATCCGGGAGTTCCGTATCTCCCGACAAGGAATCGAGGTGCTGCCTCCCTTCGACGTTGCCCTGGACACCCTGTTGACGGGCCTTGCCCGACATCGGACCGGTGGCCATCCCTGATTCGTGAGGAGTGAAGCCCGCCCGTATGGAGACGGTCCTGGTGGTGGATGACGAGCAGGGCATCCTGGAAGCCCTCGCGGACCTCCTGAGGGAGGAGGGCTACCGTGTGCTGACGGCCTCTCATGGCCGTGAGGCGCTGGAGCGGATGAGCGAGCTGCGTCCGGACCTGGTCCTCACCGACTGGATGATGCCGGTGCTGGACGGCCCCGCCCTCATCGAGCGCATCCGCGCGGAACCGAACTGGGCCGGTGTGTCGCTCTTGTGCATGAGCGCGGTGGACGTGGGAGCCTTGCGGGCCCAGTACCCGGGCATTCCCTTCCTCCAGAAGCCCTTCGACATTCCCGCGCTGATGAAGCAGGTCCGCAAGGCCCTGGACGGCAAGCGCGCTCTCTCCGGCTGACGCGAAAGCCGCCGACAGGCCCCATGTTCTATCTGCTCAAGCTCGGTCCCGTGCCGCTCTCTCAAGGGAGCACGCAGGTCTATCTGCGCATCACCGAGACTGGCGAGCCGTCCCAGCCCGTCTTCGAGCAGGACGACACCGCGGGCCTGCGGGTGTTGCTGGAGGGACTGGAGGACCTGGGCGGGGTGCGGTGTGAGCCCCAGCTCGCGGAAGCGGGCGCGGTGTTGGGCGTGGCGGTGGCGGAGCCTCCCCCGGCGGCCCTCTCGTCGCGCGCGGCCATCGCCACGTTCCTGGCGTGGGGACAGCGAGGGTTGTCCGCGCTGGGCTCGGACAAGGCGCTGCTCTTCGTCCAGGCGGCGACCGAGTACTGGGATGCGCGGCCCTGGACGCACTGGGACGACAGCCAGCCCTTCGAGGTGGCGGTCTCAGGGCCGCTGACGCACACCTTCGAGGGGTGCGTCTTCAACATGGACGACGGCCGGGCGGGGCTGGCGCTGTACTTCAAGCCGGGCGCGCTCCAGATGTTGATGGAGATGCAGGCGCGAGGTCAGGCCGATGCGGCGCAGGAGCTGCCCGCCATCGCCGTCACGCTGGACACGTCGCCGGCCTATGCCGTGGAGGCGCTGGCCTCCGCGGGCCGGGTGCCCCGCTTGCCCATGCCGCTGAAGACGGGGCCTGAGGGCGTGGGCGTGCCGTCCTCGGTGGAGGCGCTGCTGCTGGTGGCCGCGCTGCGGGCCGTGGCGCGGCTGTCTCCCGAGCAGCAGGAAGTCTTGAGCAGCGTGGTGGCGGGGGATGCGCGCATGGAGGTCCATGTCCGGGCCCCGGTGCCCCGGCTGCGACACTAGACCCGCGGGCAAGTGTCGGCTGGCTCACGAAGCGAAGCCGCAGTGTCGAGTGCCTGTCAGCCGGCCCTCCCGAGGGGACTATCCCCGCCCGGAGAGTCGCGGGAGAACGGAGCCCTTCCGAAACATTCCGTTCCCGACAGCCGAGGGGGCTGTGCTCGCGGGAACGCGCTGGGGCTCTCAATGACTGTGAAGAAGGGTGTCTCTCGGCGCGCCGCGCCTCCGCCGCCGTCGCGCTCCGTGGAGGACGACTCCGACACACTGGACTCGCGCCAGCTCCTGCGTGTGCTGACCGCCGTGCGCAAGGGGGACTTCTCCGTGCGCATGCCCGTGGACAAGGTGGGCAACGCCGGCAAGGTGGCCGACTCGCTCAACGAAATCATCGAGCTCAACGAGCGCATGGCGCACGAGTTCGAGCGCATTGGCAGCGGGGTGGGCAAGGAGGGCCGCATCACCCAGCGCGCCAACGTGGCGAGCGCCGTGGGCTCCTGGGCGGACTGCGTGGAGTCGGTGAACACGCTGGTGGCGGACCTGGTCCAGCCCACCACGGAGATGGGCCGCGTCATCGGCGCGGTGGCCAAGGGCGACCTGTCCCAGACGATGGCGCTGGAGGTGGACGGTCGTCCCCTCAAGGGCGAGTTCCTGCGCACCGCCCGCCTGGTGAACGGCATGGTGGAGCAGCTGGGCGCGTTCGCCTCGGAAGTGACGCGCGTGGCGCGCGAGGTCGGCACGGAAGGGAAGCTCGGCGGACAGGCCCGGGTGAAGGGCGTCGCCGGCACGTGGAAGGACCTCACGGACAACGTGAACTCGATGGCGTCCAACCTCACGTCCCAGGTGCGCAACATCGCCGAGGTGACGACGGCGGTGGCCAAGGGCGACCTCTCCAAGAAAATCACCGTGGACGTGCGCGGTGAGATTCTGGAGCTGAAGAACACCATCAACACGATGGTGGATCAGCTCTCGTCCTTCGCCTCGGAAGTGACGCGCGTGGCGCGTGAGGTCGGCACGGAAGGAAAGCTCGGCGGACAGGCCGTGGTGAAGGGCGTGGGCGGTACGTGGAAGGACCTCACGGACAACGTGAACTCCATGGCGTCCAACCTGACGTCGCAGGTGCGCAACATCGCCGAGGTGACGACGGCGGTGGCCAATGGAGACCTGTCCAAGAAAATCACGGTGGATGTGCGCGGCGAGATTCTGGAGCTGAAGAACACCATCAACACGATGGTGGACCAGCTCAACTCGTTCGCGTCCGAGGTGACGCGCGTGGCGCGCGAGGTCGGCACCGAGGGCAAGCTGGGCGGTCAGGCCGTGGTGAAGGGCGTCGCCGGCACGTGGAAGGACCTCACGGACAACGTGAACTCCATGGCGTCCAACCTGACGTCGCAGGTGCGCAACATCGCCGAGGTGACGACGGCGGTGGCCAATGGAGACCTCTCCAAGAAAATCACCGTGGACGTGCAGGGTGAAATCCTGGAGCTGAAGAACACCATCAACACGATGGTGGACCAGCTCAACTCCTTCGCCTCGGAGGTGACGCGCGTCGCGCGTGAGGTCGGCACCGAGGGCAAGCTGGGTGGACAGGCCGTGGTGCGCGGCGTGGGTGGCACGTGGAAGGACCTCACGGACAACGTGAACTCCATGGCCTCCAACCTCACCGCGCAGGTGCGCAACATCGCGGACGTGACGACGGCCGTGGCCAAGGGCGACCTGTCGAAGAAAATCACCGTGGATGCGCGCGGCGAGGTGTTGGAGTTGAAGAACACCATCAACACGATGGTGGACCAGCTCTCGTCGTTCGCCTCGGAGGTGACGCGCGTCGCGAAGGAGGTCGGCACCGAGGGCAAGCTGGGTGGACAGGCCGTGGTGCGTGGTGTCGGTGGCACGTGGAAGGACCTCACCGACAACGTGAACTCGATGGCGTCCAACCTCACGTCGCAGGTGCGCAACATCGCCGAAGTGACGATGGCGGTGGCCCGCGGAGACCTGTCGAAGAAAATCACCGTCGACGTGCGCGGCGAAATCCTGGAGCTGAAGAACACCATCAACACGATGGTGGACCAGCTCAACTCGTTCGCGTCCGAGGTGACTCGCGTGGCGCGCGAGGTCGGCACGGAAGGAAAGCTGGGCGGACAGGCCGTGGTGCGCGGCGTCGGCGGTACATGGAAGGACCTCACGGACAACGTGAACTCCATGGCGTCCAACCTGACGGCTCAGGTGCGCAACATCGCCGAGGTGACGACGGCGGTGGCGAATGGAGACCTGTCCAAGAAAATCACCGTGGATGTGCGCGGCGAAATCCTGGAGCTGAAGAACACCATCAACACGATGGTGGACCAGCTCAACTCGTTCGCGTCCGAGGTGACGCGCGTGGCGCGCGAGGTCGGCACCGAGGGCAAGCTGGGTGGCCAGGCCATCGTGAAGGGCGTCGCCGGCACATGGAAGGACCTCACGGACAACGTGAACTCCATGGCCTCCAACCTCACCGCGCAGGTGCGCAATATCGCCGAGGTGACGACGGCGGTGGCTCGCGGTGACCTCTCCAAGAAAATCACCGTGGACGTGCAGGGTGAAATCCTGGAGCTGAAGAACACCATCAACACGATGGTGGACCAGCTCTCGTCCTTCGCCTCGGAGGTGACGCGCGTCGCGCGCGAGGTCGGCACGGAAGGAAAGCTGGGCGGACAGGCGGAGGTGAAGGGTGTCGCCGGTACGTGGAAGGACCTCACGGACAACGTGAACTCCATGGCGTCCAATCTCACCACGCAGGTGCGCGGCATCGCCAAGGTGGTGACGGCGGTCGCCAACGGTGACTTGAAGCGCAAGCTCGTCGTGGACGCGAAGGGGGAAATCGCCGAGCTGGCGGACACCATCAACGGCATGATTGACACGCTGGCGGTGTTCGCCGACCAGGTGACGACGGTGGCCCGCGAGGTGGGCATCGAAGGGAAGCTGGGCGGACAGGCGCGCGTGCCCGGAACGGCCGGCATCTGGCGCGACCTCACCGACAACGTGAATCAGCTCGCCGCGAACCTGACGACGCAGGTGCGCGCCATCGCCGAGGTGGCCACGGCGGTGACGAAGGGCGACCTCACGCGGTTCATCACCGTGTCCGCGCAGGGCGAAGTGGCCGCCCTGAAGGACAACATCAACGAGATGATCCGCAACCTGAAGGACACCACGCGGAAGAACACGGAGCAGGACTGGCTGAAGACGAACCTGGCCAAGTTCACCCGCGTCCTCCAGGGGCAGCGGGATTTGCTCACGGTGTCCAAGGTCATCCTGTCGGAGCTGGCGCCGCTGGTGGACGCGCAGCACGGCGTCTTCTACATCTCCGACCGCGCCGAGGCCGGAGAGCAGATTCTCAAGCTCCTGGCGTCCTACGCGTACCGGGAGCGCAAGGGGCTCTCCAATTCCTTCAGGCTGGGCGAGGGGCTGGTCGGCCAGTGCGCGCTGGAGAAGGAACCCATCCTCCTGTCGGACGTGCCGGACACATACATCCGCATCTCCTCCGGCCTGGGCGAAGAAATTCCGCGCAACATCGTCGTGCTGCCGGTGCTCTTCGAAGGGGAAATCAAGGCCGTCATCGAGCTGGCCTCGTTCCATCGCTTCAGCGACGTGCACCTGGGCTTCCTGGAGCAGCTCACGGAGTCCATCGGCATCGTCCTCAACACCATCGCCGCGAACATGCGCACGGAGGCGCTGCTCAAGCAGTCGCAGGCGCTCACCGACGAATTGCGCAAGCAGCAGGAGGAGCTGACGGAGACGAACAAGCGCCTGGAGCAGCAGGCCACGTCGCTCCAGCAGTCCGAGGAGCTGCTCAAGCGTCAGCAGGAGGAGCTGCGCCGCACCAACGAGGAGCTTCAGGAGAAGGCGAAGCTGCTCTCCGAGCAGAAGACGGAGGTGGAGCGGAAGAACGGCGAAGTGGAGCAGGCCAAGCGCGCGCTCGAGGAGAAGGCGGAGCAGCTCAGCCTGACGTCCAAGTACAAGTCGGAGTTCCTGGCGAACATGAGCCACGAACTGCGCACGCCGCTCAACTCGCTGCTCATCCTCAGTCAGACGCTCAGCGACAACGTGGAGGGCAACCTCACGGGGCGGCAGGTGGAGTTCGCCCGGACGATTCACGCCTCCGGTGCGGACCTCTTGGAACTCATCAACGACATCCTCGACCTGTCGAAGATTGAGTCCGGCACCATGACGGTGGACGTGGGCCCGCTGCGCTTCAGCGACCTGCGCGAGTTCGTGGACCGCACCTTCCGGCAGGTGGCGGACAAGAAGGGCCTCCAGTTCGACATCGACCTGACGCCGGGCATGGCGGGCGAGGTGGAGACGGACGCCAAGCGGCTCCAGCAGGTGCTCAAGAACCTCCTGTCCAACGCCTTCAAGTTCACCGAGTCCGGCTCCGTGTCGCTCGACATCGGCATGGCGCGGGGTGGCTGGACGGCGGACCACCCGGTGCTCTCCACCGCGCCCTCGGTGGTGTCCTTCTCCGTGCGGGACACGGGCATCGGCATCCCCAAGGACAAGCACCACATCATCTTCGAGGCGTTCCAGCAGGCCGACGGCTCCACCGCGCGCAAGTACGGCGGCACCGGCCTGGGCCTGTCCATCAGCCGTGAAATCGCGAGGCTGCTCGGCGGCGAAATCCGACTGGAGAGCGAGCCGGGCCAGGGCAGCGTCTTCACCCTGTACCTGCCGCTCGACTTCGTCGCGGACCGGCCGGGACAGGACTCCTCGCGGCCCGTGCCCGCGGCCACCGCCCTGGCCCACACGGCCTCCCTGGTGCCGCCGCTCCACATCGAGGAAGTGGCGCCCCCCGTCTCGCTGGCGTCGCTGGGCATCGACGACGACCGGGGCTCCATCCAGCCCGGTGACAGGGTGCTGCTCGCGGTGACCCACGCCGCCGAACACGCGGCGCGGCTGCGAGCGGCCGCGCAGGGGGCGGGCTTCAAGGTGCTTGTCTCCACGGAGGTGGAGGGCGCGCTGGACGCCGTGCGCAACGCGCGGCCGGTGGCGGTGGCGGTGGACCTGGACCTGCCGGAGATGGCGGGCTGGGTGGTGCTGGACAGGCTCAAGCACGACGCGGGCACCCGCGCGCTGCCCGTGTACACGGTGTCCGACGAGGACCACCGCGAGCGCTCGCTCAACCTGGGCGCCATCGGCCACCTGCGCGCGGCGGCGGACCCGGATGCCGCAGCCGCGGCGCTGGCCTCCCTGCGCGACTTCGTGGAGCGCAAGGGCCGGGGCCTGCTCATCGTCGAGGACGACGGCGTCCACCGACAGACGCTGCAGGAGCTCTTGGGCAGCGAGGACGTGCAGACGGTGGCGGTGGGCACGGCGGCGGACGCGCTGGCCGCGCTGGCGGAGCGCAGGTTCGACTGCATGGTGTTGGACCTGGGCCTGCCGGACCTGCCCGGCACGGAGCTCATCCGTCGCGTGCGCGAGGTGCATGGCGCGGGGGGCCCGCCCATTATCGTCTACACGGGCCGCGAGCTGTCGCGCGCGCAGGAGACGGAGCTGCGCCGCGTGGCGGAGGCCATCGTCGTCAAGGATGCGCAGAGTCCCGAGCGCCTCTTGGAGGAGACGAGCCTGTTCCTGCACCGCTCGCCCGCCAACCTGTCGGAGTCCAAGCGCCGGATGCTGGAGAAGGCGCGCGAGAGAGACCCGTTGCTGGTCAACCGCAAGGTGCTGGTGGTGGACGACGACGTGCGCAACATCTTCGCCCTCAACACCGTGTTGGAGCGCTACGGCATGAAGGTGGCCTTCGCGGAGAGCGCGCGCGAGGGGCTGGGACTCTTGGAGAAGGACGCGGACATCGAGCTGGTGTTGATGGACGTGATGATGCCGGAGATGGACGGCTATCAGGCCATGCGCGCCATCCGCCGCATGGAGCGCGTGGCGCACCTGCCGATTCTCGCCCTCACCGCGAAGGCGATGAAGGGGGACCGGGAGAAGTGCCTGGAGGCGGGCGCGTCCGACTACATCACCAAGCCGGTGGATATCGAAAAGCTGCTCAGCCTGCTGCGCGTCTGGCTGCACGCGCCGCGAGGCGCCCAGGCGCGGGGCTCGCGCACGGAGGTCTCCGGGTGAGCGCGGGCGCCTCGGTCGCGGCGCTGGAGGCCCTGGAGGCGGACCTGCTCCTGGAGGGCGTGGCCCGACACTGGGGCTTCGATTTGCGCAGCCACTCCCGGCCGCAATTGCTGCGGCGGCTGCGGCGCCACCTGCGCGAGGAGCGCCTGGAGTCCTTCTCCGCGCTCCAGGCCCGCGTGCTGCACGACGGCGAGGCGCTGGAGGGATTGCTGCGCGCGCTCTCCAGCACGCCGCCCGGACTCTTCTCGGACGCGGCCTTCTTCCGAGACTTCCGCACGCGTGTGGTGCCCGTGTTGCGCACCTGGCCGTCCGTGCGCGTCTGGCATGCGGGCTGCGGCACCGGTGAGGACACCTATGCCCTGGCCATCCTCCTGCACGAGGAGGGCCTGTGGAGCCGCTGCCGGCTCTATGCGTCCGATGCCAGCGAGGGACTGCTGGCGGATGCTCGCACCGGCGTGCTGCCCCTGCCCGGCGAGGACGACGCGCGCCGCCATGCGGAGTCAGGTGGGCGGGGCTCGCTGTCCGACTCCTACACCCGCGACGGCAACTGGGCGCTGCTCCACCCCAAGCTGCGCGACGGCATCTTCTTCACCCAGCACAACCTGACCATCGACGGCTCGTTCAACGAGTTCCACGTCATCGTGTGTCGGGACACGCTGCTGTCCTTCAATCGCGCCCTGCACAACCGGGTGCACTCGCGGCTGTATGAGAGCCTCGCCCGCTTCGGCTTCCTGTGTCTGGGGCGCAAGGAGTCGGTGGCGCGTACTCCACACGTCGCCGCCTACGAGGAGCTGGAAGGCAGCGGTCGCATCTTCCGGAGGGTGTCATGAGCGTGGGGCTGCTGGTGGTGGGGGCGCCCCGGAGCGCGGGCGCGGACGTGGAGACGCTGCTCTCCCAACTGCCGGCGCACCTGCCGGCGCCCGTCGTCGTCGTACTGCACCGGGGGCCGCATGACGTGCTGGCCGCGCCGCTGGCGCGCCGCTGCGCTCTGCCCGTGGTGGAGCCGGATGACAAGGAGGACCTGGTGCCGGGGCGCGTGTACCTGGCGCCCTGGGGCTACCACCTGCTGGTGGACCGGGGCTGCGTGGCGCTGTCCGTGGAGTCGCCGGAGCACGGCTGCCGTCCCGCCATCGACGCCCTCTTCGAGTCCGCGGCGGACAGCTACGGCGCCGCGGCCGCGGGGCTGCTCTTCTCCGGCCACGACGACGGCCAGGAGGGCTTGAGCTTCCTGAGGGGCCGGGGCGGACGCGTGGCGGTGGTGATGGGCGAGTCCGACGGCGGCGAGGGACAGGAGTGCGAGGTGGAGCGCCTGTCTCTCTCCGAGGTGGGAGGGTGGCTGACGCGACTGGCCTATGTGTCGCGCGGCCGGGTGCAGCCATGAGCGCCGCGCCCTCGCGCGAGCGCGGCCCCGTGTTCTCCATGGAGCCCGTCCACATCCTCCTGGTGGACGACCAGCCGGAGGGGCTGCTGGCGCTGGAGGCGACGCTGGCCCCGCTGGGGCAGAAGCTGGTCTCCGCGCGAAGTGGCCGTGAGGCGCTGCGCCATCTTCTCACCCAGGACTTCGCCGCCATCCTCCTGGATGTCGTCATGCCGGGCATGGACGGCTTCGAGACGGCGAGCCTCATCCGCGAGCGCGAGCGCAGCCGCAACACGCCCATCCTCTTTCTCACCGCCTTGTCGCGCGGCCAGCTCCCGGAGTTGCGCGCGTACGCGGTGGGCGCGGTGGACTACCTGCTCAAGCCCTACGAGCCGGAAATCCTCCGCTCCAAGGTGGGCGTCTTCGTGGACCTGTTCCGCAAGACGGAGCTGGTGCGGCGTCAGGCGGAGGCGCTGCGCGAGACGCATCGGCGCGAGCACGAGGGCGAATTGGCGGAAGCCCACCGGCGCATGGAGGCGGAGCGGACCCGGACGCGCGAGGAGCACCTGCGACGGGAGATGGAGTCGCACCGCAACCAGCAGCGTTGGCTGGAGGCCGTGCTCGCCGCGCTGCCCACGCCCCTGGCCCTGGTGGAGCCGGGCAGCGGCCACACCCTGCTGGCCAACCGGGCCGCCCAGGGACTGGCCGGCGGATGTCTGGCGTATCGCGAAGCCCCAGGCCTGCATGAAGGCGTCATCGTCCGGGGACGCGATGGCGACCCCTTGCCCCAGGATGCGCAGCCGCTGATGCGCGCGGCCCGGGGCGAGACACTCCACGGGCTTCACGTGGACTGGGAGCTGGGCGAGCAGCGGGGCTCGGTGCGCGCCTACAGCACGCTGTTGCCGAAGATGTACGGGCATCCGGAGACGGTGCTGCTCGCGCTCCTCGATGTGACGGGCCCCAGCGCCACACAGCAGCTCGTCGAGGGCCTGCGACACCTGGTGCCCCCCGTCTCCACGCCGACGGAGCAGGAGGCCGCACAGGGCCCGCTCCCCACGATGCGGAGCGACCAGCCGAAGGACCTCCCCGCGACCGAAGCTGAACACCCCCGTGCGGGAAAAGGTTGACGCACAAAATAACGGGAGCATGTTGGCTTCGTGAGCGACGCCGGACTACCCCCGCGGGTCCAGCGCTTCATCACGACGCATATCGACTCGCTGGAGAAGCTGGAGGTGCTTCTCTTGCTCCGTGCCCAGCCGGGACGGGAGTGGACCGCGTCATCGGTGAGCCTGGAGCTGCGCATCACAGAACCCTCCGCGGCCGCGAGGCTGGCGGACCTCACCGCGAGCAGGTTGCTGGTGAGCGACGGCGGAGCCGTGCCCGTCTATCGTTTCAGTCCCGAGAGCTCCGAAGACGTGCAGGCGGTGACGGAGCTGGCGGCGGTGTACGGTGCGCGGCGGGTGACGGTCATCTCCTTCATCTTCTCCCGGCCGTTGGACAAGGTCCGGGGCTTCGCGGAAGCCTTCGTGCTCAAGAAGGACAAGGACGGCGACCATGGCTGAGGCGGTCTACATCCTCTGTGCCTTGACCAGCGTGGCGTGCGCGGTGCTATTGCTGCGCGCCTGGAAGAGCAGCCAGTCCCGACTGCTCCTGTGGAGCGGGCTGTGCTTCGTGGGCATGGCGGTCAGCAACGTGCTGCTCTTCGTGGACCTGGTGATTCTGCCGACCACCATCGACCTGTACATGCCGCGCCTGCTGGCCACGTTGGCCAGTGTCTCCATCCTGTTGTTCGGCCTCATCTGGGACGCCTCGTGAGGTAGCTCGCCCATGCTCAGGTCCATGCTCAATGGTGCGACGGCGATGGGATGGCTGGCGTGCGCCTTGTTCTTCCTGCGCTTCTGGAAGCAGTCGCACGAGCGCCTGTTCGGCTTCTTCGCGGTGGCCTTCGCGCTGTTGGGCGCGAACTCGGCGGTGTCGTCGCTGATGGACTCGTTGGACGAGCGCCGCTACTACCTCTACGTGGCGCGGCTTGTCGCCTTCCTCATCATCCTCTACGCCATCTGGGACAAGAATCGCGCGAGTCGACGCGGGTGATGTCGCGGGCCTCACGCTCGCCTCGCGTTCAGTGGTGAGGGGAGGGGTGGGTGGTTTTCCTGCTCGCACAGGAGAACCCGCACATGCGTCTGAGTCGCCGTGGCTTCCTTCGTCTTTCCGCGCTCGGAAGTGGAGCGCTCGCCTGGGGCCCCTCGTTCTGGAAGGAGGCCTATGCGGCGCCGGCCCAGTCGGGGCCCAGTCCCTACGGGGCGATGTCCGGGAGCGCGGATGTCAACGGCTTGCGACTGCCCGCGGGCTTCACCTCGCGAATCATCGCCCGCTCGGGCCAGACGGTCGGCAACACGGGCTACGTGTGGCACACCGCGCCGGACGGTGGCGCCTGTTTCGCGCGGCCGGACGGCGGCTGGGTGTACGTGTCCAACAGCGAGGGCCTCCCCGGGGGCGCCAGCGCGCTGCGCTTCAGCGGAGGCGGGAGCGTGGTGGCGGCGTACCGCATCCTGTCCGGCACGCGGATGAACTGCGCGGGAGGACCGACGTCCTGGGGCACGTGGCTGTCGTGCGAGGAGCACAGCGGCGGGCGCGTCTGGGAGTGCAACCCGGCCAAGGCCTCGCAGGGTGTGGTGCGCGGCGCGCTCGGCACGTTCCCCCATGAGGCGGTGGCGGTGGACCCGGACGGTGGACGGCTCTACCTGACGGAGGACCAACCGAATGGGCGCCTGTACCGCTTCACTCCGTCCGCGTGGCCGGTGCTGGCGGCGGGCACGCTGGAGGCGGCCCGGGTGACGGGGGATGCGCTGACGGGAACGGCGACGGTGAGCTGGGTGGCCTGCGCCGCGAACAAGCCGGCGTCGCTCCAGCCGGAGGTGGCGGCGCGGACGACGGTGTTCAACGGCGGCGAGGGCTGCTGGTACGACGGCGGCGTCATCTACGTCACCACCAAGGGCGACAACCGCGTGTGGGCGCACACGCCGGCCACGAGAAAGCTGGAGGTCATCTACGCCGCGTCCCTGTATCCGGGCTCGCCGTTGAGGGGCGTGGACAACGTGGTGGTGTCGCGCTCGGGGGATTTGTTCGTGGCGGAGGACGGCGACAACCGGGAAATCTGTCTCATCACCCCGGGGCCCCAGCGCATCGTCGCCAGCTTCCTGCGGGTGCTGGGCCACGCGGGCTCGGAGCTCACGGGCCCGGCCTTCAGCCCGGATGGACGCAGGCTGTACTTCAGCTCGCAGCGCGGGGCGACGAACTCCAGCAACGCGGGCGTGACGTTCGAGGTCTCCGGTCCCTTTCGGTGAACCTTCCCCCGCCGCGCGCCTTGACGACGTGAGGGGCGCTCTTGCACAACCGGAGGCATGTCCGCGAATCCGCTTCCCCACTTCACGCCCCGCCGCGCGCTGGGCCGCACCGGCTTCGTCGCCACGGCGGTGGGCATCGGTGACATCGCCGACCGCTCGGCGCCCCGGGAGTCGCTCGTCGCCACGCTGCGCCGCGCGCTGGACGCGGGGCTGAACGTCATCGACACCGCGCCCAACTACGAGGAGGGGTTGAGCGAGGAGGTGGTGGGCGAGGCCCTGCGCGGCCGGCGCGAGGGCGTCTTCCTCATCGACAAGGTGGACGTGCTCGACGCCCCGGTGGCGCCGCAGGTGGAGGCCAGCTTGCGGAGGCTGGGCCACGCGGCGGTGGACCTGTTCGCCTTCCACGCCGTATCGGAGCTGGCCGCGTGGGAGCAGCTGGCCGCGCCGGGCGGTGGCCTGGAGCAGCTGGGCCGGTGTGTGAGCGCGGGGCAGGCGCGCTTCCGGGGCATCTCCAGTCACCACCCGGACGTGCTGCGCGCGGCGGTGAACTCCGGGCTGTGCGACGTGGTGATGTTTCCGCTGGGGCCCTTCGTGGACCTTCGCTACGTGCGGGACGTGCTGCCGCTGGCGCGCTCGCGCGGCGTGGGCGTGGTGTCGTTCAAGACGTTCGGCGCGGGCAAGCTTTTGGGCGACACGGAGGGCTATGGCCGACCGCTGGAGGCCCGGCCGCGCGGCAAGGTGGGCTCTGGCGGACGCGAGGACCGCGACGTGCCCGTGCTGCCGCACCTGAGCGTGGAGGAGTGCGTGCACTACACGCTGACGTTGGACCCGGACGTCATGCTGATGGGGATGAGCCACCCCAACGAACAGGACGCGGCGCTCGGCGCGGTCCACTCGGCGCGGCCCCTGTCCGTGGAGGAGCTGACCGACGTGCGCGAGCGCGCGAAGGCGGCCATCGATGGGAAGGGCGCCGTGTGGTGGAACCCGTCGATGGCGTCCGACGTGGGCTGAGTCAGCGACCTCCCGGCCCGAGTCATTCCGTACGCGCCGCGCGCGGAGCCCTTCACTCGAAAGGCACTCAACGTCCCGCGGGTCCGACACTGGACAGTCTCCCCGTCCGCGGAGACGGGCGGCATTGTTGCCGCGTCCGGGACGCTTTTAGCTCGGGGTCTGATGTCGCGCGGCGCTTCTCTTCCATCGTGGTCCACCTGCATGCCCGCCGAGCCGATTTCTCCTCCTGAAGCTTCTCTCGATGTCGCCGGGAAACCCCGGCCCACCCCGGCGCCGCCGGAGCCCGAGCACGGGGTGGAGGCGGCCTCGTCCGAGGCGGCGCGCCTGGCCTTCCTGTCGCGCGCGGGCGAGCTGTTGGGCGCGTCGCTGGAGTGGCGCACGGTGCTGCACCGGCTGGCGGAGCTGGCGGTGCCGGTGCTCGCGGACTGGTGCGCGGTGGATGTCATCACGGAGGACGGGAGCGTGGAGCGGGTGGCCGCGGCGCACCGTGAGCCGGAGAAGACGGCGCTGGTGCACGAGTTGTCCCGACTACGGCCCGTGGACCTGGTGTCACCCGGTGGCATCTCCGAGGCGCTGCGCACCGGACGTCCGGTGGTGATGCCGGTGGTGACGGAGGAGATGCTCCCGGCGATGGTGCGAGAGCCCGCGCAGTTGGACGTGGTCCGTCGCCTGGGAATCCGGGCGGGGCTCGTCCTGCCGTTGCTGGCGCGGGGACGGGTGCTGGGCGCCGTGTCGCTGGTGCGAGGCGACGAGCAGGTGTCCTTCGATGCGCCGGAGCTGGAGGTGGCGATGGAGCTGGCCCGCCGCGCCAGCCTGTCCATGGACAACGCGCTCCTGTACGAGGAGGCGCGCACGGCCCAGTCCTTCTCCGCGCGGCTGCAGACGGTGACGGCGGCGCTGTCGCGCGCGGCCACCGCCGAGGACGTGGCGCGGGTGATGGTGCGCGACGGGCTGGAGGCCTCGGGAGCGGCGCGGGTCGCCATCGCGGAGCTGAGTGCCGACGGGTGTCTGCGCGTGCTGGGCTCTGTCGGTTATTCACAGGCGTGGATGGAGGGCCTGGATGGTCAGCGCGTCGCGGGCCTGCCCGTGCTCGCGCGCGCGGCGGAGCAGCGCGAGTCGCAGTGGTTCTCCCGACTGGAGGAACTGCTCCCCTCGGCGGGTTTCGTGGAGAGCGACGTGGCGGCGCTGGGCGAGGGCTCTCGCGCGTTCCTCCCGTTGCTGACCGAGCGGGGCATCCTGGGCTTCGTGGCGCTGGCGTGGGGTGAGCCGCGCATGTTCCCGCCGTTGGAGCGCGCGTTCCTGGACGCGCTGGCCCACCAGTGCTCGCAGGCACTGGAGCGCGCGGCGCTGTACGGGACGCTGCGTGAGCGGGGCGAGCGACTGCATCACGCGCTTCAGATGGGCAAGGAGGCCGAGGAGCGGCTGTTCTTCTTGCTGGAGGCGAGCCGCGCGCTGGCGGAGCACCTGGATGACGTGGAGTGGACGCTGGAGCACGTGGCCCGCGTGGCCGCCAGCAGCGTGGCGTCCAGTTGTCTGGTGGAGCTGGTGGGGCCGGACGGCACCCTGCGGTGCGTGGCGTCCGCGCACCAGGAGCCGTCGAGAGACGCGTCCGTGCTCTCGGTGCTGGGCGGCGAGGGCGCGCTGTCCCTGTCGCGTGAGTGCTTCCAGTCGGGTGAGCCGCGCTTCGTGCCGGACGTGGACGCGGCCCTGTGCGAGCGACTGGCGGAACGCTCCGAGCAGCAGCGCGCGCTGTTGGAAGCCCTGAGGCCCGCGTCGCTGCTGGTGGTGCCGGTGCGCACGCGCGGGCGCACGCTGGGCGTCATCACGCTGGGCACGTCGCCGCCGCAGCGGCCCCTGGCCATGTCGGACGTGTCGATGATGGAGGAGCTGGCGCGGCGCGTGGCGGTGGCGCTGGAGAACGCGTCGCTGTACCGCGACGCGCAGGCGGCGGTGCGGCTGCGTGACGAGTTCCTGTCGGTGGCGAGCCACGAGCTGAAGACGCCGTTGACGAGCCTCAAGCTCCAGCACGGCCTCATCGACCGCGCGCTCGGCCCGGACTCGCGCGAGAAGGTGGCGCCCCGGCTCTCCACGGCGATGCGACAGGTGCAGCGGCTGGCCACGCTGGTGGACCACCTGCTCGACGTGAGCCGGGTGTCGCTGGGGCGGCTGGCGCTGGAGCCCACGGAGGTGGACCTGGGGCAGGCGGTGCGCGACGCGGTGGAGCGGATGGAAGAGGTGTTCGCGGTGGCGGGGTGCTCGGTGCGGGTGGATATCCCGGAGCCGCTCCAGGGCCGGTGGGACTCGCTGCGGTTGGACCAGGTGCTGGTGAACCTCCTGACCAATGCGGCCAAGTACGGCGCGGGCAGGCCCGTGCAGGTGACCGCGGCGGAGGCCGGCGACGGGGTGGTGCGGCTGTCGGTGCGGGACGAGGGCATCGGCATCTCGGAGACGGACCTGCCGCGGCTGTTCGGTCGCTTCGAGCGCGCGGTGAGCGACCGGCACTATGGAGGGCTGGGTCTGGGGCTCTACATCAGCCGGCAGATTGTGGAGGCGATGGGCGGTCGCATCGAGGTGGAGAGCCGCGAGGGCGTGGGCTCCGTCTTCACCGTCCACCTGCCTCGCGCAGCAGGGTGAGGGCGCGCTCCAGCACCTCGTCGCGTCCGGCGCGCAGTCCGCGCACGGTGGGGTGGACCTCCACGTCCGGGCGCAGTCCCACGCCCTGCACCGTGCGGCCGTCGGGGGTCTCGAAGCGCTGACCGGTGAAGAGGACGCAGACGTTGCCGGGCAGGCAGACGTTGGTGGTGTCGCCCACGGCGCCCGCCGTGGCGCTGCCCACCAACCGCGCGCCAGACGCGGCCTGAATCATCATCGCCGTGTATTCGCCCTGGCTCAGCGTCCGCGCGTCGATGAGCACGACGACGCGGCCCGCGTAGCGAGGCCCGTCACCAGAGGGCAGGGTGGCGGGGAAGCGCACCTCGCGGGCCTCTCCCGCTTCCACCAGCGGGCGGGCGATGAGCGCGGACGCGGTGGCGCCTCGCGTGTTGAGGCGCGGGGCCAGCGCCCACGCGCTCCCCTGCGGATAGCCGCGCAAATCGAAGACGAGCGCGCGCGTGTCCTTCATCGCCTCGAACATGCCGGGCACCGAGTCGGCGCGCAGCCGTCGCAGGTCCACGTAGCCCACGTCGCTGTCGAGCCGCTTCCACGGCGCGTCGTCCTGGACGGGGGGACGGAGGAACGGGAGGTAGTCGCGCGAGCGGGGCAGCCGCGATTCCTTCATGCGTCCATCCACGCCCTGGAGCATCACCTCCACGGGTTTCCCGTCCGAGCCCGCGAGCAGCAGGCTGGCCACGCGCTCTGCCCGCGCCGCGTCGTGAGAGGCGCCGAGCAGCTCCCGGAAGCGCGCGGCGCGAGTGGCCACCGCCTCGCCGTCGACGGACACCACCTCGTCCCCCACGCCGATGCCGGCGGCGCGAGCGGCCTCGGGCACGGGCAGCTCCGACACGAGGAAGCGTCCCTCCACCGAGCGCAGGACGAGCGGCGCGGTGGCCTCGGCGAGCGAGCGCAGGGGCTGGCCCTGCTCCGCGATGAAGACGTGGCCGTCGGAGACCCGCGCGGACAGCGTGTAGAGCAAATGCGTGTACGCGCGCGCATCCTCCACCGCGCGAGCGCGGCCGAGGAACTCCGGCAGCACCGCGTCCCAGTCCTTCAGGGCCTTCGGGTCCGGATGGAAGAAGCGCATCACGTTCCAGAAGCGGACGACGGCGAGCAGCCGGTAGGGCTCGGAGGGATACGCCATCGCCTCGTAGGCGTCGTCCGGTCCTCCCGTGGGGAGCACCGCGTCCTTCGCCGAGACGCGCGCGGAGGCCTTCGGAGTCCCCGCGCGCAGCAGCCGGAGCGCGGCCTGGAAGGCGGGGCCGGTGTCGCCCTCGTCCGCGCTCGCGGGCACGGTGACGTCCGCGCGCAGCCCCGATGAGCCCGAGGGGAACACGAGCTCCGAGGCGCGCACCACCGCGCGCTGGCCTCCGGGCAAGGGCACCGTGCGGGTCTTCACGGCGGAGGACTCATCGAGCGCGCCCTGCGCGACGAGGCGCGTGCGTGACGAGGAGAGCAGGGCCAGCAGCAACGGCGACAGGGGCGTGCGGCTGTTGACGAGGAGGACCAGCGAGCGCTTCGGCGTCCGGGGCGCGGGCGTGAAGGTCCGCGCGAGTCGAGTCTCGACCGAGGCGCTGTAGCCCCCCGAGCTGGGCCCCAACTGCACGGGAAAGCCGGAGTACACGCGGAAGCGCTCGGCGGGAGCCGTCACGGTGTCCGACGGAAGCGAGCGCTCCAGGAAGCCCAGCGCCAGCTCCATCCAGATGGCCTCATCGGGTCCGCTGGCGCGCAGGTCGATGACGACGCGGCGCGCGCGCTCGAGCTCCGGCCCCAGCGCCGTCATCGCCGGATACAGCGCGTTGAAGTTGGAGAAGCGCCGGTCCAGGTCCAGCACCAGCACGTCACCGGACCAGCGGGAGAGCGGGCCGGACGGCTCGCGCGGGGATGGGGGCGCGCCCGGCTCTCGCTCGACACGGGTGAGTGGATCCTCCAGCCGGCGCAGCATGTCGCTCACGGAGGTGGCGAGCGCCTCCGGGGTGCTCGCCGCGAGCGCGCCCGGGAGGGACTCCACGAGGGCCGCGTCCCAGTCCACCGCGCGGAAGGCGAAGGCGGGGTGCACGTACTTCACCGTGCCCCAGACGCGGCCCAGTACGGCGGCGTTCTCCAGGGCCGCATCGGGCTTCGCGCGCGGGAGGGACTGCTCCTGCGCGAATGCACGCCCCGAGACACCCAGCATCAGCGCCACCGCGAAGACACAACCCATCCAGGCCGGCATCCGCCGGACTCGCGCGCGTTCCACATCCACCTCCCGATACGGCCCCGCGCGCCAGACACCCTCTCCGTGAGAAAGGTTCCCAAGGACGCGCGGTGACATCCGGGCTCGTCCGCACACATCCTGTCCGTAACTGTCCGCGCCCCCTGGACGGCGTGGCCGCGAGCCGCGAGCGCGGGTCTCTTTTGCGTGGTGGATGTGCTCGCGGGGGCAGGCGGTTGAAGGGGCCCAAGCCCTGATTCCAGGAGTGACGCTCGAGCATGTCCCGGCGGAGGCCGAGGGGCACGAGTGCGCGAACGGACAGTCGTCTGTCTCGGATGTTTCACGCACGCGACGCTCGACACCCGTACACCCGGAACCGGAGAACGTTCATGCGAAGTCTGGATTTCATTGCGAAGCCCGCCCTGGCGGTGGCCCTGTGCACGCTGCTGGTGAGCGGGTGTGGTGGCTCGCCCCAGCCCGAAGGGGACTCCCTTCCGGGAGATCCTCAAACGGGTGGACTGGAAGGCGCGCCGGGTTCGAAGGGAAGCGGGGACACCGGTGACGGAAACGAGGGCGGCTCGGGTGGCGTGTTCAATCCGGCCAAAATCGACATCTGCCACATTCCTCCGGGCAACCCGGACAACGCGCACACGATTTCCGTGGGCGCACCGGCGTTGAAGGCCCATCTCAAGCACGGCGACACGTTGGGCGCATGTGACAGTGAGCCGGACGCGGGCACGGGTGAGCCGGACGCGGGCACGGGCGAGCCGGACGCGGGTTCCGAGTGTGTATCCGAGGAGGGCGCCTGTGGCACGGGCGCCACGTGCTGTGAAGGCCTGACCTGCTCCGAGTCGGGCTACTGCGAGCCCATGATCGGCTGAGGTCGCTTCAGGAGGCCGTCCCGCTCATCCTGGAGTGGGACGGCCCTCCCACCATGATGCCAGGGGCCCGAGCGCGTGGCCCCGCGCGGGTCGCCCTCGCGAAGCAGCAGACTCCCGGTCGAGGCCCTCCCGCGGTGCCCACGAGGCTCCGCTCGGAGGCGCTTCCCGTTTCAGCCCAGGCCGTCACCCGCGCGTGCGCGCCGCGCACGGTTCCTCGCGTCGCGAGCCCCGGGCTCATGTCGGCGTGAGCGCCCCGCGTGGCGACCTGTAGCGGCGCGTTCCGGACGCCCGTGCACTCCCGTCACATCTTTCGACTCAAGGAACCCCACCCCATGCGTCTTCACGAGGGGGATGGGGCGCGGACTCCGGAAAGGCATGGAACGTCTTCCGGAAAACATGAGAGTGCGACAGAGAGAAATGGATTCCCCGCATCCAGGCCTCCGAAAGCGAGGCAGGCGGTAATGTTTTCAACCGAATGGCTGTAGTTTCTGCGGAGAGAGAGGGGGACAATTTCAGTCAGACGGGAGGTCTTCTCCCGCCACTGTCCGGAACCCGAAGTCCATCCAGCCTTTCCGCATGAAGATTGAGCGCCAGCACGGTTGAATCGTGGGTGGCACATGGCTCGCAGAGACACCGCGCAATAGACCCCTGTCCCAGTTGTCCCCATCCCGCTCCCCGTGTTCCTCCAGAACGCCACCTGCTCTTGCGTGCCTTCGCACTCCGACCCAAGCGAGTGCCCGACCTGGGTGCGCCCGCATCGGAACACGCCCGCGGAGGGCAACACGATGCTGTACGCGGGGACGCCGCCGCCGATGCTGGTGGAGCCCACGCCGGTGCCCGCCACGCCCACCAACTCGCTGGTGGGGCAGCAGTTGGGACACTTCAAGCTGCTGAAGGAGCTGGGCCGGGGTGGCATGGGCACGGTGATGCTGGCCGAGCACGCCCTCATCCAGAAGCGCGTCGCCATCAAGGTGCTGCACGCGCACCTGGCGCAGGACCCGGACCTCGTCGCCCGCTTCTTGTCGGAGGCGCGCACGCTGACGGTGGTGCAGCACGAGAACGTCGTCGCGCTCTACGATTTGGACGTGCGTGACGGGCGCCCCTACCTCGTCATGGAGTACCTGGAGGGGCAGAGCCTGGCGGCCTTCGCGAAGGGGCCGCTTTCGCCGTCGGTGGTGGTGGATCTTCTCTCGCAGGTGTGTGACGCGCTGGGCGCCGCGCATGCGCACGGCATCGTCCATCGCGACTTGAAGCCGGCCAACGTCTTCCTGGTGCCGGGCCTGCTGGGCCGCCAGCGCGTGAAGCTGTTGGACTTCGGCATCGCCAAGCTGCTGTCGCGTCCGGCGGGCCTGCACACCACGGAAGTGGGAGTGCTCCTGGGGACGCCGGAGTTCATGGCCCCCGAGCAGTGCGGCGACGACGTGGTGGACGCGCGCACGGACATCTACGCGGTGGGAGTGCTGGGCTACTTCCTGCTCACCGGGCGCGTGCCCTTCGCGGGCCGCACGGCGGCGGAGGTGCTCATCGGTCACCTCCAGAAGCAGCCGGTGCCGCCGCACGAGGTGCAGCCCGGCGTGCCGCCCTCGTTGTCGCGCGTGCTGCTCCGCGCGCTGGCCAAGCGTCCCGCGGACCGTTTCGCCCAGGCCTCGGACCTGCGCGCGGCGCTGGCCACCGCGCTCGCGCCCGAGCCCGAGCCCGTGACTCCCGGCTTCACCGCGCGGGTGCGCATGGCGGGCACGCCGCACTCGCAAGAGCTGCGCTGTGAATGGGTGGGCCGCGCCGGCCTCTTCCTCCACACCACCGCGTCGCCGCCGCCGCTCCTGTCCGACGTGGGCCTCCTCTTGCGACTGCCGGGTGGTGAGCTGGCCTGCACGGGGCAGGTGGTGCGCCACGTGACGGAGGAGCAGGCGCGAGGGTGGCGCATGACGCCGGGCTTCGGCGTCCAGCTGCGCGACACGTCGCCCGCCTTCCAGGAAGCGCTGACCCGGCTGAAGTCCGGCGTGCGGTTGGAGCCACCCACGCCCCCGCCGTCCCCCATGCAGGAGGACGCGGTGGCGGAGCGGGTGCTCCAGGGCTTCAGGGCCCGCCTGGCGGGTGACCACTACTCGGTGCTGGAGGTGCCTCGCGACGCCACCCCGGAGACGCTGCGGGCCGCGACCCAACGCGCTCGTACGGCGCTGGAGCCACTCAAGAGCCGCAACCTGTCGCTGGGCCAGCGTGCCCAGCTGGAGCGGGTGAACGAGCGGGTGACGTCCGCGCTGCACGTGCTGGGTCACGTGGAGCGGCGGGCCGAATACGACGCCAGACTGGGCAACGTGGAAGGGGTGGAGCGCTGCCTCTCCGCGGGCCTCACCGTCACCGCGCTGGAGAACTGCCGCCGCCGCTTCCTCGCGGAGAACCCGGGGCGGGATGGCCGCGCGGCGGTGCAGCGGCTGTCCGGGGACGCGCTGTCGTCGGTGGGGCGGCTCCAGGAAGCGCTCGCCGCCTATGAGCAGGCGGTGCGGATGGACCCGTTGGATTTGGAGGGCCTCAAGCGCTGGCGCTCGCTGCGGGCCCGGCTGCGCAACACGCCCACACCGCGATAGGCGGGCGGCCGGGCGCGTGCAACGCGGAAGCGGTGTCTTGCGTCTGGGGGGTGGCTCCTCGTTAATCCAGGGGTACCCATGGCCTCCGACTCCGACGACTCGCTTCCTCCCCAGGGCCGCTTCACCCGGCTGCGCAAGTTGGCGGGCCTCTCCATGCAGGTGGGCACCGACGTGCTCATGAGCAGCGCGAAGCGCCTGGCTGGCGGCACGCCGGATTTGCTCAGCAAGAGCTCCGCGGAGAAGCTCGTCGCCACCCTGGGAGAGCTGAAGGGCGCGGCCATGAAGCTGGGCCAGGCCATCTCCATGGACCCGGACCTGCTCACCCCGGAGGTGCGGCAGGTGCTGGCGCGGCTGCAGAACCAGGCGCCCGCCATGTCCTACGACATGGTGACGCGCGTGGTGCGCCAGGAGCTGGGCGCGGCCCCCGAGGACGCCTTCCGCGAGTTCAGCCGGGAGCCCCTGGCCGCCGCGTCGCTGGGACAGGTGCACCGCGCGGTGCTGGAGGACGGCCGCGTCGTCGCCGTGAAGGTGCAGTACCCGGGCATCGCCGAGTCGCTCACGCACGACATGGAGAACCTGGGCCTCGTCGTGAAGACGGTCTCCAAGGCGTCGCGGTTGATGGACGGCTCGGCCTACTTCAACGAGTTCCGCGACGAGCTGCTGCTGGAGCTGGACTACCGCCGAGAGGCGTCGCTGGCGGAGGGCTTCGCGCGCGGCGTGGCGGAGCTGAAGGACCTGTATGTCCCCCAGGTCATCGCCAGCCACAGCGCCGAGCGCGTGCTGACGCTGGAGTTGTTGGAGGGGCCCACCCTCAAGGACTGGGTGACGACGGTCGACTCCAACGACGAGCGCTTCCGCGTGTCGCGGCAGCTCATCCGCGCGACGTACGGGCCCTTCTTCGGCTCGGGCGAAATCCACGCGGACCCGCACCCGGGCAACTTCATGGTGATGCCGGACGGGCGGCTGGGGCTGTTGGACTTCGGCTCCATCAAGCGCTTCAGCCCGCGCTTCGTGGACGCCAACCGGCGCATGTTCCTGCAGTCCATGCGGCTGGAGCCCATGGACATCCTGCGGCTGAGCCAGGAGGTGGGCTTCACCGTGGAGCTGCCGGGCGAGGAGGCCGCGGACCTCATCCGCGAGGTGCTCCACATCGCCGGCAGGCCCATGCGGCTGACGCCGTACGACTACATGTCCTGCGAAATCACCCGCGACATGCGCAACCACTTCACCCGCAACGCGGCGCGCTTCCTCAAAATCAAGCCGCCGCCGGAAGCGGTGATGTTCTTCCGCTCCACGGGAGGGCTGGCGCAGAACCTGCGGCTCATCGGCGCGCGGGGTGACTTCCGCGGCGTCTTCCTGGAGATGGCGGAGCTGTTGAGCTGAGCCGCGCCCGAGGCTACGGGGCCGGCGCGGCCACGACGGCGCGGCCCTTGGCGTAGATGGCGTGGAGCTTCTTCGCCAGCTCCTCGCCCTGGGTGCTCTTGGTGATGTAGCCGTCCGCGCCCGAGGCCAGCGCCAGCGCGCGCAGCTTGGACTCGTCCGAGGCGGAGAAGAGCACGAAGCGCGTCCCCGCCGGCGCCTGTCCCCTCGCCAGCGTCAGCACCTTGTCGCCGGTGAGCGCGGGGATGTTCACGTCCAGCAGCACCAGGTCCGGCAGCGTCGTGCGCACCAGGTTGGACACGCCCAGTGACGAGCGGTGCGTCCGAACATCGAAACCAAACGCGGACAACGAGCGCTCCGCCAGGGTGAGTTGCTCCTGGTCATCATCCACCACCAGCACGCGGATCTTCATCTCCGACATGACGCCTCCCCCTTGAGAGCGCGGATTGGGTGCCGCCGCCCACCGGATATCGCCACCAGGCCGGGTGGCCTACGGATTATCACCTAGGCTCGCGTCCCTGTCGCCACCCTCCTGTCCTCCGGGGGCCCGACTTTCTCGTGCTGGCGGCAGGACGTGCCGGGGTGTCCGGGTGTGTCTCCACCCGCCCCGCTGCCTCATGGACCCGGGCCGTCTTCAGCCGGAGCGGTAGGTGGCGGGGCGCTCCCGGGAGGCCGCCTTCCTCTGGAGGGCGGGCAGGGTGATGGTGAACACGGCACCCCCCTCCGGGCGGTTGGCGGCGGTGAGGGTGCCCTGAGCGCGCGTCACCACGTCATGGGCCATGGACAGGCCCAGGCCCGTGCCGTGCTGGCCCTTGGTGGTGAAGAAGGGCTGGAAGATGGAAAGCAGGTGCTCCTCGGGGATGCCGGTGCCCTCGTCCTCCACGGTGATGATGGAGTGCCCCAGCGCCAGGCGTCCGCGCACGCGCAGGGTGCCGCCCTGGGGCATGGCGTCGCGCGCGTTGCGCAGCAGGTTGAGGAAGACGCAGCGCAGGTCCGCCGCGGAGCTCTCCACCAGCGGCAGCCGGGGCACGTCCACGTCCAACAGCAAGGTCAGCCCCTGCTTCGCGGCCCGGGACTCCAGCTCGTCGCGGGCAATCTCCACCGAGTCGCGCACCACGTCCGCCAACTGCACGGGCTCCACCGGGGACTCCGGCCGCTGGCGCGCGAAGTCACGCAGGCGCGACAGGCGGGTGGTGGCGTCGGCGACGATGCGCAAGAGCGTGTCCACGTGCGCGGGCGGCGCCGCCGCGGGGGCCGCCTGCTTGAGGTCGCTCATTTGGAGCATCTCCAGCCGGAGCTTCATCGCCACCAGCAGACTGCTCAGGTCATGTGCGATGCCGGAGGCCTGCTCGCTGAGCATGCGCAGGTGCTCGCGCTCGGCCAGCGCGCGGCGCTCGCGTGCCAGCGCCTCCTCCAAGTGAACCTGCTCGGTGACGTCCCGGGCGAGCACCAGCACCACGGGCGCCTCCCGGCTCACCCGACATACCCGCACCTCCATCTGCTGGTGACCTCCCGCGTAGCTGTAGCGCGCGGTGCGGGCCGTCTGTTCCACCCCGAGCGCGCGGGCCTCCGCGGCCACGACGCTGCGCAGGGTGAGCAGTGCGGGCCCTTCCTCCTGCCCGCTGTCCGTCACATGGCGCCAGGGACCTCGCGCCAGTGTCAGGGATTGCCATCGCAGGTTGACCCACAGCACCACGTCCTCTCGGAGCACCGCGAGCGCTCCCGCGACACCTTCCAGGGCCCAGGAGTGTCTGGCGGGCGCCTGGGGCTCGTGCGCGAAGTCAGGGCCGTGTGTCTTCCTCACCTTTTCAGCGATGGCCGAGAGTTCATTCTCAGGCAAAGACGCGGGTGACATGATTTGAGCTGTAACCCAGGCCGTGGACAGCGGCAAGAGCGGGGGACCCACGAGTGCGGACGTTCAGCCCGCACGGGTATGGGTTGTGTGGACTGCGTGTCCAAATCCCGCTGCGCGGAGTCTGGATGTCTGACATACGGATGAAGGTCCGCCATCGATTTCGTCTTGTGAATGGAGGGCCCCAGGAACGATGGAAACTCCTCACCTTGAACGTTCCTTGAACACTCTTTGAACATCCTCTGATGAACACGGCAACTGGTGCGGTGCTCGGCGCGCTGAATCGCGAGAGCACGGACTGCATCTGGAGTGGTGATGACAACAGACATTTCCAACGAGCGAATCCGAGTGGCCCTCCTGGAAGACCAGCAGGTCTTCAGGGAGAGTCTGGTATTGGTACTGGAGAGCGCCGGGATGGACGTGGTGGCGCGCTGCGCGCAGACACCGCCTTTCCTGGCGCGGGTGCGGGAGCAGATGCCGCACGTGGCCGTGCTGGACTTACGCCTGGAGCCGCCGGACCAGGATGGAACGACCACGGGCATGACGGCGCTGCAGTGTCTGCATGACTTCTATCCGACGGTGAAGGCGCTGGTGCTGTCGAGCCACCACGAGCCCGAAGTCGTGGAGCAGTGTCTCCAGGCGGGCGCGGCGGGGTACCTCTGGAAACACAACGTGGGTTGCGCGGAGGTGGTGGAAGCGGTGACACGCGTGGCGCGCGGCGAGCGGCTGATGCCTACGGGATTGTCCTGGGTCCCTTCCGTCCCGGGCTTCATGCCGCAGGAGGAGGTGCCCATGGGGAGCGTGGAGTTGGGGCTCCTGACGCCGCGCGAGCGGGAGGTGCTGGGCTACGTGGCCGCGGGCGCGGACAACCTCAAAATCGCCGCGTGTCTGAGCATCACCGAGCGCACGGTGAAGGCGCACATCACCAGCATCTACAAGAAGCTGGGCTCGGAGAACCGCACGCAGCTGGCGGTGCTCGCATGCCAGCTGGGTGTTCACCGCCCGGCAGGAGTCTGAGTCCCCGGGGCCGGCACTTGCAGGCAATGGGCACGTGCGCGCGGGCGTGTCAGGGTGTGAAGACCCTGGCGCTCCTCCCCCCTCCCCCCAAGCGCACGGGTCGTCGCGAGGAAGGTCCCCAGCGGGCCAGGGCAGAGCAGGACGTGGTGTCTGCCCTGGCCCGTGCTGTCGTCTCCGGGATTGGACGACGACGTCAGGGCTTCACGGCCGTCACCAGCTCGAAGGGCCCGCCGCGCAGCACGTCGACGTGCTGGAAGCCCGCGCCCTCGAGCATCTGGACGTAGAGCTCCACCTCGCGCAGCCGGCTGACGCACGAGTCCACGCCGATGAGGAAGTACGTCCAGAAGAACTGCGCGGCCAGCCGCTCGGGCGTGCGGAACTCCTCGCAGATGACGACGCGTCCCCCGGAGGGAAGCGCCTCCCACGCGGCCTTCAGCAGCGCCTGCGCTGTCTGCGCGGACCAGTCGTGCAGCACGCGGACGAACGTCATCACGTCGTAGCCGGAGGGCAGGGGCTCCGTGAGGAAGTCTCCGCCCACGAAGCCCAGCTGGGACGCGGTCAGGCCGAAGCGCTCGCGCGTGCGCTCCACCAGCGCCTGGGTGGCCGGCAGGTTGTAGACGTCCACGCGCGCGGCGGGGTGCTCGCGCGTCATCAACGCCGCGAGGCTGCCGTCACCGCCGCCCACGTCGAGCACGCGCACGCCGTCCTTCCACAGCCTCGGCGCGTGCAGGCGCAGCGACTCCAGGATGGGAGGCAGCCCCGCGGCCATGCTCGTCTCGAAGCCCTCCAACTGCTCCGGCGTGCGCAGGGGCCAGTCGAAGTCGTCGGGGGAGATGGAGTGCTGACCGCGCAGCACCTCGGGCAGCCGCCCGTGCAGCGTGTGCCACGCGAACTTCTCGCGGTCCTTCTCCCGACCCTGCGGCCCCACCACGGCGACGGCCGCCTCGCGCAGCCCCGGCACCGCGTGGTAGCGCGCCGACGCGAGCGCGTCCGTGTCCTGCTCGCGCGTCACCAGTCCCAGGCTCTCCAGGCAGTCCAGCAGCTTGTAGAGCCGGCCCGGCAAAAGGCCGTGCCTCGCGGAAAGCTCCGCCAGCGAGACGGGGGCGGGCCCCTCCAGCGAGTCGAGCAGACCCAGCTGGAGCGACGCCTCCACCACGTCCACCGCCTTCGCGCCGTTGTAGAGCAGGTGCAAGAGCGCGCGCGGAGAGTCCGCCACCGTGCGCGGCTTCGACGTCACGATTCGCCCCGGGGCGGAGGGAAGCCCGCGTGGTGTACCGGACACACGGCGCTGGCCGGAGGCGCGGCGTAGGCGTCCAGCGCGCCTTCCATGCAGCCCTCGCGACGAGCGCCTGGCGCATGGCCTCCCTCGCGCCGCCACCCGGACGTCAGCTCCACGCGCACGTCCCAGAGCTGACGGAACAGGGGCAGCGTCATGCGCCCCGCCAGCACCTGCGTGGGCAGGCCATCCAGCGCCTTCACCGCGCGGTCCACGCCGATGGTGCGCCGCACCAGCTGGAAGTGCGCGTGCAACCAGCCCTGGAAGGCCTCGTCCACGTCCACCAGTTGCTCGCACAGCCGCTTCAGGTCGTCCGGTCCGCCCTGGTACACGGCCAGCAACGTCCGGGCGCGTCGCGCGAGGAGCCGCTCCAACGCCTGCTCCAGCCCCTCCGCCGCCTTGCGCAGCATGTTGTAGCCGGGAGACTCCTGCCCGCTGCCATTGCCCAGGCTGCGACGGATGACCTGATAGGTATCCGGCGTCATCGTCTCCAGCACGGCCAGCTCCGACTTCAGGCCCTGGACGATGCGCGACACCCGCTCCAGCCTCGCGGACGCCGCCCACAACGCGTCGCGGTCCAGCTCCGCCACCACCTCCACCACCTCGCGCGAAGCCAGCTTCAGCCACAGCTCCTGCGCCTGGTGCACCACCTGGAACATCAGCTCGTCATGCGAGACGCGCTGCTCCTCCGGCGCCTGCAACGCCAGGAGCTGCGGTGTCTTGAGGTACACCTCGTAGTCCAGCTCTCCGCGGCCGACCCACTTCTTCAGCATCGGGTTGAAGAGAGGCTCATCCAGTTCCTGCCGCAACTTTTCCGCATAACTGTAACCATGTGGCGTGTGCATGGTGCCCTCCGAAGGGAGAGGTGGGCATTCAGAGGTGGGAGCGCGAAGGAGACGTGCCCGACTTGGGACAGCGGACGTGGCTCGCTACGACGGTGGGTACGGCGGGTGTCGCGCCCCGGGCCGTTGGGTGGCCCGGAGCACGGAAGGACAACGGCTCAGGTGGCCGGTGGCGGACGCGGCTTGAGGCGGAAGGTGCGCAGCCGGTTGGCCAGCTCCTCGCCCTGGACGCTCTTGGAGATGTAGCCGTCCGCGCCGGAGGCCAGCGCGAGCGAGCGCAGCTTCGACTCGTCCGAGGCCGAGTAGAGGATGAACTTCGTCTTCGCGGACGCGTACTGGCGCGCGAGGTTGACGACCTTGTCGCCCTTGAGGGCGGGGAAGTTGACGTCGATGAGGACGAAGTCCGGTTCGGAGGCGCTCACCAGATTCGACACGCCCAGCGCCGAGGTGTGGGTCAGCACCTCGAACCCATAGGAGCTCAGCGAGCGCTGGACGAGGTCGAGCAGGTCCGGGTCATCGTCCACCACCAGGACGCGTGCTTTTTCTTCAGCCATGGCTTCTCCCTAGATGCTTGCGGATCATCTCGAGCAACTGGTCACGATCAAGGGGCTTGGTGAGGTACGCGGTGCAGCCCGCCGCGTGTGCCTTGTCCTGATATTCCCGCCCCGCGTGAGCCGTCACCGCGATGACCGGCACGTTGGCCACGGAGGGTACCGCACGCAAGCGACGTGTTGCCTCCCAACCATCCAGTCGTGGCAGGGAAAGGTCCATCAGGATGAGGTCCGGATTGTCGCGCGTCGCGCGCTCCAGTCCATGCTCTCCGTCCTCCGCCTCGATGACCTCGAACAGTCCGCCCAGGTAGCGGCGGACGATGTCGCGATTCTGGGCACTGTCTTCTACATACAGGATGCGAGGCAGCCTGCCGGCGCTGGCGGCACGCTGGGACAACAGCAGGCCCTTGGCCTGGGCGATGACGTCCTCCAGCGCATGGCCGCCCTTCTTCACGAAGCCCGCGAAGCCGTCGCGCAAGAGCGACTCCTCCTCGTGGGTGAGCGACTTTCCGGTGAGCACGACGACGGGCACCTGGAGCTTCTCCGCGCGCAGCCGGCGCAGCACCTCGAAGCCATCCAGGTTGGGCATCATCAAATCCAGCACGACGAGCGACGGCGGTGAGACGCGCGCCTTGAGCAGCGCGTCCTCGCCGTTGCGAGCCTCGGCGGTGGAGAAGCCGGCGCGGCGCAGGTTGCGGCTGACCAGCTCGCGCGTGGCGGAGTCGTCGTCCACCACCAGCACCTCGCCCACGCCAGCGGACGTCCCCGACGGCTGGCCCAGGCAGCGCTGCACCACTTCGACCAGGCGCTCGGGCTCCACCGGCTTGACCAGGTACTCGCACGCGCCCAGCGAGAAGCCTCGGGCGCGCTGCTCCTCCACGGAGATGAGGATGACGGGGATGCTGGCCAGCGCCTGGTCACCCTTGAGCTGGCTGAGCACGGACCAGCCGTCCAGCTTGGGCAGGTGGATGTCCAGCAGGATGGCCTGGGGCTTGAGCTCCCGGGCGCGCTTGAGCGCGGCGATGCCGTCCTCGGCCACCACGACCTTGAAGCCCGCGGGCTCCAACTGGCCGGTGACGAGCTGCTGGATGAGCGGATCATCATCCACCACCAGCACGGTGCTGCCGGGCTGCGCCAGCGCGCCCACGTGCTGGGCGACCTCCGCCACGGGCACGCCGCGCTCGTGGGCCACCTGAGGCGCGCTGGTCGGCCGGTTCGCCGTGTTGGGCAGGCGCACGGTGAAGGTGGTGCCCCGGCCCAGCGTGGACACCACGTTGACGGTGCCACCGAGCACCCGCGACAGCTCGCGCACAATCGCCAGGCCCAGGCCCGTGCCGCCGACCTTGCGGGTGGTGGAGCCGTCCACCTGGCGGAACTTCTCGAAGATGAAGGGCAGCTGGTCCGCGGGGATGCCGACGCCGGTGTCCTCCACCGTCATCACGACTTCGTCGCCCGACGGCACCAGGCTCAGTGCGACCTCGCCCGTGTCGGTGAACTTGGCGGCGTTGCTCAGGAGGTTGAGCATGATCTGCCGCAGCTTCAGCGCATCGGTGCGCAGCATGCTCGCCGCGCCGTCGATGTGCGTCGTCAGGGCCACGTCCTTGCCCTTGAGGTACTCCTTCACCGTGGCCATGCACTCGTCGGCCAGCTCCTGCACGTCCACCGGCTCGGTGACGACATCCACCTTGCCCGCTTCAATCTTGGACAGGTCCAGGATGTCGTTGATGAGCGCGAGCAACGTCTTCGCGTTCGTCTTGACGACGTTCAAGTCGCGGCGGCCATGGGCCGTCAGGCGCGAGCCCTCCTCGCGCATCAAGAGGTCGCAGTAGCCGATGATGCCGTTGAGCGGCGTGCGGATTTCGTGGCTGAAGTTGGCCAGGAACTCGCTCTTGAGGCGGGCGGCGGCCTCGGCCTCGCGGGCGCGCTCCTCCTCGTTGCGCTTGGCCACCGCCAGCTCCTGGGCCAGCCGGTCCAGGTCCTCGTTCTGCTGGCGGATGATCTCCATCTGCAGCGCGCGCTGCTGGTAGGACGCCAGCGAGCGGGCGGACACGGCGCGGGTGCGCTTGATTTCCTCCAGGCTGGCGGCGAGCTGCTTGTTGGCCGCCTCCAGCTCCGCCTTGGACGCGCGCAGCATCTCCTCGTTCTGCTTGCGCTCGGTGATGTCCTCGGTGACGCCCAGCACGTAGCGGGCCTCGCCGCCGCCATCCAGGAGCGGCAGCTTGCGCGTGGCGAAGATGCGGTCCACGCCGCCCGCGCGCGCCACCTCCTCGAAGGAGCGCATCTTCTTGGTGGCGAGGATGTCGGAGTCGATGGCGACGAACGAGTCCGCCTGCTCCTGCGGGAAGTAGTCGTGGTCCAGCTTGCCGAGCAGCCACTCCTTGGTGACGCCGAACGCGTCCGCGAAGGTCTTGTTGGCCACCACCAGCCGGCGCGTCGCCGCGTCCTTCACGAAGAGGACGAAGGGCAGGGCGTCGATGATGTTGCCCAGAATCCAGTTGGTGCGGTGCAGCTCCTCCGCGGTGGCGTCATGGCGGAGCCTGTCCCCGGCCAGGGGCAGCTCGCGGCGCAGCACGGGCGCCATCCGGTTGAAGCGGTCCTCGCTGACGTAGTCGCGAGCGCCCGCGCGGGTGCTGGCCTCCAGCGTGTCGTCGCTCCAGTCGCGCGACAGCACGACGAAGGGCAGCTCGCGCGAGTGCTGGCGCCACAGCGCCTGCGCCTCCGCGAAGCCCAGGCCCGGCACTTCCGAACCGCACACGACGAGCGACCAGGAGCGCCCCAGCGCGGCCGTCAGGGCCTCGGTGCTGGTGGCGCGCTCGGTCCGGGCGACGACACCCGCGTGGCCGAGCGCCTCTTCCACGCGCTGGCACTCGCGCTCGCTCGCCACGAGCAGGAGGGTGGCGGTGTCCGTCGGAGGGACGGAGGAGGTGAGGGAGGTGGCCATGGCTCAGTTCGCCCCGAACACCAGCGTCGTCAACGTGGTGTTGATGTGGAACCCCGAGTAGATTTCGAAGTGCACGTTCATCCCAGCGGCGGTGGGTGCGGCCTTCAGGGTCTCCGCGAGTTCGGCCACGGAGTTGGTCGCATGCGCGTACCACATGCGCCCGCCGCAGTGGAACAGCAGAGCGGCCTGGGGGTTGTGTACCCGGCGGGGCATCTCCTCGGTGAAGAAGCTCCGCGTCATTCCCGCCATGTCACCCAGCTTCATCAGCTCCAGCTCGGTGCCTTCCTCCAGCAGGTTGGCGAAGAGGATGGAGCCGTCCTCCTGGGGCCTCCACGCCGCGCGGATGAAGTACTCGCGGCCCACGCGCAGCGCCGTGGGGCGCACCGCGAAGCCCCGGGGCGTGCCGAACTCCAAGTCACGCACGTCCTCCACGCCCAGGATTTCGGCGTAGCGCTTCGCGGCGGGGTGGCCGTCGATTTCGAGCGCGCGCGTGTGGCTCTCGTCCACCTTGGTGATGGTGAGCTTCTCGCCGGTGGGCACGTACCAGTGCGAGCGCAGCGCGGCCCAGGGGGCGCTGGTGCGGAACAGGGCGACGAGCACCGCGTCGGTGGCGACCTCGCCGTCCACGTGCACCAGCGCGGACTGCCTGGCCGGGTCCCGGTTGTCGTCGCTGGCGCCGCCGCCCACGAGCACCAGCGTCTGGCTGCGCTCGAGGATGCCGAGCAGCAGCTCCTCTTTTTTGTAACGGAAGCCGTCGTCGATGACGAGGCCGACATACCGGCGCGGATCCAGGTCCTGCTGCCGCACGCCCAAATCCTCGCAGGCGCGCCTGATGGCCACCTGTCCCGCGGAAATCGCATCCACGGAGAGCTGGGTGCCCAGGCCCAGGCCGACCTCCAGGTCGCCGGAGAGCGCGGACAACACCACGCTGCCCTCGTGGATGCCGGTGTTGTCCAGTTCGCCCGCCGTCGTGGCGCCCACCAGCCGGGTGCCCGGCGGCAGCCGCGCGCGCACCGCGCGGTTCAGGGCGTACGGGTCCCTGTCCCGCGAGGCGAACATCGTCACCAGCACGGGCTTGATGGCGCCCAGCTGGCTCAACAGGTCCTCCGCGGCGGCTTCGGGCTCCTTCAACGTGGTGCGAGCCGTCTGCATCTTCACTTGTGCCATGAAGGACCTCCGGGGGGACTGGCGGCGGCTAGAGGCCGGCGCGCGGGTGCTCGGTATGACAGGCGCCGGTGCACTGCTGGAAGGACTCTCTGCCTCCCCCGACGTACATGCTTTCGATGGGGCCGAACTTCGCCACGTGGCTGTCCGGGTAGCTCGTGTGGCACGACAGGCACGCGGCCTTGCTGGTGCGCTGGATGCTCTCCTTCGTCAGGTGACAGGAGGCGCACTTCTCCAGGGGCGCGTCGAAGCGGTTGGAGCGCGAGTGGATGAAGTGCGTGCGCACGAAGATGGGGCCTTCCAGTTCGAAGCCCAGCGGCGAATGGCACCCGTTGCATGCGGCGCGGTTGTCGTTGCCGTGCAGCACCTCGGACAGCTCTCCGCCTTCGCTGTGGCAGCTGTTGCACGGGCCCGTCGTCAGCGTCGCCTCGGTGCGCTTCTTCGTGCCCACCTGGATTTCGATGGTGCGCGAGCCCGGCACGTCCTCGCCCAGGTACACGCGGCGGCCCTTCACCGTCACCAGGTACGTGCCTGGCGTGGCGTCGGCGGGAATCTTGTACTGCCACGTGTCCGTGTTGGGGCGGTCCCAGAGGCCCTCGCTGGGGAAGAACGCGCCGCGGAAGACGATGTTGGCGAAGGGCAGGATGGCGAACTGGGAGAAGACGCCATCGCGCGCCTCGGTGGCGACCACCTGCTCATCGACCTCCGGGTCCAGGAACGCGTCGATGTCGATGATGGAGCGGATGGGCTGGATGTTCTGTGCGGGGCCGATGATTTGCGTCATCAGCATCCGCTCCCGGTGCTTGCGGCGGTAGTACGTCGTCGTCGCATCGAAGAAGGCCCGATAGTACTGGATGCCCGCTGCGTTTCCGCCGACGGGCGCGACCTCATTGTAGGACGGCAGACTTCCCGAGGGGTGAAGCCGTTTTCCTTCCCCGTCCCGCAGGGTGACCTGGAAGGTGATTTCGGACCCGGGCGCGTAGGTGCCGTCGTGGCGCGGCGGGGTGAGGGCGGCCACGTCGATGCCGAAGCCGTACGCATAGTCCGGGTTCTGCACCTGCTCCACGGGGATGGAGTAGGGGGCGAAGGGACGCAGGCTCCAACGCAGGCGCAGGGAGGTGGTGCCGGAGGTCAGCTTGAGGGTGCGCTGCTTGGCGTGCTCGTAGGCGTTGCGGACCTCGACGAGCGCCTCCTCCTCGAAGCTCCTGGCGCCCGTGCAGTCGTTGGGCGCGCGGCAGTCGGTCGTCGTGTGGATGGCGCGCAGGCGGCGGATGAAGAAGTCGTCGGTGCGGTCCCGGCGCTGGTGCTCGGCGCCGATGTTGAGGAGCACGGGCAGGCCGGTGAGGCGGCCGCGCGAGTCCACCGGCTCCACGGTGAAGAAGCTGGGCACGTCCATCCATGCCGCGCCCCGGTAGAAGCGGCGGCGGGTGAAGCCCGTCGGCCCGCCCAGGAGCACCGGCTCCTCGTCCACCGCGCGCACGCCCGACCAGCCCAGCCCGGCGAAGTCGCTGGTGGTGCGCAGCGTCTTCAAGTCCTTGTGGTCCGCGAGCGCCTGGACGGTGGCGCGGATATCAATCTGGCTGATGAAGAAGGTGCCGCCGGCGCGCACGCGCACCAATTCGCCCTGGCCGTTCTTCACCTCGAGCGCCAGACCCACGGGCTCGGGGGGGCGCGGGCGGCGCGAGTCGTCCCGGCCCGACAGCGCCTGGGCCTCCGACTCCAGCGCGTCCACCGCGACAGCCTCTTGCGAGTCCAGGTCCGGTCCGCCGCAGGCCACCAGCAACCCCGTCACCGCCGCCAGCAGCAACGTCTGGCTGGTCGTGGGGTAACCGAGCGAGCGGTGTGTACACGCCTCGCGCTGGGACCAGGGTGCTCCAAGTCCACCCATGGGTGAATCTCCTCGTACGTGTGGTTTCGGACGCCGCCATTGGCGCCCCGGCCAGTGGACCCTGTAGCCCTTCGTCGGGGGGACGATGTGGGCCGGGTCTCTCCCGTTTCCGGGTTTCCCCGGTTCGAGCCTTTTTAGCCGTACGAAGAATATCTGGATTGAACAGATGCCTTCAACTTCTAGGAAAATAATCCGCTGGGCTCAAACCCAGGAAGGCGTCAAGTGTCGGAATTTTCGCAATTCACTGAAGGAGTTACGGGAGGTCAGGCGCTGACTTGTAGGGGAAGGCAGGACCTGCCCTGGAGCGTCCTGGGAAGTTCAATGGTGAATTCCGCGCCTTCCCCGATTCGGCTCCGAAGGAGGATGGAGCCGCCGTGGGCTTCGACGAGCTGGTGGGCGATGTAGAGGCCCAGGCCGGTGCCGGGGTGATGAGGGCCGCCGTCGCCGTGGACGCGCTCGAAGCGGCGGAAGAGGCGCTGCTGGTCGCCGGGGGCGATGCCGAGGCCCGCGTCCTTCACGGTGACGCGCACATGGGTGGCGTCGCCGTGGACGCTCAGGTCGATGGGCTGGCCGTGGCCGAACTTGAGGGCGTTGCTCAGGAGGTTCGTCACCACGCGGTCCAGGCGCAGCCGGTCCCACTGCCCGGAGGTGTCGTCCTCATGGATGCGCACGGTGAGGGCGCAGCCGGCGGCGGTGGCCTGCTCGGCGTGGCGCTCGGCCACCTCGCGCACCAGCGCGGCCAGGTCCATGTCCTCGCGGTCCAGCGTCATGTGGCCGGCGGACAGGCGCGACAAGTCGAGCAGGTTGTGCAGCAGCCGGCCCATGCGGCGCGCCTCGCTCTCCACGCCCAGAAGGCCGTCCCGCAGGCGGGGCTCGTGCGCGGTGACGTCCAGCAGGCGCAGTCGGCGCAGCCTCAGCTGGAGCGAGCTGAGGGGGTTGCCCAGGTCATGCGCGGCCACGCCGATGAGCTCCAGCGCGCCCTGGGTCTCCGCGAGCAGGCGCGCGTTGTCCAGGGCGAGGGCGGCCCGGGCGGCCAGCTCCTCCATGAAGGCCCGGTCCACCTGGCCGTAGCGGCGGGCGCCGGTGGACAAGAGGCACAGCGCGCCCAACACGCGCGGGCCCACCGCCAGCGGCACGGTGAGGGAGGACGTCACGCCCAGCACGCGCAAGAGCTCCCCGTGCGCGGTGCCCTCCAGCGGCTGCGGCAGTCGCTCCGCGTCCACCTCTGGCAGCAGCTCCACGCGGCCCGTGCACACCACATGGTGGGGGCCCACCTCGTCGCCGTGCGGGCTGCGCAGGAGCGGCTCCCACATGCGGCTGGCCGCCTGCGTGTCCGCGCACGCCACGGCCTGGGGACGCACCTGTCCGTCCGCGGAGGGCAGGAAGAGGATGCACGCGTCGGCGACCTCGGGCACGCACAGGCGCGTGAGGGCCTCGCCCACTTCACGGGCGCCAGAGAGGGGCTGGAGGACGCGGCCCGCCTCGGCGAAGAGGGCCTGGGCGCGCTCCATGCGCCGGCGCTCGGTGATGTCGCGCGTCACCTCGGCGAAGCCCCGCAGGTGGCCGCGCGAGTCCCAGAGCGCGGTGAGCAGCGTCTCCGCCCAGAAGCGCGAGCCGTCGCGGCGCACGCGCCAGCCCTCGGACAACAGGCGCCCCTCGCGCGCGGCGCGCTCCAGGTGGGCCTGATGCACGCCCGCGGCGACCGCGTCCTCGGGGTGCAGGGGCTCCAGCGTGCCGCCGGTGACGTCCATCTCCGCCCAGCCGGTGAGGCGCTCGGCGCCGGCGTTCCACGCGGTGACGCGGCCGTTGGGGTCCAGGAAGCACAGCGCGTAGTCGGTCACCGCCTCCATCAACAGCCGCAAGCGCTGCTCGCTGTGCTCGTGCCGGGCGTGCAGCGGCGCGAGCGCGTGGTGCAGCACGAAGCCCAGCGCGCCCACGCCGGCAAGGCCCACGCAGCCGGCCAGCAGCGCCTGTCGCAGCGCGACGTGCGTGGTCTCCGTATGTGTGAGCAGTCCGTGCACCGCGGACAGGAGTGTCACGAGGAGCAGCAGACCGGCGAGCATGCAGGCGGACACACCCGCCCCGACTCGCTGAGCGAACGTCCAACGTCGCATCATGTGGCACTCCCCCCCATCCCTAGCGGGAACCCGCATCAGGAAGGCGACGTCCAGCATCCCTGATGTGAGGGAGCGGGAACATTGCCCGGTTGGACAAAGTCTGAGTCGCCCCAGGGCGCTTCGTGACTCTCCCAGGGTGGAAGTTGGACCACGCGGGGACCCCTGTTTCGGGGTCGGCGCGCGTCGGACGCGACAACTGGGGGTGTTGCGTGGCGGGCGCGGGGGCCCATCAGGAATGGCCATCGCCAGGGCAGGGGGTTATGAGGCGGACCCCCTCTTTGCTCGGGTCGTCCCGCACCGCCTATGTCCCTCGTCGAAGGTCTGAAGGTCCGCTACCTCCCGCAGCCCGAATGGGGTGTGGGACACCTGCTGTCGCTCCAGGAAGAAGGCGCCAAGGCGCTCGTCGTCTTCCCCGCTCGGGAGGACGCCCCGGTGCTGGTGTCCACCAAGGGCGGCGCCCTGGTGTCGTATCCGCTGCCACCGGGTGAGCCGGTGCTGACGTACAAGGGGCGGCTGGCCCTCGTCGTGGCCGAGGAGCCGGGCGCGCGAGGACTGCGCCGCTACGTGTTGCGCTACGCGGACACGGGCGAGGAGGACGAGCTGCCGGAGTCGGAGGTGCGCGCGCTGCCCCCGCGCTCGGACCTCTTGTCCACGCTGCGCGAGGGCCGCGTGGGTGAGGCCCGCGCCTTCACGCTGCGCAAGCAGGCCCTGGTCCTGGACGACGAGCGCCGCTGTGACGCGCTGGGCGCGCTCCTGGCCAGCCGCATCATGGTGAAGCCGCACCAGGTGGGCGTGGTGCAGCGCGTGCTGTCCGCTCGCCGACCGCGCTTCGTGCTCGCCGACGAGGTGGGCCTGGGCAAGACGATTGAAGCGGGCATGGTGTTCAGCGCACTGCGCCTGTCGGGCCTCGTGCGTCGGTGTCTGGTGGTGGCGCCCAGCCACCTCACCGTGCAGTGGTTGGTGGAGCTGTTCCACAAGTTCAACCAGCTCTTCACGCTGATGGACTCGGACCGCTACGCGCAGTCGCTCAAGGAGGTTCCGGATGTCTCCCCGTGGGCGCGCTTCCCGCTGGTGGTGACGAGCCTGGAGCTGCTCTCCCGCAGCGAGGAGCACCGCCAGGAGCTCGGCGCCGAAGGCGCGTTCTGGGACCTGGTCATCATCGACGAGGCGCACCACCTCAAGGGTGAGCGGGCCTTCGAGGCCGCGCGGGTGCTGGCGAAGAACTCCTGGGGCCTGTTGCTGCTCACCGCCACGCCCATGCAACTGGACCCGGCCGAGTACCACGGGCTGCTCACGCTGATTGACGCGGCCACCGCGCCCAGCGTCGCGGGCTTCGAGGAGCGCCTGGCGCGCCAGGAGGAGCTGTCCACCGCGGTGCGCGCGCTGATGGAGGGCGGCAAGGGCAAGCCCGACGCGGCGGTGAAGGCGCTGGCGAAGCGCTTCCCCGAGGACGCGCGGCTCAAGACGCTCAAGGAACCGGAGGCGCTGCTCCAGCATCTGGCGGAGACGTACAGCCTGAGCGACAGGCTGGTGCGTAACCGTCGTGCGGTGGTGGGTGGTTTCTCCACGCGCAGGCTGCATCGCCACCCGGTGACGCTGCCGGCGGAGGAGCTGAAGGTCCGCGACGCGGCGCTCGCCACGTTGGCGGCGGGCACGCTGCGGGGCGCGCCGCTGGGCAACGTGCTGCGCCGGCTGGAGTCGAGTCCCGCGGCCTTCGCGGGCGCGGTGCGGTCCAACCCGGTGTTGAAGGCGCAGTCAGAGGTGCTGAAGCTGCCCTCGCGCGACGCGAAGTTCGGCGCGTTCCTGGGGGTGCTGCGCGGCGTGTGGAAGGCGGAGCCCGCGGCCAAGGTGCTCGTCTTCACGGAGAGCCGGGACACGCTGGAGATGCTCCAGGCGGAGCTGGGGCGCGAGGGCGTGGAGGCGCTGGGCTACCACGGCGACCTGCCGCTCTTGGAGCGCGACAGGCAGGTGGCGCGCTTCCGGGGGCCGGAAGGTCCGAAGGTATTGCTGTGCACCGAGGTCGGCGGCGAGGGTCGCAACTTCCAGTTCGCGCACCACCTGGTCCACTACGATTTGCCCTGGAGCCCGGCCACGGTGGAGCAGCGCATTGGCCGGTTGGACCGCATCGGCCAGACGCACCCGGTGGAGATTCACGTCTTCGACTCGGTGGGCACGCTGGCGTCGGACGTGCTGACGCTGCTGGCGGACGCCGTCGGTGTCTTCGGCGAGACGGTGGGCGGCCTGGACGCGGTGCTGGAGGAGGTGGAGGACCGGCTCGCGGAGCTGGCGCTCCTGCCGCGCGAGGCGCGCGTGTCCTATTCCGCCGAGCTGAAGGCGAAGGTCGAATCAGCGCGCGAGCAGGTGAAGCGCGCGTATGACCCGCTTTTGGATGTGCGCAGCTTCGACCGGCCCGCGGTGGAGCGACTGGTGAAGCGCGCGCAGGAGCGGATGGGCCTGGAGCCCGACGAGGACGAGGACGGCGAGGCGCCCGGCGTGGAGGACGGCCTGTGGAGCGTCGCCCGGGACTTGGACGAGCGGCTGGAGGAGACCGTCGCGGAGCTGGCGCGGCGGGTGGGCATTGGCGTGGACATCGACGAGCAGGTGGAGGCCTTCCAGGTGGCCTTCCAGTTCGGTCACGCGCTGAAGGTGGACGGGCTGCCGGGGCTGGACGTCATGGAGGACCACACGCGGCTGGGCACCTTCTGGCGCGACACGGCGGTGGAGGCGGAGGAGCTGGAGTACTTCGCCACCGGGCACCCCCTGGTGGAGGCCCTCTTCGGCTTCCTGCGCGACGGCCCCTATGGGCGCAGCGCCTTCCGCTTCATCGAGAAGCGCGGGCCGCTGAAGGCGCGTGGGGTGGAGCTGCTCTACCACGTGCAGCTCCCGGAGCCGGAGGACACCTCCCCGGGCGCGCGCGTGCCCAGCCGTCAACTGGCGCGCTTCCTGGAGCGCACCCTGCTGCACGTGGCCGTGGTGGACGGCGGCGCGGCGGGGCCCAAGGTGGAGGACTCGCTGATCCCCGCGCTGGAGGCAGATGGCAAGTCGCTCAAGGGCGACGAGGTGTCACGCGCCTTCCCGGGCTTCGACGCCTTCGTGGACGCGGCGGTGCCAGTGGGCCAGCGGGGCGCCGAGGCGGCCCTGGCGAAGCTCACCACCTCCGCGCGCGAGGCCATTGAAGCCGAGCGGGACTCCGCCCTGGAGCGCCTCCGGCTGTCCCTGGACCATCAGGGCCTGTCCGACGATGCTCTCGCGGCCCAGCTCGGCGCCGAACACTCGCACTACGAGCGGTTGCTCCAGGCCCTGAGTGGGTCCAAGGTGACTCTCGACTCCGCCTGCGGGTTCGTCATCAATCGCTGAGAATCCTCTCGGCGGGAAAGAAGTTGTGACGCAAGGTGTCAATTCACTGATGCAGACAGTCCCACTGTGTCGTTGACAGTGGGACTGGGTACTGACTTTGGTTACCGGTCCACTTGACCGATTCCTCAATCAACAAGATTCAGGGAATTGAGTGATGTATGGTTCCCCGCGCCACGTCACCCACATCCAAGCAATCCGGACAGGCAGCGGTGGAAGCGGCTTTGACGCTCCCGCTGGTCGTGTTCCTGGTGTTGGGGACGCTGCAGCTCTTCATGATGCTGCAGGCGCGCATCCTCGCGCAGGTGGCGGTGTACCGGGCGGTGCGGGCGGGCAGCCTCAATCACGGTGACTGCCTGCCGATGATGCACGCGGCGATGGTGACGATGCTGCCGTCCATCGTCCGCACGGACAGCCCGCAGATTCTGGCGGACGCGTTCCGGATGCGGCGGGACAACGAGTACCGGGTGATGAGCTCCTACGGGAACCTCTTCAACGGGCCCATGGTGGAGATTGTCCGCGACTCGCCGGACCCCGCGTGGGTGAACGCGCTCGCGGGCAACGAGGACTTGCTCTTCGACCAGCCCACGGACAACGACGCGGCGCTCGACAACCGCACGTTGGAGATCCGCATGGTGGCCTGGTACTACATGCGCATCCCCTTCGCGAACTGGGTGATGAGCCGGATGTTCCTGGCCCACTTCGGACTGCGAAACTACACGGCCACCAATCCGCTGATGCCGGCGCAGAAGCGCTCGGACTGGTGGAACGACGAGGCGCCGCCGCTCGGGCCGAATGACTGGCCGGGTGGCGCGCTGGACGAGCGCATGGTGACGTGGAGCAACCGGGGACACTTCGTCTTCCCCATCCAGGTCCACGCGGCGATGCGGATGATGACGCCAGTGATGGCCGACAACTTCTCGCGAGGTGCCGAATGTCCCGTTACCGGCTTCTGAAGACCTCGCGAGGGCAGGCCCTCGTGCTGTTCGCGCTGACGCTGCTCTTGCTCGCGCTGATGGTGCTGATGACGCTGGGCTTCGGCATGCGCGCCAAGGAGCGCGTCGAAATCCAGATGGCCGCGGACGCGGCGGCCTACAGCCAGGCGGTGGCGACGGCGCGCACGTTCAACGCGATTTCGGTGATGAACCGCGCGCAGGTGGCCCACATGGTGGCCATGGCCGGCACGCAGGCGCTCATCAGCCGCAGCAGCCAGGTCTACGCGGCCCACCTGGTCTGCACGCCCGTCTTCACGCCGGTGGTGTGGGAGCTGATGGACAAGGCCGCCGCCACGCAGGTGAAGGTTCTCCAGGGCAGCGCGGGCAACCTCTACCGCGCGGGGCTGAACATCTACAGCCACCTGCTGCGCGAGCACATCTCCGAGCAGCGGCTCGCGCTGCGCATCGCCCGGGGTGCGAATCCGGAGCTGGAGGCCACGCCGGATGGTTCGGGCAAGAGCTTCCAGGAACTCAACGGCGACGACGCGGTGCCCAACCACGAAGACCTGATGAACGCGGTGCGACGCGGCGGTGGCGGGTGTGGCAGTGGCGCGGTGTGCGCGGTGGGCGGCAGCACGTCGGCGCACCTCAACGCCACCATGGGCAGCCTGGGGTGGACGTGGGTGCACAACCGGCCCACGGGCGGCGCGGGGTTTGGCACGGGCGGGGCCGCGCGGTCCGCGGCCTTCCGGCGCTACAGCGCGGCGGCGGAGATGGACCCTTCGACGTACACCACCGTGTCGGGCCGCAACTCCTCGGGGCATGACCATGCGACCGCCATCCTGCCCACGCGGTGTGCCAGCAACCCGCCCCCCATTCCGGTGCCGGTGACGGATGCGTGGGTGATGTCCGACGAGCAGCAGACGCCCGAGGACCAGCACGTGTATGGCCTGCGCCTGCCGCCCGGTCAGGCGCCGGAGGCCGGCGAGCCGCTGTTCGAGCGGCACACGCTGGGCGCCTGTGTTTCCTGCCCGGGCATCTGGCCGTTCGCCATGGGCTACAACGTGGACTCGCTGCAGCGGGGCGCGGGCAACCACTATGGGCAGCCGAAGCTGTACTCGGTGCTGCACCGTGACTACGGCAGCGATGCGCGGCGGCGGAGCCCGGACCCGTGGAACCTCTTCTTCCGGTTCAAGTTCTCCGCGGAGAACACGACGGAGTTCGACAACGCCATTCCGCTGGGGCGCTCGCGTCCCACGGGGCGTGAGAGCGTGCAGCGCAACCAGGTCGCGTTGTCGGCGGGCATCGTCTATTACCACCGGCCGCGCGCGGCGGGGCAGGGGGGTGGATGGCGTGAGCCGCCGAACTTCCTCAACCCGTTCTGGCGCGCCACGTTGGTGAGTCCGGAGGGCTCCACGGATGACAGGCCCGCGGCGAGCCTGGAAGCGGCGGGCTTCGCCGAGCACGGGCGGGTGTTGAGGGAGCTGGAGCAGGCGGGGTATCGCGGCGGCAGCCGGCGGGGAGCGGGGTACTGACATGCGCTCGCGAGCGGCACGAGGACAGTCCCTCGTCGAGACGTCGCTGGGTTTGATGGTGTTCATCACCATCCTCCTGTTCGGCATCTACTTCGCGGAGGTGGGGGCGCTGACGTTGAAGGTGCAGGAGGCCGCGAACTTCGCGATGTGGAACGCGACGGGCCGTGTGATGCACGACCCGGAGGACCGCGAGTGGCAGCGCCCCTCGGCGGTGACGGGGGCCCTGGCGGAGGCGAACGGCCGCTACGTGGACTACGACGGCCGCAGCCGTATGGATGGCGCGGGTGGAGTGCCGCTCCAGTTGGCGATTGCGCGCGCGCAGCCCATCCGGGTGGACTGTGAGGCGGAGCTGCCCGACGGGGTGCCCACGCTGAGGCCGGCGGATGCACAGGGGCCGCTGGCGTCCATGCGGGTGTTGTCGCCGGGGATGCGGTGCACGGCGTCCACGCAGCTTCGCGCCGAGCGCATCGGTCGCTTCATGGAGCCGAGCTTCTTCCAGGCGTCGCAGCGGCGCGCGGCGGCGACCTTCCGGGTGTGCGCTGCGGGGCGTGCAACGGGTGGCGAGTGCCGGGGGCGGTTTGGCTTGTTCCTGGATGACTGGGGCCTGTCGACGGTGGATGAGGGACGGGCCTGTCCGCTGAGCATGAACAGTGGGGCGGTCTGCGGCAATCGGGACTACTACCTCTGGGCGGAGCGTGTGTACCGCACGAATGGTGGAGGCGGTGGGGCGGGGTCGGCGCTCGCGGCGCTGGTGGGCTCGGAGTCGGTGAACGAGGACCAGTTCTTCATGAGCTTCCGGGGCGAGGAGGACCGCTACCAGGAGAACATCGGTGGGACGCACGCGGGTGGCCAGTCGGTCTGGGAGACGACGCCCTTCAGTGCGCCGAACCTGAATCGCCCGTACAACGTGGCCCGGCAGAACCGGTGGCTGGGCGGAGTGCGGGTGCGGTGAGGTCCGTGTTCGCCGCGCTGGTGCTGCTGAGCGTGGCCGCCGTGCATGCCGCGCCCGTGAACTCCAAGCCGGAGGAGGGCGCGAGCACCGCGTCCGCGAGTCCGAAGGTTGAAGCTGGTGCGAAGGCCGCGAAGGCTGGCTCCTCGCCCGCGCGCCCGACGGTGGAGACAGGTGCGGGCGCAACGAAGTCGAGCGCTGCATCCGCGAGTCCGAAGCTTGAGGCCGGTGCGAACGCCGCGAAGGCGGGCTCCTCGCCCGCGCGCCCGACGTTGGAGGCAGGCGCGAGTGCGGCGAAGTCGAGCACTGCATCCGCGAGTCCGAAGGTTGAGGCAGGCGCGAGCTCCGCGACGAAGCCCGGCTCCGTGCCCACGAGCCCCAAGTCTGGAGCCGGCCCGAGCAGCGCACCCACGGGCGTGGCATCGCCGGACAGCGCGCCCCGCTTCGCCTGGCCGTCGATGCGCGTCCTGGAACAGGTGGACGCGAGTGAAGTGGTGGAAGCGGGCGGCGTGCCGGTGGTGCTTCGCGCGGTGGTGGTGAAGGAGCGCGCGGAAGACCTCATCCAGCGCTTCGCGGATGCCTTCCGTGCCGGCGGCCTCCATGTCCCTCCAGGCGCCGAGCAACCCCAGCTCGCGAGCGGCGCGGCCATGCTCACCGCCATCGACATGTACCGGGGCATCACCTTCACCGTCATCCTCCAGCCACAGGATGTCGGCGTCACGCTCGTCTACCTGGGCGAGGCCAACCACACCCTGCGCCGTGAACCAGGCACCGAGGGCGATGTCGCGTCACTGCCCCCAGGGGCCCGACAGGTCTTGCGTGTGAATGACGAGGGCTCGAGGACGCTGTCCTTCCTCGTGCCCATGTCCGCGGGCGAAGTGGATGCCTTCTACGCCCAGGCGCTGCGCCGCGACGGTTGGCGCCGCGAGGACGGCGACATGACGGTGTACACGCGCTCGGGCGAAGAGCTGCGCATCGTGCACGAGCCCGCGGAGGGCGGTCTGCGCTCCGTCGTGCTCGTCCATCGGGGCCGCTCCCCCGCGCGGTAGACGGCCCACCCCGAGCCCTCAGTGCCCCGCGTGCGCGTGAAGCGCCACCGCGTTCCCCTCGGTGTCCTGGAACACCGCGAACGACCCCAGGGCCCCGATGGACGTCTTCTCCACCAGCACCTTGCCTCCCGCCTGGGCGACGCGGCGGATGGCGCCATCCAAATCGGAGCCCGCGTCCAGGAACACCCGGCTCCCCTCCAGCGAGGGACGCATGTGCGGCGAGTGGATGAGCGCTCCCGTCACATCCCCCTCCTGCTTCCGGGTGAAGACGGCGATGCGCGTGCCGTGGAAGTCCTCCACCTTCAGCGTGGTGGACAGGACGGACTCGTAGAAGCGCGTGGCGCGCGCCAGGTCGACGACGGGAATCTCGAACCAGTTCAGTCGGTGGGCCATGACAGGTCTCCAGCTCGGCGGAAGTGCCGATGGGAGTCACCATGACCTCTGTTCCTGTCAGCCTTGTGTCAGGTTTGTTGCTCGCGACGGCGCGGCGTCCAACGCCCGCTCGCGGCCTCCTGCTTCAGGCGCGCAGCTTCTCGCGCAGCGTCTTGGCGCGGCCCTGCATGTCGGGGTCCATGCTGGTCAGCTCCACCGACTTCAGCCGCTGGTCCAGACTCTGCGGCACCTTCTTCGGCAGCTTGCCCTCTTCGGCCAGTCCCTCCAGCCGGGCCAGCGCCTTGTCGACGATGCGCTCGCGCGGATGGTCCAACAGGCTGTCGAGGAAGTACGCGTCCTCGGGCAGCTCCGGGTACTTCTCCAGGTAGTCCACCACGGCCTTCACCCAGTCGGCGCGCGTCTCGGACTCCGTGACTTTTTGCATGGCCTGCTTCTGGGCCTTGCGCTTGCCCTCTGGGTCGAACGTCTTCGCCAGTCCCTCGGGAAGCTCGCCGCCGGTGAAGAGCGCATCCGCGGCGGTCTTGTACTTCTGGTAGCTCGCGCTGCGCTCAATCTTCTGCTGCGCGGGGTCATCCTGGCGGGAGTGGTACTTGCTGCCCTTGGCGCGCCCCGCGTCGATTTCTCGCCACGTCTTGTCGCGCTTCCCGGAGAAGCCGCCGCCGCCGTTGTCGTCCCTGTCCTTGGCCATCCTTCATCTCCCCTTGCGTGCGCCCCAGAGCGCCGCGAGTCCGCTTTGGACGAGGGTGCGCACCGCCTCCAGCTCCTGTGCGGTCAGGGGCTGCTCCTCGTCCTGCTCCGCCTCGAAGAGCGCCTCGTCCGCATACGTCCGCAGGGACTGGGGCACCGGTGGAGCCGTCGTGTCCGCCACCAGCGCCGCCGAGCGCACCGAAGCGACTCCCGGCGACCACCCCAGCTCCAGCATGGCGTACAGCTCGAAGAGCAGGTGGCGGGCGACTCCGTATCCTTCGTCCGTGAGCCCCGCGGCGTCAAGCGCGCCCAGCAAGGCATCCTGCCGGTTCTCGAAGGAGTGCATCAGCCGCGTGCGCGCCTTCTCGTCGTCCTCCAGGTAACGCCAGGCCGCCTCGACGAATTCGCCCGTGGGCTCGTCCGGGTGGAAGGCTTGCGGCAGGGGAGCCTTGACCTTCTTCGGCCGGGGCGGCCGGGGGCCGTCCTCCAGGCGCACCGCGCGCCCCTCTTCCACCAGGTCCCAGAGGCCCAGCAGGTTCTGGTACAGCAGCCGGGCGATGTCGGGCGAGGGGAAGCGCGGCTCCTCCTCGAACAGCCCGGGGATGACGTCGCTGTGCGGGCGCCCCTCGGCGTGGGCCGCCTGCATGCGGGCGAGCACCTCCGCGGTGTCGCAGGGGCTGCCGGACACCTCCAGCAGTCCGTCGAGTGTCTGCGCGCCCTCGAACTCGCGCGTGAAATCGGCACCTCTGTCCTTGGAGCGGCTCATGGCGGCGGGGACGCTTACCCCGGCGGACAGCCGAGCGCACGCGGCATCAGTGCTCCTCGGGCCACTCGCCCATCAGCGCGTCCTGGCGCTCCTTGGGATTGGAGGTCCACTCGAAGTCCTCCGGGACGTAGCCGCCGCCGTGCTGGCGTTCGCCGTCCCAGCTCACCTGCGCGGTGAGGAAGTGTTCGTCCGGCTCACCCGTCACCTCGGCGCGGTTGCCGGGAACGGTGAAGGGGGTGTCCAGGGGTTCGTCGGGGATGATGATGGCCATGGTGGGGCTCCGCGCGGAGGCGCTCTGACGCCAGATGTCCGCTGGCGCACGCGCCCGGTGCTTCGTCGTTCAACCTGGGCAGGCGGACGCGGACACGGGAGCGGGTGGGAGCGAGCGGGCGTGGGCACGGCCGCCTTCCGTTTCCGACCCGACGCCCCTAGTCTCCGGCTCCTGATGGCCGAGTCCTCGCCCGAGACGTTGAAGACCGCGGTGCAAGCACTCTCCCGCGTTCACGCGGTGGAGGGCCCGCCGGGAGAGAATGGCCTGCGCACCGTCTGGCACATGGGCACCGACGGCGCGGAGCTGATGTCCCAGGTGGACTCGGATGGCCGGGTGCGGCGGCAGGAGCTGACGCTGCTGGAGGACCACTACATGTGGGCCAGCGGCAAGGGCGTGCGCACCGGCCGCGTGGAGCCCGAAGGTGAGCGCGCCCGTCCCGCGGCGGCCGTGGTGAAGGCGGACCCTCAACTGGTTCCCCACCGGTTGGTGCGAGCCGCCCAGGCGATGGGCACGTACACCGGGCAGGACCGCTACATCCTGCACATGCAGCGCGTGCTGGCGCTGGCCCGCGAGGGGCTGGAGATGGCGGGTGCGGGCATCATCCTGCGCGAGGCGCAGCGTCCGTCGGAGCCCACGCTGCCCTCGCTGGAGGCGCCGTCACCCGCGCCCGCCCTCGCGCCGGCGGCTCCGCTGCGATACGTGCATGGCGCGCCTCACCCTGAGGCGGTGACGCCGCCGGAAGCTCGTGGCTCCGAGGGGGTCATCATGCTCGTCGTGTTCGGCGTGGGCGTGGTGGCCGGAGTCCTGTTGCTCATCTGGCTGCTCTGAGCCGGAGCGACGTCGAGCCCCAGCAGCCGCAGCATGTCCAGCGTGGTGGGCACCGCGCCCCGGTTCCGGGGCAGGGTGATGTGCGCGTTCTCGGCCACGGATTGCACCGGGTGCACATCCATCACCAGCAGGGCCGTCACGGCGGCCGCGGGCACCAGCCGGGGGGCCCAGCGAGGCGTGGGACGTGAGGCCTCGCGGCCACTGCCTCGCGCCACCAGCATGATGCCCAGCACCGCCAATACCGACGTGCACAACCAGCGCACCTCACGCAGTCGCGTGGCCGCCTCCATGCCCGTGGCCACCCACTCCTCACGCGCCGACTCGGGCACCTGTCCCAGCCCGGTGAGCATCTCGAGGAAGTGACGCGCCTCCAGCGCGCCCACCACCGCCACCGAGCCCAGCGCCGCCGTCACCCCGCTGGCGAGCAGCAGTCCCCGGCCGCGCCTGCGCCCTCCGGCTGCCTCCGCGCACGACGGACCAAAGCGCGCCAGCGCGAGCCCCAGCGCGAGCCCCAGGAGCAGCGCGGCGCTCGTCCACGCACCCAGCAGCCGGGGCGCCATGGCGTGGCCGGTGCTCGTCGCGACGTCCAGCACCGTGGCCTGGGTGGACAGGCGCGTCAGGCCGGACATGGCGCGGCCCACCAGGACCTCCGTGCCCAGCAGCCCCACCATCCACGGGAGGGTGGCCATGCCCAACATGACGGCGAGCGGCACACGCCGCCCCAGCCCCGTGCCGGCCAGCGCGAGCGACAGCAGGGGCAACTCAATGAGTAGGGCCAACGCCACCACGGCGGCGAAGGGACCGGCGGCATCCACCGTGCCCGCAAGGGCCTCGGGACCGTGCAGCAGGGGTGCGAGCGTGAAGCACCACAGGAACACGGTAACGGGCACGGACGAGGCCACCGAGAGCCCGGGCATGAAGCGGAGCCGCAGAGTAACAAGCATTCCAGGAGAGACTAGTCTCTCCGGGTAATTCTTGGAATTCAGACTGGGGGACGACCGACCAGCCAGTAGACGACGCTGGAGAGGGCTCCGGCGACAGGAGACACGAGCACACCCAGCAGGTAGAGGCCGGGACAGTCGCCTTCGGTGCAGCCGATGCGGCTGTAGGCGAGGGCGCCGGCGAGCAGCAGCGGGACGTGCATGCCGATGAGGAAGATGCCGGCGCCGCGCACGACGAGCCCCCGGTACCAGGTGCGTGTCCACAATCGGAAGACGATGGGGACCAGGACCAGGGTGCCGGTGGCCGCGGCGGCGAGCGCGAGGTGGCGCGCGGACACGGCCACACACGCCAGGGCCGCGAGGGCCAGCGCGGGCACGAGCAGCAACGCGTTGAGGGACAAGGGCTCCCGATGACGCATCAGACAGGGGAACGCTGGCAGAGCCCGCGTGTGCAGGCAAGCGGCGCGGTGGGGGAATGTCCCCGGGTCCGCTTCCGCCAGGCCCGCGCGGTCGCCATCAACGTCTGAGTGGACGAGAACCCGTCGTGCCGCCGCCGTCGCTACGCCGCGACGGCGCCTTCACCCAGCAGCCGCAGGTAGCGGCCCCGCAGCGCGAGCAGCTCCGCGTGCGTGCCTGACTCCACCACGCGGCCTTCCTCCACCACGGCAATCACATCCGCGTCGCGCACGGTGGACAGCCGATGTGCAATCACCAGCACCGTGCGGCCGCGCATCAGCGTCTCCAGCCCCGCGCCTACCGCCGCCTCGCTCGCCGCGTCCAGCGCGCTGGTGGGCTCGTCCAGCAGCAGCACCGACGGCTTGCACAGGAACGCGCGCGCCAGCGCCAGCCGCTGCCGTTGCCCGCCCGACAGCCGGCTGCCTCGCTCGCCCACGGACTCGTCGAGCCCTCCAGGCAGCGCGCGCACGAAGTCCTCCGCGTGCGCCAGCGCGAGCGCCTCCCACAACTCCGCGTCCGTCGCTTCGGGCCGGCCCAGCCGCAGGTTGTGGCGCACCGTGCCGGAGAACAGCACCGGCTCCTGCGGCACCCACGCCACCTGTCCGCGCACGCTCGACGGCTTCAGCGACTCCAGCGGCGCGCCGTCCCACAGCACCCGTCCGCCCGACGACGGCAAAAACCCCAGCAGCACGGAGAACAGCGTCGTCTTCCCGGCGCCCGACGGCCCCACCAGCGCCACGCGCTTGCCCGCGGGCACCACCAGGTCCACGCCCCGCAGCGCCTCGCGCCCGTCCTGATACGTGGCCTTCACGCCCTCCAGCACCAGCGCCTGTGACAGCGGACGGGCCGCATCCCCCGTGTCCGGAGGCGAGGGCTCATCTGCGATGGCGAACAGCCGCTCCGCCGCCGCCAGCCCCGTGAGCACCTGGGACAGCGTGCCGCTCAGGGATTTGACCGGCTGATACAACAGCAACGCGGCTGCGAGAAAGGACAGGAGCCGTCCCGCGAGCTCGGGGTCCGCGGACACCGCGCGCGCGCCCCACGCCACCGCCATGGCCACGCCGGCGATTCCGAGCAGCTCCACCGTGGGGCTCACCGCGCCGCGCAGGAACAGCGAGCGGCGCATCTCGCCCAGGTACTTGTCCGCCTCCACGTCGAAGGACTCGAGCGCGCGCGTCTGCCCGCCATAGGCCTGCACCACCGGAAGGTTCTGCAGTTGCTCGGCCGTCAGCGACGTCAGTGCGCCCAGGCTCTGCAGCGAGCGGGCGGCGACCTTCTTCAGCGAGCGGGCGAAGCGATTGATGGGCAGCACGGTCACCGGCACCACGATGAACGTGAAGAGGAAAAGCTTCGCGTCGATGAGGAAGCACGTCGTCAGGAGGGCCACCGCTTGCAGCCCATCCTTCACGTACGATGACAACGCCTGCGTTATCGAGAACTCCACCAACGGCACGTCCGACGTGAAGCGAGACAACAGCTCGCCGGAGTGTCGCCGCTCGAAGAACGCGGGCGGCTGGCCGAGCAGTCGCCCGTAGAGAAAACCGCGCAGGTCCGCCATGACACGCTGGCCCAGCCGCTGCATAAGGCCACCCTGGAGGAACTGGGCCAGGGCCTTCACCAGCGCGAGCGCCACCACCACCAGCGGCAATCGCCGCAACAACACGTCGCCAGGCAGCGACACCCCGGCCACGGTGACGGGCTGGTCCGTGAGCACCGCGCGCAACAGCGGCCCGACGACCCAGGCATACGCGGAGGTCGCCGCGGCGGCGACGAGTGACGCGCAGACACCCGCCGCCAGCAGCCGGCGGTAGGGGCGCAGGTAGCCGAGGAGTCGGCGGTAGACGTGTGGGGAGGGACGAGGAGCCACTGTTTGGCGGCGGACTCTGTCACCGAGTCGCCAAGAGGTCCAAGTCTAGAGGGACGTGAAACGTCGTGCCTTGCCGCCTGCTTTCCCACCAGCCGTCATCAGCAGGCAGGCCCGTTCCGTTGCCCCCCTCCGTCCCTGCGGACAGGTTCAGGGGAGCCATGGACACCAATAACGAAAAAGAGGTCCTTTTCAATCCGGGCTGCGAGCCGGTGGTTGAAGACGAGGAGCGTCGCCGGCTCCTGTGGCTCATGGCCGAGTACTTCCGCACCATCGGGTACACGGACATCAAGGCCCGTCTCCCTGGATTCATGCCGCCTCCCATCCTGTCGGGCACCATCGAGGACGCACGTCCCGACTTCACCTGCCGCCAGTCCGACTCGGCGCGCACGCCCATCATCCTGGAGATTGTCACCCCGGGCATGGTGGACGAGCCGACCGCGGAGAACCGGTGGAGCCTGCTGGCCAGCGCCGCCAAGCTCTACAACGCGGAGCTGCACTTCGTGGTGCCCAAGTGGGCGTCCAACGGAGCGGTGGATCCGGCGCTCAAACGCAGGCTGGCCCGGATGGAGCTGACCGCCAACCGCGTGTGGACCGTCTAGTCCTCCCGCCCCTACCCTGACCGCCCCGTCTCTTTTCAAGCCGCCCGGTGGCCTCCATGGCCCCCGGGCGGCCTTGGTTTTGCCCCTTGGATTGCTGGCGCGTTCCGCTGCGTTATAGTGACTCAGAGTTTTTCGCGGCGTCAAAAAGTCCAGCAAATTCCAGGGGTTGAAGCGAATGCCAGCAGCGGCGGCCGGTCAGAAACGCGACTATTACGAGATCCTGGGCGTCCAGAAGACCGTCTCCGCGCAGGAGCTGAAGAGCGCGTTTCGCAAAGTGGCGCTCCAGTACCATCCGGATCGCAACCCGGGAAACAACGAGGCCGAGGAGAAGTTCAAGGAAGCCTCGGAAGCCTACGAAGTGCTCAGTGACCCTGACCGGCGGGCGAAGTACGACCGCTTCGGGCACTCGGGCAACCCGTTCGAGGGCTTTGGTGGCGCCGGCGGTGGGTTCCAGGGCGTCAACATCAACGACATCTTCGGCGAGATTTTCGGCGACATCTTCGGCGGTGGCCGGGGGGGTGGGCGCCGCACCAGCTCGCGTGGCGCGGACCTGCGCTACAACCTGGAAATCACCTTCGAGGAGGCCGCGTTCGGCAGCCGTCCCAAGGTGACGATTCCGCGGCCGAAGAAGTGCGAGACGTGCACGGGCTCGGGCAGCAAGAGCGGCGCGGGTCCTCGCGCGTGTGGAACGTGCGGCGGCAGCGGAGAGCTGCGCTACACGCAGGGCTTCTTCGCGGTGTCGCGTCCCTGTGGGGACTGCGGCGGCACGGGCGCGGTGGTGCCGGACCCCTGCGCGCGCTGCAAGGGCTCCGGGAAGACGCCTTCCGAAGAGGTGATTGAGGTCGCCATCCCCGCGGGCGTGGACAACGGCACGCGGGTGCGGCTGACGGGCATGGGCGAGCCGGGAGACCGGGGCGGCCCCGCCGGAGACCTCTACGTCACCGTCATCGTCAAGGAGCACCCGCTCTTCCAGCGCGAGGAGTACGAGGTCTTCTGCGAGGTGCCCATCTCCTTCACCCACGCGGCGCTGGGCGCGAAGATCGACGTCCCCACGCTCGACGGGAAGGTGAAGATGACCATCCCCGCGGGCACCCAGTCCGGGAAGGTCTTCCGGCTCAAGAGCAAGGGCATCCCCCACCTGCACAGCCAGCAGCGGGGAGATCAGCACGTGCGCGTCGTCGTGGAGACGCCCACGGAGCTGTCCTCCAAGCAGCGCGAGCTCCTGGAGAAGCTCGCGGAGCTGTCCGGTGAGGAGTCCCATCCGCAGTCCAAGAGCTTCTTCGCCAAGGTGAAGGAGCTGTTCGGCTGAGCGAAGCCGCGGTGCGTAGGTGAGCCACGGCCGGCCGCTCGCCCTGGGAGCAGGGCCTGGGCCGGCGCGTCGTGGCCCTGGGGCCGCGTGCGTGTGGCCCTGGCGCCGCGCCAACGTGAGGAAGTCAACGTCCAGGGGCCGTGGGCGGTCGGGCACGAGGGGTGCACAGCGGGAGGGGTTCCACGCGGAATCTTCTCCCCGCTCCGTTGTCGACGGAGGCGCATCGCCGCTGCTATGCACCCCACTGCCATGGAAGTCCTGCCCACCTTGCGCCGCTCGCTCCTCGTCGCGCTGGCCCTGCTGCTGACGGCCTGTCCTCGACCCTCACGCACCCCGCCTGCCGGTGGCGACACGGGAGAGGATGTCCCCACGGGAGATCCGTTCCCCAAGCGGCCCGCCGTCGAGGCGAGGAAGGACGCGACCGCGGACGCGGCGCTCGCCCAGGCGAGGCAGACGGCCCAGGCCACGCCCGACAAGAAGAAGGCCGCCGAGGCCTACCTGTCCGTGCGCAAGGCGTACCCCGCGACGACGGCGGGCCAGGACGCGCTCTACCAGGCCGGCGTCCTCTTCTTCGAGTCGAAGGACTACGTCAACGCGCGCAAGTCCTTCAACGAGCTGCTCTTCGAGAACCCCCTCTACAACCAGGCCGAGGACGCGAAGCGCAAGCTGGCGCTGTCCGCCATGGAGGTGGGCGCCTATCGCGACGCGTACCAGACGCTGTCCAGCCTCGCAGAGCGCGCCGAGGGCGCCGAGCGTGAGCAGCTCCTGCGCGACGCGGCCCGGGCGGCCGAGGGCGCGGGGCTGTATGGCCAGTCGCTGACGCTGGCGGTGGAGCAGGCGGGGCAGGCGAAGACGCAGCAGGAGCGCGACGCGGCGGTGGCCCGGGTGGAGGCGCTGGTGGAGGGCCGCGCGGACTTCGTGGACATCGCGCGCGTGGCGGAGGGCCTGCCCGCGTCCAACCCGGCGTGGCCCGTGCTCACCTTCAAGCTGGCGCGCGTCTACTACCACCTGCGCGAGTGGACGCGGCTGGAGGAGACGCTCAACCGCTTCCTCGCGGAGGCGCCGCAGAGTCCCTTCGCGCCCCAGGCGCGGGAGCTGCTCGCGCGGGCCACGCGGCGCGTGGAGGCGAAGCCGAAGACGGTGGGCGTGCTGCTGCCCATGACGGGCCGCTACCAGCCCATCGGCGAGGCGGTGCTGCGCGGCATCCAGCTGGGCCTGGAGGGCAGCGACATCGAGCTGGTGGTGAAGGACACGCAGGGCGACGTCAACAAGACGGGCCAGGCGATGGAGCAGCTCGCCTTCGACGACGGCGCCATCGCCGTGCTGGGGCCGCTGCTGGGTGACGACTCCAAGCGCGCGGCGCTGGTGGCCGAGGAGCTCCAGCTCCCGCTGCTCACCATGACGCGCCAGGAAGGCGTCACGGACCTGGGCCCCTACGTGTTCCGCAACATGCTGACGAACGCCGCGCAGGCGGACGCCATCGCGGACTACGCCATCAACGTGAAGGGCTACAAGAAGTTCGCCCTCCTGTACCCGAACATCCCTTACGGAGTGGAGCTGGCGGACTCGTTCTGGGACCAGGTGACGGAGCGCGGCGGAGTCGTGCGGGGCGCGGAGCGCTACTCGCATGACCAGACGACCTTCACCACCGAGGCGAAGAAGCTGGTGGGCCGCTACTACCTGGAGGACCGCGGCGACTACGTCGAGGGCGTGAGGGACTTGCAGGGCGAGAACCTGGACGCCTTCCGTCGCCGCAAGGCGCTGGAGAAGGTGAAGAGTGGCGTGGAGCCCATCATCGACTTCGAGGCCATCTTCATGCCGGACGACTGGCGGCGGGTGAGCCTGGTCGCCCCGGCGCTGGCGGTGGAGGACATCGTCACCAACGCATGCGACCCGCGTGATTTGGAGCGCATCCGCAAGACGACGGGCAAGAAGGAGCTGAAGACGGTGACGCTCTTCGGCGCCAACCAGTGGAGCAGCCCCAAGGGGCGCTCGGGCCTGCCGGAGCTGATTGAGCGCGGCGGCAAGTTCGTCACCTGCTCGGTGTACGTGGACGGCTTCTTCGTGGACTCGCAGCGGCCGGCGACGCGCACCTTCGTGCGCAAGTACCGGGAGGCCTACAAGCAGGAGACGGGCAAGGACCCGGGGCTCCTGGAGGCCATTGGGTACGACTCCGGGCGCATGCTGCGGCAGCTGGTGGAGAAGAAGGAGGGCGGGCCCCGCACGCGCGCGCAGATGCGTGACGCGCTGTCCAACCTGAAGGACTTCGACGGCGCCACCGGCCGCACCTCGTTCAACGAGAAGCGCGAGGCGGTGAAGCAGCTGTTCCTCTTGTCCATCGACAACAAGGGCGTCACCGAAATCAACGTGGACAAGGAGCGGGAGAAGGCGGCGTCGGGAGGCTCGGGTTCATGAGGCGGACGGCGGGGCTGCTGGCGGCGGGGCTGCTGGCGGCGGGGGGCGGCGGGTGCGCGCACCACGCGGCGCGGCTGGCTCCCGACGTGGAAGCGCGGTTGGGTCAGACGCAGGGCGCCTTTCTCACCGGCGCGACGGCGGGGCTCGACAAGGGCCCCATCCTCAACCGGGCTGACTTCATCTGGGGCCTGGACTTCTCGCCCCGTCAGCACCGCGTCGCGTACACGCGGCTGGGCGCGCGCTCCTACTTCCTGTCCATCTGGGCGCTGGAGACACCGCCCCGGAAACTGGGCGACCCGCTCATCAATGCGTACGAGTTCGACGTGGAGGGCGTGGCCTTCTCGCCGGACGGCGGACTTGTCGCCACCGCGGGCCGTGATGGCGCCGTGCGCCTGTTCGACGCGGCCACGGGCGAGGCTCGCGGCGTTCGCGTCACCGAGGAGCCACTCACCGTGGTGGCCTTCCACCCGGAGGGCCGCTGGCTGGTGGCGGGGGGCGTGAAGGGTCTGCTCACCGTGCTGTCCGTGCCGGACCTGGCCCATGCCTCCGAGGAGCGCGGGCACGAGGGGCCGGTGAGCGCGGTGGCCTTCGCGCCGGACGGGACGCTGTATTCGGGCGGCTGGGACAAACACGTGCGCGCGTGGCGCACGGGGCTGGAGTCCCTGTCCTCACAGGCGACGCGCGCGCGCTTCGAGCGACGGGGCGGCTCGGCGGTGGTGGGCGGCTCGGTGAATGGCAAGGCGCCCGTCAGCTTCGCGCTGGACGCGCGCGTGCCCGCCATCGTCGTCACCGGAGAGGCGGCCACTGCGGCGGGCATCGACGTGGCCTTCCTGAAGGAGACGTTGGACGTGCCGGGTCCGCTGGGCACCACCCAGGCGCGGCTGGCGCGGGGCCAGTCCCTGCGCTTCAAGTCGCTGGTGGTGCGCGACGTGGACGTGGCGGTGTGTGACGCGTGCGTGCCCCAGGGTGTGCAGGGCGTGCTGGGCGCTCCCTTCACCGAGCGGGTGGGCGTGTCCTTCGACGAGGTCAACCACGAGGCCCTCTTCACGCTGAAGTCCGCGGCGCCGGAAGGCGCGGCGACGGTGGAGACGCTGGTGCTGGCGGCGCGTTCGGACTTCACCTTCCCCGCGTACGTCAGCGACGTCACCGTGGACGCGCGCGGGCAGCGGCTGGGCGTGGGCCTCTCGGAGCAGAAGCCGGAGCGGGACAGGAACGTGTACGAGCGTGAGCGTCAGGGCGTGGAGGAGCCGCGGGGGCCCTTCAACGCGGGCGCGGTGGTGGACGCGGCCACGGGACAGGTGCTGCACAAGTGGCCGGTGCACCACGGCGTGGTGTCCACCGCGGCCATCTCTCCGGACGGGCGCTCGCTCGTCTCCGGAGGCTGGGACAAGAAGGTGCACCTCTTCACCGAGGGCGAGCCCACCGCGCGCGGGACGCAGACGTTCGACTGGTCCGTGCGCCGCGTGCGCTTCAGCCCGGACGGGCGCCTCGTGGGCGTGGCCGCGTGGACGCCGCAGGTGGCCAGCCGCACCGGGGAGAGCGAGCCGTCCGCGGTGCTGCTCGACGTGCGCTACGCGGAGGGCGCCTCCGTGGTGTCCCCTGGGGCGCCCGCCGCTCAGTAGTTGAAGAAGATGTGTTCTCGGGGCACGCCCCGGTCCTTCAGGGCGTCCATGACTCCCTGCACCATCCTCGACTGTCCGCAGACGAAGGCCCTGGAGTCCCCCACCGTGTCCTCGCCGAGGTGGGCCTGCACGTAGCCGGTGAGGCCCAGCCAGCCGCTCACGCCGGGCTGGCTGACGGTGCGCACCACCTGGATGCCCCCTTCCTCCCAGGAATGCAGCTCTCCCTGGTACGCGAAGGCGCCGGGGGTGCGCGCGCCGAAGTAGAGCTTCACGCGGCCGAAGGCCTCCCGCTCGCGGCGGATGCTGGCGATGACGGGGCGGATGGCGGAGATGCCGGAGCCGGTGGCGAAGAGGAGCACGTCATGTCCTCGGGCCCGCTCCAGCGGGAAGCCCTTCCCCTCGGGCGCCGACACGTGGACCTGGGCGCCTGGCGGAAGGCGGATGAGGGCGTCGGGCAGCGGGCTGCCGTCCTTGAGGAGGAACTCCCACCGTGCGCCTCTCGGCTCGGGCGGGGAGGCGATGGCGAACAGGCCCGCCTCCATTCCGGGCAGGCAGAGGCGGACGTATTGCCCTGGGTGCGCGTGGGTCCCCACAAGGGGCGTGCCTTGGATGTCGAGCACGAGGTCGGTGAGCCCGTCGGCTGCGGGGGCGCGGGAGGTGACGATGGCCGGATGCCAGTCGGGCATGGTGAGTGCGGTTTTAACCCGTGTGCCGGGAGCGTGCTGCCCCTGGTAGCCTGGGGCGGTGAAGAGTCTTCTCTGGATAGTCTTGTTCATGCTCGGCCTGGCCGGCGTGCTCATTCCGCTGACGTATCTCTATACGGCCAGCAAGCTGCCCCAGTTGGAGAGCGAGTTCGACGTCGACAAGCTGCTCAAGCACAGCATCGAAGGCGAGCGGATGAGCCTCCGCGCCGGGCAGTCCGAGCGCAACCCCCGTCCCATCGCCTTCAACCGCCCCGACTTCTCGCGCCTGCCGAAGGACCTGGTGGCGCTCTATATCCGCCACATGGAGTGCCCCCGCTACTTCCAGACGCCGCGCGAGGACGGGGCGGCGTGGGCGTGGCGCCTCTTTGTCGGCGCGACGGTGGGGACGGCGCCTCCGGGAGAGGGCGCCTGTGAGCGCCTGCTGGCCATGCGCATCGCCCAGGGCCTGGGCATCTCCGGCAACCTCCAGCTCACCGTGGCCGCGCACCGGCTGCACGCCTTCATGCAGAAGGACCAGCTCATCGCCTACGACCTGGCCATCCTCTACTTCGAGCGGGGCGTCGTGGGCGTGGAGGACGCGGCCTTCACCCTCTTCAAGAAGGAGCTCAGCGACCTGCAGCTCCCGGAGCTGGCGGAGCTCCAGCTCGCGCTGCCGCCCTTCTATCGCTACTGGGATATCCGCCAGTGCAAGAACCCCACGGTGCTGCGTCAGGACCGGGACACGCTGCTGGCGGACCTCGCGGGGTGGAAGCTGGTGAGCGAGGACCGGGCTCGCAACGCGACGTCGCAGAAGCTGGGCTGCCTGGAGTAGCGCGCACGACGTGCTGGAGGGCCTCGTTGTGCCCGGTGCTCAGGGCTTGATGAACATGCTCTCCAGCGAGTTGAGCCGCTTGTTGATGTCACGGCGGGTCTCCGTGTCCTCGGCCGCTTCGGCCTGCCGCCGGTACTTCGTCAGCAGATTCAGCATCGCGTCGGGGCTCGTCACGCGGCCCTGACCGATGAGCTCCGGCATCGACTCCTCCAGCGAGTCGATGCGCTTGAGGAGCCTGCCCCGGGACATCGCGTCCGCGCTGACCGTGGGCTTGGAGGTGCTCGCGGGGCGACCGGAGCGAGCCACGGCGGGGGTCTCCGGCTCCTCGAGCGCGGGCGGTGGGCGGGCCGTGGGAGGCGCCTGCTCCGCGTGGTCAGCGGGGGCCGTGGCCGCCAGCGCTCCGTTCGTGTCGAGCGGCGTGGGGGCCGCGTCTTCTTCGGCCGGGGCTGGGCTGCCTCCTGGCTGGTCCAGTGCGCCAGTCGCGAGCGGGGCGGGCGGAGGCGGCTCGGCGAGGACCTCGCGCGAGGGGACGTCTTCCCGCGCGGCGGCATGCGTGAGCGGCACGGCGCGGGGCGGCTCCCGGAAGACGATGGCGGCGGCTCCGGCGAGCAGCGCCACGGAGGTTCCAAGGGCGACTGCGACGGGCAGGTACTTGCGCGTGCCGGTGGGCTGGGGAGCGGGCCGGGCGCCTTTCTCCGGCGTCAGCTCCGGAGGCACGGGGACGGGCGTGGTGGGGCGTCGCGAGGCCGCGTCCTCCGCCGAGGGGGGCTTCTCGTGGGTGGGCGCGAGCGCGCTGGGATTGGAGCGGGTGGAGCGCAGCGAGCGGCGCAGCTTGTGGAGTTGCTGGCGCAGCGCGTCCGCCGAGTTGGGCCGCGTCTCCGGGTCCTTCGTGAGCATCTGGAGGATGAACGCATCCAGCGCGGGCGGCAGGTCGGAGACGAACTCGGAGGGGCGGGGAGGCCGCGCCTCCACGTGCTTCATCAGCAGATCCACGGGCGAACTGCCCACGAAGGGCAGCCGGCCCGTCACCATCTCGAACGTCACCACGCCCAGGGCGTAGAGGTCGGTCATCGGACCCACCTCCTGGCCTCGCGCCTGCTCCGGGGCCATGTACTCCGGCGTGCCCACCACCATGTCCGTGCGCGTCTGCGCGGTGCGGCCGGTGGGGCCCTGGCCCCGCTTGGCGAGCCCGAAGTCCAGCACCTTCACGTAGCGCGAGCCGTCCGGCTGGCGCACGAGGAAGATGTTGCTCGGCTTGAGGTCCCGGTGCACCACGCCCGCGCCATGCGCGGAGGCCAGCGCGGCGAGCACCTCGTCCAGGATGGGCAGGGCCTCCAGCACGGGCAGCCGGTTCTTCTCCGACAGCACGGCGTCGAGCGGCTGACCCTCCAGGTACTCCATGACGATGTACTGCCGGCCGTCCGGCACCTGGCCGAAGCCGAAGATGTCGATGATGCCCCGGTGGCGGATGGCGTTCACCGCGCGGGCCTCGGCCAGAAGCCGCTCCACCTGCTCGTTGGAGTGGGCCAGCTCCGGACGGAGCACCTTCACCGCCACGCGCTTGCCGATGAGCGGCTGGATGCCCTCGTACACCAGGCCCATGCCGCCCACGCCGATGCGAGCGCGCAGCTCGTACTCACCCAGCTTCAAGCCGATGAGCGGATCCTTCGGCACGTCCGTCAGGGCCTCCAGGGTGCTCTGCACGACGACCTTCGGCTCGTCCGCCATCGGCGATGCCGGGGCCGACGGTGGGACGTGGAACGAAGCGAGTGCCACGGTGCCGTCCCTCGGACACACACCAGTGTCCGCGGGGACGGGAAAACCACAGGTTTCGCAGTTCAGCTCGGAAGCCATCTCGGGCCAGGAAGAAAGGTCAGCGTACCAAGACGAGGTGAATGACGCGATGTGGTTCGGACCCGAGTGCAGGGCGAGCGTTCAAGCACCGCACACCCCGCGGCGTCGACCTGTCCAACAGCGTCGGACAGCCGACGGATGACCCTATTGGATGGGCACACATCCCGTCGTTGGCAGGGATGCGCCCTCACCGCCGTTGTTCTCGCCGCCCGCGCCGCCGGCCCCCTGGGCGATGGTGACCCCGCCATCCAGGGTGACCTGACCCCGCTGACACCAGATGCCCACCGATGGACCGCCGCCCCCACCGCCCCCCATTCCGCCGGGGCCGCCGGGGCCGCCTGAGCCCCCGTTGCCGCCGACGCCGCTGTAGGTTCTGATGGTCTGGCCGGACTCCTCCGTGATGATATCGGCGAAGGCGCTGCCCAGGCCTCCGTCCCCGCCGAGTCCGCCGACGCCGCCCGCGCCGCCCTTGCCGCCCGCGCCGCCTCCGAGCGTCTCGATACGGGAGCCCGCTTCCAGGGACACCTGGGCGTCGAACACGAGCAGGCCGATGGACGCCCCACCCCCGCCACCACCCGTGCCGCCCGTGCCGGGGCAGCCTCCCGCGCCGCCGCCGCCGCCACCGCCGCTGGCCGCCACGTCCACGGTTCTGTTGGTGAGGATGCAGCCGCCGCCGCTGCTGCCTCCGCCACCGCCGCTGCCCGTCTGGCCAGGCTCCCCAATTCCTCCTTGCTGCTCAACGCCCACCGACCAGGTCTGGTTCTCCTTGGAGAGCACCCCCAGGCCGGAACCGCTCGAGCCCGCGTCGCCTCCGCCCCCCTGGGCTCCCCTGCCGCCGTGCGTGCCCGTCCCCGCGACGCAGATGCAGAGGCCGCTTGCCGGACAGGTGAACTCGGTCTTGTCGCCGCCGATTCCTCCAGCGCCTCCCAGCAACGGGGCTCCGGATGAGGGGCCCGGCTCGCCCGGGCCGCCGTCGGCACCCGAGGTCAGGTGCGCGCCATTCGCGCCTCGGCCTCCAGCGCTTCCGCCGACGCCGGGACAGAGGACGTTGACGCCGCCTTCACCTCCGATTCCCGGTATCACCCTCGGGTTTCCCGTGGTGACCGCGCCCACCAGGCCCACCGGACCCTCCGCGCCCGCATCGCCAGTCAGGCCCTGTGCACCCGTCGCGCCGCGTCCCGCCTCCAGCACGGTGTGACGCAGCCGCACGCCCGAAGCGTCGATGACCTTCAAGGCGATGGAGGGCTGCCCGGGCTCCACCGCGTCCGCGGAGCGGATGTGCAGGTACTCCAGTACGATTCCCGCGTCCGTCACGCCCCGCACGGTGAGGCCCGTCGTGCCGCCGTTGTCCAACACGGCCACCTGGCCACTGACGCGTCCCCAGCCGCCGTCGCGCCCCGAATAGCCACCGTGCACGGAGACGGGCATGTCCAGCACCAGCTCGCCCTCGTCATAGGTGCCGCCCGCGAGGTACAGCCGCGTCGGGGCGCCGCCGTCCCACTGGCGCAGCAGCCCGAGCGCGTGGCGCACGGTGCGCAGCGGAGCCTCGCGGGTGCCCGTGCCGGCGACGTCGTCGCCGTACACCGGGTCGATGAAGAGGCCCGCGCTGGCCCGACCATCCACGCCATCGCAGTCGGAGTCCTTGAACTCATCGTCCGGAGGGTCCTCCCCGGTGTTGGTGGGGATGCAGCCCGCGTCTGGCACGACCTGCTGCTCGCACCGTCCCTCGTCGCGGCAGCGCTTCTGCGCGGCGTCGAAGTCGTAGCAGCCCCCCGCGGAAAGCACCGCCGCGAGCGCCGTGCCCATCGCTCCGAGCGTCCAGATTTTTCGCATGGGATTCCTCGAAGTCACGGCCACGTCCCGGACAGTCCGACCATGGCGCCACCGGAGCTCACGGCGGCGGAGGGGAGGACCTGCGGGGGCGGGTCATCGGGCCACAGGAACATCACCGCGCCAGCGACGATGCCCGCGGCGCCCACGCCAAGGGCCACGCGGCTCACCGTCTGCGCCTGCTTTCCTTCCGACACCAGCGCCTTCGAGTCGCGCACGGGCGCGTCGACCGTCCCCTTCTCCAGGGTGTCATACCGGTCCCGGGCCTTCAGGTAGAACACCGTCCCCACTCCCGCCAGCACCACACCTCCGGCCGCGGGCAGCCACGCCCAGCGGCGCGCGGAGGACGTCGTGGCGACGGCGACGGACGGTGTTTCCATCGGCGGTGGCGTGACGCGCTCCACGGGCGGCGGCGCGTCCTTCACGGAAGGCCGGGCCACCCGCGTGGGAGGTGGCACGTCGTCAATGGGCGGCGCGGGGGGCAGTCCCCGCAGCGCGCGCTGCGTGTTGAGCACCACCACGTCCAGGGCCTGGGTGAGGGCGTCCAGGAGCTTGTCCTCCGGCACGTCGAGGACGAAGTGCTCGGAGATGAGCATGCCGTCCTTCGCCGCATAGGCGCGCGCGCCGGCGCGGTAGCCGCCAGCCCGTGGGCCCAGCTCCGCCACCAGGACGACCTCCGCCTTGCTGGCCGTGCCGAGCCACTGGAGACACGGGGCCTCCGTGCGCTTGCAGCGCAGCAGCGTGCGGCGCCGCGTGGCGGGCAGCTTCCGGGTGACGTTCTCGATGCGGATGACGCGCAGCCCGCGCGACTCGAGCTGCTCCGCCACGTGCTCCTGCGCGAACTCGACGATGTGGGCCGGGGCTCCCGTCGCATCCGGTGGGGCGATCAACACACTCAGGGGCCCCTGCGGGAGCGCCGTGGGCGCCTGGGCGACCACGGAGAGAACGGCGACGAGGGAGATCAACACACGATCACTTTCCCCCCGACACGACCTCCTCGCAAGGCCGGGAATCAGGGGCTGCTCACCTCGGGTGGCATCGCGCACGCTCTCGGTGCGTGCGGTGGGAGCTGACCCCACCGCCCAGGTAGGGCGGTGGGAGCACCCGAGGACTGTCAGTCAAACTTCAGCGGCGGGGGCGCTCGGGGGGCGCGGGGCGGATCTGCGTCTTCTCGGAGGTTTCCTTCGGCCCCGAGGGGGCGCTGGTGTCCTCGTCTTCTTCATCGTCGGCGGGTCGGGAGGGGATGGACGGCGGGGGTCTGCGCGCGGCGAGAGCGGGACGGGCGCCGCCGGGGGGCGGAGGCCTGGGTGGGGGCGTGCCGGGGCGGCGCGGCGGCGGGGGGCGGCCCGCGTCGGTGAGCAGCTCCTCGTCCACTTCCACCTTGGCCTCGGAGGCGAAGGGGCTCCGGGTCGGGGGCGGCGTCCGGTCGTCATCGCCCTCGTCGGGAGGCGGCGGTGGACGCGGCGCGGCCACGGGCCTGGCGGCGGCGTGGCCTGCGGGCGGGGTGGCGGTGGCGGGCCGGGCCGCGGGAGGCGGTGTTGCCGGCTTGGCGACGGACGCGGGGAGGCTCGCGGGCACCTGCACCTGGACGGGGGGCGCGGCCTTGGCGTCGCGGGCATCCTGCCGGAGCTTCTCCTCGAAGTCGGACCACTCCTTCTTGAAGTGGTCGGGGTCCGGACGTCCCTCCTCGCGGTGCTTCAGCGAAGGGGCCCAGCGCACGGTGTACGCCTCGCCGGCGTGGAAGACGGGCGGAGGAGGGATGCCGTACGTCGCCGGGTCGAAGAAGGACTCGTCCAGGTCAGCGAAGCCGTACGCCTTCGCCTTGGCGACGAAGTTGGGGATGATGCCCGTGGGCGCGTGGTAGCCGAGGATGTGGTCGTCCTCGTCCTTGGTGACGGGCGTGAAGACGAAGATGTCCTGGGTGCGGTAGTCGCCCTTCTCGGTGAGCGGCAGCACCTCCGACAGGGCGCTCGTCTTGCGACTGCCGTCGTGGAAGCGCTCGCAGCAGATGATGAAGTTGATGGCGCTGGCCACCTGGGCGCGGACGGCGACCATGGGCAGCTCGATGCCGGACATGAGGCACAGGGACTCCACGCGGCGCAGCGTGTCCGTGGGCGTGTTGGCGTGCGTGGTGGCCAGCGAGCCGCCGTGGCCCGTGTTCATCGCCTGCATGAGGTGGAACGCCTCGCCACCGCGCACCTCGCCGACCACGATTCGGTCCGGCCGCAGACGCAGGGCCGAGTGCAACAGGTCTCCCATGTCCACGCCGCCCTTGCCGAACTTGTCCGGCGGACGGCTCTCAAAGGCGACGACGTGTGTCTGGTTGAGCTGGAGCTCCGCCGAGTCCTCGATGGTGAGGATGCGCTCCTCGTCGGGGATGAGGGAGGAGACGATGTTGAGCAGCGTCGTCTTGCCGGAGCCCGTGCCGCCGGCCACCAGCATGTTGAGCTTGGTGGCGATGCCCGCCTCGATGAGCCGTGCCATCTGCGGCGTCAGCGAGCCGAACTTCAACAAGGAATTGATGGTGAGCTTTTCCTTGAAGAACTTGCGGATGGAGATGGTGGTGCCCTTGCGGGCAATCGGCGGAATCACCACGTGGATGCGGCTTCCATCCGGAAGGCGCGCGTCCAGGCGGGGCCTTTCCTCGGTGAGCATGCGGCCGACGAACTGGGCCATGTTGCGCGCGGCACCGATGAGGCCTTCCTCGGTGAAGGTGGCGTCCGTGCGCGACAGGCGGCCCTTCTTCTCGATCCACACGTCGGTCGGGCCGTTGATCATGATCTCCGACACCGCCTCGTCGTCCAGGTAGGGCAGGACGGGCTTGAGGAAGGCGCGGAGTGACTCGGTGTACATCGTCATGGCGCCCCCCAGGCTAGCGCGGCCGGTGCCTTCCGCCCAAGAACCCGCCGTGCCCGCCCGCCTGCCTCCTGTGACGCTGTCGGCTCTCCGACGGCGTCACGAAAGGGATGGGCCCCGTGGGAAGGGGGTGTTTCAATGCCCCGCCGTGTTGGTCGGGGAGGCACTCACATGTTGCAGGACAAGCTGCCGAAGGACTGGAAGCAGGCGCTCAAGGCCGCGCTCGATTCACCTTCGTTCCAGGAACTGGAGCGCTTCGTCGCGCAGGAGCGCCAGGAGGCCACCGTCTTCCCCTCGGAGGAGGACCTGTTCTCCGCCTTCCGGCTGACGCCCTATGCCGACGTGCGCGTGCTGCTCCTGGGCCAGGACCCGTACCACGGGCCAGGGCAGGCGCATGGGCTGGCGTTCTCGGTGAAGCCCGGGGTGCCCTCGCCGCCCTCGCTGGTGAACATCTTCAAGGAGCTGGAGGCGGACGTGAAGGTGCCGCGTCCCAAGGACGGCTCGTTGATTGCCTGGGCGGAGCAGGGCGTGCTGCTGCTCAACGCGGTGCTGACGGTGCGTCAGGCGGAGCCCAACAGCCACGCGGGCCATGGCTGGGAGGCCTTCACGGACGCGGTCATCCGCGCGGTGAGCGAGAAGACGGAGCCCGTGGTCTTCCTGCTGTGGGGCAAGTACGCGCAGAAGAAGAAGAAGCTCATCGATGCCACGCGCCATGTCGTCATCGAGGGCACGCACCCGTCTCCGCTGTCGGCCAGCAGCGGCTTCTTCGGCAGCCGGCCTTTCAGTGCGGTGAACCAGGCCCTGGAGTCCAAGGGCCGGCCGCCCATCGACTGGCGCCTGTCGCGGTGACACGCGCACGCCCGGTCGCCCGGCGCTGACAGTCCGTTCTCGGCGGGCGGTGGCTTGATACGGTGCGTCGCGACATGACCGCCGCCTTCCTCGCCGCCTCCACGCCCGAGCCCGTCGGGCCGAACCGCTACCTCGTCCGCTTCACCTCGCCCTGGTACCAGGGGCGGGGCGCGTATGGAGGCCTGGTCGCGGGCACCGCGCTGCGCGCGCTGGAGCACACGGTGGGTGACGCGGCGCGGCCGGTGCGCTCCTTCACCATGCACTTCTGCGCGCCCGCGGTGGAGGGCGAGGCACGGGTGACGACGCGCATCGAACGGGCCGGAAAGCTGGTCACCCACGCCACGGTGCGCGTGGAGAACGACTCCGGCGTGGTGGCCATGGGCAGCGCGACCTTTGGCGCGGCGCGCGGAGGCGCCATCGAGTACCTGGAGATGTCGCCCCCGAAAGTCCCGCCTCCGCACGAGGTGCCGATGACTCCGGACGACGTGCCCATGCCGGACTTCTGCCGCTTCTTCGAGTTTCGCTTCTGCATCGGCTCGGCGCCGTACGCGGGGGCCGCCGTCGCGGAGACGGGCGGCTGGCTGCGCCCGAGGGAGCCGACGGTGCTGGATGCGCCCCTGTGCGTGGGGCTGATGGATGCGTACCCGCCCTCGGTGCTCTCTCGCGTGGACGGCTTCCGCCCCGCCGCCACCGTGGACTTCACGATGCACTTCTTCCAGACGCTGCCTCAGGCGGGCCTGAAGCCGGACGCCCAGTTCCTGCGCACCGGTCGCTCCCTCCAGGCGAGTGGAGGCTACTCGGAGGACTTCCAGCAGCTGTGGACCGAGGACGGCCAGCTCCTGGCGCAGTGCCGGCAGCTCTTCGTGGTGATGGGCTGAGAGACGGGCCGCAAGCCGTGCCGCCCGGGGGCTTCTGGTAGTGTCCGCGCGGTGCGCGTGCTCTGGGTCGTCATCTGCGTCATCTGTGCGCTGCTCGCGGCGGTCGGCGGAGTCTTCGTGGTCGCCGGTCTCAAGGACGTCCTGAGGGCCCTGCGCTCCCGCCGCTGGCCCACCGTGCCCGGCACTGTCCTGGCCGCCGAGGAAGTGGAACACCGCCTCCCGGTTCCCGGCCAACCCGAGCCCCGCATCCATTACGAAGCCCGCGTCCAGTACGAGTACTCCGTGGGCCGCGTGCTGGTGGGCACCGCCACCCTGCGCGTGGACCCCACCGCGCGCACCAACCCCCAGGACGCCCAGGCCACCCTGCGTCGCTACCCGCCTGGACAGTCGGTCCGGGTCGCCTACAACCCACGGGACCCGACGGACGCGGTGCTGGAGCCCGGCGCCCATGCGCCCAGCTTCGTCCGGCTCGTCGTGGGGCTCGGGCTCGTGGGGGTGGGGGCCAGTATTCCGCTCATTGCCCGCTGGTTCATGGCGCGCCTGTAGGAAAAACTCCGTCCAGGACGCAACTGATCCACACAGCCCACGAGAATCCCTCACATTCTCTTTCGGTCGTCCCCGTTCCGAGGTCTTTCATGAGTGATCGCTCCATCCGCCGCGGTCAGCAGCCCCCGTCTCGGTCCACGCAGACCGCCCAGAACACGCCGGTGGTGAAGAACACGACCACGGAGAAGGTGGTCAAGGACACGAACACCGGCGTCCAGACGACCTTCCAGGACGGCCGCCTCCAGAGCCACTTCGAGCGTGAGAAGAGCACCACGCAGAACTGGAACACCAGCTACAGCACGGAGTCCCAGCACGAGTCCTCCGGGCGCGTGACGGGGCCCCTGGCGGGCCTGCTGGGTCAGATTCCGAAGGTCGGCATCGACGGCCAGTTCACCAAGGGCGCGGCGGTCAAGAAGTTCGAGGGCGGCTTCGGCGACGCGAACAGCGTGGCCCAGGGCTACGGCAAGATGAGCGTCCTCGAGGCGGAGCTGAAGGGCTCCGGCGAGGTCGGCATCGAGGGCGGCAAGCTGTTCGCCCGGGGTGACCTGGACGCGAAGGCCACGCTGGTGGACGCCGAAGGCACCCTGCGCGCGGGCGTCGGCCCGATTCAGGCGGAGCTCCAGGGCAAGGCCTGGGTGGGCGCCAAGGCGGGTCTCCACGGTGAAGTGACGCTGGACCCCATCAACGGCAAGTATGCGGCTCGTGTCGGCGGTGACGCCTTCATCGGCGCCCGCGCCGGTGTGACGGCCAACGTGAAGCTGGGCGACTACGGCGGCGTCACCGGTCGCGCGGAGGCGTGGGCGGGTGTCGGTGTGTCCGCCCGTGCCGAGGCGAGCTGGGACAACGGCCGCTTCAAGGCGCGCGTGGACTTCGGCGCGGCGCTGGGCATCGGCTTCAAGCTGGGCTTCGACGTCGACATCAACTTCGGCAAGATTGCCGACGCGGTGAAGAGCGTCGTCGAGAAGCCGGTCGAAGTGGTCAAGAATGTGGTGAAGTCCGTCGGCAACTTCTTCAAGGGGCTGTTTGGCTGATGGCGGAGACCGCCAGGTACGACGCACTTCTCGCAGCCGGGGAGCTGGACCAGGCACGCCGTGAGGCCGAGGCCGCGCTCAAGCGCGATGCTTCGGATCTGGCGGCCCGGGTCGCGCTCGCCCGGCTCGCGGCATTCGATGGCAACGAGGCCCAGGCGGAGTCGTGGCTTCTGGGCCTGAGCGCGGAAGAGCCGGGCGTGCAGCTCGTCCGCGCCGCGCTCCTCACCCGACGCGGCGATGCGGCCGGCGCGCTGGCGCTCTACCGGAAGGTCGCGAAGGCGCAGCCCCAGCGTGCCGAGGCGTGGTTCGGCCAGGGCTACCTGCTGGCGGAAGCGGGCGACAACGCGGCGGCGCAGTCGGCGCTGGAGCGCGCGGTGAAGCTGGCTCCGGACGCGGGCATCCACCACTTCCACCTGGGGCGCGTGCTCTTCGCGCAGGAGAAGCTGAAGGACGGCTTCCACCACCTCCAGGAGTCCTTGCGCCTCAACCCGAGGCACGGGCCCAGCTACCTGGTGCTCGCGGTGGCGCTCCAGGCAGGTGGCGAGTTGGAAGCCGCCGAGGAGCTGCTCACCACGGGCCTGAAGGTCCTCCCGGACGACCCGTATCTGCTCAACGGGCTGTGCAACGTGCTGCTGGCGCGAGGCAACCTGCCCGGCGCGGTGAAGGCGGCGGAGACGCTGGCGCGCGTGGAGCCGGACAGCCCGGCGGCGCAGGGGAACCTGGCGCGGCTGCGGCTGGCGCAGGGCCGGCTGCCGGAAGCGCTGGAGCTGTGCCGGAAGCTGGCGTCGCGAGGCCAGGCCACCGCGCAGAGCCGCATGGTGGAGGGCATGGCGCTGGAGGCCACGGAGCCGGTGGACATCCCCGCCGCGCTGTCCGCGTGGCGCGAGGCCGTGAAGCTGTCCCCGGACGACTGGGCCCCCGCCAACAACCTGGGCAATCTGCTGATGCGCATCCCGGAGGATGAACTCCCCGGTGCCGGACAGCAGGCGCTGGAGGTGCTGGAAGAGGCGCATCGCCGCGCGCCGGAGCGTCCGGAGCCCCGGCTCAACCTGGCGGTGGTGCACGCGCGCCTGGGGCAGAAGGACCAGGCGAAGGCGCTCGCGCGCGAGCTGCTGGCGCTGCCCCGCCTCGCTCCTGAGTGGCGCGAGCAGGCCGAGCGACTCATCCAGGCGTTGGCCTGACCCGAGCGCGTGAAACAGTGCCCGAGGCGATATCGAGCCTCGGGCGCTTCTGACTGTCTCGTCGTGTCGCGATGTTTCAGGCCGCGACGTTGGCGAGCTGTTTCATGAGCAGTCGAATCAGCTCCACCGGATGGATGGGTTTGGGCAGCAGCTCCGCGCCGTAGCGGATGGCGACGGGGATGAGGTCGTCGAGCTGCTCGTGTCCGGTGAGGAAGATGAAGGGCGCGTGGCACTCCTTCAGCTCCCGCATGGCGATGAGCACATCCGCGCCATTCATCTCCGGCATGTTGTAGTCGCAGAGGATGGCGGAGATGTTCTCCAGGTCCTGCTGGAAGGCCGCCTCCGGAGACTGCACCGTCACCACGCGGTAGCCCGCGCTCTGGACGATGTCCGATACCAGCGAGAGCACGAACAAATCATCGTCGATTACCAGCACGGTCTGCATCGCGCTCTCCCGGCAAGCCCGGCTCATCCTATGAGCCGGGCCAGCCTGGAGGGTAGGGCGCGCGACGCAACTCGTCAGCGCGGCCTGGGAGCCGCAGGTCCCGATTGCCCCGGTGCGGGCGCGGAGGGAATGAGCACGAGGTCTTCCTGGGGAGGAATCAGGTACTCGGCGCCCGTCTCGGTGACGACGGCCATCTCCTCCACGGAGACGATGCGCTGCGCGTCCGGAGCGCCGTCCTGCCAGGCGAAGAAGCCGTCGAAGGCGAACACCTGTCCGGGGCGGACGATGCGCAGGGACTGTCCCTTCGCGGGCCTGGGCTTCGCGCCGCCGGAGAGGGCGGGGCCCACGTCGTGTGCCCAGTAGCCCACGGGATGACCGGTGCCCCACATGACGGGCTCGGAGCCCGCTTCGCGCATCCAGTCACGCTGGGCCTTGTCCACGTCCCACCCGGTGGCGCCGGGCTTGAGGGCCGCCAGGGCGATGCGGCTGCCCTTCTTGCCCTTCTCCCACTTCTCCAGCGCGTCCTTCGGCGGCTGTGTCTCACCCGGGGCCAGCACGTAGGCGAAGCGCTGGATGTCCGTCACCCACATGCCGCCCACGCGGATGCCGAAGTCCGTCTGGATGAAGTCACCCGGCTGGATGACGCGCTCGGTGGCGTGTGAGTGGCCTCGCGTGGGCCCGCTGTTGACGTTGGGGTTCTGGTCCGGCGCCCACGCGTCCCCCACGCCCAGCTCCGCCATGCGCTTCTTGAGGAAGCGCGCCACGTCCACGTCGCGCGTCTTGCCCGGCACCACGCTCTGGTACGCCTCCACCTCGAGCTGTGAAGTGAGCGCGGCGGCCTTGCGCAGGATGTCCACCTCCTCGGGCAGCTTCACGGAGAGCCACTCGGAGACGACGTCCTCGGCGGACACCAGCTTCTTGCGCTGAGCGGGGGACAGCGCCTTCTCCAGCGCGGTGCGCTGCGAGGAGGACAGCCCGTCCGCCACCGTCACCGCAGTGGAGGCGTTGATGGCGATGCGCGCGGGTTTCGCGGCGGCGAGCCTCGCGGCCACCTGCGCGTAGAGGTCCACGCCGCGCTCCAGCGGAACGACTTCGTCCAGCGGCCCCACTTCGCGCAGCGCCGTGGCCTCGCCCGCCGGTGACAGCGCCACCGCGCGCACCGCGTCGCCCTGCCGAAGGAACAGGAAGGCCGCGGTGCCCCCCGCGTTCTCCCCGCCGACGTGGATGGCCAGCGGGTCATTGTCGTTCTCCCGGCAGAACACCACCCAGGCATCCACGTTGGCGCGGGCCATGGCCTGGGGCAGCAGCTTCTGGATGCGCTCCTTGCGGATGCGCGGCCAGGGGTCGCCAGTGACGACGGAGTCCCCGGCCGCGCCCGCCACGGGAGCGGAGAGGAGCAGGGCGGAGAGGAGGGCGTGCCGGGCGCGCTTCATGCGTCGGAAATCCTTTCGGGGGAAGGCGCGGCCATCATCCCCGACCTCGTCCGCGCCGAGGACCGCCCCCATGTGAAGTCCTATCGAGCCCTCGTGAAGAAGCTCTCTGTCAGTCCAGACAAACCGGTGCGCGCAAGCGTCTGCGCCGTGGCTCGTTTAAGGTGATGACCATGGCCAAGAGCTCCTCCCGCAAGTCCGCCACGAAGGTGAAGGTGAAGAAGCCCGCCGCCCGTGCCGCTGCTCCCAGGAAGGGCAGGGCGAAGGCGAAGCCCGCCGCCGCTCGCACCCCGGCGCCCGTCGAGGCTCCTCCCATCGTCCTCGAAGCCGAGCCCGTCTTCACCGACGAGCCCGGAATCAACGCGCCCAAGGCGCTGCCCTCGGGCGACGAGGGCAACGGCCGCGTGCTGCCCTTCGAAATCGACCCCAAGCGCATGGAAGAAGGGCTGCGCAAGCTCCAGGGCGAGGTCGTCCACTGGGCCAACAAGGGCCGCTACACCCGCGTGCGCTTCAAGTTCAGGGGCAAGCAGCTGCTCCCCGACCTTCCGCTGGCGGCCGTCGTCGCCGCGGAGGGCCTCACCTTCTACTGGGGCGGCATCCTGCGCGTGCTCATCGCCAACGTGGTGGGCCACAGTGTCTTCCAGGTGGAACTCGTGAATGACGCGGAGAAGCGCGTCCAGGCGGGCAAGGAGGCGCTGCTGTCGGGTGACGTGGACCAGGCGCTGACACTGTTCCGCGAGGCGGTGTCCATGGACCGGGATTCCGCCGCCGCGCACCTCAACGTGGGCGTGGCCCTCAAGCTGAAGGGAGACCGCGAGGGGGCGCTCGCCGCCTTCGAGAAGGCCCGGGCGAAGGACCCGGAGGGCCCACTGGGAACCGAGGCCGAGCGCCTGGCAGCCCCCCTGCGCCCCGCGGGGACCCAGCGCCCCACCTGAGGCCTCCGAAGGGCCTGATTTTCTCGCGAAAAAGCGGGCTGAAACGAGGGGGTTCGAGCGTTCAGTAGGGGGCGCTTTTTCGCGCACCTTCGACCTGTTATCGAACCACTTCGACCTCCGGGCGCTCACCCCGTCGTTTCCCCTGTTGACGTAGGGAAATCCAGGGGTTACGAACGCTCCCACACTGGATGGCGGCCCCTCGCGGGGTCCCTCCGCGACCACTCCCAGAGCCCATGGCCGACGACACTACCGACAAGCCGGCACCGCCCTCCCCGCCTCCGCCTCCCGACGGCGCCGGAGAGCTCATTCCCGTCAACATCGAAGACGAGATGCGCCGCTCGTATCTCGACTACTCGATGTCCGTCATCATCGGTCGCGCGCTGCCCGACGTCCGCGACGGCCTCAAGCCCGTGCATCGCCGGGTGTTGTTCGCGATGAACGACCTGTCGAACTACCACAACCGCCCGTACAAGAAGAGCGCGCGCGTGGTCGGTGACGTCATCGGTAAGTATCACCCGCACGGCGACTCATCCGTCTACGACGCCATGGTGCGCCTGGCGCAGCCGTGGAGCCTTCGCTACCTGCTGGTGGACGGCCAGGGCAACTTCGGCTCGGTGGACGGCGATATGCCGGCCGCCATGCGCTACACCGAAGCGCGCATGGACCGCCTGGCCGAGGAGCTGCTGGCGGACATCGACAAGGAGACCGTCGAGTTCGGCGCCAACTACGACGACTCCCTCCAGGAGCCGCTCGTATTGCCGGCGCGCTTCCCCAACCTGCTCGTCAATGGCAGCAGCGGCATCGCGGTGGGCATGACCACCAACATCCCGCCGCACAACATGACGGAGGTCATCAGCGGGACGCTGCACCTCATCGACCACCCGACGTGCACCGTCCGGGACCTGATGGAGTTCATCACCGGCCCGGACTTCCCCACCGGCGCGTTCATCACCGGCCGCGAGGGCATCCACCGCGCCTACGAGACGGGCCGCGGGCAGATTACCGTGCGCGCCCGGTCGGAAATCGAGACGTCGAAGAAGGGTGACCGCGAGGCCATCATCTTCACGGAGATTCCGTACCAGGTGAACAAGGCGCGGCTCATCGAGAAGATCGCCGAGCTGGTGCGCGAGAAGAAGCTGGAGGGCATCAGCGACATCCGTGACGAGAGCGACCGTCAGGGCATGCGCATCGTCATCGAGCTGAAGCGCGACGCGATTTCGCAGGTGGTGCTCAACAACCTGTATGCCTCCACGGCGCTGGAGACGACGTTCGGCGCGGTGATGCTGGCCATCGACGGCGGCCAGCCGCGCACGCTGAACCTGAAGGAGATGCTGGACCGCTTCGTGGCGCACCGCCGCGACGTGGTGACGCGCCGCAGCCGCTACGAGCTGCGCAAGGCGATGGCGCGCATGCACATCGTCGAGGGCCTGCTGGTGGCCCAGGACCTCATCGACCTCGTCGTGAGCCTCATCCGCGCGTCCAGGGACCCGGATGAAGCGCGCTGGGGCCTGATGAACATCCTGTCGCCCACCCTCTACGAGCACGAGCGCTTCGCCAACCTCCAGCGCATCGACTACGCGAAGGCGAAGGCGCAGATGGAGATGCTCGTCTCGCGCGCGCGCAACGAGGAGCCCGCCTACCAGGGCCTGGCGCACAAGTACGAGGGCGCGGGCTTCAGCCAGGAGCAGGCGCAGAACATCCTCGAGATGCGCCTGCAGCGCCTCACCGGCCTGCAGCGCGAGGAGCTGTTCCGCGAGCTGATTGCCCTGGTGCGCGACGTGGCGCGCCTGCAGGACATCCTCGCCAACGAGCTCTCCCTGCTCACCGTCATCAAGACGGAGTTGATGGAGATTCGCGAGCGCTACGGCGACAAGCGCCGCACCGAAATCATCGGCGCGGTGGACGACATGACCAGCGAGGACCTCATCGCCGAGGAGACGATGGTCGTCACGCTGTCGCATACGGGCTACGTGAAGCGCTCGCCGCTGTCGGAGTACCGGGCGCAGAAGCGCGGTGGGCGAGGCAAGACGGGCGCTGCGACGAAGGAAGACGACTTCGTCAGCAAGCTGTTCGTGGCCAGCACCCACGCGTACCTGATGCCGATTACGACCAAGGGCAAGCTGTACTCGCTCAAGGTGCACCAGATTCCGCAGGCCAGCCGCACGTCTCGCGGCAAGGCGATGGTGAACCTGGTGCAGTTCGGCGAGGGCGAGCGGCTGGCGCAGGTGTTGGTGACGCGCGACTTCCCGGAGAACCGGTACGTCTTCTTCGTGACGAAGAAGGGCGTGGTGAAGCGCACGGACCTGAGCGCGTTCGACAACGTCCGCTCCAGCGGCATCATCGCGCTGGGCATCGACGAGGGGGACGAGCTGGTGGCGGTGATGATTACCGACGGCACCAAGGACATCCTGTTGTCGACGGCGTCGGGCATGAGCATCCGCTTCCCGGAGACGGAGGTCCGCTCCATGGGCCGTCAGGCCTTCGGCGTGAAGGGAATCACGCTCGATGAGACCGACGAGGTGGTGGGCGCCGACGTGGTGGAGAACGACTCCGCCATCCTCACCGTGACGGAGAATGGCTACGGCAAGCGGACGGAGGAGTCCGAGTACCGGCAGCAGGGCCGTGGCGGCAAGGGCATCATCGACATCAAGGCCACCGAGCGGAACGGCAAGGTGGTGGGCCTCCTCCAGGTAAAGGAGTCCGACGAGGTGATGCTCGTCACCAACGGCGGCATGCTCATCCGCATGAAGGTGCGGGAAATCTCGGTCATCGGCCGCAACACGCAGGGCGTGCGGCTGATTGCGCTGGAGAACGACCAGGAGAAGGTGATGGCCCTCTCCAAGCTGCCCGAGGGCGAGGAGTCCGAGGAGGAGACGACGCCTCCGGCCGAGGTCGCTGGCGCCACGGACGTGGCCGCCGAGCCGTCCGCGTCCGAGCCCGCCGCGTCCGAGCCGGAGGAGCCCACCGAGGCGCCCGTGGCCGACGAGGGCGGTGGCTCCGAGGAGCCGCAGGCCTGACGTTGGCTTGAGCCGAGACGTTTCAGCCCCTCTCTCCCGCGCTGGGAGGGAGGGGCTTTTTCATGCGGGATGCCGTGGCTAGAGCAGGCCGGTGAGGGAGAGGGTCGCCAGGCCACTCAGTCGAGACAGTCCCTCAGGACTGTCGCAGGCGGCCAGGTCCGTGGAGAGGTAGGTCGTGGTCCTCGTGACGGTGGCACCCTCGAACTTGCCCGACTCCACCGTTCCCACGTTCGTCAGGACGGCGAGGTTGCCATTGATTTGCGACGACACGCGCGTCTGAATCAGCGTCGAGGTCTCCTCCGTGTTCCAGGTGATGACGGAGGTCGAGGAGCCGATGCTCAACAGGTCCATGCAGGAGAAGCCGGGCCTGAAGCTGCGGATGGTGTTGGTGCCGGAGGTCACCGCTCCTCCCAGCAAGGAGATGCAGTTGGAATAGACAGTCGTGGAGACGACGGTGACGTCCTGCTCCACGTTCTTGAGGGGCGGCGAATAGTTGATGGCCGCCGAGCCGACAAGGCATTCGACGAGCGTCAGCAATGGCTGCTCCGAGTGGACCAGCTCTCCCTGGGGAGAGGGAGGCTGTTCGCGTCCATCCTCACCGCAGGCCGCGAGCACGGCGACAACCAGCATCGAGATGGCAACGGCACTTCGTGGACCGTGGTGCATGTCTGACTCCTGGTGGTTTGTTGGCGGCGCACTATCCACCGTGTCGCCGTGCGAATCTCAGACATTCATGAGCAGGATTTGAACTCGAGCAGGTGGAGCGCAGCCACGAACGACGCGAGCAGAATGTTCCAGGCGGTCAGCGCAGCGCCGCGGGCAATCGCGACACATCCAACCTGGGCACGCCGACCTGGGTCACCGCCTGCGCGCCGAACCAGTTGGCCAGCTCCGCGCAGCGCGCGAGCGACTCCCCGCGCAGCAGCCCCAGGGTGAAGCCCGCGAGGAAGCAGTCTCCCGCGCCTGTCGGGTCCACCTCCTCCACGGGCCAGGAAGGCACCTGGAGCGTGTCTCGCGCGGTCAGCACCGTGCATCCCTTCGCGCCTCGCGTGACCACCAGACACGTCTTCGCGCGCACGGCGTCGATGTCCAGCACACGCGCCTCCTCTTCGCTCGCCTTGAGCACGTGCAGGTGCCCCAAGAGCGCCGCGAAGGGCGTGTCCTCGAGTCTCTGATTGAGCACGCGGCCGTGTTCATCCAGGGTCCGCAGCAGCCCCTGCGCATCCGCCAGCACCTGTGTCGCGTGCTGGGACATCCGGATGAGCGTCTCGGGCAGCACCTCCCCCATGATTCCACAAGCGAGCGCCACCCGCGCGTCGAAGATGATGTCCTTGGGGCGGATGGGGGCGGCGCGCGCACCCACTCGCAGCACCCGCTCCTCCTGGCTCAGGTCCGCGATGAACCGCGTGGTGCGCGTGCCCGGGACGATGAGCGGCGGATACCGCACGCGGTCCGCATAGGCGAAGTCCTCGCCCGCGACGGCCACCACCGCGTGGTCCACACCCATGGCCTCGAACACCGAGGAGATGTACGCCGCCGAACCCCCGAGCGTGTTCACCGTGTCCCCCGGGCCTCGCGACAACACGTCATGGCAGTAGTTGCCCACCACCAGCGCATCGCACGAGGACCTGGGAGGCATGGCGGGCCTACTTGCGCGTGAAGCTCGCCGGCACGGGCGCGCCCGCGGACTTCTCATCCGTCCACGAGATGTGCAGCACCCACCAGCGCTGGCCGTCGAAGATGAGCTGTACGTTGTTGATGCCACGGGAGAACGGCTGGCTCTCGGGCGTCTCGCGGGACTCGTACGCGCTCAACACGTTGACCAGGTCTCCATAGCCGGCGACCTGCCGATGCGTCTCCTTCTCGAAGAAGCCTCGCGTCTTGAAGAGCTCCTCACTGAAGGCCGCGTAGTCGTCGGGGGTGATGGGCGCGACACCCGGAAGGCCACCGGGCCTGGCGCGCTGGACGGAGACCAGCTGCGCGCCGGGATAGAAGAGGGAGCGGAAGCGCTGCCAGTCACGCGGCTTGCCCGCGGGTCCGCTGATGACGTCGTAGAGCGCGGCGAGCAGCCCGTCCTGCGTCTTCACGTCCTCGGGGCGCGCCTGGGGCATCTTCTGGAGCGCGACCTGGGTCTTCTCCGCCGACAGCTTCATCGGGTTGGGCATCGCGGACTTGGGAGCGGAGGGAGGACTCGCGGGCGCCTGTGGCTTCGCGGCGGGACTTCCCGTCGCGGGGGCGGGCGCGGCGGAAGGCTGGGCAAACGACGGAGCCGCGAGCAACAGGGTCGCGGCGCACACTGCGGTGTACAGACGATGCATGGGATGAACCTCCAAGACGTCAAGGAAGCACCGCGCGGCAGATTATCCCGATGTCCGTGGAACTGTCTGATGCCGCGCGCGGTCCGGAGTCGATGTTCGCGCTTCGACAGTCCGTGCAGGCAACACGGAGGGCCGGGGCCCGCTTCCCGAGGGCCGCCTCCAGGGCCTCGCGAGGCGCCCTTGGGAGCATGCAACGGGTGGAACCGTGCGGGCGTGTCCGTTAGGGTGCCGCGCCATGATGCGCAAACTCCTTTTGACCCTGCTGTTGTCCGTGTCCTCCACCGCGCTGGCTGCCGAGACGCTCACCGTCTACTCCGGCCGCAACGAGAAGTTGGTGGGGCCGCTGCTCAAGAAGTTCACCGAGAAGACGGGCATCGAGGTGAAGGTGCGCTACGGCGAGACGCCGCAGCTCGCCGCCACGCTGCTGGAGGAAGGTGACAAGACTCCGGCGGACGTGTTCTTCGCGCAGGACGCGGGAGCGCTTGGCGCGCTGGGCAACGCGGGTCGGCTCCAGGCGCTGCCCAAGGCGACACTGGACAAGGTGGACGCGCGCTTCCGCTCGCCGACGGGGCTGTGGGTGGGCACCAGTGGACGAGCGCGCGTGGTGGCCTACAACACAAAGAAGGTGAAGCCGGCGGACCTGCCCAAGAGCATCCTCGGCTTCACGGATGCGAAGTGGAAGGGCCGGCTGGGCTGGGCGCCCACCAACGCCTCCTTCCAGGCGTTCGTCACCGCGCTGCGGCTGCTCAAGGGCGACGAGGCGGCGACCGCGTGGCTCAAGGGCATCCAGGCCAACGAGCCGCGCGTCTACAAGAACAACGCGGCCGTCGTCGAGGCGCTGGGCCGCGGTGAAATCGACGCGGGCTTCGTCAATCACTACTACCTGTACGCCGCGAAGAAGAGCAACGCGGAGCTGCCGGTGGCCAACTACTTCGTCGCGGCGGGAGACCCGGGCGCGTTGGTGAACGTGGCGGGCGTGGGCATCCTCCAGGGGACGAAGCAGGTGGACAACGCGCACAAGTTCGCCGCGTTCCTGCTGGAGCCGGAGGCGCAGACGTACTTCTCGCAGGAGACGTATGAGTACCCGCTGGTGAAGGGCGTGAAGACGGCGGAGGCGCTGCCGTCGCTCGCGAAGGTGGGTTCGCCCGACCTGGACCTGTCCAGGCTCGACGACCTGCGTGGCACGGTGAAGCTGCTCCAGGACACTGGCGTCCTCTGAGGCCAGCGAAGTGACGCGTCGTCCTCCGGGGTGGTTGCTGGTATCGGGGCTGGTGGTCGCCGCGCTCGCGGTGCTGCCAGCGGTGTATCTGGGCGTTCGCGCGGCGGAAGCCGATGCGGACACGTGGGCCCTGCTCTGGCGTGACAAGACGTGGGGCCTGTTGTGGCGCACGCTGGGGCTCGCGGTGGCGGTGACCGCTTGTGCCGCCCTCGTGGCCCTGCCGCTGGCGTGGCTCACCACGCGAACGGACCTCCCGGGACGACGCGGCTGGACGGTGTTGTTGTGCGTGCCGCTCGCGGTGCCCACCTTCGTCAGCGGCTACGTGCTGCTGGCGACGTTCGGCAACGGGGGTGTGTTGGAGGAACCGCTGTCGCGCTGGGGGCTGCCGGTGCCCTCGGTGTATGGCTTTCCCGGCGCGCTCCTGGCGCTGACGGTGTCCACGTATCCGTATCTCTTCCTCGCGCTGCGCGCGGGCTTGCTCTCGCAGGACCCCGCCTGGCTGGAGGGCGCGCGCAGTCTGGGCATAAGCCCGGCGCGAGCCTTCTGGAAGGTGACGGCGCCGCTGTTGCGTCCGGCCTTCGTGTCCGGCGCGCTGCTCGTCGGACTGTATGTGTTGTCGGACTTCGGCGCGGTGGCGCTGCTCCAGTACGACGCCTTCTCGCGCGCCATCTACGTCCAGTACGAGGGCGCGTATGACCGGACCTATGCCGCGCTGCTGGGACTTGCGTTGGTGGTGGTGACGGCGGCCGTGCTGGTGCTGGAGGTTCGCCTGCGAGGACGCGCGGGCTACCACCGCAGCGCGAAGGGGGCCGCACGGGTGTCCGCGCCGGTGTCGCTGGGACGCTGGCGGCTGCCCGCGCTGCTGCTGTGTGGCGCGGTGGTGGCGGTGGGCGTGGTGCTTCCGGTGGGCGTGCTCGTGTACTGGGGCGTGCGGGGGCTGGTGGGGGAGAGCGCGTCGATGATGGCGCCGGCGCTCGGCTCGGTGCTCGCGTCGGTGCTGGGCGCGGTGGCGTCGGTGCTGGGCGCGCTGCCGCTGGCCTTCCTCGCGGTGCGATATCCGGGACGGCTCACCCTGGCGATGGAGCGAGTCTCCTACGTGGGTTATGCGCTGCCGCCCATCGTGCTGGCGCTGTCGCTCGTCTTCCTGGGGGTGCGCGCGCTGCCGTTCCTCTACGGCACGCTGGCGATGCTGGTGCTGGCGTACGTGGTGCGCTTCCTGCCGCAGGCGGTGGGCACGGTGCGCTCGGCGCTGCTCCAGCTCAATCCCCATCTGGCGGAGGCCGCCGCGTCGCTGGGGCAGTCTCCTCCGGCGGTGTTCCGTCGCGTCACCGCGCCGCTCTTGCGTCCCGGGTTGCTGGCGGGCGCGGCGCTCGTCTTCCTCACGGCGATGAAGGAGCTGCCGGCCACGCTGCTGTTGGCGCCCATCGGTTTCGAGACGCTCGCGACGCGCGTGTGGGGTGCCACGGCCGAGGGCCGCTTCGCGGAGGCCGCGCTGCCCGCGCTGGTGCTGATGGCCATCTCCGCGTTGGGTGTGGGGCTGCTCGTGTCGCAGGAGGGCGACGCGCCTCGGGGCTGACGCGGGACGCTTCGCGGAGGCCGCGCTGTCCGCGCTGGTGCTGATGGCCATCTCCGCGTTGGGGGTGGGGCTGCTCGTGTCGCAGGAGGGCGACGCGCCTCGGGGCTGACGCATGTGCCCTCATGCGTCGCGATTTTCGAGGCGCGGGACGCGTAGACGATGGCTCGCTGGAGGTGCTGGGGCCCTCTCCTCGGGCAACATCGTGAACAACGCCCCCCTCGGCGACGGCAAGCCGAAGACGGCGGTGCGCAAGCCGGCGCGGAGCGGGCCCTGGGGCCGAAGGTCTTCGACTCGCGGTGGGCGGCGCACAAGGAGGCCGCCCTGTCGGAGGTGCTGGCGGACGGCATCGTCTCCCTCGTCGATGAGGACGTGAAGGTGGACGTCGAGAAGCGGATGGCCGCTCGGCCGCCCTGGAAGTAGCGGCGGAACGCGGTAGGGTGCGCGGCGCCTTCGCCATGTCCCTGCTCACGCTCGACGCCTTGTCCCTTCGCTACACCCCCGGCGGCACCGCCGCCGTGGATGGTCTGTCATTGTCGGTGGAGCCCGGCGAGGTGGTGGCCCTGCTCGGCCCCTCTGGCTGCGGCAAGACGACGACGCTGCGACTGGTGGCGGGCTTCGAGCGTCCCGGTGCGGGCACCCTGACCCTGGACGGCCGCGTACTGGTCGGCCCCGGCGCCTTCGTGCCTCCGGAGCAGCGCAGCGTGGGCATGGTGTTCCAGGACTACGCCCTGTTCCCTCACCTGTCCGTGCTGGAGAACGTGACGTTCGGCCTGTCGAAGCTGTCGCGGCGCGAGGCGGAGGACAAGGCGCGCGCCATGCTGACGCTGTTCGGCCTGGGCGAGTTCGCCTCGCGCATGCCGCACTCGCTCTCCGGAGGTCAGCAGCAGCGCGTGGCGCTTTCGCGTGCATTGGCGCCAGGGCCGCGCGTGCTGCTGTTGGACGAGCCCTTCTCCAGCCTGGACAGCGGGCTGCGTGCCTCCACGCGCATCGAGGTGCGCCGCGTGCTCAAGTCGCTGGGGGCCACGGTGGTGCTCGTCACGCACGACCAGGGCGAGGCGATGGCCTTCGCGGACCGGTTGGCGGTCATGCGCGCGGGCAAGGTGGAGCAGGTGGGCACGCCCGAGTCCGTCTACTCCGCGCCGCGCACGGCCTTCGTCGCGTACTTCCTGGGTGGCACGAATCTATTGCCCGGCATGGGTTTCGGCGGTGGAGCGCGCACGGTGTTGGGCAACCTTCCGGTGATGGGGCAGGCGAAGGGCAAGGTGCTGTTGTCGTTGCGCCCGGAGTCACTGCGGCTGGTGCCGGACACGGATTCGGTGGCGGTGGGCGGGGCCCTGCGCGCGGAGGTGCTGTCGCGCGAGTTCCAGGGCCCCAGCGCCGAGTACACCGTGGCCTGTGGTGGCATGGAGCTGGTGGTGCGTGGGGCGCCGGAGCTGTCGCTGCGGCCGGGAGACCGGGCGCGGCTGGAAATCGTGGGGAAGGCGGGCGTGCTGGCGGACAGTCCGGATTAGGTTGGCTGTCCTCCGGGCAGGCAGGCGGCGTACGCTGGGGGTGGCTCCCGGGGTGCAATCACCCGGCCTCCCCGTGCGTAGAGGTGGGTATGAACATCGCAGGTCTTCGTGGCATGGGCACCCGCTTCTTTCAGTACGTGAGGGACCCTCGCGTGGCGCTCTGGCGGAAGCTGGCCGGAGTGGTAGCGGTGGTCTACTTCCTGTCGCCGGTGGACGCGGTGCCGGACTTCATCCCCGTGTTGGGCTGGTTGGATGACCTGGGCATGTTGTCCGCGGCGGCGTTCTTCATGGTGCGCGAGGTTCAGCGCTACCGGCCCGAGCAGCCCTGGGACGGTGTCCCGAGGGATGCGGAGGGGCAGGAGCGCGTGCCTCCCACCGTGCGAAAGCACGTCTGACCCGGAAAGTTCCGCCCGGAATTCCTGACTCCAGCAGTGTCCCGGGAATGTGACGCCACGCGTCCGCGAGTTCCCGTGGTGCGCGCGGAGGGGACGCGGAATCATGGGCGTGCATGGACACGTCCCAGGGCAGCAAGGTGGTCCTCGTCACGGGAGCCTCCTCGGGTATCGGCGAGGCCTGCGTCGAGCTGCTGACGGTGCGCAAGCACCTCGTCTACGGCACCAGCCGTCAGCCCTCGGTGCGGGAGTCGGTGGGCTACCGGATGCTGGAGATGGACGTGACGCAGGATGCGTCCGTGCGCCACGCGGTGGAGACGGTGCTGGCGCGTGAGGGCCGCATCGACGTGGTGGTGAACAACGCGGGCCATGCGTTGGCGGGAGCGGTGGAGGACACCTCCGTGGAGGAGGCGTGGCGGCAGCTCGACACCAACGTGTTGGGCGTGTTGCGCGTCTGCCAGGCGGTGTTGCCGTCCATGCGCGAGCGGCGCTCTGGCCGCATCATCAACATCAGCTCATTGGGTGGGGCGGTGGGGTTGCCGTTCCAGGGTTTCTACAGCGCGAGCAAGTTCGCGTTGGAGGGGCTGACGGAGAGCCTGCGCCAGGAGGTGGAGGCGTTTGGCATCCACGCCACGCTGGTGCAGCCGGGGGACGTGCGCACGCGGCTGACGGACAACCGGGTGCGCGCGGCGGCGTCTGGCGAGGGCTCGGCGTATCGGGAGTCCTTCGAGAAGGTGTTGGCCATCATCGAGAAGGAGGAGCGCGAGGGCGTCCCTTCCGAGGACGTGGCGCGGCGGGTGCTGGAGGTGATGGAGGTGGAGGCGCCTGACGTGCGGTACTCGGTGGGGAAGCTCGCGCAGCGCGCGGCCCTGGTGGCGAAGGCGCTGCTGCCCGCGAAGACCTTCGAGGGCATCCTGATGTCCATGTATGGTTTGAAGCGGCGCTGAGCGCTCAATCCCTGTCGCGGCGTCGACGCGTTAGCGGGCCTTGTCGAGCGCCTGCTTCATGGCGGCCATGCCTTCCTCAATCATCGGGCCGACGACGGCGCTGGCCTCGTGGGGCAGGAAATCCGCGGTCCACACGACCCGGCTCCCCGTGCCCTCCGTGAAGACCTGGACCGCTCCGTTGTAGTGGGTCAGCGGTCCACCCTCCGCGCCCCACACGAGGCGCCGTCCCTCGTCGTCCACTGTCACGATGGGCTCCTTGACCACCATTCCATTGCGGAAGGTGACCACGCGGGCCCCGGGCTCCAGGCGCGTGTCGACCACGAACCCGGGAACCAGTCTCGTGTGGAGCGCACCGATGTCGCGGATTGCATCCCAGACAAACTCGGGCGTGGCGCTGGTCGTGATTTCTTTCCGGATGGAAGCCATGTCGTGTGCTCCTGAGGTGAGCCCTGCTTCTAGGAGGTGCTCGCCAGCTTCTCTTGGAGAATCTTGCGGCCCTCCAGGACCTTCGAGGGCTGCCCTCTGTCCATGCGTGAACCGAGGTAGCACCAGTCGCGCACCCGTGCCTGTCAACCCCTGGCAAGGGGTAGGGCTCAAAAGACAAGCACTCTTCGCGATTATGGTTTCTGGATGGTTTTTGTAACTGGATGATGGAACTCTTCTTCTCCCCCACGAGCCCAGGAGCTCGCCATGAGACTGTCCGGTCTGTTCGCCAGTGTCGTCCTGGTGACGGTGTTTCCTGTCCTGGCCCGTGAGCGATTGCCGACGGTGGATGTCTTCACCACGGCTCCGTCTTCTTCGCTCGCACACCTTGCTCGTCCGGACGCTCCGGGTCTTTCCATCGCACACGAAGAGGCGCGCCTCGGTGTCCCCACCTTCGTCTGGGGTGACGGGACCCAGGCGAAGGTGTCCGCGAGCGCCGTGCCCCAGCGTCCCGAGCAGGTCGCTCGTGGGCTGTTGGAACGGTACGCACCGGTGTATCGCCTGGAGCGCACGGACGCCGACCATGTGCCGGTGACAGCCGTGCAGCGACTTCCCTCCGGGGGTGGAATCGTCACCTTCGGCCAGCGCGTGGAGGGCATCGAGGTCTTCCGCCAGTCGTTGAAGGTGTTGCTGGATTCGCGCCAGTCCCTGGTGGCGATGTCAGGGCACCTGAGTCCGGTGGGCTCGACTCCGCGCTTCTCGAAGGGCGCGGCGTTCATCCTCCAGCCCCGCGAAGCGATTGCCCGGGCCTACCGTGACCTGGAGGGACACGCATTGCCGCCAGCGAGCCTCGCTGAAACGGGCCCCGCGCGGCCGCCCTACCAGTCCTTCGAGCTGTCACCGGGTCCCAGGACGGTCCGGCTGCGAGGGACCACGAGGACGAAGCCCGTCTACTACCCGATGCCGGACGCGTTGGTGCCGGCGTACTACGTGGAGCTGGGCACCGAGTCCGTGACCGAGGGACCTGGCGACCTCTACGCGTATGTCATCGCCGCTGACGATGGACGGCTGCTCGTCCGCCACTCGCTCACTCGAGAATCGGAGGCCTTCACATACAAGGTATGGGCGGACACCGCTTCGCCCTTCGTTCCCTTGCATGACCCCACGGGCCATCAGGGCAGCCCTCACCCCACGGGCCTGCCGGATGGTTATCAGGCGCCCCTGGTTGCTCCCAATCTGGTGACGTTGCGCAACGCGCCCTTCAGTCGGAATGACCCGTGGCTGGCTCCGAGCGCCACGCGCACCGAGGGCAACAACGTGGAGGCCTACGCGGACCTGGTGGACCCCTATGGCGAATACAGCCCAGGGGACCTGTACGCGATCCTCTCCGAGGCGGGGGTCTTCAGCCATGGCTATGACCATCGCCACGGGCCGAGCATCACCGACGAGCAGCAGATGGCGGGCATCACCCACGCCTTCTTCGTCACGAACTTCCTGCACGACTGGTTCTACGACTCGGGCTTCGACGAGGCCGCGGGCAACGCGCAGCACGACAACTTCGGGAGGGGAGGGCTGGAGGAAGACTCCATGGTGGTGGGGACGCAGGTTTTCTGGGCGCGCAACAACGCCATGATGGACACTCCGGCGGATGGGGCGCGGCCGTTGATGACGCTCTTGCTCTACGACAACCGCTCCGCCAGGGACCTCTACGTCCAGACCTCCGGGGGGACGCAGGGGCCCTTCATGCTGGGGTTCGCGGACTACGGCCCCCAGGTGTTCGACGTCAGCGCCAACGCGGTGCTGGCCGTGGACGGGGTGGCGGGCGGCACGGTCAACGATGCCTGCGAGCCATTGACGAACGCGGCGGAAGTCCAGGGCAAGGTCGCGGTCGTGGATGGGGGCAGGAGGTGCGACTCGCTCATCAAGGCGATGCACGCACAGCAGGCGGGAGCGGTCGCCGTCCTCATCGCCCCGAGGAACCTTGTCCGGAATGCCATGGGCTTTCCCGGTCGCTCCAGTGTCGTCACCATCCCCGTGGCCGGCGTCACTACAGAGACGGGGGAGCTGGTGCGCGCGGCGCTCGAGGAAGGAGAGACGACGCTGCGGCTCGTGCGAGGGGGGCCCGCCAGGGATGGCGCGCTCGACTCGGGCCTCCTCGCTCACGAGTGGATGCACTACATGTCCAATCGCCTCGTCGGTGACGGTGTCGGCCTGTTCAATGGCCAGGGTGCATCGATGGGCGAGGGTTGGAGCGACTTCGCGGCGCTGCTGCTGAAGGCGCGCGAGGAAGACGCGCGGGTTCCCGCGAACGCGCACTTCAGCGGTGTGTATGTCCCCAACGGGTACATCCGAGCGGCTGAAGCCAATCAGGCATACTACTGGGGGATCCGTCGCTATCCATACACGACGGACCTGGGCAGGAACCCGCTCACCTTCCGGTTCATCCAGGACGGTGTGTCCTTGCCGGAGGGAATCCCTTTCAACGGCGAGCCCGCGCAGTGGCCGAACGCGGAGTTCCACAACTCCGGAGAGGTGTGGGCCGTCATGCTGTGGGAGTGCTACGTGGCGCTCCTGCGCGACACGGAACGCCTGTCGTTCGCGGAGGCCCAGTCGCGAATGAAGGAGTACCTCGTCGCGTCGCTCAAGCTGACGCCCGTGGACCCCACGTTCCTGGAGGCGCGGGATGCCCTGCTCGCGGCGGCGTTGGCGCGAGACTCCCGCGACTTCGAGCTCTTCTCCCAGGCGTTCGCCAGACGTGGCGCTGGCCTGAGGGCGGTGGCTCCGCATCGAGACTCCCTGGACCACGCGGGAGTCGTCGAGAGCTTCTATTCAGGCAAGGACCTGTCCCTTGTGCGCTTGGAGCTGATTCAGGGCGCGCGCTCCTGTGACGACGACGGCATCCTGGATGCGGGAGAACAGGCACGCGTGCGCCTCACGGTCCGCAATGCGGGGACGGGGCGGTTGGAGCGGTCGACCCTGACGGCGACGAGCGACTCGGGCGACCTGATATTCCCCGAGGGGAGCACCTGGTCCATTCCTCCGTCCGACCCCTTCCAGGAGGTGCGCGCGGAGTTCCCCGTGGAGCTCCTGGGCGGCACGTCGCGACGATGGCTCGAAATGAACCTCACCTTCCGGGACGAAGCGCAGACCGTGCCGGGAGACCAGACCGCGTCGCTTCCGCTCTGGGTGAGCCGGGATGAGGTTCTCGCGTCGAGCGCGACGGAGACGGTGGATGCGGAGCGGCACCCCTGGCGCTTCGAGCACGACCCCTTGGACAGCAGGAGGTCCTGGGTGCGTGAAGTCTCCGCTGAAGGGGGATATCTGTTCCATGCCCCCAACCTGAGCCATGTGGGGCTGCGGGCCCTGGTCTCGCCCCCGCTCCAGGTGGCCACGGACCGGCCGCTGCGTTTCACCTTCCGACATCGCCACGACATCGAGACCTATTTCGAGGACGAAGCGCCGCCCGTCTATCTCGATGGGGCCGTCATCGAGCTGAGCACGGATGATGGGCAGACGTGGACGGACCTCGGCGAGGCGGCGACGCCCACGTACAACGCCTTCCTCGAGGACCCCTGGGGCTACGAGAATCCGCTCGCGGGCCGTCCCGTCTACAGCGCGAGGAACAGCGCCTACCCCGCCTTCGAGGCGGTGAGCGTGGACCTGGGCATGACGTACGCGGGCCAGACGGTGCGCGTGCGCTTCCTCTACGGCACCGACTTCATCGACAGCGTCTTCGCCACGCTCGCTGGCTGGGATGTCGACGACCTCCACTTCGAGGGGCTGGTGAATACGCCCTTCACCACGGTGGTGGACGACGCGGGGCTGTGCCTCAACCAGGCGCCCGTGGTGAGTCCGGTGCCGGAGCAGGAGGTGAACGAGGAGAGCCTTGTTGAGGTGACGGCGGAGGGAACGGACCCGGAGGGGGATGCGCTGACGTACGCGTGGACCCAGACCTCGGGGCCGCCGGTGACACTGGAGGGAGCGACGACGGCGACGGTGCGCTTCACGGGGCCGAAGGTGAAGGAGCCCACGGAGGTGAAGCTGCGAGTGGTGGCGAGTGACGGGAAGCTCCAGAGCGCACCGGTGGAGGCCGTGGTGCGAATCCGGGACTCGAAGCCGGACGGGTGTGACGACTGCGCGTCGGGAGGACCGGGCGCGTCGCTCGCGTGGCTGCTGACGGCACTGGGATTGGCGGCGCAGAAGCGGCGCCCGTCGTGAGCCCTGGGGCGGGGGCTCAGTCCTTGCTCTCGCGCCGGTTCTCGAAGTGGACGAAGTCGATGAGGAACGTGGCGGCCACGGCCAGGGTGCGCAGGAGCGCGCCCCTCAGGGCGCCGTCGAACTGGACGCCGAAGCTGTCGGCGTCGGTGAACAGCTCCTTGCCGAAGCCGCTCCACCGCTTGGCGATGGTGCCCACCTCGCGACCGCCCTCTTCAATCACGAACGTCCACGGACGGAAGAGCGGGCCGCGCAGGTGGCCCAGCTCCTCTCCGCCGGGGCCGACGATGTCATAGGCGCGCGTGAAGAAGCGGAAGCGCTGGCGCACGCTGCCCAGGAGTCGCCCGTCGCCGTCCTCCACATCCATGCGTGCCAGCCAGAAGCGCCACGGCCGTCGCAGCCGCAGCGCGACGGCGCCCGAGGGCGACTTCAGCTCCATCGTGAAGGGGCGTTTGGCCTTGAAGAAGTTGCGCAGCAACAGCAGGCCCAGCCCGCTGCCCACCTCACCCGCGAAGAAGACCGTCTCTCCGTCGTCACCCACCACCTGGTACTTGTTGCGTCCCTCGAAGCCGGTGAGGATTTCTCCCCACTCCTTCACCTGACGGACGCGCAGCGCGCGCTGATGTTGGAGGGACGCAAGGGCGGTGGAGTCGACGGGCATGGGCGCTTTCCAGGCACTGCGAGGCGGCGTGATTAGAACTGACCCGCCAGCGCCATGCCCGCGCCTTCCTTGCCCATCAGGGTGGGAGTCAACATCACCTGGGGGAGCCGGGGCGCATCGAAGTTGCGCGTGAGATAGGCCGTGAGGGCCAGCCCGCCCAGGACGCCGACGCCCGCGCTGATGAGGATGGCGTCGCCGTTGTCGCCGCTGTCGCCGTCGTCGCCGCCCGTGAAGGTGTACATGGTGCTGGCGCCGAGCAGTCCGCCGACGATGCCGCCCGCGTCGATGAGCAGCATGCGGCCCCGGGACACGGGCAGGCTGCGCGACAGCACCGCGAAGCCGATGATGCCGGCGGACGTCGCGGCCAGCTCGGCGGCGAAGAAGGCCTTCGTGTTGTCGCTCTCCGACGTGGCCAGGAACAGGGCCGTCACCACGCCGGCCCACAGGCCACCGGAGTTGGCCATGGACACCTGCCCCGCGGTGGGCTGCACCAGGTTGGCGAGCAGGACGCCCACGCCGGTGAAGCCCGCGCCGCCGATGATGGCGGCCCTCAGCGCATCATCGTCCTCCAGGTCGAAGGCGAGCATCGACGCGATGCCGAACCAGAAACCCCACACCGTTCCGGAGTTGATGACGGCCGCCTGCCCGGAGGTGATGCCACCTTGCGAGAGCAGCAGCGCGCTGGTGACTCCCGCGCCCGCTCCGAGCATGGACGCGGCCACGTAGCCCTGGTCCCTGCAGTCCGCGATGGCGCACAGCAGGATGCCCTGCGTCGCGCCGTGCAGCGTCTGCACCACCGTCAGCGACGCGACGGCGGCGCCCGAGCGACGCTCCGTATTCTCATAGACCGCCGCCTGCGCCAGCTTCGCGCCGGGCTTGAGCCGGGCCCGGGTGAGCCGTCCGAACTCGGTGGCGTAGGGGTGCTGGGGACAGACGGCGAGGACCTCGGTGAAGGCCTCGGAGGCCTGGGTGTCCTTGCCTTGGATGAGTGCGTTGAAGCCCTCGTTGTAGCGAGCCTCCGCTTCGGCAGGGCACGCATCGGGCGTGGTCATCAGCGGAGGCGCCGTCAGGGTCTCCGACGTGAGAGGTGCTGATGAGGCAGGTCCGGTCTGCGCTTCATCCCCGACTTGGGTGGCACTGAGAGCAACGAGCAGGAGGGTGGCGAGCGTCATGGGCGTCATCCACTCTATGCGACGACCTCGGCCCGTTCACGAGGGAGGGGCCGAGGTCGCCTGAGACTTCGAGGGGGTGTGCCCAGGCGCGCCGCGTCAGCGGGTGGCGAGGGTATCGACGTGCTGACGCAGCTCGGCGTCGTTGCCCAGTCGGCCGTTGAGCCCGGCGAGGGGCCTGGCCGCCTGCTCGATGCGACCCCGGGTGCGCGGGCCCGCCGCGACGAGCCAGGCCACGCCCAGGGCCAGCTCCGCGACCTCGGGAGCGCCGGTGAGTTGGGCGGCGAGCGTCAGCAGGGCCTCCACCGCCTTCTTCACCTGGGCACCATGCAGCGCGTGGCTGCTGGTGATGCCCTCGCGCAAGAGCTCCAGCAGCGCGAGCGCGGTGGCGCGGGCCTGCTGCACGGGCTCCGGTCCGGGGCCGGTCCCCGCCCACAGTCCATTGGCGAGCTGTCGTCCCAGCAGGGCCTCCGCGCCCGCTTCCTGGGGTGCGGCGTCGCGGGCGGACGCGGAGAAGCCCTCCTCCTGCTCGGAGGCCAGGCCGTCCGCGTAGGCGTCGCCATCATCGGAGAAGGAGGGTGGCTCCATCTTCGACTCCTTCATCACGGACTTTTCGGCCGAGCCTCCTCCGAAGAGGCCTCCCAGGAGGCCTCCCTTCTTCTTCTTCGCCATGTCCGGGGCCTGGGCCGTGCTGACAAGCTTCCTGAGCGGGGCGGCCGGTGCGGGGGCGGGAGGAGGCGGGGGTCCGCCGGCGGAAGCCATGACGGCGTGAGCGGGAGCCTGCCTCGACGGGGGCCCCGCGGCCACGGGTGCGCTACCACCCCGGCTTCGCGCACCGGGGCGCTGGATGATGGGAGCGACCTCGGCCTCTTCGTGCTTCTGCGTGCCGAACATGGCCCAGCCCGCGGGCGCATTCACCGGGACGACGCGCGTCTCCGGCTGGCCCGAGGCGCGCCTGTCACCGGTGCGCTCCTCCACGACGACGAAGGACGTGTAGCGCGTGACAATCTGGTGCTCGACGGCGAGCTCGACGATGCGCTTCTTCATGGAGTCGGCGCGGCGGCCGGTGAGGCTCGCGGCCTCCCAGCCCTTGATGCGCTCGGCGGCCCACAACTTCTCCACGGCGGGACGGTCCGACTCGGCGGGAAAGTCCACGCGAACGGTGAGCGCGAAGGGCTCGCGGCCCGAGCGGCCCCGCAGCGTCACCTTGCCGGTGCCTGGCGTGGGGTAGCGGCCCAGGAGCGTCCAGGGCATGCCGTCGACCATGGGAGGCAGCTCGCCGGGGGCCAGCTCCGTGCCCTCGACGCCGTCGAAGTAGACCTGGAGTTCAGTGATGCGCGGCGCGAGCGCGCGGGAGAACTGGGCGACGACCTTGTCGTCGATGCGCTCGCCGGGGTGGATGAACTCCACGTCGCCGCCGGTCTGCTTCGCCATGTCGCGCAGCAGGGCATCGCTGACGTTGGTGCCGATGCCGAATGAATACACGCGCGCCGACTTCCGCTCGGCGAGCACGGCGCGGAGGATTTCGTCCTCGTTGCCCACCTGTCCGTCCGTCAAGAGCACGAGCACGCCGTCCGGCGCGGTGCGAGCGGCGGTCTGCATAGGCCCGAGCAGCTCCGTTCCGCCGCCGGCCCGGAGCGCAGCCACCCACCGGTCCGCCTCTTCCAGCATGCGCTGGGTGAAGGGCACGGGCAGGGGCTGGAAGGAGTGGAAGGAACTCTCGAAGGCGATGACGTTGAAGCGGTCGCCTTCGCGCAGGTGTCGCAAGCAGAGCCGGAGCGCGGCCTGGGCCTGGGGCAGGCTGTCGCCGTCCATGGAGCCGGAGACGTCCACCAGGAAGATGACCTCCTGCTTGGGGGGCGCGGAGGCCATGCCCAGGAGGTCGGGCACCACGGTGAGGGCGAACGTGCCGGGCTTGTCGCCCTTGCGGTGCGTGGCGAGCGGGGTGAAGACGGCGCTCGTGTCGGAGCTGCGCAGGGAGAGGACCAGGTCGCGGTCCAGGGACACCTCGCCGCGAGAGAAGCTCACGCGGGCGCGGGTGCCGCTCTCGCGGGTGACGGTGATGGCGTGCGAGGGGCTCTCGACGATGACCTCGCGGCCCAGGTCGACGAGCAGGTCCATGCGCAGGCCGTACTGCACCTGGCCGATGGGAGGAGAGATGCGGTCCGCGTCGGGGACGCGCGGCGTGGGCTCGGCGCTGCCGTGGCCGGTGCGGTCTCCGGCGGGCTTGCCGGGGATGTAGCGCGGGGCGACGAGCGTGGGGAGCATCCACCGGACGCTGCCTTCCTCGGCGGTGACGGCCTGGAGGAACTCCACCTCGACGATGGTCTCCTCGTTGGGGAGGAGGTTGCCCACCTGGGCGGTGAAGACGTTGGAGCGCTCCTCGTCGAGCAGGGCGGCGCCATGGCCCGCGGTGACGGCGTCGTCATAGGCGCGGAAGGCCTCCTCGCGCTCCTTGACGATGCCTTCGACGCGGCGGCCCGCGCACGTCATGGAGAAGGCGGAGAGGGTGCCATCGGACGGAAGGGGAAAGGTGTAGACGGCTTCGATGGGGCGGGGCTCGTCGTTGCGGTAGCGCTGGCGCACGCGCACGCGCGCATGTCCGCCGAGCAGCTCACCAGTGACTTCGACGCCCTGAAGGGGAACCTGCGCGCCCTCGCGAGTGAACAGCCCTGCATGCTCTTTCGTCATGGCTTCTCCTTGTCCTGGAACTCTTCGATGAGGGCCCGTACGCGCTCGGCGAGGGCTCGAACCTTGGCATCCGCTGTATCCGCCACATGCAGCTCCAGACCGGGGATGAGCTCCCAGCGCTGGTAGCGTGTCGTCGTCGTGGGACGCGGGCCGGTGGCCGGCGGTGCCACGATTTGTGAATCGGTGAGGCTCGTCGGCCCGTACGTGGGCGGAGTCGGGGTGACGTCCGACTCGGCGAGCTTGCGCAGCTCGTCGAGCGACAGGCGCTGGAGCTCCACCTGGATGGCATCCAAGGGGAGGAACCGTGCCTGGAGGACCCGGATGGCCTTGAGTCGTATGACGTGCTCCTCGCCATACACGGTGTCCGGCCCCCGAAAGGGCGGCGCGGGGAGCAGGCCCCGCTGGACGTAGTAGCGCACCGTGCGTGGCGAGACGCCCGCCTCCTCGGCCAGCTCCGCCAGCTTCCACTCGCTCTGTGTCTTCCGCGTGTTCACGACTCAGACAGTATGACCCGACACTTCGAGTGTCAAGTCGTCAGTGTCGAGTTTTCGCGAGGGTGGTGTCGAGATGTCCGGGTGGGATGGTGTCGGAATGGTGCGGTTCGAGTGTCGAGATGGACTGTCGAGTTCGAGGGGTGAGGAGGGGGCCGAGGGGTGGGTTGCATGGGGGTAGGGAGGGGTGGAACAGAGGGGGGATGAACGGTGTGTCGGATGGGTTGGACCTCTCGTCGATACGGCTGATTGGGACGGCGGTGACGCCGGCGGTGATGGTGTCGGCGTGCGGCATCGTGGCGACGGGGTTGGACAATCAGATTGCGCGGATGACGACGCGGATGCGGGAGATGTTGAGGGAGGCGCGGCAGTTGCCGGAGGGGAACTCGCGGCGGGATTTGTTGCGGCAGGAGGTGGTCATCCTGGACCGGCGGCACGCGATACTCGCGAGGGCCATCGCGCTCACGTACACGGCGCTGTTGGCGTTCGTGGTGACGTCGTTGCTGTATCTGACGAAGCGTCAGCTCGACATCCCGGAGTCGCTGCCGGTGTTGTCCTTCGCCATCGGCGTGTTGTTGCTGGGAGCGGTGGCGGTGCTCGCGTTGGCCTCGCTGCGGCTGAGCCGCCTGGCCATCAAGCTGGAGCGGGAGGAACTCTTCGGAATCACCCGCCCGCCACCGCGCCTGTAGAGGTCCGCGTCAGGTGAGGCCGCCCACGGGAGGTCCGTCCTCGTCGCCATGACTGTTGGAGTGGCGCCTGTCGTCCTCGCCCGAGCCGAAGCCGCTGCGAGCCGCCGCGGCGCCAACGGCGCGCAGGATGTCGAGCGGGATGGGGAGGATGGTGTGATTGCCGCCCGTGGTGATCTCCACCAGCGTCTGCAGATATCGCAGTTGAAGCGTGGCGGGGTTGCGGCTGAGCACGTCCGCCGCCATGGCGAGCTTCTCGGCGGCCTGGTGTTCACCCTCGGCGGCGATGATTTTCGCGCGACGCTCGCGCTCGGCCTCGGCCTGTCGAGCGATGGCCCGCTGCATCTCCGGGGGCAGGTCGATGTGCTTCACCTCCACGTTGGAGACCTTGATGCCCCACGGGTCCGTGCGCGCGTCGAGCACCTGCTGGATTTCGTGGTTGATGCGCTCGCGCTCGCTGAGGAGTTGGTCCAGCTCCACCTGACCCAGAATCGCGCGCAGCGTCGTCTGCGCGAGCTGGCTGGTGGCATAGAGATAATCCTCCACCTGGAGCACGGCCTTGTCCGCATGGATGACGCGGAAGTAGACGACGGCGTTGACCTTCACGCTGACGTTGTCGCGGGTGATGACGTCCTGTGGAGGCACATCGCGAGTCACGGTGCGCAGGTCGATGATGACCATGCGCTCCACGAAGGGGATGAGCCAGCGAAAGCCCGCGCGCTTCAACCCCACGAAGCGGCCGAGCCGGAACACCACGCCGTTCTGGTACTCGTTGACGATGCGCACTCCGGACATGAACAACAGGAAGAGCACGCCCAGCGGAATGAGGAACCCGAGCAGTCCGAACAGGTCGGTCATGTCTTCACCTCGTCGACGAAGAGGGTGAGCCCTTCCACGCGCCGCACCACCACGTGTGCGCCGCGCTGGATGGGTGAGGGAGAGGTGGCGCGCCAGCGCTCACCATGGACGAACACTTCACCGCTCTCGGGAGTGACGGGGGCCAGCGTGGTGCCCTCCTCGCCCACGAGTCCCACGTCTCCGCCGCGCTGGGGCAGTCGCCGCGTCTGCGCGCTCCTCCACGCGACATAGGCCGCCGCGCCCGCGAGGACCAACGTGGTGGGAATCAGCCACGCCCACGACACCCCGAAGGAGCGGTCCACGAACCAGTCCGGGTCCACTCGGTCCACCAGGAACAGTCCTCCCAGGCCCAGCAACACCACGCCCGTGGCGCCGAGCAGTCCACTGGTGACGAACAGCTCCGCGATGATGAGCGCCGCGCCGAGCAGCAAGAGGAGCAAGGCCCCCGTGCTCACGGGCAGCGCGGACGATGCCACCAGCGCGAGCACCAGCGCGACCACGCCGATGAGTCCGGGGGCGATACCACCCGGGTGTGCCAGCTCGACGACCAGTCCCAGCGCGGCCATGAGGAACAGCAGATAGACAATCGCGGGATGCGCGAGCGCATGGACCGCGCGCTGTGAAAGGCTCGGGGTCAGCTCCACGAGTCGGGCGTCGCGAGTGGACAGCCGCACCGTGTCTCCCCCCGCCACCTGCACCGAGCGTCCATCCGCCCACGCGAGGAACTCCGCCTCACTGGGAGCGAGGTGCTCCACCACGCGCTGTTCGACGGCGGCGTTCGCGCTGATGGAGACGCTGTCGCGCACGGCGGAGGCGGCCCACGAGGCATTGCGGCCTCGCTGCCGAGCGATGCTCTCCGCGAACGCGACGGTGTCGTTCTCCACCTTCCGAGCCATCTGAGCACCGCCGGTCGCCTCCGGGTCCTGCCCGGTGATTCCCGCGACAGGATGCGCGGCGCCGATGTTGGTGCCGGGAGCCATGGCCGCAAGCGTGGAAGCCAGGGTGATGAAGACGCCCGCGCTGCCCGCATGCGCGCCGGAGGGCCCCACCCAGACGAGCACCGGCACGGAGGATCCAAGGAACGCCCGGACGATGGCGCGAGTCGCCTCCAGCGAGCCGCCCGGCGTATCCAGTCGAACCAGCAGCGCCGAGTGTCCACCAGCCTCCGCGCGCCGCACGCAGTCGGACAGATAGGCGCCCGAGCCGGTGTCCACCACGCCTTCCAGTTCACAGGAGGCCACGGTGGAGGAGCCCGGCGTGGGGCTCGCTGGAGGTGTCGCCGCGAGCAGGCCCAGGGCCATCACCATCAAGAGCAACGCGGCTCCGGTCTTCCCGAACTGGACGTGGCGTGAGCGCAAGTCACACCCCCTGAAGAGAAAGGGGGGAAGGATGAGACGGGACGATGTCTCGCGCGGGAAGGGGCCGTGCGGAGGACATGGCGTCAAGCAGCCGCAGGTGGTCCAGCAGCAGCCGTGGCATGAGGAAGTGCTGGCGCACGTGCTCTCGCCCGCGTTCACCCAGAAGGTGGGCCTCGTCGGGCTGGCGCAGCAGGTGGAGCAGGGCCTCGGCGCACTCCTCCTCTGTGTCCACGAGGACTCCGCCCGTGCCCTCGGGAAGCTGCAGCGGAATGCCGCCCGTGCGACCGCCGACGACGGGAGTGCCCTTCCAGAGCGCTTCGGAGACGACGAGCCCGAAGCCTTCGCGCAGGGACTTCTGGACGACGACCTCCGAGCGCGCCTGGAGTGCGTTGACCTCGATGTTGCCCACGCCGACCAGGTTGGTGAGGACGTGGATGAGTCCATCGTGCCGGGTGGCCGCGCGGAGCTCCTCGTAGACCTCCCAGCCCTCGGGGTCATCCAGGGCGAGCGAGCCGACCAGCGCGAGCTGCAGGTCGGGGACATGTGGACGCACGCGCTGGTAGGCGCGGACGACGCCCAGCGGGTCCTTCCAGCGGTCGAAGCGACTGACCTGCGTGACGAGGGGCCGGTGGGTGCGGATGCCAATCCACTCGAGCACGTCGCGCGCGAGGGGCTCGGGAAGGGGATGGTTCTTGGGGCTGAGCGGGTCGATGGCTGGCGCGTGGACGCGCACGTTCCGGATGGGGAGCGCGGGAGGAATGAACTCCGGCAGGGTGAAGATGGCGGCGTCGTAGTCGAGCAGGTAGGGCGACAGCAGCTCCCAGAAGCTGGGGTTGGGTCGAGACGTGTCGATATGGCAGCGCCATATCCAACGCGCGTCGCGATTGCCGCTGAGGGCCGCGAGCGCCGCGGGCTGCGGGTCGTGGACGAAGATGAAGTCGTAGTCCTCGGAGTCGGAGATGAGTCGGCGGGCGTTGAGCTGGGAGTTGGCCAGATAGATGGCCTTCTCGGACTCGGTGAGTTCGCCTGGAGCGCCCTGGAGCCCGTTGTGGATGCGTTTGGTGACCTGGAAGAAGGCCTCGTCGCCGTGGATGAGCTTCCAGTCGGTCACGATGCCCAGGTCGTTGTAGAGGGGGACCAGCGAGCGGAGGATTTCGGAGACGCCTCCCCCATAGGGCGTGGCGCTGAGGTGCAGACAGCGAGCGCCGCGCAGTCGTTCGGCGCAGTGGGAGAGGGCGTCGAGCTGCGCGTCGGGAGCGACACCGCGATAGGTGGCGAGTGAGCGCTTGCCGACATCCACGACATCCAACATGGCTTGAGGCTCCCGGAGTGAGACGACACTCCCGAGCCAACGGTGCTCATGCCCGACGGGGTCTTCCCGAGGTGCCGCGTGCATGTCCGGTAGCCGGCATCAGAAGTGGGCGCCAGCCTGTCGGGCTGCTCACCGGGTGGTGAGCGCGCGCCACAGGCAGCACCTTTCCTCGTGCGGCGTGGGCCGCCCAAGTCGTGCCAAGACTCGAAGGGGAGGAGTCATGCGCCGTGTCGTCCTCATCGCCGCCCTGTGCCTGGCCGCCGTACCGCTGGCTTGCAAGACCACCCAGCCCCCTGGGGCGGAAGAGCAGGAGCCGCTTCAGGGCCCTGACCAGGTGAGGGAGCCCGTGCAGACCGTACCGGACGAACCGCCCGGGCCCGCCACGCCCATGCCCGCCCAGCCCGACGCGGGCACGACGGAGACGCAGCCGCAGCCGGAGTAGCGCGGCGTCACGCGACGGACCGGAGACGCAGCCGCAGCCGGAGTAGAGAGGCGTCACGCGACGGACTTCCGCCGCGGCGAGTCGCGAGCCAGGAGGGTGCTCCTCTCCTGGTCCGCGAGGTCGTGACACACCACCCGACGGTCCTCGTGACACCGCCGCTCGGCTCGCGCACAGTTCGCTCGGACCCGCGTGGAGGCTGAATCCGCCGGGACAGGCGGAGGCGCACGGTGCAGACCACGGTCTATCTGGCAGAGCGAATCTGGACGCTGGACACGGAGCGTCCGCTGGCGCGAGCCCTGGCGGTGCGTGACGGGCGCGTGGTGGCGGTGGGCACTCGCGACGAAGTGAGAGCGACGGCGCCCGGTGCGCGAGAGGTGGACCTGGGAGCCGCCACGGTGGTGCCAGGACTGGTGGATGCTCACGCGCATCTGCACGGCCTGGGTCGCAGTCTGACGACGGTGCGACTGGAGAAGTCGCCGTCCGTGGAGGAGGCGGTGCGTCGGTTGTCACAAGCGCCCGAGTCCAGCTTCCAGGGCGACTGGCTTCTGGGAAGAGGCTGGGACCAGAACGAGTGGCCCGGTGGTGCCTTTCCGGGGAGGGCCGAGCTGGATGCCCATTTCCCCACGACGCCCGTGTTCCTCACGCGAGTGGACCACCACGCGGCCTGGGTGAACGGCGAGGCGCTGCGCAGGGCAGGCATCTCCCGCGACACGCAGGACCCCGAGGGTGGCCGCATCCTGAAGGATGCGAGGGGCGAGCCCACGGGCGTGCTGGTGGACAACGCCATGGACGTGGTGGCCGCGGCGATGCCGCCGCCCACGAAGGCGCAGCTCGAGACGCGGCTCCGCGCGGCGCTGGAGCGCTGTGCACAAGTAGGACTGACGGGAGTCCACGACGCCGGCATGGACCTGGATGCCTTCCGCCTGCTTCAACAGTGGGACGCGGAGGGCACGCTCCAGCTGCGCATCTACGCGATGGCCGCGGGCCAGGGGGACGAGCGGCACACCTATCTGGAGCAGGGCCCCTGGCAGGGGCGGATGCTGAAGATGCGGGCGGTGAAGTTCCTGGCGGATGGTGCGCTGGGCAGCCGGGGCGCGGCGCTTCACGAGGACTACTGTGACGAGCCCGGGCAGCGCGGCCTGTTGTTGATGTCGCCCGAGGAACTCGAGTCGCGGGCGCGTGCCTTCATGGCGAAGGGTTTCCAGGTCTGCATCCACGCCATTGGAGACCGTGCCAATACCTTGGTGGTGGATGTGCTCACGCGCGTGTCGGAGGAGACAGGCACGAAGGCGTTGAGGCACCGCGTGGAGCACGCGCAGATTCTTCGGCGCGAGGACATCACCCGCCTGGGCGCGGCGGGCCTGGTGGCGAGCGTGCAGCCCACCCATGCCACCAGCGACATGCCGTGGGCGGAAGCGAGGCTGGGCCGCGAGCGGCTCCGGGGTTCCTATGCGTGGCGCAGCCTGAAGGAAGCGGGGGCGAACCTCGCGCTGGGCAGCGACTTTCCCATCGAGAACCCGGACGTCCTGGCGGGGCTGTACGCGGCCCGCACGCGACAGGACGCCACGGGAAGACCGGAGGGCGGCTGGCTGCCGGAGGAGGCGCTGTCGGGGTACGAGGCGCTGGAGGGCTTCACGCGGGGGCCGGCGTGGGCCTCCTTCGAGGAGGCCAGGCGCGGCGGGCTGGCGCCAGGACAGGACGCGGACTTCGTGGCGCTGTCGGTGGACCCCGTGGAGGGGCCCGCGAAGGCGCTGGTGGATGCGCAGGTGCTGGCGACGGTGGTGGCGGGCGTGGAGGTGTACCGCGCCTCGCCTTGAGCGCCGGAGGGCTCACACGCTGAAGATTTGAGAGCGCGCCGCCTCGGCGATGGCGACGACGGCGGGGTGGCGCAGGCGGCGCTCGACGGTGATGGCGTAGAAGCAGGTCTCGATTTCGTCGGTGCGGCCGATGACGGAGCAGTTGTACTCGCGCTCCATCTGCGCCTCGATGACGGAGGGCATGGCGAAGACGCCGTGGCCGCTCTGTCCAAAGGCCTGGAGCAGCGCGCTGTCATCGAAGTCACCGGCGATGAGGGGGCGCAGTCCCTGGCGCTCGAACCAGAGGTCCAGCGAGCGGCGCACGGAGGACTCGTCCGAGGGCAGCAGCATGGGCGCGCCGTCGAGGGAGCGGGGGAAGTCCTTCTTGAGATGCCGCAGACTGTCTGCGGCGAAGAAGGACACGCCACACTTGCCGAGCAGGTGGTTGAAGGAGCGGACGCTGACGGGCTCGGAGCTGGGCGCGTCGGCGAGCACCACGTCCAGTTCGTGCAGGGCGAGCGAGGCGAGCAGCTGGGGCAGGGGTCCTTCGCGACAGATGATGCGCAGCGACGGGCCTGCGTCGAGCGCGGGCTTGAGGAGCTGCTCGGCCACGAGCTTGGGAATGACGTCGAGGATGCCCACGTTGAGGCGGAGTTGTTGGCCGGGGGGCAGGCCAGCGACCACGTTCTTCAGCTCGTTGCCCAGGCGGAAGATTTCATCGGCGTAGCGCATGACGGTGCGCCCCACGTCCGTGAGGACCAGCTTGCGGCCCTGTCGCTCGAAGAGCTTGTGGCCCAGCGACTCCTCCAGCAGCTTGAGCTGGCTGCTGATGGTGGGTTGAGCGAGGTGCAGTTCTTCGCCCGCCTTGGCGATGCTGCCCGCCCGCGCAACCGTCCAGAAATACAGGAGATGGTGGTAGTTGAGCCAACTCATACCCATAGAGATAACCTATGGGTTGCGTTCAAACTACCTAATTTTCTTAAGAATGGTCCTGGCTTATCTCTACGTGCATTCGGGGGCGAGTTCATCGCCCCGAAGAGACCGGAGGAGGTCCATGGAAGCCATCAACGTGAGCGTGTCCTGTGAGTCGCCTGAGCTTGTCGTGGTCGACGAGGCGGTGGAGGCGCGGGTGCGAGAGCACCTGGTGCTGGTGGAGCGGCTGGCGTGGAAGTACCGCTGGACCGGGTTGCCGCTGGACGAGCTGGTGGCGGAGGGCAACGTGGGGTTGATGGAGGCGGCGGGTCGGTTCGAGGAGCGGGGGATTCCGTTCGGGGCGTACGCGAGCCAGTGGATTCGGGCGCGCATCCGGGCGTACGTGGGCCGCAACTGGAGCATGGCGGGCGGGCGGGCGCCGTGGGTGGTGTTCCAGCTTCGGCGGGAGCGGGCGCGGCTGGAGGCCCGGTGGGGGGAGGGGCACCCGGAGGTGGTGCGCCGGCTGGCGGACGCGCTGGGGAAGAAGGAGGAGGACGTGGCCCGTGCGACCGAGTCGTTGGCGCGAGACGTGTCGCTGGACGCGCCGGTGACGCCGGACGGGGAGGTGACGCGGCTGGAGGTGTTGGAGGGGGAGGGTGAGTCGCAGGAGGAGGTGGTGGACCGGGCGCAGTGGGCGGCGAGGCTGCGGGCGAGCGTGGAGGAGGCCTGGCCGGAGCTGGACGCGCGGGAGCGGGCGCTGGTGGAGGAGAGGATGTTGGCGGAGGAGGCGGCGAGCGCGGAGCTGCTGGCCCGGCGCTTCGGGGTGACGGCGGTGCGCATCCGGCAGATCGAGCAGGGGCTGAGGGCGAAGCTGAAGAAGAGGCTCACCGCGAGTCTGACGACCTGGGACGCGGAGGCGATGCCTCGTGCCGCATGACGAAGGGAAGGGGCGCCGGGAAAAGGGTGCTTGACGGCCCTGGGAAGGGCTCGATATGAGAGCGCGGCCTCTCGCGGTGACCCGTACGCCCAGGTAGCTCAGTCGGTAGAGCAGGGGACTGAAAATCCCCGTGTCGGTGGTTCGATTCCGCCCCTGGGCACACAGAGTTGAAAAGTTTGGGGCCCTGGACTTCGGTTCAGGGCCCTTTCTTTTTGGCCTGGAGGGCCCACGCTGACAGGGCCCCCAGGGTGTGCGTGCCGACGTCCTAGTTACAGGGCGCGCCGCAGACGCCAGCCTCACGGGCCACACATTGGGGCGTGTTGAGGCAGGGCAAGCCATCGCCCGTGCAGCAGCCGATCAACGCCTCGGACTCGACCGGTGGATTCGCGGGTGGAGCCGAGCGGACGACCATTCCCACTGCGAGTGCGAGACTCAGGCCGACTCCCGAAACGAGCTTCAGCATCATCTGGGGCTCCTTGGGTTGAGAGGCATCTGGAAGGGTGCTCTCAATGGGGCTCCAATCCAAGACGCTATCTGTCGATGGAGCCGTTCATATGTCGAGCGTCCATCGGTTTGTCTGTTCATCCCACTGCGCGCTTCCCCGGTACAGCCAGGGGGCCAGAGGTGCCTCTCGGCTGAAGACGAATGCGGTCTCTCCAGGTCTACGGTCCGCGATTCGCGACGCCATGACGCCGAGCGCCTCGAATTCGTCTTCTCCCGTGGCGATGAGGAGCAGGTGGCCTTCGTGTCGTCCTGTCTTTGGGACGGCGCTCAATCCAAATCGGCCCATGAGCTGCTCGTCCGTGAGTTGTGCTCCTGGCGTAGGGCCCACGCTTTCGGGTGTCACGACCTCCACCAGCAGGGCGATGGGCATCAGGCCCTCGGCTGCCTGTGACGTGGCGTAGCTTGGATTGTCGGACCGCAGGACCCAACGGCCTTCGTCCTTCGCGAGCCTCTTCACTTGATAGGCATACCCCGCGGCGTCGGGGACCTGGATGAGCGCCACCCTGCCTTCCATCGCCTGGAGTGAGAGGTCGCGCGCGTAGCGCATCACCAGCCAGTCGCCGTTCCGGATGGGCCGCTCTCCTCCGTTCATGGAGTCGCCAGTGGCCCTCACCGCGAACAGCCCGTCACCCTGTGCCTGGATGGGAAGCCGGACATGTTCCGCCTCGGGTGCCTGCTCCAGCGCAAGTACATGGCTCGCGGCCCCCGCCGCGGCGCGCAGGGTGGGGAACGCGACACAGCGCACCGCTCGCGTGAATGGAATGACCTCGGCCTTCATGGGCTCGGCCGACCAACCCTCTGTTCCTGGCGTGAAGCGCACTCGAAATGCCGTGCCCCGCTTGCCGGCGGCCTCGCCGAACCATTGCGTCAGGAGCTTCGGAAGTTGGTTCTCCTCCGTCCCGGATGGCCGCGCGACGTTGACGGCGATCTTCACGAAGTTGAATCGCCAGAGGGCTCCGTCCGGAACCCTGACGTCGGTGAGGCCACTGGGAAGATCCGGACGCTGCTGTCGCTCGGGCAGCTTGAGAATCGGGTGGCGCCCGTTGGTGATGACCTGGGCCTCGAAGGCTGTCCCTGGAGCCTGACTCTGGACGAGCCGGCGACGACGGTATTGCGCCAGTCGGTACTCGACCAGCTCTCGCGTCATCTCCTCGAAGGCTGCTCGTGTGTCCTCGGACACCGTGAACCGGGGCACGAGCCTGTCTCCCTCGATGCGGAACCACCTGCCGTCCTGCGTCCACTCGGTGACCGGGTTCGCCGTCCAGAACGCGAGGAACTTCGATGCGCTCGGCTCCCGTGGGTCATCCAGCGTCGTGACGCCATCGAGGTCCTGGAGCAGCTCGGGCGAACGCTGGAGAATGGACAGACTCCGGTGGGCCAGCTCGGACAATGACAGTCCTCCCCACAGTGCCTCCGCTTCGAGCAAAGCCTCCAGCAACACCAGCTTGAAGCACTTGCTCATGGGCGTGAGCTCGAGGTTCCGGAACCAACCCGGGTCCTGCTTCAGGGTGCGTGCCTGTGCTTCGGTCAGGTCGCGCTCCGCTTCCACGAAGTGGAACCAACCCGCGTACTCATCCCGCTTGAGCAAGGAGGCGGGAGCGTAGCCCGAGCGGTAGAGTTCTCCGATGGTCGGACGCTGGCCGCGCACGGTCCTCAGCTCGCGATACATGCGCGCGACATCGGTTTCGCCAGGGGCCAGGAAGTGTTGAAGCAACTGCTTGGCTTCCAGCGCGACCTGCACGGAGCAGCCCGGAGGGAGCTCGGGTTGCTTGCCTTGGACCAGGAAGTCCCTCAGCGAGACGGAACTCCGGCCCAGTGCCAGCAGCGTGCGCACCCGGTCGAGGAACATCCGATGGTTGCCCACGAAGTCGATGACGGTGACGCGCTCCTTGCCGTCGTGCTTGCGCAAGCCACGGCCCAGTTGCTGAAGGAAGACCACGGGTGACTCGGTTGGTCTGAGCAGGACCACGCGGTCGATGCTCGGCACATCCACCCCTTCATTGAAGAGGTCCACCGAGCACACCGCGTCCAGCGTGCCGTTCCCCAGTTCTCGCAGGGCCTGCGCCCGGTCCGCGGAGCCGGGCCCCGAGTAAACCGCTGCCACCCGCACGCCCTGCTTGCTCAGCCACTGCTGGACGCAGTTCGCGTGGGAGACGGAGACGCAGAACACCAGGGTCCTGCTCGCCGCGTGCTCCTCCCAGGCGCGCCACAGCGTCTTCATGCGTGCTTCCGTCTGGACCGCCTCGCTCAACGCCTCCGGGTCGAAGCTCCGGCTGCGCCACGGAATGTTCTCGTACGGAACGTCGTCCTTCAGCCCGAAGTAGGCGAAGGGCGCGAGCAACCCTTGCTGAATGCCTTCGCCAAGGTCCGCGCGGTAGGCCAGGTGGTCATCGAACAGCCCCAGGATATCCCCGTCGTCCGCTCGCTCGGGCGTCGCCGTCAGGCCGAGCAGGAACGCCGGTTCGAGACGCGAGAGGATGGCCCGGTAGCTCGCGGCGGCGGCATGGTGCACCTCGTCCACGATGACGTAGTCGAAGGCCGCCGCTTCTCGCAGCGCCTGGAGTCCTTCGGGATTCGAGAGCTTCTGGACCGAGGCGAACACCAGGTCGCCCGCGAGCGACGACTTCGCTCCGACAAACCAACCGAAGCGCAGCGACGGGAACTGGCGGCGGAAGGTCTCCGCGGCCTGGACGAGCAGCTCCTCACGATGGGCCAGGAACAAGACGCGCGGCTTCTCGGCTCGCTCGTCACCGAAGGCCGCGACGTCCAGCGCGGCGAGCCACGTCTTGCCGAGTCCCGTCGCGAGCACCACGAGTGCTCGGCGGCGACCTTCTCCGCGACTCGTCCTCAACGCGAGCAGGGCTTCCTGTTGGAGGATGTGCGGCTGGCGTGGCGGGAGCGCGGGTTCCTGCTCCACGGGGGCGACGACGCGTTCCATGATTCGTGCACGGCGGGCGTACTGCTCGACCCAATCCGCTTCCAGGGGCGAGGCCCTTTCCCACCACAGCTCGAAGGCGTCGACCACTTCGCTCCAGGCCCTCGGGTCCCGGTCCTGCTCGACGCGCAGGTTCCACTCGATGCCTGTCTTCAGCGCGGACCGGGAGATGTTGCTCGAGCCCACGTACGCCACCGCGAGTCCCGGGCCCTTGAAGCGCCAGGACTTCGGATGGAAGGACGACACACGCGCCTTCTCCACTTCCACCACGCGCGCCTCGAAGTGTCCCCGGGCACCGCCTTTCAGGACCGTGTCTTCATCCATCCAGTCCAGCAGGCGACGCAGGGCCTCCGCCTGGGTGATGGTCAGATAGTCGCCCGTGAGGATTCGCACCCGCGCTCCTCGCGCCAGGGCCGCATCCACGGATTGCCGCAGCACCTCCAGCCCGCTGTCCTGAACGAAGGCCGCGAGCACCGCGATGTCCAGCGCGCGAGAGAACAACGGCTCCAGGTGAGAAAGGAACGGGTCCTCCAGTCCACCCGTGGCGAGTGGCTTTGTCTGAGCCGCCAGATAGTTGCCCTTGCCCGGGATGACGTGACGGATGCCCCCTCGCGCGTCCGCGACGTCATCCTGGAACCTCGGGATGACGTGTACATGCAGATGGAACACCGTCTGCCCGGCCGCCGCGCCCACGTTGATGCCCAGGTTGTAGCCGTCCGGTCGCAGCTGCGTGTCCAGCCCCCGCTTCACCTCGTCCACCAGCTCGAAGAGGGCCCGCTGCTCCTCGGCCGTGGCGTCGAACCAGGTGGCCACGGAGCGGCGGGGAATCACCAGCGTGTGCCCGGGACTGACGGGAGAGCCATCCCGGATGGCGAAGGCGAGCGTGTTCGAGGCGACCCACTCGGCTTCGGGAATCAGCAGGAAAGGGGAGGACACCTCGCCACCCTATCCCAGCCACTTGGTTCTTCAGGACGGACCTGGCGTGTGGAGTGACATCGCCTCGCGGAAGGACTCAGAGCTCGTTGAAGATGAGCAGGCCGCGGGTCGAGTCCACGACGTACACGTAGCCGTCTCCTGGGACGCGGATGCCCATGGCGCCTTCGACATTCCAGTCACCTCGGTCGGGGTCGGACTCGCGGAAGGTGTTGAAGTAGGCGATTTCGCGCGGGTTGGTCGGAATGGAGACGTCCAATACCCGCAGCCCCTCCTGGTAGTAGGCGATGTAGAGCCGCTTGTCCTTGAGGATCATGTTGTGGATGGAGGCGTGGAAGCGGAGCTTGTACGTGCCGATGAGCGGGATGTTCGTGGGGTCCGTGACGTCCAGCACGCGCAGATGGGTTCCCTGTCCTTCTCCACCCTCGAAGGCGATGGTCCTCCCCGCGAAGGTGCCCACCGCGCCCGCATGGCTCATGGACGAGCTGTTCTCGGTCTGGAAGGTGTATGTGCCCAGCTCGCGTGGGCTCATCGGGTCCTTCACGTCGAAGACCACGTAGCCCGAGCTGAAGTGGTTGATGTAGAGCCGGTCCTGGTAGGCGAATGCGTCGTGCGCCGAGGGGATATAGGACGTGGTGTCCGAGACGACGATGCGGTTGAGCAACGTCGGGTCGCGCGGCGTCGAGATGTCGAACACGAGCGTCTCCCCGGTGGGCGCGGGCCCGGGCGACACGGCATACAGCCTGTTGCCATCCACGAAGAGGGTGTGGACGTTGATGGGCTCACCCCCCGGCACATTGCGCACGAAGAGGGGGTCCGCGGGGTTGGAGATGTCGAAGACGATGACCCCTGAGTTCCTGCTGGCCACGTAGAGCGTGTCGTCCTTCGTCCACGCGGCGTTCCAGAACGAGTCCCCTGGCAAGGTGATGCTCTTCTTGAGGACGGGGTGGCTCGGGTCGCTGACGTCGAACACCGCGAGCCCACCCTCTGTCCCCGCTTCGAGGCTGGTGGACACGACGTAGGCGTGCTTGTGGGCGACGTAGACGTCCACATGGAGCCCGTTCTGGGGGACATCCGATTCGGAGATGAGGCGCAGGCCGCCCGATGACTCGCTCTCCCCTCGTCCCCACGTCATCCGCGCGGCCTCGAAGGTGCCCCAGGAGGCTTTTCCATTGGCGCAGCGGGCGAAACAGCCCGTCACCATCCCAGAGGGCTGAACGCCACACCCGACGATGACGGTCTGCCGGACCAGGTTCCGCAGGGTGTAGCGTGACGAGAACTGGAAGCTTCCAGTCACCTGCTGACGTGTGAGGGGGCGGCCCTCCATCGTTCCCGTGCCGCCGTCCGGCGGAATCCGGACGCCAACGAAGTCCGGATAGCCCGCGACGTTGCGCACGTCCACCCCATAGATGCCGTGCGCATCGAGGGTGGAGAGCGAGGCGGTGTCACACTTCGACAGGTCGAAGAGCGATGGCGAGTCGCAGTCGACGATGGAGCCCTGCACCCCGGTGAAGGTGCACGGTGCGTAGGGGCCCCGGTCGACCCAGTCCGTCGTCTCCACGAGCGGCGTGTACGTCCCGTCCCAGGGTTCCACGGGAGGAGGCGGTGGCTCCGCCGGCCCCGGCTTGTCGGAGCAGGCGAAGCACAGCAAGGCGCAGCCAATGACAACCGCACGGGGGGACAGTGAACCGAGGGCCATGCGAGGCTCCTATCGGGAGGCGAGGTCCGGAACGGACGCCGCACGCGAAGGGAGCGATTAGCGCAGGATTGCCCTTCGGGTCTGTATGGCAATGCCCTTAGCCCGGCGGGATGGCATTCACTGGGCAAGGATTGTTTGACCTCCGGACCAGGAGGTGCTCACCCGGCCGGCGGGGCGAGCGAGGGAGGGGCCGACGCTCGGTGTCGCCACAGCCAGCGAAAGACAAGCAGGTGCCCGAACAGCGCCGCCTGGACCAGGACCACCGGCAGCCAGATGAAGGGCGCGGTGGTGATGACGGTGTTGCGCGGCGTGGCCTCGAACACCCGGGCGAACGGTGGCGATGCGAGCACCGCGATGGCGACGATGGTGAGCAGGAGCACCAGACCCGCCGTGTTCCAGGCTCCCACGAGCGCGCGGGGCGCTCGCCCCCGGTGGATGAGCCAGGCCATCACCGGCGCCGTCAGTCCCGTGAGGATGTCGAAGTTGAGGCCCTCGAACGTCATCTCGACCGGCACGATGCCCTCGCGGTGCAGCGCCCAGAGCGCCACCTCCACCGCGACGCGGAAGACCTGAAACCCCACGAGGGCCTCCAGCGACAGCCCGAGCACCAGTCGCTCGCCAAACCTGGAGCCCGCGAGCACGAGCGTCAGCACCGTCGCGGGCAGGATGACGCCGAACACCGCGGGCGGCAGGGAGTCCATGTCGGCGAGCGCGCCGCGCGCCGCGAGCACGCCACTCGAGCCCAGCACGAAGGCGACGACGCCCACGGACAACGCCGTCCAGCGCAGCGTCCCACGTGGGGTCTCCCCGAGTCGCCGCCCCGCGTGCCAGGTCGCCACCACCAGGAGGCCCGCGACGGTCAGGACCAGCACCACGAAACCGCTCGTGACGACCGACGACGGAGCCTGCATGGTGGTGTCTCCCGAGCACTCCTTCTAGCTCGACCCTCCGTGGCGCGGCGAACGGGGACGGGGTTTCTTCGACGGGGGCCCGCTCCACGCCGGCTGGGGTCGAGGCGCCAAGCCCTCGATGCGGCGCCACTACAACGCGGGCACCGGCCAGCCCCGCGGGTAGATGAGATAGGCGGTGCCTCCCGAGCGTGACAGCCACAGCGGCTCCAGCTCCGAGCGGAAGTAGGTACGACGCACGACGGTGTCGCTGGCGCCGGCCGGGTCGTTCACCACGGGGTTGCCGGTCGCGTCGAAGCCCGCGAGCACCAGGAGGTGGCCCGCGGTGGAGGGAATGGGAGCGCCGGTCAGCTCCCCCTTGCCCCACGCGACGCTGAGGATGGCCGGCACGCCGGCGGAGAGCCACGGCTCCAACTGGGCGAAGCTCGTGAAGCGCGCCACGTGGGCCTGAAAGCCCTGGCGGGCCGCATACGCCGTGTTGAACGGCCAGTTGCCGTGACCGCCGTAGTACCAGTCGTGGGTGCCGCTGACCGCCGCCCGCACGCTCGACTCGCAGCCACCGGTGTCCCCCAGCCAGTACTTCAGCACCATGGCCGTGGACGTGGGGCTGCACCAGACCTCGCCCCCATCGGGGTAGACCATCTGCGAGCACCGGGGCACGTCGAGCACCTGATTCCAGCGAGCGGGGTTGCCGGCCGGGACGGTGGGCCTGGCCTCCGGCGAGGTGGAGAAGGTGAGGGCGCTGGCATGCAGCGTGGGCGTGGCCACGCCGTCCGCGCTGAACAGCCGGGTCTTCACCTGCCACGCGCTCGCGGCCGACTTCTTGGCGGTGACGAGCAACGTGTCGATGGAGACCCTCGCCACGGTGTCCGCCTGCGAGTCCACCGAGTGGCGCCGCACCGTGGCGCCCTCCGAGGCCCACACGCCCAGGCTGAACCACTTCGTCCAGGCCCCTGCCACCTGCACGCGGACGAAGGTTTCCACCCAGGTCCCCGTGGGCGTGGTGGCCTCCCAGGAGGCGATGGCCTCGCGGAAGCCGAACGCACTGGTGATGATGGGGCTGGTGGCCTCGCCTTGAACGAACGAGCCGCCGTTGTAATACGTGCCGCCGTGGTAGCCCCCGTGCCCGTACGGGTCCGTGCCGGCCCAGGCCTGACCTGGAAAGAGCTGAAGGGCGCCATCCGCCGCCCTGCTCACGCCGCTGAGTTGCCAGGTGACGAAATCGCCCCGGCTCGCCGCCCAGCGAATGGAGGCGCTCTGCCCCGCGGTGGCCATCGCCGGTACGAGCGCGATGGCGATGAGCAGCACGAGCACGGCCGACCTGCACTCCCTCATGACGCCTCCTGGGTATCCTGGTCCGGCATTTATTGCCTGTTTGGGCGCCGAGCGCATCCCCAGGGCCCTGGGGGGCCCCAGGTGATGTCTGGATTTGAAGCAGGGGTCCTGGAGGTGACGGTGGCTGCCTCCGCAGGGGAGGCGAGCGGACGTCAGCGTGCGAAGCCGGGTGCACTGGAGGCCCGGGGCGGGGTAGAGAGGGGGCTCGGAGGCGTGAAAAGAGATGGACGCGAACGCAGTGGCGGAGCTGGAGAAGGCGGGCGTGAGGGTGGACGCTCCGGACCGGCTGTTTGTCGCAGTGGAGTGGGAAGACCAGAAGCACGTGGTCCCCGTCGGCGCTCGCGCCCAGGTGCGGGCCGGCGAGGTGCTCACGCACGTCACCCTCCAGCCCATCTCCAAGCTGTGGACCGGTGACAAGAAGCCCCCCAGCTTCGCCAAGACCCCGCCTCCCGAGTACCACCCCTTCTTCATCCTCATCGAGGCGACCGCCGCTGGCTATTGCCGCGCCGTGCGCAACACGGAGACCGACCAGGAGTTCGAGCGGCTCTACCGCCACCTGGCGCGCCGGCCCGACGGCACCGACCGCAACCCCCTGTTCTCGTACCTCCAGGGCGCAGCCCGGCTCTACATGTCCCTGCGCGACGTCAGCCAGGCCGAGTTCGAGGCCGTCGTCCTGCGCCTCCACCAGTCCGCCAAACACCACCAGACGCACGTCGGAAGCATCAACTACTTCCAGGACGTGCTGCGCGGCGTGCTCGGGGCCTGAGCTTCACCCGTCCCGCCGCGTAGGTACGGGGGGCTGAAACTGGAATATCGTGCGCCGCCGCCCGTTCCCGGGCGTCTTCCTCTTTGACAGGAGCACGGATGTTCCGTCAGTCCCTCCTCTGGACGTCGTGCCTGGCGCTGCTGGTGGCTCCCGCCGCCGGCGCCCAGGCGCAAGGCAAGGCGGCCTCCAAGCCCGCCGCCTCGTCCTTCCAGAAGCTCGGCGCCAGCGTCGAGACCCGCACCTTCAAGAACGGCCTCAAGGTCATCGTCTGGCCCGACCACGACATCCCCAACGTCGCCCTCTACAACTGGTTCCGCGTTGGCAGCCGCAACGAATACCCAGGCATCACCGGCCTGTCCCACTTCTTCGAACACATGATGTTCAACGGCGCCAAGAAGTTCGGCCCCGGTGAGTTCGACCGCGTCATGGAGGCCAACGGCGGCTCCAACAACGCCTTCACGTCCGAGGACGTCACCGTCTACCAGGACTGGTTCCCTCGCACCGCGCTCGACATCATCTTCCAGCTCGAAGCCGACCGCCTCCAGCACCTCGCCTTCGACCCCAAGGTCATCGAGTCCGAGCGCGGCGTCGTCTACTCGGAGCGCCGCTCCGGCGTGGACAACAACAACGAGGGCGCCCTCGCCGAGCAGGTCCAGGCCACCGCCTTCGTCGCCCACCCCTACCAGTTCCCCGTCATCGGCTGGCCCTCCGACATCGAGTCGTGGCGAATCGAAGACCTCCAGCGCTACTTCAAGACCTACTACGCCCCCAACAACGGCACGCTCATCTTCACCGGCGCTGTCACGCCCGCTGAAATCTTCGCGCTCGTGGAGAAGTACCTCGAGCCCATCCCCGCCCAGCCCGCGCCCGAGCCCGTCCGCACCCAGGAGCCCGAGCAGCAGGGAGAGCGCCGCGTCGTCGTGAAGAAGATCTCCCAGTCCCCGCTGCTCCAGCTTGCCTACCACGGCATGTCCGGCAAGGACGCCGACGTGGAGGCCCTCACCCTCCTGCTCAACATCCTCGGCGACGGCGACTCCTCCCGCCTCCACCGCCGCCTCGTCGAGGAAGAGCGCGTCGCCATCCGCACCAACACCATGTACACCCCCGGCTTCGACCCGGGCCTCGTCTGGTTCACCGCCGACCTGCCCACGGGCGGCGACCTGGCGCGCGTCGAAGCCCTCATCACCGAGGAGCTCGCCCGCGTCGTGAAGGACGGCGTCAGCGACGCCGAGCTGCGCAAGGCTCGCAACATCACCCTCGCCAACTTCTGGCGCTCGCTGGAGACCATCAACGGGCGCGCGTACGCGCTCGGCTCCTCCGAGGTCTTCCGCGGCGACTTCCGCAAGGTCTTCGACGCCCCCGCCCGCTACGAGCGCGTCTCCCGCGACGACATCCGCAAGGTCGCCGCTCGCGTCTTCGTCCCCCAGCGTCGCACCGTCGGCTGGCTCGTCCCCACCGACGCCGCCGACTCCGCCACCCCCGCCACCCGCAAGGAGGCCGCGCGATGATTGCCCCCCTCTCCTGGAAGACCGTCCTCGCCGCCGTCCTGCTCTCCTCGGGCCCGGCCGCCGCCCAGGGCACCACTCCTCCGAAGCCCGCCACCGCGACCACCGCGGCCCCCCAGGGCGTGACTCTCCCCAAGCCCACCACCGTCACGCTGAAGAACGGCGCGCGCGTGCTGCTGGTGGAGCGCAAGGACCTGCCGCTCGTCGCCTTCAGCGCGTGGCTGCGCGGCGGCGCGCTCGCGGACCCCGCTGGCAAGGAGGGCCTGTCCGCCCTCACCGCGGAGCTGCTCCAGAAGGGCGCGGGCACCCGTGACGCGCGCCAGTTCGCCGAGGCCGTGGACGGCGTCGGCGGTGTGCTGGAGACGCGCGCGGAGCTGGAGAACCTGGTCGTCAGCGGCCAGTTCATGTCCCGCGACAGCGCGCTGATGGTGGAGCTGCTCGCGGACCTGCTCACCCGCCCGCGCTTCGCCCAGGACGAACTGGAGAAGACGCGCGCGCGCATGGCCTCCGAAATCACCGCCGCCAAGGATGGTGACCCGCGCGGCCTCATCAACACCTACTTCGAGGCCTTCCAGTTCACCGGCCACCCCTACGGCACCCCCGTGGACGGCACCGAGGCGTCCCTGCCGGGCCTCTCCCGCGACGACGTGCTCGCCTACGCCAAGAGCCAGCTCGGCGGCGACAGGCTCATCCTCTCCGTCGTCGGTGACTTCGACAGCAAGGCGCTCGCCGCGAAGCTGGAGGCCGCGCTCGGCGGCTGGGCCCGCGCCGCCAGCCCCGCCCCGGAGGTCGCCACCACCACCGTCTCCAAGGGCCGCCGCGTCCTGCTGGTGGACAAGCCCGACGCCACCCAGACGTACTTCTCCATCGGCAACACCGGCATCGCCCGGAACGACCCGGACCGCGTCACCGCGAACCTGGCGGGCACGGTGCTCGGCGGACGCTTCACCTCGCTGCTCAACACCGAGCTGCGCGTGAAGTCCGGCCTGACCTATGGCGCCCGCGCCGGCTTCTCCCCGAGCGCCCACCCCGGCCCGTTCGTCATCAGCTCCTTCACCCAGACGGACAAGACAGACAAGGCCATCGACATGGCCCTGGATGTCTTCACCCGCTACCGCAAGTCCGGCATGGATGACGCCATGCTGGCGTCCGCCAAGTCCTACGTGCTGGGCCAGTTCCCGCCCCGGCTCGAGACGGGCGGCCAGGTGGCCGACAAGCTTTCGGAGCTGGCCTTCTACGGCCTGGATGCCAGCGACGTGGATGGCTTCGCCACCGCCGTGGCCGCCACCACCCGCGAGGGCGTGGGCACCGTCATCCAGCGCGCGCTGCCCGCCCCGGAGAACCTCACCTTCGTCCTCATCGGCAAGGCCTCCGCCATCCGGGAGATGGCTCGCAAGTACGGCCCCGTCACGGAGATGAAGATTTCAGACAAGCGCTTCTCCCCGCCGCCCGCGCCCGCCAAGCGCTGAGGCCGGCTCCCACGTCATCCGGGCCCGACACACTTGAGCACCCGTCGGGCCCGGGTGTCACACATGGCGCGCAATGCCTTGCGCCGTGAGCACGAATGCCCCTGTTGGGCCTCCCTGATGCCATCGGCTAGGGTTGACTGGCCTTACTTGAATTGGGGGCTTCACGTGAAGATGCTGCGTTTTTCTTTCCTGCTGGGCGCGACGTGTGTCGCGGCGCTGGCGGGGTGTGGAAGTGATTCGTCCGTGCCAGGGGGACTCGGAGAGGGCTTGTCCTCCGTGGACACGGATTCCAATGCCTCGGGTGACGGGACGTGGATGGGGGAGCCCGTCGCCGAGGGTTGTGGGCCGGATGCGGGAGTGCCCGGGGATGGTGGCTCGCCCGACGCCGGCGTGGATGGAGGGCCTTCGAATCAGCGCGCGGTGCTGGTGAAGGACACCACCCGCTTCTACACGTCGGTGGGCGTCGCCGAGCGCGAGGAGGACCTGTCAGCGAATCCTCCCGAGGTGCTCGTGTTCAACGGGTCCACCTTCACGCTGTTCCTGGGCTCGGCGGCGAACGGAGGGTGGCTCTTCACGGGGGTTCCGCCGGGGCCGTTCTACCTGCGCACGGGGGGGACCTACCTGGTGACGTCCTCGCGCTACGTGGACATCGGCCGCAACCGCCTGGGCCGGCCGGATGCCGAGTACGCGGATGTCTCCATCTCGCCCCTCCAGGCCAACCTGCTGGGCCTGGCGCCGTGGAAGCCCTACACGGGCAGCTTCCAGCATGGCTCCAGCCTGCAGCTCACCTCCGGGCAGGTGGACCTGTATGCGTCTCCCTTCTTCTACGAGGGGGTTGCCGACGGAGCCACCTCCATCGTCACCTCCCAGGCCGAGCTGGGCTCGAACCTGGGCCACTTCTCCGTCTTCGAAGCGGACCGAGGGGACCGGCTGTACATCAATCAGCTCAGTGAGTTCAGCGCGGGCTCGCTCCCGGATGGACGTCCGCTGGGGTACTCCGCCGTGGAGCGCGCGGTGCAGGCGGGTGCTTTCGACCACAGGCCCGACGGCATCACCCCGATTCCCGTCACGGGTCTGCTCCAGCCGGTGCGGATGCGGGAGTTCCCCCTCGAGTGGCGCCTGCCGGAGTTCGCCCGGCTCACTTCGGAGGTCCATCCCAACGCGCTGCCCGGACTGCCCCGGTTCGATATCGTGCCTGGCCCGCACGGGCTGGCGGACGGGTGGATTGGTTATACCGGTGAGCTGCTCACGGTGGACCTGCCCCGGGGGGCCGCGTATGACTTCACGGCCCGCCTGAAGTTCGGCAATCCCTATCCGTCGAACTGGGGCCTGGTTGGCGTGGTGTCCTACTCGTTCCGGAATCAGGAGGCGCTGCCGGATGGCTCGGGCAGGCTGGGCAGCATCTCCGGGAGCTACACGGCCTGGGATGAGTTTGACCACCTCATCGCGGGGCCCGTGGTGCCGCGGGTGTCGCCGCCCCGGTCCTTCACCATCGACGGCGTGCCCGCGAGCGCTCCGCGCAAGGTGGGCACCGCCAGCCCCGTGCTTGCCTGGGTTCCGCCGGCGATCGGCACGCCCGCGGCCTACCGGGTGTCCATCTCGCGGCTCGACCTGGAGTCCGGCTTCTCATCGACGTGGAGGGCGTTCTACCTGCCCGGCTCGGCCACCCAGCTCCGGCTGCCTCCGGAAGTCCTGGAGCCCGGCACTACGTACCACGCCACGGTGGCCGCCATCGACAGCCCCCAGCTCGACATCGAGTCGTACCCCTTCAGGACCCTGGAGCGGCTGCCCTACCGCTCCGCCAGCACCGTGAGCTCCTACTTCACCACGCCGTGAAGCGTGCGTGACGGTTGATGGAATGGCACCCGGGCCCCGGCGTTCTTCATGACGCCGGGGCCTTCGTGTGTCTGGTGTTGCCGGTGGCGAGCGCCCCGCGCGCGCGAAACGCACGGCGCCTCGAGATGTCTCAGGGACGTCTCAAGTACTTGCGCGGTGAAGGCGGGTCAGGCGTCCCTGGGGAGTCTCCATGGTATCGGGCGGGGAGCACGATTCCTCCTGAGACAGGTGTTTCTTCATGATGATGCCGCGGAGTTCTTCCCTGCTGGGCGCGACGTGTGTCGTGTGGCTGGCGGGGTGTGGAAGTGGTGCGTCCTCCTCCGAGCGGGAGCCCCAGGCGACAGGCCAGACGCTGCTCGCCGATGACACGGTGCTGGTGACGAGCACCACGCGCTTCTACACCTCGGTGGGCATCGCCGAACGCGTCGAGGACCTGTCGGCGAGTCCTCCTGAAATCTACACCCATGACGGGGTCCGCTTCTCGCGAAACACCGGCTCCGCGGTGCCGGGAGGGTGGCGATTCACGGGCGTGCCGCGAGGGGAGTACTACCTGCGCGCGGACCGCATCAACATGACCGACATCCTCACGTCCGCGCGTCACGTGGATATCGGCATCAACCGTCTGGGGCGTCCGGATGCCGTCTATACGGACGTCGACTGGTTTCCCCTCCAGCTCGACCTGCGAAACCTGTCGCCCTGGGTGCCGTGGACGGGCGACTACCAGCAGGGCTCCAGCTTTCAGGTGGTCTCCTCGGAGGTGGACATGTTGGGGGAACTGGCCCTCTTCGAGGCTGTCCCCGAGGGGGCGACCTCCCTCGTCACCAATGAAGCGGGGCTGCTCTCCTATCTCTGGACCAACATCCCCGTGTTCCAGGCGGACCGGGGGGACCGGCTGTACGTCAATCAGTTCAGTGAGTTCATCGCGGGCAGGACGTCCGATGGGACGTTGGTGGGCTACTCCTCCTTGACGCGCTCCGTGCGACTGGCGCCCTTCGACCTGGTGCCGAGCTGGGAGGAACCCTTGCCCCTGCCCATCTCCACGGAGCTCCAGCCCGTGGATGAAAGGGAGGTCTCTTTCGATTGGCGCCTGTCCGAGTTCGCTCGCATGGCTCCGGAGGTCCACCCGCGCGCCGTCCCCAGGGGGTCCTCGTTCGCGGTCCGGCCCGCTCCCCATGGACCGGCGGATGGGTGGGTTGGCTACGCGGGGGAGTTGCTCTGGATGAACATGCCCCAAGGGACGGCGTCTGACTTCCCGACTCGCCTGCGGTTTGGCAACCCGTACCCTTCGAACTGGGGCGTGGTCGGCAGTGTGTCCACCCTTTATTTCTCTCCGACACAACTGCCGAGCAACCCGGCGCGTTTCATCAATCTGGCGAGTTCCTATACCGCGACCGAGGCGATCGAGGACCTCACCGCCGGCCCGGTGATTCCGAAGGTGTCGCCGCCTCGCTCCTTTCGCATCGACCGGAAGCCGGCCAGCGACCCTCAGCGGGTGAGCTCGCTCAACCCCATGATTTCCTGGGTCCCTCCCGCCGTCGGCAAGCCCACGGCCTATGAGGTCAAGGTCAGGCAGTACCTCCCCGAGTTCGGGGCCATGCTGGACCTGGGGTCCATCTATGTCCCCGGCTCGGTCAGGGACGTGCGACTGCCCCCCGGAAAGTTGGAGCCGGGCGCCGAATGCTACGTGACGGTGACCGCCGTCTACGCGCCCCTGTGGGACGTGGAGCATGCTCCGTTCAGCACGCGGGACACGGTGCCCTACCACTCCGCCGGCGCCTTCAGTTCCTTCTTCACCGTGCCCTGAGGCGGCGCTGATGGCCCCGGCGTTCGTCGTGACGCCGGGAATGTCACTTGGGGCGGGTGACGTTCCGGGGCGGGGCGGGCGGCTTCGTCAGCGCGCTGTAGCGGCCCTGGCACTTCTGGAAGCGCGCATCCACCGAGCGCGCGAACCACGCCGTGGTGCGCTCTCCCTTCAGCTTGGGGCTCTGGAGCGTCACCTGGGGGAGCTGGGCGTACGCGGGGGATTCCCCTGTCTGGTTCGCGTACACGCGCTTCACCGCGCGGAAGGTCTCCGTGGACTCGAAGTCCTCTTCCTTCTCCTTCTTCACGTCGCGGCGGACCTGCCGCTCGCTCAGCTCCGGGGCGTGGTCTCGACGGAAGGCGAGCAGCGCCGCCAGGGACTTGCTGTCCTCCGAGCGGGGGTCGCCGTTCTTGTCATAGAGTTGCAGGTCTCCGTCCAGCACCAGCGACACCCGGGTGAGCTGGCCCACCTGGGCCTGGAGCGCGGCGTTGCGCGAGGCGTAGACGCCAGCGTTGTAGTCGGCGAAGCGGAAGAGGGGCTGGGGATACGCGGCCTCGTAGCCGAGCAGCCGCGCCGTGCCGAAGCGCACTCCACCCGTGCGCGTGTACAGCGACTCGCGCACCTTCACCGGGTCGGCGTCCTCGCCTTCCTTCTCCACCGCGTACCGGACGCTCACCTGCATGGAGCCCGCGGTGGTGACGGGGTTGAGGTCCTCCAGGCGCCGCGAGGAGAACAGGGCGCTGGCCAGGTTCATCGTCGCGAACGTCGTGGGGTACTCGGCTTCGTAGTACGCGAGCATGTCCCGGAAGAGTCGGTCGAGGTCTCGTTCCGTGCGCACGGTGCGCAGGCGCTCGTCGAAGGTGCGCTTCTGGCCGGCAGCCTTGCCCGCGAGCACCGAGGCCAATGCCTTGTGGCCCAGCGGGCCCAGCGTGTCCGCGTGCTCCTCCAGTCGTGTGCGGACCATGCGCGGGAGGTTCGGGACCGCGGGGTCCGACTGGAAGCCGGATTCCTGTTCGATGACGGCGAGCACGGAGCAAACGGCCGAGGGCGACGGCGGCACGTCCTCCGCTTCCAGCGCGGCGAGGACGTCTCGTGCCCAACCTTCGCGCTCCTTCACGTGGGGCGGGAGGAGCTGGGTGACCTGCTGGACCGAGAGACGCGGCGGTGGTGGCACGGTGGGCTCGGGCGTGCCCACGCCTCGCGGTGTACACGCGGCGAGTGCGCAGACCAGGGCCCAGGCGACGCGTGCACGTCCGCGCCGCCGCGTTCCGGTTCCACCTGGGCCTGGGTCATCCATCCGCTTTGCCTCCGGGCACGACACGAGGTTCCACCGAGGTTCGACGGTGGAACAGCCGGCGCGGCGACATCGTCCCGCCGCCGTGTTCCTCGACGGCGGGGCAGCGGGGCCATTCAGTCCGTGACTCGGGGCGTCATCCTACCTTGCCCCGAGGTGGCGGAGGGAGTGGGTTTCAGGCGGACTTCGGCTCAGCGGCGGATGCGCACGTCGCGCGCCACGGAGCGCCCACCCATGAGGACGAAGCGCGCTCGCACGGGGGTGCCTGCCTGGAGCTGGCGCAGGGAGACGCGCCGTCCCTGGCGCACGCCCTGGCTGCGCTCATCGAGCGTCAGCACGTAGTCGCTGCCGTCGCTGTCGCGCACGGTGATGGTGTCGCGGCTCACGCGGGTGACTCGGCCGCTCACCGCGCTGGAGGCGATGACGACGTCCTCGAGCGCGCGGTTCGAGGTGTTCTCGGGGAGCGCGGCCTGCGCTGCGCGCGCGGCGCCCTTGAACCAGTCTTCATCGTCGCTCGCCTGGACCGCTTCCGTGCCGATCATCACCCTGCCGGCTCCGGGGGCCTGGGCTGTCGCGCCGGTGGTGGTGCCGGTGCCCGTTGTGTTGCCGACCGCGGTGTTGCCGGTGCCCGTTGCACTGCTGGCCGACGTGTTGCCAGTGCTCCTCGCGGCGTTGCCGGTGCCCGGTGCATTGCCGGTCGACGTGCTGCCCGTGTTTCTCGCGGCGTTGCCGGTGCCCGTCGCATTGCTGGCCGACGTGTTGCCCGTGCTCCTCGTGGCGTTGCTGGTGTTCCGCGCCGCCGCGTTGCCCGTGTTCCCGGTCGCCGCGTTGCCAGTTCCCGGTACGGTGCCGGTGTTCCTCGCCGCGTTGCCTGGAGCTTCAGCGGAGTCCTGCGTGGCGCCAGTCTGGCCCGCGACTCCTCCCGCCATGCTCGGAGGTGGCACCGCCTGCTCCGACTGTCCACTCGCGGACCGCGCGCTCGTCGCGGGGTCCTGTCCTTGCCGCTCGGCACACCCAGACACCCACGCGCAGAGCCCCAACATTCCCACCCACGCCCATCGCCTGCCCATCCAGTCACCTCGCGTTCCCATTCCGCGTTACGTGCCAGGAGACCTGTGCAAGAGGCGTGCTCCTATCGACCAGGGCGTGGGCCTGAGCGCTCGTGAGGGCTCACCGCGAAGTGCCTCGGGCAGCCGAGGGACCTTCAACGCTCGGTCGCCTGCTCGCGAGGTGGGGCGGCTGGGGCGCGACGTCCGCGTCGTTCACGCCGTCATCGTGCGAGCCACGGCCTTCACGTGCGTGCGCACCAGTTCCCGCGCCGCCATCAACTCCGTGGCGTTGGCGGGCGTGTATCCCAGGCACAGCACCACGTCGTCCTCGGGTGACGCCCGCACGCCCAGCTTCATGTAATCGAGCATTCGCGGCACCGGCTCGCCCTCCGTGTCGCGCGTGAAGCGGCCGAAGACCGCCGCGTTCGGGTCTCTTCGGGGCGCGGTCTCCTTCAGCGCGAACAGCCGCCGTGTCGCCGCGAGCACGTCCGGCTTCTCCACCATCCGCTCCGGGCGCGCCGGTCCCGCGAGCTCCCACTCCAGCAGCCGCAGGCAGCCGCGCACGAACTCCACGTCGGTGATGACCAGGCCGTACAGGTACCAGTCCGCGCACGCGGCAAGCACCAGTCGCGCCTGCGCGTCCGTGAGCCAGCCGAAGGAGGGGCAGGTGAAGGTCTCGCACACCGATGAGCGGTAGACGCCGCAGTCGCGCAGGTCCGGGCCCCCCGTCACCTTCGGATGCCCCAGGCACCCCACCTGCTTGCGCTCCTTGTCCAGGAAGCCCAGCAGCGGACACACCCGGACGGCGGCGAACATCGGCGCGGCGCGCCGTGCCTCCACCAGCTCCCGCGCCGCCGCATGCCACGACTCCGGCTCCATCGGCGCTCGACGCAGCCGCTCCGTCTGCATGGCGAGCTGCTCCGTCAGCGCGACGCGCGAGTGGTCCTTGAAGTTGTAGAGGCCACAGCAGGCGCCGCACGAGGCGCCTCCACCGGGCTGACACAGGTGGAAGGAAACCGTCACGAGTCACATCTTACGAACACCAACGATTTATGCAGCGGAATCGTAGCGAGCAGGCGGGCAACCGGCCCCAGGAGGGCAGGCGAGCGGGCGCCTCGGCCTGCCTTGGAGGCTCGCTCCACTCCTTCGAGGGTCGCCCCCCGGGAGAAAGACTCCCGGGACTCGGCGTGGCTTCACCCCTTCACCCGGCGGTGGGCGGTGGGCTCAGAACCACTCGGGGCGCATCCGGGCGTAGGAGTCCTCGCCGGTGCGGCACAGGTGAATCAGCAGGGGAATCCGGGGCAGTTCCACGGCGAACCAGTACTGCGCCGTCGCGAGCTTGCCCTCGTAGAAGTCCGCGTCGCCCTGGCCCCGCGCGAGTCCCTCCTTCGCGGCGGCGGCCTGCTCCAGCCAGCGCCACGCCACCGCCAGCACGCTGAACAGGTCCAGGAAGTCCGCGCTGTGGCGCAGCATCAGCTCCACCTCTCCCGCCGCCCCTCGAGCACCCAACTCCGCGACCAGCTCCGCCACCTCGCCCGTGGTGCGCTCCAGCGCTTCACCCCACGTGGCCTCCACGCCGGCCTTCCGGGCCCGCGCCACGGTGCGGCCCACCGCGTCCGCGAACGTCGCCAGCGCCGCGCCACCACCCGCCACCACCTTGCGACCCAGCAGGTCGAGCCCCTGGATGCCCGTGGTGCCCTCATGGATGCTGTTGAGCTTCTGGTCCCTCAGCCACGCCTCCGGCAGGTACTCACTGGAGTAGCCGTAGCCGCCGTGCACCTGCACCGCGAGCGCGTTGGCCTCGAAGCCGCGCTCCGCGGGGAAGCTCTTCGCCACGGGCGTCAGCAAATCCACCAGCAGCCCCGCGCCACGCCGCGTGTCCTCGTCCTGGGCATGCGTCGCGAGGTCCGCCTGATACGCCGCCGTCACCAGCAGCGACAGGCCGCCTTCGACTATCGCCTTCTGACGCAACAACATGCGCCGCACGTCCGCGTGCTCGATGATGGGGTGCTGCGGGCGCGTGGCGTCCTTGGCTCCCACGGGGCGGCCCTGGGGCCGCTCGCGCGCATAGGCCACGGCCTCGTGGTACGCGACGGACGCGGTGGCCACGCCGTTGAGGCCGACCATGATGCGCGCCTCGTTCATCATCTGGAACATGCACGCCAGCCCGCGCCCGGGCTGCCCCACCATCCACCCCCGGCAGTCGCCCGACTCGCCGTAGTTGAGCACGAGGCTGGGGATGCCCTTCCAGCCAATCTTGTGGATGACGCCAGCCACGCGGACGTCGTTGTCCACCAGCGCGTCACCCTCTCGCCGCCGCGCCGGCACCGCGAACAGGGAGATGCCTCGCGTGCCGCTCTCCACACCCTCCGTGCGCGCCAGCGTGAGGTGCACGATGTTCTCGCTGAAGTCCTGGTCCCCACCGCTGATGAAAATCTTGGAGCCCTGGATGCGCCACGTCCCATCCGCCGCCAGGGTCGCGCGCGTCCTCACGTCCGCCAGGCTGCTGCCCGCCTGCGGCTCGGTGAGGGCCATGGTGCCCGTCCACTCGCCCCGGTACAGCGGCTCCATGAAGGCCGCCTTCACCTCCGCGGTGCCGAAGGCCTCCAAGAGGTGCGCGGCGCCGTGCGTCAGTCCCAGATAGGCATACGCGCTCAGGTTGGCCGCCATCAGATAGGCGCTGGCCAGCGCGTGGACGGTGAGCGGGAGCTGCTGTCCGCCGACTTCCGGAGGCCTTGTGGCGGTGAGCATCCCCAGCTCCACCAGGCGCGGATACAGCTCGCGCATCAGCGGATGGACGCGGACTCGGCCGTTCTCGAACGTGGGCGGCTCCGCGTCCAGCGTCCGATACGTGGGGTAGAGCACCTCGCGCGCGAAGCGACGCGCGCTGTCCAGGAGCAGGCCGAAGGTCTCTCGTGAGTGCTCCGCGAAGGCGGGCAGTTCGCACAGGGCGGCGACACGCACCACCTCGTCGAGCTGGAAGTCCACGTCGCGGTCCGACAACAACGGATTGGGGCGGGGCGCGGTCATGCCCCGGTTGTTAGCAGGAGCGTTACCAGGAGGCGATGGCCACTTCGAAGTCGAGCGCCTCCTCGTCGCGCGCTTCGCCCGCCCCGCCGCCGCGCGTTCGCAGTGCGGAACGTCGCCAGCGCTTTCCCGGTCCGCGCGGTGACTGGTGTCGCTCACCCAGGGCTTCCAGAACGGCGAAGGTCATCGGCTCCACACCCAGTCCCCTGCTGCCCGAGGGCCGACGCATCCGCCCCAGGATTCGGCGCCTCCGAGGTCCTTCATCCCAGCCCGACGCTGATGTGCTCCACATGACAGGCTCCTGCTCCTCGGAGGCATGCGTTTCCACTTGCACGTCTGGCGGCTGAAGTTGGGTCTGCACCTGGGTCCATGCCAGTGTGGGGAGCGCTCGCCCCTTCGCCGTCAGTAGGGAGGGCAACGGAGAGGCCGAGCGATTGTCTGCTCGTCTGCCATGACTCGCCGACCACTCACCCCGAGGACTCGACCGTCCGTCGTGGCTGCCCGCGCGGCGCGGTGTCGGGCACCGGATACTCCCGTCCATGCGACGCACGCTCATGCTCCTGGCCACGGCGCTGACGCTGGTCGCCGTCTTCCTGCTGCTGCACCTGCTGGGAGGACGCCAGTACGTGGGCGCGCTGTCCGGCACGAGGGAGGGCGGCGCGCTGGGGTTCGTCCTGGGCCTGCTCTACGCGCTGGCGTGGTTCGGCGCGGTGCTGTTGGCCCCCATTCTGTTGCTGGCGGGACTGGCGGGAGCCTCGCTCCAGAGAGCTCCCCCCACGCGACGCGGTTGAAAGTCCGCGCGAGGCCCGCGCGTTCTCGCGCATCATCGGGCGCATGAACCGCCCCGCGCTCGGAGCCGTCCTCGTGTCCGTTCTCTGCGTCCTCACTGGCTGTGCCGGCACCGCGCCGAACGTCCGGCACGTTCCCGAGGTGGACGCGCTCTTCGCGGACTACAGCGGCCCGGAGCGGCCCGGGGCCAGCCTCGTCGTGCTGCGGGAAGGGAAGGTCGTGCTCAGCCGCGCCTATGGCCTGGCGGACGTGGGCACCCGGACGAAGGCCACGCCAGAGAGTCATTACCGGTTGGCCTCGCTCACCAAGCAGTTCACCGCGATGGCCATCCTGCTGCTGGTGGACGAGGGCAAGCTCCGGCTGGAGGACCGCGTGGTGGACGTGCTCCCCGGGTTCCCCTCGTACCTGGGCGAGGTCCGCATCCACCACCTGCTCCAGCACACCTCCGGCATCTGGGACTACGAGGCGTTCGTCCCGGCCACGCAGACCGAACAGGTGAAGGACCGCGACGTGCTCCAACTGCTTTCGCGCGCGGACCGCACGTACTTCCCGCCGGGGAGCGCGGTGCGCTACAGCAACTCCGCCTACGCGGTGCTCGCCCTCATCGTGGAGCAGGTGAGCGGCACGTCCTTCGCCGGCTTCCTGCGCGCACGAATCTTCACCCCCAGCGGCATGGCCTCCGCCGTCGCCCACCAGGAGGGTGTCTCCACGGTGTCCCAGCGCGCCTACGGCCATGCGAGCCGCGAGGAGGGCTTCGTCCCCAGGGACCAGAGCAACACCAGCGCCGTGCTGGGGGATGGCGGTGTCTATGCGTCCGGGGTGGACCTGGCCGCGTGGGATGTCGCGTTGGATTCACACGCGCTGGTGGACGCGAAGACGCAGTCGCTCGCGTGGACGCCGGTGAAGCTCCCGGATGGCGCCTCCGGGCGTTATGGCTTTGGCTGGTTCGTCGACGAGGACCAGGGCCGCACGCGCCTGTCACATCACGGTGAGACGTGTGGCTTCACCAACGCCATCGTGAAGTATCCGGACCAGCGTCTCACCGTCATCGTCCTGACGAACCGCGCGGGCGGTGCGCCGTGGACGCTCGCGCAGCAGGTCGCCGACCTGTGGCTGGGCACGGCCGCGACGCCGCGCCCCTGGCCTTTCGAGAGCATGGCCAACGCGCACTGAAACAGCGCGACAAGCCTCAGTGGCTCAGTCGCTCCGTCAACCAGACGCGCGCGTAGGCCCAGTCTCGTTTCATCGTGGCCTGCGACACACCCAGCGCCGTCGCCGTCTCGGGGAGGCTCAGGCCCGCGAAGTAGCGCAGCTCCACCAGCCGGGCGAGCCGGGGCTGGAAGGTCTCCAGCTCCGACAAGGCCCCCTCCAACTGGAGGACCTCCAGGTCAGGGCCCGGGGCTTCCAGGTCCAGGTGGCGGATGCTCAGCCACTCCCGCCGCGCGTCGCGCCGCTGATGGAGTGAGGCGCGGGCCCGGTCCACCAGCACCCGCCGCAGCGCCTGGACGGCGACCCCGAAGAAGTGGCGACGGTCCTCGGGTTGGAGCGCATCCGTCCCGAACAAGCGCGTCCAGGCATCCTGAATCAGCACGGTGGGCTGTAGGGGATTGTGGGGAGCCATCTCGGGTTGGACGGCGCGGGCCATCCGCCGCAGCTCCCGATAGGTGGCCGCCGTCAGCGCGTCCCTCGCGCCCAGGTCTCCCTCTCGTGCTCCCTCCAACAAGATCGCCAGCTCCGTCGTGCTCATGGTGTCCCCCGCGGCTCCAACCGCGCCGCCCCACGGAAGCTCTCTCCGCGTCCCTCCTTAACGACGGATTCGCGGGAAATCCTTGAGTGGCCGGAAAGTACCCCTCACGCGGAAACCATCAGGCAAGGCCCGGAGATCGGGGTGGACGCCCGGAGCACGGCGCCGGGAGGTCGCGAGCGCTCGGCGGCCGTCCGCGCTTCGATACATCCCGAGTTGATACATCGACACGGACGCGGGCGGGCTTGTCACCGGGCTCAACGCAGCTCGTCGTTTGATGACAGGTCGCTGTTCCATGAACACAGTGGAGTTCTGCTCCAGATGTCGAGCCTGTCGACATGTCACAAGGTATCGCGCGAGGAGCAGACGGGCGGGGCGAGGAGGACCCGTTTACATTCGTGTCCAAGAAGCCCGAGCATCGTGTTCATCCATGCTTTTGCTCCGCGGTTCGTGTCACGTGTCGACAGCTTGTCGTGTCTCGGGTTTTTCAACGTGTCCCCCTGTGCAGGGTGGTTTCGCGGGGAGGGCCGTCTCGGGGTTGGCGAGGCTGGGGTGGATGGTGCTCATGCTGCTCGTGCTCGCGCCCTCGGCGCGGGCGGAAGGCCCGGGCGCGCGGAGCGTGGAGCTGGAGAGCGGGTGGCGGTATCGCTGGGGTGACTCGCCGGTGGGGCCGGATGGCGTGCCCACGTGGGCGCATGAGGCGGACGCGGAGGACTGGCGGCCCATGGTCGCGTTGCGTGAGCCTCCAGGGAAGGAGTCGAACACCTTCCTGTGGCTGAGCCTCCCCGTGCCGCACGGGACGTGGCCGGAGCCCGCGCTCTTCCTGGGCACGGTGGCGAATGCGTTCGAAGTGTACGCCGGGGGCCGCCGCGTCTACGCGAGTGGGACGCTGAATCCGTCGGGCCATGAGTCGATGGAGAACATGGCGTGGAATCTGGTGACGCTGCCTCCCTCGGTGCCAGGCACGCGGGTGCTGCTGCGCATCCAGAGCACCGGGCAGACCATCGGCGCGAGCCGGGAGGCGCGGGTGGGCTCGCGGCACGAGCTGGCCGCGCGGGTGACGCGTGACGGGCTGGCGCCCTTCGTCATGGGCACACTGCTGCTCGTCGTCGCGGCGGTCTCCGCGGGGGCGGCCCTGCTGCGGCGCCAGAGACGGATGTTGGTGGCGCTCACGGTCTTCGCCGGAGGTTCGGGGCTGATGTTGCTGGGCTCCAGCGGGCTGCTGGTGTCCCTCTGGGACGCGAAGCTCTTGAGCAGCCAGCTCACGCTGCTGGGCGCCTACCTCCTCCTGCCGGGACTGGGGTGGTTCATCTCCGACAGCATCCTGGAGGGCCAACTGCGCTGGTTCCGCTGGGGCGCGACGGTGCTCTCCGTGCCCGCCGCCCTCCAGAGCCTGATGTTGTTCGTGGACCTGGGGACCGTGTATCGGCAACTGCACCTCTTCACGTTCTACTCGCTGCCGTGCCTGTTCCTGTGCGTCATCGTCGCGGCCCGCGCCGCGTGGCGGGGGAGCATCGACGCGCGCATCTTCGTCGTGGGCCTGGGCGTGCTCACCTTCGTGCTGCTGCTCAGCACGCTGCCTTTGCTCGGGTTCACGGAGGTGACGGGCACCTACCACCACTGGGGCTTCATGGCGCTCACGGTGTCCCTGGTGGGCATCGTCGCGCGGCGCTCGACGATGGTGGTGCGCTCATTGGCGTCACACACGCGCCAGTTGGAGGCGCGGAGCAAGGACGTGCGGGAGCTGGCCACGGGCATGGGCCGCGGCGCCGGGGAGCTGGCGACGGTGGTGCAGCAGCTGCGCACGTCGAGCGAGGAGCAGACGGTGGGCATTGGCCGTCAGGCGACGGCGCTCAAGGAGTTGGAGCAGACGGTGCAGGAAATCCGTCAGGGCTCGCTGGTGACGGCGGACAAGACGCGCCTGCTGGCCAGCTCCATCGTCGTCGCGGAAGAGGCGGGTCGCGACGGCGGCGCGGCCATCGACCGGACGTTGAGCAACCTGGAGGCCATCCGGGTGGAGGTGTCGGAGATGGCCCGGCGCATCCTCGCGCTGGATGCGCGCACGCGGGAGATTTCCGGCATCGTCGACACGGTGAAGGGGCTCGCGGACCAGTCCAACATGCTGGCCGTCAACGCGGCGATTGAAGCCGCGCGCAGCGGTGAGCACGGCCGGGGGTTCGCCGTGGTGTCGCGCGAGGTGCGCAGCCTCGCGGACCAGTCCATCCTCGCCACGCAGCGCATCCGCGAGGTGCTGGAAGGGGTGAACACCAGCATGCGCGAGGCCGCGAAGATGAGCGAGCAGGGCGAGCAGCGGGTGAAGGTGAGCCTGGACGCGGTGCGCGTCTCCGGCTCGCAGCTGCAGAAGCTGGCGGGCATCATCGGCGACACCAGCAGCAGCGTGCGGCAGATTTCCATGGCCGTGTCCCAGCAGGACGCGGGCACGTCCCAGATAGCCATGGCCATCCAGGACCTGTCCGGACAGATGCAGCAGACGCTGCGGGTCGTGGAGGAGACGCAGCGGGTGTCGCGCTCGGTGCAGACGCTGGCGGAGAGCATGTCCGGCGCGGCCGGCAAGGCGCTCCAGTCGGGCACGCTGGGCGCCTGAGTGCCCGTGACGACGCGTGGCCACGTGCAGGTGCGTGCCGCCATGGTCGAAGCGCGTTCCCGGCGCGGCGACGAGGGCCAGCGTGGAGTGGGTGTTCACACACGCGGCCAGGGTGATGCCAGGCCGCGTGGTGAACGGGTGCTCCTTCTCCATGCCCACGCCCGGTGGGCCGAGCGAGGACAGGCCATGTCCCAGCTCAGTTCAGCGAGTGGGCTGGCCCGGACAGACGCCGCTCCAGTACCCGACATACGGCGTCGAGGTGTCACCCCACGTGACGACGGTGCCTCGGCACTTGCAGATGATTCCGCCCACCTGCTCGAAATGGGAGGCGTCGCTGTAGAAGTTGTACTCCCACAGCAGCGTGCCGTTGCACGCGTCGAGCGCACCCACCTGGCTGACGTTGGGGGCCTGCTCCGAGTCTTCCTCGCCCGTGACGCCGCACCCCGAGAGGACTCCGAACGCCAGCATGGCTCCGATGAGGTGACGCGACTTCATGTCGAACTCCGTGGGTGGAAGGTCTGATGCCACTGCGTGGCGATAGTAATCGAAGTCAGGGGTCGATGGGGGCGGGGCAGAGGGGGATGACGGAGTCGCACGCGAAGCGCTGGGTGCAGTAGCCGCCCGCCTGCGTGGGCCAGGCGTAGGCCGTCCCGTAGGCGGAGCCCGGGGGACACTCCAGGGTGTGCTCACTGACATGGCACCATTCAGCGGGGTCGCACTCCCAGGGGCCGGAGAGCGACTGGCGGACCGCGGCCTCGGCCTCGGGGCCTTGCGACTCAGCGCCTCCTCCACAGCCAGTCAGCAGCAAGGCCACCACGAAGGCACCGCTCCACGTCTGACGATTCATTGAACGCTCCCGGGGATGAGGGAGTGCGACTTCACTTCCAGTGGCGGCTGGCGCCAAGGAGAATCGAGGGGCCGGCGGTCCTGGCCGGTCGCGTCACCACCCGCTGGAGCCACCCCTGTCGCCGGCGCGCGCGTCCCGGCGCGTGTCCCCGAGGAGGCCTGCTCGCTGGGGCATTTGCGTGATTGCCTCGCGAGTGTGGTCGAATCTCCCAAGAAACAGCGCCTCGGGACTCCTAGGGTGGCTCATGGGAGGCCCGGGTAGAGGGAGTGGTTCGCATGCGGCGCATTCGTGTCATCGACAGTCATACCGGGGGTGAGCCCACGCGCGTGGTGACGGACGGAGGCCCGGAGCTGGGAGCGGGCGATCTGGCGAGCCTGCGCGAGCGCTTCCGCGAGAAGTTCGACGCCTTTCGCAAGGCCATTGTCTGCGAGCCTCGTGGGTCCGACGTCATGGTGGGCGCGCTGCTGTGTCCGCCCGTCAGCGCGGCGAGCGTCGCGGGCATCATCTTCTTCAACAACGTTGGCTATCTCGGGATGTGTGGCCACGGGACCATCGGCGTGGTGAAGACGCTGGAGTATCTGGGGCGCATCGGTCCTGGTGTCCACTCGCTGGAGACCCCTGTCGGCGTGGTGAAGGCCACGCTGCATCCGGACGGGCGCGTCAGCATCGCCAATGTGCCGAGCTACCGGTGGGCGCACGACGTAGCCGTGTCCGTGCCGGGGCATGGCGAGGTGCGCGGCGACATCGCCTGGGGTGGCAACTGGTTCTTCCTCTCCCGCGCCACGCACCTGCCGCTGGAGCTGTCACGGACGCCCGCGCTCCTGGCGTACACCTCCGCCATCAAGCAGGCGCTCGCGGACCAGGGCATCACCGGGGAGGGCGGCGCGGAAATCGACCACGTCGAGCTGTATGCCCCGTCTCCGACGCCGGGGGTGGATGCTCGCAACTTCGTGCTCTGTCCGGGGCTGGCCTATGACCGGTCTCCGTGCGGCACCGGGACGAGCGCGAAGGTCGCGTGCCTGGCCGCCGAGGGTGTGCTCGCGGAAGGCGCGACGTGGGTGCAGGAGAGCATCATCGGCAGTCGCTTCGAGGCGCGTTACGTCCGTGACGGTGCGCGCATCCTGCCCACCATCACCGGCACCGCGTCCGTCAACGCGGAGGCCACGTTGCTGGTGGACCCGACGGACCCGTTTGCCTGGGGCATTGGATGAGCGCCTTCGACTGCGTCATCGTCGGCGGTGGCATCGTCGGCGCGGCGCTCGCGGATGTGCTCAGCGCCGACGGTGTGTCGGTGGCGCTCGTGGAGGCGCGGTCCATCGGCGCGGGGACGACGGCGTGTGGCATGGGCCACCTGGTGGCGATGGATGACAACGCGGCGGAGCTCGCGCTGACGTCGTGGTCCGTGTCGCTGTGGCGAGAACTCGCCGATGGACTGCCTCGCACGGTGGAGTACGACGCGTGTGGCACCCTCTGGCTCGCCGCCGATGATGAGGAGATGGCCGCGGTCTCCGCGAAGGTGGCGAACTACCGCGCCGCGGGTGTCCGTGTCGAAGTGCTCGACAGCGCGGCGCTCTATGAGGCCGAGCCCGCGCTTGCTCCGGGACTCGTGGGGGCGCTGCGTGTCGTGGATGATGCCGTGCTGTATCCGCCGCTCGCCGCGCGGACCTTCGCGCTGCGTGCCCAGGCCCGTGGCGCGCGGCTGATGACGGGGTGTCCGGTTCGGGAGCTGCGCCCGGGAAGTGTCGTGCTCTCCAACGGTGACGTGCTGACGGCACGGCACATCGTGCTCGCGGCGGGAGTGGCCAGTCCCGCGCTCTGCCCTGGGCTGCCCATCTCTCCGCGCAAGGGACACCTGCTCATCACCCGGCGCGGGGCTCCCGTGGTGCATCACCAGTTGGTGGAGCTGGGTTACCTCAAGAGCGCGCACGGCACGGACGGCGCTTCCGTGGCGTTCAATGCCCAGCCACGTGTCACGGGGCAGCTCTTGCTGGGCTCGTCGCGACAGCCGGGCGATGCGACGCGCGAGGTGGACGCGGCGCTCCTGGAGCGCATGCTGAAGCGCGCGGCCATGTTCCTGCCGGGGCTCGATGGCTTGCAGGCGCTGCGCGTCTGGACGGGGCTGCGTCCGGCGACCCCCGATGGGCTGCCGTTGCTGGGGCCGCATCCGGAGAAGCCGTGGCTCTGGCTGGCGTGTGGCCATGAGGGGCTCGGTATCACCACGGCCACGGGCAGCGCGCGACTGGTGGCGGACCAACTGCTCGGGCGCACCAGCGCCATTGATGCGCGTCCGTATTCACCCGCGCGCTTCCTGACGGTGTCTTCTCGGGAGACTGCTCATGCGTGAGACAGCGTCGAAGGCCGTCACGCTCGTCACCCTGCGCATCAACGGGCGCGCTGTCACGGTGCCGGTGGGGACGTCTGTCGCGGCTGCGCTGGCGATGACGGACAGCTTCGTCAGTCGCGCGGACTTGAGCGGGCGCCCTCGTGGGCCCCTCTGTGGAATGGGCGTCTGCTTCGAGTGCCGAGCCACCATCGATGGTGTGCCCGAGGTCCTCATGTGCCTGACGCCGTGCCGTGATGACCAGGAGGTGGTGACCGATGCGTGAGGCCTGTGACCTCTTGGCTGGTGCCGGTTTCGGAAGGTTCGCCGCGGCTTGCCGCTCGGACGAGGTGCGCACTCATGCGTGAGGCCTGTGACCTCTTGGCTGGTGCCGGTCTCGGAAGGTTCGCCGCGGCTTGCCGCGCGGATGAGGTGCGCACTCATGCGTGAGGCCTGTGACCTCGTGGTCGTCGGCGCAGGACCGGGCGGACTCGCCGCCGCTTGCCGTGCGGCCGAAGCTGGGCTGGATGTCCTTGTCCTCGACGCCCAGCCAGAGCCCGGTGGTCAGGTCTGGCGAGGCGAGGCCCGAAAGGGCACGAATCGTCTCGCGCGTCGGTGGCTCTCCCGCTTCTCCGCGTCGGGCGCTCGTTTTCGTCCAGGCGCCCGCGTCGTCGCCGCCCCCGAGCCGGGCGTGCTCCTGGTCGAAGAGGGTTCCTCCTCGTTCGCGGTGCGCTACGGCCGTGCGGTGCTCGCCACCGGCGCTCGCGAGCGCTTCCTCCCGTTCCCCGGTTGGACACTGCCGGGCGTGCTGGGCGTCAGCGGCCTCCAGGTGCTCGTGAAGGATGGCCTCCCCATGCGCGGCAAACGCGTGGTGCTCGCCGGCACGGGCCCGCTGTTGCTCGCCGCCGCCGCGACGATTCACGCCCACGGTGGCGAGGTCCTCTACATCGCCGAGCAGGCCTCCGCCGCGAGCCACTGGAGCTTCGCCCTCCAGCTCTGGCGACACCCGGCCAAGCTGCTCCAAGGCGCCCTGATGTCAGCGACGCTCATCAGCGTGCCCACGTCCACGGACGCCTGGGTCATCGCCGCTGAAGGCGAGGACCGGTTGGAGTCGGTCCGCCTGTCCGTGCGCGGTCGCGAGGAGCAACTCCAGTGTGACTACCTGGGCGCGGCCTATGGGCTCGTGCCCAATCTGGAAGTGGCCCGGCTCCTGGGCTGTGAGACCTCGGCGGGAGCGGTGGTCGTGAACGAGCGCATGGAGACACGCGTCCCCAAGGTCCACGCCGTGGGCGAACTGCTCGGCATCGGCGGCGTGGACCAGGCGCTCGTCACCGGAGAGCTGGCCGGACTCGTCGCCGCCGAGCAACCCATTCCCATCGAGCTGGAGCGCACCTGGCATCGCGTCCGCGCGTTCGCCGCCCGGCTCGCGCTGCATGACGCGCCCCGCGCGGAGCTGCGACGACTGGCCACGCCCGACACGCTGCTGTGCCGCTGCGAGGACGTGCCCATGTCCGCGCTGGAGGGCTGTCAGAACCTGCGCGAGGCCCGGCTGTACGCCCGGCTGGGTATGGGCGCCTGTCAGGGCCGCACCTGCGGAACGGCGGCGCAAACCCTCTTCGGCTGGTCGGGCGAGGACGTGCGCCCACCGTGCCTCCCGGCGCGCATCGGCAGCCTGCGCCTTCCCTCGGAAGTTTCCTCTACCCACACGAGAGAGTCATGAGCCTCTGGACTGGTGTCCTCCCCGCCATCACCACCCCCTTCAACACGGACCTGTCCGTCGACCACGGCACGGTGCGCTCACACGTGCGCTGGCTGGTGTCGCAGGGCTGCACCGGCATCATCCCCTGCGGCTCACTGGGCGAGGGCGCGACGCTGAGCCTGGAAGAGAAGGCCGCGGTGATGCGCACGTGCGTGGACGCGGTGAAGGCGCCCGTCATCCCAGGCATCGCCGCGCTGTCCACCGCGGAGGCCGTGCGGCTGGCTCGCGCCGCGGAGGAGGCGGGCTGCGCCGGGCTGATGGTGTTGCCCCCGTATGTCTATTCCAGCGACTGGCGCGAGATGAAGGCCCACATGTCCGCTGTCCTGCGCGCCACGAAGCTGCCGTGCCTGCTCTACAACAACCCCGTCGCCTACAAGACGGACTTCACCCCCGCCCACCTCGCGGAGCTGGCCGCCGAGCATGACAATGCGGTCGCCGTGAAGGAGTCCTCCACCGATGCCCGTCGCGTCACCGCCATTCGCGCCCTCCTGGGAGACCGGCTGGCCCTGGGCGTGGGCGTGGACGACTGCCTCGTCGAGGGCGTGGACGCGGGCGCGCGCTTCTGGGTGGCGGGATTGGTCAATGCATTCCCCGCCGAGTCCGTGCGATTGCTCGAGCTGTCCCTCGCCGGAAAGAAGCAGGCCGCGTTCGAGTTGTACCGCTGGTTCCTGCCGCTCCTGCGCCTGGACACCGTCACCAAGTTCGTCCAGCTCATCAAGCTGGTACAGCAGGAAGTGGGCTGGGGCCACGAGCGGGTGCGTGGGCCTCGGCTGGAGCTGGCGGGTGCCGAGCGCGAGGAGTGCCTGCGCGTGTTGCGCGAGGCCCTGGCGAACCGGCCCGCGCTGTAGTGGCCGTTGCGCGGTGCGAAGTGTCCTGTATCGAAGCTGGAGGGGCGATGGGCCCCTCCCGGAGTGAGGTCGCTGCATGAGCTGGATGGGACTGTCCTTGATTGGCGCCGAACGCGGCGAGCCCGGTGGGCCGACGTTCACCGGCTGGAATCCCGCGGAGGGCGTGGCGCTCGAGCCTCGCTTCCACGGCGCGCGGCCCCAGGAGGTGGAGCGGGCCTGCGTGCTCGCGGAGCAGGCCGCCCCCACGCTCGCGGCGCTGTCCTCGCGTCAGCGCGCCGTGTTCCTGGAGCACATCGCCGAGGCGCTCCTCGCGGCGGAGGCGGACTTCCTCGCCGTGACGCCGAAGGAGACCGGCCTTCCCCCCGCGCGCATCCAGGGGGAGCTGGGCCGCGCGGCCGGACAGTTCCGTCAGTTCGCTCGGTTGCTGGAGGAAGGCAGTTGGGTGGATGCACGCATCGACCGGGCCCTGCCCGAGCGCCGTCCCCTGCCGCGTGCGGACCTGCGCTCCCTGCTGCGCCCCGTGGGGCCCGTGGCCGTGTTCGGCGCGAGCAACTTCCCGCTCGCGTTCTCCGTCGCCGGAGGTGACACCGCGTCCGCGCTGGCCGCCGGCTGTCCCGTCGTCGCCAAGGCCCATCCCGCGCACCCCGCGACGTCGGAGCGCGCGGGCCTGGCCATCCGCGCGGCCGTGGCGGCGTGTGGGCTGCATGAAGGCGTGTTCTCGCTCCTGTTCGATGCGGGCACGGAGGTGGGCGCCTCGCTCGTGCGTCACCCCGCCATCCGCGCCGTCGGCTTCACGGGCTCTCGTGGCGGAGGTCGCGCGCTGATGGCGCTGGCCGCCGCTCGGCCCGTTCCCATTCCCGTCTTCGCGGAGATGGGCTCCATCAACCCCATCTTCCTCCTGCCGGAGGCGCTGGCCGCTCGTCCCCAGGCGATGGCGGACGCGCTGGCCACGTCCATCCTCCAGGGCGCGGGCCAGTTCTGCACCTCGCCCGGATTGCTCGTGGCGGTGGAGGGCCCGGGGTACGAGGCCTTCCGCGCACGGCTCGCGGAGAAGCTGGGGGCCGCGGCGGCCGCGCCCATGTTGTCGCCCGCCATCGCCGAGCGCTTTCGAGAGGGCGTGAGCCGTCTCGCCGCTCGCACGGACACGCGGACCTGTGCGCGGGGTGAGTCGAAGGCCGCGCTGGGCGCCGCCGCGCTGTTCGAGGCGGAGGCCCGCGTGGTGCTCGCCGAGAGCGCGCTCACCGAAGAGGTGTTCGGAAGCTGCGCGGTGCTGACCGTGGCGCGTGACGCGGCGGAGCTGGTGCGCGTGGCCTCGCGACTGGAAGGCCAGCTCACCGCGACGGTGATGATGGATGCGGGAGACACGGCGTTGGCCTCCGAACTGCTCCCCACGTTGTCGGACCGCGTGGGGCGAGTGCTGATGAACGGTGTCCCCACGGGCGTGGAGGTCTGCCCGGCCATGGTGCATGGCGGTCCCTTTCCGGCCAGCTCGGATGGTCGCTTCACCGCCGTGGGCACGGGCGCCATCCGCCGCTTCGTGCGGCCGGTGTGCTTCCAGGATGTGCCGGACGCGCTGCTCCCTCCGGAGCTGCGCGAGGCGAACCCCCTGGGCCTGTGGCGAACGGTGGAGGGTGTACTGCGGCGGGAGTGACTCCCGGGTGCCCCGTCTTCACCCGGGAGTCACTCCCGGGCTTCACGGCGTCGCGTCGAAGCGGGCCTCCAGCTTCACACCCGCGAACGCCGCGCGGGCTCTCACCATGGCGTAGTAGTAGACGCCGGTCTGCGGCGAGGGGATGTCCACCACCTCGTTGTTGCCGGCCAGATACGGGCGGTAGTCATACGCCGTCGTCGACGGCCACTGGTTGGCGCGGATGTAGAGGTCCGCGTTGCCCGTGCCGCCGCTCATCTGGAAGCGCAGGTTGCGCGCGCCAGCGGGCACCCAGAGGTAGAAGTACTGGATGTTGTTGCCGGCCAGCGGGCCCCGGTAGCAGCCGTTGTCCAGCATCCGCGTGTCCGCGCCCGTGCACGCCGTGCCGGTGCCAGGACCGGGGCCCGGGTCCGGATTCGCGCAGGTGCTCGGGTCGGTCGCGGTGGAGACGCAGTCAATCCACTGATGGAACTCCGCGTCGTACGCCGAGCCCAGGCCATCCAGCGACGTGCGATACCCGGTGTAGTTCCCCGCGCGGAACTGGCCGACGAAGGTGTCCACCTGCCCCGAGTGGCGCTCGAACATGAAGCGCACCGCGAGGTAGCCCCAGTAGTACACGCGCTCGGTGCCACTGTTGTAGTCGTTGCGCAGAATCTGGCTGAGCTGGAAGCTCTTGCTGGTGCCAATCTCCACCGCGTCCGCGTTGTCGTCCTTCTTGGAGACGTACTCACCCAGGCCTTCAATCCACCAGATGGTGGGCTGGCTGATGCTGTCGCCGAAGTCGCCCTTCATGTCGAAGCGGCCGTCCAGGTAGTGGACGTACTCGTGGCGCAGGTTCCAGATTTCGAACGCGGGCCGAACCCACTCCGCCTCGTAGGCGATGAAGCGGGCCTGATTGCCGGACGCCGCCGGGTCTCCCTCCAGGTACATGCCACCGTTGTTGGTGTCGATGCCGAACAGCGCGCCGGCATACGTCTGGTAGTCCAGGCTGCTGTCGAAGATGACCATCTCCAGCGACGTATTGTTGTCACTGGCGACGGGCAGGCGGCCCGTCTTCAGCTTGTCGTGGAAGTAGGTCTCCTGCGTGGCGAGCAGGCCGCAGCTCTGCGTGAGCTGCGTGGCCGTCATCTCCTGGGCGCGCATGCGCAGCGTGGCACCGCAGTTGTGCGTCACGCGCAGCACCGCCTGCTCCAGCGTCCTGCGGAAGTCGCAGATGCCGTAGTACGCGCAGTTGGTGCCGTCGTAGTAGTCGGCCATCTCCGCCGCGCCCACCCAGACGCCCGCGGTGGGGCCCGTCATCGAGTGGTTGGTGATGAGCGCCTTCACCTTGGGGCGCGTCTTCGTCTGCACCGTCCCCGGGTACTGGAGGAAGCGGGACAGCTCGCGGGCCGCGTTGACGGTGAGGTACTGGTTGTCGGTGCCCAGCAGGTGCTCGGTGCGCAGGCCGAAGGAGTCCAGCGAGTCGATGATGGACGTGTCCTGCTGCACGGCCGCCACGAAGTCGTCGTTGTAGTGGCCGCGGAACAGGCCGACGAAGACGTTGTTGGTGGCGCTGCGCATGTACCAGGAGGCCAGGGCGGTGTTGTTGAAGCGGTCCAGAAGGCCCTTGAAGGTGCCCAGGTGCCGCGCGTTCTCGCTCGAGCTGTCGATGAGCGTGACGAACTCACTGAGCACCGCGCCGTGGTCGTCGTTGACGTCCCGGAAGTGGCTGTTGGCCACGAAGGCGGCCAGGGCCGGGCGGATGGCGTTGGCCAGCGCCGTGCCGTAGCTGCCCACGACGTCTGGGGCGTAGTACTGCACGTAGTACCCCGCGCGCAGGAACATGATGAGCTGGAGCGTCTGGCCGCTGTTGTTCCCCACATAGGCCTGCGCGCTGGGGGTGAGCGCGTTGGCGATGGTGACCATCTTGCTCTCGATGAACACCTGCCGGGCGAGCGTGCCCGAGACGCTGAACAGCGTGTTGATGCAGTCCGTCGGGGAGCCCTTCACCAGCGTGACGAGCGCCGTGCCGGAAGCGGACCCGAAGGCCGCCGCGTCACACGCCAGCAGGGAGCGCTTCGGCGCGGGCGGGGTGAGCGCCTGACGCAGCTGTTCCGGGGAGACATCCGGCTGCCGTTCGTCGGGCTGGATGCGTTGGTGCGCATGCTCCAGTCCATGGACGCGCTGAGCAGGCTCGGCCGGGGGAGGACCTCCTGGGCGGGCGTCCGCTCCGGGTGCGAACAGGGTGAGACAACAGATGGCGAGGACGATGTGACAGCGACACCAATCCGTGATTGGACTGCGCATGGCTTCGTGCTCCTCGAGTGGGGGGCTTGCCGCACGGTGTCGTCCCTTCCGAGTGACACCGACGTGGGTTTCACGCGGTGTTCAAGGTATTCCTGAGCACGTGTGACGTTCTTGTGTCTTTCCCTTGTGGGGACGAATGGAAACCACCAAAACGCGTGAAACCTTGGAACACTGGCGGATGGGCTTCATGGGGCGGGTGGCGAATCCGCTGTTCGCGGAGGAGCTGTTCGACCGGGTGCCGGACATCGTCTTCTCGGTGAAGGACATCCGGGGGCGCTACGTGTGCATCAGCGAGGCGTGCGCGGAGCGCTGTGGCCTGAAGAGCAAGGCGGCGGCGGTGGGGCGCACGGCGCACGAGCTGTTCCCGCAGCACATGGCGGACCGGTACGTGCGACAGGACGAGAAGGTGTTCCGGACGGGGCGCGCGCTCGTGGACAACCTGGACCTGACGTTGTTCAACAGCCGCGAGCCGGGCTGGTGTCTGACGAGCAAGGTGCCGCTGTTCGACGCCACGGGCGAGGTGATGGGGCTGGCGTGTCTGTCCAAGGACGTGCACGAGCCGGGGCGCGCGGGGCTGGTGGACGAGCGCTTCGCGGGGACCATCGACTACATCCAGGCGAACTATGGGGAGCGGCTGCGCATCGACTCGCTGGCGCGGCGGGCGGGGATGTCCGCGGCGCAGTTCGAGCGGCGGATGCGGCGCATCTTCCAGCTGTCGGCGGGGCAGTTCATCATGAAGACTCGCATCGACGCGGCGGCGGAGCGACTGGTGGAGGATGCGCAGCCCATCGCCGCCATCGCCCTGGCGGTGGGCTTCTGTGACCAGAGCGCGCTGTCGCGCCAGTTCAAACAGGTGACGGGGTTGAGCCCGCGACAGTACCGGCAGCTCGTCGTCGCCACGTCCGTGTCGGGAGCGCCCCGGGGCAAGCGGGCCCGCTGAAGGGAGGGGGCCTTCCCCAAACCCTCGCGGATGTGGTGCGCTGGCGGGCACCGATGAAAGCGACCGCGTTCCCCGTGTCCACCGTCGCATTCCATGTCGTGGCGCTGGCGTTCTTCGGCGGCTGCGCGGCGTGGCTCGTCCAGGAGTCGCAGGCGCTCGGCGGGCGTCGGGGGATGATGGCCCTGGCGGTGGCCGTGGCCTCGGGAGGACAGGTGTTGCTGTCGCTCGTGGCGCTGGTGTCGCTGCTGCGGGCGCGGGCGCTCGTCGCGCTGGGCTCGCGGGCTCGGATGGGGACCTATCTCCAGATTCTCGCGGGGATGGGGCTGCTGGCGCTGCTCGGCGTGCACCTGGTGTATTCGGAGGCGCGGCCGGCGCTGGGGAGCTTCTGTCTGGGGTTGGCGGTGTGGCTGGGCGCCATCGGCCTGCACCTGGTGCCGGGGTTGTTCCTCGCGGGTGACGGCTTCATCGACCCCTTGGGGCGGCGCACGCGCTTCTCGGAGCTGGAGTGGTTCTCCTTCCAGAAGGGCGACGGCGAGCCGCCCCGGGTGTTGCTCCAGGCGGGACGCGGAGCGTCGCTGCGCCTGGAGGCGCGGCTCGCGCACGACGCGGTGGATGACGTGCGAGGACGGCTGCTGAAGGTGGGGCTGTCTCCGCGCGCGCCCGGGCGCTGAGGCTCACTTCTTGGACGGTGGCGCGGGGAACATGGCGGGCGTGGTCCGCTCCTTCCACGGGTCTCCGCCCACGCCGAAGTCGACGAGGTGGAACGGGTTCTCTCCGCCCATGCGCACCAGGCCCAGGCCGGGGACGGCGGCGGACCACTCGGCGGTGATTCCTCCGGAGAAGGTGTACTCCAGCACCTCCAATGTCTTTCCGGCGACGGTCTCCGTCGTCTTCTGGAGGAACTTCCCTTCGCGTCTGGATTTGGCCGCGTCCTTCTTGAAGGGCTCGGCTGTCTCGCGGGACTTCTCTCCGGGAATGGTGGCTCTCATCAGCAGGACGTTGTTGGAGCCGAAGCGGTCGCCCTCGACGAGGAATTGGATGGTGATGCGGCCCGAGGAGGGGACCTCTATCTCCATCTCGAGCCATCGTCCGCGCTTCTCCTGATAGCGCCCCGGCGCGCCGACCTTGACCACGAAGCGCGAAGGGCCGTCCGTGGCGAGGGCTTCGTAGCGCGCCCAGCCTCCCTCGCGCGGAACGATGGGGAGCTCGGGAAAGCCCTGGGGAGTCGCCACCTGGGCCTGGACCAGCACGGCCAGCAGGGAGAGCAGCGCCGCGGCACCCATCATCCACATCCTTCCCATTCGCAACCCCTCGCAGTGGAGGAGGTCTCCAAATCAAAGACATGCATTGGATTGGGGCGCGAGGGGGAACCATATAGGATTGCCCCATGTCCCGCATTCCGACGGCCTTGAGTGTTTCCTTCCTGCTGTTCGGTGCCTGCTCCGACTCCCGGCGGGGAGCGGAGGACGCCGGGCAGGGATTGGCCCTGGTTCCCCTGACGCCGCCGCCCGCCCCACTTCCGGTGGCGGAGGTCGAGGACGCGGGAACCACCGCCCCGGCCGCGCCCATCATGGTGGACTCGTCCCGCCTCAAGGAGGCCCGGGCGCTGGTTCCCGCGCCCTTGCTGTATGGCCAGCTTCGCCCCGTGCTCGGGACGTGGGTCGACTATGCGCTGCGAAGCAAGGAGACCCAGTCGCGGGTCCGTATCTCCCTGGTGGGGGAGACGGTCCGGGAGGATGGCACGCCGCTGTATCAGCTGGAGCTGGACCATGAGACCTCGCCGCGCACGCTCGTGGTCCTCTGGGTCCGGGGAGGAGCGCGTCCCTTCGTCGACCGGCTCGCCATCTCCGTACCGCCCCATGCGCCCCTCTCCATTCCGGTGGACCTCCATGTCGACCAGCCAGAGCTCAGGGGCGTGCTGGAGGGGGAGCGGGACACCGTGCTGCGCGAGGGGCCCTTCGCGGGCAAGGCGCGCGAGCAGACCTTCCGTCGGGAGGATGGAGGCCTCGTGGGTGTGGTGAGCACCGAGCGGGTTCCGCTGCTCGGCGTGGAGTCCATCCGCGATGCGGAGACGACCTGGGTGGTCCGGGCGACGGGGACGGGCGCGAAGCCCGCGCTGGACTCGGTCCCCATCGCCATTCCCCGCGTGCCCGGGCAGTGAGGGCGTGCCACTCAGCCCAGGGGATAGCCGAGCACGACGTAGAAGCCGCGCACGTAGATTGTGTACACGGCGAAGATGTCCGGCGCGAAGGCGGACAGACCCAGGGTCCCCACGATGAGCGCCGCCAGCAGCAGGGAGAACTCCGTCAGCGCCTGTCCGCGTGAGCGAGGGCGGCGCAGCCAGCGGTAAGAGGAGGTCAGCCATCCGTTCATGTTCAGGGCTCCTGAGCTGAGTCGGTCCGTTCGAGGACCACGGTCACGAGTGTCTCCCCCGACTCCGGGCCACCCATGGGGGACAGGGACAGGGAGATGCGCTCCCCGGGCTTCTGGAAGTCGAGCAACTGCACGCCCTCGGCTTCGGAGCGTGCGTCCTTCTGGACGTAGCCGCTCTGTTCGAACTGTTGCCGGTAGAAGCTCGCGAGGCCGACGGGCGTGCCTTGCGCCACCTCGGTGATGGTGGTGTTGCCCTCGGTGGGACCCTTGTTGCGGTCCTCGAGGCGCAGCATCGTCGTGGCGCCAGGGGGGCGCGGCAGCGAGGCGGGCACCACGGCCTTCAGGTGCATGCCTTCGGGAGCATCGATGATGGAGGGGAAGACCTGGGTGCGGGGAGGCTTGCCGCCGATGCCCACGGTGGTGACGGAGACGAGTGCTCCGCGCTTCGCGTCGTAGTAGCTGATGGCGCCACCCCCGGCCCCATCCGGCTCGGTCGCGGTGCGGTGGCCCTGCCGGCGGAACTCGCGGGCATAGAACTCCATCACCTCTCCGGCGGAGTCGGTCGTCTCGAAGTACGCCATCTCCATCGGGTTGCCGTTGGCCTCCAGCCGTCCCATGGGAATGGCCTTCGCGCGCGGATAGGCGGGGAGGAGTCCCTGGAAGCGCTTCGTCATGGGCTGCGCGTTGGGCGGCGCGGAGACCAGGGCTCCCGTCGTCGTCGGAGGCTTGGGGCGCGGAGGTGGCTCGGGAGGAGGCTCACGGAGGGTGGCCGCCGTGGCCACCACCAGCAACACGCCGCCCAGCCCGATGACGCGCGTCAGGGCGCCCGTGCGGTCCGCCAGGCGCTTCATCGTGTGCCCTCGGAAATGGAGACCCACGTGCGCACTCGCGCTACTCCTCTTTCTTCTCGGAGCACGCGAGGTCTCCGTAGGTGAAGTAGTCCTCGCCCTTGCGCTTCGAGCGCGCGTACTCGGACTCCGGCTCCTTGGAGTCCACCGTGCCCTGGAAGTATTTGCCTCGGCAGTTGTAGGCCCGCATGGGCCAGTTGAAGTGGCCATACTCCGTGCGGGCCCTCCCGCGCTTCTCCTTGATTTCGTCGGGCTCGCAGTTGTCGAAGCACGCCCGGGTGTCGTTCTTCCAGTAGGCCGCCAGGAGCTTGTCGCCGGGGACGGTGCGCGTGTCGCCACCTCGGGGCTTCCTGACGGCATTGTAGCGGCCCCCTTCCTTCACGTGACGGATGAGGACCGAGTCGCGGATGTAGTCTGACTTCAGGGGGAAATCCAAACCCAGCACGGAGAGCACCGCGCCAATGGTATCGAGCGCACCGCCTTCGGACGCGAGGCCCGCGTAGGCGATCTGCTTCACCCGGTCATGGGTGAGCTGCTGGACGCGAGGATACGAGTTGGCGGGGTCGTCGCCATGGCCCCAGGCGCGCCACGTGTCGTGGACCAGGAAGAACGTCTCCTTGAAGTTCAGGTCCAGTCGGTCGTCGTCGATGCGGCTCGTGAGGAAGGCGATTTGCGGGGGGATGATGCCGTTCTCGATGTGGACCTCCACCTGGGCGCGAACGGCGCCCTCGTCGGGGTCCAGGCCCATGGCCTTCGCGACATAGCCCGCTGTCGAGCCCAGGACTCCCAGCACCTTGCCCATGAACTGGGTTGCTCCTCCCTTGCTCCCGCGTTCGGAGAGGGATTCCTCCTGGAGCGCCGCGTTCGCGTTCTCGACGCGCACGTTGAGCGTGAGCCGGTTCTGATGGCCCAGTCCGGTGGGCAGCTCTCCCGTCTTGGTGGAGCCGTCGAGGTCCTGGTAGCGCTCCTGCGCTTCGGCGGTGATGCGGCCCAGGTCCGGGCGCACGGTCCGCTCGAAGGCGACGTAGCGCGCGAGCTCCGCGGCCTTGAGGCGCACGTGCTGCACCTCCCAGAAGTAGCTCGTCCCCAGGATGAGCACGACCATGACGGGGGCCAGGAGGGCGAACTCCGTCGTCGCCGCCCCCCGGCGTGCGCGCCTGCCTGGTTGCCAGCTTCTTCGCTTCGTGGCGATTGGAGTCGTCATGGCCATCCCGTCAGTAGTTGAGGGCGTCGGCGAATTCCGACTCGGCGGTGTGCCACCCATCAATCAGGTCGCCCAGGGCGCTCTCCTCCCAGTGGGTCTTCGCGGGCGCCAGGCGGGCGGTCCACAGGGGGTTGAAGAAGTTGGGCTCCTCCTTCCAGTCACCCGGGCGGTGGTAGATGGCGCGGCCCACGGCCATGGCCATCATTCCCCCCGTCTCCTCGCGGAACTTCTGGGCCTTCTTGTCCTGGACCCCGCCCGCGAGCCTCCAGGTGATGTCGAGAAAGCCTCCGGTGACCTTCTCTTTCTTGTCGTCGTGCTTCCCGGAGCTGGAGCCCGCCATGAAGCCCTTCTGGCGCATGCCCTCGAGGTGGAACGGCGGGATTTCATCCCCCGCGCTCGTGGGAATCATGTTCTTGGACAGGATGGTGAGGTTGCACGGATAGCTGAAGTGGTTGTGCCACGGGTCGACGAAGCTGGTGTCCGACGTGAGGAAGGGCGTGAGGCCCCACCAGTTGTGATGGTCATCCGTCTTGCGTCGACCGTAGGTCTGGTGGAAGCCGCCCTGGTTGTCCGCGGCGACCCGGAAGTTGATGGACAGGATGTTGTTCCAGCCATCCTCCCTGCCGCCGAAGAGATAGGGGCAGGGGCTTCTCCACTGAATCTTGATGTCGTCGGAGGCGAAGAGCTGGTCCCTGCGGTTGTCCTCGAACCCCTCGTCGAAGCTCTTGACCTGGCTGTCCGCGACCTTGGCGACGCGCAGCTCCACGAGCAGGACGCAGAGGTTCAAGGACCACTTGCGGCCAATGAGAGGAATCTCCTTGCCCACGGCCGTCCATTCTCGCCGTGCGCCATTGACGAGGTTGCCCATCAGCAGCCGGTACTTGGCCATGTCGGGCTTGGACAGCTTGTTGTCGTCCTTGCTCAGGAGCTTGGAGCGCTTGCCCAGGCCCGTGGGGTCGGTGAGGTCGAACGTCTTGTCCTTGCTCGCGGGGCCGTCGTCGATGACGTGCAGGAAGTTCTTCAGGTTGGAGAAGTTGACGTTGTACTTGCCCATGATGGCCCCGAGCCCCGGGCCGGCGGACATGACCGAGCCTGGCCTGGCCTTGGGGTCCGTGCCTCGGATGACGCCCTCGCTCGAGTTGAGCAGCAGGTCCTTCATGGTCCCCAGCATCATGGCTTCCTGGGCGAGCCATAGGCCCACGTTGAGCGCCGATAGGATGGGGATGAGGAGTCTGGCGACCCACTCCACGGCTTTCTTCCAGGCTTTGATGACCTGCTCGACGGCGGTGAAGATGGCGCTGACGACCGGGATGTACTTGGCGTACTTGGCGATCTTCCCGATGGTCATGTCCAGGTACAGGGCATGGCTCACGTACGACATGAAGGTGAGCATGGCCGAGTAATGAACAATCATCGCGCGGTTGGTGTAGGCCAGGAAGTTGTAGGCCCGGGCTTCCTTCACCGCGAGGGAGTACGCCTGCGCGTCGGCGGCGTCCTGGAGCTTTATCTTTTCATAGACACCGTGGCCAATGCTGACGGAGGCCATGACGGTGACGGCGAGCACGAGCATGGCGACGGTGCCGATGACCAGGGCCTGACCCCGTTCGTCCCTGCGCAGCCTTCGAAGTAGCGAGAACATGGTCATCCCCCGGGAGCGGTGACGGGTCAGCCGTCGACGGCGCACCGACCAGGTCCGTGCTGGTCATTGTTGAGATAGTTGGATTGCATGCGCATGGACCAGGTGGCGACCAGCGGCATCACGTACTTGCTCTTGTTGCCGCCCAGCCGTGCCAGCGACACGATCTTCCCGTGGTCCGGGCTCAGGTTGCGGCCTCGGTCCTGGAGGTACTGGGTCGCGTTCCTGCCACCGACGCGCTGGCTTTCGAACTGGAAGCCCTTGAGCTGATCCAGATAGTCGCGCCCCAGATAGAAGCTGTGGAGCTGCCAGTTGGCGAAGGGGATGCGCAGTTCGTAGAAGTAGGTGAGCCGCACCGAGAGGAGGTTCGCCTCGATGACGCGGTCATCCCGGACGTCGTCGTAGTCGATTTCTCGCGCATCCAGGTGCGAGCCGTAGGTGCCGAAGAGTTCGTCCAGCTCCCCCTTCTTCGGGTTGACGACGTCGACGCGGAACAGGGGCAACCCCACGTCCGTGTAGAACATCTTCATCACGCTCGTCGCGAGCAGCTTCCGTGAGTAGGCTTTGTGGACACCCACCGCGTACTTCACCGTGTCGACGCGGCCCTCCTTGCCATCGAGTGGCGGCAGCGTGGGCAACAGCGACGCGAGCGCCGCCTTCTCCATCAGCTTGCAGTCGCCGTGATTCACGATGCCAGCCCGCACCGCGCGGTAGGCGCCGTACTCGGTCATCAGTCTGGCGTTGTGCACCATGCCGAGCTGGATGATGCCCAGCACCATGAACACCATCATGGGCGCGATGAGGGCCGTCTCGACGGCGGCTTGTCCGGACTGTCCGGAGGCGACTCCAGGTCTGTCTATCGAGCGCATGGCCCTCCTCGGGCACGACTTCACTGCACCCCCGGCCCTCCCCACCCGCTGAACCCAGACTCTATGGAAGAACGCGCTACGAAGGAAACGTGTGGCTCCATTTGAAGTCGCAAGGATTCTGGAAATCCGCCAGTTCGTGGCTTTTGCAACACCGTGGCTATGACGTCAGGGTTTCCCGGTGGGTGTGCGGGGCATCCCCGGTCCGGCGAGACACCGGAGACACCGGAGACACCGGAGGCACCGGGTCCCTGGGGACCGATTGTCGGGTGGTGGAAAGCGCGGGGGGCCCGAAAGGGTGGCGCGGGTGCGGGCTGTTAAGGTGAGGTGCGTTCCATGTTTCCGTCCCATCCCCGCCCGGAGAAGGTGGCCGAGGAGTTCGCCGTGTCGTCGGAGCTGTCCCAGGGAGCGTTGTCCTGGCAGGTCCTGGAGAGTCTTCCCCAGCTTGTCTGGATGACGCGGCCGGATGGGCAGCACGTCTATTTCAACCGGCGCTGGTACGAGTTCACCGGCCTGTCCCCCGAGCAGTCGCTCGGCGACGGCTGGCGGCGCATCTTCCATCCGGACGACATGGCGGAGGCGGACAGGCGCTGGGCACACTCCCTCCGCACGGGCGAGCCCTACGAGGTGGAGTTCCGCTGCCGGCGCCATGACGGGACGTGGCGGTGGATGCTCGGTCGCGCCAATCCGCTGCGGGACGCCGAAGGCCACATCCTCCAGTGGTTCGGAACCACGACGGACATCGAGGAGCCGAAGCGGGCCTCGGAGTCCATGCGCTTCCTCGCCGAGGCCGGCGCGCTCTTGTCCTCCTCCGCGTTGGATTTGGAGGGCACGCTGTCGTCACTGGCGCGGCTCGTCGTCCCGAGACTTGCGGACTGGTGCGCCGTGGAGTTGGTGGAGGAGGACGGCCGCTCACGCCAGGTGGCGGTGGCCCACGTGGACCCCAGCCGGGTGCGGCTGGCCGAGCAGGTCCGAGAGCGCTACCCGCCGCGCCCGGATGACCCCCACGGCGTGCTGGCCGTCATCCGCACCGGCGCGCCCGTGTTGCAGGAGGTCATCTCCGAAGAGACGCTGGTCTCCGGCTCCCGGAGCGCCGAGCACCTGGACTTCCTGCGGCAGCTCGGGCTGCGCTCGGCGGTGATTGTCCCGCTGAAGGCGCGCGGACGCATCCTCGGCGCGCTCACGCTGGTGACGGCGGAGTCCGGCCGGCGCCTGGGCCCGCAGGACCTGACGCTGGGCGAGCAGCTCGCGTCGCGCGCCGCGCTGTCCGTGGACACCGCGCGCCTGCACCGCGAGACGCAGGAGTCGCTGCGCCGCAGTCAGGAGGAGCGCCGCACCGCGGAGACGCTGCTGCGCATCGGCGTCTCGCTGTCCTCGGAGCTGGACGCGGCGGTGCTCGTCCAGCGCATCACCGACGAGACGGTGGCCCTCACCGGTGCGGGCTTCGGCGCCTTCTTCGAGAACCGGGTGGACGAGCGAGGTGAGTCGTACCTGCTCTACACGCTGTCCGGCGCGCCCAGGCAGGCTTTCGCCCACATGCCCATGCCGCGCAACACCGCCATCTTCGGCCCGACGTTCCGGGGCGAGGGGACGCGCCTCTACGACGACGTGACGCTCCAGCCCGACTACGGCAAGAGCGCGCCCTTCCACGGGATGCCGCCCGGCCACCTGCCGGTGCGCAGCTACCTCGCGGTGCCCGTGAAGGGCCGCTCCGGCGAGGTGCTCGGCGGCCTGTTCTTCGGACACGAGGAGCCCGGGCGCTTCCGGGAGGAGCACGCGCGACTGGTGGAGGGCGTGGCCTCGCAGGCCGCGGTGGCCCTGGACAACGCGCGCCTGTTTCGCGACGCGCGACGGGCCGAGGAGCGCTTCCGCTCGCTCGTCACCGCCACCGCCCAGGCGGTGTGGGTGACGCGCCCGGATGGCCTCATCGAGGAGGACAGCCCCTCCTGGCGCGCCTACACCGGGCAGACGTATGAGCAGTGGCGGGGACAGGGGTGGCTGGACGCCATCCACCCGGAGGACCGCGAGCCGGCCGCCCGCGCGTGGCAGGCGGCGGTGACGGACGTGCGCCCCTACGAGGTGGAGTACCGCCTGTGCCGTCCGGACGGCTCGTACTCGCCCACGCTGGCCCGCGCCGTGCCCGTGCTCAACGTCAGCGGCACGGTGCGCGAGTGGGTGGGCACCAACACGGACATGACGGCCCAGCGCCGCGTCGAGGAGGGGCTGCGCCGGTTGGACCGCGAGCAGGGGGCGCGACGGCTGGAGGCCCTGCGCGCAGAGGTCAGCGGCGCGCTTTCGCGCGAGGGCACCGTCGGCGAAATCCTCCAGAGCTGCGCGGAGGCGCTGGCCCGTCACCTGGGTGCGCAGGTGGCGCGGCTGTGGATGTACTCGCGGGACGCGGCGATGCTGGAACTGGTGGGCAACGCGGGGCCATCCGCCCCGCCTCCGGACCGCTGGGCCCGCGTGTCCCTGCATGGCCCGAGCCTGGTGGCGGAGGTGGCCCGCAAGCGGGAGCAGGTCTGGGTGGATCAGGTGGAGCTGGATGCCCGCGTCCTGGACCGGGCCTGGGTGCGGGAGCAGGGTGTGCGCTCGTTCGCCGGCATTCCCTTGCTGGTGCGCGGTCAACTGGTGGGTGTCATGGGCCTCTACAGTCGCGACGTGCTGGGCCAGGACGCGATGGCGGCGCTGGCCACGGTGGCGGACGCGCTCGCCCAGGGCCTGGAGCGCCGCAGGGCGGAGGAGGCGCTCCGGCTGCGCGCGCGGGAGCTGGCCCACTCCAACGAGGAGCTCCAGCAGTTCGCCTACGTGGCCTCGCATGACCTGCAGGAGCCCTTGCGCATGGTGGCCAGCTACACGCAGCTGCTCGCCCGTCGCTACCAGGGCAAGCTGGACGCGGACGCGGACACCTTCATCCACTACGCGGTGGACGGCGTCACCCGCATGCAGCAGCTCATCCAGGACCTGCTGGCCTACTCACGGGTGGGGACGCAGGGGCGGGAGCCCAGGCCCGTGGACGCGAACCAGGCCCTGGCCCGCGCGAAGGCGAACCTCCGGGTGGCCCTGCAGGAGTCCGGCGCGGACTTCCGCGCGGGGCCGCTGCCCACGGTGCTCGCGGACGAGACGCAGCTGGCGCAGCTGTTCCAGAACCTCATCGGCAACGCGCTCAAGTTCCATGGTGATGCGCCCCCGCGCGTGGAGGTGACGGCGGAGGCGCGAGGCGCGGAGGTCCGCTTCTCCGTGCGGGATTGGGGCATTGGCATCGACGCGCAGGACTTCGAGCGCATCTTCGTCATCTTCCAGCGACTGCACGGCAAGGAGGCCTTCGCGGGGACGGGCATCGGGCTGGCCATCTGCAAGAAAATCGTCGAGCGGCTCGGCGGACGCATCGGCGTCGAGTCGCGGCCGGGGGAGGGGAGCACGTTCTGGTTCACCCTGCCCTGGCCGGCGGCCGGAGCCACGGTGTCCGAGGCGTCGTCATGAGTGAGATTGGCTCGAACGAGCGCCCCCTGCGCCTCTTGCTGGTGGAGGACAACCCGGGTGACGCGCGGCTGCTCCAGGAGGAGCTGCGCGAGGTGGGCACCACGCGGTTCGAGGTGCTCCACGTCGAGCGACTGGCGGACGCGGTGCGCGTGGTGAGCACCGACCCCCAGGTGGACGCGGTGCTGTTGGACCTGTCGCTGCCGGACGGACACGGGCTGGGCAACATCCCGCCCCTGCTCCAGGCCGCGCCGTCCATCCCCCTCGTCGTGCTCACCGGCACCGACGACGAGCGGCTGGCGGTGCGCGCGGTCCACGAGGGCGCGCAGGACTATCTGGTGAAGGGGCAGGTGTCGGGCCCGCTGCTGGTGCGCGCGCTGCGGTATGCGATTGAGCGCAAGCGGGTGGAGGAGGGCCTCAAGCGCGAGGAGGCCGCGCGGCGCACGGCGGTGTTCCGCGAGCAGTTCCTCGGCATCCTCGGCCATGACCTGCGCAACCCGCTCCAGGCCATCTCCGGCAACGCGTCGTTGCTCTTGCGCCACGGCGGCCTGAGCGAGCCCCAGCGCAAGGCCATCAACCGCATCTCCATCTCCGCGGACCGCATGGCGCGGATGATCAACGACCTGCTGGACTTCACCCGCACGCGGCTGGGCTCGGGCTACGTGCTCGAGCGCGCGCGGATGAACCTGCACGAGGTGCTGCGCCAGGTGGTGGAGGAGCTGGAGGTGGCGCACCCCCGGCGTCAGTTCGAGTTGAGCCTGACAGGCAACGGCTGGGGGGACTGGGACGCGGACCGCATCGCCCAGGCGGCGTCGAACCTGGTGGGCAACGCCGTGCAGTACTCGCCCGAGGACACCTCCGTGCGGGTGATGGTGGCCGACGCGGAGAGCGGCGTGAGGGTGGAGGTCCACAACTGGGGCCTGCCCATTCCCACCGAGCGGCTGTCCTCCATCTTCGACCCCTTCGTGCGCGCCCAGGACATGCGCAGCGCCCAGCGCAACGGCCTGGGCCTGGGGCTCTACATCACCCACGAAATCGTGCGCGCCCACGGGGGCCTGCTGGGCGTCTCCTCCTCCTCCGAGGAGGGCACGTGCTTCTGGCTCAGCCTGCCGCGCCAGTACGTCGCCTCGGGTCTGGGCGGTTGAGCGACGATGCACGGCGCCTGCCTGCCCGCGGCGGGAGCAGGCGAGCCGCGAGGGAGGAAGCGAGCGCGTGTCGCGGCGCGCGGAGGGAGGACCCACCTTTGCCGGGTGCATTCAACCCGGCCGTCGTCTCCAGGCGGCCCCACTCCTGGAGGTCCGGCGATGGTGATGCTCGGTGCAGCCCTCTTTGGTACCCTCTTCTTCCTCGTGGCCCTCTTCGCCGTCATCCTGCTCGGCGCCGCGGGCAACAAGTGGGAGAAGGACATTCGCGCGGTGACGGAGCGTGAGCGCGCCAACGGCCTGCTCGGTGACGTCACGTTGAAGGACCCCGACATCGCGCGGGGGCCCCACATCCACGCGCACGCCTGAGACACGCGGGCTTCAGCGGGGCCGCGGGCTGTAGTAGCGACGCAGCCAGCGGCTCAGCCCGTCCAGGCCGGGGAAGAGCACGCGCTCGGTGACGTTGGCCTGGTCCAGCTTGTCGCGCACCTCCCACTTCAGGGCCGCGGGGATGATGAGCTTGCGCACGCCCTGCTTCTGCTTCTCCAGGAAGGTGTCCAGGCGCAGGTCCGGCCCGTTCATCACCGAGAAGAGGGCGAACTGGTTGACGATGCGCGCGTCCAGCGACGGCGGCTCGAAGAAGAGCACGAAGGGGTGCTGGGTCAGCCGGTCCAGCTCCGCCATGGAGCCGGCCGCCGCCGCCAGCATGTCCCCGGTGAACACGTCCGCTCCCTCCTTGCGCAGCTGTGCCTTGAGGGGGCGGGGGAGCAGGCGGTTCGTCTCCCGGTAGTCCACGCACCACACCACGCCGTCCGCGCCGGCCAATTCGCTGTCCTCGGTGAGGAAGTGCAGCGCGACGTAGGGGCTGAACGTCCAGTCGAGCATCCGCGTGGGCAGGCCGTGGTGCTGGGCCAGGGCCAGCCAATCCCAGACGGAGTCCAGGGGCTCGCGAGGCGTGCCCCGCGCGTACTTGCGAAAGGCGCGCAGGAGGTCGCGCTCCTGGCGGATGAACATGCCCTGGCGGTTGAGCGCGGTGGACAGGTCGTGCTCGACATGGGGCATGCCCCGGAAGACGAAGTTGGAGCGGTGACGGCCGAGCGCCTCGTTCCAGGAGTCGGAGAACAGGGAGTCCTGGAGCTCCAGCCACGTGGTGACGCGATGCTCTTTCATGACGAGGGCGGGCAGTGCCCTCGGGCCCGCTGTCCGCGAAGATGGGGCGTGCCGGGCGGGGACGGAAGCGGGCGTCAGGCCACGCGTTGGTCGCGGGGCGCCACGGTGGCCGGAGGCGGGCCCGGCTGGGTGAGGCGGTGCAGGATTCGCGACAGCTCACCTGGGGCGAAGGGCTTGCGCAGCAGGCACACCGCTCCCTCGAAGCTGGGCAGCTCCAGGTCGAGCCCCGTCGTCAGGACGATGGGCAGCTCCACCAGCGAGCGCTGCGCGTGCAGCATCCGGATGAGGTCCTGGCCCTCGATGTCGGGCAGCAGCCAGTCCAGCACCAGCACGTCCACGCGAGGCTCGGAGAAGAAGGCCTTCAACGCGGTGAAGCCGTTCTCACAAGCGAGGACCCGGTAGCCCTCCAGCTCCATGGTCTCGGCCATTGCGTCTCTGAGGAGGCCATCATCCTCGGCCAGGACGACCACGGGGCGATAAGGCATGCGCAAGGCTCGCGAAGACCGGAGGAGAAGGGCTCAAGCGGCGCGCGGGTCCGGGCTTCCCACCGCCACCGTTGGGCAAGAACCCCGGAGGCGGTGCGCCTCGTCCCGGCCTCCACGCGAAGGTGGAGGGCCGGCACGTCGGCTGCTCTTCGAACCGGGCTAGGGCCTGCCCGTGTCCGCTGGCTGGTTGAAGGCGTACTGGTCCGCGCCCGGCGCGGCGTCCTGCTGGAACATGGGGCACTTGGCGCAGGTGAAGCTGTCCCAGTCCTCACGCACCGCCATGTCGATGCAGCCGCCATAGAAGCGGCAGTGCACGTTGCGGTGGTCCTCGACGGAAAAGGACTCCGCGCGCATGGGCAGGCGGAACTCTGTGGGACGCGGTTGTGGACAGGACATGTTGTCTCTCTTGCCCCCCTCGTGGGTGCGTTGAATCGTCTACCGGCTGTTGCGACGCGTCATTCCCGGGGCGGACTCCCAGGCCCGCGCGATTCACGGCGAACCTCATAAAGGCCAGCAGCAGGGGTTGCCATCCACGCCGGCCGTCCGGCCGTGGGGCGGGGGACCGGGCTCGGGGCGCCTCCGAGGCGCGACGGGTGGTGGATCACGCCCGACAAGCCCGCCGAGGGGGCCAGGCAAGGGGCGTCGACATGCGAACACTTCACCCGGTGCCGGCTTTCCCGGAAGATGCGAGGCGTGTCCGCCCCCCTTCGTCCCCTTCGTTCGGCTCCTGGCGCATCTCGTGGCGTGCTCGGCGCCCTGGCCCTGGCCTCGCTGCTCGTCCTGACGGCCTGTTCGGCCTTCTCCCGCGCCGTGAAGGAGGGCGACTCGGCCAGCCAGCAGCAGAAGTGGGCGGAGGCGGAGGCGGCCTACCTGCGCGCGCTCGCCGCGGACCCGGAGGCGTCCGAAATCACGGTGAAGCTGCGCGAGGTGCGCCGCGCGTGGAGCCAGGTGGTGCTGGAGGAGGCCCGGGGCGTACACGACGCGGGGGACCTGGATGGCGCCATGAAGCGGCTGGTGCGCGCGCTGGAATTGGACGCGGAGAACACGGCCGCGCGAGAGCTTCTGGGGGTGACGCTGGATGAGCGCGTCGCGGCGGGCCTGGAGGCGCTGAAGGCGGACAAGCTCCAGGAGGCGCGCGCGGAGCTGGACGCGGTGCTGTCGGTGGCGCCGGACCACGCGGGCGCGAAGAAGGGCGTGGACCTGGTGCAGGTGGCGTGGGCGAAGCGCTGGTTCAACACCGGAGACGGCCTGGAGAAGGCCGGCAAGCTGGGCAACGCGCTGGTGGCCTACGTGCGCGCGGACCAGGAGCGCGTGGGCGCGACGGCCGCGCGGGAGCGGGCGGAGGCGGTGCGGCAGAAGCTGCGCGACGAGGTCGCCTTCCTCGTCGTCGCGACGCCGGTGGAGGACAACGCCGGAGCGCCGGACGTGGCGCAGCGGCTGGCGGCCGGCAGGCTCGCGGCCATGCTCCCCACCCAGCTCCCCCTGCGCGTGGTGACGGAGGCCCCCGAGGGCCGCGAGGGCGTGAAGCTGGACCTGTCCCTGGAGCGGGTGCTGCCCCTCAAGGCGGTGGAGGACTCGCAGCGCTCGCACCGCTACCTCGCCGGCAAGACGTCCGTGCCCAACCCCCGCCGCGCCGGCTTCGAGACGAAGCTGCTCCAGTCCGAGCGCGCCCAGGAGGAGGTGGACCGCAAGCAGGCCGCCGCCCTGCGCGAGTACCTGCGCATGCAGACGGAGATGAACCTGCTGCGCGCGGGCGCCGAGCGCTGCCGTGAGCGCGAGCGCCGCGAGTGCCTGGAGGCGCTGCAGGAGTGTGGCGAGGCCGCGCGCGAGGCGGAGAAGCCCGGCACGCTGCCCGGCGAGTGCAGCCCCGCGCGCTGCGCCAGCGGCCTGTGCGCGAAGGAGGAGCAGCTGCTGACGCTGATGGTGGTGGCGGTGAAGGACAAGGAGACGAAGCTGGAGGCCGCCCTGGACAAGTCGGAGTCGCAGCGCATCGAGGTGCAGCGCCACCGCGATACGACGTTCCGCGAGCCCGTCACCGTGGAGGAGCCCATGTTCTCCGACTTCGTCTACGACGTGCAGCTGCACCGCCTCACCGTGACGGCCTCCGTCACCGCGGTGATGCGCGATTTGCTCAAGGCCCAGGTCCCCGCGCCCCACACCGACGACTTCGCGGTGACGCACGAGGATATGGCGCACAAGGGCTACGACAGGTACGGCGTGCTGGCGGACCCGGTGCAACTGCGCAACGAGCTGGAGCTGCGCGTGGAGGTGGGGGACAAGGCCGTCTCCGACCTGGCTCGCCGCGTGAAGGAGCGCTTCGACGCGTACCGTGGCAAGCGCGTGGAAGATGCCCGCCGCGGCATGGTGCGCCCCGGCGCCGAGGATGTGGTGGAGACCGCCGTGCGAGCCCTGCTGCTCACCGCGGACGCGCCCCCGCCGGATGTCCTCCAGCCCCTGGCCCGCGCCCGCGGCCTCAACCGCCCCGAGACGCTCCTGGGCCTGTAGTCCGGCCTGACCCGCGACACTTTACAACGGGGGTGTCCTCTTCCTGGACACCTCCGCCGCGGCGTTCCAAACATTTGAAATCAAAGGAGTTTTGTTTCGGAATGTTACGGGGTTTTACAGCCGGGGCGTGAAACGTGGAGTCAGCGTGCTCCGGGTATCTCCAGCGTTTCCGTGAAAAGCGTGAGGGAAATCCACTAGTTGCGGGCTTGGCATGGCGGCTGCTTCGTCGCCGGTCCCCGAGCTGTGGGAGCTCTGGCAGTACCCCCTCTGCAAGAAGGATGTTCATGTCCCAGTCCAAGTTGATCGGTGCCCTCGCGGGCCTGGCGCTGCTGGCCGGTTGTGGTGGCGGCGAAGGGTCCACCCCCGCCCCCGAGGCCGTTGGCCAGGGGATGTCGTGGGAGCAGTTCCTCTCGGTCGTCTACCAGGAGCCGGACACCGGCATCTTCATCGCGGATGGCGACACGACGTTCGCCAACGAGAAGCTGCTGCGCGAGTTCTACGAGAACAACGTTCGTAACGGGCAGCTCATCGTCCATACGGCCGGCGGCGCGGATGCCGCGTGGAACGCGACGCAGAAGAAGAACATCACCTACTGCGTGAGCACGACGTTCGGCTCCAACTACAACGCGGCCGTGCAGGCGATGGCGAACGCGGCGGCGGCGTGGGAAGCGGCGGCCAACGTCGACTTCGTCTACGTCAGCGCGCAGGACGCCAGCTGCACCGCGAGCAACGCGAACGTGGTGTTCGACGTGCGTCCGGTGAACTCGGGTGGCCAGTACCTGGCGCGCGCGTTCTTCCCGAACGACACCCGCGCCAACCGCAACGTGCTCATCGACAACACGGGCTTTGGCAACACGTCGCCCTGGACGCTGACGGGCATCATCCGCCACGAGCTGGGCCACACGCTGGGCTTCCGCCACGAGCACACCCGCCCCGAGTCGGGCACGTGCTTCGAGGACAACAACTGGCGCGCGCTGACGACGTACGACTCCGCGTCCGTCATGCACTATCCCCAGTGCAACGGCTCGCAGACGGGTGACCTGGTCCTGACGGCCAAGGACATCCAGGGCGCCGTGGCGCTCTACGGCGCGCCGGGTGGCACGGACCCCGAGCCGCCGGGTCCGGGCACGGGCACGCCGACGACGGAGACCCGCTCGGGCTCCGTGGCGACGGGCAGCAACACCAGCTACGGCCCCTTCAACGTGGTGGCCGGCACCAGCTTCAGCGTGGCGATGACGGGCACGGGCGACCCGGACCTGTACGTGCGCTTTGGCGCGGTCCCCACCACGACGACGTATGACTGCCGTCCCTACCTGAGCGGCGCGTCGGAGTCCTGCAACGTGACGGTGCCCGCGGGCGTGACGACGGCGTACATCATGGTGCGTGGCTATGCGACGGGCACGTTCAACCTGACCATCAACTACACCAAGCCCGCGGCGGGCGGCACGCCGGCCACGGACAGCAAGACGGGCAGCGTCGCGGCGAACACCAACGTGAACTTCCCCGCGTACAGCGTGCTGGCCGGCTCCACCTTCCGCGTGGCGATGACGGGCACGGGCGACCCGGACCTCTACGTCCGCTTTGGCGCGGCGCCCACCACCGCCACGTACAACTGCCGTCCGTTCCAGACGGGCGCCACGGAGACGTGCGAGCTGACGGTGCCCGCGGGTCAGACGACGGCGTACGTCATGGTTCGCGGCTACACGGCGGCCACGTACAACCTGGCCATCAACTACACCAAGCCGTAGTCGCTTCCGGCTTCCGGTGTGGAACACGGGCGGTCTCCCTCGCGGGAGGCCGCCCGTTGTTTTCGTGGCGTGGCGCTTTCAGTCGATGAGGGGACTCAGGTCCGTGCGCACCGCGCGCTGCGAGTCCAGGCGTCGGCGCCGGGGGCCCGCGATGGCCAGCTGCCAGACAGCGCAGACGAGCCCCAGCGCGAGACAGCCGAGCCACAGCGCGGACGTGCCGGCGCGGCCGAGCACCCAGCCCCCGAGCGCGGGCGCGGCGCTGGACGCCAGGCCCCAGAGCATGTGGTACGCGCCCTGGTAGCTGCCGCGCAGTCCGGACGGGGCCAGGTCCGCGACGACGGAGGGCGCGACGGGGGCCTGGGCCATCTCTCCCAGCGTCCAGATGGCCACGGCCAGGGCCGCGAGCGCGACGCTGCCCGTCAGCGCGTGCAGGCCAAAGCCGATGCCGGTGAGGACCGCGGCCAGGGCCAGCGCCTGGGCGCGGCGCAGGCGGCGCAGCACCGGGTTCGTGAAGGGCTGGAGCGCGACGATGAGCAGGCCGTTGACGGACAGCACCGCGCCGAACTGCGCCTCCGTCAGCCCGCGCGAGCTCAGGTCCATCGGGAGCGACACCTGGCTCTGGTAGAAGATGAGCGCCACGCCGAAGTAGGGGACGGCGAAGGCGACGAAGCTCGGGTCCAGGAAGGGGGCCAGCAGGGAGCCCATGGCGCCCGGTGCCTGGGTGTCCGACGTGGCCGGAGGCTTCGCGGGGCGCGTCTCCGGCAGGAGCAGCCAGATGCAGCAGCCATAGGTGAAGGTGGTGATGGCGTCGACGATGAAGAGCGTCAGGTAGCCGTAGCGGACCATCAGTCCGGCCATGGGCAGGGCGATGGCGAAGCCCACGTTGACGACCCAGTAGAGCAGGCCGAACGCGCGCTGACGGTCCTCGGGGGAGACGACGTCCGCGACGGCGGCGGACACGGCGGGACGGTAGACCTCTCCGCAGATGCCCAGGCAGAAGGCCGCCGCGGCGATGGCGGCGGGCTCGCGCGCGAAGCCGAGCAAGAGCATGCCCACCGAGCCCAGCCACAGTCCGCCGGCCAGGGTGATGCGGCGGCCCACGCGGTCCGCGAGCATGCCGCCCAGGGGACTCGCGATGACCGCGCCCACGCCGTAGAGCGACACGGTGAGCCCCGCGCGCTCCACGCTGAAGCCCCGCTCGCGCGTGAGGTACAGCGCGAGGAAGGGGACGACGAAGCTGCCCAGCCGGTTGACCAGCGTGCCCACCCACAGCACCCAGTACGTGCGAGGCAGTCCGCCGGCCATCTCGCGCAGCGCCCGGCGCAGCGCGCCCGTCATGAGCGCCCTCCCTTTGCTGCCGCGAGGAGATGCGAGGGGCACCGGAGGACGAATCGAGAAGCCATGGCCGCGCGCGAGCATGCGTCAGCGTGTCTCGCGCTCCAAGCCATCCCTGCATAGGGCGCCAGAGTCAGGAGAGTCGATGTCTTGCTTTGGGTTCCGAGCATTTGCGCGGGACGGACGAAGACCCCGGGCCGCGCCTGAAAACGCGTCCGGGGCCTGGGGAGTCCGACGCCGCGTGGGGGGCGGACCCACGCGCACCGTCACCTCAGGGGCGCCGTCATCGCCGTACGGCCGCGACGGCGCATCCCATGCCAGGGCTGACGCGCTTCAGTGCTTGACGACGGGGTGGGTGGCCAGGGCTTGCGGACGCTTCTCCGGGGCGCACAGGTCATTGTCGGCGGGGCGCTGGCCAAAGAAGAGCTGGGTGCCTTCCACCTTCACCACGTCGTGGTCCCTGCCGCACTCGGTCAGCGGCTTGAATGACAAGCACGCGCCAGGGACGGGCTGCTCCACGCCCACCGTCCACGCGCCCGTGCCGCAGCCCGACTGGGTGAAGACGTCCGCCAGCGGCTGCAGGTGCGCGGTGAGGTAGCGCTCGCCGAAGGTGAAGGTGCCCTCGGTCGCGCCCGACACCTTCTCCGAATCCTGTCCCAGGCTGTAGGGGCCGACGACGCGCGCGGTGAACAACTTCGTCTGGCAACCCGCGTCGCGGAAGAAGTCCAGGCGGAGCGTCCAGTCGGACTCGGTGAGCTGGAAGTGGCGCTGGAGGTAGTTGTTCGAACCGTCGCCGTTGGGGACGGCTTCACATGTGGCGCTGTCCCAGGTGCCGGCGAGGTCCTGGGGGCGGACGTGGGACTTCGCTCCTCCGCACGCGGCGGCGCAGAGGGTGACGAGGGCAATGGCGAGGATGCGCATGGCGAGACTCCGTGGGTGGCTCGGGAGACCGCGAGTCGCGGCCTGTTTCCGGTGACGCCATGAATGCGCCAGGAGGCGGCCTGCGGAAACGCTGGAGGTTGCAGGGAGGGGCTGCGAGATTGCAGGGCACCATGCTGGACTGGAACGACCTGCGGTACTTCCTGGCGGTGTCGCGAGAGGGGACGCTCGCGGGCGCGGCGCGGGCGCTGAAGGTGGATGCGACGACGGTGGGGCGCAGGCTGGCCGTGTTGGAGGAGACGCTGGGGGCGCGGCTGTTCGAGCGGACTCCGGGGCGGCTCGTCCCGACGGCGGCGGCGCGAGGCATCCAGGGGCCCGCGGAGGAGATGGAAGGGGCGATGCTCGCGGTGGAGCGTCGAGCGGGAGGGGAGGACGCGCGGCTGGAGGGCGTGGTGCGGGTGACGACGACGGAGGCGTTCGCGGTGAACACGTTGTTGCCGCGCTTCGCGCCGTTCCGGGAGCGGCATCCGGGCATCGAGGTGCGGTTCCTCACGGACTACGGCGCGCTGGATTTGACCCGGCGCGAGGCGGACGTGGCGGTGAGGCTGACGCGGCCGAGCGAGGCATCTCTGGTGGCGCGCAAGGTGGGGGACATCGCGATTTCGCTCTATGCGTCGGAGGCGTACGTCGCGCGCCGGGGGTTGGCGGACCCGGCCACGGGGTTCGCGGGGCATGACGTGATTGGGTACACGGGGGCGGCGGCGAAGTGGCCAGAGGCGCGGTGGTTGGAGTCGGTGGGGTCGTCCGCGAGGGTGGGGGTGCGGTGCAACTCGTTACTGTCGGTAATGGCGGCGACGGGTGGGGGATTGGGGTTGGGGTTGATGCCGTGTCTCCAGGGAGACCTCACGCCGGGTTTGCGGCGGTTGTTGCCTCCGGTGGTGGCGCTGCGGCGTGACATCTGGCTGGTGGTTCACGCGGACCTGCAGCAGAACGCGAGGGTGCGGGCGGTGATGGACTTCCTGGCGGAGCTCATCCAGCGCGAGCGCGCGTTGTTGTCGGGAGGCGGGGTGGTGGGCGTTGGGAAACAGGAGTCACGGTCGCCGCGCGCGGGACAGCGTCGACGCGGGAAGGCGCGGGCGTCATGAGTCAGGTCATCGGGTTGTTGGGGACGTGTCTGGTGCTGGGGGTGCTGGCCCGGCGCAGTGGGAAGTTCCCCGAGGGCTCGGCGGGGCCGTTCAACACGTTCGTGCTGTACGTGGCGCTGCCGGCGCTGGTGTTGCGGGTGATGCATCGGCTGGAGTTCGTGCCGTCGCTGCTGGTGGCCGCGGTGGTGCCGTGGCTGTACTACCTGGCGGCGGGGCCGTTCTTCCGGTGGCTGGGGCCTCGGCTGGGGTTGGGGAAGGAGTCGGTGGCGGCGCTGGTGTTGACGGGAGGGTTGGGCAACACGGCGTTCGTCGGCTTGCCGATGGCGGAGGCGTTGCTGGGTTCGGAGGGGCTGGCGGTGGCGGTGGTGGCGGACCAGCTCGGCTCGTTCCTGGTGCTGTCCACGTTGGCGACGCTGGCGGCGGCGCGAGCGAGCGCGGAGGTGGAGCTGCCGCTGAGCGCGCTGGCGAGGAAGGTGGCGACGTTTCCGCCGTTCGTGGCGTTGGTGGTGTCGCTGCTGTTGCGACCGGTGGGGTATCCGGTCTGGGTGGAGTCGGTGCTGGAGCGGCTGGGGGCGTTGTTGACGCCGCTGGCGTTGTTCTCGGTGGGGTTGCAGTTGCGGCTGTCGGGCATGAGGGCGCGGTTGCCGGCGCTGTCGCTGGGGCTCTTCTACAAGCTGGTGCTGGTGCCGGGGGTGGTGACGCTGGGGTTGTTGGCGTTGCCGGGGTTGTCGCCGGTGGTGGTGCAGGCGACGGTGCTCCAGGCGGCGATGGCGCCCATGGTGAGCGCGGCGATTCTCGCGGCCGAGCATCGGTTGGACCCGGAGCTGGCCGTGCTGATGGTGGGCGTGGGGATTCCGCTGTCCTTCGTCACCGCGCCCCTGATGTTGTGGCTGGTGCGGTGAATCAAGTGGGCCGTCGCCCGCTCGCCTGCCCTTCGGGCGGGTGCGCGGACGACTCGCTGACGTGCCGGCCCTGCTCCCCTATCTTCCATTATGGCCGAGCAACCACCGAAGGCCTCCGGGGCACCCGGAGGAGACCCGAGGCGGATGGAAGTGCGGCGCTCCGTGGCGGAGCTGGGCGCGCGCACCTACGCCATCCAACTGCTTTCCGACGCTGGCATCCCCTTCCTCGTGGGCGGCGCCTACGCCTTCGCTCACTACACGGGCATCTATCGCGATACCAAGGACCTGGACCTCTTCCTCCACCGCAAGGATGGAGACCGCGCCCTCGAACTCCTCGCGCGCAACGAGTGGCGCACCGAGAGCGAGGTCCACGGCTGGCTCCACAAGGCCTTCTGGGCGGACTTCCTCGTCGACCTCATCTACGGCTCCGGCAACGGCATCACCGCCATCGACGAAGCCTGGTTCGAGCACGCCGTCCCCGCGCAGGTGCTGGGCTGCCCGTGCCGAGTCCCTCCCGCCGAGGAAATCTTCTGGAGCAAGGCGTTCGTCCTCGAGCGAGAGCGCTTCGATGGCCACGAACTCACCCACCTGCTCCTGAAGACCGGCGCGACGTTCGACTGGGAACGCCTGCTGCGCCGCTTCGACCGCTACTGGGAAGTCCTCCTCTCCCATCTGCTCTTCTTCCGCTTCGCCTATCCATCCGACCGCGCCATCGTCCCTGACTGGCTGATGCGCGAATTGCTCTCCCGCGCGGACAGCTCCGTGGACCACGGGAACTGGCAGGAGCGCATCTGCCGGGGACGACTGCTCTCACCCACCAGCTACCGCGTCGACGTCGACGAGTGGGGCTACGAGGACGGCGACTCCTGGGATAAACGCGAGCGCAAGCGCGATGACCCGTCCCTCGCGGCAGGCGGCGCTCCAGGCGCTCACGGGCCCCACTGAGCCCGTCCCTCCATGCGAGCCCACGGGGTGCACGGCCATGCCCGCCCCGGGCTCGCGACCCTACCTTCCCTCCAGTGCCCAGAGGAAAGGCAGGTGCCCCGTGTCACGCCCCGAATCCGGACCCCGAGGAGCGCTCGGCAGGCTGAGCGCGGTGCTGCTGTCGCTCGGACTCGCCGCGCCCGCGAGCGCGCAGCTCGCCGTCTCCGAACGCGGCGGTCCCATCCGCTTCCAGGTGGGCGAAGAGTCCCTCACGGTGTTCCTGAGTCGCGACGTCGTGCGCGGCGGAGGCTTCGACCTGCGCCGCACCGGCTCCTCGCTCAAGGGCCGCCTGCGCGGCGGTGACGTGGACCTGCGCTGGCCCCAGGGGCCCATCGTCGGACGCGTGGGCGTGGAGGACAGCCGGCTCGAACTGTCCCGCATGGCCTCCGAGCAGGGCCTGCGCGTGGATGGCGAACTCGCCCACTGGCCCACCTCGCTCGTCATCTCCCCCGTGGGCATCTCCGGCGACGTGGGCGGCTGCAGCTACACCCTGACGGTGGCGGGGGGCCACTACACCGGCTGGCGCACCTGTCAGCCCGACGTGGACGGCGAGCCGACCTCCGTCTCCCTCAGCCTGCCGAAGACGATAGAGGTCCTCGGGGAGAAGGAGCAGGCCGCCCTGCTGTCGCTCTTGCTCTCCGCGCAGGGCCTGCCGCCCGCACCGCCTCGTGAGGCCTCCGACTCAGGGCGCACCCTGGAAGGCCCCGGCCTCGACGAAGGCCCGCGCAGGTGAGGCCCCTGCACCCCACCGTGTCCGCTCTGCTCGAAATAGTGAAATCGAAGTGCAGATGCCACGGTGAATCATGGGCCCGTGCCTGACGGGGCACCCGCGGGTCATGCTTCAATCCCTCTCCAGCGCGCACGCGCGTGCGTGATGGGCCATCGCCCATCCTTCGCTGAAAGAGAGCCCACCCATGAAGCTGTCCCTGACGGTGCTGTCGGCGCTGGTCGTGTCCGGTCTGCTGGCCTGTGGTGGAACCGAGGCCGTCGAGGCGCTGGAGCCTCTCGCCCAGGAGGAGAGCGCGCTCGAAACGTGTACGACGACCTGTTCGAATGGGTCGACGGTGTCCTGCACGGGCACCACGTGCAACACCTACCCGGGCGAGTCCGTCGAGTGCGATGGGCTGCACAAAATCTGCCCCATTTCGCTGCCCTCCATCTGCCTGCAGCCCAACAGCTCCTGCTTGAGCCTCGCGGGCAAGGCGTGCTCCCCGGCGGGCAGCGGCACGCGCTCGTGCTGCATCAACCGGCGCGTCGGAAACTGCTTCTGCACCATCCAGGGGGTCTGGGCCTGCTCCGCGAATTGAGCCTGCCCGTGGGGTGAGCGCGTCGAGCCTCGTGGATGCTCGACGCGCGGGACATCAAGCCGTGGCCGCCGCGCCGAAGGACAGCTCCACGCCGTTGTCCTTCACGCGCATGCGAGGTTTGGACAGCCAGTGGCAGTGGGCGCAGTAGCTGTGCGCCCCGGAGGGGCTGGCGCGCACGTTCACCGCCCCACCGCAGAGCACGCAGCCGTCGGGAAGGACGAATTCGGCGAACCGCTCGCCGATGTTGCTCTCGAATTCAGTCATGCCTCTGAGTTAACGCAGGAATCGCGCGGCACAAGCAGACCGCTCCAGGCCCTGGGTACGCGCCCTGGAGGGCATCGCACCCTTCCACCCCACAAGCAGGCAGGCAGGCGGGCATGGCTGCATTCCTTACCGCCTCGCGGCCGACTGACGTCCCGTGGACACCGCAACCCCGGGCATCCGCGTGGACTGACTGGCACGGTGATTGATCTCCAAGACGCCAGGAAACGGGAGAGGGGACGGCATGGGTGGCGTGGAGCGCGTGGACGTGAGCGAGGACAGGAAGGGCTGGGGGGTGGAGGTCGTCACGTCGGAGGGCGAGGTGCGGCGCTACCGGTACCGGAGCGAGGCCCAGGCGCGCTACTTCGCGGCCGTCTTCGCGCTGGGGCCCCGGGTGCTGCCCCCCGTGCGCCGGGGGAAGGCCCGGAAGGCCGCTTGAGGGCCTCATTCCGGGGGGATGTCCGGGGACCAGGCCTCCAGGCGCCGTCACCGTGGCTTCCCACTACCCTTGCGGGCGGGTTTCGGGGAGGCTTTGCGTCATGAGCGACGCGAGCAAGCCCTTCCTCATCCCCGCCAACCGGCAGTACATCACCAAGGAGCCGGACCCCGCGGGCCGCTGGTCCACGCTGTTCCCGGACATGATTGGCTACAAGAACCAGGGTGGCGGCAAGGTGCCGGCCGACTTCGGCTGGAACACCAACCCCAAGCAGTGGCAGGAAGAGATGACGCCGGGCACGCTGGCCGAGCGCTTCAACGAGCTGCGCGTGCTGCCGTCGAAGGCGGAGGCTCCCGCGCTTCCCGCCGACACGAAGAAGTAGTCGCGGCCGCCTAGCTGAAGGGCAGGGCCGCGAGGCGCTCCCTGAAGCGCTCGAGCAGGCCGTATGAGCCCGTCTCGGCCAGTCCCTCGGCGGCCTCCTGTCGCGCCTTGCGCAGGAAGCCGTCGAACGGCGCCGAGCGGCCGTACAGCGCCGCCGCCGTGTCCACCGCGTCCGCCAGCACGCGCGCCGCGCCTGGCGAGCCGAGCGTCAGGTGCATCTCCGCCTGCTCCAGCTTCGCGCCACACGCCGCCCACAGCTCGCGGTCATGCACGACGAGCCACGTGCGCGTCACCTCGTCCATGGCCTCCTCCAGGAAGGCGAGGAAGGGCTCGACGAGCGAGGGCAGCACGTCCGCCGCCAGTTCGGGCTGTCCTCCCGCGTCCTGGAGGCGCGCGCGGAAGGTGAGCACGTGGTGCTTCTGCGGCGTGCGCAGCGCCACCGAGGCGGACAGGGTGATGAAGGCCGACACGCTCTCCGCCATCTGTCGGGCCAGCGGGGGTCGTGACGGGGCCTCCGCCTTCGTCGCGCGCTCCAACCGTCCTTGCAGCGAGCGGCGCAGGTCCGCCGCCGCCCCGCGCAGCGCCGAGCGCGCGCCCACCTGGTGCACGTAGCCGGGCACCACGTCCTCGCGGCGCACGTCCTCGAAGGCCGCCGCCGTCAGGTAGACGAGGTCGCCGATGCGCACGCGGAAGTCGGCGCGGAACGCCTGGAGCTTGGCCATCAGCGTCCAGCGGTCGCTGACGACCTCCGGCTTTCGCATCTGCTGGCCCAGCTCCGACACCCTCTTGGACAGCCGCTCCGCGGTGGCGTGGAGCACCGCCTCCACCTCCTGCGCCAGCCGCTCATCGGAGCTGGCGGGGGGAGGGGCCCAGCCGGTGTCCCCGGTGCTCGCGGAGCGCGAGGGCGGGGGGAACTGCTGGTGGATGGCGCTGACGAGCTGGTTGACGCCCACGAGGGTGTCGCCGATGGCGGGGGCCATGGTCTCCCAGAGGGACAGGTCCGCGCCGCCGTCCGACTCCAGGGAGGTGGGCTCGTAACGGGCGATGCTCAGGTGTCCCAACTGGTCGATGGCCACCGCCGCCGCGCGATGGACGCGCTCCAGCCGGTCCGCCAGGTGCCGGTCCGTGAGCGACTCCAGCAGCGTCTCCAGTCGCGAGGGCAGGGCATCCGGGGGAGCTCGGGCGGCACGGGGCTTGGGCGACGGGAGCATGAGACGCGGGACGCTACCGCACCGGCGCCGGGTGCGCGAAGAAGGGGGCTCGGCAGCCAGGGGGACTCCCGGCATAGAGTGCGGCCTAGGGGAGGATGCATGACAGAGCGTTTCCGCCGTCGGGCGAAGAAGGGGGGGCTGGCGGCCCTGCTGCTGGTGGGGGTCTGGGCCTTCGCGGCGTGGGACGTGTGTTTGAGCGCCTGGGTGCTGCGTGGGGTGAAGGTGCCCCAGTGCCCGGACGGACAGTTCCGCCAGACGGTGGGCCTGGATGTCCGCTCGGTGGCACGAGGGCTCTCCGGACGCGTCATCATCTGGGCGGACGCGCACGCGCCGGACGCTCGGGGCAGCCTGATGACCGCGCGGGTGCGGCGGGGCTCCGCGGAGCTGTTCCTGGTGGATGCCGAGGGGAAGCAGACGCCCCTGGAGCCGGAGAAGAAGTCCCCGTGGACGCGCGACTCCGACGACACGCTGGGGGCCGAGGTGAAGCTGCCCGAGGTGCCGGACGGCGACTACAAGCTGCGCGCCCGCGTCACCACGCCCCTGGGCACGGACACGGTGGACGCGACGCTGCCGCTCTACGCGCCCGCGGTGGCCCATGTGCTGACGGACCGGCCGCTCTACGAGCCGGGCAACGAGGTGAGCTTCCGCGCGGTGGTGCTGCGCACCCGGGATTTGTCTCCGTTGGATGGGCGGCCCGGGACGTGGTTCCTGAAGGACGCGACGGGAGAGACGGTGCTGGAGGAGCGAGCGCCCGCGGGGCCGTGGGGCGTCGTGGCTGGCAGCTTCCCGTTGGACCGGGGCGCGCCCGTGGGGGTGTGGACGCTGGTGTGGAGCAGCGGGGATACGCAGGCCAGCGCGACGTTCCAGGTGAAGCCCTTCACGCTGCCGCGCTTCCGCGTGGAGGTGTCCAGTCCCCGGCCCTCCTGGCGCGCGGGTGACACGCCCGAGGTGGAAGGCCAGGTGGTGTACGCGTCGGGCGCTCCCGTGACGGACGCGGAGGTGGAGCTGCGGTGGACTGTCTCCGGGGCGTGGCCGCCGCCTCCGGAATGGAGCACGGGAGGACTGCCGCTTCGGGCGCGCTCGGACGCGGCGGGGCGCTTCCGCGTGACGTTGCCTCGCGTGCCGGAGGACCTGCGCGGTCAGGTGACGCTTTTCGCGAGTGTGTCCGTGCGAGACGCCGCGGGGGACCGGGTGGGAGGCGCGGTGGCGCTCCTGCTCTCGGAGGATGCGCTCGCCATCTCCTCGGTGACGGAGCTGGAGGACGGGCTGGTGGATGGCTTCAGCAACCGCGTCTACCTGCGCGCCACCACGCCGGACGGCCGGGTGCTGCCGGGGGCGGAGCTGACGGTGACGCGCGCGTGGGATGCTCGGGACGAGGGCGTGCGCGGCGTGACGGACGAGGACGGCGTGGCGGCCTTCCAACTGGACCCGGGACCGCCCGTCAACGTGGTGGTGCCGCCGTTGCCCGTGCGCCGCCCGCCACGGCCGCCTCCGGTGCGGCTGGTGACGCTGACGAACCTGTTGGAGGAGGACAGCCAGGCGTCGCTGAAGGAGCGGCTCGTGGTGGAGGGCTGGCTGACGTCGCTCTTCCCGTGCGCGCGCTTCATCCCGCCGGATGAGGAAGAGCGGATGGTGAAGCTGGGCGTGCGCGTGGGCGCGGGGGGCGCGGTGACGGAGGTGGGGGGCGAGTTGGACGCGCTCACGGCGTGTCTGGCCCAGGGGGTTCGCGCGCGCACGCTACCCGCGGGTCGAGAGCGCGTCCTCGCTCTGACGTTCGAGGTGCGGGATGCGGGCTTGCCTTGGATGGAGCTGGTGGCGGAGCCGGCCTTTGGTACGGGCACGTCGCTGACGGACGCGCTGGCGCCCCTCGTCAGTGACGCGCGTGCGTGCCTGCCGTCGAAGCTGGAGTCGGGAGATCGCCTGCCGGTGGCGCTGAGCTGGCGGCTGGGCGCGAAGCGGGAGTTGACGACGTCCTGGTCCGCGCTGCCATGGGTGAAGAGCACGCTGAGTCCCTCGGTGGTGGCGTGTGTCCAGGAGCGCCTCGCGCGCGTGAGGCTCACGGGTGACATCGAGGAAGAGGAGTCGATGGGGGTCGTGGGGTTCACGGTTCATTCCGGTGACGATGACTCGGAGACGGAGGGGCAGGCACAGGCCACCACGTTCCTGGGCTACGAGCTGAAGGTCGTGGCGAAGGTGGACGGCAAGCCGGTGGGGGACACGAAGTGGATGTCGCGCCCGGCGATGCTGCCGCCCTTCCGGCTGCGCGCGACACCGGTGCTGGCGCGCGCGGGCGAAGAGGTGCGCATCGACCTGATGCGGGGCCCCGCGTTCGAGGGGACGCTGCCCAAGGAGCTGCACCTCACGGTGGGCAAGCAGGAGCTGGTGGCAAAGCTGGAGAAGGGCTCCACCACGGCGCGCTTCCAACTGCCCGCGGACTTCGAGGGCTGGGCGGAGACGTCGTGGGCGGGGGCTCGGGCGCGGGTGTACGTGGCGCCGCGCGCGCAGCTCTCCGTGGAGGTGTCGTCGGAGAAGCCGGCCTATGCCCCTGGTGACCTGGCGCGGCTCCAGGTGCGCACGCGCGTGGATGGGAAGGATGGGCCCGCGGCGGTGGGGCTCATCGGCGTGGATGAGACCTTGAGCCAGTTGGTGCCGCTGCCGGGCACGGATGCGATGGCGAGCGTGAGGCCCGCGCCGACGGTGTCGCAGCCCGCCTTCGGGGTGCTGGATGGCGTGGCGCTGGCGCAGGGGCGCATCCGGGGCTCCAACGCGGCCGCCGCGGCGCTGCTGCGGGTGAGCGCGGTGCCGACACCCGAGGATGCGGAGACGCGCGTGAGCGCGCGGGCGCGGAGTGAGTTCGACCCGGAGTCCGAGCTGACGGAGCCCTTCTACGCGGTGCTCGCGGAGCTGCACGCGCAGGTGCGTGAGTGGGAGGAGAAGGCGCCGGAAGGTGAGACGCTGAACCCGGCGGGGCTCGCGAAGTTGTGGACCCAGGCGCTGGCGTCCTGCGAGCAGCGGGGCGAGAAGGTGAAGGATGCCTTCGGCCAGCGGCTGCGGCTGTCGCGGCTGCCCAGGGAGTTGCTGGAGCTGACGGACCCGCGTGCGGTGGTGTCGCGTGGGACGCGACTGCCAGAGGACGTGGAGAACTGGAACGCGTGGGTCGCCCGGGAGGCGCCATGATGCGCAAAATCATCGTCGGGGCGGTGTGCCTCATCGTGGCGGCCGGGCTCATGCTGACCCTGTTCGGGGACAACCTCCGGGGCCTTTTCGGAGCGTCCGCGTCCGCGCTGGGAGGCGACTGGGAACCCAATGCCCAGACGATGGGAGTGTCGGCGGACTTCGCCCTCAAGGAGTCGGACGCCCTCGAGGTCGCCGCCGCGCCCATGCAGGCCCCCATGGGAGGGGGCGCGGCGCCGGAAGAGGAGAGAGAGGGCGGCTCCGACAAGCGCCTCGCGCGGGGGAAGGGGGGAGAGCGCTCACCGAGCGGTGGTGGGTTGCTGGAGGAGAAGCCCGCGGCCCCAGGGGCGCCGAGCCGCGCGTGGTTCCCGGAGACGTTCCTCTTCGAGCCGCTGGTGGTGACGGATGAGTCCGGTACCGCGACGCTGCCGGTGCGCGTGCCGGACCGGCTCACCCGCTGGCGCGTGCTGGCGCTGGCGCACTCGCGCACGGGCGCCCAGGCCGGCGCGGTGACGAGCTTCGCGGGGACGCTGCCCACGTACGTGGACCCGGTGCTGCCGGCCTTCCTGCGCGCGGGCGACTCCGTGCGCGTGCCGGTGCAGGTGGTGAACACGACGGATGCGGCCGTGGAGACGTCGCTGAAGGTGGAGGCCACGGGCGCGGCGGTGGAGGGCGCCACGCGCACGGTGCGCGTGCCGGCGCGAGGCAGCGTGGTGGAGTACGTGACGGTGCGCGTGTCGGGCCCGGGGCCCATCGCGGTGCGCGCGGCGCTGGGAGACGCGGACAGCGTGGAGAAGCCCCTGGACGTGTGGCCCACCGGTCGGCCCGTGGTCCAGACGTGGAGCGGCACGCTGGCGGCGCCGCGCACGCTGTCGCTCACGGGCGCCGCGGATGCGCAGGCGGGCAGTGAGCGCGTGCGGCTCCAGGTGTATCCGGGAGGGCTGGGCGTGCTGCGCTCGGAGCTGACGTCGGCGGGGGCTCGCGGGGGTTCGGAGGATGTGGCCTATGCGCTGCTCCTGACCGGGCGCGCGCCGGAGCTGCTGACGGCGCTGGGCGAGCCCCAGGCGGCCGAGGTGCTGAAGGCGGCCCTCTCCCCGAAGGGCGCGCGCGTGGCGTCACCGCCGGAGGCGGCGGGAGGGCTCGTGGACGCGGAAGGCGTGCGGGTCCTCGTGGCGCAAGCGACGCAGCGCGCGCTGCGGCTGGGGCGCACGCCGGACGTGGTGTCCGCGACGTTGTTGGTGGAGGGAACGCTGCTCCATCCGGACAACCCGGTGCTGGCGCGGCTGGGCGAGCGGCTCGCGGGCTGGGTGGCCGCGGCGCAGCGTCCGGACGGCACGTGCCAGGGGGGTGAGGGCTGGACGCTCCAGCGACTGCTGGTGGCGACGGCGGATTGCGCGCGAGCGGTGGCGGCGGCGTCCGGGACGCCTGGGGGGCAGCGGCGCGCGGCGCGCTTCTCCACGCTGGCGTCGGGCGCGTTGGAGCGCAACCGGGCGCACGTGAAGGACGGCTACACGGCGGCGTCCCTGCTGGCGAGCGGCATCGTGACGGGCGCGCTGCGGGACTCGCTGCGGGCCCAGGTGCGTGACGCGCTGAAGAAGCGCGAGGACGGCGCCGCGTACCTGCCGGTGGAGTCGGGCGTCGTGGCGGCCAATGGGGAAGCGCCCTCGGAGGCGGAGGCCACCGCGCTGGCGGTGCTGGGCCTGGAGGGTGACGCGAAGGCGCCGCTGGCGGACCTGGGCGCCTCGCTGCTCGCGGGCTACGGGCCGGCGCGGGGCTGGGGCGGAGGCCGGGCGAACCGGCTGGCGCTCAAGGCCGTGGTGGCGCTCTTCAAAGAGCCGCTGCCCGCTCGGGTGCGCGTGGTGCTGGAGCGCGACGGGAAGCCCGTGGCCGAGGGCACCTATGACGCCAAGGCGCTGCGCGAGGTGCTGTCGCTGGAGGCCCCGGCGGCGGGCTCGGCAGGCGCGCATGTCTGGACGGTGCGAGCGGAGCCCGCGGTGCCGGGCCTGGGCTTCGCGCTGGCGTTGTCCGCCGCCGTGCCGTGGAAGCAGGAGGCGCAAGGGGGACTGGAGCTGGCCGTGGACTCGCCCCGGGAGGCGAAGGTGGGGCAGCCCGTGGAGGTGACGATGCAGGCCTCCACGCCCTCGGGCCTCGAGTTGGAGCTGCGGCACGGGTTGCCCGCGGGCGTGCAGGTGGACGCCGCGAGCCTGGACGCGCTGGTGGCGGTGGGGAGTGTCGCGTCGTGGACCTCGGAGGATGGCGCGGTGACGCTGAAGCTGCGGCCCCGGGGACAGGGAGAGCCCTTCCAGGTGCGCTTCCGCGTCATCCCCACGCTGGCGGGGACGCTCCAGGCGGGCGCCTCCTCGCTGCGGGTGGTGGCGCGGCCGGACCTCGTCTCCTACGTACCTCCCGCTACGTGGGCGGTGCGCTGAGGCGGGGTCCTCGACGACTTCGGACCCGGGCCTCGTTGCGGAGGGCCCGGTAACGAGTGTCCGCTCGCGGGCTTCTGGACCCGGCACATCAGGGCAGAAGGGCGGCTGCCACTGGGAATCCGCTCGGCGAATACAGAAGATTCATCGCAGCGTCGGCAGGCCGGGGAAGGCTTCGTCAGTGGTTCTTCACGGGTGACACCATGGAGCTCGACGGCGCGGAGAGAGACGAGTTGCTGTTGGCGATGCTGGGGGCGTTTCCCTCGGTGGAGGACCTTCGCCGGGTGGTGGCCTCGGTGTGCCACCGGGATTTGGAAGCGCTCGTTCCCACGGGCGGCCCGAGGGAGCGGGCGTCGGGACTCATCCATCGCGCGGAGTCGGAAGGCTGGACGCGGGAGCTCGTGACGGGCATGCACGGTGCCCATCCGCGCCATCCGCGGCTGCATCGCTTCATGCAGGGCTATCTCGCCTCGGTGCAGCGGAGCATTCCGCGGCGCAGCCTGGAGCGCATCGTCGGTGCCTGGAGCGAGGCCGGCGGCGCGGATGGGTGGCGCCGGAGACTGGCCGCGATAGAGCGGCGCGTGTGCCGGGTGGAGCCGGTGTTGGGCGCGTCCCTGGGCACGGGGTTCCTGGTGTCGCGCGACGTGGTGCTCACCAACTTCCACGTCATCGAGAACCGGCTCCTGGAGTCGCTGCGCGTGCGCTTCGACCACAAGGTGTTGCCGGACCGGACGTTGCTCCAGCCGGGGACACGCTACGCGGTGAAGCGGTGCATCGCGCGCAGTTCGTACAGTCCCGCGGACCTGATGCACCCCCGGCCCCGCGAGGCGACGGTGGACGAATTGGACTACGCCTTCCTCCAGGTGGAGGGCGCGCCGGGCGACGAGCGGGTGGAGGGCGAGCCCCGGGGCTGGCTGGAGCTGCCCGAGGAGGAGGTGCCCTTCGTCGTGGGAAGCCTGGCGCTCATCGTCCAGCACCCGGAGGGACAGCCGATGAGCGTGGTGCTGGACGAGTTCCTGTCCGTCAACGCGTCACGCACGCGTGTGTCCTATCGGACCTCCACGAGCCCGGGGTCCTCGGGCGCGCCGTGTTTCACCCAGGACTTGCGGCTGGCCGCGTTGCATCACAGCGGAGGACCGCGCCTGCCGTCCGCCACGGGACACAACGAGGGCATTCCCACGGACACCATCCGCCGCGGCCTGTCCCCGGAGGTGAAGGCGCTCCTGGGCTGGGAGTGAGGGTGTGAACTGGAGGCGGGGGACGCGCCTGTTATCGTCGGTGGATGTTCGTCCTCGATGCCCGTTGCCGCCGCCGTGGTCAGGGCCTCCCGCGCCTGGTGTTGCTCGTGGTGCTCACTGCGTCGAGCGTCGCGCTGGCGCAGACGCGGCTGCGCGTGGCCGGCGCCACGGCCAGCAACGAGGTGAAGCTGCGCACGACGTCCGAGGACTTCCGGACGGTGCTGCGTGTGGACCTGCTGTCGCCGCCTCCGGGTGACGCGGGCGTGGAGGAGGCGCTCCCCGGCGGCGTGACGGTGCTGGTGGACCCACTGCAGGCAAGTGACGGCTCCCAGGTGACGCTGACGGCCGTCGTGCGCGAGGCAGGCTCCGAGGACGCGGGCACGGCGGTGTCCAACTCGCCGTCCATCTCCGCGAGGGCCCCGCTGCACCTGGAGGTGAGCGGAAAGCTGCCGACGGCGGGGGACTACACGGGGCAACTGGTGCTGGTGCATGCGGGTGGGCGCGAGACGACGGCGCTCATCGTCACGCGGACGCAGGCGGTGCCGGTGGTGCAGTTCGTGGCGACGTCGCCCGCGGTGGCCTCGTCGGGCTGGGGCCTGGGCACGGTGGATGCGACGGTGCGGCTGCCCTTCAAGGAGACGGCGGGCGTGACGGGGAAGGTGGCCGCGCCCCGGTTGCTCCAGCTCCAGCACAAGGCCCCGGACCTGGGGGCGACGCTGGTGCAGCCGCGCTTCGACGGCGCCAGCTTCTCGCTGGAGGGCGGCGGGAAGGGCGGCAAGGACCTGGAGCTGTCGGCCGCGGTCGACTCGGTGCTGGTGCCGGCGAATGGCAGCGGCACGCTGTTGTTGCACCTGCGTGGGTTGGACGGGCCGGGCGAGTACACGGGCACGGTGCGGATGGCGGTGCCGCAGGGAGTGGCGGTGGAGCAGCCCTTCACCGTCTGGGTGAGGACGCCGTGGCTGTGGGGAGCGTTGCTCATCGCGGCGGGCGCGGTGTCGTCGTACGGCGTGCGCCTGTACACGCAGAACATCCGGCCCCGGGCGCAGCAGCTCCAGCGGGCGCAGGCGCTGCGGCGGCGCGCGGCGGTGCTGCTCAATGGTCAGGACGAGGAGACCCGGCGGGTGGGGCTGGAGGTGCGCGCGCGCATCGACTCGCTCGTCTCCCGGATTCGTGGGCCGTTGCGAGGAGGCCGGGTGGCGGAGGCGGAGCTGGCCCGAGTGGAGCCGGAGCTGCGGCTGTATGAGGCGTGGTGCACCGGGACGCGCGAGCTCCAGGCGCTGCCCCGGGAGTTGCGGCCTGCGCAGGCGAGCACGCTGCTGGACGAGGCGGAGACGTCGCTTCGCATCGGGAAGGTGCCGACGGAGCGACTGGAGGAACAGCTCAAGGCGCTGCGCGGGCAGAACGTGGAGGAGCTGGCGCGGGCGGGGCTGAAGGCGAAGCTGGCGGAGCTGGAGACGCAGGCGCGCGCGCTGGCGCAGAAGCTGGGGGATGACAGCCTGGGCTTCCGGCTGATGTACGAGCTGTTGCCGCTGCTCCAGGACGTGCGCGCGCGGCTGGACCAGGGAGACCTGGCGACCGCGCGGCAGCAGTTCGAGATGGCCCGTCGCTCCTACTTCGACGTCCTCTGCGCGGAGCTGTCGCTGGCGGTGGCCTCGCCGCGCAATCCCCGGGGCTTCTCGCTGGAGGAGTGGCGCGAGCTCACCACGGACGTGAAGGAGCGGCTGAAGCAGGCGCGGGCCCGTGCGGATGTCAGCGTGGACGACGGCTTCCGGTTGTACCAGGGCGCGTATGCGCACTACGTGCGGCGGCTCCTGCTGGAGCTTCGTGGAGCACTGGAGGAGGCGCGGAGCACGGCCAGCGATGCGCAGAAGGCGGAGCTGGACAACGCGGAGGCGAAGCTGCGCGAGGCGATGCTGGCGCTGGCGGCGGAGTCTCCACACGAGGCCGCCGCGAAGTACCGCGAGGCACGCGACATCCTTCATCACGCGCAGACGGGCCAGGTGCGCAAGCGCATCGACGGGCTGCGCGAGGAGGTGGCGCGCAAGCGAAGCGAGGCCACCGCGGATTCCGAGCTGCATGAGCTGGGGCACATCGACTCGCTGCTGAACGAGGCTCAGCTGGCGCTGACGCCGGAGACGCTGCAGGACGCGGACTACAAGGCGGACAAGGCGCGGCTGGCGCTCCAGAGCTACCCGAGTCCACAGAGCGCCAGCATGAGCGGCAGGATGGGGATTCCCGCGGGGAGGGAGTCGCTGTTGGCCAATGCGGCCTCCGCGCCAGAGGTGCCCTCGGCCAGCGCGCCCACGGGAGGCAGCCTGCCGTCGCTGCCGGAGGCTCCGGGCGATGACGACGCGGATTCCGCGGGTGGGCTCGGCGCGCTGGAGGGCATGCCGCTGCCTTCGCCGCGTCATCTGTGGCTGGTGGAGCTGGCGCTGCTGGTGCTGCTGACGGGCGTGGCGGTGGTGCTGGGACTCCAGCTCCTCAACGTCTTCTCTCCGACGTGGGGAGGCTTCGGCGCGGGCATGACGGCGTTCCTCTGGGGCTTCGGACTGCACCAGGTGGGCAATGCCAGCTTCGAGGGCCTCTCCGGCCTGTTGACGCGCGTGGAGCGGCGGGGCGGCGCGAGTGATGGGGGCGGCGGTTCCTGAGCGCCCGCGTCATGCCCGGCTCGAGAGGCCGGGTCTGGGCGGCAATTTATGACGGCGCCGCAATGGCTGTCATGGCTCGGGTTGATTTGTCATTCCTGGGGACTTGCGCGATTTGAGTTGAATCCCTAGTGGTGGGCGTATGTCCAAAGACAAGGCAGTCCCCCCTGTCCGTTGCTCGGCGGTGTCCTGGCGTTCCACGGTGGTGAGCGCGCTTGCCCTGGTCGCCGTCTGGGTGGGCGGCGCGCCCCAGATGGCTCATGCGGAGGAAGACGCGGCGGTCTCCACGCTGGAGGCGAGTCTGGCTCCGTTCTTCGGCTCGGGCCATGGCATCACCGTGCATGCGGTGCGGCCCATCACGGACCGGCTCATCGACGTGGAGATTTCCACGGCGCTCGTCTCGCTCAACGCCGTCTATGACCCGCGTCACCATGTCCGTGTGTTGTTGCCCACGGGCTACGAGCAGAACCCGGGCTTGCGCTATCCCGTCGTGTACCTGCTGCATGGAGGCGCTGGAGCGAACTCCGCGCAGTGGGTGGAGTTCGGTGCGGCGTATGCGATTACGGAGAACATGCCGGTCATCACCATCATGCCGGACGGTGGCAAGGTGGGTTGGTACACGAACTGGGTCTTTCCTCGCGGGGTGAATCAGGCGTGGGAGGAGTTCCACCTGAACCAGTTGATTCCGTGGGTGGACCAGAACCTGCGCACGCTCGCGTACAAGAAGGGGCGGGCGATTGCCGGCCTGTCGATGGGAGGCTTTGGGGCCATCAGCTACGCGGCGCGGCGGCCGGACCTGTTCGCCTATGTGGCCAGCTTCTCCGGGGCGCTGGACCTGGGGGACTCGGGCATCCGCGCGCTCATCACCGAGGAGGCCACGCGGTGGCTCCAGAACTCGGACGGCCCGTTTGGCTCGCCGTTCTGGCCGTTCGACCAGGCGTGGAACATGAACAATCCGCTGGGGCGCGCGGCGGGGCTACGGGGCGTGGCGGTGGCGCTCTACGCGGGTTCGGGCACGTGGGATGGAGATGTGCTGGAGCGTGTTCCGGGAGCATCGACGGACCGCTTCCACCACGCGCTCAACGGCGCGGGGGTGCCGCACCACTACGAGATGTATGGCCGCCCCCTGCCGGGGCAGAAGCCGTTCGGCTGCGACGGCGGCCACAACTTCAGCTGCTGGAACTACGCGTTCTTCGACGTGCTGCCGAGGATGTTGTCGGTGCTCGACGGACCCTGAAGTTCCGTCTGGGAGAGCTGGCGTTGCTCGAAGAGGTCCAGGGCGACGTCCAGCGTCCCGTCGACGGCGCGGTTGACCCAGCGGACCATTCCATACGTGCCGGAGAGGGCGGCGTCATGGAGGGATTGCAGGGCGCCCACGGGTGCGTCGAGCGTGGGAATCAACCGCAGCACCTCGAAGGGCTTCGCGGCGCTGGAGCGGTGGATGCGCTCCACCGCCATGGCGCCCTGCTCGACGGCATCGTGTACCAGGTCCTTCACACCACGTAGGCGAGTCATGAGGCCTCCACTGCGAGCGATTCGCGGAGCCGCGCGTAGACATCCGCGTGGTGGGCGAGGGTGACGTGGTCGATACCTGCGACCACCTTGACGTTTTCCGGCGGGAACAGCGGGCTCGTATCACGCGGGCCGGTGCGGCCGGAAGCGCTCGCCAGGGAGACGACGCCGTCACCGAACATGGCGGACAGCCACTGTCCCTGCTGGCCGAGCGCCCCGACGATGAGGTGGTGGGCGATACCCGGCGGAGGGAGCAAGGGCTTGCATGGGGACGCGGTGTCTTCCCAGTCCTGTCGGCGCAGTCGCGCGACGCCCAGGTCCTTCACGCCGCTGCTGCGCAGGTCGACGACATCGGCGACCAGACGCGTGTAGGGATTGGGCACGGCGCGGAGCACCTGGGCGACGACGGTGCCCATGCGCTCCAGGGGGCTGCCGAAGTGGGGCACGCCGATGGAGTACGAGCGGCGCACGTGGGAGAGCCAGGACAGGCAGCTCTCGGAGGCGATGTGACAGGCGCTGCGCAGGACGAGGCCGCCCATGCTGTAGCCGACGAGGACGAGTTCGGTGATGGGGACGGGGAACTCGGCGATGAGGCGTTGCAGGAGGTTCGCGAGGGCCTCGCCGTTGTCGGAGATGTGCAGGCCGGTGTTGTAGCGGAGGTAGAGAGGGGTGAAGCCCGCGTCGCGCTCCAGGAGGGTGCCGTAGTCGGTGGTGGGCTCTGTGGGGAAGGCCCAGACAGCCTCGGTGACGGCGAGTCCGTGGACCCAGAGGGCCACGCGTCCTGTCGACTGGGGATGGGCGGCGCGCAGGGCCTCGCGCTCGACGGGGAGGGGACGGCCCTCGTGGTAGAGGCCCATGGGCGTGGCGAGCGCGTTGTTCTGTCGGTGGAGGTAGTCGCCCAGCACGCCGTTGAGCACGCCGAGCGCGACGTCCACCTTGCCCACGCGAGGCTTGGGCGGAGCAGGGAGCGCCGCTTCGGCGGGAGAGGACGAGACCACCGGGAACCCAGGCTCGGAGTCTGGGGTTTCAGGCCCTTCCGAAGTCGTCATTCAGTACCTCCACGCGCAGTGTGACACGATGCGTCATGGAAGTCGAATCACGGCCTAGACGCAGGGACGCTCCCTCTCAGGGCGGCCGTCCTTGCCACTGGATGAGCCCTCTCCTTCAGCCCGTAGCCCCGCTCACTTCCGCCGTTCCTGAATCGCCTTGAACACGATGCGGTCCAGGAAGCCCGGGGTGAACAGCTTCAGGTACTGACCCACCTTGCCCTTGGTGGTCATCACCACCTCGCGCTCACGTTGATCCATGGCCTTCAGGATGATGGACACGCACGTGCCCACGTCCATGTTGCCTTCCGTCTCGTCGTGCGCGCTCACCTGCAGCGGCTTGCCGTCCTTGCCCAGCGCGTTGGCGCGCACGTTCGTCGCCACGAAGCCCGGGCACACCACCGTCACGTCCACGCCCGTCCCCATCAACTCCACGCGCAGCGAGTCGAAGAACCCATTCATCGCGTGCTTGCTCGCCGCATAGCCCGAGCGCGCGGGCACGCCCGTCTTCCCCGTCAGTGACGACACCGCCACCAACAACCCGCGCCGTGCCTTCAGGTGTGGCAGCGCATGGTGCGTGCAGTACACCGCGCCCAGGTAGTTGATGCGCATCAGCCGCTCGAAGAGCGTCAGGTCCGTGATGTCCTCGAACCGCGCGTCCATGGAGATGCCCGCGTTGTTGACGAGCACGTCCACGCCGCCGTACGCCTCCACCGCGCGGTCCACCATCCGCCGACACGCCTCCGGGTCCCCCACGTCCGTGGCGACCGCGATGGCCTTCCCGCCCGCCGCCTCGCACCGCTGCTTCACCCGCTGGAGGGCGTCCTCACTCCGCGCGGCCAGCACCAGATTCGCGCCCCGCGCCGCGAGCGCCACCGACAGCTCCTCGCCGATGCCCATGGAAGCACCGGTGACCACCACGCTCTTGCCTTGCATGGCCCGCATTGTCGCCCCGCACTCCCAGCGCGTCGAGGACGTCCGCCCAGGCCTACACCCGCGCACAGCGGCCCGCTCCGAAAAATAAACCCGGTAACACTTTCCGGAACCCGCGGTGTTCCGTTCGCGCCAACGCATTTCGAGAGGGGAACGAACACCATGTCGTCCATCGCGGTCATCGCCCAGGTCCCAGCCGAGAATCTCGGCTGGCTCAGCAGCAAGCTGCTCGGTGTCACACTGACGTCCGCCGAGTGGGTGCTGTGGATCCTGGTCGTCCTCTCCGTGCTCTCCATCGCCATCATGTTGGAGCGCACGGTGTACTTCGCCCGGAATCGCCTCCCGGACTCGGAGTCGCTCGCGGTGCGACTGGCGCGCGGCGAGCTCGAAGCGGTGCGCGTGGCCATCCAGGGACGCCGAGGCATGGAGGCCGCCATCATCCGCGAGGGCCTCGCCTCCGCCGAGCAAGGCGCCGACTCCGTTGAGCAGGTGATTGCCTCCACCATGGCTCGCGAGCGCCCCCAGTACGAGCGCTTCCTCTCCTTCCTCGGCACGCTCGGCAACAACGCGCCCTTCATCGGCCTGTTCGGCACGGTGCTCGGCATCATCAAGGCGTTCCACGATTTGGGCTCCGCGGGCGTGAAGGGCGCGGCGATTCAGCAGACCGTCATGGGCGGCATCTCGGAAGCGCTTGTCGCCACGGCGGTGGGCCTGGCCGTCGCGATTCCCGCCGTCGTCGCCTTCAACATCTTCAACCGCCAGCTCAAGACGCTCACCAGCCGCGCCAACGCCCTGGGCCACGCCCTGGTCGGCAGCCTGCGCGCGGAGGTCCGCTAGTCATGGCCGGCGGCTCGCAGCAGGACGACGAGGAAATCACTGGCATCAACGTCACCCCGTTGGTGGACATCGTGTTGGTGCTGCTCATCATCTTCATGGTGACGGCCAACTTCATCGTCCGCGAGACGGTGGAAGTGGACCTGCCCCGCGCGGCCAATGGCGGCGAGACGGTGCAGGGGCTCGTCAACGTGGTGCTCGACAAGGAGGGCAAGCTCTACTTCGACGGCGCTCCAGTGAGCGAAGCCGAGCTGTCCACCAAGGTGTCCGAGGCCGTCGCCAAGGACAAGGACACTCGCGCCATCATCAGCGCCGACCAGAGCATCGCGTACGGCCAGGTGATGCGGCTCATCGACACCGTGAAGGGTCACGGCATCGCCAAGTTCGCGCTCAACATCGAGAAGGACGTCGCGCCCGCGCCGCGGGGCTGACGCGAAGGCCATGAGTACGAGCGTGCTCGAAAGTGGTGTCCTGCCCCGACGAGGCGGCAGCGGATTGTTCATGGGCTTCGTCACCGGCTCGTTCCTGCTGCACGGGCTGGGGCTGGTGGTGTTGCACACCCGCCCGCCGGAGCGTCCCGCGCCGCAGCGTCCCGTGGAGTTGGTCATGGTGGAGGTGACGAAGCCGCCTCCGCCCCCGCCGCCCGTGGTGGAGGAGCCGAAGCCGGAGCCTCCGCCGCCGCCCAAGGTCCGCGTGAAGCCCCCGCCCATCAAGGTCGCCGAGGCGCCCAGGCCGCTGCCTCCGCCTCCCGTGGATGCGCCGCCCCCGCCCAATGAAACCCCGCCGCCGAGCGCGAAGCCCGCGCCCCTGGTGGTCGGCATCTCCATGTCCTCCACCACGAGCGCGGGAGGTTTCGCGGCGCCGGTGGGCAATACCCTCTATGGTCGCAACGCCGAGAAGGCCAAGGCGCCGCAAGAGGTGAAGGCGTACAGCGCGCCCAAGTACACGCCCATCTACCAGGTGGACCGTGAGCCGCAGCTCGCCAGCGAGGTGAAGATTCCCTACCCGGATGAGGCACGCCGCGCGGGAATCGAGGGCACGGTGACGCTGTCCATCACCATCGACACCGAAGGCCGCGTGGTGAATGCGCGCGTGCTGAATGGGCCCGGGCACGGTCTGGAAGAAGCCGCGCGCACCGCCATCCTCCGCTTCCGCTTCCGTCCCGCCTTCAAGGGAGGCGAAGCAGTGTCCACGGAGATGAAGTACGCCTATACGTTCCTGCTCGATTGAACATCCGCTCCCGCCGGGAGAGGGTCGGAGCGGGGGAGTGCACCGGTGGGCCCCATTCACATCCACGGCCCGTCCATGCCCGCCGGCTCCTCCTGCACGCCTTCACTCCGCCCCTCTGCCGTCGGGAGCCCGACTCTCTTCACGCCCCTGTCCCTGAAAGCCCCATGTCCTCGAACGTGAAAGCCCGCGTCGCGCTCGCCGCCGCCTCCCTCTGGGTGGCGACTCCGGCGCTCGCCCAGGCACCTCAACCTGGAGCCCCCGCCGCCGAGTCGCCTCCGGCCGCGCAGCCCACCATCACCAAGCCCCCGGAGCTGGTGCAGCAGGTCCAAGCCCAGTACCCCGCCGAGGCGCTCGCGCAGGGCCTCACCGCCTCCGTGCGCCTCATCATCACCATCGCCGAGGATGGCGCGGTGACGGACGTGCAGTCCGCGGAGCTCGCGGGGCACGGCTTCGACGAGGCGGCCATCGCCGCCGTGCGCCAGTTCCGCTTCTCGCCCGCCGAGGTCGACGGCGTGCCCGCGCCGGTGCAGGTGGAGTACGTCTACCACTTCACCCTCAACGCGCCCCCGCCGACGGAGGGCCAGGTCGCCGCCGAGCCCGAGGCGCCCAAGGCGACGCTCACCGGTCAGCTCATCTCCCGAGGCAGCCGCTCACGCGTGGCCGGCGCCACCGTGCGCTGCGGTGACGACGCGGACGCCGCCGAGGCCGTGTCCGACGCGGACGGCCGCTTCACCCTGGAGGTCCCCCCGGGCGAGTGCGCCGTGCGCGTCATCGCCTCCGGCCATCAGCTCTACCAGACGAAGGAGACGCTGAAGGCGAACGAGACGACGGAGGTGAACTTCTATCTGGCTCCGGCCGGCAGCGCCTTCGAGACAGTGGTGCGCTCCGAGCGGCCGAAGAAGGAAGTCGTCCGCCGCACGGTGACGCGCGAGGAGGCGCAGAAGACGCCAGGGACGTTTGGTGACCCCATCCGCGTCCTCCAGACGCTGCCGGGCGTGGCGCGCGCGCCCTTCATCTCGGGTGACTTGCTGGTGCGCGGCTCCAACCCGGGCCAGACGGCGACGCTGATGGACGGCGTGCGCATCCCCAACCTCTTCCACCTGCTCGGTGGACCGTCGGTGGTCAACGCCGAGTTCATCGACTCGCTCGACTTCTTCCCGGGTGGCTACGGCAGTCAGTATGGCCGCGCGGTGGGCGGTGTGGTGGACGTGGCCACGCGCAAGGGCGCCGCGGACACGGTGCATGGCTCCGTGAAGGTGGACCTGCTCGACGCGGGCTTCTTCGTGGAGGCGCCCATCACCGAGGGCATCAGCGTGGCGGCCTCCGCGCGGCGCTCGTACATCGACACGCTGCTGCCCGCGGTGCTGCCGGACGACGAGGGCAGCACGCTCTCCATCGTCCCCGTGTACTGGGACTACCAGCTGCGAGTGGACTTCGGCGCGCCGCGCGGCTCCACGCCGGAGCCTGGGGCCGCGCGCAGCACCGGCTACATCATGGCCTTCGGCAGCGACGACAAGCTGCGCCTGGTGTCCGGTGGTGAAGAGGAGAACCGCGACATCTCCCTGGACACGCACACCGTCTTCCACCGTGTGAAGGGCGACTGGACGTACCGCAAGGGTCCGCTCACCACCGTCTTCACGCCGTACGTGGGCCTGGACTTCTTCGACATCAGCTTTGGCCAGTACATCGAAAACGACTCCATCTACTCGCTGGGCGCGCGCGAGGTGGTGTCGCTGGAGCTGTCCGATACGCTCACCCTGCGCACCGGTCTGGATGTCTACTTCGAGCACGTGAAGGTGGACGTGCAGGCCCCGTCTCCGGAAGGCACCGAGTACGTGCCCTTCCCGGGCAATGACCCGGTCGCGGAGCTCATTCACGAGAAGCTCACCATCAACGGCTTCGACGGCGCGCTCTTCGCCGAGGCGGACTTCAAGTGGGGCCCGCTCACCGTGACGCCGGGCGTGCGTGGCAACCTCCAGAAGGTGGGTGGCACGCGCAACCTGCTCTTGGACCCTCGGCTGTGGGTCCGCTACGCGGCCACCGAGCGGACCTCGCTCAAGGGCTCGCTCGGCCTCTACAGCCAGCCGGCGGACACCTTCCAATTCATCTTCTCCCCCTACGGCAATCCGCTGCTGGGCTACCAGCGCGCGTTCCAGTCGAGCCTCGGTGTGGAGCAGAAGCTGGGGGACGTGTGGAACGTGGACGTCACCGGCTTCTTCAACCGCCGCTTCGAGAACGTGGTGGCGCCGGGTGATGTCCGCGCCACCGACGAGGGGAGCTTCACGCAGGACCGCTTCGTCAACGCGGGCATCGGCAAGGCCTATGGCGTGGAGTTGATGGTGAAGAAGGACCGCGCCGCCGCGACGGACAAGTGGTACGGCTGGCTGTCGTATACGCTCAGCCACGCGGAGGACGGTCGCGCGGGCGCCAAGCCCCGGGTCGACGGTGCCTTCGGCGACGACGGTCCTCCAGGCATCAGCGAGGCCACCTACGGTCTGAGCATCTGGGACCAGACGCACATCCTCACGCTGGTGGCCAACTACGTGCTGGGCAATGGCTGGGAGCTGGGCGGACGCTTCCGCCTCACCACCGGTCGACCGACGACGCCGCTGGTGCATCCGCATGACGTCTACAACTCGGACTCGAACAGCTACGAGCCCACCTATGGCCGCTCGCTCTCGGCGCGGACCTCCACGTTCCATCAGCTCGACGTCCGGGTGGAGAAGGGCTGGCGCTTCGACAACTGGACGCTCGCGCTCTACCTCGACGTGCAGAACCTCTACAACGCGGAGAACGTCGAGTTCGTCTTCAATGACTACCGGTTTCGCGACGAGGTGGAGATACCGGGCATCCCCATCCTCCCCGTGCTGGGCGTGAAAGGAAGCTTCTGATGAATACCTGGCTCAAGTATGGGGCGCTGTTGCTCACGCTCGGCGCCGTCGCCTGTGTCGACCCCGATGACCGGCCGTCCATCGTGCATGACCTGCGCGTGCTGGGCATCGCCGTGGAGCGCCCGGAGTTGATGGCTCCGACGTGCGAACTCACCGCGGAGGCGCTGGAGGTCCTCACCGAGGAGGTGTCCTACCGCGCGCTGGTGGTGGACCCCGCGGGCGAGGGGCGCGCCCTCTCCTACACCCTGTGGGCCTGCGCGGACCCGGAGGACTTCCTCTGCGAGAACACCGCTCTGCGCGTGCAACTGGCGCAGGGCACCACGACGGCGGGCGAACTGGTGGTGCCCATCCGGCCCGGTGCGAGCACGCTGCCGGACGGCACGCTGCTGCTGGACAAGGTGCGGCAGGCGGACCCCTACGAGGGCTTCGGTGGGCTGCGCATGCCGCTGGTGCTGAACCTCAGCGCGGGGAGCGAGGCCATCTACGCGCAGAAGCTGATGGTGTTCTCCTGCCCGCTCGTGCCCGGCATGGCGCCCAACCAGCAGCCGGAGCTGCAAGGGCTTCGCCTGGAGGGTCAGCCGTGGGCGGAGGAGGCGCTGCCCGAGTTGACGGGACAGGGGCCGTTCGTGATTACGGCCGAGGACGTGTCCGCCCTGGAGGAGGCCTATGTGGTGCCCGGGTTCCGGCAGGAGTCCGTGTCGCTCAAGGAGGCCTGGTCCATCAGCTGGCATGTGTCGCTGGGAGAAATCCCGGACGAGGAGACGGGCGGCGCCGACTTCAACGGCGAGCCTGGGCGGCACCGCGTGGAGTGGGAGCCTCCCGAGAAGGACGGCGTCGCTCAGGAGGTCACCTTCTGGGCCGTGGCGCGGGACGGGCGAGGAGGCAGCACCTGGCTCATCCGCAAGGCCCGCTGGTCGCCTTAGCGTCGTGAGGATGGCTCGCAAGGGGGCGGCCATCCGAGGTATGCCCCCGGTGCTCACGCGAGGCCGGGCCGGGGCTGGAGCGGGGTGGGAAGCGGATGATGAGACGGAGCACAGCGCGCGGGTGGGGACGCGTGGCCAGCGTGCTGGCCGCGTGGGTGCTGGTGGCGTGGGGCGTGGGCTCTCGGGCCGCTCCGCTCGAGGAGGCGCCTGACGCGGCGCTGCGCCGCTTCGCGCTCGTCGTCGGCTCCAGTGAAGGCGGGCCCGGGCGCGAGCGCTTGCGCTATGCGGGCTCCGACGCGCTGGCCATGTCGCGCGTCCTGGAAGAGCTGGGCGGCGTGGCCACCGCGGACCGGGTGCTGCTGTTGGAGGCGGACCGGGACGCGCTCCTGTCTGCGCTGGAGCGGCTCAAGACGCTGGTGGAGGGCGCGGCCGTGCCCGGCGTGCGGCGCGAGCTGGTGGTGTACTACTCGGGCCACTCGGACGCGGATGGCCTGTTGCCGCGCGGCGAGCGCGTCACCTACGGCGACCTGCGCAAGCTGATGGGCCTGGTGCCGGTGGACGTGCGCATCGCCATCCTCGACTCGTGCGGCTCCGGTGCGCTCACCCGCTTCAAAGGCGGACTGCGGCGTCCGTCATTCCTCACGGACATGTCCGCGCAGGTGCGAGGCCATGCGTATCTGGCTTCCAGCTCCGCGGATGAGGTGGCGCAGGAGTCGGATGCCATCGGCGCGTCCTTCTTCACGCACTTCCTCGTCACGGGCCTTCGCGGCGCGGCGGACACCACGGGAGATGGACGAGTCACGCTGCACGAGGCGTATCAGTTCGCCTTCCACGAGACGCTGGCGCGCACGGAGCGCTCGCAAGGTGGCCCGCAGCACGCGGCCTATGACATCCAGTTGGCGGGCAGTGGCGACCTGGTGATGACGGACCTGCGGGGCTCCAGCGCGCGCCTGCGGGTGGCGGAGGACGTGCAGGGCCGCCTCTTCGTTCGCGACTGGGGCAACCAGCTGGTGGCGGAGCTGCAGAAGCCCGCGGGGCGACGGCTCTCGCTGGGCCTGGAGGCCGGGCGCTACCACGTCACGCTGGAGCGCCCCACGCAGCGCTTCGAGGCGGAGCTGCTGGTGGGGACGAAGGGTGACGCGGAGCTGCGCGTCGGTGACTTCGTTCCGGTGACGCTGACGCGCACGGCGGCGCGCGGAGGCACCGTGTCGTCGGACGCGCCGCTCGCGCGCGAGGGGGCGCTGGAGGACATGCCCTCCGTGCCCATCAACCTGTCGCTGGTGCCGCCGCTGTCCACGAGTGCGTTGTGGGGCGGTGGTGGCCTCAACAACGTGGCGCTGGGGGGGCTCGCGGTTCGCTCGTTCCAGCTCCGAGGGGTGGGCGCGGCGGCGGGGTTGGGCTGGGTGGACGGGACGATGGAGGGCGTGCAGTTGGCGGGCATCGCCAACGTCACGGGCGGCGAGGCGCTGGGGTTCCAACTGGCGGCGGGTGGCAACCTCGCCTTCGGTGGAGCGACGGGCGGGCAGTTGGCGGGCATCATCAACTACTCGGAGCGGTCGTTCTCCGGGTTCCAGCTCGCGGCGGTGGGAAACCGCTCGGACGCGGACATGCATGGGCTCCAGCTCGTGGGCGGCGTCAACATGGTGGAGAACCTCACGGGCGCGCAGATTGGTGTCTTCAATCTGGCCGGCAGCGTGACGGGCGCGCAGGTGGGCATCATCAACGTCGCGGGCAACGTGAGCGGAGTGCAGCTCGGGTTCATCAACATCGCCGATGATGTGTCGGTGCCCATCGGTCTGCTCAGCCTGGTGCGCAAGGGGCGCATCGCCTTCGAAATCTGGTCCGACGAAGTCACGCCGCTGTCCGTGGGCGTGAAGTACGGCAGCCGCACGGTGCACGTGCTCGCGAGCATCGGCATGAAGGACCTGGAGGGCGACTCCTGGCGCACCGTCACGTCGTTGGGCGTGGGCGTGCATCTGCCCTTTGGTGACTCGGACCGCTACTACGCGGACATCGACCTCTCCATCGGTGGCTGGCAGCCCAAGCTCTTCGGTGACGGCACGGAGAACAACCTCTATCGCCTGCGCGGCAGCGTGGGCTGGGAGCTGAAGCGGCGCTTCGCCCTCTTCGGCGGTGTGTCGCTCAATGCCTACAAGCCGCCGGACGACAACCCGGACAAGGGGATGACGTGGATGCCGCAGTGGCAGACGGGGCGCGGGCCCACGGGCACGCGCATGTGGCCCGGCCTGTTCCTGGGCGTGCGCATCTGACGCGCGGGCGTCAGTCGCGCAGCAACCACTCCAGCAGCTCCTTCGCCGCGTCCACGTGGACGAAGTGGCCCGCGCCCGGGAGCGTCGCCACCGGGCAGCCCGCGGCCTCCAGGCGAGCGGCCTCCGCGTCGGAGACGTAGCGCGAGCGGCCTCCCCGGATGCAGCGCATGGGGGGGCGGTCCTTGCGCTCCACCGCGGCCCACAGGTCCGTGCCATTCACGCGCGAGTGCAGCTCCGCGAGGGCCTGTCGGTCGAAGCGCCAGCGCACGCCGTCGCCGTCCGCCACCAAGTTCATCACCAGCCAGTCCGCGAGTCCATCAGACAGTCCCTTGGCGGTGAGCGTCGCCCGCATCTCCTTGCGGTTCGGCGCGCGGGGTGGGGCCTGGAGGAGGATGCCCAGCACCATGCCGCTGTCGGACAAGTCGTAGGGTACGGGGCCGGGGGCGATGTCGAGCAGCGACACGCGGGAGACGGCCTCGGGGACGTGGAGGCTGGCGGCGAGGGAGACACGTCCGCCCAGCGAGTGGCCCACCCAGTCGAGCGCGCCGGTGAAGCCCTGGGCGCGGGCGGTGTCGAGCACGTCGCGGGCGAGGGTGTAGAGGTCGGCGCTCGGGGGTGGGACGGGAGAGGCGCCGTGGCCGGTGAGGTCCGGCATCAGGAAGCGGCGCCGAGGGTCCGCGGCGCTCCACGCCATCGCCAGGGAGCGCAGGTTGCGTCCCGTGCCAAGGAAACCGTGCAACAGCACCGTGGGCACATCCCCCTCACCGACCTGGAAGCTCTCGAGGACCACGCGACTCACGCCTTTCTGGCCGGCCCGGAGTATTGACCTGGGGGTGGGCCGTGCCGCTTCATACCGCGAACTTCTCTTCAACGAGGTCGCCTCGCGTGTCCACTGTCTCCCTGTTGTTGTTCGTGCTCGCCTCCGCTCCCGTGACGGGAACCGCCACGGACCCCAAGGCCGCTATCACCACCGTGCTGGATGACTGGCACAAGGCCGCCGCCCAGGCGGACGAAGCGCGCTACTTCGGGTACTTCACGCCGGACGCCGTCTACATGGGCACGGACGCCACGGAGCGGTGGTCGCGCGACGAGTTCCGCGCCTGGTCAAAGCCGTACTTCTCCAAGGGCAAGGCGTGGAGTTTCAAGGCGGTCTCCCGCCACATCACCGTGTCGAAGGACGGCGCGGTCGCGTGGTTCGACGAGACGCTGGACACGCCGAACCTGGGACCCAGCCGGGGCAGTGGTGTGCTGGTGAAGGATGGCGGCACCTGGAAGATTGCCCAGTACAACCTGTCCATTCCGATTCCGAACGACCTCATGGATGAGGTGGTGAAGCGCATCCAGACGCAGGCGCCTGCGAAGCCCGCGCCGGCTCCCGCGCCTCCGGCTCCGAAGAAGAAGTAGCGGTGCGGGGTCGCGATGCGGTGCGCGTGCTACCGCGACCTCACTCAAGGCGCGCTCCTTTTCGTCAGGTGGGATTTGCTCCATCCCGTGACGAGGGCGGTGTCACCTGCTCACCGAGCCGCGAGGGCAACAGCACTCGCGGAATCACTCCGAGCACGGCCCGAAGCTGGGACTCCTTCCCCAGCGTCCTCAACCGCTCCCGCGCGATGACGAGCAGGAGCGCGTTGAATCCGAAGGCCACGAGCACGTGCCACCACGCGTGGAACTGGGGATTGGGGATGCCTCGCGCGGGCAGTGTCTCGTTGAGCGTGGGGCAGAACTGGATGTCGCTCACCCACAAGACAATCGCGAGCGCATAGGCCCCGATGCCGAGCTGGAACAGCCGCTTCGTGCCTGCGTCAGGACTGCGTCGCTGGAGGAAGTACGTCCGGCCCAGCGCGAAGAACTCCAGTGACGCGAAGCTCACCTGGAAGAGGAAGAACTGCACCGCGCCCCGGGTGAACGCCGTCAGGTACGTCACGAGCAGCGCGTGCCCGAACAACGCCCACGGGAACCAACTCCCGAACCGTTGCCGCGGCCGGTCCTCCAGCAGGATGTAGACGATGACGATGGCCAGATAGAGCATCGGCAATTCGTCCAACATCTGGTGCTCGCGGCGCAGCGTCATGTGGAACGCCGTGCTGCCCACGCCCACCAACGCGAGCAACGCGAAGGCGAGGAGGAACCGCCGCTCAAGCACGCGTCGGTGCAGCACGACGCCCAGCACGCCCGTGAGGACCAGCATGAGACTGGACGCCGAGTTGAACAGCTCTCCGATGTGGAACAGGTGCTGGTAGTTCGTCTCGCACCAGTCCACCGTCGAAGTGCTCGGGCCCCAGAAGCCCGTCGTGGTCGAAGACATGATGCCCGGGAGCGTAACACCCGAACTTCAAGTCAGCGCGGCGCGACGATGTAGCGACCCAACCGCGACACGCTGCCGCTCACGGTATGAGTCACCGCGTCCACCTGTGCGCCAGGGACCTCTTGCGCGAAGCTCGTGTCGGGCTTCCAGTAGAGCGTGAGGGAAGCCTCGGAAGCGCCAGCGGGCATGAGGCTCGGCTCGTAGCGCACGGTCAGACGGACCGGCTTCTGGAGCGGCTGCTCGCCCGGCATGAAGGAGTAGTTGTGCGCCCCAGCGAACGTCGACCATCCGGAGGGCACCACCATGCCCGAGCGCCAGCTTCCAGGCTCGACTTGAAGCTCCGAGGCCACGGCCCCTGATGGAAGCTCCCAGCGAACCCGCCCTCCGTACATGGAGACGATTCCCCCTGCCGGTGTGAAGCGCGCGGAGTCACCGCACTGATTTGGACGCAGCTCGCCCGCATCCGTCAGGCCGGTGAAGGTGTCCTCGCCCGCGAGCCCATCCAGGATGCGGTGGTACTGATACATGGACGTGGCGAGCGGAACGCCCGGGTAGAGCACCTCCACGCCTTGTCCGCTCGACCACAGTGTGTCGATTCGTCGCACGCTCTCCGCGAGATGCGGATAGTCGAGCCCATGCTGCTGGCACAGGTTCCAGGCCGTGGGCGCGAGCAGCTCGTTCGTCGCATCACACAGGCTCCGCGCTTCTCCTCCGACGCGGTAGGAGATCGCGCGCACGAACCATTCGTGCGAGAGCTCATGGCGCAGGAAGAACACGACGTGCGCGTACTCGTGTGCCACCAGCACCTGGTTCTCGCGGGCCAGCGCGTTCTCCACCGTCAAAGGACGCGGGACGCTGGGGGGCTGCACGTGTGAAGCCTCCAGCTCCCAGAGGCAGACGTTCGACCCGGGCCCGGGGCCCTCCGGTGTGGTGTTCATGAACGCCGCGCCCGCGCGGTTCCCTGGACTCCCGCACACGCTGTCCGAGGCGAGGTGGATATCCACCGGCGTCATCTTCGGCACCACATCGACGCCCGTAAGTGACAGCAGGTCGTCCTTCACCGCGCGGAAGCCCTCGTAGCGGGCGAAGATGTACGGCTCCTCGATGGGGCAGGGGACCTGACAGACGATGCGGAACGTGTCTCCGGCGCGTTGGTAGGCAACGTAGGTCTGCCCGCCCAGCGTCACCGTCTGCGCGGGAATCGAGGGCACCTCGATGGGAGGACCCGCGTCGGTTCCGGCGTCGCCCCCCGCATCCATCCCACCATCGCGCCCCGCGTCGCGCCCCTGGACTCCCGCGTCGTCAGCGTCACCGGGGGACGGGTCCTCCTCGTCGCCACAGGCCGTGAGCAAGAGCAGCGTTCCGAGCAGGGCACATCGCGCGAGGTGAACGAGAGGCGAAGGAGAGGTCATGGGTGTGAGGTCCGGAACGAGGTGGCCTGCTGGGACCGATATGGCCCAGGTCGCGCGTCATGGGGACCCATCGTCCTTGGGGTTTCCGCATGAAATGGGTCGCCCATCGGGCCGAGTCACCACGCGCGGCGCTTTGTCCTGGCGGTGTTGATGGCGTGGGTGGGAGTATCCCTGGCGCATCATTCGAAGGGGCGCCATGTTTGATCATCCTCATCCGTGGGCCTGGGCCGGCTCGAGTTTGCTGGTCATCGCTGTTGGGGCGCTGGCCATCAGAAAGGTCCGGCAGCAGCGACACCGGCGGAACTGGATCCTCACCCATGGCCGACGGGTGAAGGCCACGTTGCGCGAAGTCACATACGATTCCATGTTCGCGGGCGACGAGGCCACCATGCACCTGCGGCTCCTGATGCACGAAGGGGAGCCGGGCAAGGACTGGCTCGTGGAGCAGGTGCGTTTGGTGCACGGGCGTGAGCTCATCCTCCGGCTGGTGCCCGGCACGGTGTTGGATGTGGCCTATGACCCCGCGGACCGTGAGAATCGTCCGGTGATTCTCCAAGTGGATGGCGACACCCTGATGTGAGTCGCAGCGACAGCGCCTCCCAATCAATGACAGTGGGAGGCACCGTTGAAGACCGCGAGGCGGTCAGGGTGCGCGGGCGCCGGTGCGCTGCTTCCACGCCGTGAGCAGGTGCTCGATGACTTCGTCCAGGCCCACGTCCTTCGTGACTTGGGTGAAGACGAACGGCCCGCTGCCGCGCATCTTCTTCGCGTCGCGCTCCATCACACCCAGGTCCGCGCCCACGTGCGGCGCCAGGTCCGTCTTGTTGATGATGAGCAGGTCCGACTGGGTGATGCCCGGCCCACCCTTGCGCGGCACCTTGTCCCCGCCCGCAACATCAATGACATACACCGTGTAGTCCGCCAGCTCCCGGCTGTACTGCGCCGCCAGGTTGTCGCCACCGCTCTCCACAATCAGCAGCTCCGGCGTCAGCTCCTCCATCAACTGCTCCAGCGCCAGCAGGTTGTGGCTGATGTCCTCGCGAATCGCCGCGTGCGGACACCCTCCCGTCTCCACCGCCTTGATTCGCTCCGGAGACAGCGCGTGGTTGCGGACCAGGAACTCCGCGTCCTCCTTCGTGAAGATGTCATTCGTCACCACGCCCAGCCGGTAGCGCTCGCGCAGCCTGCGGCACAGCGCCAGCACCAGCGCCGTCTTCCCACTCCCCACCGGCCCACCGATGCCGATGGTGAAGGCCCGCGACTGGTAGTCACGCTTCTTCGGCTCCTCCCGCTCCTCGAAGTGGCCCGGATGGTCCCACTCCTCATGCGTGTGGTCGTGCTCGTCGTCATGGCCATGGCCGCGGTGGTCATCGTCGTGCATGTGCGCTTCACCTCAGGACAGGAAGAGTCTCGAATAGAGCCGGTCGTGCGTGGAACCCAGCAAGTCCAACAGCGGTGAGGGCTGCGCCAGCTCCTCCAACCCCAGCCCCGCGCATCGCTCCAACACCGTGTCCAACAATGACGTCGCCTGATGCTGGAGCTGGTGCGACTCGTGCGTGCCGATGATGCCCAGCCGCACCGCCGCCGACAGCGTGCCTCTCAACGTCAGCGACAGATGCAGCCGCTGCGCCTCCGACAGCTCCACCTCCAGCACGTTCAACACCGCCCCGAACACCGGCGCATGGTGGAAGCCCAGCCCCGCCGCCCGCGCTGCCTCACGCAGCGGCCCCACCGGCCCCGGGAAGATGCGCGCGCACGTGTCCAGGAATGCTCGCCCCTGTGTGCGGCTCGCCCGGTGCGCCACATGGCTCGTGAGGAACGCCTCCGTGCGCGCGTCCAGCTCCGGCAATCGCGACGGCTCGCGATGCGCCGCGCTCAACAACGGAAGTGCCCCGTACCCCGCCTGCCACAGCAGCTCCCGCGCGAAGCGGCGCAGCTCCGGCGCCCCACGCACCTCGCCCGCCTGCACCGCCGCCTCCAGTCCCCCCGAGTGCGCGAAGCCTCCCGTGGGAAACCCCGAGTCCGCGAGCTGAAGCACCTTCCAGGAAGAGCCCATGGCGCGCGGCTCCCGGTCAGAACAACGAGTAGCGCTGCGCCAGCGGCAGCTTCACCGCGGCCTCACACCGCAACAGCTCTCCGTCCGCCCGCACCTCGTACGTCTCCGGGTCCACCGTGATGACCGGCAGCGCGTCGTTGAGCCGCATGTCCCGCTTGCTCAACCCCCGACACCGCTTCACCGCGACCACCCGCTTCATCAACCCCAGCTCGCGCGTCGTCCCTTCCGCCAACGCACGCGGAGAGACGAACACCACGCTGGTGGCCCCGAGCGCGCGTCCTCGCGCCCCGAACATGGGCCGCATCAAATACGGCTGTGGCGTCGGAATGGAGGCGTTCGCGTCCCCCATTTGTCCCCACGCGATGAAGCCGCCCTTGATGACCAGCTCCGGACGGATGCCGAAGAAGGCCGGCCGCCACAGCACCAGGTCCGCGAGCTTCCCCACCTCCACCGAACCGACCTCGTGCGACAGCCCATGGGCGATGGCCGGGTTGATGGTGTACTTCGCCACGTACCGCCGGATGCGCAGGTTGTCGTTGTCGCCGGCTTCCTGACTCAGCCGTCCACGCTGCTCGCGCATCTTGTGCGCCGTCTGCCACGTACGACAGATGACCTCGCCCACGCGCCCCATGGCCTGGCTGTCCGAGGACATGATGCTGATGGCGCCCAGGTCATGAAGGATGTCCTCGGCGGCAATCGTCTCGCCCCGGATGCGGCTCTCGGCGAAGGCCACGTCCTCGGGAATCTCACGGTCCAGGTGATGGCAGACCATGAGCATGTCGAGGTGCTCGTCCAGCGTGTTCACCGTGTACGGCCGCGTGGGGTTGGTGGACGAGGGCAACACGTTGTCCACACCGCACACGCGGATGATGTCCGGCGCATGGCCGCCACCCGCGCCCTCGGAGTGGTACGTGTGGATGGTGCGGCCCTTGATTGCCGCGAGCGAGTCATCCACGTAGCCCGACTCGTTGAGCGTGTCCGTGTGGATGGTGACCTGGATGTCCTCGTCCTCGGCCACGGTGAGGCACGTGTCGATGGCCGCGGGTGTGGTGCCCCAGTCCTCGTGCAGCTTCAGGCCGATGGCGCCCGCGCGAATCTGGTCGACCAGACCCTCCGGCATGGACGTGTTGCCCTTGCCCGTGAGGCCGATGTTGAGCGGAATCGTGTCCGTGGCCTGGAGCATCCGCTGGAGATTCCAGATGCCCGGCGTACACGTGGTCGCCTTCGTCCCCGTCGCGGGGCCCGTGCCTCCGCCCACCCACGTGGTGATGCCGCTGGCGAGCGCCTCGTCCGCCTGCTGCGGGCAGATGAAGTGGATATGTGTGTCCAGCCCGCCCGCCGTGACGAGGTGCCCCTCCGCGGAGATGGCCTCGGTGGTGACGCCCACCACCATGCCCGGCGTCACCCCGGCCATGATGTCCGGGTTGCCCGCCTTGCCGATGCCGACGATGCGGCCCGCCTTGATTCCGATGTCCGCCTTGTAGATGCCCGTCCAGTCGAGGATGAGCGCGTTGGTGAGGACCACGTCCAGCGCATCCGCGTCGCCGGCCCCCGCGCGCTGGCCCATGCCCTCGCGCAGCACCTTGCCTCCGCCGAACTTGCACTCGTCTCCGTAGACGGTGGCGTCACGCTCCACCTCCGCCCACAGCCCCGTGTCGCCCAGCCGCACCTTGTCTCCGGTGGTGGGCCCGAACATGTCCGCGTAGTGGCGCCGGTCCATCTTCCGACTCATTCGCGCTCCTCTTCATGGCCGAAGCCTTGCGCACGGACCGCTTCCATTCCGCGCTCGCGATTCTCGGCGGACACCTTGCCGCTGCCCAACGCGTTGCCGCCGCGCACCACCTGCTCGCCCGCGATGGCCACCAACTGCACCGTCTTGCGCTCACCCGGCTCGAAGCGCACCGCCGTGCCCGCGGGGATGTCGAGGCGCCGGCCGTAGGCCTTCTCGCGGTCGAAGGCGAGCGCGCGGTTCGTCTCGAAGAAGGGGTAGTGGCTGCCCACCTGGATGGGGCGGTCCCCCAGGTGCGTCACGGTGAGGGAGATGGTGTCGCGGCCCGCGTTGAGTTCGATGTCGCCGGGCAGCACGCGCACCTCACCGGGCACTCCATCCGACGTGGACACCGGCGCGCTGAAACGCTCCAGCGAAGGCACGGGGAGGAAGCTGCCATACAGTGCCAGCTCCAAATCCCCATGCTCGGCCACCACCGGGTGGTGCACCGTCACCAGCTTGGAGCCGTCCGGGAAGGTGCCCTCCACCTGCACCTCCGCGAGCATCTCCGGCACGCCCTCCATCACCTGCGCGCGCCCCAGGAATCGCCGCCCCAGGTCCATCAGCTCGGCGACGCTGCGGCCGTCACGGATGAACTCCAGCAACTGCGTGGCGATGAGGGCGACAGCCTCCGGGTAGCTCAGCCTCACCCCTCGGGCGAGCCGCTTCTGGGCCAGGAAGCCCGCCTGATGCAGCAACAGCTTGTCGACGTCGCGAGGGGACAGGTGCACGAGACCAACTCCCAGGGGCCCGAAGGCGCCATGACTTGACGCGTCAACAGTAGTGCAACGTGTCGGGCATCGCCAGGGAGGGGGCTCAGACGCGGCGGGCCCAGGGGTCGTCCCCGAGCAGCGCCGGGAGGAAGGAGAGCCAGTCGCGGGTGGTGCGCACCAGTTCCTCCACGGACACGGCGGCGGCGCGCACGAGCAGGCCGTGGGTGCCCAACGGGCTGGAGGAGGGGATGAGGGAGGCGCGCGAGGTGATGGGGATCGAGGTGACTCGGGCGTGCAGTGCCTCGCGCGCGGTGGCCAGCGCGGGGCCGACGAGGAGGAGGGTGGCCATGGCCTCGAAGCGGCCCAGGCGCTCCGGGAGCGTTCCGTGGCTGGGGTCCAACAGCCAGCGCTCGTCGATAATGGCGCGCTCGCCCACGCGGACGCGCAGGGTGGAGGCGTAGTGCGAGAACGCCCAGCGCTCGCCCCGGGCGCTGCGTCCGGAGGTGACGAGGTCCGCGAGGACGAGCGATGCGCCAGGCGCGAGCTGGAACGCGAGGGTCTGGCTGTATCGCGCGCCAGTGAAACACACGGTGGGGTCTGGCACCCAGGCGAGCAGGGCGTCCTCACCCACGCGGGCGGACACGTCGCTGCGACAGCCGGAGGGCGAGCGATAGACGCGGTTGGCTCCCTGGGAAGACAGCCATGCGGTGGCACCGGGCGCCACGTCCACCTCGAGCGAGAGGTGGTCTCCATCCACGAGGCCACCCCCGAACGAGCTGGTGTAGGCCCACGCGGCGTGGCCGTGGTTGCGCGGGGTGAGCAGGCGCAGCGGGCTGTGCGCCAGCGCCTTGCTCACCACGGTGCGTGGGCCCGAGCGCTCGAAGGCGAGGTGCGCGAAGCCCGCGCGTCGGGATGTCTCGGGGAGGGGTGACCGCGGGGCCAGACTCACCCGGTCAGCCTGGGCCAAACGAGGCTGGAGCACAACGCCCGGCCCGCCGACGTACGCGACTCGCGGCTGCAAGAGCGCGCTCGAAGACCCCCGGAGAAGAAGGGGAGCAGCGGCTGCGCCATGTCGTCGCGCATCCACGCCATGTCCAGAGCGACCCGCGAGGGCCCGTAGAGGAGGAGCGTGCCCCGCTTCGCCACGGGCGTCGCGCCGCGGGTGCGGCGAGCTTCGAGTCCCTCCGCACCCCCGGAAGGGCATGCCGGGCGATTGTCGTGAAATTTAGGTCATGTGACCTATATTGATTCCCATGGGGGCGGAAACACTCCGTGCCCGAGCGTGGGAGTCGCCATGGTGTCCGAGGGAAGTGTCGTGCTGGTGGGGGGCTACGGAGTGGTGGGCGCCCGGCTCGCCCGCCTGTTGAGGGAGCGTCATCCCGGGTTGCCGCTCGTCATCGCCGGTCGGAGGCTGGAGCCCGCGCGGGAGCTGGCCGCGCAGTTGGGTGGAGCCGAGGGTGTGGCGCTGGATATCCGCGCGCCCTCGCCCCTGGCGGCGCTGGGCGTGAAGCCTCGGGCCGTGGTGTCGCTGGTCAATGACCCGGAGGACCACCTGCTGATGTCGGCGGCGCGCGACGGCATTCCCGTGCTGGACATCACCCGGTGGACGTCGCGGGTGCGAGCCGCGGTGCTGCGGCTGTCGGGCACGCCTCCTCGGGGGCCGGTGATGCTGGGCTCGGCGTGGATGGCGGGGCTGGTGCCGCGACTGGTGGCGATGGCCGCGCGACGCCTGGGTCGGCTGGAGCACGTGGACGTGGGCATCCGCTTCGCGCTCGCGGACGAGGCGGGGCCGGACTCCCTGGAGTACATGGACCGGCTGGGGCTGTCCTTCGACGTGACGGAGCGCGGCCAGGAGCGCCAGGTGCTGCCCCTGACGGACGGGCGGCGCGTGACGTTCTCGGATGGAAGGAGCACGCGGGTGTTCCGGCTCGACACGCCCGAGCAGGCGACGCTGCCCATGGTGCTGGGCGCGCGCGGCGTGGCGACCCGGTTGGGGTTCGACTCGGGCTCGGCGACGTGGTCGCTGGTGGTGCTCCAGCGACTGGGCATCCTGCGTCTGCTCCAGCATCCCCGACTGACGCCGCTGCGCCGGGCGCTGCTGGCGACGAGCGGCACGGGCGGCGAGGCCGCGTGGCTCGCGGACCTCGAGGGCGAGCATGGCCGCACCCGCATCGAGGTGGTGGACCCGAAGGGTCAGGCGCACCTGACTGCGGTGGGCGCGCTGCTCGGCGTCGAGCGACTCCTGGGCCTGGATGGCGCGCCTCCTCCGTCCTCCGGCGTGTGGTTCCCGGAGCACGAGCCGAGGCCCGAGCAGATGCTGGCCACGCTGCGCGCGTGCGGCGTCACCGTGCGGCTCGATGAGGTAGCGTCGTCCGCCGAGGTGCCGACGAGGAAGGCGGCCTGATGCCCCCACGCGTGAGCAAGTCCCCCGGGAAGCTCCCCTCCGCGAAACCGCGAGAGGGCACGGCGGTCCATGCCAAGGGCCACGAGCGCGTGGAGAGCATCCTGGACGCGGCCATGGAGGTGCTGGTGGAGGACGGCTACGCGGGGCTGAGCCTGCGCGGCGTGGCCCAGCGCGCGGGGCTGCGCCTGGGCAATCTCCAGTACTACTTCCCCACCAAGCAGGACGTGGTGCGAGCGCTGCTCGCGCGCTACCTGGAGACCGCCATCCGCCGGGTGCGCGAGCGCATGGAAGGGGGAGGGCAGGACCCGGTGAAGCGCTCACGGCACGCGCTGGAGGCCCTGCTGGAGGACCAGGAGTCGCCCCAACACTTCCAGCTCTTCGCGGAGCTGTGGGCCCTGGCCGCGCGGGACACCATGGTGGCCGAAGCGCTGGGCGTCTTCTACGCGGGCTATCGCGAGGGCATCGTCGAGCTTTTGCGCGAGCTCGCGCCCGACCTCACGCCCGCCCGACGGGAGCGACGCGCGGCCCTGCTGATGGCCTTCTTCGAGGGGCTGTCGCTCTTTCGCGGCGGAGGCAGCCTGCGCGCCTCCTCCGTGCCCGGACTGGAACAGGAGCTGCGCGCCCTGTGGGACGACGTCGCCGGACGGACGTGAGCCTTCAGGGGCTCAGTCTTCTTCGGCGACGAGCACGGACTTGAGACGCTCCAGCGTCTCCGGGGAGACGTCCGTGAACGCGAGGCCTACTTCGAACCGGGCCACCGCGTCCTTGGGGAGCTTGCGCAGCCACGCCACGCGCGCGCGACATTCCAGCGTGGAGCCGTCTCCCGGAAACAGGTCCACTTCGAGCTGGGCGCCCTCGGCGTACTGCTCGTCGGAGTAGATGCGCACGCCTCCCAGGCTCGCGTCGAGCACCTGCCGCTTGTCGCCGAATTTCAGCCGGGCCGGGCGCGCATACAGCGGCGCCTGGAGACGGGGAAACAGACGACGGTCATCCGCTGGAATGCTCTTCGTGCTCACTTGGCTCATCTTCGGCACTCCCCCCGTCACAATCCGGCGGGTCTCACGGGCCTGTCACGAGCATAGGGGATTCAGAAGCCATGTGCAGGTGGGTCAATGGAACAACCCCGCCACCACCTCCAGCAACCCACCCACCGCTTCTCCCACCACATTCGCTCCCTCCACGGCCGCCCCGGCGGCGGAGCCCAGGCCCTCGCTGGCCGCCTCCACCGTGACGACCAGCATCTCTCCGACTTCCACCACGTCCGCCGCGTCTCCCGCCCGCTCCAGTGAGGCCGTCAGGACCTCGGCGGCCCGGGAGCGCTCGGGGCTGCCCGCCGTCACCTGGGACAGCGCCGCCGCCGCCGCAGCCGCTGCCGCCGCCGTGCCCACCACCGCCGCGCCCACCACGAGTGAACGCTTGGAGCGCTGGTGCCAGTCGATCAACGCCTTGAGTTCATTCGCATCCAGCCACAGGCCATGGCAGCTCCCACACAGGTCGACGGAGCACACCTCCGTGCGGACCTGGGAGAGGAACTCCGCGCAGGACGGACAGCGCGCGGCGGGTGCGCCACACAGCCCGCACAGCTCATGTGTCACTGAAACATGGTGTCGCGTGTGGCGACAACGCCGGGTCGCCGTCGGCAGGGCCGCCAGGACGGCCTCCGTCCTCCAGCCCGGTGCCAGCCGTTCCAACTCACCCGCGTCCAGCCAGTGGCCGTGACAGCGGGTGCAGGTGTCGACGGAGACACCTCGCAGGTCGATGACGCGCAGCGTGGGGGCAGGTTGTGGGCAGATGGGGCAGTCGCTCTTCATGCGATGTGCATCCTTCCATGAATCAGGGCGGAGGGATGCGCAGCCTGCGGCCATACGAGGGCACGCCCGCGTTGTTCACGATGAAGAGCTGGTAGTAGCCGGGCGGCGCGAGGTTGCGGTTGGCGGGCGTGGTGACGGTGAGACTGCCCGTGTTGCGTGTGAAGTTGAGCGTGAGCAGCCGCTGGTTCATGTCGAACGTGTGCGTCACCGAGCTGAGCGCGATGAGGGACACGCGGGAGATGTTGGCCGCGTCGGGCGTGGTGATGGTGAAGGTGCTCGCCGGCAGGGCGGTGGTGGGGGCCGCGGTGACGACGGGGCGCGCGCCCTTGAAGAGATAGGGCGGAGAGTAGATTTCCGCGGTGCGCTCGAGCCGTCCTCCCGCGGACAGCACGCGTCCGTCCGGCAGCAGCAGGGCGGTGGAGTGATAGCCGCGGTAGCGGACGTTGCTCGCCAGCGAGGTCCAGGTGTTGGTGGCCGGGTTGTAGACCTCCGCGTGATAGACGGGGAAGTCGGCCGAGTCGAAGCCGGGACCGCTGCTGCCACCGAGGACGAGCACGGTGCCGTCCGGCAGGAGCACCGCGTTGTGCTGGCGTCGTCGGATGCTCATCGCGGCCCGGTACTGCCAGGCGGGCGTGGCGGCGGTGAGGTCTATCTGTTCCATGGTGGCGGTGGGCGGCTCGCTGCCGCCGATGATGAGCACCTTGCCGTCCATGTACACGGCGGGGCCGTAGTTGCGGCCGCCGAAGAGGCTCTGCGGCCCGTTGGTCCAGGCGCCATTGCCGTTGGGGTCCAACCACAGCGAGAGGCGCAGGGAGCCCGCGTAGAAGAGCCGCCCGTTGGGTGCGAGGAACATCTTCGGGTAGTAGGGGAAGTTCTTCTGCGCGCTGGTCAGCGTCCTCCAGGTGCTGGTGCCCGCGATGAAGCGCTGGGGAATCTGGTTGATGTCGCCGGGCCCCGCGATTTCTCCGGAGGTGACCACCACGTCTCCGTTGGAGAGGGTCGTGTTGGTGGGGTACCAGCGCCCGTTGTTCATGTCCGGCAGGCGCGTCCAGGTGTTGGTGGCGAAGTCGAAGAGGCTCGCGTCATCGAGCCCCACGTGGCTCGCGATGTGTCCCCCCGAGACGAGCATCTTCCCGTTCGAGAGGAAGGAGTGGCCTGAGCAGAAGATGTTGTAGCCGGGGGAGGCAAACGTGGAGAGCGCCCCCGTGGTGGGGTCCCAGCGCATGGGAGGCAGGTCGCCCTCCTCGAACTCGCCGAAGAACATCACCTTGCCGTCGGGAAGCAGACTGAGGTGGGTGGCGGTGATGGGCCAGTTCATGACACTGGACCAGCGACCGACCTGCGCGGGGGTCTGCGCGCGGGCTGAAGTCGCCAGCAGCACGAGGCCGAGGAACCAGACCGCATGCGCGCGTGGCGAGAGGGTGAGGCCGATGGGCTTCATGAGCGCTCCGGTGAGTGCTTTCCAATGGCGGAGGCAGAACGTAGGGGCGCGGCGCAAAGTGCATAGCTGTTCTCGCGTCTCGAACAGTGCCGCTTGGGCGACGTGGCGCCCCCACCGGAGGGTCGTTGTCTCGCGGCGCGAATTGGCTTCGTCTCACGCTCGCGCGGAGGTCTCGACGTCGGTGTCCTCAAAGGGCGCCCGCGGTCGGCTCGCGCGGATGGAGGAGAAGTCCCGATGAGGTACCGGCGTCGTTTCCTGGGGATGGTGTGTCTGCTCGCGAGTTGTTCCTCTGCTCCGGGCTCGTCGGAGCCAGCGGGGGAGGCCGCATCCCCGCTCGTGAGCACCTGGGAGGCCTGCTCGCGGACCGCCGTGTCGCTGGGTGTCACGGCGGTGGAGGAGACACCGTTCTCGCCACCCCTGGCCCCCGGCCCGACGGGCCTGGTGTTCAGCGTGGACGACGGCGTGCGAGGTCGCGAGCCGTGGGTGAGCAACGGCGTGCCGGGAGCGGGGACCCGACTGCTGAAGGACCTCGTTGTCGGAAGCGGGAGCTCGGACCCCCGGTGGTTCACGCGGGTGGGGACTCAGGTGTTCTTCGCCGCCACGGACCCGGTGGCGGGGCGCGAGTTGTTCGCGACGGATGGCACCACTGACGGCACCCGACGCGTGAAGGACATCTGGCCCGGCGCGGTGGGCTCGTTCCCGACCGAGTTGTTCGCGTTCAAGGGGCTGCTCTACTTCACGGCGGGAGACCCGGTGCACGGGCGCGAGCTGTGGCGCAGCGACGGCACGTCCGCGGGCACGTTCCTGGTGGAGGACCTGGAGGTGGGGACCGAGGACTCGTCTCCGTCCCAGCTCACCCAGGGAGGAGATGGCGCGCTGTATTTCCTGCGCTCGGCGCTCAGCACCTTCACGTTGTTGATGCGCACGGAGGGCGGCCCCGGCGCCGTGGAGGTGTTCCGCACGCCGAGCGACCAGGGCATCCCGAGTCCGCTGACGCCCGTGGGCCGCAAGCTGTTCTTCGTCGAGGGCGGCGTGCACGGAGGCGGCGGCTCCCACGGCAGGAGCGGGACGTTGATGGTGACGGACGCGGGCGCGACGCCGGTGATGCTGGGCCAGTTCGGGATGGTGGGAGAGCTGGCGGGAGTGGACGGGAAGTTGCTGTTCGGCGCCTCACCGCACATGGCCATCGAGGACATGGAGCTGTGGCGCAGCGACGGCACCCCCGCGGGCACCACGCGGGTGGAGGACATCCGCCCGGGACCCGAGGGCTCGTATCCCGAGCACTTCGCGGTGCTGGGCAACCAGCTCTTCTTCGCCGCGAATGACGGCGTCTATGGCGTGGAGCCCTGGGACAGCGACGGCACGGAGCAGCGCACGCGCCTGTTCGGAGACCTGGAGGCCGGAGCGGGCAGCTCGTTCCCGAGCGAGCTGACGACGCTCGAGGACCTGCTCTTCTTCGGCGCGTCCATTCGCAACCGGGGCGCGGAGCCGTGGGTGGGCGACGGGGTGCGCATCTCCACGGTGTCCCTGACGGAAATCGCGCCCGGGCCGCTCTCCTCCAGCCCGAGGAGTTTCACGCGCTCCCAGGACCATGCGTTCTTCACCGCCGAGGACAACACGGGCGTCCGGCGGCTGTATGCCCTGCTCATCCGGCCGGATGGGGGGTGTCCTCCCTGAGCCGGTGAGTCCAGGCGGGCACGGCGGCACCGGGACGTTGTAGACAGGGGGCATGGCCCTTCCGTGGGAGAACGGTGCCCTCCGTGGCACGCGGGTGCGGTGTCCGGGCTGCACCCGCTTCAACACGCCCGGCATCCGGTGTCCCAGCTGCGCGTGCGGCCCGGTGCCGCCCGAGCACTACGGCGCCGCGCGCATGCTGCTGCACGCGGGCGTGGACCGCTTCTCGGTGGTGGGGCGACTGGAGGCGCTGGAGCCCTCCCTGTCCTGGCAGTTGGAGTCCCAGTACGCCGCGCGGTGGGCGGACGTGCTGCGCGTCGTCGCGGACGTGCGCGAGTGCCAGCCCTTCCTGACGCTGCCGGACTTCGCGGAGGACGCCGAGGACCGCTGGGCCGAACAGCTCCCGTGGACCCAGCCGCCCATCCCTGAATCCTCCTCCGATGAGGATGACGAGGACTTTCTGGCGGCGATGTTCCAGCGCAGCCAGGCTCCCGAGGTCCGCCAGCTCGCGGCGCTCGCCAAGGTCCAGCTGAGACAGGACACGCGGGACATGTTCTCCACCGTCCTGTCCTGTCTGTACCAGGAGGGACGCGCGGCGATGGAGGCCGCGCTTGCCCTGACTCGCTGGCGGGTGTGGAGCCGCACGCGGTTGCAGCGGCAGCAGCGCGAGTTCATCGAGCGCCACGCGCGCGACATCTTCGCGGGCTTCCCGGAGCACACCGCGCGCGCCGCGGTGGCCTGGGTGCGCGCCACCGGCAAGCCGCCCGAAGTGGACCTGCTCTTCGCGCTGCGCGAGGGGCTGCGCTCTCCGGACGAGGACCTCCGCTTCGAGTGCGCGCTCGTGCTCCAGGACGAGCCGGGGCTGCTCGCCGCGCTGGACTCGGAGGACGCGGAGGTGGTGACGGAGGCGCGGGGGGCGCTGGCGTCGCTCGGCTCGTCGGCGCTGCTCGAGCGCCTCCGCGAGACGGGAGACGCGGCCTTCGTCCGGGATGTGCTGCGACGACTGCCTTCACCGCCCACGCTGGAGGTGCTGGACGCGGTGCTCGCCGTCAGCGCGCGGGAGCCGGACGCGCTCGCGGACGCGGTGCAGTCCTGGGCCCGCAACATGCCCTTCGAGCGCCTGTCACCGGAGGTCCAGGCCCGCTGGGGGGCGTGGGCTCGCGACACGCTGGGCACGTGGCCCGCGCGCAACGTGATGCGGTGGCTGGAGTGGGCCACCGAGGAGCGCGAGGCCCGGGCCACGCCGGCCGCGCGCGCGTTTCATGACGCCGCCGTTCGAGCGCTCCGCGTCGCGCCCTCCTCCGAGCGCGCGGAGCTGGTGAGGGCGGGCGCCTTCACGAGCCTCCTCGCGCTGGGCGATGTGGAGGAGCTGACGCTGGTGCACTCGTGGGCGCGGGACGCCGCGTGCGCGAAGGAGCTGCTGGACCTGCTGGTGTCGCTGCCGGGGCGGCTGGACCGCCTGGCGCCAGAACTGGGGCGAGGCCGCTCGGCGCGGCTGCTGATGGCGGCGTGGGAGCGGCCCGCGCGCGCGGCGGTGCTGGCCCCGCTGGCGAAGGCGGTGCGCTCCTGGAGCGGCATCTCCGGCCGTGAGGAGCTCATCGACGCCGTGTGGCTGCGCTTCCAGTGCCACCCCAGCGAGCGCGCGGAGCTGCTGGCCGCCTTCACGCCCTGGCGACAGGAGCTGTGGGAGCGCCAGCTCGCGGCGGAGCCGGACGCCATCGCCACCTTCGAGACGTGGTGGCGCGCGGACTCGCAGCTCCAGCTCCCGGGGCTGGTGGGGTGGCTGTTGGGTGACGTCTCCGCCCAGACGCTGGCCGAGCGGCTCCCCTTCGTCTGGGCGGCCGCGGAGGCGCGGGTGGATGCGTGGCCGCGCTCCACCTCGCACGCGGTGTCCTCCGCGTCCGCGCCGCTCAACAATGCGCTGCGCCAGGGGCACGACTTCCTCATCCCCGACGTGGAGCGCTTCATGGCGTGGCTCCCGGACTTCGAGCGGCGCGTGCGCGAGGCGCCCGTCGCGGAGGCCGAGTCCAGCTACCACCGGGACCTGCTGGAGGACATCCACGTCGACGTGAAGATGATGGGCGAGTACCTGGAGCGTCGGCGGGACGAGGAGGAGCGTCGGCGCCAGGACGAGCTGAGGCGGCGCGTGGAGGAGTCCCGACGCAGGGACCAGCAGCGGCAGATGGAGCTGGCCCAGCTCGAGGCCGACCGCATCCGGCAGGAGCAGGAAGCGCACCGCGCGCGGCTGATGAGCGCGGTGGCCCAGATGGGAACGCCCATGTCCCCGGAGCGGTGGTTCCAGTCCAGCCCCCGGGTGGATGCACAGGACCTGGACACGGAGGTCATCCTCCCCGGGGCGACGCTGGGCACGCTGCTGGAGTACGCGCGGGTGCTCAAGGCGATGAGCGTGTGTGGCAACTCGCTGGAGGTCTTCGAGGCGCGCGGCCTGTCGATTGCCGACTGGAGCACGGAGGCGCAGGCCTGGATACAAGCGATGATGCGGCGCCCGGAGCTGAGCGTGCGCTTCGCGCAGCTGCTGACGGCGCCCTGGAACTGAGCGCCGCCAGTCACCCGGCTCGAAGCCTCCGCTACTGCGCGGAGGAGCCGCCGTCGAGGACGAACTCCGAGCCCGTCATCAGCTTCGACTCGTCGGACGCGAGGTACACGACGGCGTGGGCGATGTCGTCCGGCTCGCCCAGGTGCCCCAGGGGGATGCTGCGCCGCATGCCCTCGCGCGCCTTGTCGGGCATCCCGCTGGCTTCCATCAGCGCCTTCACCATGGTCGTCTCGACGAAGGTGGGGTGGATGGAGTTGCAGCGGATGCCGTAGCCCTGCTGCGCGCAGTGCAGCGCCACCGACTTGGTGAACATGCGCACGGCGCCCTTGGCGCTGCCATAGGCGGGCAGGGTGGGCACGCCGATGAGGCCCGCCAGCGAGGAGATGTTGATGATGGAGCCCCTGGCGCCACACTGGCGCATGGCGCGGATGCCGTGTTTGCAGCCCAGGAACGTGCCGTCCAGGTTGACCGCGTGCACCAGCCGCCACTCCTCCAGGGAGAGGTTCTCCACGTCCTTGGGGATGCCCAGGCCCGCGTTGTTGACGAGCACGTCCAGCCGGCCGAACTGCTCCAGCGTCGTGTCGATGGCGCGAATCCAGTCCTCCTCGCGGGTGACGTCCAGCGGGAGGAACAGACCCTTGCCCTCGCCCAGGGACGCGGCCACTTCGCGCCCGAGCGCCTCCTGGCTCGCGCGGTCCGTCACCACGACCTTCGCGCCCTCGCGCGCCAGCATCCGCGCGGACGCGCTGCCAAGGCCCCCCGCCGCGCCGGTGATGAGTGCCACCTTGCCTTCCACGCGTTTCATCGTCGTGTGCCTTTCAGGGCTGCGAGTTGGAATCAAACCGGACCGTTGGGCGTGAGCAGCACCTTGCCGCCCCGTCCACCTTCCATGGCGCGCGCCAGGGCTTCCTGGATGGCGTCCAGCGAGAAGGTGCCTTCCACCGCCGTCTTCAGCGTGCCGTCCGCCAGGAGCTTCGACAGCCGGGCGTAGGTCTCGCGCTGGTGCTCGCGCTCGGCGCGCTTCAACCACAGCACCAGCCAGAAGCCGCGCAGGGTGACGTCCTTGAAGATGGTGGCCGCCGCCGACAGCTTGGGGCCCTTGCCGCTCATGACGCCGTAGTTGACCACCGTGCCACCGGTGGCGAGCGAGTCGCCGAGCCGCCGCGTGGAGTCGCCGCCCACGCCATCGATGGCCAGCCGCACCTTCGCGCCGCCCGTCGCCGCGCGCACCCGCTCCGGCAAATCGTCCGTGTCCGTGAGCACGACATCCGCGCCCAGCGCGAGCAGCTCCGGCGCCAGCTCCTCGCGGCGCACGACGTTGAGCGTCTTGTAGCCAGCCTGCTTCGCCAGGGTGATGAGGTAGCGGCCCACCGCGGAGTTGGCCGCGTTCTGGAGCACCCAGTCTCCGGACTGGAGGGTGACGAACTCGCGCAGCATGATGTCCGCGGTGGGCGGGTTGACGAACAGCATGGACGCCTGCTTCACGTCCGTGCCCTTGGGCACCGGCGTCAGTCCCTCGGCGGGGGCGACCAGGTGGGTGCGCCATGTCCCCGAGCCCAGCGGCAGGAAGACGACGTCTCCCACCTTCACCGCCGAGGAGTCCTTCACCTCCACCACGCGGCCCACGCCCTCGTTGCCCGGCACCGCCGGCAGCTTGGGCAGCGAGCCGTACTGTCCGGAGAGGGTGAGCACGTCCGAGGGATTGATGGGCGCGGCCAACACTTCGATGCGGACCTCACCCGACTTCAGCTCCGCGTCGGGCTCCTCCACCACCTCCACCACTTTCAACGGGTGCCCGAACTTCGAAAACCGGACCGCTTTCATGTGTTGCTCCGTGTGCGCGCGGGAAATCGGGCCCTCACCCTAGCGACCTTCGGCGCCGGAGCCGAGCACGCACTCCGCGTCGCTCGGGCAACCGGTGCTCCGGGGTGGGGGGACCAGGCTCGGATGTCCACCGGCTGACTCGGGAAGAGGGAGGTGGCCGCCGTGCGGCGGACGGCCCTCGCCATCCCGTGGGGGGCTGTCCACCTTCCACGGTGACTCGGGGCGCAGGGATGGTGAGGAGGCGACGGTGAGCAACGCGCGCGGGGAAATGACCCTCGGCCGACCGATGGATGCCGCGATGGCGGTGCCTTCGGTGTCGGGGTCCTGGCGACGAAAGGTGACGGGGCTGCTGCGGCCCGTCTTCGCGGTGGCCGGACTGGGGATGCTGGCGCTGCTGGTGCGAAAGGCAGGGCCCCAGGAGCTGGGCGGGGTGCTGCTGGCCGCCGCGCCCTGGCTGCCGTGGGTGGCGCTGCTGGAGCTGGGACGTCAGGGCATGGACGCGCTCGCGACGCGCGCCTCCTATGGCGCCAGGGCGGAGCACGTCCCGCTGAAGGTGCTGGCGCGCGCGCAGCTCATCGGCACGGCGGTGTCCAGCATGGCGCCCGCGGGCCGCGCGGCGGCGGAGGCGACCAAGGCGGCGCTGCTGTCGCCCCACATGGGAGGCGCCACGGCCACCGCGGCGGCGGCCACGTCGCAGGCGGCCTCGCTGGCGGCGGGAGGGCTCATCTCCTTTCCCTGCGCCGTGGCGTCCTTCCTGCTGACGGGCTGGTCCGCCTTCACCCTGGCCATGCTGGGCCATGGCGTGGTGCTGGTGGTGGCCTCCACCGGCCTGCGCGCGTGCATGCGCGCACGCAAGCCCTGTGCGTGGCTCGCGCGCCGCTCCCAGCGCTGGGCCCACCACACGGAACAGTTCCGTGTGACGGCCTGTCACGGCACCCTGCTGCCCTGGGGCCCCGTGCTGGCCTTCCTGGGCAGCCGCACGCTGCAGGTGGCGCAGTACGCGGTGCTGACGCACGCGGTGGGCATCGACACGTCGCTGGTGCAGGCCCTCTTCTCGCAAGGTCTCTACCTCTGCGCGCTGGCGGTGGGCTCTCTGGTGCCCGGGCAACTGGGCGTCAGCGACGGCGCCTTCGCGCTGGCGGCGGGCGTGTTGGACACCACCACCGCGCGAGCCATGTCGGTGGCACTGCTGAGCCATCTGGTGCAGCTCGTCTTCGTCGCGGCCGGCGCGCTCACGCCGCTGGTGTGGCGGGTGCGCCCGGCACCTCGGCCGGCTTCACCTTCACCGGTGTACCGTTGAAGGCGGCGTTGCCGCTGAGCAGGTCCACGGCGCGGTCATCCGTCAGGTCGTTCTGACTGATGCCCGCGTGCTCGGCGGCGATGCGCTGGCCCGTGCCCTGACGGCGGTGGCCGTAGCCGTGCGGCAGGCTCACCACGCCTCGCATGACGTCGTCCGTCACCGCCACCGGCACCGTCACTTCGCCCACGCGCGAGGTGACGACGGCGGCCACTCCGTCGACGAGGCCCAGCCGCGAGGCATCCTCCGGGTGCACCATCAACGTGCAGCGCGGCTTGCCCTTCACCAGCCCCGCCACGTTGTGCATCCAGGAGTTGTTGTCGCGCAGGTGTCGCCGGCCGATGAGCAGCAGCTCTCCGTCGCGCGGCTCACAGGCGGCGCCCTCCGGGAAGGTCTCTCGCAGGCGGCGCACGTCCGCCATCAGCGGCGCGGGCGCCAGTTGGATGCGCCGGTCCTTCGTCTGGAGCCGGCCCAGCAGACACGGTTGGAGCGGGCCCAGGTCCACGCCGTGCGGTGACGCGCGCAGCTTCGCCAGGGACAGGCCATCGCGCAGTGGATGGAAGCGGGCACCGTAGGGCCCCATGCGCAGGCCGATATCCAGCACTCGCTCCGGCCCCATCCGCGTGAGGGCCTGGTACTTCAGGGTCTGCCGCAGCGAGGGCCGGCCCCGGCGCAGGTTCTCCAGGCGGTGCTGGAGCGCCAGGACGACCTGCCAGTCCTGACGTCCCTCCGGCCCGGGCTGGAAGAGGGGCGGCGAGTACTTGGCGGTGTTGCGCACCGACAGAACGTGGAAGGCCACGTCGTAGTGGCCGCGCTCCAGCGGGGAGACGGGCGGGAGGATGAGGTTTGCGTGGCGCGTCGTCTCGTTGAGGTACGGGTCCAGGCTCACCATGAAGTCCAGGCCCTCCAGCGCACGCTCCAACTGCGGACCGTTGGGCGTGGAGAGCACGGGGTTGCCGGCCATGGTGACGAGCGCGCGGATGCGGCCCTCGCCCGGGGTGAGCATCTCCTCGGCGAGCACGGCGGCGGGCAGCTCTCCGCCGACCTCCGGAAGTCCGCGCACGCGGCTCTTCCAGCGGCCGTAGCTGCCGCGTCCGAGCGCCATCGCCTTGGGCCCGCCGACGACGTCGAACGCGGGCTGGGTGAACATGGCGCCGCCCTGACGGTCCAGGTTGCCCGTCACCGTGTTGAGGACGTTGATGAGCCACTGGCACAGCGAGCCGAACGGCTGGGTGGACAGGCCCATGCGCCCGTAGCAGACGGCCTGCTCGGTGGAGAGGAAGTCGCGGGCGATTCCGCGCAGCGTTTCGGCGGGCACTCCGGTGTGGGGCGCCACCCGCTCGGGCGGGAAGTCGCGCGCAAGCTCTCGCACGGCCTCCAGGCCCTCCAGGTGCGCGGCCAGGTGGCTTGCGCGCGGCATGTTCTCCACGAGCACGACGTGCAGCAGCGCCAGCAGCGCGAGCGCGTCCGTGCCGGGGCGGATGAAGATGTGGCTGTCGGCGATGGCGGCCGACTCCGTGCGGCGCGGGTCCACGACGATGAGCTTGCCGCCGCGCTGCTGAATCGCGCGCAGCCGGGCGCGGATGTCGGGCGCCGTCATCAGGCTGCCGTTGGACGCGAGCGGGTTGGCGCCCATGACGAGCAGGTATTGCGTGCGGTCCAGGTCCGGGATGGGCGTGAGGAGCTGGTGGCCGAACATGAAGTACGACACGAGCTGGTGGGGGAGCTGGTCCACCGACGTGGCGGAGAAGCGGTTGCGTGAGCGCAGCGCGCGCACCAGCTCCGGGCCGAACACCATGTTGCCCAGGTTGTGCACGTTGGGGTTGCCCAGGTACGAGGCCACCGCGTCGCGGCCGTGCTCCTTCTGCACGGCGTGGATTCGTTTCGCCGCCTCGTCGAGCGCGTCATCCCACGACACGCGCTCCCAGCCCGTCGCCGTGCGCCGCATCGGATGGCGCAGCCGGTCCGGGTCCTCATGCAAGTCCTTCAGCGCCAGCGCCTTGGGACACACGTGGCCCCGACTGAACGGGTCCTCGTCGTCTCCTCGGATGGCGGTGATTTTCTCGCCCTCCAGCTCGATGCGCAGGCCGCACATGGCCTCGCACAGGTTGCACGTACGGAAGTGGACCCGGGACGTAGCCGTCGCGCTCATGCGCGGCACTCTACATCGCCCATGAGAGCGCCAATGCCTGTCAGCGCCGCGTTTCGCTCTGCGGTTTCAGGGCTGACGGTGGCGGCAAGCACATGAAAGGATTGCGGCGAGAGGGGAACAAATGCGCCGAATGTGGTCGTGGGTCGCCGTCGCGGGGGTGTCGCTGTCGTCCGTCGCGCTGGGGGACGAGGTGAAGGGCGACCGGGAGGAGCAGGGCAGGACCAGGACGCTGCGCTTCACCAAGAAGGACGCGGTGGTGGGGCAGGCCGAAGAGCACCGATTGCTCGTGGAGATGAAGCAGGACTTCACGATGACCGCGCCGGACATGGAGCCGGAGGCCATCTCGGGGACGAGCACGATGGTCCAGACGGACGTCCTCACGCCGCTCGCGGCGAAGGGGCGCATCGTCACCCGAGCGAAGATCGCCTATGGCGAGGTCGTGGAGGTGACGACGGAGGAAGGAAAGGAGACGCGCAAGCTGTCTCCCGTCAATGGGAAGGCCTACCTGGGGGAATACAAGAAGGGTCGCATCGTGGTGACGAGTCTCCAGGGCAAGCCGGTGAAGAAGGAGGAGCAAACGGCGGTGCTCGAAGACCTTGATGGGTTGGGCAAGGAGAACCCGCTGGTCGCGGCCATTCCCGACGAGCCGCTCAAGGTCGGCGACAGCGTGGAGCGCCTCGCCAAGATGTTCGAAGCGGAGTTTCAGAAGAAGGGAGAGGCCGACGACGGGATGACGTTTCGTGGCATCAGCGTCCGTCTCACGGAGATTCGCCAGGATGCGCGCGGGCCCATGGGTGTCTTCTCCGTAGCCGCCACATTCGTGTTCGCGGCGGACGAGGAGAGCCCCGTCTCGATGGAGATCACCTACCAGGGGACGATGAATGTCCTGGCCGATGGACCGGAGACCACCAGCATCTCCCTGGCGGGTCCCATGACGCTCACCCCCACTCCGGAGATGTACCAGCTGGGCATGCGCGTCACGGGCAAGGGCGACTCGCGCCTCGTGCTCACCACCAAGGTCCTGCCTCCCCCGCCGAAGAAGTGACGACACGGCGCGTCAGCGGCGTGTCGAAGGTGTGACGGGAATGGTCCGGCGCGCCGCATGAATGGCTGGTTGCTCCGCGGAGTGGCGAAGGCGTGACAGGGCGCTGACAGAGAATGGGCAGGGTTCGTGGTTAGAGGGTTCACATGTTCCTGCACGCGCTCGGCCACTTCCATCCGCCCAACCTCCTGACCAACGCCTTCCTCGAGGAGCTGGGGCTCGAGACCTCGGACGCGTGGATTCTGGAGCGGGTGGGCATCCGCTCCCGTCACACGGTGCTGCCGCTGGAGTACCTGCGGGAGACGCGCAACCGGGACGTGCGGGCCGCTCAAGAGGCGGCCCTCTTCAGCAACGCGGAGACCGGGGCGCGGGCGGCGCGGATGGCGCTCGAGCGCGCGGGGCTGAAGCCGTCCGACATCGGCCTCGTCGTCGCGGGCGGCTGCAGTCCGGACGAGTGCATCCCCGCCGAGTCCAACCGCGTGGCGCAGGTGCTGGGCATCGACGCTCCGGCGGTGGACCTCCAGAGCGCCTGCTCCTCGTTCTGCACGCAGCTGCACTTCCTCACGGGGATGCGGCCGGAGCGCCTGCCGGAGTACGTGCTCGTGGTGAACATGGACAACTCCACGCGCGTCGTCGACTACACGGACCGCTCCAGCGCGGTGCTGTGGGGGGACGGCTCGGCGGCGGCGGTGCTCTCTCCTCGCGTGCCCGGGCGGTGGCGAATCACCGAGACGCGGCTGGCGGGAGACCCGTCGGGCGCGGACAAGGTGCGGGTGCCGCGCATCGGCCACTTCACCCAGCACGGCGCGGAGGTGCAGAAGTTCGCCATCCGCCGCGCGGGCGAGACGTTCCTGGATTTGCGCGCCCACTACCTGGTCCAGCACCCCGGCAAGGGCAACGAGGACGTCACCTTCATTGGCCACCAGGCCAACCTGCGCATGCTGGAGGCCGTCCAGCGCCGCTGCGAGGTGCCCGAGTCCCGCCACCGCTTCAACGTCCACCTCCGGGGCAACACCGGCGCGGCCGGGGCTCCAGGCGTGCTGAGCGAGCACTGGGACGACGCCTCCCTGGGCGACGCGGTGGTGCTCAGCGTCGTCGGCAGCGGCCTCACCTGGGCCGGCGCCCTGCTCGAGCGCACCAGCGCCGGCACCCCCTGACCCCCCCGCCTGGCCGGCCCGGATGCCCGGAACCCGACCTGTCATGAAGCCTGCTGCCCCGCACGTCGGAGAGCACTGGTATGTTCTCCAACGAGCGTCATGGCCCTGAATCACCCCGACATCCCCCTCCTGCTCCCGACCTGGTGCCCCGGCGGTCCCTCCGTGGGTTTGACACCGGGCGTGGGCTGGGACTCACCGGCGGTCTTCTCCGTCCACCAGACCACAGGGGCACGGACGGATCTGCTGGCGGTGGGGCGGGGGCGTGTGCACCTATCCCGGCACCGTACTCGGACGGGGCGGGGGTCGGACGCATGAGAGAGCAGGCGTGGCGGAAGAGCGCGCAGTGGCTCGTGCTGGGGTTGGTTCTGGCGACGGGCGTGGCGCAGGCAGGGCAGAAGCAGGTGGGCGGGGTCCGCATGCCGGACTCGATGACGCTCCAGGGGCGCACGGTGGAGCTCGCCCACATGGAGCTGCACAAGCGCTTCATCTTCAAGGTCTACGTGTGGAGCCTCTATCTGGAGGACCGCCCACGCAGCGCGTCGGAGGCCATCGCCTCCAACTCCGTGAAGCGGCTGCACTTCCGCTTCCTGCGCGACATCACCCGCTCGCAGCTCGTGGACAGCCTCCGCAACGGCCTGAACCGCAGCGCGGAGCTGCGCGAGGGGCCCTTGTCCCAGCAGCTGGGCGTCATGCTCGACTCCATGCGTGACGTGGAGAAGGGCGGGGACCTCATCATCACCTACACGCCCGGGGGCGGACTGGAGATCGGCGGCGCGGCCAGCGGCGGCGTCTTCATCCCCGGCAAGACGTTCGCCGACGCGCTCTTCTCCGTCTGGCTGGACGTGCACCCCATCTTCCCGCGCTGAGGGCCGCGCCGCCGTGGCCCCCCTGGCCCACCCGCCAGGGCGCCGGGCTGGCGAAATGCCCGTGTGGGTTCTTCCTGACCTTGGCGCTCCCGAGCAGTAAGGTGGTGCTCCAACCATCGTTGTCGGGAGAACCCATACATATGCGGACACGGCTGATTCTGGCGGCATTCGTCGCGCTCTCCACGGGATGCGTTTCGCAGGGCAAGTTCGACGCGAAGGCCCTGGAGGCGGAGCAGCTCACCAAGGGACTCACCGACGAGAAGGGTGCTCGCGAGGCCGCCGAGGCCAAGGTGAAGGAGCTGGAGGAGAAGATCTCCGCGCTGGAGCAGGAGAAGACAGCGCTGGAGACGCGGCTGACCACCTCCGAGTCTCGCCTCACGGCGGGCGCCGCCGAGCGCCGCGCGTTGCAGGAGCAGAACGCGCAGCTGGCCGCGCTCAATGACGAGCTGGCGCGCAACTCCAAGAAGCTGGCGCAGGCGAAGGAGGAGCTGGAGAAGAAGAGCTCCGAGTACGAGAACCTGGCGCAGAGCCTCAAGTCGGAGATTTCGGAAGGCAAAATCGAGCTGTCCGAGCTCAAGGGCCGCATGACGGTGCAGCTCAAGGACAAGATTCTCTTCGCCTCCGGCTCCGCGCGGGTGGGCAAGGAGGGCGTGGCGGCGCTGAACAAGATCGCCGACGCGCTCAAGACGGTGCAGGGGAAGATTGTGCGAGTGGAGGGCCACACGGACGACGTGCCCACGGGCGGCGGTCAGTTCCCCACCAACTGGGAGCTGAGCCTGGCGCGGGCCATGGCGGTGGTCCGGGCGCTCCAGGACGCGGGTGTCGACCCGACGACGTTGTCGGCGGCGGGGTACGGCCAGTACCAGCCGATCGCCGCCAATGATTCGCCGGAGAACCGCAGCCTGAACCGGCGCATCGAAATCGTCCTCGCGCCCAAGTTGTGAGAGCTTCGGGAGGGCGCGCGTAGGTGCGCCCCTCCCTCATGAAAACGCTCTTCACCGTCTTCTGCTTCCTCGTTGCCACCGGGGCGCTGGCCCAGGCCCCGGATGGCGGCGTCGCCGACCCCGATGCGGGAGTCCCCACCGGTGTGCTGACGAAGCCACCCGAGCTCCTGCGCCAGGTGGAAGCGCCGTATCCCGCCGAAGCCGCCGCCCAGCAGTTGGAGGGGACGGTGGTGATGTTCATCGACATCTCGGAGACGGGCGCCGTCACGAACGTCGAAGTCACTCAGCCCGCGGGGCACGGCTTCGACGAGGCCGCGGTGGAGGCGGTGAAGCAGTTCCAGTTCTCCCCGGCCGAGGTGGACAACGTCCCGTCGCCGGTGCGCATCCAGTACGCGTACCAGTTCGTCTTCCGGCCCGTGGCGCCCGAGCCCACGGAGGACGGAGGTGTCTCGCAGCCCGAGGCGCCGGTGAACTTCAGCGGTCAGGCGCTGGAGCGCGGCACGCGCAAGCCGCTCAACGGCGCGGAAATCGTGTTGCCGGAGCTGGACCTGTCCACCGTCGCGGACGCGGAGGGGCGCTTCTCCTTCCGGGGCGTGCCCCTGGGCACCCACGAGGTGCTGGTGGTGCAGGGCGGGTATGACCGCTTCAAGACGAAGGAGACGATGTCCGAGGGCCTGGAGACGCGCGCCACGTACTACGTGCAGAAGCGCATCTTCAGCCCCTTCGAGACGGTGGTGAGAAGCGACCGTGAGCGCAAGGAAGTGACGAGCACCACGCTCCAGGTGGCGGAGGTGCAGCGCGTGCCCGGCACGCAGGGCGACACGCTGAAGGTGGTGCAGAACCTGCCCGGCGTCGCGCGGCCCGCGTTCAACGGCGGCGCGCTCGTGATTCGAGGCACCAGCCCACAGGAGTCCGGCGTCTTCCTGGACGGCCAGCGCATCCCCCTGCTGTTCCACTTTGGCGGCCTGACCTCCGTCTACAACTCCGAGCTGCTGGAGTCGCTGGACTACCTGCCCGGCAACTTCTCCTCGTACTACGGCGACATCACCGGCGGCGTCATCAACGTGAACAGCCGCGAGCCGAAGATGGACCGCATCCACGGCACCGTGGGCGTGAGCCTCATTGAATCCAACGCGGTGATTGAAGGGCCGATTACGGACACGCTGGGGTTCGCGATTGGCGGTCGGCGTTCGTACATCGACATCGTGCTGGGCGTGATTCCGGAGGGCGACGGCCCGAGCCTCCAGGTGGCGCCGCGCTACTACGACGCGCAGCTCAAGCTGGTGTGGAAGCCGCTGTCGCGCCACACCTTCACGCTTCAGGGCATCACCTCGCGCGACAGATTGGGGCTGGTGTTCGACCGGCCGTCGGACAACGACCCCACCGTCAACGGCAACCTGGAGGTCACCACGGGCTTCAACCAGCTGCGGCTGCGTCACCAGTACCGCGCGGACCGGCTCACGTTGGACACGCACGCGCTGGTGGGCAACACGCTGGTGGAGTTCGAGATTGGCGACCGCAACCTGCGCATCGCCTCCACGGACCTGAACCTGCGCGCCACCGCGGAGTATGCCCTGGTCGAGCCCTTCACCCTGGCGGGTGGCGTGGACGTGACGAGCAACTTCGCGAACGTCAAGGCGCGCATCCAGCGTCCGCCGCGCGAGGGCGAGCCGCCCAGCCCGCTCATCACCGAGGACCTGCTCACCACCGACGGAGACTTCCTCCAGTACTTCCCTTCGCTGTGGATTGAAGGGCGTTGGCGTCCGTTCAAGGGGCTGCTGGTGGTGCCGGGCGTGCGGTACGAGGGGTATATCTTCACGGACCAGAAGGAAGTGAAGCGCACGCTCAACCCGCGCCTCGCGGTGCGCTATTCGCTGACGGACACGCTGACGCTGAAGGGTGGCGCGGGCGTGTACCACGGGCCTCCGGTGCAGGATGAACCCAGCCTGGCGTTCGGCAATCCGGACCTGTCGGCGAAGCGCTCGCTCCAGTACGGCGTGGGCGCGGAGTGGCAGCCGCGGCAGGAGTGGTTCGTCAGCGGCGAGGTCTTCTACAACGACCTGGACAACCTCATCAGCCGCTCGGACGCGCTGGTGGAGCGGGACGGGGAGCTGGTGCCGGAGCGGTTGAAGAACGGGGGCATCGGCCGGGTGTATGGCCTGGAGATTCTCATCCGCCGCTCGCTGACGGAGCGCCTGTTCGGCTGGATTGCGTACACGCTCAGCAGGAGCGAGCGTCGGGACGCGCCCGGGGCGAACTGGCGCTTGTTCGACAACGACCAGACGCACGTGCTGACGGCCATTGCCTCGTACAAGCTGCCCAGGGGCTGGGAGGTGGGGGCGCGCTTCCGCTTCGCGTCGGGCAATCCGACGACGCCGGTGGTGGGCTCGGTGAGGGATGACGGCACCGACGTGTTCCTGCCGCTGTTCGCGGGAGTGAACTCGCGGCGGCTGCCGTCGTTCAATCAGTTGGACGTGCGCGTGGACAAGATTTTCGTCTTCGACAAGTGGACGTTGGACCTCTATCTGGATTTGACGAACGCCTACAACAACGCGGCGGTGGAAGGCATCGCCTACAACTACAACTACACCGAGAGCGCCTACTTCGAGGGACTGCCCATCCTCCCGGTCATCGGCGCCAAGGGGAGTTTCTGAGCATGCGCACGCGAGTCTTCGTCACACTGGCCGCGCTGCTGCTTGCCTGCGGCCCCGACTTCGAGTTGCAGAGTGAAATCCGCCGGGTGCGGGTGCTGGGCATCCGCGCGGAGCCGCCCGAGCTGGTGTTGGACCCGGACACCGGGGCGTTGCCCGGGCCGATGACGTTCAGCGCGCTGGCGGTGACGCCGGACGCGCGTCCCGTCACCGTCTCGTATGCGCTGTGTCGCTTCAACGGCAACCCGTACGACGGCCGTTGCCCCGGGGTGAACGGTGTGGCGCTGCCGGACGGCATGTTGTCGCTCCAGGACCCCAACGTGCAGGTGGTGCTCCAGGAGGCGCTGGTCGCGGCGAATCCCAATGGAGGAGGGACGCCGAACCCGGATGACCCGCGCACGCGCGAGGCGCTGGAGAAGGGCATTCCGCTCTTCGTGGGCTACGAGGCATCGGACGGTTCGGGGACGCCGGAGGGCACGGAGCGGGGCGTGAGGCAGGTGTTGGTGCGCTCGACGACGGCGCCGAATCAGAATCCGGCGGTGGCGGACATCCTCTGGAATGACGCCACGCTGACGGGGCCTTTGCCGTTGGATGCGGAGGTGGTCTTCCGCCCGGTGCTCACGGAGGGCAGCCTGGAGCTGTACACGGCGGAGGACGGCCCGCGCACGGAGCAGGTCTTCTACAGCTGGTTCGCCACGGGAGACGGCGAGGTGAAGGAGTTCCGCTCGCAGGAGCCGGTGGACAACAGGCCTGGAGACCCGACGTCGAAGTACGAGACGCCCGCCACGCCCCAGCGCATCACCGTCTACGTGGTGGCGCGCGACGGACGCGGCGGAGTGGGCTGGCTCAGCCGCGACGTGGATGTGGGGCCGTAGCCCGGGATACCGCTGGCGCGATCTGCCTGCCCCCACGCGACGCGGTGTTGGGGCGGGCTCCGAGGAGGGAGGGCTAGACCGGTTCGAACAGCGTTCCGGTTGCCCCTACTCGCTCCAACGCGCCCTTGAGCCTTTCAGAGACAACGAGGACAACGGACCATCCCCATGTCCGAAACACTTGGGCGTCGCCCACTCTTGACGGGTCGATGCGCAGTCCTGAAACCTTGCGGTACTGCCCTGCTTTCTCTGGACGCCCATCCTCTGGCTTCCAGTATTCCACCTCTTCGGATGCCGCATCATCAATGCACTGAATGAGCTTGGTCGCGACCAGTATGCAGAACTGGTCGGCATGCCCTTGGATATCGACGGGTAGGATTTGCACATCGGCCGGGGCCATCTGTAACCGTCCGGTCAGTGACGTGGCGTGAGCGGTTGAGGACGGATGGGTGCTGTGCTCGGCGAGCGCCGCGACCGGGGGGTGTTCAGAGGTTGGGCTGGAGGTGTGACTCGGGCGGGCCCGTGGTCTGTTGGCGCTTCCACTCGTGAGGAAGCAACTCACCGATGCGCGAATTGGGATGCGACTGCACGCGGAGCAGGACATCGGCCAGGTACGCCTCGGGATTGACGCCGTTGGCCTCGCAGGTGGCTACCAGCGCGTAGAGGCCCGCGAGGTTCTCTCCCGCGGCTTGGTGGCCGACAAAGAGAAAATTCTTACGTCCGAGGGCTGCCCTCCGGAGCGCCGCCTCCGAGCGATTGTTGTCGAGGGGCAACCGCTCGTCCTCGACGAAGCGGCTCAGCGCGTCCCACTGCTTCATGGCGTAGGAGATGGCCAGCCCCAGGGGGCCCTTCGGCAGGTGGCGTGGGGCCTCGTCCTCGAGCCAGGCGCGCAGTCGCGCCAGATATGGTACTGACGGAGTTCTCGGTGCGCGGCGGTGCGTACCACGCCCGCGTCACGCGCCTGGGCCTCTACCCGGTAGAGCGCGAGGATGAGGTCCAGGACTTCGCGGGCCTCGGGGGCGGTGGCGAGCGCGTCGAAGAAGCGGCGGCGGACATGCGCCCAACATCCGACGCGGAGGCGCCCTGCAGGCAGCGTCACCGCGTTGTACCCAGTGTACCCGTCCACCACGAGCGCGCCCGTGGTGCCACCCAGCACCTGCTTGGGCGTCTTGCCCGCGCGCCCCATGCTGAAGCGGTAACCGATGAGCCACTCGCCTCGCTCGTTGCGCGTCAGGAATGTCCAAAGGTAGCCGCGCTTCGTCTTCTTCACGTCCAGCACATGCAGCGGCGTCTCGTCCGCCCACACCACCTCGGCCGAGGCAATGCACTGCAATAGATGCTCGGACAGCGGCAGCAGCACCGAGGCGGACTGGTGGAAGAGGTCCGTCAGCGTGCTGCGGCTCATGGGGACGTCGCCCCGCTCCATCCGCTGCGCCAGTCGGTGCAGCGGCATGTCGTCGGCACACTGGGAGACCACCACGTGCGCCAGCAGGCCCGGGCCATACTCGCCCCTGTCCACCACCCTGGCGGGCGCGGGTGCCGTCACCACGCCCGCACCGCACTGGCACGCGAGGACTTCCTGCACATGCACCTGTCGCTCGAAGCGGGCCGGCAGGTACTCGTACATCTCGGTGGTGCGGCCCTTACCCAGCGGCTTCAGGTCCTCGCTGCCGCAGGCGGGGCAGTGGCGCTCCTCGGCTGGGACGGCGTGGCGAATCTCGCGGGTGGGCGCCTCCTCGGCCCTGCGGGCCGCGCGCTCGCGTCGCTTCTTCAGCGCCGCCTCGTCCCGCGCTGCCTTCGCCTCCGCACCCGTCTGTTCCCCGCGCAGCTCGGCTGCCATCGTCGGCAACTTCTCCGCCTTCTTGCCGAAGACATGGCGCTGGAGGGCCGCCATCTGCCCCTTGAGGACGCCCAGCTCCCCGCCGATACGGCCCACCTCCGCTTTGAGCTCCTCGGCTTCCTCGCGCCAGGGGCAATGGTGGTCGAGTGGCAACTGACGGGGCACCCGCGAGGAACAACCCGCCGGGTGGACCATTGCCCGCGTGAGGTGCTCAGCGTCCTGCCCGCCCCGGGGGTGACCAGGCGGGCTGGCGCTTCACCTCGGCCACGTCAATCCCATCCAGCAGCATCGCCAGTTGCGTGTAGTCCAACTGCACCGACTGTGCATCGTCGTCCACCGGCGGCAGCCGGAAGCGGCCTGTCTCCAGGCGCTTGTAGTACAGGACGAAGCCGCCCCGGCTGAAGGTGAGGATTTTCACCCGGTCTCCGCGCCGACTGACGAAAGCGAAGAGGTGGCCCGAGTAGACGTCCTCGCCCCATGCGGTGCGCACCAGAGCCATGAGCCCATCAATGGACTTGCGCATGTCCACCGGCCCGGTGGCCAGCAGGATTCGCACCGAGGCCGGCAGTGTCAGCACGCGGTGCGCTCCAGCGCCGCCACCAGTCGGGCCACGTAGTCCACGTCCGTGCCGGGGGCGAAACGCACGCGCGCTCCGGCGGCGCCAATGACTTCCAGCATCACCACCTCGAGTCCGGGCGCACGGCTCACCTGCACTGGGATCAGACGCACGGGCGGCTCGGCCTCGGTGCGCTCCTGACGTCGCCGGCGGTAGACCCAGGACTGCACGGTGCTCAGCCTCAGCCCCCGGCGTCCGGCGAACTCCCGCTGCGTCAGCCCGCTCGCTTCGAACTCTTCCACGACGCGCACCCACTCCGGCTTCTCAGCTCTCTTCCTCATCCGTCGAGGGATGACCTGCCCCGCTCATCCCGACAACGCCCCGCAGCACGTCGTCCGTCGGACGGATACGACATTCCAGACAGGGTCCACCACGACTTCTACCCCGGCAATGCCTCCCGCCACGTCGCTCGCCGGACGGTTACGCCACCCCGCGTCACGTCTGGACGAGTTGCTGCCGCACCGCTGGCAACAGTCCTCCTCCTCCGCGCCTGATTCATCCTGAAGTCACGCAGGCCTCGGCGTCGAGGAACTCCGTGCGCGGCTACCACGCGGCGCGAACGGAAGGGTGCACCCGTCGGACGCCGCCCGTCGGTCGGTTACCGACGACAGGAGCCCGAGTCGGCATGGAGCGACCATCTGCCACGCCTGCGGGCATTCGGCGTAGAGACAGCGCCGTCGTGCCCCCGTAGCCGCATTGGTGTCGAAAAATTCTCGGGTACTCATCAGGCCGCATTCTTCTGCTGGTACAGGTAGCGCTGAAACTCGACAAACACCCGGCGGATTTCCGATGGGGGGCCGAGATTCTCTTTGGCATCCTCGATGCTGCCATATTTGAGCTGGAGAAGCGGGGCGAGCTTTTCCACGTCGAGCTGCTCGACGCCCTCCTTCACGTAATGCTCAAGGACGAAGGCGATGAACGCCCGTTGCTTGTTGCTCAGGCTTGACTGGAGTTCCTTGTCCGCCTGAGCGGCTCGGGCCTCTCGTGCGACCGGGGGCGAGGCGAAGGCAACGAAGGCCAGCACGTCGTAGATGTCGCTGTTCTCCGCCGATACGACCCTCTGCATGGCGGCAAGTGGCTCACGACCAAAGCCCTTCTCGGCGAGTTGTTCGAGGAGGGCCTTGCGGGTTTCCGGCGAACTCCAGAGTGCACGCAGCTCGTCCTCGCTTTTGAACAACTCGGGCAACTTTCCGAAGAGGCTCTCAAGGAACTGCACCGCCGACATGGGCCTGCCATCGGCACTCCAAAAGGTCGTTGCCACCATGCTGTCGATGGTGCGTTCCTTCCCATCAGCGAGCTTCACTTTGATCCGCGTGGGGCGGATGTCATTGTCCTCCACCCATCCGATATTATCATTCGGCTCGTGTTCGTAACCCCTCGCTTGGCGGCCTGGGCTTACCGTTCCAGGTTCTGGCTCGACAGGCTCACCGTCCCACTCGGGATCGTTGAAGTGGTGGTGAGCCTTCACGAAGTCGTAAATGGTGAAGTAATCCTTCCCCTGGTAGAGCCGGGTGCCCCGCCCGATAATCTGTTTGAACTCAATCATCGAGTTCACAGGCCGCATCAGCACGATGTTACGTACGTTGCGGGCATCCACGCCAGTCGACAGCTTCTGCGAAGTCGTCAAAACGGTCGGGATCGTCTTTTCACTGTCCTGGAAGTCCCGAAGGTGCTGGTCGCCGATCTTGCCGTCCGCAGCAGTCACGCGGACGCAGTACTCCGGCTCCTTGCTGGTCTTCGTCTGGTTGATGAGGTCACGGACTCCTAATGCCTGGTCCTGGGTGGCACAGAACACGAGAGTCTTCTCTGTTTGGTCGATCATTCCCATGAACAGTTCGACCCGGTACTGCTCCCGCTCCTTGATCTCGATGATCCGCCGGGCGAAGTCCTTCTCGGTGTAGCGGCGGCCGGCCTCGATCTCACCCTCAATCACAGTGTCGTCCGACGTGTAGACGTACTCATCGAGAGTCGTCGCAATCTCCTTCACCCGGAACGGAGTGAGGAAGCCATCGTTGATGCCCTCCTTGAGCGAGTAGATGAAGACCGGTTCGCCGAAATAGGCATAGGTATCGACGTTGTCCTTCCGCTTCGGAGTCGCCGTGAGGCCAAGCTGCACAGCGGGGGAGAAGTACTCCAGGATGTCTCGCCAAGTGCTCTCATCGTTGGCTCCGCCCCGGTGGCACTCGTCGATGATGATGAAGTCGAAGAAGTCGGGTGGATATTCGCCGAAGGAGGGAGACGGCTTGCCGTCCTTCGAAGGCCCCGACATGAAGGTTTGGAAGATGGTGAAGAACACGCTGCCATTCTTCGGCACCTTCTTCCGCTTGCGAATCTCGTCCGGCGAAATCCGCACCAAGGCATCCTCGGGAAAGGCCGAGAAGGCATTAAACGCTTGGTCCGCGAGGATGTTCCGGTCGGCGAGAAACAGAATGCGGGGCAGCCGTGAACCGTCACGGGAGAGGTTCCACCGGCTGTGATAGAGCTTCCACGCGATCTGAAACGCGATAGCCGTCTTGCCGGTCCCCGTCGCCAGAGTGAGCAGAATGCGCGGCTTCTTGGCGGCAATGGCCTCCAATACGCGGTCGATGGCGGTGTCCTGGTAGTACCGGGAGGCCCAGGCTCCACCCTTGTCCTCATAGGGGACGGTGGAGAAGCGGTCTCTCCACTCGTTCTGTTTGGTGAAGGTGAGGTTCCAAAGCTCGTCCGGCGTCGGGTACCGGGCGACCTCGCCCTCGATCCCATCGGACATGTCGATGCGGTAGATACCCTGGCCGTTCGTGCAGTAAGTGAACCGAACCGGGAGCTTCTTCGCGTAGTGCTTGGCTTGCCCAACACCTTCCGTAAGTGGGGAAGCCCACCGCTTCGCCTCAATGACGGCGAGTTTCTTGTTGCGGTAGACGAGGACGTAATCGGCAATCTCGGCCCTAGAGCGGCGTCCGTGGCCCTCCAGCCTACCTTGTGTAATTTGGAACTCGCGGAGGATGCGACTTCCCTCGACGACACCCCAACCAGCAGCCCTCAAAGCTGGGTCAACGTGCTCGGCTCGGGTTTCGGCCTCATTAAGGACGCGATCCATCACATCCCTCCGGAGAAGGCTTGGTGTAGGAGCGACTTCTTCAGCTCATCGAGAGCTTCGAGCTTCTGCCGGTAGAGGGTGTCGAGGCGCCGGATATCCTGCCGAAACGACTCAAGATCAGAGATGAACTTGGCCTGCCGTGTAATTGACGGAAGGTGCACTGGGAGTCTCTCAATGATCCCCATGTTCAGCCCGTCCATGATCGCTCCATCCGCTTGAGCCAGGAGAAACTCACGGGCGACAGGATGGTAAAGGAAATAGGCATGGAGGTAAGCGGGGAGACACTTGCTGTGGTCGAGCGTGATGCAACAAAGATGCTTCGTGTTGATCGCAACAGGGATGTCATCAGGGACGACCGCGCACCGGCCGCACGTTCCCATGATGGTGATCAGGACGTCGCCCGGATAGACTCTGTACCGCTCCAACTGCCTGTACTTCTCTGGCGTGATGAATCGGCTTTTCCCCCAGAGAAACTCATTTGCGACAGCATTGTCGATACCAAGAACAGCTATACCCTGTTCTACAAACTCGCTGTGAAGCAACTGGCTTCCGAACGGGCCTGTGCGAATGGCTCCCCTCTTGGGGGCGGCGAGCGCTGCCACTGTCGTTTTCAACCACTGGGCCTGCTCTGCGTTGGTGGTGAGCGCAGCAAATGCTGATTCAAGAAGTTCGCGAGCGTTCTGCAGGCTCCTCTCGGTGTTGGCCTTGGCGTTTGCAATCCCATCGAATGCTTTGTCCAAGACAGAGACGATGCGATGCTGCTCAGGGAGGGGGGGAACAGGAATCGGGATCTCACACAGGCGGCCCTGGTTAAGCTTGGGAACTGTCAGACCGCTCACGAACTCAGAAAGATCCAAGTGGTTCAGATAGTGAATCAACCAAGCATCTAGCAAAAAAGCACGGTGTGGTCGAAGAACATGCGCGTGATTATTGACCCAACACTTGCCTTCGACCGCGAATGCAGTGTTTTCGCCAGGCCCCCACTTGGCCCCGTCCTCACCTACCAAAACAAGGGGTTCGTCGAAGAGGTACCCCGCGACATAGTCCTGAATGCCGGTTGCCCCGTAGTACGGGATGTCACCAGGGGTACGGTCGCGCTTCGTGATCGGTTTTCGCTTACTGTCGAGGATGTCGCACAATTCGCCCAATGGGCGCGTAGACCACTGTGCCTTCACAAAAGCCTCCGGATGCTCTTGAGCACCTCGGCACCCTCCGCATCCAAGGCGGTGATCTCGTCGAGAATGTCCTCGGGGCTTCGGTGGACAACGACCTCGCCTCCGTTCGGGTTCTTCACCGAGAGGTCGAACGTATCCTTGTCGATTGTCGCGAGATCGAAGGTCCACGACTTCGGCGAGTCGGCGAACGTCTTCTGCAACCGGACAAACTCCGCCAAGTCATCGTCGTTAAGGGGGGTTGTCTTGCCAAGGCTGCGACCCGGATCGAGTTGGTAGAACCAGATCTTCCGGGTCGGTGCCCCCTTCTGGAAGAACAGCACGACCGTTTTGACCCCGGCTCCCTGGAATGTGCCGCTCGGGCAGTCGAGCACCGTGTGCAGGTTGCAGGTTTCGAGGAGCAGTTTCCGCAGGCTCTTGGCCGCGTTGTCGGTATTCGAAAGGAACGTGTTTTTGATGACAATGCCTGCCCGTCCACCAGCCTTCAGCGTCTTAATGAAGTGCTGGAGAAACAGGAACGCCGTCTCGCCGGAGCGGATAGGGAAATTCTGCTGGACCTCTTGCCGCTCCTTGCCGCCGAACGGCGGGTTGGCGAGGACCACGTGGAACCGGTCCTTGTCCTGGATGTCAGCGAGATTCTCGGAAAGGGTGTTCGTGTGGACGATGTTCGGTGTGTTGATCCCGTGAAGGATCATGTTCATGATCGCTATCACGTAGGCGAGACTCTTCTTCTCCTTGCCGTAGAAAGTCCGCTCTTGGAGCGTCTCCATGTCCTTGATCGTGAGGCCTGGCTTCTTCGAGTTCTTCAAATAGTCAAATGCTTCGCAAAGAAAGCCTGCGGATCCGACAGCCCCATCGTAGATGCGTTCTCCGATCTTCGGCTCAACGACTTGGATGATGGCCCGGATGAGCGGACGGGGCGTATAGTACTCGCCACCATTCCGCCCAGCGTTGCCCATGTTCTTAATCTTGGCTTCGTACAGGTGTGACAACTCGTGCTTCTCGGCCTGCGACCGGAAACGGAGCGTGTCGATTACGTCGATGATCTCGCGGAGGTTGTAGCCGCTGGAGATTCTGTTCTTTATCTCACCGAAGATCTCCCCGATCTTGTACTCGATGGTATTCGGACTGCTCGCCTTCTCCTTAAATTGTTGCAGGTAGGGGAAGAGCTTCGTATTGACAAACTCGGTCAGATCCGGGCCGGTCTTCGCCTTGTTGTGGTCGACCTTACCGGAGCGGTCCTTCGGGGCGGCCCACGAATCCCAGCGGTACGGCTTGTCGAGAACGAAGTCGTACCGCTTCCCCTCAAGCTCGGCCTCGGCAGCGCGGTCTTGCTCCAAGCCGTCGAGATACTTCAGGAACAGGAGCCACGAGGTCTGCTCGGTGTAGTCGAGTTCCGTCGTGCAGCCCGCCTCCTTCCAGAGAATATCGTCAATCTGCTTGAAAGCCTGTTCAAACATTTCGCGTTGCTCCTGCGTTGCCGGTGCAGGCCAGCATGGATGACAAAGAACTCGAAGCAGCAGTGGACCACTGGGAGCAATGAAGCATCAACGTTCACCCTTCTCTTCGTGTGCAGCCCCCTGGGCGCGGACCCACTCGTCGACCTCTGAAAGCTTGATCATCCAGAGGCGTCCAACTCGGTGCGCGGGCAGGCCGTGGCGTTCAATCCACCGGTAAATGGAATTCCGCACGCCTCCGAGGTGCTGTGCGACCTCTTCGCCTGCCCCCCACGACTCTGGCATTGGTAACCATCTGATCTTGCTGGCGAGTCCCCAAGGTTTTTCCGACTCTGCCTGCGAGAGTAGCCCGGAGTCGGATTGAAATGCACCAGGAAGATTACAGGCGGGATACCACTCTGACGTACATTTCGGGGGATGGCCGAGGCAGGTCCGTAATGCGATGGAGTCCTTCAAGTAGCCCCTATGCGCTCCGTGGTGATGGGACGGACAGCGCCTCGCGCACCCGCTTGGTGTCGGCACCTTGCTCATTACTCCTGAATGTGGACGGGGGCCGCTCTGAGCCACGCCTCCAGGCTGTCGCAAACGTATTTGGGAGTTCATCCGCTACCGCCCGAACTGCGGAAGTCTACGAGAGCACCGCCCCCTCGTGCGCGGTCAAGTCCCGAATCGTGTGTGGTTGGTTCGGGGGGGGGGAACGTGGGAGGAAGGCTCCTTGGCGGATTCATTCAGCGGTGTCTGGGTTTGAAGTCAGCAGGGCCATGTCGAGGTAGCGGCGGTCAGCCCAGATGCCAGAGACTTCGAGGGCGACGGCGGTGATGAGGCGCAGTGCGCTGGCGCGGTCCGGGAAGGCGCCCACGGAGCGGATGCGGCGCTTGACTTCGCCATGGAGTCGCTCCAGGCCGTTGGT
>NZ_JABUMS010000011.1:0-338316 GCF_013336705.1 Myxococcus sp. CA051A | reverse complement strand
AAGGCCTTGCGGACACGAGAGACGACCTGGGTGGCGAGGAGGGAGTGGCCACCGAGGGCGAAGAAGTCGTCGGAGACGCTGACGGAGTCGAGGTGGAGGACCTCTGCCCAGATGGCGGCGAGGCGAGCCTCGGTGGGGTTGCGAGGTGCGAGGAAGGAGTCGGTGGGGCCAGAGTCGGGAGCCGGGAGCGCCTTCCTGTCGAGCTTGCCGTGGGTGTTGATGGGCAGAGCGTCGAGGGCGACGAAGGCCGAGGGCACCATGTACTCGGGGAGGCTGAGCAGCAGCTCCGCGCGCAGTGAGGAGGTGTCGACGGAAGCCGGGGTGACGTAGGCGACGAGGCGCTTGAGGCCGGGGACGTCCTCGCGGACGAGGGCAGCGGCGTGGTGGACGGAGGCCAGCGCTTCGAGAGCGGCTTCGACTTCGCCCAGCTCGATGCGGAAGCCGCGCAGCTTCACCTGGAAGTCGATGCGGCCGAGGTACTCGAGGTGGCCGTGGGCAAGCCACCGAGCCTTGTCACCGGTTCGGTAGAGGCGAGCGCCAGGGACGGAAGAGAAGGGATTGGGGACGAAGCGCTCGGCGGTGAGGTCCGGGCGGAGGTGGTAGCCGCGAGCGAGGCCGTCGCCGCCGATGAAGAGCTCACCAGGGACGCCGATGGGGGCGGGGTGGAGCGAGGCGTCGAGGATGAAGGTGGAGACGTTGGAGAGCGGCCCACCGAGTGCGGGACGCGCAGAGGAGCGGATGGAGAGCGCGGTGGTGTCGACGGTGGCCTCAGTGGGCCCGTAGACGTTGAAGGCGCTCAGGGAGGGCGAAGAGGAAAGCGTCGCCCAGAGAGCGTCGTCGATGGCCTCACCGCCAATGAGGAGACGCAAGGGGCGCTGAGAAGAAGCAAGGCCCTCGTCGAGGAGGTGGCGGAGGTGAGAAGGGGCGCAGTCGAAGACGTCGAGCTGGTGCTTCTGAATCCAGGAGAGAAGCAGCGGGACGTCTTCGCGAGCGGCCTGAGGGACGAAGCAGAGGCAATGGCCCTGGGCGAGGAAGACGAGCTGCTTGACGGAGGCGTCGAAGGAGAGGGGCGCGTTGAGGGAGATGCGGAGCGGGCGCTGGACGTCGGAGTAGACGGCAGAGGAGAGGGCGGAGAGGAGATTCACCACGGAGGAGTGGTGGACCATGACGCCCTTGGGACGTCCGGTGGAGCCGGAGGTGTAGATGACGTAGGCGAGGTGAGAAGGAAGGGAGACGCGAGGAGGGTTGGAGGTGGGGAGCGCGGCGAGAGAAGCGCGCAGTGCGGCGTCATCGAGGCAGAGGGCCGAGCAGGAGGCCGAGTCGAGACGAGGCAGGAGGTGGGACTGGGTGAGGACGAAGGGAGCGCCGGAGTCCTGGAGCATGAAAGCCAGGCGCTCGCGAGGGTAGGCGGAGTCGAGAGGGACGTAGGCGGCGCCGGCCTTGAGGATGGCGAGGAGGGCGACGAGGGAGTCGACGGAGCGCTCCAGGCAGAGGGCGACACGGACTTCGGGCCCGACACCACGGGCGCGCAGCAGGTGGGCGAGCTGGTTGGAGCGGTGGTTGAGCTGAGAGAAGGAGAGAGAGGCGGAGTCGTCGAGGACGGCGAGGGCGTCGGGCGTGAGAGCGGCCTGGGCCTCGAAGCGCTCGTGGAAGGCGCCAGTCCAGGGCATCTCGCGGCGGGTGTTGTTCCACTCGACGAGCACCTGACGGCGCTCCTCAGCCGGCAACATCGGCAGCTCGCTCAGCCGCGACTCCGGTGTGGTGACGGCGGCGTCGAGGAGGGTGCCGAAGTGCGCGACCATTCGGGCGATGGTGGACTCGTCGAACAAGTCCGTCCGGTAGCCCAGCGCGCCTTCCAGTCCCTCGCCCAGCGTCAGGGTGAGGTCGAACTTCGCGCCCGGCGCTCCCGAGTCGAAAGCCTCCAGGCGAAGCGGTGACGTCTCCGCCGTGCTCCCAGGCACTTCCATGCTCGTCGTCGGTGCGTTCTGCAGGACGAGCATGACCTGGAACAGCGGCGAGTGACTGAGGGTGCGGTGAGGGTTGAGTTCCTCGACGAGCTTCTCGAAGGGGACGTCCTGATGCTCGTAGGCGCCGAGCGTGGTGCGTTTCACCTGCGCGAGCAGCTCGCGGAAGCGGAGTCCCGGCAGGAGCTGCGTGCGCAGCACGAGGGTGTTCACGAAGAAGCCGATGAGCCCCTCTGTCTCCGCTCGGGTGCGTCCCGCGATGGGGGAGCCGACGGAGAGGTCGTCCTGCCCGGAGTAGCGGGAGAGGAGGAGCTGCCAGACGGCGAGCAACGCCATGAAAGGCGTCACGCCTTCGCGCTGGCAGAACGCGAGGAGTCGCTCGTTCACGGAGGGAGGCAGGCGCACGGGGAAGGAGGCGCCTCGGTTCGATTGGACTGGCGGACGCGGCCGGTCGGTGGACAGCTCCAGGAAGGGAGGCGCGCCGGAGAGCTGCTGTCTCCAATAGGAGAGCTGCTGCTCCAACGCGTCGTCACGCAGCCAGGAGCGTTGCCAGGCGGCGAAGTCCGCGTACTGCACGGGGAGGGCTTCCAGCCGAGGCGACTGCCGGGTGGCGTGCGCGGAATAGAACTCCGCCAGCTCACGGAGCAGGATTCCCGTGGACCAGCCGTCGGAGGCGATGTGATGGACCGTCCCGACGAGGACATGGCGCTGTGCGTCCAGCCGCAGCAGCAGCACGCGGAAGATGGGGCCGTGCTCCAGGTCGAAGGGCCGTGAGGCCTCCTCGCTCACCAGTCGGCGGGCTTCGACGAGCTTCGTATCTTCCGAGAGGGACTCCAGCTCCCTCACCGTGACAAGCATGGGCTTGGGGGCGTGGATGTGCTGACGCGGCTCTCCGTCGCGCGTCACGAACGTGGTGCGCAGGGATTCGTGGCGCTCGACGAGCGACGTGAAGGCGCCCTGGAGTGCGTCCACCTCGAGCGGCCCTTGCAGGAGCAGGGCGAGGGGAATGTTGTAGGTGGAGCTTCCGGGCTCGAGCTGGTCGATGAGCCACAGGCGCTGCTGCGCGAAGGACAACGGCAGCTCGCCCGTGCGCGGCACCAGGACGAGCGGAGGCCGCACCGTGCCCTTGCCCGCGCGGGTCGCCGCATCGAGCCGCCGGGCCAGCGCTTCGATGGTGGGGGCCTCGAACAGCTCCCGCAGCGCCAGCTCCACCTTGAAGGTGTTGCGGATGCGCGAGACGAGCTGCGTGGCGAGCAGCGAATGTCCGCCGAGCGCGAAGAAGTCGTCCTCGATGCCGACCTGTGGGACGCGAAGGACCTGCGCCCAGATAGAGGCGAGCAGCTCCTCGGTGGGCGTGCGCGGCGCGACGTAGGTGGAGGAGGGAGCAGAGAGCACGGCCTCGGGAGGAGGCAGTGCCTTGCGGTCGATCTTCGCGTTGGCGGTGAGAGGGAGCGCGTCCAGGCGGAGCAGGGACGACGGCACCATGTACTCAGGGAGCCGAGACTTGAGGAAGGCTCGGAGGGAGACGGCGTCCAGGTCGTCGCCGACAAAGTAGCCGACGAGCCGCTTGTCGCCCGGAGCGTCCTCGCGAGCGATGGCGATGGCCTCGCGGATGGAGGGATGCGCGAGCATCGCGGCTTCGACTTCGGGCAACTCGATGCGGAAGCCGCGCACCTTCACCTGCGCGTCGGCGCGACCGATGAAGGCGAGCGTCCCGTCGTGGCTCCAGCGGACAAGGTCGCCGGAGCGATAGAGGCGCGCCCCAGGGACGGAGGAGAACGGGTCCGGGATGAACCGCTCCGCGGTGAGTGAAGGCTGGCCGACGTAGCCGCGAGCCAGGCCGTCACCACCGATGAAGAGCTCACCGGTGATGCCGATGGGGACGGGCTGAAGCGAGGCGTCGAGGACGAGCAGGCGGGTGCCGTTGGTGGGCTTGCCGATGGGCACCGTTGCGCCAACGTCCTCGGGCCGAGCGACCAGGAAGGTCGTGGCGAAGACGGTGGTTTCCGTCGGGCCGTAGCAGTTGGTGACGGAGACGCCCCAGTCCTGCAACGCGCGTCGGACATGAAGGGGCGAGACGATGTCGCCGCCAGTGAGGACGCGCTGGAGGGAAGGAGGCGCGGGGAGACGACTCTCGACGAGCTGGGAGAACAGACCGCTGGTGGCCCAGAGCGTGGTGACGCCGTGTCGAGCGACAGTCTGGAAGAGTTCCTCGAGCGAGGGGGCCTGAGGAGGGAGGACGACGAGGCGAGCGCCGTGGAGCAGTGCGCCCCAGATTTCGAACGTGGTGGCGTCGAAGGAGATGGGAGCGAGGAGGAGGTGGGTCTGCTCGGGCCCGAAGCGGGTGTAGTCGACGCCGACGAGGATGTGGATGACGCCGCTGTGGGTGCAGCCAACGCCCTTGGGCTTGCCGGTGGAGCCGGAGGTGAAGTCGATATAGGCGAGCGACTCGGGGAGGGCGGAAGGAGGCAGGGCCCGGGTGGGGCTGTGGGCCAGCGACACTTCATCCAGGAGGACGCACGTCAGCCCGTCGGTGGGAAGCTTGTCCAGGAATGCGCGGGTGGAGACGAGGACCTCGGGCCGCGCGTCCTCCATCATCGAAGCGAGACGCTCGCGCGGATACTTCGTGTCGAGGGGGACGTAGGCGGCGCCAGCCTTGAGGATGGCGACGAGGGCGATGATGAGTTCGGCGGAGCGGTCGACGGCGATGGCGACGCGGGAGTCGGTGCGGACGCCGAGCGAGCGCAGGTGCCAGGCGAGCTGGTTGGAGCGCTCGTCGAGCTGACGGTAGGTGAGGGAGGTGTCACCGAAGAGGAGCGCGACGGAGTCGGGTGCGCGCGCGACGACATCGGCGAAGACGGCGGGCAGGGTGGAGTCCGGCGAGACGAGCGCGGGAGCCGAGGCCCAGTTGGTGAGGACGTCTCGCCGCTCCTCGACGGTCAGCATGGAGTGGGTAGCGAGCGGAGCGTCGGGCCGGGCGACGACCGCTTCGACGAGCAACTCGAAGTGCCGCGTCATGCGCTCGATGGAGGCTCGCTCGAACAGGTCCGTGTTGTAGGTCAGCGCGCCGAAGAGGCCGTCCGGCCCGTCCACGAAGTGCAGCTCGAGTTCGAACTTGATGACGGTGGCTTCAACCTCCACCGGACTGAGCGACAGCTCCTGCTTCTGGAGGGCCGACGCGGGTGTGTTCTGGAGCGCGAAGAGGACCTGGAACAGCGGGCTGCGGCTCAGGTCTCGACGAATCTGAAACTCCTCGACCAGGCGCTCGAAGGGGACGTCCTGGTGCGCGTAGGCCCCCAGGGCGGTCTCCTTCACCTGCCGCAAGAGCTGGAGGAACGTCGCGTTCGTGTCGATGCGCGCGCGGAAGACGAGCGTGTTGACGAAGAAGCCGATGAGCCCTTCGAGCTCCGCGCGCTGGCGACCCGCGATGGGTGAGCCGACGGCGATGTCGTCCTGCCCGGTGTGACGGGACAGGAGCAACTGCCATGCGGCGAGCAGCGCCATGAACGGCGTGATGCCTTCACGCTGGCACAGCGTCTTGAGCCGCTTGGAGACCTCTGGCCGCAAGGTGACGAGCACCTGGGCACCGGTGAAGGTCTGCACGGGAGGACGCGGCTTGTCGAGCGGCAGGTCCAGCGTGGCCACACCCATCAGGCGTCCGCGCCACCATGCGAGCTGCTGCTCCAGCACTTCGCCCTGGAGCCAGTCGCGCTGCCAGACGGCGTAGTCGGCGTACTGGAGGGACAGGGGCGGAAGCGGCGACGGTGCCCCCATCGCGAAGGCCCCGTAGAGGGTGGCGACCTCCTGGGTGAGCACGCCCATGGACCAACCGTCGGAGACGATGTGGTGCATGTTGAGCGCGAGGAAGTGCTCGGTGGGGGACGTCTCCAGCAGCAGGGCGCGGACGAGCGGGCCGGTGGAGAGGTTGAACGGACGCAGGTACTCCTCGCGCAGCAGTCGCTCCACCTCCTGGCGGACGGCGTCCGGCGTCTGCCCCTGGACCTTCACCACGGTCACCGGCAGCTCCGCGTGCGGGGCGACGATCTGGAAGGGCTCGTCGTTCTGCTGGAGGAACGTGGTGCGCAGGGCCTCGTGGCGCCTCACCAACTCGGCGAAGGCCCGCTGGAGCGCGGACAGATGAAGCGCTCCGTCCAGTCGGACGAAGGAGGGCATGTTGTACGTCGCGCCGCCGGGCTGGAGCTGGTCGAGGAACCAGAGGCGTTGCTGCGCGAAGGACAGCGGCAGCGGTCCCGTGCGGGGCACTGGAACCAACGCGGGCGGCTGCCGGTTCCGCGACGTCATCAACGTGGTGTCGATGCTCGCCGCGAGGGCGACCACCGTGGGTGCGCCGAAGACGGTGCGCAGCGGCAGCTCCACGCCGAACGCGGACCGCACACGCGACACGACCTGGGTGGCGAGCAGCGAGTGCCCGCCGAGCGCGAAGAAGTTGTCGGTGACGCTCACTCGCGGCACGTGCAGGACGTCGGCGAAGAGCGCGGCGAGCTTCTCCTCCAATGGAGTGCGGGGCGCGGCGAAGGCCGCACCTCCGCGCAGACTCTCCGCATCGGGCACGGGCAGGCGCTTGCGCGCGAGCTTGCCGCTGGGCGTGAGGGGCAGCGCGGGCAGCGCCACGAACGCGGACGGCAACATGTACTCGGGCAGGCGCTGGAGTACGAACGCGCGCAGGGCCTCGGTGTCGAGCGTGGCGTCGGGCGAGACGACGACGTAGCCGACCAGTCGCCTGTCGCCCGGCACATCCTCGCGCACGATGACCGCGGCATCACTCAGCCCCGGCGCGGAGCGGAGCACGGACTCGACTTCACCCAGCTCGACGCGGAAGCCGCGCAGCTTGACCTGGGAGTCGAGCCGCCCGAGGAAGTCGAGCGTGCCGTCCGCGCGCCACCGCGCCGCGTCTCCGGTGCGATGGAGCCGCGCGCCCGGCACCGTCGAGAAGGGGTCGGGGACGAACGCCTTCGCGGTGCCTTCTGGCTGTGACAGGTAGCCGTGCGCCAGGTGGGTGCCACCGATGTACAGCTCTCCCGAGACGCCGATGGGCACCGGATGTCCGAGTGCATCCAGGACGTAGAGCCGCGTGTGGCCGACCGGCCCGCCGATGGACGGAAGCCGGGGCCAGGACGTGGGAGTGCCCTGGAGTCGGAAGGCGGAGACGACGTGCGCCTCGGAAGGACCGTACTGGTTCTCCAGGACGCTGCCCGGCAGCTTCGCGAAGAACGCTGCGACGGTGTCGCTCACCTGGAGTTGCTCACCCGCCGTCACCACTTCCCGCAGCGCGGAGGGCAGGGTGGCGCCATGCGAGACAGCGTCGGCGATGGCCTGAAGGGCGGCGAAGGGCAGGAAGAGCCGCTCGACGCGCTGCTGCTGCATGAAGTCGAGCAGCGCGGGGATGTCCTGGCGCAGTCCTCCGGTGGGAAGCACGAGGGTGCCGCCCGCCCACCAGGTGCAGAACATCTCCTGGACGGAGACGTCGAAGTTGAGCGACGCGAACTGCAACGTGGTGGCGCGCGGCTGGGGAGCGCGCTTCAGCTGCCACATGAAGAGCGCGCTCAGCGCGCGGTGGGGCATGACGATGCCCTTGGGCACCCCCGTGCTCCCGGACGTGTAGATGATGTAGGCGGGGCTCTCCGCCGAGACGTCGAGACCTGGCGCGCGTCGGGACTGGCCGGCGACAACGGCCGCGTCGATGTCCACCAGCAGGACGCGAGCGCCGCCCTCGGTGGGTAGCGACGCCGCGAGCCGGGAGTGGGTGAGGATCACTAGCGCGCGCGTGTCCGCGAGCATGAAGGCGAGGCGCTCGGCGGGATAGCTGGGGTCGAGCGCGACATAGCTGGCCCCCATCTTGAGCGTGGCCAGGACGGCCACGGCCATGTCGAGCGACTTGTCCAGGCAGATGCCGACGATGCTCCCCGGCGTCACGCCTCGCGCGAGCAGGTGGTGCGCGAGCTGATTGGCCCGCGTGTCCAGCGCCGCGTAGGTGAGCGAGTCGGTGCCGTCGGTGACGGCGATGGCGTCGGGCGTGCGAAGCGCCTGGGCCTCCACGGGTGCGTGGAGCGTGGTGGGCGCGAAGGGCTCCCGCGACGTGTCGTTCCAGGAGACGAGGACCTGGCGACGCTCGGGCTCCTCCATCATCGGCAGGCGCCAGACGGGCTGGCTCGGGTCCTCGACGGCGGCTCGCAGCAGGCGCACGAACTGGTCCGCCATGCGCTGGACCGTCGCCGTGTCGAAGAGGTCGGTGTTGTATTCGAACACCGCGTTGAACACGTTGCCGTCGTCGGACGCCAGCAGCGAGAGGTCGAACTTGGCGGTGCCGCTGATGGCATCCAGCGGACGGACCTTGAGCGGCGCGTCGGGGTCTTCCTGTCCCTGCGTCTTCGGCGTGTTGTGCAGGGCGAGCATCACCTGGAACAGGGGCGTGCGGCTCTGGTCCCTCTCGGGACGCAGCTCGTCCACCAGCTTCTCGAACGGGACGTCCTGGTGCGCATAGGCACCGAGCGTCGTCTCGCGCACCTGGGCCAGCAGCTCGCGGAACGTCATGCGCGGGGTGAAGCGGGCGCGCAGCGCGAGCGTGTTGGCGAAGAAGCCGATGAGGCCTTCCAGGTCCGCCCGCATCCGGTTGGCGATGGGCGAGCCGACGATGATGTCGTCCTGCCCGGAGTAGCGCGCGAGCAGCGTCTGATAGGTGGCCAGCAGCACCATGAAGGGCGTGACACCCTCCTGGTGGCACAGCGCGTGGACGGCGGGCGCGAGCGCGGCGGGAAGGTCGACGCGCAGCATGTCCCCGCGCAGCGACTGGATGGGAGGCCGCGGCCTGTCGGTGGGCAGCTCCAGCGCGTGCGGCGCGTCGGCCAGTTGGGTGCGCCAGTAGGCGAGCTGTGACTCGAGCACGTCGCCCGTCAGCCAGCCGCGCTGCCAGACGGCGAAGTCCGCGTACTGCACGGGCAGCTCCGGCAGCGGCGAGGGCCGGCCGAGCGCGAACGCCAGATAGAGGGCGGGGACCTCTTGCGAGAGGACGCCAATGGACCAGCCGTCGGAGATGACGTGGTGATTGACGATGAGCAACACGTGCTCGTGCTCATCGAGCGTCAAGAGCCGCGCGCGCAAGAGCGGGCCGGTGGCCAGGTCGAAGGGCGTGCGCGCTTCCGCGTCCGCCAGTCGCTGCGCCTCCGCGTCGCGCGCCTCCGGGGGAAGGGCGCGCAGGTCGTCGACGGAGATGGTGAACGGCGCGGGCGGTGAGACGGCCTGGACGGGGCCGTCCTGCAGCGAGCGGAAGCGGGTGCGCAGCGTCTGGTGACGCCGCGCCAGCTCCGTGAAGGCGCGCTCTAGCAGCGAGTGCTCCAGCGGGCCCGTGAAGCGCAGGCCGTAGAACATGTTGTAGGCGGGACTGCCGGGCTGGAGCTGATCCAGGAACCAGAGCCGCTGCTGCGCGTACGACAGCGGCGCGCCGTCGCCGTGACCCGTGGGGATGGGCCCGGTGAGGGACTGGCCGGACTCGAAGAGCCGCGCCGCCAGCGCCTTCACGTGGGGCTCGCGCAAGAGCGAGTGTCCGTCTCCAGGCGTGTCGTCGACCTGGGCGCCCTCCTCCGCGAGCACCGCCCAGCCCTTGTCCTTCTCCACGTCCGCGGCGTCCACGACTTCGGCGGAGCGAACGATGCGCGCGGAAGCGGCAAAGGCCTCGGGGACGTAGCGACGCGCGGCGCGCACGTGGGCGGAGAAGAGCTTGAAGCGCGCGCGCAGGAACTCGAGCGTCGTGGCCGCGGGCAGCAGCCCCTGGCGCGTGCCCTCCGCGTGCAGATGCACCAGCAGGGGCTCGGGGTCCTTGCCCGTGGTGAGCGCGGCGGGATGCTCGAGCGGGGGCAGGCCCGCCTGGAGCGCCAGCTCTCGCGCGAAGAGGGCGGCGTGCGCGGCGAGCGCCTGGGCGGAGATGCTCCTGTCGGGTGACGCGGGCGGCGGCTCGATGAGCGTGAGCCGCGCGACGTGGCCGTCACGCTGGAGGAGGCGCGCCATCTCCCACGCGATGACCGCGCCGAGCGCCCAGCCCGCGAGGTGATACGGCCCTTCGGACCGCTCCGCGCGCAGGGCCTCCACGTAGAAGACGGCCATCGCCTCCAGCGACTCCAGCGGCGCGCGCCCGTCGTCCAGGCCTCGCGCCTGGATGCCGACCACGGGCTGGGACGCCGGAGCGTGGCGGACCAGCTCCGCGTAGCAGTCCAGGCGGCCGTCCATCGGATGCACGAGGAAGAGCGGGCTCGCCGCGTCGTTCCCCGCGCGCAGGGGCACCAGGGGAGAGGCGGAGGGGCTCGCTTCGGATGGGATGACGGGCCCGACGGACGTCGGGGAGTCGTTGCGCGTGCTCACGGAGTACTCCAGTCAATTCATTGCGCGGGGCCGGGACGCTGCGTGCTCAGGACGGGGTGTTTCCCGTCGCCGAGAGCGGACTCTCGGGCACGGCGCCAGCCGGGGGCTGCTCGGAAGGAAGAGAAGTGGCGAGCGGGTGGGAAGGAATCATGTCCGGAAGCTCTTCCTGGACGCGCCGCGCGCGAGGAGACAACAGGAGGAGTCCGACGGCGCCCAGCACCGCGAACCCCAGGACGACGAACAAGAACGCGATGCCACGCCCGGTGCCGGTGCCCAGCACGCGCCCCACGCTGCCGGCGAACGCTCCGCCCGGCGCCATCCACGGCTCGAAGACGCGGTCCGCCAGGGGACCTGCGATCAACGTGGTGAGCAGCACCCCGGACTGTCCCACCGTCTTGCGCAGCGCGGACACCCGGCCCTGGATTTCCAACGGCACCTTGAGCTGCCAGATGACATGGGAGTTGGTCGTGGTGAGCGGCATGGAGAACAGGAACAGCGCCGCCGCTGTGGCGAGCAGCGGCACGCTGGGCGGCAGCGCGGCCAGCAGCAGCATGACCGAGGCGATGATGGGGAAGCCCGCGATGCCGAGGATGCGGCGCTTGGGGCCGCCCCACACGCTGGTGAGGATGCCGCCCGCCAGCAGGCCCATGCCGGAGATGGAGCCAATCAGTCCCAGGTGCTTCAGGTCCGTGAAGGCCAGCACCAGCGGCGTGAAGAGCAGGAGCACCAGTGCGAGGCTCGAGTTGGTGAACGTGCTGAAGGCCAGGATGTACGACAGGCCCGGCCTGTCCCGGACGAAGCGCCACCCCTCCGCCAGCTCCGCGCGCATGGAGCGAGGCCCCGCGCGCCGCACCGAGGCCCCGGGCGCGGACGGGAAGCGCACCACCACCAGCACGCCCGCGGCGAACAGGAAGCTGACCACGTCCATGAAGAGCACGCCGTGCAGGCCGATGCTCCCCACCAGCAGGCCCGCGAACAGGGGCGACGCAATCTGGCTGATCGCCCCGCCCAGCTCCGCCATGCCGCTGGCCCGCCCCAGGTGCTGCTTGGGAATGAGCAGCGGCGTCGTGGCCGTCCACGCAGGCCAGCGAAACGCATTGCAACAGCCCCCCAGCAGGACGATGGGGTACAGGTACCAGGCCTTGAACGCGAGCTGGCCCAGGTCATCCGCCACCAGCAGCAGCCAGATGAGCGCGGTGGTGAGGCCGGAGCCCACGTCGCTCCAAAGCATCGCCTTCCTGCGGTCCCACCGGTCCACCAGCACTCCGGCGAACGGCGACAACACCGCCAGGGGCAGCGTGGCGAAGAAGGAGATGAGCACGAAGCGCGTCGTGGAGCCGGTGAGCTGGTAGACGTGCGCGCCAAGCGCGAACGACGTCAACCCCGAGCCGAAGAGGGAGACGAACTGCCCCAGCCATACGAGGCCGAAGGTGAGAAGCGGGCGCGACGGTGAAGCAGGCGACGGGGCAGTCATTTCGCGTGGCGATGCGAGCTGGGTTGGCTGGCGAGCTTCCCACTGGCCAGGGGCACGGCACAGGAACTGGGCACTCCCAGATCAGCTTCACAGCCCTGACGCATTCTTGCAAACAGACTACCCGGACAGTCGCGCTGATACCTGCTGAAACACGGACGGTGCGTGTGGCCGAAGGGAGGTGGCGGGGGAGGGGGCCCTTGTTGCGAGCGGGCGGGCACGTCGCACCTTCTTGCTCAGCAACCCGTTCACCACTTCCAGGAGGCCTTCATGGCGCACACCGACAAGGATGTCGACACGCTCAATTCCTTCCTCCGGGGCGAGATTTCAGCGGTGGAGACCTACCGGCAGGCGTTGGGGCACATCGAGGATGACGTACGGCGTCGCACGCTGGAGGAGTGTCGACAGGACCACGAGCACCGCGTGGAGACGCTGCGCTCGCGCATCCTGCAGCTCGACGGCAAACCGGCGGAGGGCTCCGGCATCTGGGGCGCCTTCGCGAAGGTGGTCCAGGGCGGAGCGGACGTCCTGGGTGAGAACGCCGCCATCTCCGCGCTGGAGGAAGGCGAGGACCATGGCCTGCGCGACTACGAGCGCGACGCGGACAAGGTCCACGGCGACCTGCGGCGCTTCGTGCGCATGGAGCTGCTGCCCGCGCAGAAGAGTACGCACAAGAAGCTCAGTCACCTGAAGCACACCCTCCACTGATGACGTGACGGGTGGGAAACCCCAGGCCCGGGCCCCGCGACTCGTTCGCGGACCCGGGCCGTTTCCGTTGGGACTCTCAACTTCCAGGAATGCGCGCGGTGCCTTGAATGGCCGGGCGTCGACCTCGTCACAACCGGCGCGGGTTTCTTCTGAGGGAGTAGATCGCCGGGGTGGGGCTGGACGTCGAGGGTTTCACGCCGAGCGGATGGGGCCTGGAGGTTGGGGTTGTGGCGTGCGATAAACGGGGGTCCGCCGACGAGGCTGGAGGAGATGCATGTGGCTGGACGACAGCTCTTCGGAACGCGACGAGGTCTCCGGTGAAGCGCGGCGCGGAGACGAGCGGACCGTGGAGCCCGAGCCAAGGGAAGCGGAGCGCGAGAAGATGCCCCTGGCCCCCGTGGCGTTGAAGGAGAGCAGCCATGCGGGAGCGCTGAGCGCGACCTGTGAGGCGCTGTTCCGCTCCACCGAGGCGGCCCTGCCCTGGGCGTGGAAGCTGCTCCAACTGGCCAAGGGCCCTGGCGCCTTGTCGTCCGAGGCGCGTGGCGCGGCGCTGGAGTTCCTGGACCGCATTCCGCCGCACGTGCGCCGGGGCGTGAGCGAGCTGCTCGCCTTCAGCAACCTGTGGCAGGCGGTCTGCACCCGGCTGGGGCGCCCGGTGGCGCGCTCCACGGAGGAGCTGCTGCGAGAGCTGAACGAGGACCTGCAGCTGCTTCTGCGCGGCGCGCAGGCCCGGCTGGGGACGACGGCCGCGCTGGAGCAGGGCCTGCTGTTGCACCTGGGGCGCCTGCGCGAGTCGCGGGGCATGGAGCCTTCAGCCGCGCTGGAGCTGCGCGCCGCGCTGGACGCCTTCACCCACTCGGTGACGCAGGTGATGGCCGCGGCGAGCGCGTACCGTCGCGCGTGGGAGGCCGCGCAGGCGGAGCTGTCCGAGTCCGCGGAGTGGCTGGGCGCGGGAGACCCCGGCTTCTGCGCATGGCTGGCCGAGCACCTCTCCGCGTCCGTGCCCGCCTGGCGCGAGGCGCATGCGTCCAGTCGACTCCTTCAGGAGCTGGGCGCGCTGTCCGGTCCTCCGTAGGCGGGCTGCTCAGGCCTCCACGAGGATGCGGTGTCGGTACAGCTCCAGCAGGATGTCCTCGGACAGGTCCGCCTGCTTGTGCTCGCGCAGGTGGTGTCGCACGGCCTCCACCGGCTGCCGGCCGGTGAACTCCACGAGCAGGCCATAGGCCTCTCCGGGGAGGGCAATCGCGTCGAAGTCGCTGTATGCGCCCAGGGCCACGCTGCCGTCGGGCAGCCACTGCACGGTGGCGTCCGGGTTGAAGCGGAGGGTGCGCGGCAGTTGGGGTGAGACGGAGGTCGCGAACAGCTTCTCCACGGCCTTCAGCTCGATGACGCCGTCCAGGCCCAGCAGCTTGTCGAGTCCTTCCGCCGTCAGCCCACGCACCAGTTGGTAGCAGGCGCGGAAGTACTCCACCTCGCGGCCCGCGTGCTCCTTCCACAGCTCCGCGTAGACGCGCGTGGGGGGCGGCGCGTCGTCCAGGTCCTCCACGCCGAGCGGGACGCTGTTCAGCTCGGGGCGGTCCTTGCCGGAGAGGATGTAGTCCGGCAGCAGCTGGAGCGCCGTCCAGCGCGACAGTTGAATCTCCGTCAGCGTCAGGTACGTCTTGAGGGACATCCAGAACTTGCGGCCGTCGGCGCCCGAGACGTACTTGCAGAAGAAGGTGGAGCAGACGGCCTCGCGGTACGGCCAGATGGTGCAGCCGCCGCTCTCTTCGCCGTAGTAGGGGCAGCGCAGCGACGCGGCCCGGCCGAAGAACTGGTGCCCGTTCTTGTAGAGGAAGTTGAACTTCGCCGGGGGCTTCACCCACTGCGGCGTCACGCCGATGCGGCCCGCGATGCGCGCCTCCATGCGACCGCGTCCCTCGGCCAGCTCCGGGCGCTCATCCGACAGCAGGGCGCCGACGAGGTAGTTGGGCAGGCGGGGGAAGTAGGTGCAGCACTTGGTGTCGGGACGGAAGAAGCGGCTGACTCCGTCCACGGATTCCACGGCGCCCTCCGCGTTGTCCTTGCACATGGCGCACTTGGAGCACGTGGCCTTGGTCTCCTCGGGGACGTCCTGCCGGAAGAAGCCCGGGAGGAGGTCGCGGTAGAGCTCGGGGAGACTGTCGAGGAGGCGGGTCATGGGGCGGGGGGCTCGGGGGCTCTCGGAGGTGGGTCAGCGCGCGGAGGGGTCGTACCACTCGATGCGATAGGTACAGGACTCCGCGTCGTGACGGGTGCGGGAAATGGTGAGGCCCCGCACACCGATGCGATGCAGCCCTTCTTCCAGGACGCCCTCGACGAAGCCCTCGGTGACGTCCGGCTCGTTGAACCACAGCTCCGCGGTGGTGGGGTTCACCACGTTGACGCGCGTCTGCGTGAAGTTGTTGCCGCTGCGGAAGTTGTGCGTCATGCGGCCCAGCGAGCGCATGGGACCCAGCACGCGCGCCAGCGTGAGCACCGCCGAGCCCATGACCGTCTGCGCATAGCCTTCAATCATCCGCCGGGCGAGCCGCCGACGGGCCTCTTCCAGGGGCTTCTCCGGATAGAGGGATCGGCCGACCTCGTCCAGGCACCTCACCCACACGGAGTGGGGATAGGCGGCCTGGAGGGGGGCGTCCAGGTCCATGCCCAGCTCGCGCAGTTGGGTGCGCAGCTCGTAGGACAAATCCTTGTCGAGCGTCTTCAGGTAGAGGCTGTCCACCGTGTTGCCGAAGATGACGCGCTCCTGGCTCATGCGCTCGTGCCCCCGAGTGTCGCCGGCCTACCCGGGCCGGCGGACGCGCATTCTCCCCGGAGGTGACCTCCGGAGGCCAGTCCTGTCGACGACTACTCGCGGACCTCGTGCACGGGCAGCACGGGCGGTAGCACGCTGTTGCAGCCACGGCCCAGGTTGCCGAGGACGATGGAGTAGTCCGTGAAGTCGACGACGCGGTCCCCGTTGAAGTCCGCCGCCGGGCTGGCCGGGGGCACCCTCAGCCCGTAGTTGGCGAGCATGAAGCGGTAGTCCACGGAGTCCACGCAGCCGTTCCCATCCGTGTCGCCGGGGATGGGGAGCGGGCGCACGTCGTCGATGGGCGTGTAGCGGCCTCCCGACGCCTTGGCGACCTCCTGGACGAAGGTGAGGAAGAAGGGCTCGGGCGAAAGCGTGATGTGGTTGAAGAAGACATCCGCGTCGAAGACGAGCTGGAAGGGATTGGGGCTGTCGCGCAGCGGGTCGCCCGTCTTGAGCATGTTGCGGACCTTCCACTCCCACGAGCCTTCCTCCAGGTCGGGATAGCGCGTGGCGCTCGGAGGGCCGTAACAGAGCGTGGCCTCCGGCGTGCTGTTCTCCTCGCCGTCGGAGATGAGGCGGACGACCTTGCGTGCGTCGATGCCGGGGCCGAACTGGAGCAGCTCGTCGGCGGCGTCGCAGACAGCGAGCGCCAGGGGCGTCGCGCCCGCGCCCACGCTCAGCCGGCTCAGGCTCGCCACCGTCGTCGGGCCGTCCTCGAAGCCCTGCTCCCGGCGGTAGCCGCCGCCCTCGAACGTCCAGATGGCGAACAGGCGCGGCAGGGCGTTGGGCGTCTGGACGAAGTCGCGCCCGCGCACGAGCGCATCCGCGAAGCGCGTCTGTCCCGAGGCCCGCGTCGTCCTCATGGTGCCGCTGCGGTCAATCAAGATGATGACGTGCTCCTCGGTGAAGGCGTGCGCCGCGGTGCCGGACAGCAAGGCGAGTGAGAGTGCCGCGCCCGCGAGTGCACGCGGGGCCCACCGATTCAGGATACGGGCGAACATGGGTGTCTCCTTGTCGAGTTGCATCAGAACAGCTCCACCTTCACGGGGATGATGCTGTCGTTGCGCGTGCCATCACCGAGCTGGCCTTCCGCGTTGGCCCCCCAGGCCCACGTCGTGCCGTCCGAGCGCAAGGCCATGGAGTGGTGGTCTCCGGCGATGACGGCCACGACGCCCGTCATCCCCGCCACCATCACCGGGACATGGCGGTTCTCCAGGAAGCCGTCCCCAATCTGGCCGTCGAAGTTGAAGCCCCACGCGCGCACCGTGCCGTCCGAGCGCAGCGCCAGCGAGTGATAGTCCCCCGCGGTGATGGAGACGATGCCGCTCAGGTTCGCCACGGACACCGGCGCGTTCTGGCTCAGCGTGGAGTTGTTGCCCAGCTGTCCCGAGCCGTTGTAGCCCCAGGACCACACCGAGCCGTCCGAGCGCAGCGCCATGGAGTGGTAGCCCCCGGCGGTGATGGCCGTCATCGCCGACAGCCCCACCACCTGCACCGGCACGATGTGCCAGGCGTTGTTCCCGCTGCCAATCTGGCCATCGAAGTTGTAGCCCCACGCCCACACCGTGCCGTCGGAGCGCAGCGCCAGCGAGTGGCTGTGGCCGGCCGCGATGGCCGTCACGCCCGCCAGGCCTGTCACCTGCACGGGGTGGTTGCGGTCCACCGTCGTCCCGTCTCCCAATTGTCCGTAGCGGTTGAAGCCCCATCCCCACACCGTGCCGTCGTGGTGCAGCGCGAGCGAGTGGTACGCCCCCGCGGAGATGGCGGAGATGCCAGACAGGCCCGACACCGGCACGGGCTGGGAGCGGTTGGTGTTGGAGCCATCGCCCACCTCGCCCCGCGTGTTGACGCCCCAGGACCACACGGTGGTGTCGCCCTTGAGGACCACGGTGTGGCGGTGTCCGGCGGCCACGGCCACGCTGGCCGTCAGCCCCATGCGCGCGGGCAACAGCCGGTCCGCGCCCAGGCCGTTGCCCAACTGGCCCTCCTCGTTGTCGCCCCAGCTCCAGAGGTTGCCCGCCGCGTCCAGGTAGACGGAGTGCAGCTGTCCCGACGTCACCCCGGGGTTGCCCAGCGTGGTGTTGCCCACGCGCACCGGAGACATGCGGGGCAGGAAGGTGCCGTCACCGAGCTGGCCGAAGGCGTTGTCACCCCAGGACCACACGGTGCCATCCGCGCGCAGCGTCAGCGAGTGCTTGAAGCCCGCCACCAGCGTGACGCCGCCGCTGAGGCCCGCTTGAATCGGCAGCGTGCTGCTCGTCAGCGTGCCGTTGCCCAACTGGCGATAGCGGTTGTCACCCCAGGCCCACACCGCGCCGTCCACGCGGACCGCCAGCGAGTGGTAGTTGCCGGCGACCGCCGCCAGCACGTCCGTCAGCACCACCTGCACGGGGTAGGAGCGGTTGATTTTCGTCCCGTCGCCGAGCTGGCCCGTCGAGTTGAGTCCCCACGTCCACGCCGTGCCATTCGAACGCAGCGCCACGCAGTGGGACGCTCCCGCGGAGATGGTCACCACGCCGGCGAGCGACTGCACCTGCGCGGGCGTGCCCCGCGTCGTCACCGTGCCATCGCCCAACTGGCCACTGCGGTTGTCGCCCCAGGCCCACACGGTGCCGTCCGAGCGCAGCGCCAGCGACGTGTTGCCACCGGCCGCCACCGCGATGACGCCGCTCAGGCCCGCCACCTGTACGGGCAGCGTGCTGCTGGTCGCCGCGAGTGCGCCGAGCTGCTTGTAGCGGTTGTCGCCCCAGGCCCACACGGTGCCGTCCGAGCGCAGCGCCACCGAGTGCGAGAAGCCCGAGCCCACCGAGAGCACGCCGAACAGGCCCTGGGCGCGCACGGGCTCGTTGCTGGCGAGGACGGTGCCGTTGCCCAGCTGCCCCGAATAGTTGTCACCCCAGGACCACACGGTGCCATCCGAGCGCAGCGCCGCCGAGTGGTAGTCCCCCGAGGCCACCGCCACCGCGTCCTCCAGGTTCTTCACCTTCACCGGCGTGGGGCTGTCGGTGAACAGGCCATTGCCCAGCTGTCCCTGCCGGTTGTAGCCCCAGGCCCACACCGAGCCGTCCGAGTGGACGCCCACCGAGTGGTACTGACCCAGCGACAGCCGGGTGGCGGAGGCGCGGCCCGCGAGCGCCTGGCGCAGGGCCTGCTCGTGGGTGGAGGGGTCCTCGCCGCCGCAGCCCGTCCAAAGCCAGAGGCCGACGAAGAGCGCCCACGTCCAGCCAATCCTCGACGACAGGTGCGACTCGTTCAGGCTCATGGCCATCCCTTCGGTGTGCGCCGTCAGCGACGGCACCAGGTCTTGCCTTCGGTATCCTTGCAGCCGTCCACCACCCACCGGGCGATGAGCCGTCGCAGCTCCACGGGCAGCTCCATGCCGGCCATGGGCATGCCGGGCTTCGCTGCGACCAGGCCGTGCTCGGCCTCCAGCGCGCGCGTCTCCAGCCTGCGCCAGTACTCCTCGCCCGACTTCTTCTTGAGGTACGTCTTCAGGCCCTCCTCGTCGGCCGTGAAGGCGCTGGCCGCGCGAGGGCTCGTCGCGTGGCAGTGCACGCAGGTGGCGTCCCGGAAGAAGGGGCCCCAGAGATAGGCGAGCATCGTGGGAGGCACCGCCCCGGGCATGGCGGCGTCCTTCATCGCCAGCCGCGTCACGCGCGCGTCCAGCTCGCGCTCCTTCTCCACCCGCATCTCGTCGAACAGGCGGTGCAGGAGCCGGGCCTCGTCCAGCGAGAGCGGCACCTCCGGCATCTGTCGGTCCGCGCGCGCGTAGGGCGGCTGCTCGCGGCAGTACTCATACGTCCACTCGGGCGTGTAGAGCCCCAGTGACACCCCGTCCCGTCCGGAGAGGGGCTTGTCTCCGGCGTGACAGCTGGCGCAGCGCGCCTTCCAGAGGGTGTCCGCGTCCTTGCGCTCGGAGGCCGACAGCTTCGAGGTGGGGGCCTCCCTCGCCGGCAGCCGCACCGACAGGAGCGCGGCGACGTCCTTCACGTCGCCCGACTGGAGGGTGGGGTAGGCCATCATCCGGGGCGCGCGGCTGCCCTCCTTCTGGGAGAGGGTGCTGGGGCGCTTGAGGAAGGCGGCGAGCCCTCGCGAGGAGATGCGGGGCACCTTCTGTCCCGGATGCTCGAGGAGCTCCGGGGCATTCATGTAGGCCAGCGGCGTCTTGGCCAGATGCGCCAGCTTGTCCTCGCGCACGGGGATGGCGAAGTAGCGCGGGTCCGGCTCGCGCTTCTGGCGCTTCACGGCGACGTCGTTGATTTCGGCGTGGCAGCCAAAGCACTGGCTGTCCGTCCACCGGCCCAGGCCGTTGGCGAAGCGCGTCTGGGGCTCGGTGCGCTTGGACGTGTGGCAGCCGGTGCACTCCTGGGCCACGACGCCCTTGGCGGAGGCCAGGCTTCCCAGCACGAGGACGAGGAGGGCGAGCCGTCTCACGGCGCGCTCCCGGTGGGCTGGGTGAGCTTCACGCGCGAGGGGTCCTCCTCTGGCTCGGCGAGGCCTCGAAGCACGTCGCGGAAGTCCTCGGACGTCGCGTCCCCTGGTTTCGCCTGACAGCTCCGGTAGGCGCTCACCAGGGCATACCCGGACACCGACCACCGCGCTTCGGTGGAGCCGGCGGGTGGGGGCACCCGGGTGACGATGCACTGCTGGACCTGCTGCCTGCGCTGCTCCGGCGTCTGGCCGGGCTGGTCGGGGTCATCTCCCGAGCACGCGCACGCCGTCCATCCCATGAGTCCCGCCAGGACCCAGACCCATCGTGTCATCTCGAAAGCTCCCGAGCCGGGAGCGTCATGGCCGTCGCCATGGCCGCCCCCGGCTGCTGATGTGAGGGTTTGTCTTCGCGCGGGGCGCCTTGCCGACTAGCCGAAGTTGATGACCAGCGGCGTGGGCGTGCAGATGGCGGCGGAGTTGCTCGCCGCGGCCGGGGACATCGTCGCGGTCTGCGCCGTCAGGTTGAGCGTGAAGGACTTGATGTACGTCTCCCAGCCGACCTGCGGGTCGGACGTGACGAACAGGGAGGGGCTGAGCTGGGCGAGCTTGGCGGACTCGAAGAGCACGTTCCAGCTGTTGCCGCCCACGCCCAGGTTGGGCGTCGTCTGGAGCACGCCGTCCGTCACCAGTCGCTGGTTGATGGCGGGGACGTTCAGCAGGGGGCTGTTCGTCGCGCACAGCGGCACCGAGGCGCGCAGGGTGATGACCGGGTTGGCGGCGATATGGGCGCGCACCATCGCCTCGTCGGCGGGGAAGAAGTGGACGCTGAGTCCGCAGACGAGCGGATAGTTGCCGCCGACCACCGCCGGCCGGTAGTTGGTCGGCATGCCCTTGAGCAGGTCCGCGATTCCCGCCGAGGGCTGGCACGAGCCGGCCGAGGGCAGCGGGAGCAGCCGCGCGTCGGTGATGCCATGGCGGGTGATGAAGCCGTTGTACAGGTCCTGCGTGTGGGCGGTGGGGTGGAGGTTGACGAAGAGCCGCCTCATGCCAGCCACGGTGGCGACGGAGTCGGTCGGAATCTGCACGTACTGTGTATAGAAGACAGGGCCGCGATCCATCCCCATGTAGGGAACGAATACCATCTCAGACTCGCGGATGGTGCGCGCATAGTCGAGTGGCGGCGTGTCTGTCTGGGCCTGGGCGGACGTGACGGAAAGACACAACACGGCTGCGAGAGAAAGCTGAAGCAAGCGCATGGAGAAAGGGCCTGGTTGAAGGAAGGAAAGGAGGGGCGGAAGCCACCCCGAAGATGGCCTCCGCCCCGAAGTCATGGCGGTGCGGAATTACTGACCGATCAGCGCCCTGCAGCCCGCGTCTTCCATGTTCCAGCGGACGCGGCCCAGCTCGAAGCCGTCCAGGAGGCAGGTGACGTTCATGTTGGTCTTGACGGTGAAGTCCGTGGGACCCGGGTTGTACTGGATGTAGGTGACCTCGTTGCGCTCCAGGATGAGCTTCTCGTAGTTGGCGCGCATGGTGAAGATGGAGTTGGTCTGGTTGGAGACCTGGCCGTTGACCGGCGTCGTGTAGCGGCGGACCTCGTTGAACAGCTCGTCCTGGAGGCGGGCCTGGACGGCGTTCACGACGTTGATGAAGTTGGAGTCATTGGGCGCGGTGGGGCCCCAGACGCCGTTGTTGAGGTACTCGATGCGGATGCCGCACGCGTTCTCGGACGAACACGTGACCAGGCGCTCGAAGAAGGCGCGAACTTCGATGTCCACGCAGGAGCTCAGGTGGAACGCCGCGAAGGCGCTGGCCTGCTCGAACAGCGAGCGCCAGTTCACCGTGAAGCGCGCCTGACGGGTCACGTTGTGGGTCTTGATGTCCCAGTCAATCTGGGCCGTCATGATGTTGTCCCACTGGGCGCCCGTGGCCATCAGGGCGCGCAGCTGGTTGGTCCAACCCGGCAGGGTGGTGGCCTGGAAGGAGATGTCCTGCGCGACGACGCTGCCGCCGAGCGCGGGCAGGGTGTTGAACTTGTACATCACGTTGGTGTTGATGTCGTACGGCTGGGTCGGGTCCAGGTGGGTGAAGCAGTTGGGCACCGGGACGTCGCGGCCGTTGACGACGATGATCTCCATCTCGCAGTCGATCTCCACGCGGCCGTTGACCGGCGCGTACCCGGAGAGGACGAACTGGGTGGTGGAGCGGTTGGCCGGAGCCGGGGCGATCTGGAAGCCCTTCGCCGCGGCCTCCGTCGACAGGCGGTTGAGTGCGCCCAGGTCGCTGGTGGTCGAGAACGAGCCGCCCAGGTTCGCCAGCTCCATGCCCGCGAAGAAGCCGAACACGGGGATGAAGGAGGTGATCTGGAAGCGGGGGACGGGGTTGGTCGTCGTGGGCGACTGGACGGCGATGCCGCCGCGGCGCGGGACGTAATAGACGAGGTTGAGGTTGTCCGTGTCGCCCAGGAGCGTGAACGCGTCCTGCACAATCGGAGAGAAGTGCTGCGACATGGGCCTGGCGGCGGGGGACATCGGCGCGGCGAGGGCTTGCGTCGCAGAAAGCGACAGCGCGGCTACGGCGGTAGCGGAGAGGAACTTCTTCATGAGAGACATTCCTTTGTGTGGCGTGAGGACTGGAGGGCGCACCCTTCCCGTGCCTGCGAGCCGAGGGCTCGCAAACCGCGTGTTGGCGTCTTCGGTTCCCCGCCATGCGAGCGTGGGTACCGAGGCCGTTCCGAGTGCTGTGTTTGGACTCCCCCCCATTTGTCCAAGGGCGATGATTGGACTTGGACGGTGGCATCCTACCGATTGCGGGCCAGACTGCCAGTGCGGGTTAGGCTAAATCGACTTTGTCTTGAAAGGTTATTTTGTCGGTGAAATCTGGTTTGCTTTTGTTTGTGGTTTCCCGAGGGGTCCGACGGATTCACCGCCCCTTCCATGGCGGATGCGTGTCAATGACGGGGCCTCACGGCAGGAGCACGAAAGGGTGTGTGGCTTCACTGGGAGGCGATCTGCGTGAAAACCGCACGTCCGCCCGCGTCGTGGCTTGAGCACGTGAGGCCAAGGCCGGTGGGGGCCGGGCGCGGAGATCGGAACCGTGAGGGCACGGTGCCTGTGCGCCAACGGCGGCCCGAGGTGTCCCGGTGGTGCACCGTGCCTTGTCGCCGGCCAGGCGAGCGCGTCGCACCAGGTAGGGCCGCTGGGAGCGGAAGTCTTCTGTCCCGCTGCTCGCGCCGAGCTGGAGTGCGCGGGTGACACTCGCTCCGCGTGCGTCATGCCGCGACTCGCGTGAGGAAGGTGGGTGTGAGTGAGCGCGTGAGTCGTTCACCACCCGTACGAGTGCGTGAGACATGGATGATGAAGGGGCACGACATCGTCACCGCGCGGAGGAAGTGTCCGCTACACTGCACGGCCAATGCTGTGGGTCACCTCACCGGTGGGCTTGCGCGGGACACGTGCCATGGACGGCTCTGGTTCCATCCCTTCCTTCGCCGTGCGCCGTGGCGAGGACGCGCTGGCTCGCGTGCGGGACTCGATGGCGCACAAGTTTCCCCACTTCCTCCCCGTGGCGCGTCGGTCGCTGTCCGCGCTGGTGGGCTTCTGTGATGGCTGGCAGCGGACGTTTCCGGCGCGCCAGGCCTCGGGCGTGGTGCCGGAGCTGACGAGCTGGGAGCGCTTCCTCTCCACGGAGCCTCGCACGCGGCGCATCATGTTGACGGTGCAGCCCCTGGGGGTGGACACCTCGACGGGCACCTGGGCCCCGGTGCTGCTCGCCCAGGTGGCGCGCTGGCATCGGGACACGCGAGGGCGCCGCTACAACCAGCCCACGGATGTGTGGCTCGCGGGGCTGGGGCGTGAGGGGCTGGACGCCCGGCAGCGTGTCTCCGACGACAGCGTGCTCACGGTGGCCGTCACCAGCGAGGGCGGAGGCTTTCGGATGGCCCGGCTGCCGTTGGATGACGCGCAGCTGACTCCGGAGGCGGTGGCCGGGCGGCTTGCGGACTGCGCGCCGTGTACGCTCGCCGAGGCGCGTCGGGCCGGGTGGCATCCCCAGGTGGTGGTGGACGTCGCGGGCCGGGGGCGCAGCGCGTGGACGTCGCATCTGCTGACGACGAGCACCTGGCTGGGCGCCCGGGTGGAGCCTGGAACCGGCTCGCTGGAGCTGGCGTTCGACCATCTGGTGATGGATGGCAGCGCGATGATGGAGGTGTCGCGGGCCATCGCCTCGGCGCTGCCCCGGAAGGGACGCGCGGCCGCTGATGAATGGCTCACGGGGGCCGAGGACCCCTCGCCGCTCTTGCGCGTGGAGCTCCCGGAGCGGCTGGACTTCCGCAACCTCGCCTGTGCCTCGCTGGTGGCGCTGGGGCGCTCCAGCGGGGGCCTGCTGCGCTCCGACAACCCCACCATGCTGGTGCCGGTGTTGCCGGATGCGCCGTCGTCCGTGGCGCGGCCCTGGCGGCGCATCCGCATCGCGGTGATTCCCACCAGGACGAGCCAGGGGCCGGTGACGCCCGAGCAGGTGTCATTGCTGCTGGAGCGCACGCGAGGGGAGGGCGGGGTGTTGGAGGATATCTTCTCCACCTTGTATTCGCCGGCGCTGCCCTGGTGGATGCCGTCGCTGACCACGCATGGCTTCGCCTTCACGCCGGGACTGCGACAGGTGGCCACCGCGCTGTGTGGCAACGCCCTCTTGTCGAAAATCACCATCGAGGTGGAGGACGAGGCCGCCCTGGAGCGGCACCTCCCCATCTACTTCAACACCATGCGGCCGCTGCCCGCCGTGGGGGGCGGTGTGGCCCTCTGCGTGACGGAAGTGTTGTGCGCGACGCGCAAGGGCGTGCGCAAGCGCTTCTTCGGCGCTATCGCTGGCAGCGGCCCCTTCACCGCCCGAGAGCGGCTCACTGCTTTTCGGACGGAGCTCGAGCGCGAGGTGCTGCTTCGTGCCCGTCCCCCGATATCCCCTTCCCCCTGACCCGCCGTCCCCTCCGGCGCAGAGAGTCCCCCCACTCATGGTCAATCCCCCCGACCCTGGCCGCATCGTCCCGCGACTGAATCTGAAGTTTCACTTCGACGCCACGTTCCCCCGCGTGTGGCATCACAACGGTCTGGGTTCCACGCAGCTATGGAACGGGCTCAACATGCTCTTCCCCGAGGGAGAGCGGTTCATCGTGCGCAGCGTCAATCACTACCTTCATGCCCTGGATGACGCGCCGGAGCTGCGCGCGCAGGTGAAGGCGTTCTTCGCCCAGGAGGGCAAGCACGCGCGGGAGCACCAGGACTACATCGAGCTGCTGGAGTCCCAGGGCTACGTCATCTCCGGCTTCATGCGGGCCTATCACCGCATCGTCTGGGGCTTCATCTTCAAGTACTTCCCGCCGGTCCTGCGGCTGTCCATCGCCGCCGCGCTGGAGCACTACACGGCCATCATGGGCGAGAACACGCTGACGCTTGGCGTGTTCGCGGATGGCCACCCGGCCATGCGCGCGCTCATCGAGTGGCACGCCGCCGAGGAGATTGAACACAAGTCCGTGGCCTTTGACGTGCTGCGCAAGGTGGCGCCCGGCTATGCGCTGCGGGTGACGGGGATGTGCGCGGCCGTCATCGCGCTGTTTGGCCTGTGGTTCGCGGCCACCGTGACGCTGCTGCGGCAGGAGCCCGGGCTGGGGTGGACAGGAGTGTGGCGCGAGCTGCGGCGCGCCCACGAGAAGGACCCGGTCCTGGTGCGGGTGGTGTGGCGCGGCCTCAAGGAATACCTGCGGCCCTCCTTCCATCCGTTGGACAACGACAACCTGCACATCGCCCGGGCCCACCTGGCGACGCTTGAAGAGCCCTCCCGCGCGGAGGCCGCCTGAGCCGTTCCGCCGAGCCCACCACGAGGACTTCCGGAAGCACGAGGCGTCCTCGCGGGCGGAGGCTGCTCACGATGTTGACCTCGCCGCGCCTGGCCGTCGCCGCCCTCCTGTCCGTGGCCGTTCCGTCGGGCGCGGAGGCCTTCTGGGTAAAGGACCACCACGCGTTGACCGAGGCCGCCATTGAACGGGCCCTGGCGGCGGGGGGCCCCCGCTCCCTGGCCGCGCACCGGGACGCGGTGCTGCACGGCGCCACCGCCGAGGACCTCAACCTCCACGTGAAGTGGACGGGCTGGCACCACTTCTACCGGCCGGAGGGCGCGCTGGACTCCTCCTTGCGCGCGGGCTCCGACGCGCGCGTGCGGATGCTCTGGGAAGAGGCCCTGGATGCCGCGCGAGGGGGAGATTGGGCGCGGGCGTGGGACAGGGCCGGGCACCTGTCGCATCACATCCAGGACGTGGCCTCGCCGCCGCATGTGGTGCCGGTGAATCATGGCTTCGCGGATGGCTTCGAGGGCTGGGGGCTGCGCGACGTGCTGACGCGGCTGCCTTCCCGCGAAGTCGAGCCGCTGCCGGGGCCCGAGGCGCAGCACGCGCTCGCGAGCGAGACGCTGGAGGCGGTGCGCACCCAGTTCCTGCGCGCGGAGGACGGCGTCGAGCTTCCCTGGAGCACGTTCTGGGTGGAGCCGGATGCCCGGCGTCCGGGCTCCTTCGGTGTCTACGGGAGCGTGGGCAATGCCTTCGGTCAGGCCGAGCCTCGCTGGAAGGATGGCGCGCACCGCGTGGCGCCCGCGACGTACGACGCCTTCATGGCGGACCGGGCCGCCGCGGCGGTGGCGTATACCCAGGCATTCCTGACGTGGGCGGGTGCTCGCTTCGAGGAGGTCGCCGCACCGGACGCACCTGCCTTCACGGCGCGAGGCTTCATCCCGTCGCCGGAGCTGTCGCTGCAGGCGCTGGGCGGCATGACTCAAGATTCGCGAGGCGGCACACCCGTCGCGGGACTGCGCGCGGGGCTGCCGTTGCCGCATGCGCTGCGGCTGTCCGTGGAGTGGACGCGGGGCCTGGGGCTGGGGAGCCGTCCGCCGCCAGCGGGTGGGTGGAGTCTGTCGGTGTTGTCTCCGCCGCTGTGGGCCTGGCGACCGGCCTATTCCGTGGGCGTGGACGTGCGGGCTTCTCTGGGCGTGGGGTTGTTCTCCCAGGAAGGGGGGACTCGCTTCGGCGTGCCGGTGGGACTGCGCGCGAGTGCGCTGCTCGGCGGGCCGTTCCTCGCGAGCACGGAGCTGCGCTACCAGGGGCTGCGTCCGCTCTCCAGCGAGTGGACCCATGGGTTCGCGTGGACACTCGGCTTCGGTGTCGCACTGGGTGACCGCTGACGCGTGAGATGTCTCGGGAATGAAACGCGAATCGCCGCGTTGTCGCGCGCGTCCCCCCGAGTGCATCACGGCCCCTTGGAGCCGTTGTCATGAAGACTTCGCGAAGGAAGTTCCTGCAGTACTCCGCCGCGGGCGCGTCGCTGCTCGCGCTCGGACCCGAGGCGATGGCCGCGTCGAAGAAGGGCGCGAAGAAGCGCATCCTCATCCTGGGCGGCACGGGGTTTCTGGGCCCCGCCGTGGTGGAGGCCGCGAAAGCACGGGGCCATTCGCTGACGCTCTTCAACCGCGGCAAGACGCGCCCCGAGCTCTTCCCCGACGTGGAGAAGCTGCGCGGCGACAGAGACCCGGACAAGGACGAGGGACTCAAGGCGCTGAAGGGGCGCAAGTGGGACGCGGTGGTGGACACGTCCGGTTACTACCCGCGCATGGTCCGCGCCTCGGCCGGGCTGCTGGCGCCGAACGTGAAGCAGTATGTCTTCATCTCCAGCGTGTCCGCCTACGCCAGCGACAAGACGCCGCGCGAGGACGAGAGCGGCCCCACGGCGACGCTGGCGGACCCCACTGTCGAAAGCATGGGCAAGGACTACGAGTTCTACGGAGGACTCAAGCGCGCCTGCGAGGAGGCCGCCGAGGCCGCGTTCCCGGGACGCGTGGCCAACATCCGTCCCGGTTACATCGTCGGGCCGGATGACCGCTCGGACCGCTTCACGTACTGGCCGGTGCGCTTCGACAAGGGCGGGGAGATGCTCGCGCCCGGGACGCCGAAGGACCCGCTGCAAATCATCGACGTGCGAGACCTGGCCGAGTGGCTGGTGTTGCTCATCGAAGGACAGGTCAACGGCGTCTTCAACGCGGTGGGCCCCGCGGAGCCGTGGTCCATGGGCGCGATGCTGGACACGTGCCGGCAGGTGACGGGGCGGGACACGAAGGTGACGTGGGTGCCCGCGGAGTTCCTGGAGAAGCAAGGCGAGACGGGCGATGTCCGCCTCCCCATCTACATGCCGCCCGCCGGCACCAGCCTGGGCACGCACCTTCGCAGCAACGCGAAGGCGGTGAAGGCGGGGCTGAAGTTCCGTCCGGTGGACGTCACCGTCCGCGACACGCTGGCGTACTTCAAGGGGCTGCCCGAGGAGCGCCGGAACAAGCCGCGCGCGGGGCTGCCCGCGGAGCGCGAGGCGGAACTGCTGGCGCTGTGGCGCAAGGCCCGGGCTCCAGAAGAAAAGCCGGCCGCGACTCCGGCCCCCGCGGCTTCTGGCAAGGGCGGGTAGCGCCCTTCGTCGAGTGTCCGCACGGGCACTGACTCCCGCACGCTGGACGCACCCCGGGCCGTCGCTCCCGGGGGCGCTAGCGCTTCGTGCGGCCCCTGCTTCATGGTTGCCGAGTTTCCCTACCTGTCACGAGCGCCGCGCAAGCTCCGACGTGTGAGGGGCTCCCACCGTGGCCCCTGTCCGCCTGGACAGCGAGCGGGCCGGGGCGAACTCTGTCCTCGCCCGCGCGACGCACGGTGATAAGGACGGCCCGGCTGTTACCCAGGGCCACACCCAATCCCCATGTCCAGCATGCACTCCCTGCGCGGCGCTCCCGTCCTCTCTGAATTCCGGCTCGCCAAGCTGCTCGCGCAGTGCCGCGAGCAGGTGCCCTCCGTGTCGTCCGTCTACGCGGAGCACGTGCACTTCCTCGACGCCCCGAAGGCCCTCTCCGAGGACGAGCAGGCGATGCTCGGCCGCCTCCTGGAGTACGGCCCGAAGGTGCCCTCGGGCGAGCGTGCGGGCAGCCTGTTGTTGGTGGTGCCCCGCCCGGGGACCATCTCTCCCTGGTCCTCGAAGGCGACGGACATCGTCCAGAACTGCGGGCTGGGCTCCAAGATTCGACGCCTGGAGCGCGGCCTCGCCTACTTCGTGGCCGGCCCCGAAGGCCGCGCGCTGGAGCCCGCGCAGGTGGAGCGCCTGAAGCCGGTGCTGCATGACCGGATGACGCAGGCGGTGCTGGAGCGCCTGGAGGACGCGGCGGTCCTCTTCTCCGAGCACGAGCCCCGGCCCCTGACCACGGTGGACATCCTGGGCGGAGGCCGCGCGGCGCTGGTGACGGCGAACCGCCAGCTGGGCCTGGCGCTAGCGGAGGACGAAATCGACTACCTGGTGGCGCGCTTCCAGGAGCTGAAGCGCAACCCCACCGACGTCGAGCTGATGATGTTCGCGCAGGCCAACAGCGAGCACTGCCGACACAAAATCTTCAACGCGAGCTGGACGCTGGACGGCAAGCCGCAGGAGCGCTCGCTCTTCCAGGCCATCAAGAACACCTACGCCCAGCACAAGGAGGGCGTGCTCTCCGCCTACAAGGACAACGCGGCCGTCATCGCGGGGTTCGAGGTGGACCGCTTCTTCCCGGACGCGGACACGGGCGAGTGGGGGACGGTGCGCGAGCCGGCCCACATCATGGTGAAGGTGGAGACGCACAATCACCCGACGGCGATTTCGCCGTACCCGGGCGCGGCCACGGGCGCGGGCGGAGAGATTCGCGACGAGGGCGCCACCGGACGCGGCGCGAAGCCCAAGGCGGGACTGACGGGCTTCACCGTCAGCCACCTGCGCATCCCCGGCTACGAGCAGCCCTGGGAGCAGCCCTACGGCAAGCCCGACCGCATCGTCTCCGCGCTGGACATCATGATTGACGGTCCGCTGGGCGGGGCCGCCTTCAACAACGAGTTCGGCCGCCCCAACCTGTGCGGCTACTTCCGCAGCTACGAGGCGCAGGTCGCCACGCCCGAGGGCGTGGAGGTGCGCGGCTACCACAAGCCCATCATGATCGCCGGCGGGTTCGGCAACATCCGCGCGCCGCACGTGCAGAAGGGCAAGCTGCAGCCGGGCGACAAGCTCATCGTCCTGGGCGGCCCCTCCATGCTCATTGGCCTGGGCGGTGGCGCGGCGTCCTCCATGGCGCAGGGCGCGAGCGCGGCGGACCTCGACTTCGCCTCCGTGCAGCGCGACAACGCGGAGATGGAGCGGCGCTGCCAGCAGGTCATCGACCAGTGCTGCGCGCTCGGCGAAAAGAACCCCATCCGCTCCATCCACGACGTGGGCGCGGGCGGCCTGTCCAACGCGCTGCCGGAGCTGGCGCACGACAACGAGCTGGGCGGCCGGCTGGAATTGCGCGCGGTGCCCAACGCGGAGCCGGGCATGTCCCCGGTGGAAATCTGGTGCAACGAGGCGCAGGAGCGCTACGTGCTGGGCGTGGCGCCCGAGGACCTGGCGCGCTTCACCGCCTTCTGCGAGCGCGAGCGCGCGCCCTTCTCCGTGCTGGGCGAGGCGACGGAGGCCCAGGTGCTCAAGCTGTCCGATTCGCGCCTGGGCACGCCGCCCATCGACCTGCCGATGGACGTGCTGTTCGGCAAGGCCCCGCGCATGCACCGCGACGCGACGTCGCGGCCCCTGGCGCACGCTCCGCTGGCGCTGCCGGGTGACCTCAAGGCGCTGGCCGAGCGCGTGCTGAGCCACCCCACGGTGGCGGACAAGTCCTTCCTCATCACCATTGGCGACCGCTCGGTGTCGGGCCTGGTGGCCAGGGACCAGATGGTGGGTCCGTGGCAGGTGGCGGTGGCCGACTGCGCGGTGACGCTGTCCACGGTGACGAGCACCACGGGCGAGGCCATGTCCATGGGCGAGCGCACGCCGCTGGCGGTGGTGGACGCGGCGGCCTCCGCGCGGATGGCGGTGGGCGAGGCGCTCACCAACATCGCCGCGGCGCGCATCGACAAGCTCTCCGACGTGAAGCTGTCCGCCAACTGGATGGCGGCGGCGGGCAGCCCCGGCGAGGACGCGCAGCTGTACGCCGCCGTGCACGCGGTGGGCATGGAGCTGTGCCCCGCGCTGGGCCTCACCATCCCCGTGGGCAAGGACTCCATGTCCATGCGCACCGTCTGGGAGGAGGCTGGCGCGCGCAAGGTCGTGACGTCGCCGGTGTCGCTCATCATCTCCGCCTTCGCGCCGGTGCTGGACGTGCGTCAGTCGCTCACGCCGCAGTTGTTGGTGGAGCCAGGCGAGGACACGCGGCTGCTCTTCATCGACCTGGCCAAGGGGCGGCAGCGGCTGGGCGGCTCCATCGCCGCGCAGACGCACGCGCAGGTGGGCCCCGAGGTGCCCGACGTGGAGGATGCCGCGCTCTTGAGCGGCTTCTTCGCGGCGGTGCAGTCGCTCAACGCGGAGGGCCGGTTCCTGGCCTACCACGACCGCTCCGACGGCGGCCTGTGGGCCACGCTGTGCGAGATGGCCTTCGCGGGCCACTGCGGCGTGGACGTGGACGTGGCGGCGCTGGGCGCCGACGCGACGGCGGCCCTCTTCAACGAGGAGCTGGGCGCGGTGGTGCAGGTGCGCTCGGCCGACGTGGCCCGGGTGCGCGAGGTGCTGGGGCAGCACGGCCTCGCGGCGTCCTGCCATGAGCTGGGCCGGCCGACGTCCGCGCTGGAGGTCCGCGTGCGCCACGGCGCCCAGGTGCTGCTGTCCGAGGGCACCATGGACCTGCGCCGCGTGTGGTCTCGCGTCAGCCACGAACTGCAGAAGCGCCGCGACAACCCCGTGTGCGCGGAGCAGGAGTACGCGGCCAAGTGCGACGCGACGGACCCGGGCCTCACGCCGAAGTTGACGTTCGACGTGGGGCTGGATGTCGCCGCGCCGTTCGTGGCGAAGGGCGCCCGTCCCCGCGTGGCGGTGCTGCGTGAGCAGGGCGTCAACAGCCAGCAGGAGATGGCGGCGGCGTTCACCCGCGCGGGCTTCCTGGCGGTGGACGTTCACATGAGCGACATCCTCGCCGGGCGCGTGTCGCTGAAGGACTTCCACGGCGTGCTGGCCTGCGGTGGCTTCTCCTACGGAGACGTGCTGGGCGCGGGCGGAGGCTGGGCGAAGTCCATCCTCTTCAACCCGCGCGCGCGCGACGAGTTCGCGGGCTTCTTCGCGCGCTCCGACAGCTTCGGCCTGGGCATCTGCAACGGCTGCCAGATGATGTCCGGCTTGAAGGACATCATCCCGGGCGCCGAGCACTTCCCTCGCTTCGTGCGCAACGCCTCCGAGCAGTACGAGGCCCGCCTGGGGACGGTGGAAATCGCTCGCACGCCGTCGCTCTTCTACCAGGGCATGGAGGGCAGCCGGATGCTCATCGCCGTGGCGCACGGCGAGGGGCGCGCGGAGTTCTCCGACGCCGCCGAGGCCGCGCGCATCAACGGGCTGGGCTACATCACCACGCGCTGGGTGGACAACCGGGGCCAGGTGGCGGCGACGTACCCCGCCAACCCCAACGGCTCGCCGCATGGCATCGCGGGCGTCACGACGCGGGATGGGCGCTTCACCGTGACGATGCCGCATCCCGAGCGCGTCCACCGCACGTTGCAGCACTCGTGGCGGCCCCGGGAGTGGACGGGCGACGACGGCCCGTGGATGCGGATGTTCCGCAACGCTCGCGCCTGGCTGGGCTGAGGCGAGCGGACAGCGCCCCGACCTCGAAGATGCTGTCGAGGCCGGGGCGACACGCGCCGCCTACGCGCGGACCAGCTCCAGCGGCTGGCCTTCTTCCACGTGCTTCATCGCCACGGAGTTCATGCAGTAGCGCTGCCCGGTGGGCGGCGGTCCATCCGGGAAGACGTGTCCCAGGTGGCCGTCACAGCGGGCGCAGCGCACCTCGGTGCGAACCATGCCGTGCGAGCGGTCGCTGATCTCCGTCACCGAGTCCGCGCCGCTCAACGGCTGGGTGAACGAGGGCCACCCCGTGCCGGACTCGAACTTGGTCCCCGCCTTGAAGAGGGGATTGCCACAGCCGGCGCACACGTAGGTGCCCGGTGTCTTGGTCCCCAGGAAACACCCCGAGCCCGGGCGCTCCGTGCCATGCCTGCGCAGGACGTCGTACTCCTCGGGAGTCAGGCGCTCGCGCCACTGCGCATCGCTGAGGGTGAGCTTGTCGACCATGCCGTCACGCTCCTTTTCCCGGGTCCACGCCCGGGGTTTCTCTTGGATGCCCATCCTGCCCAATCGTCGCGCCCGCTGGCCAACCTGGAATGAGGCCCCCTGTCCGCCCGTCCGCCCTTCCTCCGGGCCCAGGGGCAGGGCGGGCACGACACCTCCACTGACGCCACGTTAGGGCGTAGCCCATCGTTCACACCCCCCATCAGCGGAGGCGCCATGCGGATTTTCGAGCTGATGACGAAGAATGTGGAGACCATCGAGGCCGACGAGTCGCTGCGCGTCGCGGCCCTGCGGATGCGCACGTGCAACATCGGCTCGCTCCCTGTCACCGACGGCGGGCAGTTGGTGGGCATGTTGACGGACCGGGACATCACCGTCCGTTCGACGGCCCTGGGACAGGACCCCAACGAGACGCGGGTGCGCGAGGTCATGACGACCGCGCTCATCACCTGCGAACCGGACGCCACGCTGAGCACCGCCGAGCAGCTCATGGAGGACAAGATGGTGCGGCGGCTCGTCGTCGTGGATGAGGCCCGCCGGCCCCTGGGCATCCTCAGCCTGGATGACCTGGCCACCGTGCCCGCGGAGTTGATGCGCGCGGGCGCGGTGCTGGAGCACCTGCGTCACGCGTAGAAACCCCGAGGGGCGGAAAGCCGGGAGCTCCGGCCCCGCCCCTCGGTTCTTCATCAGTCCTCCGCCGCCGACCCACACTCGGCCACAAGCTCCTCGAGCCCCGCGTCCCAGGACACGTCCCGCTGCGAGCCGTCCCGCTTTCGCAGCCTGACGCCGTTCGCCTGCACTTCGCGCCCGCCCACCACCACGAGCCACGGGACGCCCGCCTGGTGCGAGTCCAACACCTTGCGCGACAGCGACTCGCCGCGCGCGTCCACTCGTGCGCGGCAGCCCGCGCGTCGCAGGCTGGCGGCGAAGCGCTCCGCGTAGTCCACCGCCGCCTCACCCACGGGCGCCACCACCACCTGCTCCGGAGCGAGCCACGCGGGCAGCGCGCCCCCGTGGTGCTCCAGCAACACGCCGATGAAGCGCTCCAGGCTGCCCAGCAGCGCGCGGTGAAGCATCACCGGACGGACCTTCGCGCCCGAGGACTCCTGGTAGCGCAGGTCGAAGCGCTCGGGCAGCACGAGGTCGAGTTGAATCGTCCCGCACTGCCACTCGCGTCCCAGCCTGTCCTTCAGCACGAACTCCAGCTTGGGCCCGTAGAAGGCGCCCTGACCCGGCTGGAGCTTGCAGTCCAGTCCGGCCTGCTTCGCGGCGGCGGCCAGCCACTCCTCGGCCTGGTCCCATACCTCGTCGCTTCCTACGCGGGACGCGGGCCGGCCGGAGAACGCAACCTGTACCTCGTCGAAGCCGAAGCTCGCGTAGAACTCCTTCAGGGAGCGCGCGAAGGCCACGACTTCATCCACCACCTGCTCCGGGGCACAGAAGATGTGCCCGTCGTCCTGCGTGAACTGGCGCAGCCGGAACAGGCCATGCAACGCGCCTCCCGGCTCGCTGCGGTGCACCAGCCCGAACTCGCACAGCCGCAGGGGCAAATCCCTGTAGCTGGGCGCCATGCGCTGCACGAGCTCGATGTGGCCCGGGCAGCTCACCGGCTTCAAGGCGAGGTGGCGGTCCCCGTCCTGGAGCAGGAACATGTTCTCGCGGAAGTTCTCCCAGTGGCCGCTGCGCTCCCACAGGGGCTGCGCGTAGACTTGCGGCGTACGGACCTCGAGGTAGCCCTCGCGTTTCATTCGCTGGCGGACGCGCTCCTCCAGCAGTTGGTACAGCTTCCAGCCGCGCGGGTGCCAGAAGACCATTCCCGGTGCCTCTTCCTGCAAGTGGAAGAGGTCCAGGCGATGGCCCAGGGAGCGGTGGTCTTGTTCGTCGAGCATTGCTTCGTCTCCGGATACGGAAGGGTTGAATGCCTTGCCGGACGGAGCACTGAGCGAGTGCACGGCTGCCCCGGCCGAAAAGGCGGGGCGGAAAGCCGTGCGGTCGTCAGCTCACTTCGCGACGCGCACCGCTCCACACCCGCCGTAGCGAGTCGTGGTGCGGGTGGTCGTGGTGACGATGACGAAGCTCACGAAGAGTAAAATGCAGGCGGGCCCGGAAATTGTCAACCGGACCCGCCGGACAACCCCTTGCAAGGGTGTACGCGGCTCAGCAGCTCAGCTTGCCGTTGTAGCAGGCGCAGTACGATTCGACGTCCCCCCGACAGCAGGGTTCGTGCTGCGAGCAGCGCCGGCCCGAGAGCGAGAAGCAGGGCCGGTACGTGCCAGGACAGATGGTGGGGGGGCAGTAGTGGACGACGCCATCACACGTCACGCTCTGGTTGTTCACGTAGCTGCACGTCGTTCCCGTGCAAGAGACCGACGTCCCGCCGTAGCAGGTGGCCGTGCAGGTGACGAGCTCCTGGGAAACGTCCTGGACCTCTTCCGACACGGCTTCACCGGTCGGCGTCGCGAGGTCCGCGCCGCCACAACCCATCAACGAGACACCAAGGACCGCTGCCATCATCACGATTGCGCGCTTCATGGGAATCCTTCCGGGGAGGACTTGCGTCAGGCGCCCAGGGTGAGCGCCTTGTGCTTGTTTTCCCATGAATGCCGGGATGGGTGTCGAGCCTCCCCTCGCGCGGAAGTGTCCAGGCGTGGACGCCCTAGAGGCAGTGGAAGCGCTTCATGGTGGGGTCGCAGGCGCACCACAACAGGAAGTCGCCATCGCAGCAGTCCACCCGCCTGATGCAGCGTTTCCCCTCGTAGGTGGAGCACTGGGGCAGGTCACCCGGACAGGTGACGAACTCCTGGGAGGACTCCTGCGTGGGCTCCTGGGAGAGCGGCTCGCCGCCCTCTTCCGCCAGAGGCCCGCCGCATCCCAGCCACGAGACACTGAACAGCGCCACGCACAGCACGAAGACACGCTTCATGGGCTTCCCTCGGTTCGCTTCGGATGGAGCGCCGGGAATCGGTCGCTCCCCGAGAGAGACTGTGGCATGTGCACTGTGAGTGCGTCAGGAATTGGCCCGCACCGGCAACTGTCAAGTCACGCCAGCAGCGAGGCCAGTCCAATCATGCCGGCGATGAGGAAGAAGAGGGACTCGCCAGCGATGAGACCGCCGCCCACCAGGGACATGGTGCTCATGTCCTCGGGGAGCGCTTCGCCCTGGCCAGGGCTGCCCGCTGCGACGGGGCCGCGCTTCTTCGTCACCGTGTTCCACACGGACGCGATGATGCCGCCCGCGCCGAACCACAGTGCCGCCGGGAAGGACACGAAGGCGCCGAAGGACGACGCGTAGGGGCTGGCCAGCACCAACGAGTCCATGGTCCAGCCCACCGCGAAGCCCGCGCGCGAGCTCTTGATGTAGCTCTGATAGCCCTGGTGACCCTGGAGCAGCTTGCGCAGCACCTGGATGCCGAAGCCGAGCCCCAGGCCGAAGAACATCGCCTGAATCTTGGCGTCCGACAGCGAGCCCAGGTCCCGGATGGCGCCCACCAGCTTGTAGGTCATGGCGGAGCCCCACTGGCCCACCGGGGCATTGGGGTTGTCGAGCTGGTTGATGGTCAGCGCGGGGTAGGCCGTCATGAAGACCTTCGCCAGACCCACGCACAAGAGCGCGCCCATGATGACGCCCATCACCTGGTAGCGGAACTGGATGACGCGGTTGGTGCCCAGGCGCCAGCCGGTGGAGCGGTCCTGCTGCATGTCGCAGCCCACGGACGTGGAGATGAGCAGGATGGTCGCCGCCATCAACCCCACCAGCGGGTTCTTCAGGCCCATCAACGACATCAACATGATGGAGATGACGAACGCGCTGGAGATGGGGTTCTGGTCGGTGATGCCGTAGGAGATGCCGTTGATGAGCACGAACAGGAGCGCCAGGGCCAGGCCGAAGGCGAGCCAGCCCAAGGGCTGCCCCAGCACGAGGGTGCCCACCAGCAGCGTCGCCGCGCCCCAGCCCACCACCCAGGCCAGCAGTCGGGGCATGTTGACCTTCTTCCACGCCGGCTCCTCGCCCTCCGCGACAGTGGCCCGGGCGCGCACGCGCGCGACGGCCTGGACCGCGAGCAGCGAGAGGTCCACCGCCGCTGCGCCGCAAATCATCGCCAGACCGATGAGGAAGCCCACCTTGCGGAACGGGTCCGTCGCGCCCAGCCAGCCCAGCTCGCGCAGATAGGGCAGTTGCCACGCGCCAATGACGGCCATCAGCACCGCGGGCACGGTGATGCGACTGCCGACAATCATGCCCGCGCCCAGCGTGGCGGCGCTCGTTCCGATGGCGGCGACGACGGCGATCTTCTCCGTCATCCACGCGGCGATGGCCCCCAGCAGCGTGCCACCGCCCAGCTTGGAGATGGACGCCTTGAGCAGCCGCTTGTCCGTCAGCGCGCGCAGGATGTTGGCCACCGCGAAGCCCGACGGATAGTCGAGCTGGAGCCGGTCCACGAGCAGCGGCGTGTAGAGCATGCCCACGCCCACCGCGAACATGCCCACGCAGCCCACGAAGAGCATCAGGTGCCAGGCGGGGGGCATCTCCATGCCCAGCCACACCATGGCCTGGATGAGCACGGACATGGCGCACAGCGAGGCCACCGACGCGGCCATCGTCTGCATGTAGTTGGCGCCGTGCTTGCCCTCCGAGCCGTAGCCGTACGTGACGGCGCTGCCGAGGATGCCCGCCAGCACCTGCCCGCCGACGAAGAAGCCCACGCTGAAGTTCATGTACGACGCGGCGATGCCACCCAGGGGCCCGAGGATGAAGAGGGCCACGGCGCTCAACAGCAGGTGGTATTTCCAGGACCCCACCGGCGGCAGCCAGCCCAGGCGCGGCTGGACCTGCTCGGGGGCGTCGGACAGCGAGGACGGGGAGGGCTCCGGGGAGGGGAGCGGGGGGGCGGAGTGTGCCATGTGCCGCGAAGGGTACCGGCGTTCCCCACCGCTGTCACAACCCGAGACGTCTCGTCACTCCTCCTGGTGGCGCAGCGCTCGCACGGCGGCGCGCAGGCGGCTCCGCCCGCGGTAGAGGTGCAGGATGTGGAACACCGCCAGGGCCACGAGGCAGAGCACGCCCAGCGTCACATAGCGGCGGATGAGGTCGCCCTCCTGCCAGCCGTGCTCATCCACCAGTCGGCTGGGGTCGCTCAGGCCCTGGCCCTCCATGCGGCCGAACGGAATCTCCTCCGCGTTCGTCCTCGCCCTCCACCAGGTGAGGAAGCCGTCCCAGAAGGACAGCGCGCCAATGGGCACCAGGCCCCAGCGCAGCGCGCGCACGTGCAGGTAGCTGCCGGGCCGCACGTAGAAGCACCCCATCAGCACCGTGCCCAGCACCAGCATCCCCCCGTCACCGCCGAAGATGACGAGCGGCAGCGTGCTCGACATGGGCAGGCCCACGGTGCAGACGAGCTGGCAGGTGAGCAGCACCACGCCCCACGTCACCCACGCCCAGCGGCGCAGCTTCCAGCCAATCCAGGTGAGCGCTCCGAGCGCGCCCGCGAGCGCCAACGCCAGCGAGTACCATCGCTCCGAGCCCATGGAGGTCACCCAGAGCGACGGCACGGCGGGGATGCCGCACAGCCACGCGGTGACGGCGTGCCCCAGCTCATGCACCAGCATGGTGAACAGCCGGACGATGAAGCGCAGCGAGCCGGTGGCCCCCAGATAACCCACGAGCAACGCCACGGGCACGACGATGAGCCGCAGCCGCAGCTCGTGTACGGCCTGTTCGTCGGCGGCGTCGAACGCGGCGGTCTCCAGCGGATGCGCGTCCGAGCGCAGGTCCGGTGGCGGCGCGAGCCAGGCGGGGTCCACCTCGAAGGGCGCGGGTTCCGGGGCCTGCGGGTCCGCTGCCGCCGCGGCGCGCTCCTGCTCGGCCCTGCGCGCCGCACGGGCCTCCGCTCGGGCGTAGATGATGCCGCAGCGAGGACACTCCGCCCCCTCCACGCGGGGCGCCTGACAGCCGGGGCAGGTGAGGGCGGAGGCGGGGCGCACGCGGAGGAGCCTACCGGCCCGCGCGGTCCGGAGGGAACGGGGGAGGCTTGACGCGCATGGCGCGCCTCGACGAAGTGGGAGGCATGTCCACGCTGGATGCGAAGACCCGGGGTCGCACCGCGCCGGGTCGCCTGCGCGCGCTCGATGCATACCTGTGCCGCTTCGAGCCCCGGTTGCTGTCGCGTGTCGATGGCGCCTGGGCCCGGGCCGTCTTCGTGGACGTGGGCTTTGGTGAGCACCCGTGGACGACGCTGGAGAGCGCGGAGGCGTTTCGCGTGCTCCAGCCGGAGCTCACCGTCATCGGCGTGGAGCTGGAGGAGGCGCGCGCCCTGGCCGCCCAGGTCCATGCGGGCTCGCGCACGCACTTCCGGCAGGGGGGCTTCGAGCTGCCGCTCTCGGCGGACGAGCCGGCGCGCCTCGTGCGGGCCATGAACCTGCTGCGTCAGGGACCGGCCGAGCGCGTCTCCGACGTGCACCATGCCCTGGGTCGATTCCTGCTCCCGTCGGGGCTGCTCGTGGAGGGGAGCTCGGACCCGGAGGGTTCGGTGCTCACCGCGCACCTGCTGCGTCGAGCGTCGGCGGACGGGGACGCGCCCCCCATGCGCGAGGCGCTGCTGTTCCACACCGACTTTCGCAATGGCTTCGCGCCCCTGCTGTTCCGCGACTGGCTGCCCCGGGACTTGCGCCGTCGCGTGCGTCCTGGCGAGCCCATGCACACCTTCTTCCAGGCGTGGATGGAGGCCTGGAGACAGGCGCGCGAGGCGGGACACACCTCGCCCCCCGACGCCTTCCGTGAGTCCGTCACACGCCTGGGGACGCGACTGGGCGGGGTGGCCACGGACGCGTGGCTGCTCGACTCGGGCTATCTCGTGTGGCGGCCGGAGGGCGGCGTGAGCCCCTGACGCGCGGGGCCAGCCGCTCGCGCCACGGCCCCGCGTGGCGCGACCTCACCCCATGGGTCGTCGCGCGTCGGTGGGTCGTCGCGGCGGACCCGGTCGGATGTTCCGGGGCCGAAGGGCCTGGGGGAATGGGCCCGCGGAACAATGGACGCGAAGTGGACAGGGGCAAATGGTGGGGGGGGCGGCTATGTTGCGTGCCCAAGGTATGAAACGGCACATCCTCTCACTCCTCACCGCCGGGCTCGCCGCGGCTACCGCGACGCCTGTGTCGACCCAGGCTTCAGGTGTCGGCGCGCATGCCCAGGCCACGGCCCGCAGGGCGCCCCCGCGCCCGCGCAGGCTGGAGGACGTGGAGAGACTGGAGACGGCTCAGGTGGAGGCAGAAGACGTGAAGGTGGAACAGGCGGCGCGCCCGCGCGTGGAGGGGCGGCCGTCCGCGTTGCTCTTCTCCGCGAGCTTCTACGGCACGCTCGCCGCCGCGCGCTGCTTCGGGCGCAATGGCATTGACGTCACGGTGGCCGACCCCGGCCGTCTGGGCCCCGCGAGCTGGTCCCGCTTCGTCGGGCGGCGCGTGCAGTGTCCTCCCGAATCCCAGCCCGAGGCGTTCATGGAGTGGCTGCTGGACTTCGGCCGGAGGGAGCCGCATCGGCACGTGCTGTACCCGACGAGCGACGAGCTGGCGTGGCTGGTGTCTGTCCATGCCCGGGAGCTGTCCCAGTACTTCCACCTCTATGACCCGGGCGTGGAGGCGGTGTACGGGCTGCTCAACAAGCGCAAGCTCTTCGAGGCGGGCCAGGCGGTGGGGCTGACGCTGCCGCGCACCTGGTTCCCCGAGTCCGAGGCGGACCTGGAGGCCATCGCCCGCGAGGCGCGCTTCCCGGTCCTCATCAAGCCGACGACGCAGATTCTCTACTCCACGCACGTCAAGGGCCTGCCGGTGGCGGAGCCGTCGCAGCTGGTGGAGGAGTACCGGGCCTTCGCGCGCGACGGGTATGCGCCCATGCTGGTGAACTTCGACCCGGCGGTGGCGCGGCCGATGGTGCAGGAGTTCCATCCGGAAGCGGCGCAGGGCATCTACAGCCTGTCGGGCTTCGTGGACGAATCCGGTGAGCTGTTCGAGGTGCGGGGCGCCATGAAGGTGCTCCAGCGTCCGCGCCGGCTGGGCGTGGGCGTGTGCTTCGAGTCCGCGCCGGTGCGCCAGGACCTGTCGGACGGCCTCAAGCGGCTGTGCCAGAAACTGGGCTACCACGGTGTCTTCGAGGTGGAGTTCATCCAGACGAAGGACGACTTCCTCCTCATCGACTTCAACCCGCGCTACTACGGGCAGATGGGCTTCGACATCGCGCGAGGACTGCCGCTGCCGCTGATGGCCTACCACGCGGCGCTGGGTGACAAGCCCGCGCTCCAGGGCGTGGTGAAGGCGGCGCGCGAGTGGACGGGGAAGGGCGAGGTGTTCTGCAACCGGATTGCGTTGGAGATGTTGCTCAACCTCCAGCGGCTCTCAGGCGCGCTCCCCGTCGACGAGGCACGTCAGTGGCGGCGTTGGCTGGGTGAGCACCGGGACGTGGCGGTGGATCCGCTCATCGACTCGGATGACATGATGCCCACGGCGGTGGAGGTCGCGCAGATTCTCTACGGCTCCGCGCGCCACCCTCGCGCCTTCCTCCGGATGATGGTGCTCAACCGGTAGTCCTCCGGGCCGCCCGCTTCAGATGCGGGCGGCCGTGAGGCTCAGGCGGCTTCCGTCTTTCCCGGAGCCGCCGCGCCCGTCACGGTGTCGAGGGCAATCTGGTCCTCGAACGTCTCCGCCCGGCGCAGTAGCAGTTCCTTCCCGTCGTCCAACGCGATGATGGCGGGCTGGGGATAGGAGAAGGACGTGGCGAACGGCACGAAGTAGGCGCCCGCATCCATGATGGCCAGCGTGTCGCCCTCGGTCAGCTCCGGCAACCGCTTCGCGTGGTACAGCGTGTCGCCCGGCGTGCAGATGGGCCCCACCACCGTGTACACGCGCGACGCGGGCGCATCCGGCCGGTCCACATGGAAGAGCTGGTGGTACTCGTTGCGCACGCACTCGGCATGGTTCACGCCCGCGTCGAGCACCGCCCAGGTCCGGTCGTCACCCTGCTTGAGCGTGTGCACGCGGCCCAGGAGCAACTGCGTGTCGCCCGTCATGGCGCGCCCCGGCTCCAGGAAGATGCGCGGACGCTGGCGACCCCGCCGCGCGTAGTGCGACTCCACCAGCTCCACCGCGAGCGCCACATAGCGGGAGATGCCGAGCGCCCCGTCCGGGTCCGGCGCGGGCACGTCGCGGAAGAAGGTGAGGTTGAGCCGCCAGTCGCGCTCGGCGATGTGCTCCACCGACGGCGTGCAGAGGCTGCCGCCCAAATCCAGCACCTCCAGATCCAACCCCAGCTCCTGGTGCAGCGTGTCCGTGAAGGCGAGCACCGCCTCCACGAAGCCGGTGAACTCGCCCTCCGTCCGGATGGTGGCGCCCCGGTGCGCGTGGAGGCCCACGACGTCCAGGTGTGACGACGCACGCGCCTGCGCATACGCCCGCAGCGCCGCGCCCCCGGCGATGGGCGTGCCGAACTGCGCCGCCCAGCCACTGTCCGTGCTCACCCGCAGCGCCACGCGCGGGCGCTTGCCCAGCTCGGCCGCGATGCGCGCGAACGTGCCCAGCTCCTCCGCGTGATTGGCGGCCAGCAACTGGATGCCCCGGGAGATGGCCTCTCGCACCGAGGCCTCCGACTTCACCGGGCCGTTGTAGACGATGCGCTCGGGCGCCACGCCCAGCTTCAGCGCGAGCCACAGCTCGTAGGCGGAGATGATTTCGGCGCCCACGCCGATGCCGTGCAGCACCGACAGCACACCCGGAATCGGGTTCGTCTTGTACGAGTAGAACACCTCGCAGCCGCCCGCCCGTCCCTGAGGCACCGCCAGGAAGCGCTCCACGTTGCGCCGCAGCGCCGCCAGGTGCACCACGTGCAGTGGCGAGCCCCAGCGCTCCACCAGCGCCTTGAGCGGCACACCCTCCAGGCACAGGCCCTGGCCGGTGCGCTGCTCCAGCCCCCAGTACGACGCGGGAATCTCCGTGCGCTTGGGCGCCATGGCCCGCTGGAGCACCGGCCGCAGCGTCTGCTTCATCTGCCGCTTGGCCGTTCCGACGAGGCGATTCTTCAAGCTCATGAGACCCGGCCCTGCTTCGGCAACCGCAGCGGCAGCCGCTTGGCGACGTCGAAGGGCAGCGCGCGCATCAACAACTGCAGCGCGCGGTACTCCAACACGCCGTTCGTCTTGCGGTACTTGCCGTGAATCATCTCGTTGGACTGCATCACCAGCGTGCCGTCCTTGCCCAGGTTGTGCATCAACGAGGGCCGGCCCGTGCGGTAGTGCAGGATGGGCCGGTTGACGTAGACGTGGCCGAAGGCGCGGATGCCGCGCAGGTAGAAGTCCACGTCCTCGTAGACGGGGATGGACGCGTCGAAGCCGCCCAGCGCGGAGAAGTGCTCGCGGCGCACCATGCAGGCCGAGTTCACGTACAGCGTTCCGCGAAAGAGGATGTGCGCCACCGTCCACGCGCTGTTGGGCGTCGTGGAGCCCACCTTGGCGGCCCACTCGAAGTACTCGCTCTTGTCCTTGAGCCAGTCCGCGTCGTCGCCGAAGGGCACCACCCAGCCCACCGCCACGCCCGCGTCGGGACGCGCGTCCAGCGCGCTCACCATGGCGTGCAGCGCGCCGTCCGCCAGCATGTCGTCGTCATCCAGGAAGTGCAGGTAGCGCCCGCGCGCCAGCGTCACGCCGTGGTTGCGCACCACCGCCGGACGGCCCTTGGAGGGCGGGTCGTTCACCACGTAGCGCACGCGCTCATCGCCCAGCCCCTCCACCGACGCCCGAGCGGTGCCCTCGGGCGTGTCATCCAACACGATGACCTCGACCTGGACTCCCTCCTGGCGAAGCACCGAACGGATGGCCTCCACCACTTCCTTCTCTCGTCGGTGGGTGGGCATCACCACCGAGACATCGATTGCGGACATGTCAGACTTATACGCGCTGGCGCCGGGGGCCGGGAAGACGCCTTGGTGTTCCACCCCGCGCGCGGCTTGCGCGGCTGCCTGCCCGCCGCGCAAGGTGTGCGGGCCCGCGCGTTCTCAAACTGGATGAGGTTGAGAAGCGGCGTCCAGGAGGGACGCCCACTCGTCAGGGGGTGACGCGGTCTTCAGTAGCTCGCCACCGCGAACTCGAAGTCGTCCGTCTCCCACCTGGGGTCTTCACCGACCTGCCGGGAAAGCCTCGCTGGCAGGACAGGCCTGTCCGGGTTGGCGGCGCGCGCGCTCAAGGTCCGAGTCCCCAGCCGCTGGTCGTCCCACGCACCCCCCACGAAGGCGGAGAAAGGCGCGACGTCCTCGGTCTCCAGTTCGGCGTGGGCGAGCCGGTCCATCCAGGGCTGCAGGCAGTCTCGGGCCATGTGCTTCCGCCTTCACGTGGGAGTCACCCGAGAATGTTTGCAGTCGCCATGCCATGCCCTCCCGTCGGGGATGCGTCCGGGGCGCGACATGACAGACTGTCAGGGCGTGGCTCCCTGGCCGCGGGGCATCCTGACACCCGCGTCCGACTTGACGCCGGGCGGTCCGCCGGAGAGGAACTTGGACGGACATGGCCCTCCTGCTGGCACACGAAGTCGAAGCCCCTCGCCCGTGCAGCTACCTGCCCGAGCAGCAGGCGTCGTTGGAGAACCTGGTGATGCAGGACGTGTCACCGGAGGAGTACGAGCACCTGCTGGTGCGCGGCTGGCGTCGGTTCGGCCCGCTGTACTTCCGGCCCGCCTGCGCCACCTGTGGCGAATGTGTCTCGCTGCGCCTGCCGGTGGAGGGCTTTCGTCCCAATCGCAGCCAGCGACGCGCCCGGGCGGCGTGCGCGCACCTGCGCGTGGAGGTGGACGTGCCGCGTGTGGACGACGAGCGACTGGCGCTCTACCGGGCGTGGCACGCGGAGCGCGAGTCCTCGCGGGAGTGGGAGCCCTCGCCGCTCACCTTGCGCGAGTACTCGCTCCAGTTCTCGTTCCCCCATCCCTCCGCGCGCGAGGTCGCCTTCTACGACGATGGCGCGGAGGGCGGCCCGAAACTGGTGGCGCTGGGCATCTGCGACGAGACGCCGCGCGCGTGGAGCGCGGTGTATTTCTTCTACGACCCGGCCTGCGCGGCCCTGTCGCTCGGCACCGCGAACGTGGTGTTCCAGGTGGAGCTGGCGCGCGCTCGCGGCATCCCCCACGTGTACCTGGGCTACCGCGTCCAGGCGTGCGCGTCGCTGCGCTACAAGGGCGGCTTCCGGCCGCATGAGTTGCTCGTGGGGCGGCCCGCGCTGGACTCGGCCCCCACGTGGGAGATTCCGGCGGTGGCGCCCGAGCCGACCTCCGAGCCGGACGGCACCCCGTAGCGCTCGCGTCAGCCCGCGTTCAAGAGGGCCCGGTCGAAGTGCTCGCGCAGCCGGCGGGCGTATTCCTCGGGTGCGACGCGCGAGTACTCGCCATGGCCCGCGCCCTCGACGACCCACAGGGACTTGGGCTCACAGGCCGCGCGGAAGAGGCTGGCCTGGAGCTTGGCGGGGGCGTCCGGGTCCACGTCACCGTTGACGAGCAGGAGCGGCCGGCCCTGGAGCTGGCACATGCCGTCGATGGGGCGCACCGCGTCCACGTCCACGCCCGCGTGCCGCAGCGTCCACAGCACCGGCTCCGCGCTGAAGGCGCCCCACCGGCCATAGCCCGAGTACACGTCCGCCTCCAGGGCGGGATACGCGCCCGCCGCGACGACCGCCTTCACGCGGACGTCCGTCTCCGCCACCAGCAGCGCGGTGGTGCCACCCATGGAGAACCCGAAGAGGCCCAGCCGCGCCGGGTCCACGTCCTGGCGCTTGGAGACGAAGTCCAGCGCGGCCGTCACGTCGCGCCGCTCGCCGTCGCCCCACGTCACGCGGTCTCCGCCGCTCTCTCCATGCGCGCGCAGGTCGAACAGCAGCACGCCATAACCCGCTCGGGCGAGCGCGCGAGCCTCGAAGAGCAGCTGCGCGCGGTTGTCCGCGAAGCCATGCACCAGCACCACCGCCGCCCGGTTTCGCGACGGCACGTACCAGCCGCGCAGCGTCAGCCCGTCGACGCTGGAGAAGCTCACGTCCTCAAGGCCAGAGAGCTCCGGTGAGGCGACGGGCCGCTCCACCGGCACATGGGGCGGATGCAGCAGGCCCTGCCCGATGCGGTGGCCGCGCACCGCGAGGAAGCCGCCGGCGGCGAACACGCAGAGCAGGGACGCCACGAAGACGAGGACGCGCGAGCGGAGTGGGTTTTTCACGAGAGGAGTGGAAGGCGTGGGCGCGCGCGAGCCTAGCCGAGTGGCCCGGCTGTGTGCGTCAGTCCGGTGGCTCGCGTCCCGTGAGGGCGAGCGGCCCGTTCGTCTTGTTGGCGGGTATGCCTCCTTGGGTTACGGTGCACCCGCCTTCTGGGGAGTGGGGGCTGGATGCTGCAACCGGTGCCACGAGACGCCTCGAAAGACCCCCGCCGGAAGCGCGTGCTCTTCACGCTCGTGTTCATGGGCGCTGGCGGTATCGAGCGCTCGGTCTGCAACATCCTGGCGGGCCTGGACTCCGAGCGCTTCGCCACCCGGCTGTTCTTCCACCACCGCCCTCCGCCGGACCGCGAGGACCGACTGCCCCGGAACACCGAGGTCGTCTGGGCCACCGACTCCTACGACTACCATCGGCAGAGCCTGCCGGTGTACCTCTGGCACCTGCTGCGCCATGCGCGCGAGGCCGACGTCATCGTCGCGGGCCAGGAGGGCCGTGCCGCGCTGCTGGCCTGCCTGGCGGGCAGGCTGCTCAACAAGCCCGTCGTCGGGATGATCCACTTCGACTGGGGCGCCTTCCATCGCGAGCAGCCGCGCCGACAGCTCTGGGGCCTGCGCCTGCTGTATCCGCGCATGAACCGCATCGTCGCCTGCGGCCATGACACCGCCCGGTCCTTCCAGTCGCTGGTGCCCGTGCCCGAGGAGCGACTCCAGGTCATCCCCAACTTCGTGGATGGCGACGTCGTGCGCGCCGCCGGGGAAGGGCCGCTGCCCGACTGGGCCCCGGCCGTCTTCGACAAGCCCGTGGTCATCGCCGTGGGACGGCTGGAGCCCCAGAAGGGCTTCGACGTGCTCATCCGCGCCCATGCTCTCGCGCGAAAGCGGGGCGTGGACCAGCACCTGCTCATCCTCGGGGTGGGCTCGCTGGAGGCCGACTTGAAGGCCCTGGCCCGCTCGCTGGGCGTGGAGTCCACCGTCTTCATGCCCGGGTTCGCCGCCAATCCGCACGCGCTGATGCGAAAGGCCGCGGTGTTCGCCCTGTCCTCGCGCTTCGAGGGCCTGCCCATGGTGCTGCTGGAGGCGCTCGCCCTGGGGTGCCCCGTGGTCAGCACGGACTGTCCCTCCGGGCCGGCGGAGGTCCTGGAGCATGGCCGCCACGGGGTCCTGGTGCCCCTGGAGGACCCCCAGGCGCTGTCGGAGGCGCTGGGACGCGTCGTCACCGACGAGGTGCACCGCAAGGATTTGTCCCGCCGGGCCCGGGCACGCGCGGAGGAGCTGTCGGCGACGCGGGCCCTGGGGGCCTGGGAAGCGCTGCTGGCGTCCCTCTGAGGCCCCCTGGGGGCTTTTCCGTCCGGAGGCCCCGCCGCCCCGCGTTGGAAGGGGGCGCCCGGCCCGGGTGTTCTCCTCCGAGGCCCGCTGGGAACGGCGAGGGTGCAAGGAATCGCTTGCCGGCCCCGGGCGGCTTCACGAGGATTCGCCCCCATCATGACGACGACGAACGAAACGCAGGGCCTGAACTTCCTCCAGGAAATCATCGAGGAAGACCGGCGCGCGGGAAAGCACGGTGGTCGCGTGCTCACCCGCTTCCCGCCCGAGCCCAATGGCTACCTCCACATCGGCCACGCCAAGGCCATCTGCCTGAACTTCGGGCTGGCGAAGCAATACGGTGGCCTGTGCAACCTGCGCTTCGACGACACCAACCCCGTCACCGAGGACACCGACTACGTCGAGTCCATCCAGCGGGACGTGAAGTGGCTGGGCTTCGACTGGGATGACCGGAAGTTCTTCGCCTCCGACTACTTCCCCAAGCTCTACGACTTCGCCGTGCAGCTCATCAAGCAGGGCAAGGCGTACGTGTGCAGCCTGTCGGCGGACGAGATTCGCGAGTACCGCGGCGACTTCACCACGCCGGGCCGGGACAGCCCGTACCGCACCCGCTCCGTGGAGGAGAACCTGGACCTCTTCGAGCGCATGCGCGGCGGAGAGTTCCCGGACGGCAAGCACACGCTGCGCGCCAAGATCGACATGACGTCCCCCAACCCCGTGTTGAGGGACCCGCCCATCTACCGCATCCGCCACGCGCACCATCACCGCACCGGCGAGGCGTGGCCCATCTACCCGCTCTACGACTTCGCGCACTGCCTGTCGGATGCGATTGAGGGCATCACCCACTCCATCTGTACGCTGGAGTTCGAGAACCGCCGCGTGCTGTACGACTGGATTGTGGACAGCCTCATCCAGGGAGAGCGGCCGCATCAGTACGAGTTCAACCGGCTGAACCTCAACTACACGGTGATGAGCAAGCGCAAGCTGCTCAAGCTCGTCATGGAGAAGTACGTCTCCGGTTGGGATGACCCCCGGATGATGACCATCAGCGGCCTGCGCCGCCGGGGCTTCACGCCGGCCTCCATCCGCGACTTCGCCACGCGCGCGGGCGTCAGCAAGACGCAGCAGCTCATCGACATGGGCGTGCTGGAGCTGTGCATCCGCGAGGACCTGAACGAGACGGCCCCTCGCGCCATGGCGGTGCTGCGCCCGCTGAAGGTGGTGGTGGAGAACTACCCGGAAGGCCAGGAGGAGCTCCTGGAGGTGCAGAACCACCCGCAGAAGCCGGAGATGGGCACGCGCAAGGTGCCGTTCATGCGCGAGCTGTTCATCGAGGCGGAGGACTTCATGGAGGTCCCCGCCAAGGGCTTCTTCCGCCTGGCGCCGGGCAAGGAGGTGCGCCTGCGCTCGGCGTACTTCATCACCTGCAAGGAGGTCATCAAGGACGCGGCCGGCAACATCACGGAGCTGCGCTGCACCTATGACCCGGCCACGCGCGGCGGTGACTCGCCGGATGGCCGCAAGGTGAAGGGCACGCTGCACTGGGTGCCGGGCAACGCGCCCACCGCCGAGGTGCGGCTGTACGACAGGCTCTTCTCCGTGGAGAGCCCGGACTCGGATGACGCGAAGGACTTCACCACCTTCCTCAATCCGGCGAGCCTGGAGGTCCTCAGGAACGCGCGCGTGGAGCCGGGCCTTGCCCAGGCGACGCCGGAGTCCCGCTTCCAGTTCGAGCGGCTGGGGTACTTCTTCGCGGACCCGAAGGACTCGCAGCCGGGCAAGCCCGTCTTCAACCGCACCGTCACCCTGAAGGACTCGTGGGTGAAGGAGCAGGGCAAGGGGAAGTAGTCCCCTCGCCGCTCAGGGTGTCGCCCCGTCCTTCGCGGGCGGCACCCTGCACGCGGCGTGGCCCAGGATGACGTCGCCGTCGACGGTGCTCGTGGGCGTGGGCGTCCAGCCCGCCGCGAGCCGGGCGTCGAGGAGTTCATCAGCGCTGGGTCGACGGTCCCACACGGAGACCGCGTTGATTCCGCCGAGTCAGGTGGTGTCGAAGACGAGGTAGCCGCCGTCCTTCCAGGGCAGCACCACGTCGTGGGTGAACTCGTCCTGCACCACCACTTCCGTCACGTCGCGCGGAGGCGTGCTGGCGAAGCCCCAGCGCACCACGTCCTGGAGCAGGGTGAGGGGCGCGAGCTCTCGCTCCAGCGCTGCTCGTTGCTCCAGGGGCAGGGCGGCCCGGTCTGTCAGCGGCACCATGCCTGGCAGCCTGTCAGGGGTGACCAGGACTCGCAAGCCGGGGTCTCGCCCCCGCGGCCGGGCGAGGGCCCGGTGGCCCGTTGACTCCGGGCGTCCGCGTCCCGACTTCTTGGCTGGGGGCATTTCCGTCCCCGGCTTCTCGGGAGGCGCCTCCACCATGGTCTGCTGCACGCTGCCGCGCTGGTGGCCCGTTCCCACACAGGCGGAGGTGGAGGCCATCATCGAAATGGAGGACCCCGTCCTGCGCAACCTCCACATCACCCAGACGTACCACGTGCTCGAGGTGGCCCTCACCGACGTGTTCGGCGAGGAGGACCTGAGCTGGTGTGGCTTCTCGACGTGGGCCTCGAAGACGGCGGGGGCCTTCATCCGCAAGGACGTGCTGCCAGGGGTGATGGCGCAGCTGCTGGAGCGGGCGGATGCGGTGACGCGCGGCTTCTCGGAGCTGCAGGACCGGCTCCTGGGCGCGTGGGGCGCGTCCGTGGGCATCCAGTACGTGCTGGCGCGCACGGTGGAGGACGTGCTCGACGAGGTGGCCCGTCACACCGCGCGCGGCAACCTGGTGGTCTTCCAGGAGCTGGGGCCGCTGTACACGGACCTCCTGGCGAACTTCACTGGCATGGACTCGCCCGAGCCGTCGCGGGTGGAGGCGGTGGTGTCGCGGCTGGCTCCGGGGCCGGTGGGTGAAGGCGGGCAGGACCTGCTCATCCGCGCGGTGCGGCACTACCACGAGGCGTGTTTCACCGAGGACCCGAAGGCCCACGCGGAGCTGATGTTCCTGGCCAACGCGCTGGTGGGCTACCACGAGCAGGCGCGGCTGCAGGGGCCGGTGGTCGCCGCGCTCAACGCGCCGGTGAAGGAGCTGTTCCTGGAGCACCTCGTCGCCTTCGTCCGGGCGGACCCGAATCCCCGGGCGCGCAGCCTGTCCGAGTGGGGCCTGCGTGAAGGCTTCGCGCCGCTGGCCCAGCGCCTGGAGCGGCTGTGGCGCGAGCTGGCGACGCGGATGCTGATGAAGATGGAGCTGCCGGACGTGACGCTGCGGCTGGGGGAGGACCTGCCCGCGCTGACGGCGGAGCGGGACTTCCCACCGGCCCTGGAGCGGCTGTCGCATCCGGAGCTGGTGGCGTTGATGGCGGCGCTGGACAGGTCCCCGGACGACACGGCGGGCAGCGCGGCGCGGGACTGGGGGAGCCTGTCGGACCGGATGAACCTCATCGTGGACCTGTTCCGCACGCGGCAGCAGGACCGGCTCCTGTATGACCAGCCCTTCACGTTCCTCCAGGTGGATGCGTTCCAGCAGGGCCGGGTGCCGCACGGACGGCTGTGAAGCGCGCCCTCACCTCGGCGCTTCCATCACCGGGAGCACGACGGTGAAGGTGGCGCCGCCGCCTTCCGTGCGCGTCACGTGGATGCGCCCCTCATGTCCCTCCACGATGTGGCGTGCCATCCACAGGCCCAGTCCGAAGCCTCCATGGTTGCGCGCGGAGACAGCTCGCTCGAAGCGTCCGAAGATGCGCTCGTGGTCCTCGGGGGCGACCCCGGGGCCATGGTCCACGACCGAGATGCGGACGCCGTCCTCCGTCGGAGCCACCGTCACCTCGACGGGCTTGCCCGCGCCGAACTTGAGGGCGTTGTCGAGCAGGCCCTCGACCAGCTGATGCAGTCGCTCCGGGTCGAACCGACCCACGATGGAAGACGGGGCATTCAACGTCACGGTGCTCTCCGCGCGCGCGGCCTTCTCCCGAGCCTCGTCCACGACCGCCTTCACGGTGGCGGTCAGGTCCACGTCCTGACGCACCAGCTCCAGGCGGCCGGTGACGAACTCCGACACATCCAGCAGGTGCTCCACCAGCCGCGTCAGGCGCTGGAGCTGCTTCTCCGTCGTCAGCGCCCGCGCCCGCAGCAGCTCCTCCGGAGAGCGCTGACCGCCCTGGCGGTCCAGGCTTCGGAGCAGCGACTGGATGTTGAGGGCCAGGACACTCACCGGGGTGCGCAGCTCATGGCTGACGAGGCTGAGGAACTCGTCGCGCAGGTGCACGGACTCGAGCAGCTCCTCCTTCTCCAGCTCCTTGCGCGTCACCTCCCGGCGCACGCTGACCATCTCGAGCTGGGTGCGCACCCGGGCGATGAGCTCGCGCGCGGAAAAGGGCTTCACCAGATAGTCATCCGCTCCGCTCGACAGGCCCTCCACCGTGGACTCGTCGCCCGCGCGCGCGGAGAGCAGGATGATGGGGATGGCCCGCGTGCGTGGGTCCGCGCGGAGTTCTCGCACGAGGCCGAAGCCGTCCAGCACCGGCATCATCACGTCGGAGAGGATGAGGTCGGGCGGCTGGACGCGGGCCCGCGCGAGGGCCTCCTCTCCGTTCGTGGCTGTCTCGACATGGGGGAAGCGGCGCCCCAGCAGCCCCGAGACATAGCTGCGCAGGTCGGCGTTGTCGTCCACGAGGAGAATCCGGGAGGAGGCCAGCGCCAGGGGAACATCCAGCTGGGCGTCGTCAGCGGTCCGCGTCGCGTCCGGCGCCTGGGGCTGGAGCAGCGGAGCGTCGGAGGCGGACCAGCGCTGGGCCTCGTCGACGAAAGGGGCGGCCCACGCCGCCGACGAGCGGGAGCGGGGCTTGTGGTCGATTCGCTCCGGAGGCAGGTGGGCCGAGCCGCCCGGCAGCCGCACGGTGAAGGTGGTGCCCACGCCCAGCCGGCTCGTCACGGAGACGTCGCCCCCATGCAGCTTGACCAGGTCCTCCACCATGGCGAGGCCGATGCCCGTCCCCTCGTGGCTCCGACCCTGGGTGGCGCGCACGCGGTAGAACCGCTCGAAGATGCGCGGCAGGTCCTCCTCGGGAATCCCCACGCCGGTGTCCTGCACCGTGAGGACCGCGCGCCCGTCCCTCCAGTGCATGCCCACGCGGATCTCCCCCTGGTGGGTGTACTTCACCGCGTTGGAGAGCAGGTTCAGGACAACCTTCTCCCACATCTCCGGGTCGACATAGATGGACTCGGGAAGCGGGGGACAGTCCACCCTCAGCCGCAGCCCCGCGCTGCCCACGGCGGACTCGAAGGCGCTCGCCAGGTTGCGAGTGAAGGCCGACAGGTCCGTGGGGACGTACGTGGCCTGCGTTCGCCCCGCCTCCATGCGCGAGAAGTCGAGCAGGGTGTTGACCATCTTGTAGAGCCGGAGCGCGTTGCGGCGCACCAGGTCGAGCTGCTCTTCGCCCAGGGCCCTGGGCGTCCTGGCCATGGCGTCCTCGATGGGCCCGAGGATGAGCGTGAGGGGCGTGCGGAACTCGTGGCTCACGTTGCTGAAGAAGGCCGTCTTGGCCTGGTCGAGCAGGGCGAGCTGCTCGGCGCGCTGGCGCTCCTGCTCGTAGGCGCGGGCGCTGGCGAGGCTGGCGGCGAGCTGCCGCGCCAGCAGTTGCAAGAAGCTCTGGTACTCGTCATCCAGCGCACGCAGCGGACTGATGCCGGCGACGAGCACGCCGGTCAGCTCCGCGTCCGCGCCCATGGGCACCGGGAGCAGCAGGGCGCGCGTCGTGGGCTCCGGCCAGGGGCCGCCGGGGAGGGGACCGAACCTCGACGACAGGTCCTCCACCAGCGCCTCCTGCCCCGTGCGTACGACTTTGGAGAGCGGCCACGAGGTCTCTTCATCGAGCAGCAGCTCGGTGGGGGCCGCGGCCGCGCCTCGGGGCAGGTTGGCGCAGGAGACCAGCTGGGCCTTGTCGTTTCGGACGACGTAGAGCAGCGCGAAGGGCAGGTCGTGGCCCGCGGGCGTGAGGACCTCTTCCAGCGCGACGAAGAGCGCGTCGACCTTCTCGCTGAGCGCCGCGCGGATGGACAGCTCGCGGAGGATGGCCAGTCGTCGGTCTCCGACGACCTGACGCGTGGTCTCGCTCGCGATGGCGAAGAGGCCGGCGATCTCCCCTGTCTCGCCAATGGTGGGGTTGTAGGACCAGGTGAAGTAGGCCTCTTCGCGCAGGCCACCGGGCCGCCGCGCGAAGTTGACGTTCCCGTTCTCGATGAAGAGAGGCTCTCCTGTCTCATGCACGCGCTGCATGAGGGGCCCCAGCAGTCGCCACTCCTCCGCCAGGGCCTCGGCCCCGCGCGCGCCCAGCGTCAGCGGATGCTTCGCCCCCAGGATGGGACGGAACGGGTCGTTGTAGAGCATGTTCAGCTCCGGACCCCAGAAGAGGATGATGGGGTACGGAGAGCGCAGCATCGTGCTGACGGACGTCCGCAGCGACTGGGGCCAGCGCTCGAGCGGACCCAGCGCCGTCGTCCGCCAGTCGAAGGCGCGCATCAACGCGCCCATGTCGCCGCCGCCTTGAACGAAGTGCTCCTCGCTGCCCAGCCACTGGGGCGGCGGACGCGGTGTCATGGCGGGCTCCGCGACGCCCTGCTCGGCGGGGAGCCAGAAGCAGAAGGTGCTGCCCGCGTCGGAGGTGCTCTCCAACCGCATCCGCCCACCGTGGCTCTCCACGATGCCCTTCGCGATGGAGAGGCCCAGCCCATGGCCCCCGCGCCGCTTCTGCGCCGCGTGCCAGTAGCGGTCGAAGATGTGCTGCTGCGCTTCGAGCGGAACCCCCGGCCCGCTGTCCGTCACGCTGAAGCGGATGTCCCGGGTCCCGGCATCGAGCCCGGCCCGCAGGTGGATTGCGCCCCCCGTGCCAGAGGGCGAGAACTTGATGGCGTTGGAGAGCAGGTTCCCGATGGCCTGGAGGATGCGTTCCCGGTCGCACTTCACGACGAGGCCAGGCTCCACGTCGATGTCCAGGCGCAGGCCCTTCTCGGCCGCCTGGGGCCCGAACTGCTCGCGGGCATCGCGGATGAGCTCCTCGACGGTCTGCGGGCGCGCCTCGATGGAGAGGGTTCCGGTCTCGATGCTCTCCAGGTCGAGCAGGTCGTCGATGAGCCGGTTCATCCGGCTGGCCGAGCGTCGGATCGACTCCGCCTGCTTGCGCACGCGCTCGCCCGGTCCGCTCTCCAGGGGGATTCGACGCAGCAGCTCGGCGGAGGTGCTGATGGCGGTGAGCGGCGAGCGCAGGTCGTGGCTGACCACCGCGAGGGTCTCCTCTCGCGAGCGGGTGGCGCGGCGGGCCTCGTCGAGCAGGCGCTGGGCCTCCTCCGCATGGGCACGCTCGGCGTGGACCGACGCCTGGCGAAGCCTGGAGACGGTGAGCAGGGCGTTGACGCGCGCTCGGAGTTCGTTCGCGGAGAAGGGCTTGACCAGGTACTCGTCCGCGCCGCTGCGCAGTCCCTCGATGGTGGCCTCTTCACCCGCGCGCGCGGACAGCAGCAGGATGGGAATGGTGCGGGTGTGCTCGTCGGCGCGCAGGGCCTGGACGAGCTCCAGACCGCCGATGCCCGGCATCATCACATCTGAGATGATGAGGTCGGGAGGCGTCCGCCGCGCGGCGATGAACGCCTGGGTGCCATCGCTCACCGACTCCACGCGCCAGTGGGGCGACAGGAGCCGCAGCAGGTAGCCGCGCATGTCGGCGTTGTCGTCCGCCAGGAGGATGCGCGCTTCGGAGGAGGAGAGGGCGGGCTCGACGAGGGGCGCCTCGGGAGTGCTCCACTGGGAGAGCTCCGCGAGGAACGCGCTGGCGCCAATCCCCGTGGACGTCAGGGCGCGGGCGGCCCCGACATGCTCCCGAGGCAGGTGCGCGGAGCCTGTCGGGAGGCTCACCGTGAAGGTGGTTCCCTGGGCGAGCGCGCTCGTCACTGTCACGGCGCCGCCGTGCAGCTTGACCAGCTCCCGCACCAGCGCGAGTCCAATGCCCGTGCCTTCATGGCTGCGTCCGCGTGAGCCTTCGACCCGGTGGAAGCGCTCGAAGATGCGAGGCAGCTCCTCTGCTGGCATCCCGATGCCCGTGTCCTGGACGGTCAGCTCCACGGTGTCGTCCCGCCACTTCAGCGCGATGCGAACCTGGCCCTCGAAGGTGAACTTGAAGGCGTTGGAGAGGAGGTTCAAGACAACCTTCTCCCACATCTCCGGGTCCACATAGACGGAGTCGGGCAGCGGGGGGCAGGTGACCACCAGCTCGAGCCCCGCGGTGGTCATCGCCGAGTCGAAGCTGCTGACCAGGTCCCGGGTGAGGGCGGAGAGGTCTGTCGGGATGAAGGAGGCCTGCGCGCGTCCGGCCTCGAGCCGGGCGAAGTCGAGCAGCGTGTTGACCAGCTTCTGCAACCGCAGGCCATTGCGTCGCACCAGCTCCTGCCGCTCGCGTTGGGCGGGGGGGAGCGGCTCCAGGACATCCGCCAGGGAGTCCTCGACGGGACCGAGCATCAAGGTGAGCGGCGTGCGGAACTCGTGACTGACATTGCTGAAGAAGGCGGTCTTCGAGCGATCAATCTCCGCCAGGGCCTCCGCCCGCCGCTTCTCGTCTTCATAGGCGCGAGCGTTGCTGACGGCCGTGGCGATGTGGTCCGCCACCAGCCCCAGGAACCCCCGGTAGTCGTCGTCCAGGGCGCGCCGCGCGCTCAGCCCCGCGACGAGGAAGCCGTGGGGGCGCTCGGCGCCAGGCCGGGTGATGGGCAACACCATGACCGAGTGAGGGGCCTCGGGCCACGGACCGCCCGGGAGGTCGCCGAAGCGGGCGCGCACGTCGGAGATGAGGAGGCCCCCCGGGGCCGCCAGGGCCTCGGGGAAGGACCAGCGGGTGCTGGCGGGGAGGTCGCCGAACCGCGAGGCGGCCTGGGCCTGCGTGTCCCAGCCCGTCACTTCCATCAGGTCCGACTGCTCGCCGGTGGAGCCCAGGCGATAGAGCAAGGCGAAGGGGACGTCGAAGGCGTTGCCCGCCAGGGCCCGCGCGGCTTCGCGCCAGACGTCGCCTTCATGCTTCACGGTTCCCGCACGCGCGGCGAGGTCCCTCAGGGTCCGTAGCCGCCGCTCGCCCAGCACCCGACCCGTGGTCTCGGTCAGGGTGGCGAGGATGCCTCCGACGCCCCCGCTTTCGTCACGTATCGGGCTGTAGGAGTACGTGAAGTAGCACTCCTCCAGGTAGCCGTGCCTATCCAACGGCAGCATCCAGTCTTCGGAGCCAACCGCCGTTCCCCGCCACACCCCGTCGAACTGCGGGCCGATGATGTGCCAGCTCTCCGCGAACGTCGCCTGGGCGCTGTGGCCCATGGCCGCCGGGTGCTTCGTCGAGCCGAGCACCGGTCGGTAGCCGTCATTGTAGAACTGGACGAGCTGGGGGCCCCACGCGATGTACATCGGGAAGCGCGACTCCAGCAGGATGCTGACCGCGGTGCGCAGTGACTGAGGCCAGGTCTCCGGCGCGCCCACGGGCGTTTTCACCCAATCGATGGCGCGCATGAGCGCACCCATCTCGCCTCCCCCGGCAAGCACCGCCGCGGCCATGGGATGAAGGTCGGAGCGCGGCGCTCCGGAGCTTTGGGTCGAGTGGCTCATCAAATCTCATCGCCCCTCACCCCGTGGGTTGCAGGACGTAGCAGGGGGTTGCAGGGTGAGACCTCAACGCAAGGACCTGAAGGCCTGCGCCGGCGACAATATTCTGTCGCATCCTCGGAATTGCACGGGCCTTGCGTGCTTCCATGAGCGCTGAGACATGTGTTGTCTACGCCACAGTCCGCACGCTCGCCTCATCCCATCCGAGGTGCCGCGAGGGGAGCAGGGGGGCGAGCGCGGGCATGGGGAAGAGGACCAGCGTCCGTGCCTGCTCGCGCGAGGGGCAGCGAGGCATCCCAGGGGCCGGCTCCGCGCGCCCACCCTGTTGGAGTGGACGCGCGGTGAAGCCTCACTGGTGGGTCATCTTCAGGGTAGCGCCGTCATAAGTGGAGGCGGCGTGGACCAGGACATGCCAGGCGCCGGCCGCGGGCGCGGGGAAGACGCACTGCTCGTTGTTGCCCAGCCGGAAGGGGCGGCACTGATAGAGGGTCGTCGTGGGCCGCTCGTCGAAGCGGACATACAGGTCCGCGTCCCCGGTCCCTCCCGACAGGGTGAACTTCAAGTCCAGGGCTCCGGTGGGAACCATCCCCCTGCCGAGCCAGGACTTCCCCACGGCCGCCCGGAGCGGGAAGGGAACGTCCTTCGCCATGTCGATAATCACTGGCGCTCTGACGTTCACGGCCTCCCAGGCGGCGGTGACCGACGCCACGTTGCCCGCGTCATAGCCAAGCTGAATCGCGGCCTGCTCCGTCGTAATCCTCGCGGCCAGGAAACCGGAGGAGGGAGTCAGCATGTCCATGTTCGCCTTGTAGAAGATGCGCGCGGCCTTCTCGATGCCAATGCCTTCCACGAAGGGCCAGTCCGGATGGCTCGGGTGACGGCCCCCCTGGGAGAGCAGATAGAAGGCCAGATTGGAGATGCCGGAGCTGTAGTGGACATCGACGCCGGAGGTGTAGTTGCTGTAGTCGTCCAGCGAGGCCCCATCCAGCGTGGGGTCGTTCATGTAGCGAAGCGCGTCTCCCGAACTGGAGGGAGTCCAGATGTCCTCGCCCAGGAGGAACGTGCCCGCGTTGATGGTGCGGTTCTCCGCGTGCCATTCACATACGGCGCCGAAGATGTCGGACATGGATTCATTCATGCCACCCGACTCGCCGGCGTAGATGAGGCCCGATTCGTGCTCCGTCACCCCGTGCGTCAGTTCGTGGGCCGTCACGTCCACGGCCAGGGCCAGGTTGTGGGCATTCACTCCGTCGCCATCACCGAAGACCAACTGCGTCCCGGTCCAGAAGGCATTCACATAGTTCACCCGGTGGTGGACGGTGGCGATGAGTGGCGCTCCCGCGTTGTCGAAAGAGTCGCGACCGAAGAGTTCCCAGTAGCAGGCATAGACAGCGCCGAGGTTGTCATGGGTCACATTGACGATGGGGTCCAGGGAGGGCGGAGTCTCCGCGCGAGCCATCGTGCCGGGCAATGTGCTCGTGTTCCGACCGTCATACACCCTGCGAGACCGCAAGGAGTGCAGGTTCGAGTACCTCAGGAGCACCTCGCCCGAGCGTGCGTTGACGAGCACGGTGTTGTTCACCGGGCCCCCGTCCTCCGCCGCTCCCGTGACGCGCAGCCGGTAGGCCAGCAGGAGCCGAGCCCCGTCGCGCCAGTAGACGAGCGCCGGTGCGCCCGCGATGACGGCATCACGAACGGAGTCGCCATGGTTGCGAGCCAGCTCTTGCGCCAGGGCCGGCGAGAGGGTGGCGCCGAGGGGGGCGGGCAGGTCGCTTCGCACATCCCCGTTGGCGGCGAAGACCTGGCCGTCGCGGGCGTGGAGTCGCAGCTCCGCGCCCATGACCTCCACGCCATTCACCCGCACGCCGAAGCGGAAGTGCGCATCCCCGTCGAAGCCGACGTAGGCCTTCTTCAGGAAGAGCTGCTCGGGCTTCACCCTGAACAGCGGTGCCACGCGTGCGATGACAGGGGAGAGCGCCTCCGCCTCAATGCCTCTCACCGCGTCGGGATTGGAGGGCACCTGGCCAAACGCCCCGTTGACGAACGTGGGAACGGAGTCCGCGTCGACGGCGATGACCTGGATTTCCTCCGCGCGTGGAAGAGGTGCCCGGCTCTCGGCCACCCCGTCGGGGCCGTCCTCGGGCGTACGTGTGTCGGCGCATGCGCCCAGCGACAAGCCCAGCACGACGACTCCCAGGACCCTGCATCCTCGATTCCAGCCCATGTGCTTCCCCCTGGCGAATGATGAAGTCGCCATGGTGAAGCCAGGACTTGCTCGATGACAAGTGGACCAGGACCGCCGTTGCCCACCCGCCCGTGGAGACACGCCCCACGGACGGGGAGCCGTCCTTCAACCTCTCGCGTTAGCGATAGGTGACGACGACCGACGTGTTGGCGTAGCCGCCCTTCGCGCCGTAGAGCCACACGTAGTATTTGCCGCCCTCGACATACTTGAGGTCGCAGCGCTCCGTGTTGCCTTCCTTCATGCCGCGGCAATCGTACTCGCTGTGGGTAGGCATGGCGCCGCGACGGACATAGAGGTCCACGTTGCCCGTTCCGCCCTCGACGCGCACGGTGACGTTGCGATAGCCGCCCTCCGGGGCCTCCGGAATGTGGGTGAAGAAGCCTTGTGTGGAGTTCGTGGCGCCGGACAGGCCGCCCACCACCACGTTGGGCTCGAGCGCGAGGTAGCCGCCCTGGTATGTCATCACCAGCGACGCATTGGCGTAGGCGGTGAAGCCGTTGACCATCACGTACCACTTGCCGAACGCGGGAGTCGCGAAGGAGCACGCCTCGTTGTTGCCGGTGATGTACGGCCGGCAGTCATAGGAGGAGGTCGTCGGGGCGTTGCCGAAGCGGACATAGAGGTCCGCGTCGCCCGTTCCACCCGACAGGGCGAAGCGCAGGTTCGTCGCGCCCTCGGGCACCTCGCCCTCGGCATACTCCTTGGCGCCACGGGCGGCGGAGAGGACCACGGGGATGTCGCGCTCCAAGAGGGTGCGGTGCGGGGGCAGGATGATGACGCCCACCTGCACGGCCTTCCACGCGGCGGTGACGGAGGCGATGGTCGCTTCGTCGTAGCCCAACTGGGCGGCGGCCTGCTCCGTGGCGACCTTCGCCGTCTCGAAGTTGGAGGACGGAGTCAGGAGGTCCACGTTCGCCTTGTAGACGATGCGGGCGGCCTTCTCGATGCCGATGCCCGTCACCGCGGGGCGCGTGGGGAAGCGCGGATGCGTGCCACCCTGCGAGAGCAGATAGAACGCCAGGTTGGCGATGCCCGAGCTGTAGTGGACGTCGACGCCCGAGCTGTAGTCGACGTAGTCATCCAGCGACTCCCCATCCAGCTTGGGGTTGAACAGGTAGCGAAGCGCGTCCCCGGGAGTCTCCGGCGTCCAGACGTCCTCGCCAATCATGAACGTCCCCTCGTCGATGACCTTGCCCTCCGAGTGCCACTCGCACACGGCGCCGAAGATGTCGGAGATGGCCTCGTTCAGGCCGCCGGACTCGCCGGAGTAGATGAGGTCCGACTCGTGCTCCGTCACCGCGTGCGTCAGCTCATGGGCCGTGATGTCGACGGCATAGGGCAGGATGGAGGCGGTGGTCCCGTCGCCGTCGCCGAACACCATCTGCACGCCATCCCAGTACGCGTTCACATAGTTCACCCGGTGGTGAACGGTGGTGATGAGCGCGGCGCCCGCGTTGTCGTAGGAGTCGCGGTTGAACAGCTCCTTGTAGCAACGCCAGACGGCGCCCGTGTTGTCATAGGCCGCGTTGACGACGGGGTCGAGGACCGGCGGTTGTCCCTCCATGCGGCTCGGGGTGCCGGGAAGGCCGGGTCCGTTTTTGCCGTCGTAGACCCGGCGGTTCAGCGCGCCGTGGAGGTTGGTGATTCGCTCGAACACGTCGCCCGAGCGTGCGTTGACGAGCACCGTGTCATCCACGCGCTCACCCCCGCGTGTCTCGCCCGTCATGCGCAGCCGGTAGGCGAGCAGGAGCTGTCCGCCGTCGCGCCAGTAGACGAGCTCGGGCTTGCCCACGAGGGTGGCGTCGGGCGGCGAGGCGCGGTCCTTCCGGGCCTCCTCCACCGCGAGCTCCGTGGAGACGCTGGCGCCCTCGGGGGCGGGCAGGTCCGTGCGCGCGTCACCGTTCGCGGCGAAGACCTGGCCATCGCGAGCGTGCAGCCTCAGCTCCGCGCCCATGACCTCCACGCCGTTGACTCGCACCCCGTAGCGGAAGTGCGCATCCCCGTCGAAGCCGACGTAGGCCTTCTTCAGGAAGAGCTGCTCGGGCTTCACCTTGAACAGCGGCGCCACCCGCGCGAGGACCGGCGCCAGCGTCGCGGGCTGGAGCCCCCGGAGGGCGTCGGCGCTCGTCGGCGCGGCGCCGAATGGCCCGTTGACGAAGGTGGGAACCCGGTCCTGGTCCACGGCGATGACCTGGTGCGCGCCGGTGAGCGCCTCCGAGGACTTCTTGCTCACCGCGTCCTTGCCTTCCTTCGGCGTGGTGGCCTCGGTGCAGGCTCCCAATGTCAGGCATAGCAGCGTGGCACCTATGACTCCGCGACCTCTCTTCAAGAGCATGCGCTTCCCCCAGCTGGATGATGAGGTCGTCATGGTGACGCCAAAGGCAGCTCAGTGACAAGGCGCACCCCGACTTCATCGCGATTCACGCAACAGGCAGGTCTGGACCCACCCCGCGGAACTCCCCACCGATGTCAGTCTTTGCTGGCGGAGTGGGAGGCGATGGCGCGACGCGTGTGACAGTTCACGTCACTCCATGCCAGGACTTGAGGACCACCCGCCAGGTCTCATGGTGCGGCCGGAAATGCGACGGCCCACCCGCCGAGGCTTCACGCCTCCGGACCGGGTGGGCCGTCTTGCATCAGCTCGGTTCAGCTCAGCGGTAGGTGACGACGACGGACGCGTTGGCGTAGCCGCCCTTCGCGCCGTAGAGCAACACGTAGTACTTGCCACCCTCGACGTACTTGAGGTCGCAGCGCTCCGCGTTGGTTTCCTTCATGCTTCGGCAGTCGTAGTCGCTGTGGGTGGGGATGGCGCCGCGACGGACGTAGAGGTCGGCGTTGCCCGTACCGCCCTCGACGCGCACGGTGACGTTGCGATAGCCGCCCTCGGGGGCCTCGGGAATCTGGACGAAGAAGCCGTGGGTGTCATTGGTGGCGCCGGACAGGCCACCCACCACCACGTTGGGCTCGAGCGGGAAGAAGCCGCCCTGGTACGTCATCACCAGCGACGAATTGGCGTAGTCAGTGAAGCCGTTGACCATGAAGTAATACTTGCCGGGCGTCGGATTGGCGAAGATGCACGCCTCGTTGTTGGTGGAGAGGTAGGGCCGGCAATCGTAGGAGCCCGTCGTCGGGTAGTTGCCGACGCGGACATAGAGGTCCGCGTCGCCCGTTCCACCCGACTGGGTGAAGCGCAGGTTCGTCGCGCCCTCGGGCACCTCACCCCAGCCATACTCCTTGGTGGTGCGGGCTCCGGAGAGGACCACGGGGATGTTGCGCACCAGCTCGCGCGGATTCGGGGGCTCGAAGATGACGCCCACCTGCACGGCCTTCCACGCCGCGTTGACGGAGGCGATGGTCGCCGCGTCGTAGCCCAGCTGCGCGGCGGCCTGCTCCGTCCCGGCCTTCGCCGCGTCGAAGTTGGTGCCGGGGAGGAAGAAGTCCAGGTTCGCCTTGTAGAAGATGCGGGCGGCCTTCTCGATACCGATGCCCGCCACCGCCGGGCGCGTGGGGAAGCGCGGATGCGTGCCACCCTGCGCGAGGAGGTAGAACGCCAGGTTGGCGATGCCCGAGCTGTAGTGGACATCGACGCCGGAGGTGTAGTCGCCGTAGTCATCCAGCGAGTCCCCATCCTGCGTGGGGTTGTTCATGTAGCGAAGGGCATCCCCCTCGACGTCGGGCGTCCAGACGTCCTCGCCCACGAGGTACGTTCCGGCGTTGATGGTCCGCGCCTCCGCGTGCCATTCACACACGGCGCCGAAGATGTCGGACATGGCCTCGTTCAGGCCGCCGGACTCGCCGGAGTAGATGAGGTCCGAGTCGAACTCCGTCACGGCGTGCGTCAGCTCGTGGGCCGTCACGTCCAGGCTGAGGGCCAGGTTGAGGGAGGTGGTGCCGTCGCCGTCGCCGAACACCATCTGCGTACCATTCCAGAACGCATTCACATAATTCACGCGGTGGTGAACGGTGGCGATGAGCGTGGCGCCCGCCCTGTCGTAGGAGTCGCGGCCGAACAGGTCGTTGTAGCAATTGTAGACGGCGCCCAGGTTGTCGTAGGCGGCGTTGACGATGGGGTCCGCGACGGGCGGGTCTCCTTCGTTGCGGCCCACGGTGCCGGGAAGGGTCGTGGTGTTGCCACCGTCATAGACCCGGCGGACCAGCGCCGAGTGGATGTTGGTGTAGCGCTCGAACAGGTCCCCCGAGCGCGCGTTGACGAGCACGGTGTCATCCACCGGGGTGCCGTCCTTCTGCTCACCCGTCATGCGCATGCGGTACGCCAGGAGGTACTGGCCGCTGTCGAGCCAGTAGACCAGCTCCGGCTTGCCCGCGATGGCGGCCTTCGGCGGGGAGGCACGGTCCTTCTGGGCCGTCTCCACCGCCAGCTCCGCGGAGACATTGGCGCCCACGGGCGCGCGCAGGTCGGTGCGCGCGTTTCCGTTGGCGGCGAACACCTGGCCGTTGCGCGCGTGCAGCCGCAGCTCCGCGCCCATGATCTCCACGCCGTTGAGGCGCACGCCGTAGCGGAAGTGCGCGTCCCCGTCGAAGCCGACGTAGGCCCGCTTCAGGAAGAGCTGGTCGGGCTTCACCTTGAACAGAGGGGCGACGCGCGCGATGACGGGCGCCAGCGTCTCCGCCTGGACACCCCGGACGGCGGCGACACTGGTCGGCGCCGCGCCAAACAGACCACTGACGAAGGTGGGGGTGGAGTCCTTGTCGACGGCGAGGACCTGGTGCTCACCCGAGAGCGCCGCCGAGGCCTTCTCGGTCACCGCATCCTTTGCATCCTTGGATGTGTTGGCCTCCGTGCAAGCCCCCAATGTCAGGCTCAGCAGCGTGGCGCCTACAACTCCGCGACCTCTCTTCACGAGCATGCGATTCCCCCAAACGAATGATGAGGTCGTCATGGTGAAGCCAAAGGCATCTCAAGAACAAGTCGACAGCAGCAACTTCATTGCATTTCCCGCAATAAACGCGAAGTGTGACATTTTCTGTCACAGTCTGCCAGGTGTTGAGAGTCTGGGTGATGCCCGTCGGTGAGGGTCTATCGACGCGGGTTCGTAGGGACCCCTGTGTTAATGTGCGAGGTATGACGACGGTTGGCAACAGCCTTCTTGCCCTGGCGGGCACCTGGCGGTGAGTTCCGTCCGGGCGATTCGCGCCGATTTCGACCGGGCGTCCATGGTGGTCTACCAGGCCTATCCGGACGCCATCGCGGACGTGGCGGTGAGACAGCAGAAGTTCGGCCCGCCGTTCTCCGTGGGTCGGATGACGTGGATCAAACCCAGCTTCCTGTGGCTGATGCACCGCTCGAATTGGGGCCGCAAGAGCGGCCAGGAGCGCACGCTCGCGGTGCGCATCCGACGCAGTGGGTGGGAGGCGGCGCTCGCTGAGGCGGTACTCACGGGGTATGAGCCCAAGGCCCATGGCACCCCGGAGGCCTGGCGACAGGCTTTCGAGCACGCGTCCGTCCATGTCCAGTGGGACCCGGAGCGCACGGTGCGGGGGGCGGGGCTCCCTCACGACAGCATCCAGGTGGGCCTGGGGCGCGGCATCATCCAGCGCTTCGTGGAGGACTGGGTGGTTTCCATCACAGACCTGACGCCGCTGGTGCAGAAGCTGCGCAAGCACCTGGACGAGGGGCGCGCGGACCAGGCCACGCGCCTGCTGCCCAAGGAGGCCGTCTATCCGGTGCCCGTGGAGCTGGTGCGTCGGCTGGGCATGTGACGCGGGGGGCACGACGCCTGGACTGGCTGGCGTCCTGCCCTCCCTCGACATGGGCTCCGCGCTACCGGCCGAGCGTGTCCTTCATCACCGTGAAGTAGTCAGCGGGATAGACAATCTCATAGCCATAGAAGCCATAGGATTGGGTGCTCGCGCCGACGGTCAGGTTCTGGAGTTCGTCGTAGCGACGCGTGGCGAGCGCGCCCCACGTGGCCTGGGTGTCGAACCATGCGGGGTTGCTGATGCGACCCGCGGCGAGCTCCTGCTTGTACAGGCGGTCCAGATAGGCCAGCGGATAGAGGATGTGGTGGTCGCCGCCGTCGTAGCCGCGCTGCGCTTCTGAGTACACGAAGAACTTGCGGGTGCTGTCGTAGCCATACTTGACGACGTAGTTCATGCCCTGGAGCAACATGTCCACCATCTGGGCGTGACTCACGCCGGAGGGCTTGCCCGCGGCGGAGAACAACACGTCTGCCTGATGAAACCTGATGAGGTTGCCCATGAAGGCCCCCGCCATCCAGGGGTTCGTCCCAGTGGCGTTGAACCCGGCGTTGTTGTCCATCTTGGTCATCGTCCAGTAGCCCGTTCCCTGGGTGGCATCATTCACGCCCAGGACGGTGTTGGTGACGGTGTTCGTGGCCGGGTTGTAGCCCACGTGATTGCTCGGGGTCCTGAACCACTCGACGATGTAGGCGGCCAGGTGGCCCGCCACGTCCTTGTGGTACGTCGCATCTCCCGTCACTCGCACGTACTCATTCATCACATAGAGGGGCCACCCATAGTCGCGCTCGGCCTCGCGGTACCGGTCCGCGAACTTGAACGGGCGCTTGAAGAAGTGCGGGGTGACGAACTTCCACCAGTTGGCGATCTCCGTGAGCACGTCGAGCGAGCGCTTGTCGCCCGTGAGCAGGTAGAGATTGCTCATGCCGCTGACGTGCGCATGGCCCCAGTGCAGGTTGCGGACCTGGTGGTCGATGTTTTCATGGTTGATGGCATGCACCTCGCCGGCGGGCTGCGGCGCGCCGCCCGTGGCCCAGTAGCCCGCGCGGGGCCCATGCGACACGTCGATGTCCATGAAGTGACGGGTGCTGATCTCCCCGAGCTGGAACCAGCGAGCGTCTCCGCTGCGCAGGTACTGCGTGAGGAAGTTGTTCGCGCCGACGTGGGTGTCATTGTAGAAGCTGGGCACGTAGACGCCATTGACCTCGAGCGCCCAGCCCGCGCGCAGCCGGTCGCCGTAGTCACGCCAGCCAAACATCGTGGCGTTGCCGTCGGACTGCTCGATGCTCCGCTCGTAGATGTCACGCATCAGCATGTTGTCGTAGCCCTTGTTGGTGCTGAGCTGGGGCGTGGGCGTCAGGTCGCCGAAGACACCTGACGTCGAGTACCAGGCCGGGGTGGCCGTCAGCTCCAGGCGGTGGCGCTGATAGCTGTCGTTGGCCGTGTGCAGCGCGCTGGTGGTGGGCAGGCCGGTGCTCGAGGCGAGCCGAAGCTGGTACGTCTTCGCGCCACCTGGGCGGGCGAAGTACATGCTCTGCGCCCGGATATAGCGAGTGCCGGACAGCGCGGGCTGCGTGGTCTCCGCGGTGCCGCCGCGTGCGGGGAAGAGGGAGGCGGTCAGGGTGTTGCCGCTGATGCTCAGCTCGCCCGGGAACTGTTGCCAGAAGTCCCGGACCATCAAGGCCAGGTGACGGCTGCCGGAATCCAGGGCCACCCAACCGGCGGCCTTGGCGCCCGTGCCCACGCCGCTGTAGTTGAACGTGTGGCCCAGGTCGACGCCGTTGTTGAAGGTGAACTCTCCCTTCTGGAGCAGGAAGTGCTCTCCGGAGACCTTCGCGGCATACGCGGCGCCGCTCTCACCGCCGAAGCGGTAGTCGGCCGCGCTGTCGGAGAGGTAGGTCCAGCGCAGGCCCAGCGCCTTGCCGGCGATGGCGAACGACGTGGGGTTGGTCTGGACGTTCGGCTCCAGGCGGTCGTCGATGACGGAGACCTCGATGTCGACCTTGTCGGAGCCCTGGAGGGCGTAGTAGCGGACCAGGTACTTGATGAGCTTCGCGCCGCTGCCGTTGGTGAGGGAGCCCTGGGCCTTGATGACCGCGCGCATCGGCCCGTTCTCTTCCACGGTCACGACCGCGTCGGTGGCCGCCCCAGCGGTGTACTCCAGGTTGTCGTAGGCGTTGACCATGAACAGGTCTCCGCCGTTGAGGAGCTGCTCGCCCGCTTCGAACGTGCCGTTGGTGTTGGTGTCGCGCCAGAGCTTGTTGATGACACCCTTGTTGTTGACGGCGAACTTCACCAGGCCCGTGTCGACGGTGAGCTCGGTGGTCGGCGTGCCGCTGATGGCCACGTTTCGGGGCAGGGCGGCGCGCACGACGCCAGGGCCATAGGCGACGCGGTAGGAGCGGGCTTCGCCGAGGTCGGCGACGAGGTGGACGAGGGCTACCTTGATGGAGCCATCCGGCCAGCGCGAGATGGCATCGAACTGGGCGGGAACTTCCTGGCTTCCGTCACCGGTCTCCAGCCGCAGCTCGGCGATGTTCGACAGGGCTCCCTTGGGGAGGGGGACGCCGGTGCGCACGGGCGTCTTGTCGGCGATGGGGCCGGAGGCAAGGCTCAAGGGAATGTATTGGGTGCCCGCGACAGTGACCGGGGTAAAGCTCCCCTGCACGGTGGTGTCGGCGTCGAGGGTGATGGCGCAAGTCTCGGTGCCCGTGCAGCCGCCGCCGCTCCACCCACCGAAGGCGTACCCCGTGTCAGGCGTGGCGGTCAGCGTGACGGCAGTGCCCTTGGTGAACGAGGCCAGACAGGTGCCGCCGCACGAAATGGCGGCGGGGCTGGAGGTGAGGGTGCCCGCGCCCAGGCGCGTGAGCGTCAACTGGACCGTCGTGTCGTCCCCCCCAGGAGGTCCTTCGGGAGGTGTAGGTGTGTCACTGGTGCAACCGAGAAGTAACGAGGCCGTGAGGGCCAGGGCCCGCCAGTTTTCTCTGCGGATGAGAGTTGTCATTGCGTCCAACAGAGCAAGCGTCAGACCAATGGCGCGACATGCGGGACTTCCCTGCGGGGATGCATGTTGCCCCTCGCGAGGAGTCAGGCCCCTGTGGTGGACAGCACCCACTGATCTGTGGGGCCGTGCCCCCGGCAAGGCAGAGGGGCGGAGGCGCGGTTTCGCAGGGCGAACGGCATGACCCCCGGTGTGCCCTCGGCAATGTCGCCACGGAGTCACGGTCGCCAACATGCGGCGTTCGAGGTCACCGGGCGGAATCCAGCGGGTTGTCCTCGTGTCCTCCTCGATGCCCGTTCGCAGGTGCCTGTTCTCCGTGCCCAGCCAGGTGCTCCCCGCGCGTGGGGGCGATACGCTGGCGCTCATCCCAGTGAGGGGCACCGGGACTGGCATCTCAACAGGAGCAGGGGGACTGATATGGGAATCACGATGTCGCCGCAGGAATACGCCACGGCTTTTCGCCTGCTGGCCGCCACCGCGCGCCACCCCGAGAACATCGCGCGTGTCGTCGAGGAGCGGATGCTCCCAGGTCTTCCACTCCCGCGCACGCTGCTGGACGTGGGCGCCGGGTCGGGCAAGGTGGCCGAGCGGCTCGCGCCACACTTCGGCTCACTCACGCTGCTCGAACCCAATCGCGAGCAGATTTCAGGACTGAAGCTCGACAAGGCGAAGGTCCTCGTCGAGCCCCTGGAGCGCTATGCCTCCACCGAGCAGTACGAACTCGTCCTGTGCTCACACGTCCTGTACCACGTGCCCCTCGCGGACTGGGGCGCCTTCATGGACAGACTGCTTTCGTTCGTCCGTCCCGGCGGCTACTGCCTGCTCATCATGGCGGCTGCCCGTGGGCCCACCTACGAGCTGTGCCGTGACTTCGCGGAGACGCTGAACTTTGGCGAGCTGATGCTGGACACCGTGCGGGGCAAACACCTGCCCCACGAGGTGCTCCCGACGATGAGCGGCTTCGTCGCGCAGACCTTCGAGGAGATGTACACGCTCTGCCGCTTCTTCGTGCTCGAGGGCTGCTTCACCGCGGAGCAGCTCGCGGCCATGAGCCCGGACCAGGCCCGCGAACTCGACCGGAAGCTCCGCCTGCATGCCGAGCGCTGCCGGGGCGCGGACGGCGTGTACCGCCTGGAGCAGGACGAGGACCTCGTCCTCATCCCAAAGTCCTGACGCATGCGCGACGCGCGGAGGCCGCCCGGCATGGCGTCCTCCTCGCGCGCGAGCGTGCTTCAGCCCAGGAGCCGCTCTCCCATGAGGAAGCCCACCGTCATGGCCACCACCAGCAGCGCGCCCTGGAGCTTCGGCGGAGCGGGCAGGGGAATGTCGAGCAGCCGGCACCCCGCGCCAATGATGAGCGCCAGGGCGAATCCCAACAGGGCCAGCATCATGAGCGCGTCCCCTGCGTCTCGCCGGTGGGGCCGCCACAGTTGACGTGATTGCGCGCGGGACGGGACGCCAGCAGCTTGTCCGTCAAGGTGTAGCCGCTCGTCATCGCGACGACGAGGAGCGCCCCCACCAGCACCGGCGGCGCGGGCGCGGGCACGCCCAACCAGCGGCAACCAAAGCCAATACCCAGGCCCAGGAGCAGGCCCACACACAGTTTCCAGTTCACGAGTCGTTCTCCAAGGGGGTGAGACGGGGGCTCGTCGGCGCGGCGCCGACGAAGTGACGAACGGACGGCGGCTGGCTGTCCTGATGGAGCGCGCTCAGCGTGTCCTGCAGCGCCTTCTCCTCATGCGTGACGCGCTCGTGTTGACGCAGGTGTTCCATCCACGAGCCGACGACGAAGTACTCGAGGAAGCGCCCAGGCTCCGCCGTGTCCTCCATGACGTCCCACTGCACGGCACCGTCGCGGCGCCGCGTGCCGCCGAGCTGGTGGATGAGCGAAAGGAACGTCGCGCGGTCCCTGGGGGCGATGCGGTACTCCACGGTGATGAGCACCGGGCCCCGGTCCTGCTCGATGGCCTCGGTCAGCTCCGGCGAAGGCCAGTGCGAAGAGGGCGCGGTGTTGCGCGTCATGGCCGCGCTCAGCCGGAAGCGCAGCGAGAAGGCGCCCGCGAGCACCGCCGCCAGGGACGCCGCCGTCAGCGAGACGGGGACACCGAAGCGCTGGGCCACGGAGCCCCACAGGAGGCCCCCTCCGGCCATGCCCGCGGAGAAGACCACGATGTAGAGCGACAGCGCCCGGGCCCGAACCCACGTGGGAACGGAGACATGGGTGGCCGTCTGGAGCGAGGACAACACGCTGATCCACGCCAGGCCGTTGAACACCATGGCCACGCCCAGCACCTGGAGCACTCGCACGTGGGCCACGACGAGCATGGTGAGCGCGTAGAGCACCGTGGCGCCGAACACCAGCCGGTCGACCCCCAGTCGCGCACGGAGTCGAGGCAGCAGCACGGCGCCCGCGACGGCGCCCGCTCCGATACACGTCAGCAGCAACCCGTACGTGCCCGCTCCCGCGCCCAGTTCCTTGCGTACGACGATGGCGAGCTGCGCGGGCAGCGCGCTGGCGAAGACGTAGAAACAGGCCGACTTGAGCAGAACGGAGCGCAAGTCACCCGACTTCGACGCGTAGCGAAGCCCCGCGCGCAATGCGATGCCAAAGGGCTCCGAGGGCAGCGTCGAGACAGTCTCCTCCCTCCGCCAGAGGAGCAGGGCCAGCAGCACGCCCAGGTAGGAGACCGCGTCCAGCGACAAGGCCCAGCCGACGCCGAAGCGCGCGACAATCAGCCCGCCCAGGGCTGGCCCCACCGAGCGCGCGATGTTCATCCCGATGGAGCTGAGCGCCACGGCGGGCGCCAGCAGGGGCCGTGGCACGAGCTCCGCGGTCGTCGCCGCCTGGGCAGGCATCGCCATGGCCGCGCCCGTCCCGAGCGCGAACGTCAGCCCCAGCAGCACCCACTCATTCATCCTGCCGGAGAGGGCGAACCAGGCGAGCGTCGTCGCCATGACCAGCATCCACACCTGCACGGCGATGAGGTAGCGCCGCCGGTCGACGATGTCCGCCAGCGTGCCCGCGACGAGGGCGAACACCACGACGGGCATCGTCGTCGCGGACTGCACCGCGGCGACCATCAACGGGGAGCCCGTCCGCTCGGACATGAACCACGCGGCGGCGACGTCATGGACCCACGTTCCGATGTGGCTGGCCAGGACGGCGAACCACATCGTCCGGAACGAGGAGTGGCGCAGCGGCGCCCACGGGCCGACCTCCGGCGCGGTCACCGCCGGGGCTGCCGCGACGTTCGCCTCAGAAGGCATAGCAGAGGCACCCGAGCGCTCCCCAGAACCCGGTGTCGTCGCTCGTGGGGACCTTGTGGCGCGAAGCGTGGGTCCTGCCATGGCCGTGCATGGCGCAGGAGTCTCCATGCGCGTGCGAGGCCCCCTGGAAGGCGGCCCGGGCCTGGGCGACGGTGCCGCCCTGGTAGCCGCCGAAGCGATTCACCGGAGACCAGTCCGGCATCGGCCGGGGCAGTTGGGGCGCGAGCGGACCGAAGTCGCCATCGCCATGCACCACCTTGCCGCCCACCACCGTGAGCACGCTGGTGATGTCCAGGATGGACGCCTCCGGCACCTGGAAGAAGTCCGACGACAACACGGTGAAGTCCGCGAAGTAGCCGGGCTTGAGCAGTCCCTTGCGCTCCTGCTCGTGGGAGAACCACGCGCTGCCGTGCGTCCACAGGCGGAGGGCCTCCTCGCGCTCCAGGACGTTGTCCTCGCCGTACATCGCCAGCCCGCCCAGCGTGCGGCCGGTGACGAGCCAGTACATCGCCACCCAGGGGTTGTAGCTGGCCACGCGCGTGGCATCCGTGCCGGCACCCACGGGCACGCCCAGCTCCAGCATCTTGCGCACCGGGGGCGTGCGGCGGACGGCGTCACGGCCGTAGCGCTCCGCGAAGTACTCGCCCTGGTAGGCCATGCGGTGCTGGATGGCGATGCCACCGCTGAGCGCGCGCACGCGCTCGATGTTGCGCTCGGAGATTGTCTCCGCGTGGTCGATGAGCCAGTGCAGACCGTCCAGCGGCACGTCCCGGTTCACCTTCTCGTACACGTCCAGCACCCGGCTGATGCTCTCGTCGTACGTGGCGTGGATGCGGAACGGCCAGCGCTTCTGGGCCAGGAGGCGCACCACCGACTCCAGCTCGCCTTCCATGCCCGCGGGCAGCTCCGGCCGGGGCATGCGGAAGTCCTCGAAGTCCGCGGCGGAGAACACGAGCATCTCGCCCGCGCCGTTGTGGCGCATCATGTCGTCGCCCTGGCGGGGGGTGAGCATGCCCGTCCAGCGCTCGAAGTCCGCCACCTCCGCGCCCTTCTTCTGGGTGAAGAGGTTGTAGGCGATGCGCACCGTCAGCTCGCCGTCGGCGTGCAGCTTCTGGATGATGTCGTAGTCCTCCGGGTAGTTCTGGAAGCCGCCGCCCGCGTCGATGACGGACGTGACACCCAGCCGGTTCAGCTCGCGCATGAAGTGGCGCGTGGAGTTGAGCTGGTACTCCGGGGGCAGCCGGGGCCCCATGGCGAGCGTCGCGTACAGGATGAGCGCGTTGGGGCTGGCCAGCAGCAGGCCCGTGGGATTGCCGCGCGCGTCGCGCTCGATGCGTCCGCCCGGCGGGTCCGGCGTCTCCTTGCCGTAGCCCACCGCGCGCAGGGCGGCGCGATTGAGCAGCGCCCTGTCGTACAGGTGGAGGATGAAGACGGGCGTCTCCGGCGCGGCCTCGTTGAGCTCCTCCAGCGTGGGCAGGCGCTTCTCGACGAACTGGTGCTCGCTGAAGCCTCCCACCACGCGGACCCACTGCGGCGCCGGAGTGCGAGCCACCTGCTCGCGCAAGAGCGCCATCGCGTCCGCCAGCGAGCGTACGCCGTCCCAGCGCAGCTCCAGGTTGTAGTTGAGCCCTCCGCGAATCAGGTGGATGTGGCTGTCATTGAGGCCGGGAACCAGCCGCCGCCCGCCCGCGTCGATGACCCGCGTCCCCGGTGTGGCGAGCGCCATGAGGGTGGCCTCGTCTCCCACGGCCTCCACGAGGCCTCCGGAGATGGCCAGGGCCTGGGCCTCCGGATGGTCCCGGTCCAGGGTGGTGATGCGGGCGTTGCGGACAATCAGGTCGGCCATGGGGGTGCTCGTGCGCGGAGGAGGGGGCGGACAACGACACGACGACGGACGCGGCCCGGGGGCTGGGGGGCGCGTGTCCATCGCCGGGGTGTGACGGAAAGCGGGACGGCGTCAGTGCTGGCCGCCCTCGGAGGCGTTGAACATGGACTTGGCGTACTGGACGCCCAGGCCGTAGCCCCCGCCGTTGCTGGTGGCGATGCCCGTGGTCAACGCGTAGGTGGCGCCGCGCGCCCAGTCCCGCTGGAGCTCCAGCAGGTACTGAAGGCTGGTCATCGGCATGGCGCCAGCCTGAACCATGCGCTGCACCGCGCGCTCGTGGGCCTCCTCTGAGATGTCCCCGCTGGCGTCGGTGATGACGTAGACCTTGAAGCCCTGGTCGATGGCGGACAGCACCGGCCCGACGATGCAGACGCCCGTCCACAGACCGGCAATCACCAGCCGCTCCTTGTCGAAGCGGTTGACCTGCTCGGTGACCTGCGGGTCCTCCCAGGCGTTCATCGTGGTGCGGTCCACGACCCTGGCCTCGGGGAAGACCTCCTTGATTTCAGGGAACAGGGGCCCCGAGAAGCTCTTCTCCGCGACGGTGGTCAGGAGCGTGGGAACGCGAAAGCCCGAGGCCGCCTTGGCGATGAGCGCGGTGTTGTTGCGCAGCAGCGAGATGTCGATGGAGCGCGTCGCGAAGGCCATCTGCGACTGATGGTCCACGAGGATGAGCGCGTGGTTGTCGGGGGTGAGCAGGTTCTTGCCGGGGGTGGGACTTGCGTTGGGCATGGGGCTCCTCGGGGGTGTTTGCACTTCATGGGGACGTGACTGCCGTCGACCTGGGTTTTACATAAAACACCCGGAAGTCCCGCGAGAGCATCCCCCGTTCGGGTGACGGCTCAGTCCCCGGAGGTGTTGAAGGGCAAGGACCCCGTCACGGGCAATCGCAGCCACAGCCAGCCCATTCCTGGCGTCCCCTCGGGAATCATCGAGATGAGTCGTTGCACGACGAGAGGATAGCGATGCCAGACGTCTGGATGAAACCCCATGCCAGGGAGGATGTCCTCCCCATTTCGGGGGAGGGCGAGGGACTCGGCCTGTGTAGAGAGCGGCACGGGGCGTGAGGAATCCGCTGGTGTTGAGGGTGTATCAGTCCCGTTGTCGCGGTGATGGCCAGATTCCGGCCTCCCTCCTGGAGTGGTATCCTTGACGTCATGAACGCGATGGACTCGAACATCCGAATCCTGGTGGCCGACGACCATCCGCTGTTGCGTGAAGGGCTCAGCGGGATGATTGCCGGCCAGCCGGACATGAAGCTGGTCGCCGAGGCGGAGAACGGAGAGCAGGCGCTTCAGGCCTACCGGACGCACCAGCCCGACATCACCTTGATGGACGTGCAGATGCCCAAGATGAATGGCATCGACGCCATCACCGCGATTCGCTCGGAGTTCCCGGCGGCGCGCATCGTCGTGCTGACGACCTACAAGGGCGACGCGCAGGCCGTGCGGGCCATCAAGGCGGGCGCGTCCGGCTATCTGCTCAAGAGCATGCTGCGCAAGGACCTGGTGGAGACCATCCGCAGCGTGCATGCGGGGCGCCGCCGCATCTCCGCGGACATCGCGTCGGAGATGGCCGAGCACATGGCGGACGACGAGCTGACGACGCGCGAGCGGGACGTCCTGAGCCGGGTCGCCGCGGGAAACGCGAACAAGGAGGTCGCCGCGCAGATGGGAATCTCCGAGGAGACCGTCAAGACGCACATGAAGAACGTGCTGACGAAGCTCTCGGCCAGGGACCGCACGCACGCGGTGGTGGTGGCCGTACGGCGGGGCATCATCGACCTCTGAGCGGAATTCCCCGCGCTCCCTGCCCAGCTCCGCGATACAAGAATTGTTCAACAGGGCGATGTTCCGTGCTTGTCCCGCAACGTAGGTGGATGTAGAAGGCGCGCCCCCTTGGCCGAACCGGGCCTGGGGGACATCCAAGGACAGCACAATATGAAGTTGGCCAATGCTTGCCTGCTCATGGGCATGCTTGCTTGCGTTTCTTGCAACACCCCTCCGACTGAAGCTGAACCCAGTCCTCCCCAGGAGTCAGGGGCTGTCTCCCAGGCGATGGAGCCTGGTGATTACTGGGCGGCGCACGCCGCCAGATTCCAGCAGACCGAGCTCCAGCGAGACATTCCGGTCCAGCGCTTCCAGCGACTTGGCGCGCACAATGCCCACGTCAGCAATGCCTATTCCCACGGCGGGCGTTGGTACATGCGCGTCAATCAGCACCGCTATGTCTACAACCAGCTCGCCATGGGCATGCGCGCGCTCTATGTGGACGTCTGGGACCATGGCTGTTTCTACAGCAAGGACGAGCCGAACGACCCCTACGGCAACGCACAGGCGCCGGGGTTGTGTTTCAGCCATGCCGTGGAGCCCTTCTCGACGCCGATCAATGGCATCCTGGGGGAGATCTCGACCTGGCTTCGCGAGCCCCAGAACCAGAATGAAGTCCTTCTGATTGGCATTGAGGACCTGGAGGTCAACTCGGCGGATTCCCGGACGCGAATGGTCAACCTGTTGCGCCATTTCTTCGACAAGTCCTATCCGAACGTCCCGGGGGATACACGGGGCAGTCTCATCTTCACCCCGCGGGACCTGCGAACCTACTTCTCGAACCCGTGGGCCACGGGGTCGGGCTCCCAGGCGCCCGGCGAGTATCGTCCCCAGCGCTGGCCGACGAACGAGGAGCTGGCCAGGATGGGCAAGCGGGTCATCATCTCCGTGAAGGACCGATTCGACTATTCATCCCTGCCCGATGGAAACGGCGGCTCGCTCAAGGACTGGGTCTTCTCCGAGAGTTCGGGGCACCATGAGGGCGGCTCGGCCGAGCCGGATCTGTGGGTCAACGCGCCCGGTTACCCCGCGAACGAGGCGCAGAAGTTCACCGGATATCCCTCCTGTCGCTCGCAGGACCTGCCCGGGGCGCTGGGCCTGTATTGGACGGAGTTCTCGGAGCTGCGCATCTGTGACCAGACTCTCCACTGTGGGCTGCCGTACTCCGGGTTCTCCCACTACCTGGACTACTGGGCTGCCACGCGCTGTGGCTTCAGCATCTCAATGGACCAGGTGGAGTCGAACCTCTCGTATTCACCGTATGGTGTCAGTATGGATGCGATGAAGGAGGCGCTCTGGTCCTTTGGCGAGGATGAGCCGAATGACGGGGATGACAATGAAGACTGTGCGGAGTTCCAGTCGGATACCGGTCAGTGGAACGACGTGGACTGTGCTTCGAGTCTGCGGCGCGCCTGTCAGAAGGTGGGCGCGACCTGTGACGCCTCCTACTGTCCGTCTGATTACTGGAAGTTGTCGACGGGGGCCTACGAGTGGGCGCCCCAGTACAACTTCTGCCCGGACGGATATGCATTCATTCCCCCCCAGAACGGCTACGAGAACCAGAAGCTGCAGGAACTCGTCGATGGCGGAGACAACGTCTGGGTCAACTTCTCCGACCGCCTGCTCGAGGGCAAATGGCAGTACGAGGGTTTCCAGTGGTGGGCTGACGGCGAGCCCAACAACTACGATGGTGTCGAGCATTGCGCTGAGTGGAAGGGGCTGTATGGCTACAACGACGCCCCCTGCGCCACGAACAAGGCCTATGCCTGCCTCCGGATTGCAACCGGCTCCTCCTCCGGCAATCCCTGGTTCATTACGGACGCCACGGGCCCCTGGAACCGGCCGCAGTGCCCCGCGGGCTATGAGTTCGTCCCGCCCAGGAACGCCTCGATGGGTTATCAGCTCCAGGAACTCTCATACCTCTCGGGCAAGAACGCCTGGGTCAACCTGACGGACCAGTTCGAGGCAGGTCGCTGGGAGGAGGTCCCCTTCCAGCCCTGGGGGACGGGCGAGCCGAACAACGCGGGAGGCGCCGAGAACTGCACGCTGGCCAACGTGACGGGCACCTGGAATGACGCGCCCTGCGATACCGCGGTGAAGCACGCCTGCCGGTGTACGAGCCAGGGCTGTGTGCTGAATGACTGGAAGCTGTCGGCCACGGCTGGCGCCTGGAGCGCGAGTGTCTGTGGCGATGGCTGGACGTTCTCGGCACCCAGGAACTCCATCGAGAACACGGCGCTCCAGCAGAAGCAGCAGGGGGCCATTGTCTGGGTCAACCTCACGGACCAGACGAAGGAGGGGCGGTGGGTTCACTGGGGCGGTGCCCCGGTGCCGTTTACGCAGTGGGCCGCGACCGAGCCGAACAACTACAATGGCAACGAGCACTGCGCCATGATTCTGGCCAATGGGACCTGGTACGACGCGAATTGCGCCGAAAGCCATCCGCATGCATGCCGGAAGTACGGGACAAGTTGCACTGCGACCGCGTGCCCGTCTGACTATTGGGCAATGGGTGGGACGGGGTCTTTCGACAACTTCCAGTGTCCCTCGGGGTATGGGGCGGGTGTCCCCAAGACCGCCGTCGAGAACGCCGCGCTGCTGACCAAGACGAACGGTCAGAACACGTGGCTGAAGCTGACGGACCGAGGCCACGAAGCAGACTGGACCACCTGGGACTGAGCCTCGCCCGGTGACACGCCAGCCGCCATTTGGGGCGGGCGTGTCGGAAGCCCTGAGTCCTCAGGGCTTCTTGGTCGTGTCGGGCGCCTCGCGGGTCATCTCCACCATGGTGGGGCGCCACCCGAGGCGCGCGAACATCCGCTGTGCGGGCTCGTTCTTGGCGGCGGCATGCAGGACGACGCGCGGCACGCCCAGGGCCGTCAGTCGGCGCATCAGCTCCTCGGCGAGCAGGGGGCCTACGCCGGCGCGGCGGGCCTTCGCGTCCACCCACAAATCATGGAAGCCGCCGGAGCGGTCCAGCAGGGCGTTCCAGTCCACGTCCTCCACGCGGCCGTACGCATAGCCCACCACCTCACCGTCCAGCTCGGCGACGAGGACGACGGCGTCAGGCTTGCGGGCCTCTCGTCCCAGCCACCAGCGGTATCCAGACTCCACGTCGTCCGGAAGCATGAAGCGCTGAGGGTCGAGCTCGTGATGGAGCCGTGCGAGCGCCGCGCCCATCCGGCCCAGAGCGGGCTCGTCCGAGGGCTGGGCGGGGCGGAGGGTGACGGGCATGCGAGAGCTCCTTCAGGGAGGGCCGTCCAGGTGGCACGGCGCGGGGGCGACAGCGTCACACAGGGGCTTCATGTCCGCACGGCGTTCGTTTGGGGCGGATGTGGAGTGTTGGACGGGAGAGGTCTCCGTCCGTCCGCTTCCCGTCGCGACATCCGGCGTTCGGACGGGACCGTCGGCAATCGATACCGCGAGGAATGGGCTGCTTTGAGCCTCGCGCGACGCCCCGCGCAAGGAGCGCATCTGCGTGCCGTCCGGACGCCGAGGCGTGCCGGGTGGACGCGAGGTCCGGCGCTCCGGCAAGGGAGGTCCTTGTCTTTACTGGGCTTGCGCTCCGGGTACACAGCTTGCTCCCCGGGCACCGACCAACCCGGGAGTCTTCATGCTGTGCAGCTTCTGCAAGCGCGAGGAGATGGAAGTCCGCCTCGAATGTGACACGTGCGCCAAGAAGTTCTTCATCTGTCTCAGGTGCTGGAATGGCTGGCGCGGAAAGGTCACCCACTGCGGGAAGCTGCTCGACGTCAAGCGCTTCATCTCGCGCTCGGACGCGCATCCTCCGCTCGATGAGCTGCTCGGTCGCGCCGCCGCCGAGGGACGGAAGTTCCAGTCGCGGCTCTCGCTCTCCACCATCGAGATGTTCGTGTGCTCTCCGCTCTCCACCTATGGGAGCACGACGACGAGCGACCTGGAGGAGGTTGTCCGGGTCTTCGCCCTGAAGACCTCCGTGGCCACCCTGCGGTCCATGCTGTTCGCGGACTACGTGGAGTTCACCGCGAAGCACAACCTGGAGTCGGGCTCGTGCGGCGCCACGTCCTCCTGGATGGATGACGTCACGACGGTGGGAGGCGACGCGCCGGCCGTGGGGGACATCGGCGCGCCCGCGCTGTTGAGCCTGCTCGAGAACACGCCGGGCCCCTACTACTGTCGCATCTCGCGCAAGCCCCACTCGTTCATGGTCGAGCGCCTGGGCGACGAGGTCCGCGTGTACCAGAGCTATGCGAGCAAGTACTCCCTCGCCCACTGTCTGGAGGCGATGCGGCCCATGTCCCACGCGAAGTTCTGCGAGGACTTCACGCTCGCGCTGACGGAGCTGGGGACAGGCGAGGAGGTCCGCCAGGCCAAGAAGCGCCTGTTCCTCATCGACGTGCATTGGAGCCAGCCCCGCATCCAGTACCGGCTGAACACCGCTCCCGCCCGAAGCTCCCTCGTGCTCCAGAACCTCCAGGCGCGCCTGCAGGCCTACCGGGGCGAGTGGGCGACCTGTCTGACGAAGACCATCGAGGAGCTGGCTCCCGACCCGGTGCCCCAGGTGTTCGCGACAGCGCCGCTGGGGCCCCTGGAGCTCGTCGACACCCGCCAGAAGCTCCTCGTCTACTTCGACGAGGACACGTTTCCGGATCCACTCCAGCTGGGCATGGACGTGGATGGTGACTTGGGGGGCTACAGAGTCGTCGCGCAGAATGGCGACGTCTTCACCTTGCGAAGACGCTGAGGCGGAAGCCCGCGCCCGCGACCATGGCTACCGCGCGAGCCGCTGCCCCTTGATGCGGCGCCGCTCGCGCACGTCGGAGCGCACCATGTCCACCATGCCCGCGCCCGCGAGCCCCGCGAAGGCCAGGCCGCCGAACATCACGACGTAGCTGGACATCCCCGCGTTGCCACACTCCACGCACGCGATGGCCGGGTCGCCCGGCTCGTAGTGCACGGGCAGCTTCGTGCCGGAGGCATACCGGTGCGTCAGGCGCTGGGCATCCGGCAGCGCGCCCGTGTCATTGCCTCCGAACGAAATGGTGTCCGCCGAGTAGGAATGGCCACCCACCGAGTACTCGTACTTCACCTCGGGGTGGAAGCGGGTGGTGCGCCGGTTGCGTACCGTCTCCACGCCCGAGGACACCACGGTGCCCTCCGTGGTGGGCCAGCGCTCGCTCGCATGGGCGCGGTACAGCATGCGCCCGCCCCCGAAGGCGAGCATCCCCCCGAACACCAGCATCAACCCCGCCAGTAGCACCTTCATCATCTCGGCATGTCCTCACTTCGCGTCGGGGGCTTGGGCGCGGGCCCGCTCCCCGAGCGCTCACGGTTCGCTTCATGCAGTGCAGGAGCCACGCCACCATCTTCCCTCGCGAGCGCGTCCGGCCGGGCGGGGCAATCCGCCCCGCGCGGGGCGGTTCGCCCCATGTTCAAGGTCCACACCGACGCGCGACCTCCCACCCAGGCCCCATTCGAGGGCAGACTGTCCGCCCATGCCATCCCTCGACACCGAGCTCGACACCGCCCGCCGCATCGCCCGTGAAGCGGGCGCCCTCTTGCTGGAGGTCTACGCCACCCCCTTCTCCGTCGAGGACAAGGCGGGCGGCCAGGGGCCCGTCACCGAGGCGGACACCCGAGCCAACGCCCTCATCGTGGAGGCGCTGCGCCGGGCCTTCCCCGGTGACGGTGTGGTGGCCGAGGAGTCCGACAACAGCGCCGCCGCCGGCCGCTTCGAGCGCTGCTGGTTCGTGGACCCGCTCGACGGCACGCAGGAGTTCGTCAACCGCAACGGCGAGTTCGCCATCCACATCGGCCTGGCCATTGGCACCGAGGCCGTGCTGGGCGTGGTGTACCGGCCGGTGGGCGACACGCTCTATTCGGGCGTGGTGGGGCAGGGGGGCTTCGTGGAGAAGGCGGGCGCGCGCCGGGCCCTGCGCGTGTCGGACGTGGCGGAGCCCGCGTCGCTGCGACTGGTGGTGTCGCGCTCGCATCGCTCCAAGCTGACCAACCAGGTCGTGGCCCGGCTGGGCATCACCCGCGAGCAGGAGTCCGGCTCGGTGGGCGTCAAGTGCGGCCTGCTCGCGGAGTCCCAGGCGGACCTCTACCTCCACGTCAGCGACAAGAGCTATCGCTGGGACAACTGTGCGCCGGAGGCCGTGCTGCGTTCGGCCGGGGGCATCCTCACGGACCTGGGCGGCACGCCGTATCGCTATGACGGCTCCGAGCTGCAGAACCTGCGCGGCCTGCTGGCCTGCAACGCCGCCGCGTTCCCCCACGTGCAGCCCGTCGTCACCCGCTTCGCGCGCGAGGCGGGGCTCATCACCTGAAGCGCCGTCAGCCCGCGTCCGCGGCGAGTCGCAGCTGCGCGTAGAGCCGGGCCAGGTCCGGGAGCTGGTAGTGGGCATTGAGCCCGCTGGGATTGGGCAGCACCCACAGCCGGGTGGTGCCCAAGGTCTCCTCCTGAAGCCCGAGCTGGGCCTTGGGCCGCGCGAAGGCGGTGCGGTAGGCCCCCATGCCCAGCACCGCGAGGAAGCGCGGGTGGTAGCGGCGCACCTTGGCTTCGAGCGAGCGGGCGCCCTCGGTCAGCTCCGACTTGTCGAGCAGGTCCGCGGTGGCGGTGGCGCGGTCGACGACGTTGGTGATGCCCAGGCCCTGCTCGCGCAGCTCGCCCTGTTCCGAGGGGCTCAACTGTCGCGTCGTGAAGCCCGACAGGTGCAGCGTGGGCCAGAAGCGGTTGCCGGGGCGCGCGAAGTGGTGGCCCATCACCACGGAGTAGAGGCTGGGGTTGATGCCGCAGAAGAGCACGCGCAGGCCGGGCGCGATGATGTCCGGCATGTGGCGGCCGGTGGCGGCGTCGAGCTCGTCCCGCGTGGGGCCTCGTGGCGAGGGCATGTCACGCATCTCGCATCAGCCGCGCGGGGATGGCAACGGCCGGGCTGGCGGGGACGTGCACGGTGGGGCACTCTCTGCGCTTGCGTTCCGAGAGGGACGACCTCTTCCCATCGCTGGAGACCTGGCACATGGCGCACATCGTGACGCTGACGCTCAACCCCGCCATCGACGTCGCGACGTCGGTGCCGGAGGTCACCCCGGAGCACAAGCTGCGGTGCGGCTCGGTGCGCAGGGACCCGGGCGGTGGCGGCATCAACGTGGCGCGCGTGGTGCGGGAGCTGGGCGGGGAGTCCATCGCCGTCTACACGCGGGGCGGTGCCACGGGGCTCATGCTGGAGGAGCTGTTGGAGGAGAAGGGCCTGCTGCGCCGCTCCATCCCCGTGGAGGGCTCCACGCGCGAGAGCTTCACCGTGGCCGAGGGCGCCAGCGCCCGGGAGTACCGCTTCATCCTCCCCGGGCCGGTGCTCTCCGAACTCGAGTGGCAGCGCTGCCTGAGCGCGGTGGGGGAGGTCGCCACGGGCGCCGCGTTCATCGTGGCCAGCGGAAGCCTGCCCCAGGGCGTGCCCGACGACTTCTACGCGCGTGTCGCACGGCTGGCGAAGCGGCTGGGGGTGCGCGTGGTGGTGGACACCAGCGGGACGCCGCTCTCGGCGGCGCTGGAGGAAGGGGTGTTCCTGGCCAAGCCCAACCGCCGCGAGCTGCGCGAGCTGACGGGCCGGAAGGCGGAGGACCTGGCGACCCAGGCCGAGGCGGCGCGGGAGCTGGTGGCGAGGGGCCGGGCGGAGGTCCTGGCCGTGTCCATGGGGGCCGACGGCGCGCTCCTGACGACGCGTGACGCGCAGCTGCGCGCCTCGCCTCCTCCGGTGGAGACGCACAGCTCGGTGGGCGCGGGGGACAGCTTCGTCGCGGGGCTGACGCTGGCGCTCGCCCGGGGCCAGTCCCATGAGGAGGCCCTGCGCTGGGGCATCGCCTCCGGCACGGCGGCCCTGCTCTCCCAGGGCACGGACCTGTGCGGCCGAGCGGACGTCGAGCGCCTCTTCACGCAGGTGAAGGCGGAGCCCCTGGCCCGCACTCCGTAGCGCCGACCCGGGTAGACTCCGCCTCCTCGGGTGGCGTCCGACCAAGGGAGGGGGCGGCGTGTCTCTCTTTCCCCGCGACAAAAGCAGCCAGGATTGGACAGAGTGCGCTCGCGTGTCCGCCTCCACCCCTCCTTCTCCCGCAGCTTCCCCTTCCGCCCGTCTCGGGCCCTGGCACTGGGTCGCGTTCCTCGTCGGCGTGACGCCGCTCGTGGTGTACGCGTTTTCGCCGCGTATCGGCGACCTGGACCTGTACTTCAAGACGGCGCGTGCCTTCCTCGCCGGCGCCACGCCCAACCAGGACTTCCGCTTCGAGTACCCGCCCTATGCGCTGTTGTGGTTCGTCCCCGCCGCGTGGGTGCGCCATACGCAGTGGGAGTTCATCCCGCTGTTCGGCCTCCAACTGGCGGTGATGGATGGGTTCATCAAGTGGGTGCTGCTGACCGAGGGGGCCCGCAAGTGGGGCAGGGCGTGGCGCTCGGTGGTGCCGTGTCTGGCGTACTCGGTGACGTCGTGGATGGCGGCGCTCTACTACCTCAAGCGCTATGACCTCATCCCCGCGGCGCTGACGATGGCGGCCCTCTTCGCGCTGGCGCGCCGCCGCGAGACGGTGGCGGGCCTGGCGCTCTCGGTGGGCGTGGTGACGAAGCTGTACCCGGTGGTGTTGGTGCCGCTCGCGCTGGCCGTGTGCTGGAAGCGCGGCACGCTGGGCAAGCTGGTGGTCGGCCTGACGCTGGGCGTGGCGCCGCTGTTGCCGCTGAGCGCGGTGTGGCCCTGGTGGGGCTTCGCGTCGTTCCATGTCGACCGGGGGCTCCAGGTGGAGTCGCTCGGGGCCTCGTTGCTGTGGGCCGCGCATCACCTGGGGCTGGTCCAGGGCGTGCTCTGGATTCACGCCCCCGCGGCGTTCGAGCTGCACGGAGCGGCCGCCGATGGCGTGAGGGCGGTGAGCCGGTGGCTGTGGGTGGTGGGCTCGTTGGGCATGGCCGCGGTGGGCATGTGGTCCGTGCGTCGCCGGCTCCCCGAGCGGATGGACGACCTGGCGCGGCTGGCGCTGGGGCCGCTGGTGGCCTTCATCATCCTCAACCCGGTGCTCAGTCCGCAGTTCCTCACGTGGGTCATGGGCGCGGCGGCGCTGGCGCTCTTGTCCGGCTCGCGCACGGCGCCCGTGCTCATCCTCGTGGCCGCCGTCCTGTCACGAGGTGTCTTCGTAGGGCCCTCGTACAAGTACGGGCTGGGCATTCCCCAGACGCTGCTGCTGCTGGCGCGCAACGGGATGTTGTTCGTCGCGGGCTATCTGCTGCTGCGGGATGCGTGGCGCCGGGTGGCCTCGGAAGAGGTGGCGCCCAAGGCGTCGGCGGCGCTGGACTACCTGCCCGCGTCGGTGGAGGCGGGCTGCGCGGAGCCCGCGGGCATCGGGCTGGCGAGTCAGCGCCGGTAGGGCGTTCCGTTCTTCATCACCCAGCGGACCTTGCGCACGGCGGAGATGTCCCGCGTGGGGTCTCCGTCCACGGCGACGAGGTCCGCGAGCAGGCCGGCCTTCACCTGGCCGAGCCGGTCCTCGCGGTGCAGCATCCGCGCGTTGCCGGACGTGGCCGCCTGGAGCACCTGCACGGGCGTCATGCCGTACTCCACCATCAGCTCCATTTCGCGCCCGTTCTCCCCATGGGTGAAGACGCCCGAGTCTCCACCCACGCACATGGGCACGCCCGCGGTGAGCGCCGCGCGGAAGCTGGCGCGCTTCTCCTGGATGGGGGCGGGCTCCGGACCCACGCCCTTCTTCCAGCCGTGGTAGCGGAACAGCGCGTCGCCCGCGGCGAGCGTGGGGCAGAGGAAGACTCCGCGCTGCGCCATGAGGCGGAAGACCTCCGGTGTTCCCCCATCGCCGTGTTCGATGGTCTCCGCGCCGGCGAGCACGGCGCGGCGCATGCCTTCGGGCGTGCTGGCGTGGACGGAGACGGGGCGGCCGCCGTCGCGCGCCGTCTCGACGATGAGCTTCATCTCCTCGAGTGAGTAGGTGGGGCGTGCCTCGCCCGAGGGGCCCCAGCGATAGTCGCCGTAGACCTTCACCCAGTCGGCGCCCCGGCCCATCTGTCCGCGCACCGCGCGCACCAGGTCATCGACGCCGTCGGCTTCCTCGGCGCCCTGGGGGACGTGCCACTCGGGGGCGAAGCCCTTGGGGGCATAGGTGCCAGTGGCCACCAGTGCCCGGGTCGCCACGAGGAGGCGAGGTCCGGGGATGATGCCCTGCTGGATGGCTTGCTTGAGTCCGACGTCGGCATCACCCGCGCCCTCGGTGCCCAGGTCACGCGCGGTGGTGAAGCCCGCGAGCAGCGTCTCTCGCGCGTGCTGGGTGGCTCGGGCCACGCGCAGGGACAGCGGCTCCTTCAGCACCTGGTCGTTCCAGCTCGTCTCGTTGTACGGGTGGAGGAACAGGTGGGAGTGGCCCTCGATGAGCCCGGGCAGGAGGGTGGTGCCGGCGAGGTCGACGACTTCCGTGCCCTCGGGCGCCTTCACCTGTGAGGCGGGGCCGGCGGCGACGATGCGCTCTCCGGTGACGAGCACCACCCAGCCCGCATGGGGCTTGGGGGTGACGCCGTCGAAGACGCTCGTGGGGCGCAGCAGGTAGGACCTTGGAGCAGGGGCCGAGGCTCCAGACTGCTGGGCCGAGGCCGTGGTGACGACGAGGGCCAGGAGGAAGGCGCGCATGGCGGTTCCGGGGAGTGGGTGTGGGGGAGGGGATGATGACGCGGCGCCAGGAAGGCAGCCACTTCGCCGCTCCCTGTCCTGGAGGGCAAGCTGGACTGAGAGGGCGCTTCAGGTGCGCTCATCCCCCGCGCTGCGAGCGCCAGTGGGGGGTGGTTAAACCCAAGGGCATGGCCCGAGAACAGAGCTTCAACGCGTTGTTGCCGGTGGAGGCCGAGTTCCAGAAGGAGAAGGCCTCCGCGCTCAAGCGCACCGGCGAGAAGCTGGAGAAGGCCCTGGCCGCGCTGGAGGGCGCCGAGCGCGAGCTCTTGATGTCCCGGGGCCCCCCGCGGGCGGTGCGCCTGGAGCGCTACCGCGAGGTGCGCAAGGAGGCGGAGCTGCAGCGTTGGTACCTGATGGTGCAGCGCGAGGCGTGTGGCATCCGCAACAACCGGGACCTGGACCTGATGTACCCGATGCCTCCGCTGGTTCGGGAGTGACAGCGGGGGCCGGGCCTCGGCGGGGTGGCTAGGGCGTCGCGCGCCAGGCGGCGATGGCGAAAAGGGCCCAGCCGGCGAGGAAGCCCAGGCCGCCCAGGGGTGTCACCGCGCCCAGGACGCGGACGCCGGAGAGTGCGAGCGCGTAGAGGCTGCCAGAGAACAGGACGATGCCCACGAGCATGGCCCAGCCCGCGCCGTTCAGGAGCGAGGAGGGGCGCAGAAGGGAGAGCAGTCCCACCGCGAGCAGCCCGAGCGCGTGGTACATGTGATAGCGCGCGCCCGTCTCGAAGATGACGAGGAGGTCGGGAGGGAGCCGGGCCTTGAGCGCGTGAGCGCCGAAGGCTCCCGCGGCCACGGACAGGAAAGCGTTCACCGCACCGAGCACGAGCCACCACCGCATCATCGAACGCCTTTCATCGAGAGTCCGTCTGGTGCACGCTACACCGCCGCTGATGGAGCGTCCTGGCCGACGTGAACTCCGGGCCACTCATACCCGCATGACATCCCCCACTTTCACTCCTTCTTCCAAGCCCATCCCCTTCGAGCTGCGTCCGTCGTCCATCCAGGGCACGGGCGCCTTCGCCACCCGCCGCATCCGCAAGGGCGAGCGCATCATCGAGTACGTCGGTGAGCGCATCACCCAGGCGGACGCGGACCGTCGCTACGACGACGAGGCCATGGGGCGGCACCACACCTTCTTGTTCAACCTGGACAGCAAGACGGTGCTCGACGCGGGCACCCTGCACAACGAGGCGCGCTACATCAACCACTCGTGTGCCCCCAACTGCGAGGCGCTCATCGACAAGGGGCGCATCTACATCTTCGCCCTGCGCGCGCTCGAGGTAGGGGAGGAGCTGGTCTACGACTACGCTTACGAGCGCACCGAGGACATGGGGTCCGAGTCCGAAGCCCTCTACGTGTGCCGCTGTGGCGCGCCCCAGTGCAGGGGCACCATCCTGGCGCCGGAGAAGAAGGCCCCCGCCCGGAAGAAGGCCTCGAAGAAGAAGTCCGTGTCCAAGTCCCGCTCCGCGAAGAAGCCCGTGAAGGGGAAGAAGACGACGAAGGGCAAGAAGTCCGCGGGTGGCCGCAAACGCCTGGCGGGGTGAGGTTGTTTGCCCGGGCCTGACGCGCTGTCGTCGGGCCTCGTGGCGAAGTGAGTGCGAGGGCCAGCGACGCCGGCCGGGAGTTGTCGCCCTGGGGCCCGCGAAGGTCGCGTGCTGGTGCGGGCGAATCCCAGTTCCCTGGCACGCCGACTGAGCGCATTCCGGGACACCTCAGCCGCGCCCCTGAGCATCCAGGTCGCCAGCGCATTCGTGGACGTAGCGAGTGACTCCTGCCACGTTCACGACTCCCGCGAGCTGGATGCTCGGGCTGCGATTGATGAGGTTGTAGATGGAGGCGCGTGGGATGTAACGCCGAGCGCTGGACTCTGTCTGCTCATCATGGGGGGCTGGTGCAGCGCATCCTGTACACAGTCATGCCTTGGGTGTTGTTTTTGAGAGGGTAAAGGCATGTTGGGTCTGGCGCCGCTGGCTGACTTCAGTCAGGCCGGTGGGCCGCCTCTGGTTTGGATTGTTCCGGGAACGCCGCTTGCGTCTGGCTGTCGTATAGTGGCCCTGTGAACGACGTCCTCTCCTTCCTGCTCACTGAGTCCCCCGAGCCCGTCACACTCGACTCCGTCGAGACGTGGTGGCGCCGTCATGTGGAACTGGTGCCGCGGTTCCAGTCGCCCGCGGACCTCGCGCTCGCGGGAGGCTTTCGCGCGGACCGGCTCGGATTTGCATTCGCCTCCGGGTACCACGCCGCCCACCGCTTCCTGTTCCCCATGCTCCCCGCTGACCAGCCCGTCGCGCTCTGCGCCACGGAGTCGATGGGTGGGCACCCCGCCGCCATCCAGACGCGTCTTGCGCCAACGGCCACGGGCTGGACACTCACAGGGGAGAAAGCCTTCGTCACGCTGGGCTCCAGCGCGAAGCTGCTACTCATCGTCGCCTCCGAGGGACAGGACGATCAGGGCCGCAACCGGCTCAGGTTGGTGTCCGTGGACGCCAGGCGCGCGGGCATCATCGCTACTGAATTGCCCGAACTCCCCTTTGTGCCCGAGGTCCCTCACGCGGAGCTGCGGCTCGAAGACGTGGCGGTATCACCGGAAGAAGTACTCCCGGGCGATGGCTACACGCGCTACCTCAAGCCCTTCCGCACCGTGGAGGACTGTCATGTCCATCTCGCACTCCTCGGTTGGCTTCTCCAGCTCGGCCGACGCAGCGGCTGGCCTGACCCCATCCGCGAGGAGTTGCTCGCGCTCGCGGTGATGATGCGCGGGCTTGCCCAGGCGGACCCGTCATCCGTGGCGACGCATGTGGCGCTTGCTGGCGCGCTGGCTCAGGTGAAGCGCACGCTCGTCGAGAGTGAGCCGCTGTGGGCCCAGGTCGACGCTGTGACTCGTGAGCGCTGGGCGCGCGACCGCCGACTGCTCGACGTTGCTGGAAAGGTGCGCGCCAAGCGGCTGGAGGCTGCTCGCGCGAAGCTCGCGGGCGCGGTGCCGGAACAAGGCGACTGACCTCATGACGCGCGTACAGGCAAGACGGTAGAAACCGCTTGCGCGAGCTGTCGGCGTTCCGCCGGAACAAGTTGCTTGCCACGAACGCGCACGTGCCAGGACTGGGAACGCGGCTCACTCGAAGCTCAGCCCGTGAAAGACGAAGGGCCGCGCCCCTGTACGGGACACGGCCCTGACACGCCTCACGGCGTGAACCCTGGTCTGCTCAGTACCGTCCGCCGCCCACGATGGAGACGAGGGCGGACAGGATGCGGTTCTCCACGCCCCACACGGCCTTGTTCAGGCCCTTGATGCCCGCTCCGCGCAGGTAGTCCGTGAAGTCGTGCAGCGCGGTGGATCGCTGCGTGCTCTGCCCCTCCGCCGCATACAGCAGCGGCGTGCCCGGCGCGCCCGTCAGACCCAGGTCGGGACAGGCCTCGGACAGCTTCTGCGGATCAATTCCCGTCGCCGCCGACAGCATCGCCACCGTGAACTTGTGCACCGGCAGCTCGCGCGCGTTCGGCACCTTCTTCAGGACCTTCTCCCGGTCCTTCGGATCCGTCGCGAGCTGATCCAACGTCACCTTCGACATCGCGATGATCTGCTCGTTCGACACCTTCTTGCCGTCCAGGATGGCGCGGCCGAGCAGCGACGCCGGCGTGTCTCCCTTGATGGTGACATCCGCCCCCGGCATGTTCTGCATCCGGTCCCACATGGCCTGCACCGCCTTGCCCACCTCGGTGTCCGGCCCGCCGCGCCACGCGCCCGGCGGCGGCTGCGCCGCCACAGCCTGCACCGGCGCCGCCAGCTTCGCCTCGAAGGTACTCAACTGCGCATGACCCACCGCGTTGGCCCTCGCCGGGGCCGCCGTCTGCTGCGCCTCCCGCTGCGGCTGGAGCGACGTGGACGGGTTTGACGTGACGACGCGGGCACGGTTGCGGATGGGATCCATGCTTGGGGGACTCTCCAGAATTCGACGAATCAGCAGGTTATCGCAGGCGGCCGGTAAAGGTTGCCGCCGAGCGGAAACACACCCATCAGGGAGCCAAGAACGGCACCCAATGTCTGACGCATGACGTCATGAGGTCCCTGGACACCCAGATCGTGCTGAAGCCTGTAACCGGTATTTCCTCTCCGACCTATCCCCCATGTGCGCACGAGGTGCGACAACTCACAGGAGACGAACATGCCCATTCATATCAACCCCCATCGTCCCAGGCCCACACCAAGGCCGCCCCCCAAGGCGCCCTCGAAGACCGAGTCACGGCCTCCGAGCAAGAAGCCCGACCCCAACCGGGACAGGGACCGCTTCGAGCCTCCTCGGCATCAGCGGCCCACACATCGGACGTGACAGGCCCCTCGCGGGCCGTGCTTTCCGGGACATGAAGCACGGCCCGTGGCACCGCGCGAACACGGATGCGGCGCGCATTCCGCACGACAACCGGCCGGTGAAGCCGTATTCGGGGCGGCATGAAGCGTTTCCCCTCCGAGTTCGCCGACCTCCTCACTCCCAAGGGCCGCCGCATCCTGGAGGGCCGGGACACCTCAGTCTCTGGCGCGTTGCTGGACCCCGCGCGCCGCTTCGTCTCCCTCCAGGGCGTGGTGGACGCGACGCGTGCCGCCGCCTGTCGCAATGCGCTCGACGCGGCGCTCAACGACACCCTGGTGCGCATGGAGGACCCCATCCCCGTGGACTCCATCTCCGGGATGACGATGAACTACATGGAGCTGCTGCCCAAGACGGTCCGCGTGCGCACCGCGCTGCTGGAGAACCGGCGCTCCCGCTCCTGGCGCGCGGCGGAATCGGTGGGGCTCACCACCATGCTTCGCTCGGACACCTTCGCCGCCTTCGCCGCCTCCGTCAGTGGCCGCGTGCTGCGGCGCAACTGGGGCATCCAGGTGCTCTGCTACGGGCCCGGCGACTACTCCGGCCCTCACAATGACCACCACCCCGAGGAGGCCGAGGCCCGCGACGGCTACGTGGACATGCACGTGAGCCTCACCATGCCGGGCGTGGACCACCAGTACCTCGTCTACGAGAAGGAGGGGCACCTGTCCGAGATGACGCGGGTGAGCACCGTGGGCGGCATCACCGTGTACCGGCTGCCCTTCTGGCACTACACGACGCCGCTGCTCGCCAAGCGCGGCAAGGAGGACCAGTCCCGCCGGTGGGTGCTGCTGGGGACCTTCCTCGACGCCGCCCCCCAGGCCCGGCCGTCCTCCACCGTACCGCCGCCGGCGACAGGGGCCCGTCCGTCCGCTCGGGGGACGTGATTCTGACGTGGCGAGACGCCCGCCAGCGGTTAGCTTCGGGCCGACATGAGCCCCACCGACACCGACGCCCTGGCCGATGACCTGCTCGCGTACATCGATGCCTCGCCCACGCCGTACCACGCGGTGCGGGAGACGGCCCGCCGCCTGGAGCAAGCGGGCTACCTCGCCCTGGACGAGCGCGAGTCCTGGACGCTGAAGCCCGGTGAGCGCGTCTACGTCACCCGGGGCGACACCAGCATCGCCGCCTTCCACCTGGGCACCGCGCCGGTCGACCGGGCGGGCTTCCGACTGGTCGGCTCCCACACCGACTCGCCCAACCTGCGACTCAAGCCCAACGCCCAGGTCGCCAAGAACGGCTACCAGCAGCTCGGCGTCGAAATCTACGGCGGGGTGCTGCTGCACACCTGGACCGACCGAGACCTGTCGCTCGCCGGCCGCGTGGTGCTGCTCGAAGGCGGAAAGCCCCGGGGCCATCTGGTGGACTTCCGCAAGCCGCTGTTGCGCGTGCCCAACCTGGCCATCCACCTCAACCGAGGCGTGAACACCGAGGGCCTCAAGCTCAACCCGCAGGAGCAGATGGTGCCCGTGCTGGGCCTGGAGAGCGCGGGCGCGGTGGACCTGCGCGCCATGCTGGTGAAGGAGCTGTCGAAGGGCGGCGTGAAGGCGGAGGCGGCCGACATCCTGGGCTACGACTTGTGCCTCTACGACTTGCAGCCGTCCACGCGCTCGGGGGCGCACGAGGAGTTCCTCCATGCGCCGCGCCTGGACAACCTCGCGAGCTGCCATTCGAGCCTGACGGCGCTGCTCACCGGCCCGGCCTCGCGCGAGGCCACCAGCGGCGTCATCCTGTTCGACCACGAGGAGGTGGGCAGCCGCAGCGCGCAGGGCGCCGCGTCCCCCTTCCTGCGCACGCTCCTGGAGCGCCTCACACTGGGGCTCTCGGACGGAAAGCCCGACGCCTTCCACCGCGCCATGGCCCAGTCCTTCCTGGTCAGCGCGGACATGGCGCACGCGGTCCACCCCAACTACGCCTCGCTGCACGAGCCCAAGCACCAGCCGCAGATGGGCGCCGGGCCCGTCATCAAGTCGAACGTGAATCAGTCCTACGCCACCGATGGCGAGTCCTGGGCGTACTTCGCCGCGCTGTGTCGCGAGGCGGGGGTGACGCCGCAGCACTTCGTCACGCGCACGGACCTGGGGTGTGGCAGCACCATCGGCCCGATTACGGCGGGACAGCTCGGCATCCGCACCGTCGACGTGGGCAACCCCATGCTGTCCATGCACTCCATCCGGGAGATGGCGTGCGCGTCCGACGTGGCGGCGATGGTGGCCGTGCTCCGTCGCCTCTTCGCGTGACGCACGGCTGTCAAAAGCCGGCCGGGGAGGTGATAGACCTTTGTGCGTGACTTGGCCGCGCGCGGGAGGTCCCTGGTGGTGCGAGGCGCCCTGGAAGCGGGTTCTCCCCCGCCAGGGCGCACCGCTCGGCCTCTCTCTTCCCGGAGGCAAGGTCGAGCGCTCCCGGCGCTACCTCGCGCGAGTCTTCCGCTGGCTCTCCCAGCCGCGCACCGTGCTGCACGTGGGGCTCGCCGGCTCGCATCGCTGCATCGTCAGCCAGGACGACGAGGGCCGGCGCTACCTCCAGTTCGGCTGGGACAGCGCCTACCAGAGCGTGGTGGGGCAGGGCTTCCCGCTGCGGCTGGAGCTCGAATACACGCAAGGCATGATTGGCGGCGTGGCCTTCGTGTCCAACCCCCAGCGCATCCTGATGGTGGGCGTGGGGGGCGGCTCGCTGCCCATGTTCCTGCGCGCCGCGCTGCCCCAGACGCGCATCGACGCGGTGGACAGTGACGCGGAGGTGCTCGAGGTCGCCCGGCGCTACTTCGGCTTCCGCGAGGACGCGCTGCTGCACGCGCATGTGGCGGACGGGCGCCGCTTCATCGAGACGCCGGGGCCCGCCTACGACGTCATCCTCCTGGATGCCTATGGCCCCCGAGGCATGCCCAAGGCGCTGGCGACGTGGGAGTTCCTCCAGGCCGCCAAGGCCCGGCTCACGCCCGACGGCGCGGTGGTGAGCAACGTGCACCGTTCTCCCAATCCGCTGTACCCGGCGATGCTCCAGACGTGGCAGGCGAGCTTCGCGCAACTGCACGCCTTCGACTCGCAGACCACGGCCAACCGCGTCTTCGTGGGGCTGACGTCCACGCAAAAGGTCTCGCGAGGGGCGCTGAAGGCTCGTGCCGGTCGGCTGGCCCGCGCCGCGCGCTTCAACCTGCGCGCGCTGATGTCGCGTCGATTCGAGGACCGCGAGGTCCGCCGTGCCTCCTCGGAGGGCCGAGCGCTCGACTCGCTGGACCTCGTGCTGCACGACGAGGACTGACCGCTCCGACGCGTCAGGACAGCGCGCGCGTGAGGCGCTGCTCGCGCGCCTCGCTCAGCGTGCCCACGTCCAGCAGGGCCGCGACCTTCTCCTGCGCGGAGAGGGGCTCGGCGCCGCCGCCCAGCAGCTTGCGTCGCGCGGACTCCAGGGCCGCGGGCGAAGTGTGCTCGGCGAGCCCCGGCTGCGACTCCAGCAGCGCCAGGTGCAGCGCGTGCATCTTGGCGTCGCCGAGCACCCGCTCGATGGCGTCCGGCACCGGCTCCACCGCGTGCTCCTCGGTGATGGCCTGGGCCCGCTCCACCACCTCGGGAGGCTCCGTCTCCTCCGGCAGGAGGAACAGCCCCCGTCGCGCGGCCCACATCCCCAGCGAGGAGCGCGCCGTCAGCACCGTGAGGGGGACGGCGAGCAGCAGCCCCACCGCCACCGGCAGCAGCCACGCCACCAGCGCCGGGGACACCAGCGCGGCCACGGCCAGCATCCCCACGCCCACCGCCATGTGCACGGCGTGACGCCGCGCCGCTTCGGACCACGGCAGGTCCGCGTCCTCGCGCTGCTGGCTGGACCAGTTCACCCGGTACCCCAGGAGCGTGCCGAAGACGAAGTGTGACTGGAACAGCATCATCACCGGCGCCAGGAGCGAGGCCAGCACGCTCTCCACGAGCACGCTGAGCACCAGCTTCACGCGGCCCCCCATCCTCGCCGCCTCACCCCGCTTGAAGAGCGCGAGCATCAGCCCCAGGACCTTGGGCGCGAACAGCATGCCCATGGACACCGCGAACAGGCGCAGCGCGCCGGGCGCGTCGAACGCGAGCACGGGCGACTCCAGCGCGTGCGCGTCCAGGAAGAAGCGGTCATGCAGCGCGGCGACGAGCCCCGACACCAGGAACAGGAGCCACAGCGGTGAGGCGACATAGGACATGACGCCCATCAGGAAGTGGCCCCGGCTGAACGGATGCAGGCCTCCCGCCATGACGAGGCTCAGGTGCTGCAGGTTGCCCTGGCACCAGCGCCTGTCGCGCTGCGCGTACGCGAGCAGGTTTGGCGGCGGCTGCTCGTAGCTTCCGCCCAGCTCCGGCACCAGCCACACCGTGTAGCCCGCGCGCCGCATCAGCGCCGCCTCGACGAAGTCGTGGCTGAGGATGTGTCCGCCGAAGGGCTGCTTGCCCGGGAGCACCGGCAGCCCACAGTGGTTGATGAACGCCTCCGTGCGGATGATGGCGTTGTGGCCCCAGTAGTTGGACTCGCCCAGCTGCCACGCCGCCGCGCCCGCGGCCACGACGGGCCCGTACACCCGGCCCGCGAACTGCTGGAGGCGCGCGAAGAGCGTCGTGCGGCCCACGTTCAGCGGCGGTGCCTGGAGGATGCCCGCGCGCGGGTTGAGCTCCATCAGCCGCGCCATCTTCACCAGCGTGCGGCCGTCCATGAGGCTGTCGGCGTCCAGCACCACCGTGAAGTCGTAGCGGCGGCCCCACCGCTCGCAGAAGTCGCCGAGGTTGCCCGCCTTCTTGCCCGTGTTGTCGGTGCGCCGCCGGTAGAAGATGCGTCCCTGGCCGCCCACCCGGCGGCACAACTCCGACCACGCCAGCTCCTCCGCCACCCACGCCTCCGCGCGCGTGGAGTCGCTCAGCACGTAGAAGTCGAAGGCGTCCAGATGGCCGGTGGCGGCCACGGACTCGTACGTCGCCTGCACGTTGGCGAAGACGGAGGCCGGGTCCTCGTTGTGGATGGGCATCACCACCGACGTGCGCGACGCCAGGGGCTGGCCCTCCTCGTCCGGTGTCGGGTAGCGCAGCCCGGGAAGCCGGGGGCCCAGGGCCAGTTGGAGGAAGCCCGCGATGGCCGTCCAGAAGGACAGCGCAATCCAGCCGAAGCACAGCGCGAAGAGCCCCACCAGCACCACTTCGGGCACCGAGGTGCCGTGGGCGCTCAACAGGCGGTGCATCTCCAGCGTCCCCACGAGGGTGGTGATGGCCGCCAGGCCCAGGACTCCGACGCGCCGGAAAGCGGCGCTCTCGGGCGAAAACGAGTGGGCTTCCATCGCGAGGCTCCGGTGCACCCCCGCTCAGCGGGAGATGGAGACGTCCGGCGACACCCCGCGCCACCAGCGGCGCAGCAGCTCACCGAACGGCCACAGCACGAGCTGCTGCTCGGGCATCACCGCGCTGACCTGCGCGGGCGCCGGCACCGGCACCGCCGCGCGCGCCGCCTTCACGAAGTCCTCCGGCGCCGAAGCCCGGGTGAGCAGCCGCGCGCCACGGTTCGCGCCGTCGCACAGGACGAAGGCCGCGCGGCCTCGCGCCAGCAGGCCCGGGCCCGCGTGCTCCATCCCCAGGACGCTCGCGAACCACGTCTCCATGCGCGCGCGCGCCAGCGCCACCGCCGCGGGGGGCTGGGCACCCTGGGCGCCGTAGCCGTCCAGCACCCATGCCGCCAGCGCGGACAGGTCCGCCTCGGTGGTGAAGCCGAAGCCGCGGAAGAAGGTGTCGAGCGCCGCGCGAGAACGCGGGACGGCCCACACGGTGGACGGGACGGAGGGGCAGGCAGTCAGCGTCGTCACGGAATCCACAGGTAGCTCCAGGTCTCGGTGAGAGTCTCCGGGCCGCGCTTGAGGTACGCGCGCAGCTCGGTGGGGACGGCAGGGGAGGCGGGGTGCAGCTCGAAGGTGGCGCGCCAGCCACCCGAGGGCGTGTGGCGGTTGGCGATGGGGCGCAGGACCTTGCCCGAGCCGGCGCTGACGACGAGCTCCACGGGCGTGGTGCTCTCCTTCAGGTCCGGCACGGGGGAGAAGTCGATGACGAAGCGGCGCATGGGGCGCGCGTCCTTCAGCCTCGCGCCCTTCCAGGAGTCGCCCGCGTCCAGGCGCGTGCTGACGACGGTGGCGCCCGTCACGGGCCACGGCGAGCGCGAGCCCCAGTGCAGCTTGTACGCGACGCGCAGCGAATCGCCGGCCGCCAGCGGCTTCTGGGGTACCCAGAAGGCGACGATGTTGTCGTTCGTCTCGTCCGGCGTCGGCAGCTCCACCAGGCGCACCACGCCCGGGCCCCACTCGCCCACCGGCTCCACCCACGCGCTGGGCCGGCGCTCGTAGTGCGCCTCCAGGTCCTCGTAGTGGGCGAACGCCGTGTCGCGCTGCAGGACGCCGAAGGCGCGCGGGCTGTCCACCTGGAAGCTGGAGACGTTGATGCGCTCGGGGTTCTGCAGCGGCCGCCAGAGCTGCTCGCCCGTGCGCGTCCAGACGAAGAGGCCGTCCGAGTCGTGAACCTCCGGCCGGAAGTCGTCGTAGTCGCCCCGGTCGTTCTCCCCGAAGAGGTACATGCTCGTCAGCGGCGCCACGCCGAGCTGCTCCACCGCCTTGCGAGCGAAAATCGTGGCCTCCACCTCCATCACCGTGTTCACCCCGGGGATGACGGTGAAGCGATACGCGCCGGTGACGCTGGGGCTGTCCATCAGCGCGTGCACGACGACGCGGTCCGCGCCGGGAGCGGGCTTCTCCAGCCACAGCTCACGGAAGGCGGGGAACTCCTCGGGGCGCGACGTCGCCGTGTCGAGCGCGAGCCCGCGCGCGGACAGGCCATACAGGTTGCCCTGGCCCAGCGCCCGGAAGTAGCTGGCGCCCAGGAACACCACCAGCTCGTCGAAGAGGTCCGAGCGGTTCAGCGGATGCGACAGGCGCATGCCCGCGTAGCCATCCGCCTTCTTCAGCGGGCCGGGCTTCACCAGCGGGCCGTAGGTGAACAGCTCCGGCGAGAAGCGCAGCGGCGTCGACCTGCCGCCGGTCACCTCGTACATCGCCACCGGGAACTGGAAGAAGAAGCCGGGGTGGAAGAACTGCGCCTGGAAGGGCAGCCCCGCGTCACGCCACTGCGCCTTCTCCGGACGGAAGCGGATGTCCCGGTACGCGTCGTAGTCCAGCGTCTTGTAGGACTCCGGCAGCGTCGACACGGGCTCCACGTACGCCCGCGCCGCCTTCGCCCTCGCCCGCTCCACCACCGTCTCCGACGTGAAGCTCGATCCGCCCCGGGACTGCGACGTGGACGGGGCGGGGGCCGCCGCGCACGCGGTTCCGGCCGTGGCCACCAGCGCCACGCCCAGCCACCGCACGCACGCCGCGCGCGTCCCACCGTGCTTGTTCCTGTCCGCCGTCACGCCTGATGCCTCCGGGAAAACCGAGGGGGCGAGCGGCTCCTGGTGACTCCCGGACCTCGCTCGACTCCGCCGCCCGCATGGCCTCCACGGTGCGGCGCGTCAGCCCAGAGCAACCCCCGTACCAGCCCATGACGCGGTCGTTCATCCCTGGAATATCTTCAGGAATCGCGCACGCTTACTCGGAGGATTTAGTTTGAGGTCAATGAAGCTGCGGGCTTGCGGGGGCGTCGTGTGACGCAGCCTGGGCAGGGCCGTGGAATCGCTGGGGAATTGAAGGACAGCCGGCGCGTGAGTCTGTCCGATTCTTCCACAGGTGGACTGTGACCCGGATCAGGCGCGGGCCAATCGTTCCTGCACCAAGGACAGCAGCTCGCGGCCCGCGAAGGGCTTCTCGAGATGCGGGCTGGTGACGGTTTCAAGGAAGGCGCGGGCCTGGGGTGTCACCGCACCGCCGGTGAGGAAGACGACGCGGCGGGCCTGGTCCGGATAGCGCTTCATCAGCGTGGAGTAGAAGTCCATGCCGCTCATGCCCGGCATCATCAAGTCGCAGAAGACGACGTCGTAGTGCTCGCCGGCTTCGATTCGCTCCAGCGCGTCCTGCGCGCGCGTGGCGAGCGTGACGTCGTGGTGGGGGCGCAGCGTGCGGCCGAGCGCCGTGCAGACCAGGGGTTCGTCATCCACCACGAGCAGCCGTCCGCGCTTCTCCGCGGAGGAGGGCGCCTCCAGTGGCGGCGGTGGTGGCAGCGCGCGCGGGCGCTCGGACGGAGGCAGCAGCACCTGGAAGGTGGAGCCTCGGTTGGGGGCGCTGCGCACGCGAATCTCGCCGCCCAGCGCCGTCACCAGGTTGTGGCAGATGGACAGGCCCAGGCCGGTGCCCACGCCGGGAGCCTTGGTGGTGAAGAAGGGGTCGAACAGGCGCGGCAGGTGCTCCGCGGCGATGCCCACGCCCGTGTCCGACACCTCCACCAGCACGCGGCCTCCATCACCCATGCGCGCGGCGACGCGAATCTCGTGGCGGTCCGGCGAGCCCTCCGGAATGGCCTGCGCGGCGTTGACCAGGAGATTCAGGAACACCTGGCCCAGCCGCGACTCGTTGGCGCGCACGGGCGTGACGTCCTCGAAGAGCTTCACCAGCCGGGCGCGGTGGCGGATCTCCGTGGTCGCCAGGTTCAGCGTGGAGTCGAGCACCTGGCGCACGTCGACGACGGAGTCCTCGAGCGAATCCACCCGACTGAAGGTCTTCAGGTCGCGGACGATGGTTCGCACGCGCTCGGCGCCCTGCTGGGCCTCGGCGAGCGCGGATTGCGCGTCCGCCAGGGACTCGGTCACCGTGGCGTCCATGCCGGGCGCGCCGGGGCCGGGCAGGTTGGACAGCTCCTCGCGCGCGAAGGCGAGGTTGGCGGTGAGGTAGGCCAGCGGGTTGTTGATTTCATGCGCCACGCCCGCGGCGAGCGTACCCACGGAGGCCATGCGCTCGGCGAGCATCAGTCGCGCCTGCATCTGGTGGCGCTCCGTCAGGTCATGCGCCACGGAGACAATGGAGTCCTCGCCGTCGAAGTGCAGTGGGAAGGTGGTGGACTCCACGTGGAGGATGCCGCCGTCGCGCCGCACCATGCGCCTTTCTGAAAGGGCGTTGCGCCCGGTGCGCAGGGCCTCGTGCATGCGCGCGTCCGCCGAGGCCAGGTCCTCGGGGGGAATCATGTCGGAGATGTGCTTGCCGATGAGCTCGCGCACGTCCGAGTAGCCCAGTGCGCGGGCGACCTTCAGGTTGGCGTAGCGCACGCGCGCGTCACGGTCGAAGACGGCCACCAGGTCCGGCAGGCTCTGGATGAGCGTGCGGAAGCTCACCTCCGAGCGGCGCACCTCCTCCTCCGCCTGCTTCAGCGGGGTGATGTCCGGGAAGAAGGAGATGACGTGCGGCTCGCCCGCATAGGGCACCAGCCCCATGAACAACAGCGTGTGGCGCACTTCGCCGGTGCTGGTGTGGTACTGCGCGTCCACGCCCCGCACCGAGCCGTGCTGCCGCAGCCGCTCCATGACGTGGGCGCGGTCGAACGGGCGCTCCCACAGGCGCAGCTCCACCGTCGTCTTGCCCAGCATGTCCTCGCGCGAGTAGCCGAACGCCCGGAAGTAGGCGTCATTGGCCGCCACGACGCGGCCTTCGCCCAGCGTGGTGATGGAGGTGGGCACCGGGCTGACGGAGAGCATGGTGTCGCGCAGTTCGTCGCCGAACGGCACCCCGACGCGCGACTCGCGGCGGGCGGAGCGGCGCTCGGCCATGTCCAGCCGCAGCCGCAGCTCCTCCGCGTCCATGGGCCACGCCAGCACTTCATCCGCGCCGTCCTCCAGCGCGGGCTCCAGCAGGTGGAGCGCGCCGCGTCGCCCCACCAACATCACCACCGCCGCGGCGCCACCCGGCAGGCTGCGCAGGGCCCGCACGAGGGGCATTCGCGAGCCCGGCTCGCGCGCATCCAGCACCACCAGGGGACAGGGCTCGGCGCGCCAGGCCGCCGGTACTTCCACGTCACGAGCGACGTGGACCACCGTGTTCCCCCTGGCTTCCAGCAGGGTTTCCAGTGGCGACAGGTCCGCCCCTCCCTGAGCGACTATCAGGACCCGCATGGGACTCCTTGCATGCAAACGACCATCGTTGCACGAGCCCTCGTGTTGTAAAAGTGTGCTGAGGCGCTAGTTTTCCAGGGCAACGAAAGCCGCGCGGACAGCGGGCTGTTAGAGTGGTTCCGGGCCGGTGCGGACCGGCGGATTCGGAGGGGGGAACGCCATGGAGCGGCGGGGCTCGAAGGACGCGGCGGTGGGGGCTCGGAAGGCGCCCTACGTGCCAGTGCAGGTGCCACGGCGCAACTTCGAGGGGCTGTTCGTCCATGCGCTGAAGCCCTCCGGCGCGTTCGCCCAGTCTCTGCGAGACATCGGCTACGACACGGACACGGACGCATCGCAGGAGTACTACCCCCTCACCGTGTGGCGCGCGGCGCTGGGTGTGGCGCGGCGCTTCGCGTGCGCGGGACAACCTCCTGAGGAGGCAAACCGGGCGCTGGGGCACCGCTACGTGGAGGGCTTCGCGCAGACGTTGGTGGGGCGCATCTTCGCCACCGCGGCGCCACTGTTGGGTACCGAGCGTTGTCTGACGCGGCTGCCCACGTACCTGAAGGCGGGGCGCGAGGACATGAAGATGGTCCTGGAGCCGGTGCAGGAGCGGGAGTGGCGCGTGCGGGTGGTGGACGGGGACCCGCTGCCGGACTTCGTGGCGGGCGTGGTGGAAGGCGTGCTGCGGCGCACCCGGGTGCGGCCGCGCGTGGACGTGCTGGACCGGCAGCCGGCCGGCTACGCGCTGCGCGTGCGCTGGGAGGATGCGTGAGGCGGCGCGTCAGTTGAGGTAGTTCTTGGGCGGCGGCGCCGAGTGCCTGGCGATGCGGGCGGCTTCTGGACGGATTTTCTGGAGCCAGCGGCCGATGACGTCCAGCAATCCATCGAAGGTGTCGCGCAGGGCCCAGGCCCGGTCGTCGGAGTCCGGCAAATCATCGCAGCGCGTGAGTCCGTCGCGCAGCGCGCGCTGGGCGCCGGGGAAGGCCTTGCACGAGTCGATGAGTCGCTCGGCGGTGCGGGCGTAGAGGCGGTAGCAGCCGTCCACGTCGCCCCGGTTGTACGCGGGGGCGCCCGCGTTGATGGCGTGGCCCAGCGTGGTGGCGATGGACTCCAGCGCATCCGTCGTCGCGCCTTCCAGCACGCTCAACGGATGTTGCGGCACCCTTCTCACGCGTCCGGCCCTGCGGCGAGGCGCTTCCAGCGCGGACAGGGGCGAGGCGGCCGAGCCCCGCAGGAGCGGCGCGATGTAGCGCGTGGGGATGACGAGGCCCAGGGAGCGGCCGTTGGCCAGCGCCGCGGTGGCCACGCCGACCACCGCGCCGCGCATGTCCAGCACCGGCCCGCCGGAGGACTCCTCCGGAAGCGTGCGCGTCAGCTCCAGCAAGGTGAGCCAGTCGCCGAGCACCTGGACCGCCCGCACTTGCTGGGAGCGAACCTCCGGTGCGGGGCCGGCGCCGGCTCGCAGGACGTAGACGGTGTCGCCCTCGGCGGGCAGGGGTGCGAGCGCCAGACCGAGCGGAGGCGCCAGGTCCGTCACCGGTAAACGGAGGATGGCCAAATCACGGCGGTCATCCATCGCCGCCACCTGGTCCACCTCCGCGCGCGTCCCATCCGCCATCACCGCGTGGATGAGGCGTGCTCCCGCCACGGCATGCAGGCTGGTGACGAGGTGTCCCTGGCCGGTGGCGACGAAGGCGGAGGCCGTGTGGCCATCGACTTCCAGCAACACCAGGGAGGGCGAGGCTTGGACCAGCGCGTCACGGGGGGGAGAACTGTTGCTTCCCTCGGCCATGGAGAGCCTCCTGCATCGCGGGGCATCTGGGCACCTGGGCCGGGCGCCGCCCCCGCGCGCTCATTGTACCCCAGTTGTAGCAAGCCGCTCGCCCTTCACCCAACCAGGGGGGGCATTCGTTGACGCGTTGGTTCACTTGTCTGTGGCGTTGAAGTGTCAGGTCGTTAAACCTCCGACCCGAAATGCACAAGACCCACCTCGTAGGCGCCCGAACGCACAACCTGAAGGACCTCTCCGTGGACCTCGCGGAAGGGGAGCTGGTCTGCATCACCGGAGTCTCGGGGGCGGGCAAGTCGAGTCTGGCGCTCGACACGCTGTATGCCGAGGGTCAGCGGCGCTTCGTGGAGAGCTTCAGCCCGTATGCCCGGCAGTTCCTGGAGCGGCTGGAGCGGCCGCCCATGGAGGCGCTGGAGCCGGTGGCCGCGGGTGTGGCGGTGGACCGGCGCGCGCCGGTGAAGAGCTCGCGCTCGACGGTGGCGACACTGGCGGACGTGGAGCCGTACCTGTCCGCGCTCTTCACGCGCGAGGCGATGCCGGTGTGCCCGGACTGCGGCGTGGAGGCGGTGCGCACGGATGCGCGTGTCGCGGCGTCGGCCCTGCTGCGCGAGTCGCCGGAGGCCCAGGCCCTCATCGCCTTCCCGCTGCGCATCGCGGACACGGCCTCGTTCCTGGACGTGCGCGCCCGGTTGTTGAAGGACGGCTACCACCGGCTGGTGGTGCAGGGCGAGGTGCGGGAGCTGGAGTCGCTCAAGCCCTCGGAGGCGACGGACTCCGCGGGCGTGGCGCGGGTGCTGGTGGACCGGGTGAAGCTGTCTGCCTCGCAGCTGTCGCGCGTGACGCAGGCGATGGAGGACGCGTGGGCTCGCTCGGAGGGCGAGGCGGTGGTGCTGGGGGTCGGCGCCGAGCCGAAGCGGGTGCGCAGGGGGCTGGTGTGTCCGAAGTGCGCGCGTGAGTTCGAGGCCGCGCGGCCGGGCCTGTTCAGCTACCAGTCGCCGGTGGGCGCGTGCGCGCCGTGTCGAGGCTTCGGGCGCACCATCGGCATCGACTGGGACAAGGTGATTCCCAACCCGGCGCTGAGTCTTTCAGAGGGGGCCATCCGTCCGTGGTCCGGCGCGTCGACGGAGTGGGAGCGGGGCATGCTCCAGCGCTGGTGCCGCGCGAAGGGGATTCCCATGGACGCGCCCTGGGCGTCGCTGACGCCGGCGCAGCGGGAGTCGGTGCTGGAGGGTGCGGGTGACTACGACGAAGGGCGCGCCTATCCGGGCGTGCGCGCGTGGTTCCGGTGGATGGAGGGGCGCACGTACAAGATGCACGTGCGCGTGCTGCTGGCGCGCTACCGCGCGTATTCGCTGTGCCAGAGCTGTGGCGGCGCGCGGCTCAATGAGCAGGCGCGCGCGTACCGCGTGGGCGGGTTGGACCTGCCGGGCTGGCACGGGCTGGAGCTGACGGAGGCGCTGGCTCGGCTGGAGGCGCTGGGCACGACGACGGGGCAGGGCGAACTGGCGCGGCGTGAGCTGTCCGGGCGCCTGAGCTACCTGCGGCGCGTGGGGTTGGGCTACCTGACGTTGGACCGCCAGGCGCGCACGCTGTCCGGAGGCGAGGCGCAGCGCGTGTCGCTGACGGCGGCGCTGGGGACGTCACTCACCGGCTCGCTGTTCGTCCTGGACGAGCCCACCGTGGGCCTGCATCCCGGGGATGTGCCACCGTTGACGGAGGCCATCGCGGAGCTGGCGGAGCGGGGCAACATCGCGCTCGTGATTGAGCATGACCCGCTGGTCATCCGCTCCGCGCATCGCGTGCTGGAGCTGGGCCCCGGCGCGGGTCGTGAAGGTGGACGGCTGTGCTTCGATGGTCCGCCGGAGGCGCTGGCGAAGCGCAAGGACCTGCCCACCGGTCGGCTCCTCGCGGGGAGCGATGAGGCGCGGAGGACGCCTCGCGTGAAGACGGGCTCCATCGAGGTGCGGGGCGCGCGGGAGCACAACCTGAAGGCGCTGTCGGTGAGCGTGCCGCTGGGCGTGCTGTGCGCGGTGACGGGGCCGAGCGGCTCCGGCAAGAGCACGCTGGTGGACGAGGTGCTCTACCGGCACCTGGCCCGGCGGCTGGGCGTGAAGGACGTGGAGGCCCCGGGCGTGGTGGACGCGCTGGAGGGGGCCGAGGCGGTGAAGGCCATCACCTTCGTGGACCAGTCTCCGTTGGGGCGCACGTCGCGTGGCAATGCCGCCACGTACACCAAGGCGTGGGACAGGCTGCGCGAGCGCTTCGCGGCGGAGCCCGACGCGCAGGTGCGCGGACTGACGCCGGCCCACTTCTCCTTCAACGTGGACAAGGGGCGCTGCGAGGCGTGCTCGGGCGAGGGCTACGAGACGGTGGAGATGCAGTTCCTCGCGGACGTCGCCCTGCTGTGCGCGGTGTGCCGGGGCCGGCGCTTCAAGGAGGAGGTGCTCGCCGTCCGCCACCAGGGCTTCAGCGTGGCGCAGGTGCTGGAGATGACGGTGTCCGAGGTGCTCCAGCACTTCGGGAGCGACGCGGCCCTCCAGCGCACGCTGGGGCCGGTGGCGCGGCTGGGCCTGGGCTACCTGCCCCTGGGGCAGCCCCTGTCCACGCTGTCGGGCGGAGAGGCGCAGCGGCTGAAGCTGGCGCGTGCGCTGGCCACCGAGTCGAAGGGCTCGCTGTTCCTCATCGACGAGCCGAGCGCGGGCCTGCACGCGGAGGACGTGCGTCACGTCATCGACGCGCTTCATGCGCTGGTGGACCGTGGCGCCAGCGTCATCGTCGTGGACCACGACGTGTCGGTGATGAAGGCGTCGGACTGGGTCATCGACCTGGGGCCGGTGGGCGGCAAGGACGGCGGTCGGCTGGTGGCTGAAGGCACGCCCGCGGACGTGGCGCGTGGCGAGGGCGCGACAGCGGAGGCACTGCGAGGTGAGCGCAAGCCGTTGGGCCGTTCGGTGAAGCCGCGCAAGCCGGGCAAGGACGTCGCTCCGGCCATCGAGGTGGAGCACGCGCGCGAGCACAACCTGCAGGACGTGTCGTGCAAGATTCCGCTCGGGAAGATGACCGTCGTCACCGGGCCGAGCGGCTCGGGCAAGAGCTCGCTGGCCTTCGACGTGGTGTTCGCGGAGGGACAGCGGCGCTTCCTGGAGACGCTCAGTCCCTACGCGCGGCAGTTCCTGCCCACCATGCCACGGCCGGACGTGGAGCGCGTCAGCTCCATTCCGCCCACCGTGGCGCTGGAGCAACGCACCTCTCGCGCGGGTGGCACGAGCACCGTGGCCACCGTCACCGAGGTGGCCCACTACCTGCGTCTGCTGTTCGCCAAGCTGGGGGAGCCGCACTGCCCTCGCGACGACACGGCCATCACCTCCATCTCTCCGGAGCTCCTGTTCGCGCAGCTCTCCGCGATGAAGGGCGAGGCGACGGTGCTGGCGCCCGCGGTGCGCTCGCGCAAGGGCACGTACCTGGATGTCTTCACGGCGGCGGCGCGCGGGGGCATCACCACCGCCATCGTCGACGGGCAGCTCGCCTCCACGGATGACCCGCCGCGACTGGCGAAGACGCGCGAGCACGACATCGACCTCGTCATGTACGAGGGCAAGGTCTCCAAGCTGCCGCGCGACGTGTTCGACAAGGCGCTGGGCTGGGGACAGGGCGCGCTGAAGCTGCGCACCTCGAAGGGTGAGACGCTGCTGTCCACCGAGCGCACCTGTCCCCAGTGCGGTACCGCCGTGCCGGAGCTGGACCCGCGCTGGTTCTCCTTCAACACGAAGCAGGGGCGCTGCGACTCGTGCGAGGGCACGGGCGTGCAGGGCGGACCCACGGCGCAGGCCGAGGGCGAGACGGCGCCGTGCCGCGCGTGCGGTGGCAGTCGGTTGGACCCCATCCCTCGCGGCGTGCGGCTGGAAGGGGCGCGCTACCACGAGGTGGTGAAGCAGTCCGTGGCCTCGGCGCTGGAGCGCGTGAAGGGCTGGAAGTTCAAGGGGGACCGCGCGCTCCTGGGCGAGCCGTCCCGACAGGAGCTTCTGCGGCGCATGGAGTTCCTGGAGCGTGTGGGCCTGGGCTACCTGTCCCTGGACCGCAACGCGGCCACGTTGTCGGGCGGAGAGATGCAGCGACTGCGCTTGTCCGCGCAGCTCGGCGCGGGCCTCACCGGGGCGATGTACGTGCTGGATGAGCCCACCATCGGCCTGCATCCGCGTGACACCCACCGCCTGCTCGACAACCTGCGCGCGCTGGTGAACACGGGCTCCACGGTGCTGGTGGTGGAGCACGACTCGGACACCATCCGCGCGGCGGACCATCTGCTCGACCTGGGACCCACCGGTGGCCGTGGCGGCGGACGCATCCTCGCGGAAGGCCCGCCGGACGTGGTGCTGCAGAGCGACTCTCCCACGGCCGTCGCGCTGCGCGAGGCGCAGGTGCGGCCTCCTTCAGGACGCGGAGAGCCGAAGCACTGGCTGGAGCTGAAGGGCGCGCGCGCCAACAACCTGAAGCGCGTGGACCTGCGGCTGCCCGTGGGCCGGCTCAACGTCGTCAGCGGCGTGTCCGGCTCCGGCAAGAGCACGCTGATTCGCCAGGTGCTCTACCCGGCGCTGCGCGAGGCGCTGGAGCTGGTCTCCTCGAAGCCGGGACCCTTCGATTCGCTGAAGGGCGTGGACCCGGTGAAGCGGGTGATGTCGGTGGACCAGTCGCCCATCGGCCGCACGCCGCGCTCGGTGCCGGCGACGTTCCTGGGCATCTGGGACGAGCTGCGCCGGGCCTTCGCCGCCACGCCCGAGGCGAAGATTCGGGGCTTCTCCGCCGCGCGCTTCTCCTTCAACACCGCCGCCGGTGGACGGTGCACCGCGTGCGAGGGGCAGGGCTCCATCTCCCATGAGATGTCCTTCCTCCCGGACGTGGTGACGCCGTGCGAGGCCTGCGGCGGCGCGCGCTTCGACGCGGCCACGCTGGAGATTCGCTACCACGGCCTGTCCATCGGCGACGTGCTGCGGCTGTCCGCCGACGAGGCGAAGGACGTCTTCCGCTCCATTCCCAAGGTGGCCGCGCCGCTGCAATGCCTGTCGGACCTGGGCGTGGGCTACCTCCAGCTCGGGCAGGGCTCCAACACCCTGTCCGGCGGCGAGGCGCAGCGGCTCAAGCTGGCGTCCGAGCTGACGGCCTCCTCACGGCACGAGCCCACGCTGTACGTGCTCGATGAGCCGACGACGGGCCTGCACCTGGGCGACGTGGAGAAGCTCATCACCTTCCTGGGGCGACTGGTGGACCGGGGCGACACGCTGGTGGTCATCGAGCACCACCCGTCCGTCATCGGCGCGGCGGACCACGTCGTGGAGCTGGGGCCGGAGGGGGGCGATGACGGCGGCCTCATCGTCGCGGAGGGCACACCCCGCGAGGTGGCGAAGCTGAAGACGGCCACCGGGCGGGTGCTCAAGTCCCTCTTTTCCGGCGAGGACCGTCACGCATCGCGTCGCGGTGCGGCGGGGAGCCGGTGAGGGTGGGATGTCGAAGACAGGACAGAAGGTCGTGAAACGGGGGCTGTGCTTCGGCATTCTTGGCGGCCCCATGAGAACCCTCCATGTACTGACCGTCGCCACGGCGCTCATCGTCACCCCGGCACTCGCCGGGGATTCGGCGACGAAGCCCACCACTCCCGCGAAGTCCCAGCCCCCGAGCGAGAAGAAGCCCATGTCCCTGCATGACCTGTCCGCGAACCGTCTCGATGGCAAGGCCGAGAAGCTCTCCGATTTCCAGGGCAAGGTCCTGGTCGTGGTGAACACCGCGTCGGAGTGTGGCTACACGCCGCAGTACGCGGGCCTGGAGAAGCTCTTCCAGGACTACAAGGACAAGGGTGTCGTCGTGCTGGGCTTCCCGTCCAATGACTTCGGCGGGCAGGAGCCGGGCAGCTCGGAGGACATCAAGAAGTTCTGCGAGCTGCGCTTCAAGGTCACCTTCCCCATGTTCGAGAAGGTGAAGACGAAGGGCGACGGCCAGTCCCCGGTCTACGCCTTCCTCGCGAAGAACCACGACGCGCCGAAGTGGAACTTCCACAAGTACGTCGTGGGCAAGGACGGCCAGGTGAAGGCGGGCTTCCCCAGCAAGGTGACGCCGGAGAGCGACGAGCTGCGCAAGGCCGTCGACGCCGCGCTCGCCCAGCCGTAGCGGACGGCTGAGCTCTCGCCGGCCCGGAGCGAGCATCCGCCCGGGCCGGTGGCGGGTCGTCCGTCGGGAGCCCGAGGGCTCGCGAGGACTGACGCTCCGTCCTCCGTCCTCCCTGCATGCGGCCCGTGAGGCCACCGTGGCATGTGGGCCATGAGGGGCTCACCGTGGTGGTGGACGTGGCCCTTGAGGAGGGAGCCGCATGGCCATCGCGTCGATACCCGGACTGGGAACGAAGGAGGAGGCGTGGCCGGCGCTTCCATTCGCGGAGTGGAAGGACACCTATGCCACGCTGCACCGGTACACCCAGGTGCTCGGCAAGGTGCGGCTGACGCTGACGCCACCGGAGAACCACTGGTGGAATGTGTCGTTCCGCGTGACGGCGCGGGGTCTGACGACAGGGCTCATCCCCTATGGGAATGGCGGCTTCGAGGTGGACTTCGACTTCCTCGCCAGCGAGCTGCGCTTCCTGACGAGTCAGGGGGACGTGCGCGTCATGGAGCTGACGTCCCGACCGGTGGCGGAGTTCTACCGGGATGTCATGGCCACGCTGCGCTCGCTGGGCATCGAGACCCGCATCTGGGAGCAGCCGGTGGAGATACCGGACGACACCACGCCGTTCAGTCAGGACCGGCACCACGAAACCTATGTGGCCGAGCACGCGCAGCACTGGTGGCGGGCGCTGCTCCAGGCGGACCTCATCCTGAAGGAGTTCCGGGCCCGCTTCACCGGCAAGTGCAGCCCGGTGCAGTTCTTCTGGGGGAGCTTCGACCTGGCGGTGACGCGCTTCGGTGGCCGGCCCGCGCCGGTGCGTGAAGGCGCGGACGCGGTGACGGCCGAGGCCTACTGCGAGGAGGTCTGCAGCGCGGGCTTCTGGCCCGGCAGCGAGGCCCTGGGCGGCGCGGCGTTCTATTGCTACGCGGCACCGGAGCCGACGGGCTTCGCCGCCGCGCGCGTGGAGCCTGCGGAGGCGGGATACGACGCGGGCCTCAAGGAGTTCCTGCTGCCCTACGAGTCGGTGCGCCACGCGAAGGACCCCAAGGCGTTCCTGCTCGACTTCTTCCAGACGAGCTACGACGCCTGCGCGAACCTGGGGAAGTGGGACCGGGCCCGGCTGGAGCGGCCGCTCATCATTCCCGACAGCTTGAAGGCGGCTCGCGGAACCGTCAGTGCCACGGAGGCCGAGCAGCCCACCGCCGACAGTCACTCGTGAGGGCGTGGCTCCGTGGCCGTTGCGTGATGCACCCGTGAGCGCCAGGGCGGAGATGCGCCGTGGCGTTCAGTACGGTGGCAGCAAGCGGCGGAAGCCGTGTGCGAGCACGATGGCGAGGACTCCCAGGTTGCGCGGGAGCAGTCCGGGCCAGAAGAGGGCGAGCGGGCCCGTCCTCTCGGCAGGGGGTTCGCCTGAGGGGAACTGCCGCGCCAGGCGTTCAGCGAGCGTCCGCATCCACTGCGTTGAGCGAGGCCACTCGGCGACGCCGTCCAGCCATGCCTGGGGAATGGCGCCCGCGCCGACGGTGGCTCCGAGCATGCCTCCCACGATGGCGCCCACCGTGTCCGTGTCTCCGCCGAGCAGGATGACTTCCTCCACCGCGCGGGGGAGGTCGTCCGGGTGGCGCAGCCACGCATAGAGGGCCACGGGCACGGTGTGCATGACGTAGCCCGTGACTCCACGTCCCAACCCGAGGACCTCGGCGAGCTCCGTCAGGGAGGCACCGCGCGCCAGTTGGGCGCTCAGCGTGTCGAGCACCGCGTGAAAGTCAGCGGTGGTGGTGGCTTCGCGCAGCATGCGCAGCGCGGCCTCCGAGTCCTTCACGCCCTCGGGCCCATGGAGGGCGCCGTACGCGGCGGCTCGTGCGACGAGGCGCGCTCCGTCCTCGGCCCGGGGATCTCGATGGGTCAGCCGTGTGGAGGCCCGCACGAAGGCATCGAGCCGCTCTGGCTGCGCGGCGAGACAGGCTCCCAACAGGGGTGCTCGCATCGCCGGGCCGTTGCCCGCGGAGACGACGCCGCTGTGCTCGGGCGGGAAGCCGCACCACAACTTCACGATGGCGCGCACGGTCGCCCAGCCGATGCCCGCGGGCAGGGCCAGGAACCACCCCCGCAGTCGCCACCCGAGGTTGCGAGCGAAGCGCGGCGCGTCCTCGGGTTGCGCGAGCAGGGCCTGTCCCGTCATGCACGCGTGCTCCGTGTCATCGCTGGCGAAGCCCCGGCCCAGCACCAGCCGGTGTCGCAGCGGCGCGCCTCCGAACATGCGGTGCGCCCGTCGAGGGCCGAGCCCTTCCCGGGGCAGACCGAGGGCGTCTCCCACGAGGGTTCCGAGCAGTGCACCGGTGATGAGGTCCTGACGTGAGCGCGAGTCCATGTCCGGGACGAATGCAATCACGGAGCCCGCCCCGCGCCGAGAGTGTTCACAGTCTCGGCTTGAAGGGCGCCTGACAGATTGGCAAAGCTCGTCGGGAGGTGGCGTCAGGATGTCGGGGCCGCGCGTGAGTCGCTGCCGCCGCGCGACGCTCAGTCCATGCGCCGTCGCCATGTGGCGAGGCGCGTCGAGAAGTGGTGTCAGGAGGGCGGGGCCGCACGCGGGTCGATGCCGCGCCGTGCTCAGCCCATCCGTCGACGCCACGCACGCGTGAGCAGGAGTGCGACGGCGACCACACCCACCACGCCCAGCAGAGTCAACCCGAGCAGCCACAGGAAGATGCGGTCCACCAGCATGGCGGCGCGCTGGAAGGCGTGGTCCACCAATCCGTAGCCGATCTGCTCGCCCTGCTGGAGTGTCTCCACGCGTTCGGTGTGGAGCGCCGAGAGGATGGCCTGCCGCTCGCCTCGCACGTCCCCCATGAGTGCCTGTCGCTCCGACTCGATGAACCGCTGGAGGGCCTCCCTGCCCGCGTCGAGCGCGCTCAGCACCGCGGTCCTCTCTCGGGCCACCATCGCGGGAGTCCCCGCCGCCAGCGCGCCCAACTGGTCCAGCGTGTCCACCACGCGGTCCAGGTCCCGCATCGCCTCCTTCGCGGGCAGCGTCCTCAGGACCTCCTGCGCCATCGACTCCACCTGCCAGCGGGCCTGTCGGGGGAGGGAAGCGGCGTAGAGGTCCACGCGCGCGGTGATGTCGCGCACGTCTTCGACGAGTGCCCCCGCCGTCCCCCTCGCCCCCATCCCGGACAGAGACGTCACGTCCGCCAGCAACCCCACGGTGGACACCCGCGCGACGAGCGAGCCCACCAGCGGGTTCTTCGCGGCCCACTCATGGACGAGGCGGTGCGCGGGCGACACGTCCGCATGGCCGGACACGTCCTTCCACAGCGCCTCCACTTCGGCCTCCTGCTCGCGCAACATGCGCTCGGCCTTGGCTGTCACCTCGGGTGATGCACCCGCGGAGACGGCCCACTGCGGAAGCGCGAGCTCGAGCTGCGCGAGCAGGGCCCACGCATCCACCAGGGCCGCCACGGGGTCGGGCTGGAGCAACGCGGCCTGCATCGCCGGCACGGAGTTGATCTTGAAAGTGGTCATCGCCTCGCGCACGGAGGCCGAGCCCGAGCGCGCGGCGATTTCATCCGAAGAGACCTCCAGCAACCCGGAGAAGCGGCGCGCCATGTCCCGCACCCGCGTGCGCAACGCCCCGACGGACAGGTCCGAGCGGCCCACGCGGCGCACCAACTCCGAGCGCGGCGCCGAGACGGTGCAACCGCCAAGGCAGGCGAGCAGCAAGACGCAGCCAGCGAGTCGGCGGACGCGAGACATGGAGCGCAGGCAACCTGGGCATGTCCGCCCGCGCCGACGAGTGTTCCCGAGGACACGCCCGTGTCCGACGCCTGACGCTCCCATACCTCAATGGCGTCGGACACGGGCCCGCACGTCACTTCTTCCCGGGCTTGGGCGGGAAGCGCTCCAGGATTTCCTTCACGGACTTGTCGATGTTCGACTGCCGCTTCTCCGCCTTGGCGTTGTCGTCAATCTCCGCCTGCGCCTGCCCGCGCCAGACGAGCTTCTTGGACTCGGCGTCCACGATGTCCAGCAGGAGGGTGCCCTGCTCGTACTCGCGCACATACGTCTCGGGCGCGGACATGGCGACGGTCCCACCGCCGTAGAACGGGTCCCACATCGAGTTGTACGGATAGCCGTAGTAGGAGTTGACGGTGTCCGCTTCAATCTTGTTGTCGATGGCCCCATGCCAGCCGATGAGGAAGTTGGGGTTCGCCCCCGCATCCACCTTCTGGTAGCCGTGCGACTGCAGATACGCGTCGGCCGCGTGCTGCACCTGGCCACCGACGATGGGATTGTAGACGCGCTTGTCGGTCCCCTCTGGCTGCGGGAGCCACGCGTAGGTCTTGTATCCGTCGATCTGCTGGACGGCGCTGGGGTCGTAGTTGCTGCTCACGTCGATGCTCGCGCAGGCCGTGAAGGCCAGGCCCAGCAGCAGGGGTGCGAGTCGGGGTAGTAGACGCATGGAAGCCTCCTCGGTGGCGGCGCGACACGCGCCGTTGGCTCCCTGACGGTAGGCACGGGCGCTCATCGCCCCCGGGGACGGATGCCCGTCCGTCCCCGACTCCAGTCTCATTCCCGAGGGAAGGGCCTCAGTCTTCGCCCCGAGAGTCCCCCGGCAGCTCGTTCTTCCAAAATCGCTTGGTCTTCACGCCGCCGCCGCGCGCGAGGGCGAGCGCCAGCTTCGCCCGCTTCTCCGGAGCAAGCTCCTTGGCCAGCGCCTGGTACATCTCCCGGTCCAGCGCGGCGATGCGCTCGCGCGCCTCGAACGCACGCTGCGCGGCGGCGTCCACCTGGGCCAGCGCCGCGCTGTCGCCCCGCGCCGCCTGATGCAGCGTGCGAGCCGCGTCGCGAACCTGCTCCCGCAGAGGCCGCCGCTTCTCGTCGAAGCGGCGCAACGTCTCTTCCATCTTCAGCGCCTGCGCGTTGTCCAGCTCCAGCGCGTCCGACAGCGTCAGCACCTGCCGCAGCCGCATCCGCTTCTCCGCGCGCTCCATCCGCTCGGCCTCGCGAGGCTGCTGCTCCGCGCCCTCCCTGTTGCCGGGCCGGGCCAGCGCCAGCCAGGGCACCAGCACCACCGTCACCGCCACCCACGACTTGCGAGTCATCGTCTTCACAGCGTCTCCCCCAGCAGCGCTTCCTCGTCCCAGCTCTCGACGTCGTCGAGCGCTTCCTCGTCTTCCCACTCGGAGCTGGCCTCCAGCGGCTCCAGCCCCGCCCAGGCCTCGAAGTCCGCCAGCGCCCGCGCTTCCACCGCGCGCTCCTCGGACGGCATCTCCTGGGGCTCCGGCGGGGTGTTCCAGTCCCAGGGGCGCGGGATGCCTGGCACCAGGACCATCACCGCCACCGCCGCGGCCGCCGCCACCAACGAGCCCACGGTGCGTCGTCGCAGCGCCTGGCTCATGCGCTCCCGCTTCCATGTGTCCAGCGCGCGCTGGGGCAGCGCTTCCTGCGCGTGCTTCTCCGCCGCCGTCGGCGCGGGCAACGTCAAGAGCGACAGGACCTCCACCGACGCGGCGAAGGCCTCGCGGCACCCCGCGCACGACTCCAGATGTTGGAGCAGGGCCACGGTCTCCGACGCCTCCAGAGCCCCCGCGGCGTGGAGATCCACCCGCGCTTCCTGGTCAGGGCATGCAGCCATCAACGCATCTCCTCGGGCTCGCCCACCCGCGCCTTCAGGCGCTTCACCGCATGGTGGAACTGCACCTTCGCATTGTTCTCGGTGATGCCGAGCGTCTCGGCGATGTCCTTGAACGCCAACCCGGCGTCCACGCGCAGCGTCAACACCTCGCGCTGACGTCTCGGCAGCGTCAGCACCGCCTCGCGCACCTCGCGTGCTCTCTCCGCCCGCTCCAGGCCGTCCTGCGCGGACTCGCCAGGGGCCTCCGCCACCTCGTCGTTCGCGGCCTCCACCAGCACCGGCCGCCACCGCTGGCCGTGCCGCGCGTGGTTCTTCGCCAGGTTGAGGGCGATGCGCACCAGCCACGCGCGGAACGGCGCCGGGCCCACGGGCGTGAAGCGCGCGAACACCCGGCGAGAGGCCTCCAGCGCGCGCAGGAAGGCGGCCTGCGTCAGGTCCGCCGCGTCCTCGGGCCGGGTCGTGTAGCGGCGCACCAGCGAGAAGACGAGCGCCCGGTGCCGCGTCACCAGCACCTCGAAGGCCGCCTCCTCGCCGTCCAGGAAGACACGACAGAGCACCTCGTCCGGCGCCCGCTCCAGGGCCAGCCGGCGAGACGGCATCGCCACCACCCGGCCGCCTGTCTCCCTGATGCTCACGACGCCTTCAACCCCCGAGCCGTCCCCAGGTTATTTTTCGACGCGTTTCCGCCATCGCATCAATTCAGGAATCTCAGGAAATGACAGCTATTTGGCCGACACTCGGTTGTGACGTCGGGTTGCCCTGTTCGCTCGGCCGCTGTCAGAATGGCCGCGGTTGGTGCAACCCACGGACTTCTCATGGTTCTGGAAGGCTCGGGCTCTCGCATCAAGGGGGGCGTGCTCATATCCCGATTGAACATGCTGCGCCGGCACGGCGGGCAGGTTCGGGTGGACGAGGTCCTCGGGCGGCTGCCCCCGTCGGACCAGGCATTGCTTCGCAAGTCGATATTGCCGGTGGCCTGGTATCCGCTGGAGCTGAACCTGCGGCTGGACTCGGCCATCGCGGAGGTGCTGTCGCCGGATGACGAGGGCCGGGCCTTCATCGACATGGGCCGCGCGTCCGCGGACGAGTCGCTCCACGGTCCGCAGCATGCCTTCGTGAGGGCGGGGGACCCACACTTCCTGTTGAGCCAGGCGGCGCGCATCTACCGGTTCTATTACGCGGTGGGCTCGCGCACGTACGACTGGACGGGGCCCCGGTCCGCGGTGCTGCGCACCTTCAGCGCGGAGAACGTCACGGAGGCCGACTGCCTCACCATCATCGGCTGGCACGAGCGAGCCATCGAGCTGTCGGGCGGTCAGTCGCCGCGAATCACCCACCCGATGTGCCGCGCCCGGGGCGCATCCCATTGCGAGTACTACTGCCTCTGGGACTGAAGCCCGGGGTTCAGGCTGCCGTGTCGTAGGCGACGGAGAGCGGGGTGGACTCGAGGTAGCGCAGGACGTCATCCAGGTGGCGGTACACGCGCACCTCGTGGCGGATGATGTCCTCGATGCGGCCGTCGGGGCCGATGATGAACGTGACGCGGCGGTCCACCCGGAGCACCGGCCAGAGCACGTCATAGGCCCGGCTGATGACCCGGTCCGGGTCTCCGAGCAGGGAGAAGTGGATGTCTTCCTTCTCCGCGAAGGCGCACTGGGTGCGCTGGGTGTCCACGGAGACGCCCACCAGCTCCGCGCCCAGCTCCTGGAGGCGGTGGTGGTTGTCTCTGAACGCCCGGTTCTCGATGGTGCAGCCGAGCGTGAAGGCCTTGGGAAAGAAGAACAGGACGACCCTGCGGCCCCGGAGCGCGGACAGGCTCAGGGGCGCGCCATGGCAGTCCGTGGCGGAGAAGTCCGGCGCGAGGTCTCCAATGGCGAGCATTCCGACGGCTCCCTTTCTGGTGGCCGCGACGGTCCACCGGTACCACGTTTTCCGCGCGAGTCCGGGGACGTATTCCCCACCGGACGCCACCCGTTCTCCCCTCGACTGCGGGACTGTGTCCTTCCCAAGTCCCGGGGAGGGGCGCGTCCTGCATCGCATGGTTGGAGTCACCGGGGTGTTAAGTAATGTTGAGCGCCGCGCCAGGGGGTGGAGCCGTCAACGCACCCGGCGACACCCGGTGCGGCGCTCACACCCCCCTCACTCCCGCGGAACGTAAGCCAGGCCGTCAGGGGCTTCAGCGAAACCCATGGGGGTTGAACAGGGGCTGTCTGTTCTGCTGGCAGTCGATGGTCTGCTGGATGAGGTTCGGATGGCGGAACGGGAGCAGGTTCATGCCCGGCGCGGCGAGTCCATCCGCCTCCAATTTGCTCTGGAGGAACTCGAGGCTCTCCTTGGGGGTGACTTGCGACTGGCAGGACTCGTCCAGGTAGACCTTGGGGTCGGGAAGGTAGTGGCCGGAGGCGGAGTCCGCCTGGGTGACCTGGCCTCCTTTCGCCAGCAGTATGCCCGCCGCATACACGTCGCCCCCTGACGCCAGATAGCTGTGGGGCACGGCGTTGTTCGTGTTGGCATCAGTCCCCGTGTAGGAGATGGCCACCCGCCCATCCTTCGCGCGGTGGGAATAGGCGTAGTAGCCGTCCTGGGCCAGGTCGTTCGGGCCCGACAGGAAGCTCACCCCGGGAATCTCGGTCGGGTCTTCGGGATAGCTCCACCTCCCCGTGGCGAATGCATTCAGCCAATCCTTCCAGACGCCATGATTGGACCAGGTCTTCGGCGCAACGGGGGCGTCGGCCATATCGCACGTGGGAAGAGGCATGGGCAGGAAGCTGTCCATGAGGCCGGGGACCTTGCACACGTCCTGCCGCAGGCCGGTCATGTTCGTCAGCGCGTTCGGCGGGCCACTGGGGCCCATGGGGAGCGACATCGCATTCGCCTTGGGCAGGATGTTCTCCACCGCGCTCTGGGCCGCGAGGAACATGGTGCCGTACTTCAACACCTTCCACGCGAGCCCACCCCAGCCTCCCGAGTCCTGCTGCGTGTCCTCGTCATCAAGGTCCTCCTGCGGCCCCACCGGGTAGTCCGTCCCCTCCCGGGCATTCAGCTGCTGGGTCAGCAGGTCCGCGGCGTCTTCGTAGTACTCGAACTCCTGGTCCTCCCCCATGGCCGCGAGCTGCTGCTTCATCTCGGGCCAGTAGCGGTCGGGAATGCCTTTGTCCCAGAGGAACTCCTCCACCGTCTTCCAGGCCTCGTCGACGCTCTCCGTGACGTCACCACTGGTGATGCGCATGCGCTGGACGACGGGGGCCCGTGGTGGGCCGCGCTGCAGCGCCGCCACCCTGGGGCTCGTGTTCAGCAATTGCTGGTAGCCGGACACGCGCTGGACCGGAGGGCTCTGATTGGCGCGTTGCTGGCATTGCGCGAGCCCCCGCTCCGCGCTCGTGTGGACTCCCTCCCCGCTCACGGTGCGCGAGGGATGGGCCATGCCGTGCATCTCAGAGGGGGCTGCATAGGCCGTCGCGCGCATGGGCTCAGCTCCTGTGGGCTGTCCCAAGAATAGACGCGGGGCTCGCCTCGGAAACAGTTGCTGGCGAGTCCTCCCACTCGAAGGGACTCCCCGCGTCGGGCCCCCTACCCGTGGAGTCGAGAGAGATGGGGATGGATGTGATGCGGAAAGCCCTGTCATGGAAAGCCGCTACAGCGCGGGCGCGCGCCGCGTGGATGGGATTCAAGGCGCTGTCCGGGGATGTCGGGTCGTCAACGGTGCAGCCACGCCATGTCACTGGGTTGAGAGGATATGGTGCTCAAGGGTTGTCTGGAATTCGTGATGGGATTGCCCTGGATGGCGGGGTGTCTGTTTTGTGGAGTGCGTTGTGATAGTCCTTGGGCGCGCCAATCCAGGCGTGACCGGCGTACCGGGAGGTTGCACATGGAACATTCGAACCGTGATGAAATCCTTGCGCAGACCCTGATGGAGATGCAGAGCGCGGAGCCCGAGGGCTTCGAGAGCTCCGGACTGAACCCCTGCAACCTGAGCGACTCCAACGCCGAGCACACCATCGGCATGTGGTCGATCTGGACCACCGAGCAGAACAACTAGTCGCACCGCGCGACTTCGCGGGCACCTGCCCCAGGCGCTGGTGGTGGCCTGGGGCAGGCGTAAAGGCCGGGCGGGACGTCTGGCGCGGTGTTCATGCGCAAGGCCCCGAGCTTCAAACCATGGGCAATCTCAACCTGCTGCCGCAGCACATCCGGGGAGTCGCGAGATGAGCAAAGTGGACGAGCGAGTCTGGGCCGGCATCGATGTCCTGCTTGATGATTACGCGCGCCTCATGCCGGAGGACCAGGTCCTCGTGGCCTACACGCCCGAGAGTCGCGAGTCCGCCGCGTGGATTGCCACCGTCTTGCGGATGCGTGGGATGGAGGCCGCCTTGTTGGGGATGCGGCCCAAGCCCTTCCCGGACGAGACCTTCCCTCAGCGCCTGGACGCGGCGTTGCCGCCTGCCGAGAGCCTCAAGGGCAAGCTGGTCATCATCACCGTCGAGCGCGACTCGATGTCGCACATGATGACCTTCCGCAACGCCCTGGCGCGCTACGATTTGGACAAGTGGCTGGCGGTGCGCATCATCAACGCCTCCCAGGACTTCTTCCTCAAGGCGCTGAACGTCAGGTCTGGGATGTTGTCGGAGCTCAACGCGGGCTTGCTGGACCGGTTCATGAAGGCGCGTGAGCTGAAGGTGAAGACTCCATCGGGAACGGACCTGCGCATCGGGCTCGACTCGGAGCGGTACCGGTGGATCAGCAACCGGGGCGTGTGGCGTCCTGGGAGCTTCGTCATCCTGCCCGCGGGAGAGGTGGCCACCTTTCCGGGCACCGTGGACGGTGTCCTGGTCGCCGACGGGGCCTTCAACATCAATGCCTTGACGCAGGTCGATGCGCGTCTGGCGAAGAATCCCATCCGCATCCGGATTCAGGACGGCCATGCCGTCGACTACGAGTGTGACAGCCCCGAAGTGAGCCGCCTGGTGGAGGCGGTCTTCGCCCAGCCCAACTCCAGACGGGTGGGGGAGGTGGGGTTCGGGACGAACGGAGGGCTGGGGGAGTTCATCTCCATGAACTCTCACATCAACGAACGTCATCCGGGCGTGCACCTGGGTTTTGGCCAGCACAACCAGAGCATCCATGTCCTGGACTACTACTCGCCCATCCACATGGACCTCATCTCCCCGGGAGGGCAGGTGTGGGTGGATGACGACCAGGTGCCGTTGGACCTGCTGAATCTCAAACCCTCGCAGGTGCCTCACCCCAAGCTGGTCTTCAACGAGGACATCGACGGGAACTGCTGCGGGTTGACCGGCGACGAGGAGATGCGGGAGGTGTGTCCGCTGCCGGATCGCCTGAAGGCCTCCACGCGGACCCAGCGGGCGGGATGAGCCCGGGCCCTCCGCCCGGTCTCTGGCGCAACGCCACCTTCCTGCGGCTGTGGGCGGCGCAGACCGTCACGTTGACGGGCTCGGCGGTGACCAAGGTGGCGCTGCCGCTCGTCGCGGTGACCATCCTGAACCTCACGCCCCAGCAGATGGGGTTGCTGATGGCCGTGGAGATTGCGCCGACCCTGCTGCTGCGGCTCCCCGCCGCGGCGTGGGCCGATGCGAGCTCGCGTCAGGTGCCCGTCCTGGTGGCGTGCAGCCTGACGAGCAGCCTGCTCATCGCCTCCATTCCGTTGCTCTGGTGGATGGGCCTGTTGAGCTTCGGGTTGCTCCTGGGGATGGCTTTCTGTCTGACCTCGGTGAGCGCCATCGGCGGGATGTTCGCCGCGCCCATCCTCCCCGCGGTGGTGGGGGATGGGCAGTTGGTGGAGGCCAATGGCCGGTTCAGCGTGACGCGCAACCTGGCGGACGTCTCGGGGCGCAGCCTGGGGGGCCTGCTCGTCTCCGTGCTCTCGGCGCCCGTGGCGCTGCTCGTGGACGCGGCCTCCTTCGCGGTGGCCGCGCTGCTGACCGTGGCCGTGCGGGTCCCCCGCAAGCCGCAGCATGTCCCGGCGAGGAACACGGCGAGCCTGAAGGGGCTCACCCTGGGATTCTCGCTGCTGCTCCAGCGGCCCTTCCTGGGCCTGGGGCTCGTCATCGTCGGGTATCTCTGCCTGGCCAATGGCGTGGTCTCCGCGCTGCTGGTCCTCTTCATGTCCGGGGACCTGGGCATGTCGCCGTCGCTCATCGGCCCCATCGTCGGGGTGGGCTCCGTGGGGGGCATCGTCGCCAGCCTTCTCGTGGGGACCTTCCACCGGCGCCTGGGAGCGCAGTGGACCGTGGCGGTGGCCGTGGCCCTGCTCACTGGCTCGTTCGCGCTGCTGCCGCTGGCCCGGCCTGGGGCGCTGGGACTGGTGGCGTGCCTGAACTACGAGTTGATGGGCAGCTTCGGCGCCTCGCTCCTGCTCATCACGCTCTTCGCGGAGGTCCCCCGACAGGTGCCCTCCAACGCGCTCGCCCGGGTCATGGCCGTCATCAGCCTGATGCCCGAGGTCTCGACGATGCTGGGCGCGCTCCTGGGCGGAACGCTGGGGACGTCGCTGGGCATCCCCCGGGCCTTCGCGGTGAGCTTCGCCTTTGCCCTGCTATCGGGGACCGCGCTGGGGCTGGGGCTCGCGTGGCGCCGTCGCCTGTTGCTCAAGCGCCAGGCCATGGTGGGAGGTTAGGACCCTGACGGCTCAAACGTACACGCTGGACAATGGGCTCACCGTCGTCTTCGAGCGACGAGACACCGCACGCGCTGTCGCCTTCCAGGTCTGGGTCCGGGCCGGCAGCGCGGACGAGCGGCCCGACCAACTGGGCCTGGCCCACCTGCATGAGCACATGCTCTTCAAGGGGACATCGCGTCGGGCACCCGGGGATATCGCTCGCACGGTGGAGGCCCATGGTGGGCAGATCAACGCCTGGACGAGCTACGACCAGACCGTCTTCCATGTCGTCATCGCCAGTCGGTTCGCCCGGCTGGGGCTGGACATCCTCTCGGACGCGGTGCGTGGCTCCTCGTTCGACGCGGGAGAGCTGGCGCGAGAAATCGAGGTGGTGTGCGAGGAGATCAAACGCAACGAGGACCTCCCCGCGCGGCGGGCCTCGCGGCAGTTGTTCGCCGCCGCCTACCCCCAGCATCCCTACGGACGCCCCGTGATTGGCACGGCCGCGAGCGTGCGCGACTTCACCCGGGAGCGGGTGCTCGAGTTCTACGCGCGGCACTACACCCCGCGAAACCTGGTGCTCAGTCTCGCGGGCGACTTCGACGAGTCGCGGCTGCGCGAATGGGTGGACGAACTCCTTGGCGGTGACTGGGGGCAGCACCACTCGGGGCCGCTGCGGCGTCCCGCCGAGCCGGAGCGCACCGCGCCGCGGATATGTCTGCGAGAAGATGGCGCGAAGGAGGCATGGCTGCATCTGGGCTTCTCCATCCCGGACGTCGCGCATCCGGACGTGCCGGCGCTGGACGTGCTGGCGCTGCTGACGGGGCAGGGAGAGCGCTCGCGGGTCATCCGGGAATGCAAACGCAGACAGGGCCTCGTCAGGGCGCTGGAGTCCTCGTCCTATACTCCCTTGGACCCCGGGCTCTTCTCCCTCCGGTTCACGCTCGCGCCGAACCAGGTCGCGGAGGCGGTGGAGGAGGAGCTGCGGGTGCTGGCCCGGCTGCGCGCGGAGCCGGTGCCCGCCGAGGAGCTGGCGATGTTGCAGGCCCACTTCGAGGCGCGGGCCGTGCAACAGCGCGAGGAGGTGCAGGAGCTGGCGCGGCGGCTGGGCTACTACCAGTTCATGCTGGGCGGCCTGGAGGCGGAGGCGCGCTACCACGAGGCCATCGCTCGGCTCACTCCGGAGCGATTGCACGAGGTGGCGGAGCGCTACCTGCGCCTCGACCGGGCTGTCCTTACGGGGCTGCTCCCCCAGGGCTGCGACTTCTCCACCGAAAGGGCGGAGGCGATGTTGATGCACGCCGCGCATGACGGTGTGTCACGGGGGCGCGCGCCAGCCTCGGTGCGTGGAGGGCCCGCGCCGCTGCCTCGGCTCGTGAGGCGCAAGACGACCGAGACGGCTCGAGGGCTGGTGGAGTCGCGACTGCCTTCGGGGGCACGGGTGTTGGTGCTGGAGTCGCGCGCGGTGCCGCTCGTCGCGATGCGAGCCTGCTTCGCGGGCGGCGTGCGTTACGAGACCGCGGAGACCAACGGGCTCACCACGTTGCTGGGTCGCTGCCTCACGCGTGGCACGGCCACTCGCGACGCACAGGAGATTATGCGGCGGGTCACCGCCATGGCGGGCTCGCTCCAGGGGGCCCATGGACGCAACCTGGTGGAGCTTCGCGGCGAGTTCCTGTCACGCCACTTCCAGCCCGCGTTTCGTCTCTTCGCGGACTGCCTGCGCGCCCCGCTGTTCTCCGAGAGTGAGGTGGCTCGCGAACGCGGGAACTTGTCCAGGGAGCTGGGCGCTCGCGATGGCAAGCCCGAGGGCCGGGTGTTCGATGTCCTCGCGAGCACGCTCTACCGCACGCATCCCTACCGGTTGCCGGTGTCAGGGGAGAGCCGTGCGGTGGCGCGACTGGGCCCCGAGTCGCTGCGCGCCTGGCACGCGGCCTACATGAACCCCGCGCAGATGGTGCTGAGCGTGGTGGGGGACGTGCGCGCGGAGGAGGTGCTGGAGCGGGCGCATGAGCTGTTCGGCGACGCCTCGGGCGCGCTGGCCGCACCGCCCCCTGTGGCGCCGGAGCCGCTTCCGGAGTCGCCTCGCGAGCACAGGCAGGTGCTCGCGCGCTCCTTGACCCATCTGGCGCTGGGCTTCCAGGGGGCACGGGTGACCGATTCGTGGCGCCACGCCTTGAAGGTGCTCAGCACGCTGCTCGCGGGGCAGGGCGGGCGATTGTTCCGCGAGCTGCGTGACAAACGCGCCATGGCCTACAGCGTGAACAGCTACAGCATGGAAGGCGTGGACCCTGGCTACCTCGCCATCTACATGGGGACGAGCCCGGAGAAGGTGACAGCGGCGCTGGTGGCCATCCGCTCCGAGCTGGAGCGGGTGAGGGACGAACGGGTGAGCGAAGAGGAACTGGAGCGGGCGCGCCAGCACCTCATCGGCACGCATGAGCTGGGGCTGCAGCGCAACGCCGCTCGTGCGGCGATGCTGGCGATGGATGGGTGTCTCGGGGTCGGACAGGAGAACTTCCAGCACTACGCGCAGCGGGTCTCCGAGGTGACGGCCGACCACGTGCGTGACGTGGCCCGGCGGGTCATCGACTTCGAACGCAGCGCCCTGGCGGTCGTCGGTCCCTGACGGGGGAAGGCCCTCGCGGCTCCATCTCCATCATTGCGTGAGCATGAGCAGCGTGGCGCCGGCTTCCACCCGCGCCCACGGCTGGACGTTCTGCTCCACCGTGGGAAAGGGGCGCCCCGGCTCGGCGACGAAGAGCACCTTGGGGAAGACATTCACCAGCGTCTCCTGACCCTTCCCGTCTCCATCCGAGAAGAACACCGAGAACCAGGGCATGGAGGTCATCGCGTCGTAATAGGTGCGCTTCGCGGGCGGCGGCATGAACCAGTCCAGGGGCAGCTCCACCTCGATGGCCTCCGGGGAGGTCCACCGAATCGTCGGCGGTGGCGTGTCCTTTTTCTTGGGAGGCTTGAACCACGTGGCCACGGGCACCCCCAACGCGTTGCGCGCGACCCCCAGCTCCACCGGTCGATTCTCCATGCGCTTGGTGGTGCCCCACTCCGACCATCGCAGCTCGAGGTGGTCCGCCGCGAGGATGGCCTTGGGACTGGCATCTGCGGCAACGACTGTCTTGTCATCCTTCAGCCGGACACTGACCACCATCAGGTCGCCCCGGCGACGCAGGCTCACCGTCAGGTCCGCATCCTCGAGTCCCTTCCAGTTCTTCTGGCCCCAGGTGACCTTTCCCGGAGTCGGAAGCACCGTCGACTCCAGGTCCGTCACCACCTGCGCCGGGCCTTCCCACCGGGTCTCATTCCCCTCGGGGTCCTGTTCCTCCGAGGTCGGCGCCGTGTAGTTGTAGGTCTGGGCGCGCTGGGTCAGCAGGTCCATGCGGTTCGAACTGGAATATGTCGTCACGTGGCTCGCCACGAGCAACGGGCCATTCCGGTCGAAGCGCAGCGACACCGATGACGAACTTCTCATCCCGGTTCGTGGCAGCAGTAGGACCGGTTTGCCCGTGTTTGACGCTTCCGGGGTGGGGGACGGGCAGCCCAGTTCGACGTCCAATCCCACGCCTGTGTTCATCGCGAAGCGCTCTCCGCTGGCCAGCCCCACCAGCGTGACCGGGGCTCCATCCCCGCGCCTCGTTTCGTCGCTTTTCACCAGGGAATAGCAGACCACCTCGTCCTCGCGCCCATCACCGTCGAGGTCCACCTGGTATCGCGTCAGGACCTTTGGCTGCTCCTCCTTCGCTCGCGCGTCGAACCAGCTCGAGAAGGCGGCAGGCGCAGGCTCGGCGCGTGCGGCTGCGGGTGGCACGGAGTGAAGGGTGACAAGCACGGGCAGCCACGGGGCGAAGGCCATGACCCCTCACTGAACCCCGGGAGATACATGCACGCAAGGGCAGACCTCGACGCGGAGCGAGTCCACTCCGAGGAGACGACGAGTCCCATCCCCTCTGCGCACGGAGCCCGAGCCGAAACTGGACGTGGCGCTCGCTCTCCATCGGCATCGGGGCGACAGTCACCAGGCCCCTTGTTATTCCGAGGACTTGCCGAGGGCACCTGGATGAAATCGCCGCCGTGTCGATCTCCCGGAAGGCCGTTCGTCGCGAGGGTAGAGGCAGCGCCCCCGGGGCGGTCCAGGAGCCTTGCCACCAAACCTGAAGTGACACCGAGGAGGACTACGCCATGGGAACGGGAACGACGCTGAACGCAGAGGTCACCGGAGCGGGCCAGGACACGAAGTCGTTTGCTCGCCACCTTCCAACCGTTGCGAGGGTCCTGTTGGGGCTCCTCTTCTTCGTCTTCGGGCTGAACGGCTTCCTGAACTTCATCCCGCCGCCTTCCGAGCCCATTCCCGAAGGCGCCATGGCGCTCAGCATCGCGCTCATGAAGTCGGGTTACATGATGCCGCTCATCAAGGGCACCGAGGTGCTCGTGGGCTTGCTGCTGCTGACGAACCGCTTCGTGCCGCTGGCGCTGGCCCTCCTCGCGCCCGTCGTCGTCAACATCGTCGCATTCCATGCCTTCCTCGCCCCGACCGGCATCGGGATGACCGTCGTCGTCCTGGCCCTCCACCTCTATCTGGCCTGGGCATACCGGGCGACCTACCGCTCCATGCTCGTCGCGCGGGCGGTGCCCGGCGCGAAGTGAGCGTTGCGGCGCGGGGAGCCACTCACCCCTATGCCGCGGAGACGCTGGTGTAACCACCATCCACGGTGAGCACGCTCCCCATCATGTAGCGAGAGGACTCCGAGGCGAGCAGCAACAGGGGCCCATCCAGCTCCTCGAAGTGGCCGGTGCGTCGCTGGGGGATGCGCTCCACCATGGTTGCGAAGTGCCTCCCCAGTCCGTGCGAGGCTCCCGTGATGAAACCCACCTTGCCCGCGATATCGAAGTGTCCCACTGCCATTCACTCCTCTTTCCAGACATCACGAGTCGGTTGAAGCCCGTGGGGGCTCGCGGTTCGTGTCCCGGTGTCTGCCATCAGAGGTTGAACGAATGGCACTGCCCCGCGCAAGGGAAGCCGCGGAGACAGTAGAGGTGGAAGGGTTTCACAATCAGGCCGCCGCACTGTTCCCTTCACGGCCTCGCTGTGGAGGATAAATCCTCGCGCACATTTCGCGCCTCGGTGACTGTCATCACCCCGGTGTGCTGACGGAGGAGGGACTCCCAGGTGGCTTCACGCCCACCCGGGAGTCTGCCCTTTCCTCGTCAGGGCGCCCTGTCGAAGTGGGCCTCCAACTTCACGTCTGCGTAGGCCGGGCGGGCCACGAGCATGAGGTAGTAATAGCCTCCGGTCGCGGGTGAGGCGATTTCCACCGACTCGTCATTGCCCGGAAGGTAGGGCCGGTAGTCGTACACCGTTGTCGTGGGCCACGTGCCGGCGCGGGCGTACAGGTCCGCGTTGCCGGTGCCGCCGCTTGCCTTGAGGCGCAGGTTGCTCGCTCCGGGGGGCACGTAGAGATAGAAGTAGTGCACGCTGCCGGTGGAGGCGAGCGGGCCCCGATAGCAGCCGTTGTCCAGTCCCATGGGGTTGGAAGCCGTGCAGGGCGGAGTGGGGCCGGGTCCGGAGCCGGGTGGGATGCAGATGCTCGGGTCCGTGGCTGTCGCGACGCAGTCGATCCACTCGTGGAACTCCACGTCGTTCGCCGTGCCCAATGCGTCCAGGGACTGGCGATAGGTGCTGTAGTTGCCCGCGCGGAACTGTTCGACGAAGATGTCCACCTGGTCTGAGTGGCGCTCGAACATGAAGCGCGTCGCCAGATAGCCCCACGAGTACACGCGGTCGGTGCTGCTGTTGTAGTCATTGCGGAGGATCTGGCTGAGCTGGAAGGTCTTGCCCCGGCCCAGCGCCACCGCGCTGGCATTGTCGTTTTTCTTGGAGATGTACTCAGCCAGGCCTTCGATCCACCAGACGGTGGGCTGGCTGATGCTCGTGGTGAAGTCGCCCTTCATGTTGAAGCGGCCGTCCAGGTAGTGGATGTATTCGTGCCGCAGGTTCCAGATTTCAAAGGCGGGCCGCAGCCACTCCGCCTCGTAGGCGATGAAGCGGGCCTGATTGCCGGAGGCGGCGGGGTTTCCCTCCAGGTACATGCCGCCATTGTTGGTGTTGATGCCGAACAACACGCCGCCGTACGTCTGGAAGTCGAACCGACTGTCGAAGACGACCATCTCCAGGGACGTGTTGTTGTCGCTCGCCACGGGCACGCGGTGGGTCTTCAGCGTGTCGTGGAAGGAGGACTCCTGCGTGGCGACCTGGTCACAGCTCTGCGTGAGCTGTGGGGCCGTCATGTCCTGCACGCGCATGCGCAGCGTGGGGCCACACGTATGGGTGATGCCGAGCACCGTCTGCTCCAGCGTCCGCCGGAAGTCGCAGACACCGTAGTAGGCGCAGTTGGCTCCATCGTAGAACTCGACCATCTCCGCCGAGCCCACCCAGAGGCCCGCGGTGGGGCCCGTCATCGAGTGGTTGTCGATGACCGCCTTCACCAGGGGGCGCGTCTTGTTCTGGAGGGTTCCGGAGTGCTGGACGAAGCGAGCCATCTCTCGCGCCGCGTTGACGGTGAGGTACTGGTTGGACGTGGCCAGCAGGTGCTCGGTGCGGGTGATGAAGGAGTCGAGCGAGTCGATGAGGGACATGTCCGCCCGCACGGCCGCGACGAAGTCCGTGTTGAATTGCCCCCGGTAGATGCCGTTGAAGACGCTGTTGGTGGCGCCGCGCATGTATGTGGAGGCCACGGTGGTGTCATTGAAGCGGTCCAGCAGGCCCCGGAGGGTGCCCAGGTGCCAGGCGGTCTCTCCCGCGCTGTCGATGAGGGTGACGAACTCCTGCAGCACCGCGCCGTGCGCGTCGTTGTTGTCCGTGAAGTGGCTGTTGGCGACGAAGGCCGCGAGCGCCGGGCGGATGGCGTTGCGCAGCGTGGTGCCGTAGCTGCCCACCGAGCCCGACTGGTAGAACTGCACGTAGTAGCCGGCGCGCAGGAACAGGATGAGCTGGAGCGTCTGGGCGGTGTTGTTGCCCACGTACTGTTGGGCGTTGACCGTGAGCGCATTGGCGACGGTGACCATCTTGCTCTCGGCGAAGACCTGGCCGGCCTGCGTTCCCGTGACACCGAACAGCGTGTTGAGACACTCCGCCGTGGAGCCCTTCACCAGCGTGACGAGCCCGGTGCCACTGGCCGATGCGAAGGCCGCCGTGTCACAGGCGACCAGCAGGGCCCGCGAAAGTGCGACAGGAATATGCTCCCGGTGCAGTTCCTCGGGGGAGACATCCGGCTCACGCTGGTCGGGCCGGATGCGTTGATGGGTGTGTTCCAGCCCGTGGGACTTCCAGGAAGACTCGGCGGGCGGGGGACTCCTCGGGCGGGCGAGTGCCCCCGTCGAGAAGAGGGTGAGCGTGACAGCGAAGGCGATGGGACTGCGATACCAATCCGTGACAGGACAGCGCATGGACTCATGCTCCTGGGTGATAGGGCCTGCTGCGCGGAGTCAGCCGTTCCGGCCGACTCGGGTCGTGCTGGTGAAGTCGCGATAAAGTAGTATTAGCAGTCAGGCCTGACAGTGGGGCGGGCTGCCGCGGGCCGGGTCCGGGAGGGCGCGCTCCGATGGGCGCCCACGCTGGTCCCAGGGCGCGGAACCGAGGACGCCGTCCTCTCCAGGGGCTACTTCACTGAGAGTCCAGGTCGACCTTGTCGTTTCCCTGAGCTTTCGCGATGATGGATGCAGGGAAAGCCTGATTTCGTGGAGGGTGCGTCATGTCCGAGGAAAGACACACACGAGATATCGAAAACAAGCTCGACCACCACACCGCGGGTGGCACGGAAGGCGGGAAGTGTCTGAATCGACACGAGTCCCGCAAGCCGAACAACTCCTGCAGCCACATCTGGCAGGCCACGAAGAAGGCCCAGAGTGACGACGGGCTGTATAACTGGCCTCGCTACAAGGACATGCCGGGCACAATCCAGGTCTTCTTCCAGGGGCGCGAGGCGGAAGCCGGCAAGCCCCAGAAGGGAGATTGGGACGTCAAGGCCGGGAACTTCGACACCCACTGCGACGTGCCCTACTTCCACGAGGCGCATCACGTCATCCCGAATTCGACCCTGAGCACCACCATCAGCGACTACCTGGGCAACCCGGATGAAGGGGGCTCGCCGGAGCTGGTCACGGTGGTCCGGGGTGGGCTGCTCACCGCGGGCTACAATCTCAACCATATGGACAACATGATCATGCTCCCCCTCGACGCGACCGTCGCGCGGGTCATGCGCCTGCCCCGACACCGGACGCTGCCCAAGATGTATCACGGTGTCTACAGTGATCATGTCAAGAGCGAGCTGAAGGCGCTGCTCGCCGACAACCTCGAGGACCTGGTCGATCACGAGGCCCCCAAGTACAAGGACTTCAAGGACAAGCTCATTGCCCTGTCCAATCGCCTCTATGGCTCCATCAAGCAGGCCGGCGAGGACGGGGTGGACGCGCTCGACCATATGGCGAAGGAACTTTTCAAGCAGCAGAGCGCCAGTTGAGACACGGTGGTGCTCACCCCGGAGGGAAGTGAATGAAGTATTTCCTGTTGTCGACGGTCGGAGACCTCAACGACTGCGATCTTTGCCTGATTGATGATCCTCCCAAGGGGATTGGCCTGCGCCGTTTCCTGATGACCAAGGGCCGGCCAGCCAAGGCTTTCTACCCCGCGGAGGCCAAGATCTTCCTGCGCGAAGAGAACCCAGGCATCAAGCTCTCTTCCGTGCTGGGGAACACGGAGAACTACCTCATCGCCTCATCCGAGGTGAAGACGGTGTTCGAGCAGCTCTGCGCGGGCTGCGATATCGAATATCTCCCCTTCGACTTGTATGACCACCGCGAGCGGCTCTACAGCAAGGATTACTTCATCATCAATCCCATCGGTGCGCTGGACTGTCTCGACGAGCAGGCCAGTGGCGTTACCTATGGTGAAGAGGGGAGTGTCATCGACATCGCGGAGTTCGTGCTGGATGACAAGAAGGTGGGGCAGGCCGCCGCGCTGTTCCGGATCGACAAGAAGCCCAGCAAATATGTCGTGGATGAGCGCTTCGTCCAGGCCGTCGAGGCGCGGGGGTTCACCAACGTCCTGCTGACACCGCTCCGCTTGTCGGGACAGGGCTGACGGCCCGGGGGCGGCCTGGGAGGCATGCGTGGTGCTCTCGATTACAGGACTGGGAATGGTCACCAGCGTGGGGCTGGACGTCGTCCAGGCCTGCGCGTCGCTCCGGGCGGGCCTCACGCGGCCCCGGCAACTCGTCTACTTCCCCGTCCTCGACGAGGAGAGTCAGGAGCGCGTGCCGGTGATGGGCCATCCCATCCAAGGCTTCACCGACGGGTTCGGGCCCGTGGGCAGGTGGATTCGACTCGCGCGAGGAGGGGTGGACGACCTGCTGTCGCTCGGGCAGGTGCCGGGTCGCGAGGACTCGGACTTCTGGCGGCGGACGGGACTCATCTGGGTGGGGCCTGTCTTGGATGAGTCCCGCTTCATGGAGGCACGCCAGCTGAGGCCCGACGTGTTGACGAGTACCTTCTGCCTGCAACTGAAGAAGGCCCTGGAGCTTCCGCTCGTCAGCGACTGTCACGCCATCCACCAGGGACACGCGGGCATGGCGGCGGCGCTCCAGTATGCCTCGCGGCAGCTGTCCCGCTCCGCCGTCGAGCGCTTCCTCATCGTGGCCATGGACTCCTATCTGGACATGCTCAGCCTGGAGTGGCTGCAGTCCCACCGGAGGTTGAAGTCTCCTGACGTGCCGGTCGGCCTGATGCCGGGCGAGGCCGCGGCATGCATCCTGGTGGAGTCCCCCCTGTCCGCGCGCAGGAGGGGCATCACGCCCCAGGCCTCCGTGAGCGCCGTCTCGGTGGGACAGGAGCACGACCCGTTCGTGACCCAGCGGCCGAGGGTCGGGCAGGTGCTGGCGGACACCATCGTCGACGTGCTCACGAAGGCGCCGGGGCCCACGGGCGCCTTCCAGGGAGACATCATCAGCGACCTCAATGGCGAGGTCTGGCGGGCGTCGGAATGGGGCCACGCACGTGTGAGGCTCGGCGACCGGTTGGATGAGTCTCATCGCCTGGTCATCTCCGGCACCTCCCTGGGGGATACCGGCGCCGCGAGTGGTGCCGTGGCCCTCTGCGTGGCGGTCCGGTCATTTCTTCGCAAGTACGCGTCCAGTTCCCGAAGCCTGGTGGTATCCAGCTCGGAGCATGGCTGGGTCGGTGCATTCGTCGTCAGCGCGGAGGCCTGAGCCGCATGTCTTCCAAGTTCCTCCAGGTGTTTGTCAGCAATGCCCGGTCCGACAACGCGGAGTTGTTGAAGGCCCTGGATGCGAAGGCGAGTCTTCAGCAGGTCTTGACCTTCTGCGAGAACTATCGGATTCGCGGGATTGGTCGCTTCCTCCTCTACGGTGATGCGGAGGCGCTGCATGCGTGCCTCTACAAGAGTGGCCGCGCCTACCTGTCGCTCATGGAGAAGGTGCCAGAGTCCCAGTGGGTGACGAGCCGCTCGGCGCCGTTCTTCGACGCCCTGGCCGCTCAGGACCTCGATGGCGCCCGGGAGATTGCCAGACGCGCCAGACGCACCTGGCAACAAGGGATGGAATACAAAGAGGACTTTCTCTACGTCCATTTCCTGATGAGTCGTTTCTTCCTCGGGGAGACGGATGCGCGGTTGGTGGAACTCCTGGCGGATTACGAGCAGGTGCTGCAGGGCTCGGAGGACCTCCGCCTCCCGCTCTGCCACGCCCTCCTGAAGGGAGATGGGGAAGAAGTGGCGCGGGGATTGGAGACGTTCCTTGTCGCGGAGCGGGCCCGTCAGGACCGCCTCCTGCAGCGGGAGAAGATCTCCGAGGAGCGCTGGGCCACGGTCGCGCAGGTGTCGGTCGAGGGACTGGCGTTGATGACGCTGGCTGAACATGCGGGGCTGCCCCTGGTGGGCGAGTTTCCATTCGTGCCCTCCCTGGCGCGTGCGAGTGGCAGGCCGCGGCTGCCAGTGGATTCGTGGCGCAGCCTCGATTGAGCGCCGTCCGTGGAGGGGTATTCCTCGCGCGAAAGCATCTCCACCGGAGCCGACGGGCCCGGAGACGACACGGGCCCGTCCGCGCTCCACTCGCTCTAGAAGCAATCCCCACAGGCGTAGTCGCCCGTAGGGCCCGCGTCGTAGAACTCCGTGCCCGACTGACAATACAGATGCAGGACGTTGTAGTGCCCGGGCCCGCCGTAGTTGCAGGGAGGCGCGTGGGCCGCCAGTCGCTTGCAGGCCCAGAGATAGACATCCGTGTAACCCGTGGGACAGCTTGGCGCGAGCGACTGCTCCTGTGAGGAATCAGCGGGTGCTGACTCCTCCGCCGCCACGCCACCGCAGCCCATCACCAGACTCGCCACCAGGAACGAGACACCCCTCAAAGGCACTCTTCGCACGTGACCTCCCGGAGAAGCATTCATGTCTGTACGGCGCCAGCATGATAGCGAATTCCGCGAAGAACATCCGACGGCGAGGAACGCCGCTGAGGGGCGTGTGTAGGCGCGGAGGTGATGAGGAGTGCCACTGATGGAGCTGTCGGAGCTGAGTGGCAGGCCGGGCGGAGGGACTGCTCCGCCCGGCGGCGAGTCAGACGGCTAGCAGTTCTGGACGCACGCCGAAACGCTCGAGGACGGGCGGCTCGTCGCGCTGCTCCCGCAGACGTACTGCTCGGTGCCGCACTCCTGGCGGTACTTCTGGGTGCCAGCCTGGTACTGCTTGCAGGCCCAGAACTTCCATCGGTACGTGCCGCCAGTGCAGGCGGGGTCCGAGTAGCCGCCCGCGCCCCAGTCACGACAATTGTTCTGGAACGTGCCCATGGCACACGCCCGTTGCTCCACGTCATCCACGACGACTTCTGCTTCTCGCGGCTCGGTCTCCGCGCCGCCGCAAGCGCTCACGCATGCCACCACCGCCCCCAGGAACAACGAACGCACGAAGTGCTTCGACATGGTTCGACTCCATCGGTTGTGTGTCAGCTCGCCGTCCACCGGGTGTCTGCCCTGGCGAAGCCAGTCGCGTCCGGCGAGTGGGCGCCTTATCCCAGACGTCTTCATCCGCCAGGGATTAAGCGGAATTAAGTCCGATTAAGGCCCGGTCCGCCGCGGGTCTCCGCGCCGCCGCGGGTGACAGGGCTTCACGCGTCGCTGCTGACCGTTCCCGGCCGAAGTGCTATCCGCCGGGTGTGTCCTTCGAGCGAATGACGTCGTCCCGGCTGGCCCGGGCCATGGGGGTGACGCGGGTGGCGCGCGTCACCGGGCTGGACCGCACGGGTGTGGAGGTGGCGTGCGCGGTGCGCCCGGGCGGGCACGTGCTCCAGGTGTGCAACGGCAAGGGGCTCACCCCGGACGAGGCCGCGTGGGGCGCGCTGTTCGAGACCGCGGAGCTGTGGGCGGCGGAGACGGTGGTGCCAGGGCGGCTCACCTGGGGTTCTCGCGCCGAACTGGAGGGCCGGCTCGGGACGCTGTGGGGCGCGGACTCGCTGGGCTCGGCCGGTGCGCTCGTGGAACCCCGCCTGTGGGCAGACGGGGTGCGGTGTGCGTGGCGCGAGGCGACGGAGCTGGGCTCGGGCCAGGCGGTCTGGGTGCCCGCCCAAGGTGTCCATGTGACGCCCCCGGGAGGCCCCTCGCTGGGGCCGGTGGCGGCGGCATGGACGAGCAACGGCTCCGGCGCGCATCCGGAGGCGGCGCGAGCGCTGCTGCACGCGCTGCTGGAGGCCACTGAAAGAGATCAGCTCGCTCGGGTGTTTCCGGAGGGGTGGACCGAGGAGACCGTGCGGGGACGCATGCTGCGGACGGCGGAGCTGGAGAAGGCCGTGCCTCGGACGGCGGCGCTGGCCGAGCGTCTGAGGGAGCGTGGCTTCGCGGTGTACCTGTTCGATGCCACGCCATCCGCGCGCACGCCGGGCGCGGTGGGCCTGCCCGTGGGCGCGGCGGTCCTGGTGGACCAGGAGGACGGGCCCGTGCCGCTCACGGCGGGATATGCGTGCGCACTGGAGCGTGACACCGCGCTGTTGAAGGCCTTGCTGGAGGCGGCGCAGTCGCGCCTGACGGACATCCACGGCGCGCGCGAGGACGTGGCGTCGGTGGACCGACAGGCGGCTCGGGACTTCGCGGAGGCCTGCGCGGGAGTGCGCGCGCGGCGACGGGCCGGAGAGCTGCCGGACCTGGGCGCGGTGGCCAGGGGGCCGGCCGACGTGGCCGTGCGGCGGGTGCTGACGCGGTTGAAGCGCGCGGGGTTTGCTCGCGTGGCCTCGGTGGAGCTGGACGCGCCCGTGCCCGGCTTGCACGTGCGGCGGGTGGTGGTGCCGGGCATGCTCATCTCGGAGCTCCTATGAAGCGGCGCGCGGAGGAACTGGTGGTCTTCCTGGGGCCCTCGCTGCCCGCGGAGGAGGCGCGGAAGCTGGCCCCCTGTGTGGTGTTGCCCCCGGCCCGACAGGGCGATGTGTGGCGCGCGCTCGGTGCCAGGCCCCGTGCGATAGCGCTGGTGGATGGCGTCTTCGAGGCGCAGCCGTCGGTGTGGCACCACGAGCTGCTGGCCGCGCTGGAGGCAGGGGTGGCCGTCTTCGGCGGCTCCAGCATGGGCGCGCTGCGCGCGGTGGAGCTGGCGCCCCATGGCATGGTGGGCGTCGGGCGCATCTTCGAGTGGTATCGCGACGGCGTGATTTCCGACGACGCGGAGGTGGCGCTGCTGCACGCGGACTCGGAGCACGGCTGGAGGCCGCTCACCGTGCCGCTCGTCAACGTCCGGCATGTCGCGGAGCGGGCTCGGGAAGCGGGCGTGCTGAATGCGCGCCTGGCCCGGGGCCTGGTGGACGTGGCGAGCGCGTTCTTCTACCAGGAGCGCACGTGGTCCCGGTTGATGGAGCGCGCGCGGGAAGGGTGGTCGGAGGCCACGCGGGACGCCTGGGAGCGCTGGTTCTCGAAGGGCGTGGAGGACTTGAAGCGACAGGACGCGCGCGCCTGCATCCTGGCCGCCGCGCAGTGGGTGGCCTCGCGAGCACCCTCCGTGCCGGGGACCCGGCGGTCTCCCTCGTCCCTGGTGCGGCGGCGACGCCTGGTGGAGGACGTGACCCGGCTCCCCGACGCCGTCGTGCCCTCGGGGCAGGTGCTGGAGGTGCTGAGTCAGGCCCCCGACGCGCGGGCGCTGGCGGAGGCGGGGCTGCGACGGGCGCTGCTCGCGGGTTGGGCCCGGACGATGGGGCTGTCACCCACGGCCGACGAGGTGGCGGAGGCGGAGGCCGGGTGGTGGCGCGAGCGTGCGGTGCCGGTGCGCAAGCGCGACGCGTGGCTGGTCTCGAATGGCCTGGATGCGGAGGGGCTGCGGGCGCTGTGCGAGGAGCTGGCGCTGGAGCGGCTGGTCCTGACGCAGTCGACGCGGCTGCTTCCGGATGGCCCGTCCTGGGAGGAGGCGCTGGCCTCCGAGTCCCGGCTGCGCGGGCGCTGGGCGGAGGCCGCGCTCACGGTGGCCGCGAGCGACGAGGTGGACGCGCTCGAGCACGACTCGGACTGAGCGGGGAGGATGGCCCGGAGCCAACGGGTGACGTTGGGTTCCCCGCGCCGGAGCCTACCCACCTGCCGGGTGGGAAAAATCGTGACAGTCCCTGAAGAAAGGCTAGGGTCAACCCTGGAGGTTACCCTTGCTCAACCCCGTTCCCTGGGTGGTCACCGAGCCCCTCGTTCCGCGGGGTGCCGCGCGCATTGAGGCGTGGGCGTCCGCGGGCTCTGGCGCGCATGGGCTGGGGAGTTTCGAGGAAGGCGGGTCTTCGCGGGAGGGGTCGTCGCCGTGAGGTCTCCGCCGTTCCATCCGGACCAGCTCTCGCCGGGCAGTGTGGTGGGGCCCTGGAATGTGGTGGCCTCGCTGGGTGCGGGAGGCTTCGGCCGTGTGTTCAAGGTCGAGCGGGGAGGGCGCTTCTACACGATGAAGATGGCGCTGCGTCCCGCCGGGCCCCAGGTGTCCGAGGAGGAGGACGTCAACGGTCGGCTGTCGCACGAGGTGGCCACGCTGCTGGCCTGCGCGCCCCATCCGAACCTGCCCCGCGTCCACGCGGTGGACCGCTGGCCGGAGCCGCCCGAGGGCTACCTGTTCTTCGTCACCGACTTCATCGACGGAGAGACCTTCCATGAGTGGCGCTGGCGGGTGAAGCCGTCGGCGGCGCACCTCTTGTCCGTGTTCACGGAGGTGGTGCGCGCGGTGTCGGACCTGCATCGGCGCGGGTTGCACCACCGCGACGTGAAGGGCGACAACCTGCTCATCCGCCGCGAGGACGAGCGCCCGTTCCTCATCGACCTGGGCACGGTGCGGATGCCGGGCGCGACGACGCTGACGGTGGGCGTGGCGCCGGCCTCGCCGCACCTCTTGCCGCCCGAGTGCGTGGCCTTCCTGCGTGAGGGCCAGTGGGAGCAGGGCGCGCGGTTCGACGCGGGAATCCCCGGCGACCTCTATGCGCTGGGCGCGCTCCTGTACGAGTCGCTGACGGATGGCTACGCGTTCGACCCGAGGCTCCCGTACGACCGGCTCTTGCCGGCCATCGAGACGGTGACGCCCCGGGCTCCGCATGTCGTCAATCCCAAGGTGCCTCCCGCGCTGGGAGACATCGCGCTGCGGTTGTTGGCCAAGCGCCCCGAGGAGCGCTACGCGGGCACGGAGGCGCTGTTGCAGGCGCTCTGGGAGGTCGCGAAGGAGAAGCGACAGCCGGCGTGGAAGGTGTCGCTGGACCGACCTCCGGACCCTGAGTCTCCTCGTGACGTGGAGGCCGACACGCCTCGGGTGCGCATGGTGCCCGAACTGGTGCGCTCGTCGGAGTCCCACCCGCACACGCCGGAGCCCGAGGAGTCGCGGCCACCTGACGAGTCCGTCGCCGAAGCGCTCCTGGTCGCGCCTCTCGTCGAGGACCCGGTTTCCGCGGGCTCGGAAGTTGTCGCCCCGGTGGAGTCACCGCGGGCCGAGCGGACTCCGGCGCGAAGGTCGCGCGGCTGGACGATAGGAGTCGGAGTCGTCGCGCTCCTCGTCATCTGCTTCGCGGCGGTGGGCCTCGCCCGCCGCGAGCCCTCCCCGAGTTCCATGCAGGCGGTCGTCCCCCCTCCACCCCCTGCTGAGAAAGGAAGTTCCGTCGTGACGAGTCGTCCCCCTCACACCCCTGTTACAGCCGCTTCTTCGTCGCCGCCTCGCGTTGTCGCGGTGACTCCCGAGGCTCCCTTGCAGGCGCCCGTCCTGAAGGTCGAGCGCGCCGTGGAGGCCACCCCTGAGGTGTCACCCTCCGCGAGGAAGCGCTCATCCGTGAGCAGCACCCTGGGAAAGACAGCGGCGGTCGCATGCCTCGCGGGAGCTTGTGCCGGGGGGGCGCCTCAGGTCCGGACGACGTCTCCGGAGCAGGAATGCTCGCAGTCGACCATCGAGGTCATGACGAAGATGGGCTGGAAGCTACCCAGCGTTGTGACCGACGGGAGACTCTGGCTCATCCCTCGCTTCGATGGGCGACGGCTGATACCGGTCCCGCCAGAAGGGCCCATCACCGCCTACGCCGCGGAGAAGCCCATCCTGGGCTATGGCGGCGTTGTCGACGATGCCGGAGATCCCATCGCCTTTCCCGTGGGCACCCGGTTCCAGGGCACTCTCTTCCATGGGAAGGAGCGCTACTTCGGTTGGTTCACGGAGGCCGAACTCCCCGATGGCAGGCGCGTCCCCTTGTGCCTCCAGCTCACCTGGCACGGCCGTAAGGAATTGGGCATCCCCTACGACCCGTCGAGTACCCCGGAGCTGAAGCTGACGGAGCCCCAGTTGACGGTCACCGCGACGAGATACCTGGGAAGGTTGTGATTTGCCTGCCGCGTCTTCAGTCCTCGTGGTCGCGTGGGGAATGATGGTCGCCCTGGGGGGGGAGTTGGCCCCCGTGCGTCGAATCGAAGTGGGAGCGGAGCCGCGTGTGCCTGCCCCCGAGATTCGCATCGCTCCGGGGCGCTCCACGACGTTCTTCTTCGACGCGCGCATCCTGCCGGACGAACTCTCCTTGGAGGGGCGTGAGCGCTTCCAGCGACTGGGAATCTCCGATGACCACCTCGCGCTCGTTCCATCGAGTGCGCTCCGGGAGGGTGAGCGGCTGCGCCTGGGGCTGCGTTTTCGGGACGGCGCGGCGCCGGAGCAGGTGACGTTCGTGCTGGTGGTGGATGCGGTGCTGGGTGAACCCCAGGTGGAGGTCTATCGCCGTGCTCGTTCGGTGGAGTCCTACCGGCAGGAGCTGGAGGAGCTGAAGGGTCGTCTGTCGCTGGCCCGGCTTGAGTTGGACAGGCTTCAGTTGGAGGGTCGGTCGTCGGGAGGGGTCGAGTCGCTCGTGGCGGCGCTGGAGAACCCCGAGGAGATCGCAGTCAGGCCTCTGACTCCCACGAAGGTGGTGGCCCATCCCGAGGTCAGTGTCTCGCAATCACGGTTCGTGACGCATCAGATGCGCTGGCGGGCGATTCGCGTGGATTTGCGAGCGCTGACAGGGGGCACGGGATGGGTGGCGACAGGGGCCTCGCTCACGGATGCGCGTGGGCGAAGCCACAAGGTCCTAGCCCACTGGCAGACGGCTCCCTTGCGTGAGGATGTGGCGCAGGCCTTGGTGGTCCGCGTGGACCACACCACCGACCTGGATCCGGGTCACTATGTGCTCAAGCTGTGGGACGCGAAGGGGCGCACGGTGACGCTGGAAGGGCTTTCGTTGAAGTGACTGCCCCGAGGCATTCTCAGTCGAGGAAGCGGCGCTCCCATCGAAGCTGCTCCTCGGGTGGGAAGTCTGGGTCGTAGAGCGTGTCCGAGTCGCGGTGGTAGAGCCACGGCTCCAGGATGCGGGCGAGTTCGCGATAGGCCGGTAGTGTCGCACCTCGTGTCGAGTCCCCCGCCTCGGGCCACGTTCCCAGGGAGACGACGGCACGCTCGCCATCCAACTCCAGTACCTGGGTTCCAGATGTCGAAAGTCGCGCGCGGAGTTTGCTTGCACCTCCGAGCGCGCTCAGCAGAGGTTGTCCCAAGAACGTCAGCCAGTGTGCCCCGCGTACCCGCGAGCCGATGTCCTGGCTGACGGAGTCGTCGATGATCTCCATACCGGGATAGCTGAAAGCCAGCTCACGCACGCGTTGGCGAACACCAATGAGGTCCATCAGGGCGTTGAAGCAGAGGCTCGCGTAGCCGGAGGTGAACGGGAGCGACGCGGCGATTTCCAACGCCAGCTCACGGACACTCTCGGGACCCTGCTGTTCGAGATACTCCGTTGGCAGGCTGAAGGTAGCGACGCAGGACCGACCGATGGAATCACCTCTCGTGGTGACGTCCATCGGGACTCCTGAGTAACTGAAGGAGAACTCGGGAACGCCCTTGGAATCACTGATGAGGGTGACCTGGGGCCATTCGTCCTGAAGAAGGCTGCGCTGGATGTGCTCCCAGTCCGAGGGCTTCAGGGTCCTCCAATATCCTTCCGAGTCGGGCTGGAGGGTCAGCGTCTGTGGGGGCAGTGCTCGTTGGAAGCGCTCCAGCGCTTGAAGGATGGCGGGCCCGAGCCCTTCATGAGCGCGGTGGAAATAGAAGCAGAAGGTGAGTCCGTCGCGGAGGACGAGGTAGCCCTGCTCGTCCGACTCAATGCGAAGGTGAGGGAAGTGCTCGCTCATGGGAACATGCCTCTGGGCGTCACCAGTACGGGAGTCGTACCAAACGTCATTCGGTACGCGTCGCCCTGGTGCCGGGCCCGGAGTGGATTGCCTGGCGGCGACTGTCTCCATGCGGGGGGATTGGTGTCGGGGCAGGGGAACTTGAAATCGTAGACCCGCTGGACCTGAACCGGGTTGCCTGTGTGGAGGATGAGGTCGGGCACCACCGTTCCTTCCAGGGCCTTGCTCGCACCCGCGCGCAGGAGGTCCAGTTCTTTTTGATGGGTGACCAGCTCCGGCTCTTGGGAACGAGTCCCTCTCCGGTAGCGCTGCTCACGCAGGAAGCGGGCGGGAAGGCTCTGTCCGAGAGCTGCTTCGGCACAGTCGAGCGCGAGTGCGTGCTTCTTGCGTCCCAGCATCATCGCGCCCGTGACGGGATTCTCCTTCGTCCCGCCCACGACCTTTTCACAGTCGGCACGGGTCGGGCTCCGCCCTCCAAACTCCTCGCGGTTCACCTCGGCGTCAGCCCTCCTCGCGCAGTCGATGAGGCGTTCGCGGATCCCTGTCTCGACGAGAGTCTCGATTTCCATCCACGATTTACCCGCCGCGGATACCTGCGCGGCCCGTACGGCGAGCGGAACGATGCGCTCCTGCCCCGCCGTCGCGGCGCAGTAGGCGGGGTTCTGCTCGCAGGCGGACGTCGCCGAGTCGAGGGCCTGGGCATAGGTGCCGGACCGTCCCTGCCTGGCTGGCCCGGAGGCTCCGCATCCCAGCATGAGGAGCAGCCATGGGACCGTCGTACCCGGACGCAGCATTCGGAGACCCCTCCCGTACCGGCTTCGCATGCTACCTGGAGGCGGGGCCCCCACGTCGGGCCTTGAGCCTCGCTGCCCTCCGTGTAGGGTGCCGTCCCGGACGATGACTTCCCCGCTCCCTTCCGACGCCCTCCGCTGCATCCGCGCCGACTCTCGCGAGCCCGAGGGCTACCGCGCCGCCCTGGGCGACCGCCGCGCCTCGCTCCTGCTCACCGACCCGCCCTATTGCCTGCTCACCCGGCGTCGCAAGGGCGGCGACCTGAGAGACCCACGCGCCCACAAGAAGATCGACCAGAACCCCATCGTCCGCTTCGAGACCGTGCGCGACTACCGCGCCTTCTCCGAGGCCTGGCTCTCCCGCGCCCTGGCCCACCTCACCCCGGACGCCCCCCTCGTCATCTGGACCAACCTGCTCGGCAAGGAGCCCATCGTCACCGCCGCCAGGGCCCTGGGCTATCCCCACCTGCGCGGCGAATTCACCTGGGGCAAGCGCACCACCGACAAGAACGCCAACGAGCAGACCCTGCGCGTCTACGAGGTGGCCCTCGTCATCGCCCGCACCCCCGAGCCCGTGCTCGCCCCCGGTGACATGCCCACCGTCTGGGCCGTCGTCGGCGGCTATGACGATGACGGCGACGCCGCGCGCTGGGGCAGCCACCCCCACCACAAGCCCTTCTCCGTCGTCGAGCCGCTCGTGCGCACGTACAGCCGCCCCGGCGACACCGTGCTGGACCCCTTCGCCGGAAGTGGCTCGATGCCCGCCGCCGCCCTGCGTCTGGGCCGCCAGCCCGCGTGCCTGGAAATCGAGCCCGAGTGGGTCGAACGAGTCACCCACCGTCTGCGCGAGACGGCCGCCGCCTTCCCTCAGCCTCCCAGCGCCCGGTAGAGCCGCGTCTCCGACCAGCGCGGCACGTCCGTGGGCCGGTGTCCCCACCAGTTCATCACCAGCGTGCGCCTCAGCCGCGAGCGCCCCGGCAGCTTCCCCTCCGGAATCTGGTTCTCCGCGTCCAGCACCCCGTGCGTCAGCGTGCCGTCGAACAGCACCAGCCGGTTGGGGCGCGGCGTCACCAGGTCCGCGGTGTCCATGCGCGAGGGCGCGAGCGACGGATTCGCCTCGTCCGGCTTCTCTCGCGTCACCACCAGCGCCCCGCCGCGCACCCGGTTGAGGAACAACACGCTGCTGATGCGCGGATGCACCAGCTTCCCCGTGCGCAGCGCGAGCTTCTCGTCCCGGTCCTGGTGGAAGTCCACGCGCACGTCCGTCGGGTACATCCTCGACAGCCACCACTCCACCCCGGCGATGCGCCGCTTCCCGGCGACCTGGGGCCGCAAGCTGGAGATGACGTCCTCCACCACGTTGGTCGGCGGCCCGAAGTCGTACCAGAACGTCGTCTGGTAGGTGTCCTTCAGTCGCTCGCGGCCGAGCACGCCCAGCCGCCGCAACAGGCGCCGGAAGAGGGGAGGGGACACGGCGCCTTCAGTGAGCTGGACGAGGGTTTCCACGAGAGACCGCAGCTTTGTCCCATGCGAAGGGTGGGCGCCACCTTCCTTTGCCGGTAGGCTGCGCGCCCCATTGCCCTCCTGCCGGAGGCACGCGGAGAGACTGCTCGATGAAGGCTCACCACAAGATGCTCATCGGCATCGTCACCGGCACGGTGGCGGGACTCGCCGCCAACGCGCTCGCCGGCGGTGCCCCCTGGCTGGACTGGACCGTCACCAATGTGGCGTCCCCCGTGGGGCAGATCTTCATCCGCCTGCTGCTCATGCTCGTGGTGCCGCTGCTCTTCGCCGCGCTCGTCATGGGCGTCGCGGAGCTCGACCTGAAGCAGGTGGGCCGCCTGGGCGTCCGCACGCTGGGCTACACCGTCGTTCTGTCCACCATCTCCGTCCTCATCGGCCTGGTGCTCGTCAACCTCATCAAGCCCGGCGTGGGCCTCAGCGAAGAGGCCCTCGCGCTCGCTCGGAGCGGCACGCAGATCAAGGCGGCGCCGCCCCCGTCCGACACGTCCTTCGGCGCGGTGCTGATGTCCATGGTGCCCACCAACCCCCTGAAGGCCGCGGCCGACGGAGACATGATTGGCCTCATCGTCTTCTCGCTCATCTTCGGACTGGGCGTGGCCCTCACCCCCGGCGAGCCCGTGCGGCACCTGCGCGACACCATCCAAGGCCTCTACGACGTGATGATGAAGCTCATCGACGGGGTGTTGAAGCTGGCGCCCTTCGGCGTGGCCGCGCTGCTGTTCGCCATGACGGCGAAGCTGGGCCTGGGCATCCTCGGGCAGCTCGCCGCGTACGTGGGCACGGTGCTGCTCGCGCTCGCCATCCACATGTTCATCGTCTACTCGCTGTCGGTGCGCTTCCTCGGCGGGCGCAACCCCATCGAGTTCTTCCGCGACAGCCGCCTGGCCATCGTCACCGCCTTCTCCACGTCCTCCTCCAGCGCCACGCTGCCCACCGCGCTCAAGGTCGCCGAGGAGAACCTCAAGCTTCCGCCCAACGTGTCGCGCTTCGTGCTGACCGCCGGCTCGGCGATGAACCAGAACGGCACCGCGCTCTTCGAGGGCGTCACCGTGCTCTTCCTCGCGCAGGTGTACGGCGTGCCCCTGGACCTACAACAGCAGGCGCTCATCATGTTCATCTGCATCCTGGCCGGCATCGGCACCGCCGGCGTGCCCGCGGGCTCCATCCCGGTCATCGCGATGATTCTGGGCATGTTCAAGATTCCGGTGGAGGGCCTGGGGCTCGTCCTCGGCGTGGACCGCTTCCTGGACATGTGCCGCACCACGCTCAACGTCACCGGGGACCTGGCCGCCGCCGTGTACGTGGCGCGCGGGGAACCGCCTGCCCGCACGGACGTCGAGCGAGCGACAGGCCCCACTGCCTCCTGACGCCGGGCATAAACCGTCCCCATCCTTCCCACCGATAACCGTCTCACCGCCTCACCCGACATAGGAGCCCGCATGAGGGTCACCAAGGATTCGATTGTCTCGCTGGAGTACCGGCTGCACCTCGGTGACGGACAGGTCATCGACCAGAGCGCGCCGGATCAGCCGCTCGCCTACCTGCACGGGCATCGCCAAATCGTCCCGGGCCTGGAGGGCGCCCTGGAGGGCCTGGGGCAGGGCGACAGCAAGCAGGTGGTGGTGCAGCCCGCCCAGGGGTACGGCGAGCATGACCCCGAGGGCGTGCGCGTCGTCCCGCGCTCCATGTTGCCCCCGGGCTTCAACCCGCAGCCCGGCCAGACGCTGATGGCCCAGACGGAGCAGGGCGACATCCCGCTGCGCATCCAGGAAGTGCGGGGCGACGACATCGTCATCGACCTGAACCACCCGCTCGCCGGCAAGACGCTCCACTTCGACGTCACGGTGAAGGACATCCGCCAGGCGTCCTCGGAAGAGCTCTCCCATGGCCACGTCCACGGGGCCGGTGGGCACGACCACGGGGCCGGTGGGCACGACCACGCCTGACCTCGGGGGGGCGTGACGCCGTGCGGCGACACGGAGGGGCGGGGCAGGAATGCCTCGCCCCTTTCGCTTGCCTGCCGGAGTGAATGCTTCGTCGGGGAAGGGGCGTGCACTATCTTTGCCGCCCCAATGAGCCAGTCCCCCCCTCAACAGACTCCGAGCCCCAGTGGGCTTCGCCTCCAGCCCACCGACCCGCACGCAGGCGAGCCGGGTGCTTCCGCGACGCAGGACCCGGAGCTGTACTGGCTGAAGAATGTCTACCAGGGGGGCTCGCGCCAGCTCACCGTGCGCGCCGTCATCGCGGGCATGTTGATTGGCGCGGTGATGTGCCTGTCCAACCTGTACGTCATCCTCAAGACGGGCTGGAGCCTGGGCGTCACGATTACGGCGTGCATCCTGGCCTTCGCGGTGTTCGGCACGCTGCGCTCGCTCAGGCTGTTGAAGAACGACTTCACGGCGCTGGAGAACAACGCCATGGGCTCGGTGGCGTCGGCCGCTGGCTACATGACGGGCGGTGGCAACATGGCCGCCGTCCCCGCGCTGCTGATGCTCACCGGAGCGCTGCCTCCGTCGGGCTGGCTGGTGGTGTGGTTCGCCGTCATCTCCGCGCTGGGCGTCTTCGCGGCCATCCCCATCAAGCGCCAGCTCATCAACATCGAGGCGCTGCCGTTCCCCACCGGCACGGCCACCGCGGAGACCATCCGCGCCCTGCACGGCCATGGCGAGGTGGCCCGCCGCAAGTCCAAGCTCCTGGCGGGCGCGGGCTTCATCGGCGCCCTGCTGGTGCTGCTCCGTGACGCGCGCTTCACGTGGCTCACCAACATCCCGGACAAGGTGAGCATGCCGTTCACCATCCTGGGCAAGAAGGCCTCCGCGTGGACGCTGTCGTTCGACTTCAGCCTGCTGCTGGTGGGCGCCGGCGCGCTGGTGAGCTTCCGCACGGGCTGGTCCATGCTGCTGGGCGCGGTGCTGACGTACGGCTTCCTCGCGCCCGCCATGGTCACCCAGGGTGCCATTCCAGAAGTGACGTACCGGGCCATCAACACGTGGATGGTGTGGACGGGCTCGGCGGTGCTGGTGTCCTCGGGCCTGTTGGCCTTCGCCTTCCAGTGGCGCAGCGTGGCGCGCTCCTTCAAGGCGCTGTCGGGCCTGTTCGGTCGCAAGAGCTCCAAGGAGGAGGAAGCGGACCCGCTGGCGGGCATCGAGTGTCCTCCGTCCTGGTTCCCCCTGGGCTTCGCGGTGCTGGGCCCCATCGCCATCTTCCTGATGGCCTACCTCTTCCAGATTCCGTGGTGGGCGGGCGTGCTGGCCATGCCGTTGGCCGTCGTCATGGGCGTCATCGCCAGCCGCGTCACGGGTGAGACGGACACCACGCCGACGAAGGCGCTGGGGCCCGTCACGCAGCTCATCTTCGGAGGCCTGGCGCCGGGCAACATCCCCGCCAACGTGATGAGCGCCAACGCCACCGGTGGCGTGGGGCTCCACGCGGCGGACCTGCTGACGGACCTCAAGTCCGGGTGGCTTCTGGGCGCCAACCCTCGCCAGCAGTTCGTCGCGCAGTTGTTCGGCGTGGTGGCTGGCGCGGCGGTGGTGGTGCCGGTGTTCAACATCCTCATCCCCAGCCCGGACGTGCTTGGTTCGGCCGAGTTCCCCGCGCCCGCCACCATGGTGTGGGCCGGCGTGTCGAAGCTGCTCGCCACGGGCGTGTCGGCGATGCCCGTCACCGCGCGCTGGGGCGCCCTGTGTGGCGGAACGCTCGGCATCGTCCTCGTCCTGCTGGAGCGGTGGGCGCCGGCGAAGCTGAAGGGCTACGTGCCGTCACCCGCGGGCTTCGGGCTGGCCATCGTCATCCCCGGCTCCAGCTCCATCGCCTTCTTCCTGGGCTCCGCCATCGCCGAGGTGATGCGTCGCAAGGCGCCGAAGCTCGCGGAGGAGACCGTGCTGCCCGTGTCCTCGGGCTTCATCGCGGGAGAGAGCCTGTTGGGCATCGGCATCGCGATGGCGAAGGCCTTCGGAGTGATGCCCAAGTAGGCAGCAGCGGCGCCTCGCATCGAATCCCCAACAGGGGAGAGCGAGGCGCCCTCACGACTCGCCGTCAGTCCACCCGGCCGGTGGAGAACGAAGCCCCGGCGAGGAAGCGGAACGTGGGCGTGTCCAGGCCCGCGCCGACACCCGGGCCGCCCATGACGTAGAGGTCCATCCAGGACGTGGTGTGGCGGCGGATGGCCACCATCAGCTCCGCGCCCGTGCGGCCTCCCTGGAGCGGCACGCCGAGCAGCAGGCTCACCTCTCCGCGCGTCAGCTCTCCGGCGCGCGACGTCACCGTGCCGGCCAGCCGCAGCTCGTTGCCGATGACGTCCGCGGACTCGGCGGACAGCGCCACCAGGTTCTTCTTCTCGCGCAGGAAGACGCCCACCTCGGCGCCCACCTGCCACGTCTCCGCGAGGAAGCCGAGCTGGAGGCTGGGGTGCACCGCGTAGGTGTCGCGCGCCAGCAGCTCCTTGCTTCCCACCGGCAGGGCGGCGGAGACGTCCACGGCGAGCTGGAAGCCGAAGTCCGGACGCACCAGCGCGGCGCGAGCGCCCAGCCACGGCGAGCCCAGTCCCTGACCCTCCGGCGGGTTCACGTTCATGAAGGTGGTGCCGCCCTGGGTGACGATGAAGGGCACCTCCGCGTCCACCTGGAGCCAGTCCAGCACGCCGATGGCGGCCGTCACGTCCATGGTGAACTTGTTCTCCACCAGGCCCATGCCGCCGCCCGGCTCCCAGCGCGTCTGGAAGTGGAAGGGGAGCTGCTCGTAGTGCCCTTGTACGGCCACTCGCACCATGCCCGCGGGCAGCGTGCGGCCAGTGCTGACAACGAGCGAGCCGAGGCCTGCCGGGTCCAGCTCCAACCGTTGCAGGTTGAAGGTGGGCAGAGCGGCCGACTGCGCGGAGGCGGGCAGGGCCAGGACGACAGAGAACAGCGCCGACAGCAACGCAACCGCGGGCCGGAACGACACGACGACTCCTTCAGCAGTCATTGAAATGGCAGCTCACTCGAACAGAGGACCCCAAACGCGAAGCACTCGCATGGCGGAGGGGGGCGCGCAAGTGGACCTCCAAGTCACCCCTCTCCGGAAAGTATCGAGGCGTCGCCCCATGGAACGGCTTGACGGAAGTCTCATCCGGATTCTCCCTGGCTTGCCGTGAAGTCATTGCCTTGTCCCACGCGTGGGAAAACAGACACCCGGTGCAATGGCTGACGGGGGCGCCGCGTAGGGTCCATGTCCCCCACCAGGAGCCTTTTCGTGGCCATCCTCCTCGAGGATCTCCGCTACGCCGTCCGGCTGTTGCTCAAGAGCCGGGGCTTCACCGTTGTCTCCGTTCTCACGCTCGCCCTGGCCATCGGGGCGAACACGGCCATCTTCAGCGTGGTTCACGGAGTGTTGCTGCGGCCGCTGCCGTACCCGGAGCCCGAGCAGCTGGTGCAGGTGTTTCGCCAGGATGAGGACGGGCGGGCGACCTCGCAGGCCATCGCGCAATACGTCTGGCTGTCGACGGAGGGCTCGCCCTTCTCCCAGGTCGCCGCGTCGGAGCTGCTGCCCACGGGCTTCAACGTCATGGGGGATGGGCTCCCGGAGCGTCTGTCCGGCATGCGGGTGACGGGGAACTTCTTCGAGACGTTTGGCGTGCGGCCCGCGCTGGGGCGCGGCTTCCTGCCGGAAGAGGACGTGGTGGGCGGGCCTCGGGTGGTGGTGCTCAGCCATGGGTTGTGGCAGCGGCGCTTCGGAGGTGCTCCCGACATCATCGGCCGCTCGTTCACGCTCAACGACCAGCCCTACACGGTGGTGGGCGTGGCGGCGGAGTCCTTCCAGCATCCTCGGCAGGCGCAGCTGTGGACACCGCTCCAACTGGACCTGACGAACACCGATGACTCCAACTTCCTCTACGTCGTTGGCAGGGTGCGCGCGGGGCTGTCGCCGGAGGGCGTCAGCGCGGCCCTGAAGACGCTGTCCGAGCGGCTGCGCGCGGACACGCCGCACCTGCTGCGTGGGCGGGAGATGTTCGTCGCAGAGGACCTGCGGACGTTCCTGGCGGGAGACCTGCGGCTGGCGCTCTGGGTGCTGCTGGGAGCGGTGGGACTGGTGTTGCTCATCGCGTGTGTGAACCTGGCCAACCTCCAACTGGCGAGGGCGGCGGCGCGACAGCGGGAGCTGGTGGTGCGCGCGGCGCTGGGGGCTCCGGCCCGGCGGCTGGTGGGGCAGCTCATGACGGAGAGCCTGTTGTTGTCCGTGGTCGGCGGTGGACTGGGCGTGCTGCTGGCCTCGGCGGTGCTGCCCGCGCTCCTGGCCCTGGCGCCCCCGGAGCTGTCCGTGCCGGGCGCGGCGGTGGGCTTGAATGGCGTGGTGCTGGTGTTCTCCGTGGGCGTGTCGCTGCTGACGGGAGTGCTCTTCGGGCTGTTGCCCGCGTGGCAGGCGTCGCGGCCGGACCTCCAGGATGCGCTGAGGCAAGGGGCGCAGCGGGCGACGTCGGGGCCTGGGGGCGGCAGGACGCGCAAGCTGCTGGTGGTGGGGCAGGTGGCGCTCGCGGTGGTGTTGCTCACGGGGGCCGCGCTGCTCATCCGGGGCTTTGGCGCGCTCCAGGTCGTCCGCCCCGGCTTCGATGCGAGCGACGTGCACGTGCTTCGCCTGTCGCTTCCGGAGGGGCGCTATGGCGAGCGGGAAGCCCTGGAGCGCTTCCACCGTCAGGTGGAGGAGCGGGTGCGGGCGCTGCCGGGCGTGACGGCGGTTGGCTTCACGCCCGCCCTGCCGATGGAGCTGGGGCCCAGCATGGGCTTCGCCATCGACGGCAAGTTCGAGGGCCGCCTGGACGGCCCTGGCGTGGGGTTTGGCCAGTATCGGCCCGTGTCGCCGGGGTACTTCGGTGCCCTGGGGCTGGAGCTGGTGCGAGGCCGGTTGCTTGCGGACACGGACGTGGCGGGGGCTCCCCACGTCGTGGTCATCAACGAGACGGCCGCGCGCAAGTACTGGCCGGGCGAGGACGTCATCGGCAAGAGCTTGCGTGTGGCCTACACGGTGCCGTCGCTGCAGGACACCGTGCCGCGCGTCATCGTGGGCGTGGTTCGAGACGTGCGCGAGAACGGGTTGGACCGGGAATCGCCCGCGGTGTTGTACGTGGCCTCGGGGCAGGTGGCCCCGACGCTCAACGGGATGCTGGTGCGCATGCTGCCGCAGAACCTCCTGGTGCGAGCCTCCGGAGGGCACGCGGCGCTGGTGGCGTCCGTGCAACGCGAGCTGTGGGCGGTGGACGCGCGGCAGCCGGTGACGGAGTCACTGAAGCTGGGAGACCACGTGACGCGCACGCTGGGCTCCGAGCGCTTCAACATGGTGCTGCTGGGATTGATGGCGGCGCTGGCGCTCGGGCTGGCCGCGGTGGGCATCTACGGGGTGCTGTCCTATCTGGTGAGTCAGCGCACGCGGGAGATGGGCGTGAGGCTGGCGCTGGGGGCCACGCGCGGCGAGGTGGTGCGACTGGTGTTCCTCCAGGGCCTGGGCTCGGTGGGCGCCGGCGTGGCGCTGGGCTTCGTGGGCGCGCTGGGCCTGACGCGGGTGGTCTCGGGGATGGTGCACGGTGTCAGCGCGCTGGACCCGTGGGCCTTCGTCACCGCGCCGCTGGTGCTGCTCGCCGTGGGACTCGTCGCCACGGGGCTGCCGGCCCTGAGGGCCTCGCGCGTGGACCCCATCATCGCGCTCAAGTACGACTGAGTGGAGGGACGGGCCCACGCGCGAGGTCTGCGTGGGCCCCCCGCCTGTCAGCGGATGGCGAAGCCCCAGGTGTAGGGCGTGCTCCGGTAGCGGCAGGTGGTGCCGTCGCTCCAGGCCCAGGTGGAGTCGAGCCGCCCTCCCGCGCAGTACTCGCCCGCGTAGTCCGCCAGGTGCCCTCTTGCCCGGCCCTCGTGGTCATTGTCGCAGGCAATCTCGAGGTAGACGCCGCCTCGCCAGCTGAAGCCCACGCAGCCCATCATGATTTCCGAGCTGGCCGGGCCGTAGGTGCCCTGCTTGAAGGCGATGCCCGGTGTGCCGATGGCCATGTTGACCGCGGTGTGGTTCCACGTCTGGGCCGGGTAGGCCTGGACGAAGCCCTCGCCAAAGGTGCGGTTGAAGACGCGAATCTCGGTGAAGGGAACGCACGCGAGTCCGCGAGACCAGTCCTCGCTTCCCACCGTGCCGCGCGAGGTGAGCCCCAGGCTCGTCCTGGCCGAGGCCGCCTGCCAGCCGGCGACGGTCCACCCGCCTCCCTCCGAACTCATGTCGCAGTAGTGCTGCGTGGCGCCGGTGTCACAGGGGTTCAGCGCGTACACGCCGCTGGGCAGGGCGGGGCAGTACTGGTGCAGCAGTCGGCACGAGGCGGGCGCGGCGGTGGGGGACTCGGGGCAGGGCTTGTCGGGGATGCTCGGGCCCGAAGGGTCCGTGCCCGTCGCGGGGTTGCTGGTGACGGAGACGATGAGGTCGGAGAAGTTGTTGTTGGCCTGCTCGTGGGCGCGGTCGAAGTCCTCGAAGGCCAGCACGCGCCGCTGCGCGCCCGGGTGGTAGAGCGAGACGAGGTGCCGGCGCTGCGACGCGAGGGGCTCCGGATTCAGCGCATCCACCGAGTAGTAGGTCGTCCGGCCGTAGTCGACCTGGCCCCAATCCCAGCCGTTGGAGACGAGGAAGAAGCCAATCCGGGTGCCCGCGGGAAAGCGTCCCAGGCGCATGCGGTCACCCGGTGACAGCGTGCCCCCGGAGCCCCAGGCGGAGGCGTTGCCGAAGACGAGGTGCTTCTGCAGGCCCACCGTCGTGGTGGGCGGGCTGCTCTCCGGATAGGTGAAGTAGCCGAAGGCGTTCAGGAACGTCGCGGCCTCCGACACGAAGGTCACCCAGACATCCGACTCCGCGACGACGCGCACGTTGGGGTCGAAGCTCGACGACAGGTACTCCGGATGGTGCACCAGGACGGACTGTCCTTCGGGCAGCGCCAGCTGGATGTCCTGGAGGAAGTCCGAGGGAAGGCTCTCCGGCGGTGCCTCCTCCACGGCGGCGCGGGATGTGGCCAGGGCGGGCGGCGCGGATTCCAGGCTCGCCTCCTCCGAATGACAGCCCCACGCCAGCAACAGACACAGCGGTGACAGCACCCGGCGCACCGGGCGGGACGAAATGAAAGACATGTCAGGGGACTCCCTGGAGGGAAGGGATGGCTCCGCGAGAGCCCCTGGATTGAATGGCAAACTTCGCGTGCCGGCAATTCCGGCCGCGCATGGAATGGAGCGGCTAGGCCGAGCCGGCCGCGAGGTCCTGGAGGACCTGCCAGCGCGCGTAGAGGCGGTCGATGTCGGCGATGGCGCCGTCGAGCTCCTTCTGCACCTCCGCCACCTTGCCGCTCTTGCTGTAGATGGTCGGGTCGGCGAGCTGGACCTCCAGCTCCGCCTTGCGCTTCTCGGCCACTTCGATGGTGGCTTCCATACCGTCCAGCTCGCGCTGGTCCTTGTAGGAGAGCTTGACCGCCTTGCGCGCCTCCGGCTTCGCCGCGGGAAGGGGGGCGACGGGGGCGGGCTCGTCCTTCTTCGGCGCGCCCTTCGCGGCCATGGCATCCGACTGCTCCTTCAGCCGCCGGTACATCGCGTAGTTGCCCTCGTAGCGCGTGACGCGGCCGTTGCCGTCGAACGTCACGATGCTGGTGGCCACCTTGTCGAGGAAGTACCGGTCGTGCGTGACGAGCAGCGTGCTGCCACCGAAGTCCAGCAGCAGCCGCTCCAGCACGTTGAGCGTGACGATGTCCAAATCGTTGGTGGGCTCGTCCAGCACCAGCACGTTGGCGCCCTCCAGGAACAGGCGCGCCAGGAGCAGCCGGTTGCGCTCGCCGCCCGACAGCGCCTTCACCTTCATCCGCTGCATGGGCACGGGGAAGAGCAGGTCGTCCAGGTAGTCGCGCAGCGCGACCTTCTGGTCGCCCAGGTCCACCCAGTCCTCGCCCTGCGAGGCCGCGTCGTACACCGTCATCTCCGGGTCCAACTGCGCCCGGTTCTGGTCGTAGTACGCGACCTTGGTGTTCTTCCCGATGACGAGCTTGCCGCCGTCCGGAGGCAGCTCCCCCAGGATGACGCGCAGGAAGGTCGTCTTGCCCACGCCGTTGGGGCCGACGAGGCCCACGCGCTCGCCGCGCTGGAGCCGGAAGTCCACGCCCTGCAGCACCTTGCGCTCACCGAAGGACTTCTGGAGCCCCTCCGACTCGATGACGGTGTGGCCCAGCCGGGGCGCGGCAATCACACGCAGGTCGGCGACCTTGGGGCGCTGGAAGCCCTTCTCCGCCATCAGCTTCTGTGCCCGGTCGATGCGCGACTTGCTCTTGGTGCGCCGCGCCTCGGGGCCCCGGCGCAGCCACGCGACTTCCTGGGCAATCCACCGCTCGCGCTTGTGCTGCGAGACTTCGGCGTTCTCCTGCGCCACCAGCTTCTGCTCCAGGTACGCCTGGTAGTTGCCCGGATAGGACGTGACGCCGCCGCCCGGCTGGATTTCGACGATGCGGTCCACCAGCCCATCCAGGAAGTACCGGTCGTGCGTGACGAGCAGGAGCGAGCCGGGCAGCTTGTCCAGCTCCTCCTCCAGCCAGTCCACCGTGTCCGCGTCCAGGTGGTTGGTGGGCTCGTCCAACAGCAGCATGTCCGGCCGCGTGAGGAGCGCCCGGGCAATGGCCACGCGCTTGCGCAGGCCTCCCGACAGCTGCGCCACCGGGCGGTCCCAGTCCTTCACGCCCAGCCTGTCGAGCAGCGTCTTGGCGTGGTGCTCGGTGTCCCAGCCGCCCAGCTGTTCGATGCGGTCCGACACCACGGCGAGCTGCTCCATCAGCTTCTCGTGGGCCTCCGGGGGAGAGGCCTCCAGCTTCAGCGCGAGCTCCGCCTGGGCGGCCATCGCCTCGCGCAGGGGGCCCTGGGCCACGGACAGCTCCGAGGCCACCGTGGCGCCCTCGGCGAACTCCGGCTCCTGGGGCAGGTAGGTGACGCGGGCGCCACGGCGCAACTGCAGCTCGCCCGTGTCGGGCTTCGCCGCGCCCGCGAGGATCTTCATCAGCGACGTCTTGCCGGAGCCATTCACGCCCACCAGGCCCACGCGCTCACCCTCTTCGATGGTGACGGTGAGGCCCTGGAAGACGGTGCGACTGCCGAAGCTGAGCTGGACGTTGGCGGCACGAAGCAGCGTCACGGTGTTCTGACTCCTGAAAAGGCGAAAGGCGCCCCTCACTGATGAGGAGCGCCTTCCTTACAACCTCGACGTCGCGGTGGCGCGGACTACTTGCGCGCCGCCTGCTCGGCCGCGAGCTTCTCCTTGTACTGCGCCATCAGGGCCTCGGCCTCGTTGCGCGGCACCGGCGTGTACTTGGCGAACTCCATGGTGAACTCGCCCTTGCCCTGCGTCGCCGAGCGAAGGTCCGTGGAGTAGCCGAACATCGCGTTCAGCGGAACCTCGGCCACCGCAGTCACCTGGCCCTCGGCCGTCTCCGTGGAGAGGATGGTGCCACGGCGCTGGTTGAGCTGACCGACGACGGAGCCCTGGAAGTCCTCGGGCGCCGTGACTTCCACCTTCATCATCGGCTCGAGGATGATGGGCTTGGCGGCGGCGTAGCCCTCGCGGAAGCCCATGATGGCGGCCGTCTTGAACGCCATTTCGGACGAGTCAACCGCGTGGAACGCGCCGTCGTTGATGACCACGCGCAACCCGACGACGGGGAAGCCGATGAGGCTGCCCTTCTTGATGGCCTCGTTGAAGCCCTTCTCGCACGCGGGGATGAACTCGCGGGGGATGGAGCCACCGACGATGTCATCGACGAACTCGTACTGCTGCACCGCGTCCGAGGGCAGGGGCTCGATGTAGCCGCACACGCGCGCGAACTGACCGGAGCCGCCGGTCTGCTTCTTGTGCGTGTAGAAGAACTCGCCCTTCTGGCTGATGGTCTCGCGGTACGCCACCTGCGGCTTACCGGCCTGGACCTCGCACTGGTACTCGCGCTTCATGCGCTCGATGTAGATCTCCAGGTGCAGCTCACCCATGCCGCGGATGATGGTCTGCCCGGACTCTTCATCGCGGTGCACGCGGAAGGTGGGGTCTTCCTTGGTGAAGCGGTTGAGCGCCTTGGAGAAGTTGGCCAGGGCGGAGCGGTCCTTGGGCGCCACGGCGAGCGAAATCACCGCGTCCGGGACGTGCATGGACGTCATCGTGTAGTTCACCGTTCCATCGGTGAACGTGTCGCCGGAGGCGCACTCGACGCCGAACAGCGCGACGATGTCGCCGGCCGTCGCGTCGTTGATGTCGTCCATCTTGTTGGAGTTCATCCGGACGATGCGCGGAACCTTGACCTTCTTCTGGTTCACCTGGTTGAAGATGAAGTCACCCTTGGTGACGCGGCCCTGGTAGATGCGCATGTACGTCAGCTGCCCGTAGCGGCCGTCTTCCAGCTTGAACGCCAGACCGACGAAGGGCTTCTCCGGGTCGGACTCGAGGATGACCTTCGCCTCGTTGTTCTTCTGGTCCAGCGCCTCGTTGGTCGCCTCCTTGGGGTTCGGGAGGAAACCGCAGACCGCGTTCAGGAGCAGCTGCACGCCCTTGTTCTTGTAGGCGGAGCCGCACATGACCGGCGTCATCTTCAGGGCGATGGTGGCCCGGCGGACGGCGGCGGTGATCATGTCGTTCGGGATGGCGGCGTCGGACAGGAACAGCTCACCGAGCTGGTCGTCGACCTCGGCCACGCCTTCGATCATCTGCTGACGACGGACCTTGGCCTCGTCCAGCATGTCCGCGGGGATCTCCTCCTCGCGGACGATCTCACCGTTCTCACCGTCGAAGTAGAACGCCCTCATCTGGATGAGGTCGATGAGGCCCTTGAAGCGGTCCTCGGCGCCGATGGGGTACTGGAGCTTCACCGGGTGGTGGTTCAGCTTCTCCTTCAGCTGCGCGGCCACGCGGTCATAGTTCGCGCCGGCGCGGTCCATCTTGTTGACGAACGCGATGCGCGGAACGCGATAGCGCTTCATCTGCCGGTCCACGGTGATGGACTGGGACTGCACGCCCGACACCGAACAGAGGACGAGGATGGCGCCGTCGAGAACGCGCAGGGAGCGCTCCACCTCGATGGTGAAGTCCACGTGTCCCGGCGTGTCGATGAGGTTGATGTTGAACTCACCCCACATCGCGTACGTCGCGGCGGACTGGATGGTGATGCCCTTCTCACGCTCCAGATCCATCGAGTCCATGACCGCGCCCACGCCGTCCTTGCCGCGGACCTCGTGGATCTCATGGATCTTGCCCGTATAGAACAGGATGCGCTCGGAGAGCGTCGTCTTGCCCGAGTCGATGTGGGCAGAGATACCAATGTTACGAATCTTGTCGATGGGTGCGTTGGCGGCCACGATCCGGTCCTTCTTCTCTTGAAAGTGCCTGAGGGAACAGAGCAGGCGGGGCCCTTACTTCCCACGGGACTTGGTTTCCAGCCAAATCCGCATGACGGTGGGGTCCTATACTCCCACCTTTGTCTACAGATTCGGCCCACCTTATATACAGGGCGACCGGTCTCCCCGCTGCGCGGAGGGGCCGATCTGAATTCTTCCGAGGGTACCTAAACCATGAGTGCGAGCGAAAACTTCTCCGTGGCCAGAGCCTGGCTGCACGCCTTCAACGCCCACGACGTGGAGGCGCTGGTGGCGCTGTACGCCGAGGACTGCACCCACACGTCCCCCAAGATTCGGGTGCTGCATCCGGAGACCGGGGGGCAGCTGGTGGGGCGCTCGGCCCTGGGGAAGTGGTGGAGGGAGGCCATCGCCCGGCTGCCTGGCCTGCGCTACGAGGAGACGGCGCTGACGGCGGACGGAGAGCGCGTCTTCATGGAGTACCTGCGCCATGCGCCCGGCGAGGCGCCCATGCCGGTGGCGGAGGTGCTGGAGGTGCGCGGGGGCCGGATTGTCGCCTCGCGCGTGTACCACGGCTGAAACGGCCCCTGGCGCTGGGAATGGGCTAGGGTGGCGCGGCTCCAGAGGAGGACGGACGTGGCGACGAACCCCAGCGCTTTCGACAAGGACTTCGGCTACCTGCTGCCCTTCCTGGACAAGGTCGCCGCCGCCGCGGCCGAGCTTCCGGAGGGCTCCGCTCGCGAGGAGCTGACGCGGTTGATGGCGGAGGAGAAGGTCCGCTGGCAGCGCGCCCGGGAGCTGCTTCGCGGTGCCGCCGGGACAGTCGTGGACAGCGGGGCCGCGCCGCGCGCGCTGGCCCGGTCCTCCGCGGACGAGGTCCACGAGACGGCGCCGAGCCCCTCGGGGCTCACCGTGGGCAGTCTGAAGAGCGTGGGGAGCGTGAATCCTCCCCGCCGCCGCTGAGCCTCAGACGGTGCCGTGCTTGAGGTGGTCCAGCGCGTCGAACGTGGCCGCCTTGTAGGCCTCCGACAGCGTCGGGTAGTTGAAGCAGGTCTCGATGAACAGCCGCGCGGTGGAGCCGGTGAGCATCGCCACCAGCCCCACGTGCACCAGCTCCGAGGCCTGTTCTCCGATGACGTGCACGCCCAGGAGCTTCAGGCTCTCGCGGTGGAAGAGCAGCTTCAACAGGCCGTACATCTCTCCGATGATCTGCCCGCGCGGGTTGGTGGCGAAGGCGGCGCGGCCGGCCACGTAGGGCACCCGCTTCGCGCGCAGCCCCTCTTCCGTTTCCCCGGCCATGGAGACTTCGGGGATGGTGTAGATGCCGTAGGGCAGCACCGTGGCCAGGGCCTGCGGGCCTTCCAGCGTGAAGGCGTGCTCCACGGCGATGCGCGCCTGGTCCATGGAGGTGGAGGCCAGGGCGGGAAAGCCGATGACGTCGCCCACCGCGTAGATGTGGGGCACCGCCGTCTGGAAGCTGGGGCCCACCTCCACCTGTCCGCGAGCGCCCAGCTTCACGCCGATGTCCTGTAGCCCCAGGCCCGAGGTGTTCGCCGAGCGACCGGAGGCCACCAGCACCTGGTCGGTGTCCACCTCCTCCCCGGAGGAGAGCGTCAGGCGGATGGGCACCTCGCACGCGGCGGGCACGTCCACCTTCTCCACCGTCTGGCCGAAGCGCAGGCGGATGCCGAGCGCCTCCATGCGCTGGGCGAGCAGCGCGGAGATTTCGTCGTCGAGGAAGGGCAGCACCTCGGGCTTCACCTCCACCAGCGTCACGGGGATGCCCAGCGCGGCGAACATGCACGCGTACTCGCAGCCGATGACGCCGCCGCCCACGACGACGAGCGAGCTGGGGAGCCGTCCAATCTCCAGCACCTCGTCCGAGTCGTGCACGCGGATGTCGCCGAAGGGATACAGCGGAGGCCGGTACGGGGAAGAGCCGGTGGCGACGAGGATGACGGAGCCGGTGAGCAGGAGGTCCTCCGCGCCCTTTCGGCACACCCGCACGGTGTGCGCGTCCACGAACGAGCCGACGCCTTGCAACACCTGGACGCCATGCTTCTGGAGGTTGTGGCCAATGCGCTCGCGCTCCATGCCCTTCACGCGGCGCTCGCGGTAGAGGAAGTCGGAGACGGTGGCCTCGTGGCGCAGCGTGGTCTCCACGCTGTAGAGGCCTCGGGCCTTGAGGCCGGACAGGTGCAGCGCCGTCTCGCGGAGCGTCTTCGAGGGCAGCGTGCCGGTGTTCGCCGCCGTGCCGCCCAGCACCGACTCCCGTTCCACCACCGCGACGCGCTTGCCCGCCATCGCGGCCTGCACCGCGCCCCACTCGCCGGCCGGGCCGGAGCCAATCACCACCAGGTCAAAGTCCACCATGGGGCGAAGGTACGCGAGGCCACGCGACCTTTGAAGTCACGGAAGGAGATGTTCCTCGAAGAAGAGGGCCGTCTTGCGCATCGCCTCGCGCGAGTCCTCCACGTCGTCCGTCAACTCGAAGCCGTGGTGACCCTCCGGAAGCTCCATCAGCGTGAGGGGGGCCCCTCGGCTTCGGGCCTCCTTCACGAAGTCGTCGAGGGCGGCGTTGAGCGGAGGCGTGTCCAGGCCTGCGCGCAGCACGAGCAGCGGCGGCACCTTCTTGGCGTTCGCTGCCTTCAGGCCGTCCATGGGTCCGATGCCCCGGGGCACGTCCGGGCCTCCGAGCAGGGGGTACCACGCCACCGCGCAGCGCAACCAGGCGGGAGGCGCCTTGCTCAGCGCGGGAGACAGCCCCCAGAGCCCTCCGGCGGACATGGCCATGAGGCAGACGCGGTCCGCGTCGAGCGGCTCCGTCGCCGCCTGCTTGCGCACGAAGGCCAGCGCCGCGTCCACGCGCTTCTGGAGGTCGGCGACGCGTGTGAGCCACTGGGACTTCTCGATGCCCGTTGACGGGGAGCCCAGCTCCACCAGCGCCACCGCGAAGCCTTGTGTGGCCAGCCAGCGGGCCTGACCGGCGAAGGCGGGCAGGTCCCTCACGAGCGGGGTCAGGTCCGGGTGCAGCAGCCCATGGACCAGCACGATGAGGGGCACGCGTCCCTGGGACACCGCCTCCGGGATGTAGAGGTCCAGCTTGTAGTCGCGCCCGCCCGCGCGCGTGTACGTGAGCGCCCGGCGGACCTGCACCTCCTCCATGCCGGGGATGGTGAGGACGGGCCGGGCCTTGGTCCACTCGGGTAGGAGGAGGCCGTGGAGCTCAGGAGGCGTGGGGAGGGCAATCATCGGAGGGCCGAAGGCGGGCACCTCGCCGAAGCCCAGGTGCGTGCGCAGCCATTGGGCCCGGTCCCTGCGCGCGGCGTCGCCCAGCTCATGGCCTCCTTCGTAGACCTTGGCGAGCTTGGGCATCGTGGCCGCGTCGATGAACGTGTTGACCTGCGCGGCGGTGACCCAGGCGTCCGAGCGGCCATTCTGGAAGAAGAGCGCCCGGGGCGACGCATGGCCCACCCCCACCACGCCGTCGAGCACCGCCATCCTCCGCACGAGCTTCGCGAAGTCCTCCTTGGACATCGCGTTGGCGAGCTGCTTCTCGTTGTCCAACTCCATCTCGCGGATGCTCTTGGAGTAGTCGCCCACGCCATTCATCAGGACGAAGGCGCGCAGCCGGGGCTCCACGCCCGCGAGGGCTCCGCCCACCATCGCACCCATGCTGTGGCCCACGAAGCCCAGCCGCCGAGCGTCGACCTCCGGTCGGGAAGCGAGCAGGTCCACCGCGCGCCGCATGTCCACCAGCATCTGAAGGGACGAGTCGTAGATGGCCGCGCCCTTGAGCGAGCCACGCCAGGGGGCCGGGCGGACGTGAGGGGCATCGACCAGCAGCGACACCACGCCCGCGCGGGCCAGGGAGAGGGCTTCGTCGAGGAACTCGTTCTTCGAGCCTTGTCCCCAGTGCAGGAAGGTGAGGCCGGCGAATGGCCCGGGGCCCGGGGGCGTGACGAGGTAGGCGGGGACGCGTCCGCCCTTCGGGCTGGCGTAGGTCAGCTCCGTCACCGTGACGTCGCCGCGCCGCTGCGCGCGGACCGTCTTCACGTCGAGCGGCGCCTTCGCGTCGTAGTCCGTCACGCTCCGCAGTTCGCCGAGGAGCGTCGCGGTGTCGGGCTCCTGCTCGGCTCGGGCCGGAGGAGTGGTGAGCAGCGCCAGCAGGAGGACGAGCCAGCGCGGAGCGGGACGATACCGGGTCATGGAAGCGCCTCGGCTTCGGACTGCGGGCCTCCCTGGAGTGGGAGGGAGGCCCGAGTCTGAGCCGTCCCCGCGCGAGCGCAAGTCTCGCGTGAGGTCAGGAGCGCGGGCCGTAGACGGGCAGGGGCGCTCCGACTTCGTAGGCCCCCAGGTCCGGCGCCGTACCGCTGAAGCCGTGGTTGATGTTGGCGAGGGGCGCTCCCGCGTTCTCCACGGCCGAGCCCGTGCGCGGGCGCAGGTCGGGCGCGGCATACAGCGTCATGGGCGCGGCGGGGTAGGCGACGGACGCGGCGAAGACTCCGAGGTCCACCTGCACGGCATTCTTCTCCGTGGTGCTGGCGCGCAGGGCGCTCAGTCCCGTCAGGGCGCTGCCACCCCAGGTGGCGGTGAAGTTGCCGGACGTGGTGCCGAAGCCGTCGTGGTCCAGGTTGGCGCTCGCGGTGACCAGGTCGGGGATGTGGAGCACCCGCCCGTTGGCGTTGCCGCTGTTGTAGCCGTTGAAGGACCCGCCCGGTCCGCCGATGAACAGGTTGTTGCGCGAGTACAGGTTCGCCACGGGCTTGCCAGCGGTGATGCCGAGTCCGTCGCCATGCTTCACCACGGTGTTGTGCAGCAGCACGTCGCCCGAGCTGCCCCGGTACAGTTTGAAGGCGATGTGCACCGTGTTGTAGGCGGCGTTGCGGACGAAGTACGTGGGGCCGCCCAGGCTCGGCTGCGACGACAGGGCGATGAAGTTGTTGGTGAGGCGGTTGCCGACGATTCGGCAGTTGTGGAAGCAGAAGTCCGCCTCGACTCCATCGTCCGCGTTGCCGATGAGGTCGTTGTTGAGGATGTCGATGCTGTACTGGTCCACCGCGGCGTCGTCCTCCATCAGGGAGATGCCGTCGCGGAACCCGGTGACGCGGTTGTTGAGAATCACGTGGCCCGGGCCCGTGACGCAGATGCCCTCACCCTGGTTGTTGCCGTTGACGCCGAGCGAAGCCTCCGCCCATTGCGTGACACCTGTCACGACGTTGTCGGCGATATAGGCGTTCTCCGCGCGCAGGAAGGTGACGACGGCGTCGCCTCCGTTCGCGGTGGTGGCGTTGACGGTGGAGCGGGTGAGCACGAAGTGCTTCGAGCCGTTGAAGCGGACGCGGCCGTTGATGGTGAGCCGGTCGAAGTGCACGTAGCTCTGGTTGAACAGGTTGATGGGGCCGGTGACGATGGTGCCGGTGGTGCCGCGCAGGACGATGGGCTTGCCCTCGGTTCCGCTGCGAGACCAGTCGAACGCGCTGTACGTCCCCGCGCCCAGCTCGAGGATGTCGCCCGGCTGCGCGCCGGAGGCGACGGTGGCGAAGGTGGCGGGGGTCACCGCCTTGACGGGAGCACTCGCCATGGGGGCTGGCACCGCGCGCGTGGTCGCCGTCTCCGTCCGCGTGGTGGAGCCTCCGTCCGGGTCCGTGAGGGTGAGCTCCAGCTCGTAGCGCGTCCCGGGCTGGAGGTCGAACACGCTGCCGGAGTGGCGCGAGCCCCAGCTGAAGCCCTCGTTGTCTCCGGCCGGGACGCGGCGCAGCGGCAGGGCCTGCAGCCAGGTGCCCGTTCCGACGGGGCGGTAGCGGACGGAGACGACGCCGTTCGCGTTGGGGTCACCGGAGAAGGCCCACTCCACCGTCAGGTGGTGCAGCGTCGGGAAGGGGAGGCTGATGGCTCCAGGGACGGTGGCGTCGGCGCTGGTCGCCCCGCCGTCGGGGTTCGCCTGGGTACCTCCGTCGGGATCCGGCTGGGAGCCGCTGTCCTCGCGCGTGCCTCCGTCGGGGAGCACGGAGCCATCGGGAGCGCCTGTTCCCGCGTCGTCCCCGGTGTCGTCGTCTCCTCCGCCACACGCGACGCAGAGAAGCAGCAGGACAGCGCAGGACCACTGCCGGATGAGAGCGTTCATGCGCCGGGATTCTGCCCGGAGCGAAGGCTCACCGCGAGAGAACCTGCTGTCGCGGGCGGTGTGGCGGTTGCTGTCGCGGATGTGGGTGGAGCGAGCGAGCGCGCCGCGACGTCACTCGCTCGGTGGGGTGCGCCCCGAGTAGAGCAGTCCGTCGCGCACTTCCTCCTCGGTGAGGAGGCGGTAGGTCCCCTCGGGGATGTCGTTGAGCTCGATGCCACCCACGGCCTCGCGGTGGAGGGCGCGCACGGGGAGCCCCACGGCGCCGAGCATCCGCTTCACCTGGTGGTGTCGGCCCTCGGTGAGGGTGACCTCCACGGTGTGCTCGTCGCGGATGCGCACGGTGGCGGGGCGGGCGGGGCCGTCGTCGAGCGTCATCCCCTGTCGGAGGGGCTCCACGCGCTCCTCGTCGGGGGTGCTGAAGACGGTGGCCACGTAGCGCTTGGGCAGTTGCGTGTCAGGGGAGGTGGCGTGGGCGACGAACTTGTCGTCATTGCTGAAGAGCAAGAGGCCCGTGGAGTCCACGTCGAGGCGGCCCACCGCGTGCCACGTGTAGCCGGCCAGGTCCGGGGGCAACTGGCGCAGGAGCACCTCGAAGACGGTGCCGGTGCGGTGCTGGGACACGGTGGAGGACAGCACGCCCGCGGGCTTGTGGAAGGCGAGCACGCGCGTGGCGGGGGCCGACAGCGGGACGACCTTGCCATCCACGCGCACGACGGAGCCGGGGGGCACGGGGGCGAGGGGCATGAGCGCGACGCGGGCGTTGATGGTGACGCGGCCGGCGCGGATGGCGTCGTCGGCCTCCTTCTGGGGGAACACGCCTGCTCGGGCGAGCGCGCGCGACAGCCAGTCCGGCTTCTCCTTGCCCTCCCAGCGCTGGTGTTGCTGAGGGGCCTTGGGCTTGTCGTACTTGCGAGGCATGGGCTTCCAGGGGGCAGGTGACGCGAGGGCGGGTCGGGAGCACCGGGTGTCGTCGACCCGCCGCGAGGGCGGCGTCATATCATCACCAGTTCCCCGACGTGGCGCATCTCACCGCCGACGTCCGGGAGTGGCCGGCGTAGAGTCACGGGAATGACCTCGCGTGCCGGAACACCGCCTGTCCGGGATGAAACCCGGATGCATCCGCTGGATGGGTTCATCGCCTCGCTGGCGAGTCACTCGCTGTTCTGTGACGGCTGGGGGGACGAGCAGGCGTTCACGGGGCCGGGTCTGTCGGACCGGCTCTGCGCCCGGCCTGGCCCGCTCTCCATGAGCTGGGAGGCGGAGCAGTCGCGGGGGCGGCGTTGCTTCCGGGATGGCGCGTTCGACTCGCCCTGGGCGGCGCTGCCTCCGGAGGTCCGTCGCGGCAAGGTGCGGTGGTTCTCCTCCACGCGAGGTCGCGGGCGGGATGCGTGCGTGGTGCTGGCCTCGTCGCGGGACGAGGGATTCAGGCTCAGGACGTGGCTCTTCGCGCCGTTGGTCGACGAGGGCGTGGACTTGTTCTTCCTGGAGAATCCCTTCTACGGGACGCGCAGGGCGACAGGGCAGAAGGGGCCGCACATCCGCACGGTGAGCGAGCAGTTGAACATGAACATCGCGAGCATCGAGGAGGCGCGGGCGCTCGTGGCGCATGCGCGGCGGGAGGGCTACGAGCGCGTCGCGGTGGCGGGATACAGCATGGGTGGCTACATGGCGGCGCTCGCGGCGGCGACGATGCCGGAGCCCGTGGGAGTCGCGGCGCTCGCGGCGGGAGCGTCACCCGCGCCCGTGTTCACGAAGGGCGTGCACGGGCGCTCCATCGACTTCAAGAAGCTGGGAGGCTCGCCGGATGAAGCGGAGGCCCGGCTGCGACTCGCGTCGATTCTGGACGCGGCGAATGCGTGTCTCTTGCCGCCGCCCGCGAAGCCGAGCGCCGCCGTCATCGTGGCGTGCGCGAGGGATGCCTTCGTGCCGTTGTCGGAGGCGCGAGCGCTTCACGCGCACTGGGCCGGAAGCGAGCTGCGCATCCTGGACGCGGGCCACATCTCCGCGCTCATCACCTCCGGGTCGGCGCTGCGCGGAGCGATTCGAGACGCGATCCATCGCTCCGGCGAGTGACCCCGCTACTCACGTCGAATCGTGTCCGGGTCCTCGCCCTCGGACATGCCCGGAGTCTTGCCCGGTTCATCCTCGGGTCTCCGCCGCTCTGCCTCTTGCTCGTCGCCCTCGGCCTTCCGCGGCGTGCGGCCTGGAGCCTCCTCCTCGCGCTCGTCCTTCCGGGGCTGGCCACCGCCGCGTCCCGGTTCATCGTCGCCCACCACCATCGACTCGTAGGGCATGTGATCCATGCGTGCTCCTCTCGCGGGTTCAGGACTCCTCCCGAAAGGTAGGGCCGTCCCCCGGGCGTGCCGCGCCGGGCCTTGCGGTCGCCCGCCCGCTCGCCCACCCTGCGCCTCCTCGCCCGCAGGAGCCGCCATGTCCCGCCTCGCCGCCTGTCTCGTCCTCCTCACGCTCCCCGCCGTCGCCGCCGAGCCAGCCCTCACCCCTCGCCGACCCGTCCACACCTACTCCATCGTCGCGAGAGACCCGGTGACGGGAGACCTGGGGGTCGCCGTCCAGTCCCACTGGTTCTCCGTGGGCGCCACCGTGCCCTGGGCCGAGGCCGGCGTCGGCGCTGTCGCCACCCAGTCGTTCGTGGACCCGTCCTACGGTCGTCTGGGCCTGGAGCTCATGCGCGCCGGACGCAGCGCTCCCGATGCCCTCAACGGTCTGCTCGCGGCGGACTCCGCCAGCAACGTGCGACAGGTCGCCATGGTCGACGCGCAGGGCCGCGTCTCCGCGCACACCGGCAGGAGCTGCATCGCCGCCGCCGGACACGTCGTGGGCGAAGGCTTCTCCGTCCAGGCCAACATGATGGACAAGGCCACCGTCTGGCCCGCGATGTCCCAGGCGTACCGCGACTCGAAGGGCGACCTGGCCGAGCGCATGCTCACCGCGCTCGAAGCCGCGGAAGCCCAGGGCGGCGACATCCGGGGCAAGCAATCCGCCGCCCTCATCGTCGTCTCCGCGAAGTCCACCGGCCGTCCCTGGCAGGATCGTCGCTTCGACCTGCGCATCGAGGACCACCCGGAGCCTCTCAAGGAACTCCGTCGCCTCGTCACCCTCCAGCGCGCGTACAACTTCATGAACGAGGGAGACCTCGCCCTCGAGCACAAGGACACCGACGCGGCCCTCGCCGCGTACTCCTCGGCGGAGAAGCTCGCTCCCGGAAACATGGAGATGGTCTTCTGGCACGCCATCTCCCTCGTCGGCGTGGGCCGCGTGGATGAAGCCCTCCCGCTGCTCCAGCGCACGTACGCCGCCGATCCCCGGTGGCGGGAACTCGTCACCCGGCTGCCCGCGGCGGGGCTCCTCCCGGACGACCCGAAACTCCTCTCCCGGCTGACGGGCACGAAGCCGAAGCCCGCGAAGTGAATCGCGGACTCAGCCGCACAGGGAGCAGGGGCCCGAGCGTTGGGGATTCCTCTCGGTGGGACGGCGGGCGCGAGCGCTTGTGTCCACCGAGCGCGATGGAGAGGTTCTCAAGACGAGGACACCCATGCGCATCCCCCCGGCCCCATTGCTCGCGTTGCTCGTCCCGTTCATGGCGCTGGCACAGGTGCCTCAGGACGTGTCCCTCTCACCCGAGGAGTCCAGCGGTCCCAGCTACTGGTACTGGGTCGCGCTCCTCGTCATCGCCGCGGCCGTCTTCGCGTGGGTCTCGGTGCGCCTGTCACGCAGGCATCGAGGTCCGCCACCGACGTCGCGGCCACGACGCTCCACCCGCTCCGTCTAACCCGAGGGCCGGTGCTTGCGCAGCGTGTGCAGCGCGGCCAGCCACAGCCGCGCTTCCTTGCGCGTGAGTCGTGAGCGACGCAGTGGCGCGAAGAGGTCTCTCAAGGCCGTGCGCCCCGGCTGCTCGTCGATGAGGAATCCGCCCGAGCTGAGCACGCCCCCCAGCGTCGACTCCACCTGCGCCAGCTCCGTGTCCGTGGCCGCCACGGGCAGCGGACCCGGTGGCGGCGCGTGCTCCGCCAGCGTGGCCACGCGGACTTCATAGGCATACAGCAGCACGGCCTGCGCCAGGTTGATGGAAGGCTGCTCCGGCGCGGTGGGCACGGCCGACAGGTCGTGACAGCGCTCCACCTCCGCGTTGGTGAGCCCGCTGCGCTCATCTCCGAAGACGAGCGCCACCGTGCCCTGCGTCGCGCGAGTCACCAGCTCCTCACCCACCGAGCGCGGGGGCAGTCGTCGCTTGCCCTCCACCTTGCGCGAGCTGGTCCCCACCACCCAGACACAGTCGGCGATGGCTTCCTCCAGGGTGTCGGCGCGGCGGGCGCCGTCCAAAACATCCTCGGCATGGACCGCCAGCCGGCGCGCGGGCGTCAAATCCTCCACTTCGGGCGTCACCCACACCCAGTCCGAGAGGCCACAGTTCTTCAACGCCCGAGCAGCGGCACCCAGGTTCTCCGCGTTGCGCGGACGCATCAGGACGAAACGGACGGGCAGCACCATGCGCGGGGCACCTTAGCGTCTTCCGGGGCTCGGGCCTGGGCCGTTGACCCGGGCGCGGGGCCCCCCTATAGCGTGACGCCATCGACCGCCGGGTGAGGGCGCGGAGGCCACCGGGAGTGTGGCTCCGGGTACACCATGCGGGCTCGGGGACGCGTGGGGGCCGCGTCCCGGCCGTGTGCGTTCGACCACACCCCCCTCGATTCCAGACGTGCGCGCCGTCGGCACGTCACGTGAAGAACAGCTGGTACCTCCGGAGGAACCATGGGTTCGCAGTCTTCAGTCCTGACCACGCCGCACCGCGCGACACGCGCGGGCTGGCTCTTCGCCGTGCTGCTGGTAGGCACCTCGCTCGCGGGCTGCCAGAAGGAGAAGGAACCCGCGACCTCGCCTCCGCCGGCGACCACCGAGGCTCCGCGGGTGACGGGGACAGACGCCGGAATCGCCGCCGCCCCGGCGCCGGTGCCCGTCAAGCCGGAGTCGGTGACGCCCATCATCAGCGCGCCGGGCACCGAGAGCGTGCTTCCCCAGCGCGTCGTCATCGAGCTGGCCCGCTCGCTGCGCCCGCCGGATGGCGAGGTGAAGCCGGGCACCGTCGTCAACATCGCGCCCCGAGTCGCGGGCAACCTGCAATGGAGCGGGCCGTCCACGCTCACGTTCAGCGCCACGGGCTCCGGCTTCACCTTCGAGACCGAATACACCGTGACGGTGGAGTCGTTGGAGACGGACGCTGGCGTGGTGAAGCCGCCCTCCGAAGGTGCGTGGACCCATCGCTTCACGACGCCCGCGTTCCGCTTCCTCCGCATGGAGCCCAAGCAGTTCGACCTGCTCAAGGGCCGCGTCGAGCTGGACCTCGCGTTCTCCGGTCCGGTGGAGCCGGCCGCCCTGCGTTCGCGCGGCTCCTTCCAGGTGGGAGGACAGGCCATCACCGACGTGAAGTGGCGCACCGTGGCCGGCAGCCGTGACGTCGTCACCGCGCAGCTGGCCCACCCGGGCCTCAAGGGCGGGGCCACCGTGCGCTTCGTCCTCCAGGCAGGGCTCGTCTCGGCCACGGACGCGAAGGCGCGCGCGCCCGCGGCGGAGTCCACCTTCGTGCTTCGCGGTGGCAAGCGGCTGGACATCACTGGCATCGCCCGTCAGAGCGGGGCCTCCGGGCACTACCTGGAAGTGAGCTGCCGCGACGTGGAGATGTCCGCTCCGCCGAGCCCTCGGCAGAACATGGATTACGACGAGTTCTACTGGGACTCGAGCAACCGGGGCTGTGTCCTGGACGACGCCACGGCCGAGGCCGCCATCCACCTGACGCCGCCGGTGAAGGTGTCCGTCGCCCCCTCGCGGCGCGGCTTCCGCATCTTCGGTGACTTCAAGCGCGGCGTGTACTCGCTGCGCATCGGCGCGGGGACGACGTCCCTGGGCAACGGCACGTTGCTGGCGGACTTCGTGGAGGACCTCTCCGTCCCGGCCCGTCAGCCGCAGCTCTCGTTCTCCTCGGCGGGGCGTTACCTGCCGCGCAGCGCGTGGCGCAACCTGCCGCTGCAGCACCTCAACCTGGACAGCGTGGAACTCGCCATCCGCAACGTGCCGCCGGAGAACCTCGTCTTCTGGATGAGCGACGACCAGCGCGAGGTCGCCGACGAGCGTACGTCCAATGTGGTGGTGAAGAAGACGCTGGCCCTCCAGTCCCCCGCGGACACCCTGACCACCACCTACGTGGACGTGGCCAACCTGGTGCCGTCCACGACGCGCGGACTCGTGGAGGTCTCCGTGAAGAAGGATGACCTCCAGGCGGCCTCGCGCATCCTCCTCACGGACTTGAGCCTCGTGGCGAAGCGGGGCGGACCCGCGCCCGGCTCCACGGACCGGGGCGAGGTGTGGGTCTGGGCGCTCGGCATCGAGAGCACCGACCCGGTGTCCGGTGTCGAAGTCACGCTCGTGAAGAAGAGCGGCCAGTCGGTGGACCGCTGCGTCACCAAGGGCGCGGAGGGGTGCATGCTGAAGGTGCCCGCAGCGGGCGCCGACGACAGCGAGCCCTTCGCGCTCATCGCCCGTCAAGGCGAGGAGCTGACGTACCTCAAGTACAGCGAGCTGAAGATGGAGATCGCCAACTCGGACGTTCAGGGCGAGCCCTACCGCTCCGAGAAGGCCTACCGCGCCTCCCTCTGGTCCGACCGGGGCGTGTACCGCCCGGGAGACACGGCGCACGTCGCAGCCGTGCTGCGCGGCCAGGATGACCTGGCGCCGCCCACGGGCATGCCCGTCGAGCTGGTGGTGGTGGATGCGCGCGAGCGCGAGTGGAAGAAGGTGCCGCTGAAGACGAACGAGGCGGGACTCGTCTCGCTCGACATTCCCTTCGAGGCGTTCCAGGACACGGGCCGCTACCGCGTGACGCTGAAGGTCGCGGACCGGGACGTGGCCTCCTACGCCTTCAGCGTGGAGGAGTTCGTCCCCGAGCGCATGAAGGTGACCGCGACCACCGAGGCCCCCGGCTACGTGCAGGGCGTGGAGCTGCCCGTCGCCGTGGAGGCCGCCTATCTCTTCGGCGGCTCGGCGGAAGCAAGCCCGGTGGAGCTCAACTGCCGGCTGCTGCCGTCGGACTTCAAGCCGAAGCAGAACGCCCAGTTCACCTACGGCCTGTGGCGCCAGGACGGCAAGGAGCCGCGTCCCGTCACGCTGGGTCAGGCCAAGGGCGTGCTGGATGCGAAGGGCCAGGCGGTCCTCAACTGCCCGGCGCAGGCGGCCATGGGCGGTCTGCGGGGCGCGGCGAAGCTCAGCGCGTTGGTCAGCGTCTTCGAGTCCGGCAGTGGCCGCTCCACGGTGAACGAGGCCAGCGTGCCCGTGCATCCGGAGCGCTACTACGTGGGTCTGCAGGCCAGCGTGGGGAAGGTGAAGGCCGGCAAGCCCTTCACTGTGACTGGCGTGGTGGTGGACTGGGACGGCAAGGTCGTCACGTCCGGCTCACTGGCGCCCAAGTCGGTGGAGGTCGAGTACGTCCGCCTGGAGGAGGAGTACGGGTACTACTACGACGAGTCGGAGGGGTATGACCGCTACCAGCGCTACCTGCGGCCGATTCGCGAGGGCAGCGCCTCGGCGAAGGTGGTGGACGGCCGCTTCTCCCTCAGCGTGACGCCGGGCGGAGATGCCGCGGGCTATCTGGTGCGCGTGCGCTCCGGTAATGCGCAGACGGACCTGGAGCTGGAGGGCGAGGGTCGCTACTACTGGTGGGGCGAGGGCTCGCGCGTGGACCAGACGCCGCGTCCGCTCAAGCCCACCTCGCTGGATGTCGCGGTGCCGGCGCAGGCCCGCGTGGGCCAGGCCATCACCGTGAAGGTGAAGGCTCCGTACAAGGGCCGGATGCTCTTCACCGCGGAGACGGACCGCGTGCTCGCCACCGAGTGGAAGGCCGTGGAGCCGGGCGAGGTGACGTGGACCTTCACGCCCAAGCAGTTCGCGCCCAACGTCTACGTGAGCACCTTCCTCGTGAAGGACCCGCATCTGGAGTCCCGCGAGGCGTTCATGCCGGACCGCGCCTTCGGCGTGGCCAGCGTCACGCTGGAGCCCGTGGACTTCACGCAAGCCGTGACGCTGAACGTGCCCAAGGAGGTCCGCTCCAACGACACGCTCAACGTGGACCTGGACCTGGGGGCGCTGGAGGGGCCGACCTTCGCCACGGTGGCGGTGGTGGACGAGGGCATCCTCTCCCTCACGCGCTTCCAGAGTCCGGACCCGCTCAAGCAGATCTTCACCAAGCGCGCGCTCGGCGTGGGCACCTACGAGACCATCGGCTGGACGCTGCTCGTGCCGCCCGGCGGCAACTCGCGCTCCACGGGTGGTGACGCGGAGAGCGATGCGAGTGGCCGGGTGCAGCCCGTCAAGCCCGTGGCGCTGTGGAGCGGCGTGGTGCTGGTGCCCGCCAGCGGCAAGCTGCGCCTGCCCTTCCAGATTCCGCAGTACCGGGGCGCGGTGCGGGTGATGGTGGTGACGGCCGGACCCAAGCGCCTGGGCCGCGCGAGCGCGCAGGTGCTGGTGAGAGACCCGCTGGTGCTCCAGACGACGCTGCCTCGCTTCCTCACGCAGAACGACGAAATCCAGGTGCCCGTCTTCGTCACCAACCTGTCCGGCAAGCCGCAGGACGTGAAGGTGACTCTGGGCGCGGAGTCGCTGCCGGTGCCGGGCCTGTTGCAGCCCGCGACGGCGTCGTCGCCGCTCCAACTGCTGGGCAAGAGCGAGGGTCGGGCCCGGCTGGAGGATGGCAAGTCCACCACCTTCGTCTTCCAGGCGCGCGCGGTGCAGGCGGTGGGCGCCGCGCGGCTGAGCGTCGTGGTGGAAGGCGGTGGCTACACGTCGAAGGAGACGCTGGATGTGCCGCTGTCCCCGGCGGGCCCCCGCGAGCGGCGCGTGCAGCGCATCGAGCTGGCGGAGGGCGTGACGGACCTCTCCAAGCACCTCCAGGGCTGGGTGCCCACCACGGAGCGCTCCACGCTGTGGGTGACGACCAATCCCTATGCGCAGTCGCTCCAGCACCTGTCGTACCTGGTCCAGTACCCCTATGGCTGCATCGAGCAGACGACGTCCTCCACGCGTCCGCTGCTCTTCGTGTCGGAGCTGGTGGACACCGTGGACCCCACGCTGACCCAGAAGGGCTCCGTGGGAGACATGGTGCTGGCGGGCATCAACCGCGTGCTGTCCATGCAGACGTCCTCGGGCGGCTTCTCCTACTGGCCGGGCTCCACGGAGCCGGTGGAGTGGGGCACCGCGTACGCGACGCACATGCTGCTCGATGCGCAGAAGCTGAAGTACCCCGTCTCGCAGGACCGGCTGAACGACGCGATTCAGTGGATGAGCAGCCGCATGGGTTCCTACGAGAACGCCGCGGTTCGCTCGGATGGCCGCATCAACAGCGAAGAAGCTTACATGCACTACGTGCTGGCGGTGTCCGGCAAGGGCCGCAAGGCGCGCATGTTGAAGCTGGTGGAGACGCTGGCCGAGAAGTCGAAGAAGGGCGCGCTCGATGGTCAGGAGCGTGAGGACGACTACATGCTCAAGGCCGGCCTGTGGCTCGCCGGAGACCGCCGCTACGAGAAGGAGCTGCGCACCCCGGACCTGTCGCCCGTCACCGACGAGCGCAAGAACAGCTGGTCCTTCTACTCGGACCGTCGGCGCCGTGGCTTCATGCTGAGCACGTACCAGGACCTCTTCGGCAACTCCGCCGCGGGGGAGCCCCTGGCGGCCATGGTGGCCGAGTCCCTCCAGGCCCACACGAGCAGCTGGTACACGACGCAGGAGCTGGTGTGGGGAATCACGGGCCTGGGCAAGCGACTGCAGGGCGCGGCCTCGCAGTTCACTCCGCCGGTGTTGACGGTGGACGGCAAGGACGTGGCGTCGCTGCAGGCGAAGGACGCGCGCGCGTCGGACCGGACGTGGGCCCTGGCTCGGGCCAGCGAGCGCAAGCAGCTCCAGCTCGACGTGAAGTCGAAGGACGCGGGGAAGCTGTACCTCGTGTTGAGCAGCGAGGGCGTGCGCGCGGACGGACAGGTGCGCACCGGAGGCGAGGGCCTCACGCTGAAGCGCACCTATCGCAAGCAGGACGGCACGGAGCTGAAGCTTCAGGCGTCGCCCCTGGCCCTGGCGGAGCTCATCTACGTGGAGCTGACGCTGACCAACACCACGCACGAGCGGGTGCAGAACATCGCGCTGGTGGACCGACTGCCGGCGGGCTGGGAAATCGAGAACGCGCGGCTGGGGCGTGGCGGCTCGGTGGACTGGGTGGGCGCGGACGCGCTGTGGACGCCGGACTACGTCAACATCCGGGATGACCGGATGGAGGTCTTCGGCGCGCTCGGGGCTCGGGAGTCGAAGAGCATCGTGTACGCGGTGCGCGCGGTGACGGCGGGGGCCTTCACCCTGCCGACGGCGGAGGCCGAGGCGATGTACGACCCGCGCATCTGGGCCCGCGAGGGGGGTGGCACGGTGCAGGTGTCCGGCCCGTGGAAGGACAGCCTGCTCTGATATGCGCCGCGCTCGCCACCTCCTGAAGAAGCTCGTGTGGTTCGCCGTGGGGCTCGTCGGCCTCACGGCGGTGGGGGTGGCGGCGGCGTGGGTGTTGCCGCTGCCGTCGCGGCTCTCCGCGCCGCCCTCGGTGGTGCTGGAGTACCGCGATGGCACTCCGGCGCATGTCTTCCTCGCGCCGGACGAGCGGTGGCGCATCGCCGCTCCGGCGGAGCGCATCGACCCGGCCTACCTCCGGGCCCTGCTCGCGTTGGAGGACAAGCGCTTCTATTCCCACCCGGGCGTGGACCCGCTCGCGGTGGCGCGCGCGGCCGTGCTCAACCTGACGCGAGGCCGCCGGGTGTCGGGCGCGTCCACGCTGACGATGCAGCTGGTGCGTATGCTGGAGCCGCGTCCGCGCACCTTCACCTCGAAGATGGTGGAGGCCTTTCGCGCGGTGCAGTTGGAGCTGCGTCTGACGAAGCAGGAGGTGATGGGCGCCTACCTCCAGTTCGTCCCGTACGGTCGCAACGTGGAGGGCGTGGAGGCCGCGGCGCTCGCGTACTTCGGCCACACGGCGGCCCACCTGAGTCCGGCGGAGATCGCCACGCTGCTGGCGGTGCCGCAGAACCCCAACCGTCGTTTCCCCACGACGGAGAACCGCGCCCGGCTGCGCGCGGCCCGGGATGACGTGGCCCGACGGCTGCTGGAGGCCCACGCCCTCCCACGCGGCCCCGAGGGCGCGACGGTGTCGGCCGAGCAGGTGCTCGCGGAGGTGCATGCCTCCGCCGTGCCCCTGGACTTGAAGGCGTTTCCTCGCGAGGCCCCGCACGCGGCGGTGTGGCTCCGGGCGCAGCGCCCTGGGCAGACGCGGCTGCGCACCACGCTGGATGCCGGCACGCAGCGGTTGGTGGAGCGGGTGATGCGCGACGGGGCGAAGGACCTGACGTCGCGCGGCGTCCACAACGGCGCGGCCGTGGTGGTGGAGCGCGAGCGGGGCGAGGTGCTCGCGCTGGTGGGCAACTTCGACTTCTTCGACGAGAAACACGGCGGACAGATTGTCGGCTTCGCCGCGCCGCGCTCTCCGGGGTCGGCGCTCAAGCCGCTGCTGTACGCCATGGGCATCGACCTGGGGCTGGTGGGGCCGGAGCAGCTCGTGGCGGACATCCCCACGACGTACGGCGGTTATGCCCCGCGCAACTTCGACGGCCGCTTCCTGGGCCTCGTGCGGCTGGAGTACGCGCTGTCCCAGTCGCTCAACATGCCCTTCGTGCGGCTCCTGGAGCGCGTGGGCGTGGAGCGCTTCCTGGGTTCGCTGCGCACTGCGGGGGTCGCAAGCCTCGTCCCGGAGCCCGGCTACTACGGCCTGTCCGCGGCGGTGGGCGGCATCGAGGTGACGCCCCTGGAGCTGGCGGGGGTGTACGTGGCGCTCGCGGGTGATGGCCGCACGCGGCCGCTGCGCCTGCTGGAGGAAGGGCAGCCGGTGGAGTCCCCCGTGGAGGTCATGTCTCCGGGGGCGGCGTGGCTTACGCGCAAGGCCCTGTCGCTGAAGGACCGGCCGGACTTTCCGGAGCGGCGCCGGCTGACGGGCCTGCCCGCGCGCGTGCACTGGAAGACGGGGACGAGCTTCGGGCACCGGGACGCGTGGGCCGCGGGCTCCGGGCCTCGGCACACGGCGGTGGTGTGGCTGGGAAATTTCGACCACTCGCCGAGCGTGCACCTGGTGGGCGCGGATGCGGCGGGCCCCCTGTTGTTCGACATCCTCGAAGGCGTGGGTCCCCGGGGTCGCTCGCTGCCAGAGGATGAAGTGAATGCGCCGGACGACTTGATGCGCGTGGAGGTCTGCGCGTACTCGGGACATCTGCCGACGGAGGCCTGCACGCAGCGCAAGGAGGTCTACGCGCGGCGCTCGGCGGTGCCCACCGCCCGCTGTCCCTACCACCAGCACGTGGAGGTTGACGTGGCCTCCGGGCTCGCGGTGGGGCCCACCTGCCGCGCCGGGCGGAAGACGGAGTCGCGGGTGTTCGTCACCTGGCCCGCCACCATCCGCCGTTGGCTGGAGGAGCAGCACCGCCGCCTGCCGGAGCCTCCCTCGGCGGCGCCCGGCTGTGAGCCCGGTGGCGAGCGCGCCGCGCCCAGCATCGTCTCGCCCGCCCAGGGCCACATCGCGCTGCTGATTCCCGGAGTCCCTCCGGAGCAGCAGGAGATGCCGCTGGAGGCGGAGGCCTCCCACGAGCGCGCGCTCACCTGGTTCGTGGACGGCGCGCTCCTGGGAACGGCGCGCGCCGACGAGCGCATGTGGTGGAAGCCCTCGGTGGGCTCCCACGAAATCCTCGTCACGGATGACCGGGGACTCAGCGCGAAGCGCACGCTCGTCGTCCGCGAGCGGCGCTAAAGCGAAGCACTCCGGCTCAGCGGACCTCCCAGCCCTTGTCGCCGCGCTCGTACTGCTGACCTGCGCGCAGCGCGCCGTAGAAGAGGAAGTCCTTCACGCCCACGACGGACTTCCCATCGAACAGGCCCAGCTCCCCCTTGGGCATCAACTGGATGCCCAGCTCGGAGAGCTTCAGCCGCACCTTCGCGCCCGGGGCCACCGTCACGTCCGGCAGCACCGCGCCCACGGGGGTTCTCACCAGGGTGGGTGCATGGTCGCTCTGCGCCAGGCTCACCCGCAGGTTCGTGGTCAGCACCATGCCCTTGAGCGACAGCGCCACCGTGCCCCGGTTGCCCACGTCCACCCAGCCCGCCACCGGGTCGAACGCCTCGAACACCAGGGGCGAGCCCTGGGCCTTCAGCCGCGCCCAGTCCTTCTCCACGAAGGTCCGGCGCTCCTTCACGTAGCGCTTCATGTAGTCGCGGCCCGCCTGGAACTGGGCGAAGTCGGTGTACGGGGCTCCACGCATGTGCGGGGTGATGAGCGCGTGCAGCGCGTCGATGTACGGGTTCATCACCTCGGGGGTGAACAGCTCGTCGAGCGCCTTGTCGAGCCGCGCGCCCAACTGCTCACGCAGCGCGGGGTTGGCCAGCACGCGCGTGCCCAGGTTGGAGAAGACGGGCAGGTAGCCGGGATAGGACTGCGTCTCCGTCTTGCGCTGCAGGTACATCCTCTCCGTCCACGCGTCCGTCAGCGTGAAGTTGAACAGCGGGTGGCGCATGTTGTTGGAGCTGGTGCTCATTCCCTCCACGGGATTGAGGTACCACCAGCGCGCGTCCACGTTGTTGAGGTCCCAGGGCACGTAGGACCACTTCGCCACGGCCCGGTCGTAGATGAAGTAGCTCTCCGAGTCCTCGACGAAGTTGTTGGACATCAACGCGTCCAGGACCATGGAGCGCAGGTAGTGCTCGAGCTGGAGGTGTTTCTCCAGTGCCTCGGCGAACTGGGGCTCCGGCGTGTGGTTGATGACGTCCAGCATGGCGAGGAGCGCGTCGTCCGGCTGCTGCTCGTTCGTCTTCTTCGTCCAGTCACCCTGGTAGGGCACCTTCCACGTCTTCAGCTCGCAGTCCTTCCAGCCGCACCGGTAGATGGTGGCATCGTCGTCCGCGAAGGCGTGGGCCTTGAGGAAGGCCTTGTTCACCTGCTCGATGTCCAGGAACACGCCCTGGTACTGGCCATTGAGCTTGAGGCGCACGTAGGTCGCCTTGGACGCGGGCACGCGCATCGCGGCCATCAAGTCGAACGCCATCTTCTCCGCCAGCATCGTCGCATCGGCGTACTCGGCCACGAGGTTGAGTGACGTGCGTCCCTCGAACCGGGCGTCCTTCTCGAAGCTCACGTTCCAGCTCTTCTTCGGGAAGTAGCGCGCGGAGGCACCTCGCAGGCGCACCTTCACCTGATACGTCGTCCCGCCCGCCTTGAAGACGGCGTCCTGCTCCGGCGTCCACACGTCCGCCTCGAACTTCTTCATCGCCGCCTCGGGGATGATGAGCTCGTACTCGGGCACGCTCGCTTGCAAGGCTGGCATCGTGAAGGGCCGCTGGGCCTCGGGCGTCACCGGAGGCGGGTCCACGGGGGGCGGGTCCACCGGAGGCGGGCCCACGGGCGGAGGGTCCACGGGGGGCGGGTCCACCGGCGGAGGTTCCACGGGCGGATTTGTTGGAGGCGGCTCCTCGATGATGACGGGAGGCGATTGAGTGGGCGAGGACGGGGCTCCAGAGCCGCAAGCCCACAGCCACATCACCGGAAGGCAGAGCAAGAGTCGTGAGCGAGTCATCGCCGGGTGTTGAGCAAGGCTCGTGCCTCATGGAGGGAGACGTGCGCCGCTCGAAAGTGAACGAAGCCAGTGCCCTGAGACGCCGTGGGGTGGGTAGTTGATGAAAGGGATTTCCCTTCCTGGTCCGGTCATTTGCTTCACCCTGGAGGGCTGAGGACCTGTCGACCCCTGGGTCGGCGTGAGGGCTTCTTGAGAAGGAGCTGCGTCGCACGCGAGCCTCCCTGGTGGGGCAGGCGGGCAGGCAGGGAAGCCTTCTTCCCTTCTTCCCACCGCTGTTCCCGACGCGGAACGTCGGGCCTAGCTTCTTCAGGAAGAGGGGAGCGCCGCGACAGGGAGACGCCCGCGATGGAGACCTGGAACCAGTCGTCTGATTCCGCCCGCAATCACACGCCGCTGATGGTGAACCGCCGTATCGACGAGCATGTAGAGGCGTGCGTGCGGCACATGGCGACGCACGCGGACCGGCCGGAGATGAGTCGCTACCTCCAACGGTTGGAGCGCGAGTGGGACCTCAACCGCGCCGTCATGGTGGGCACGGCCGCGATGGGGGCGCTGGGCCTGTTGCTGGGCAAGAAGGATGGCGGCCGGTGGCGGGTGCTGAGCGCCGTGGCCGCGGGAGTCCTCCTCCAGCACGGCGTCTTCGGCTTCGGGCCCTTGTCCGCTCCCTTGCGCGCGCTGGGCATCCGCTCGCGCCGGGAAATCGACCTGGAGAAGTTCGCCATCAAGGCGCTGCGCGGTGACTTCGAGCGCATCCCCAATGACGGCGGGCCCATGGCGAAGGCCAACGCGGCGCTCGTGGCCGCGCAGTCCTGACGCCGCGTCCCCAAGCCTCACCAGCCCCCGCTCACCCGATGAAGGGAGCGGGGCGGCCTTGTCGCCTCAGTGCCGAGGCGAGGTGTAGCCACCACCCTGCGCCGGCATCAGCGCGGGGGACCCGCCCTGGGGTGGGCCGTTGTTCGTCGCGCCGGTGTTCCCCTGGTCGAAGAAGCCGTTGAGGCCGGCGATTCCCAGCGAGAAGTTCGTCACCCAGCCGGAGTCCGGCTTGCCGGCCTTGGCGCCGATGTCGAGCGGCCTGCCGAAGTGCAGCCGCAGCAGCAGGGGCCCCAGCGCCAGGTTCACACCGACGACGGCGTTGAGCACGCGGTGGTCCCACAGGTCCTCGGCGCTGTTGCCCACGCCACCCACGTCCATCGCCGCGATGGCTTCCAAATCACTGAGGAAGGCCACGCGGATGATGTCGTTGAGGGGCAGCTGCAGCTCCAGCGTGGCGTAGGTGAAGTTGCGGCCGAGCAGCCACCGCTCGTCGCCGAAGTTCACGCCGCGCAGGGTGTCGAACGACGACAGGAAGTAGGAGCGCGCGTAGCGTCCGCCCAGCGTCGTACCCGCGCCGCCGCGCAGGAACAGGTGGGTGCGGCCGTAGATGGGGAAGTAGCGCTCGGCATCCAGCCGGAGGTTGCCGTAGGCCTCGCTGTCGAAGGGCTGCACGCCCAGCGTCATCTCCAACAACGCGGAGCTGCCCGACAGCGGACCGGTGGCGTAGTGGTATTTGAGGCTGTCGTAGCCCACCTGTCCGCTCAGCTCGGTCTGGAAGCGGATGGAGCCGTTCTTCGCGTTCCACAGCGACAGCAGCTCCCGGTTGGCCTCGTTGCGGTCCGCGAAGAAGAGGCGGAACTCGGTCTGGTCGTCGAGGAAGTACTTGGTTCCGCCCATGCTCAGGTCGCCCTGGACGAAGAAGAACGTGCTCAGGGGATAGCGCAGGCTGCCGAGCGCGCCGAAGTACCGCTCCGCCGACGTGAAGAAGACGGGCAGGTCGTCGAACGTCTGGTCCACGCGGAAGCGCAGCGACTGGAACAGACCGCCGCCCCACGTCGTCCGGCCCGCGTCGTTGATGTACAGCATGTAGCCGTCCGTCAAATCGAAGCTGCCGTACACCGCCAGGGTGAGGATGAACTGGTGGTCCCTCATGCGGTCGCTCGCCGCCGCGAAGAGCTGACCGACGAAGCCGCCGCCGCCCGCGCCCGCGAAGCCGAAGATGGGGCCGAACTCCAGGTTCTTTCTCGCGAAGGGCTCGTACGCCTGCGCATCCGTGAGCGGGCGCACCGCCAGCGGGTTGGGCGGCTCCGGAGGAGGCTCCGGCGCCACGTCGAGCGCGAGCATGCGCGGAGGCCTGAGCACCGCGGGCTTCCGCTCACCCGACACGTGGAAGAGCATCCACAGGCCACCCTCGGGGCCGGGGCCCGGCTCGAAGACGCCGGTGGTCAGGTCCGTACGGCGCACGATTCGCCCATCCGCCATCAGCTCGTGCAGGTCGGAGCTGCTGTTGTTGAAGGCGGTGAAGAACACGCGGCCGTCGACCAGGGCCAGCGGGTCCGCGTGGTCTCGCTCCTCGCTCGTCAGCCGCTCCACCTGGCGGGGTGCGTCCAGCTTCACTCGGAAGAGGTTGAACTTGCGGTGCGACGTGGCGTCCGACGTGAAGACGATGCCCGCGGGGCCCCACGTTACCTGGCGCTCGGAGAACACGTCGTCGGTGAGCTGCAGGGGCTTGGCGTCCGGGCTCGCGTTCAGGTCGATGACGTAGACGTCGCGCAGGCCCTCGTCCTGGATGCCGATGAAGGCCACGTAGCGCCCATCCGGCGAGAGGGCCGGCGAGTACGCCGCGAGGATGCCGTGCTTGTCGATGCGGTAGGCCTTGCGGTCGCCCACCTCCAGTTGCACCGACGTGCCCACCTCCCGGTCGATGCCGGTGCGGATGGGGTTGCGTCGCACCAGCACGTCGTTGGCGCGCTTCTCCACGGTGTGTTTGTAGTCCTGCACGTAGATGATGTCGCGACCGGTGATTTCGGCGACGAAGGCCAGCTTGTCCTTGGACAGCGCGAAGCTGCGGCCGGAGATGGGGTGCAGCGACTCCACGCCGGGCACGCCGTCACCGGCCACCTTCACCGCCTTGTCCGGCGCGCGCGGGTCCATCACATACAGCCGGCTCTCGCCGGTCTCGGGGACGATGGTGCGCAGCGCCAGCAGGGTGCCGTCCGGCGAGCTGGACATCGCGGTGATGTAGCCCGGGGCCTTGTCGAGCAGGTCCAGCGCGGGCGCGGACTGCTCCGAGCCGAGGTACGTCTTGTAGGCCCGGCGCTTCAGCCAGTTCTCGAACCGCGCGGACAGCCGCTTCGGATCATCCCCCGTCAGGCGCTCCAGCAGCTCCTCGAACTTGAGCGACGGGGAGTCCTTCGAGCCGCCCACCAGCCGGGGCGAGTCCTCCAGCACGCGCTGGATGAAGCCCTTGCCGTACTCCTCCTCGAGGAAGGCCACGCGCACCTGACCGACCTTGTAGATCCACAGGTAGCCGTAGGGCCCGGGGGAGAAGAAGTCGAGGAAGGCGTAGCCCTTGTAGAGGTCCGGATTGACGAGCAGGTCCCGGACGAGCATCTCCGCCTCGGGGTCCATGCCGCGCTTGGCGTAGAACTCGGCGATACCTTCGATGAACCACAGCGGAATCGCCTGGAGGGGGTCGCCGAACACCTTGGCCTGCTCGGCCACGGTGCGCGTCTTCTGGATGGTGAACTGGTGCGCGAGCTCGTGGGTGCTGATTTCCTCGAAGAGTCGGTGATCACCCAGGTACGGCAGCGTGAGCTTCAGGTCCTCGGTGCTGGTGACACCCAGGGTTCCCTCGGACAGCGGGAAGAGGTTCGTCTGAAGGAATTCCTGGTAGCTGCTGTAGAGGATGTACGGGAAGGTCTCCGTGGGGACGTACTGGAAGGTGTCCACCAGGTACCGGTACGCCTCTTCGATGAGCGGCGCGGCGCGCTCGGCGACGACGCGCTCTCGCTCGTAGAAGTAGAAGCGCACGCCGCCGGCCTTCGCGCCTAGCGACTTCGCATAGGTGTAGTTGAAGCCGCCGTCGGGGTTGCCGCCCAGCGCGGGGCCACCGAGCGCGGGCCCGCTGCCGAGGGCCGGGCCGCCGTCTCCGAGCGCGCTGCTCAGGGGCGTGCCGCCGTCCTCTCCGCCCGTGACGCCCGCGGTGGCGCCCGAGGGAGGCGTGCCGCCGTCCTCGTTGTCCGCGACGGCTCCCGTGGGAGGCGTGCCCGAGTCCTGCGGCTCCGCGAGCTGAGGTGCGGGGCTGGGGGAGAGGGTGGTGGAGGGGTCGGCGCCGGTGGGGGGATCCGCCGGGACTGACTTCGTGTCGCCGGTCTGGGGGTGGGTGGTGGGCGCGTCGGGGTTGGCTCCCCCTTGTGCCTCGGGCGGCTGTTCATGCGCCGTCCTGTCAGGAGGCTTGGCGACCCCGGTGGCCTGTGGGCCCACGAGGATGTCGACGTGCCGCCACTCGAACTCGAAGCTGTTCACCGGCGTCTTGCCCGGGCGACGAGGCACGACGAAGACCTGGGCCAACGCCAGCTCCGGGAGGAGCAGGGTCAGCGCGGCGGCAGCGAGGAGACGGGGGTTCACGAAGGTCACCTCTTGGGGTGGGGTACTGGCGAGACAGGTGCTTCCTAGGAGGCTCGCTCTCAGGAGTGAGCCTATACAAGCACCTCGATAATTTCTTTTCGTTTACTTGCCGGGCGGTGGACGTCGCCGCTCCCTTGGGGAGAAAGAGGGAAGGGCTTTCGTTGGGTTCCAACGCCCGGTATGCATACGGGCCATGAGACGCTTCTTCCTACTGAGCAGCACGCTGGTCCTCGCCCTGGGTTGCGGCAAGGACGACGACTCCAAGAACAAGGCGGAGTGTCATCTTGCCGCCATCAACCTGTCGGCCTGTCAGCGTTCAAGCCTCGCCTCGGTGCAGTCCACCGGGGTGTGGAACGTCAATGTTGAACTGAACGACGGCTCGGGCTCCGCGGGAGCGCTGAAGTTGTCGGGCGGTTCAGGGGCCCAGATTCTGGGGTTGTCGGTGACGGAGCAGCAGCTCACGGAGGACACCTTCTATCTGGCCGCCGACGTGGTGGACACGTACGGCCGCACGGTGCGTTACGCGTTCGCGGGTTGCGAGGCGAGTGCGCCGACGAAGCTGGAGGGAACGTTCCGTCGGTGTGTGGACGGAGCGCTGGACCTGCAGGGCACCTTCAAGGGGGCTCGCCTGGAGCGCAACGCGGGCGAAGGCGAGTCGTCGGGCGTGGAGCTGGTGAAGGAGCTCGCGTTGCCGCGCGGCGCCGCGCGGGATTTGACGGTGTCGGGTGGCTACGCCTATGTGCCCGCGGGCCCCGAGGGCTTCTTCGTCTTCGACGTGACCAACCCGGCCGAGGCGCGGCGGGTGGGCGAGGGCAATCCGGGCAACGACGTCTACACGGACGTGGCGGTGAAGGGCACCACGCTCTTCGTCGCGAGCCAGAAGAATGGCCTGGCCCTCTACAACGTGGCGAATCCGGCGGCGCCCGCCTTCCTGCGTGCGTTGGCGGACCCGGCGGTGGAGGTGGTGTCGCTGGCGGTGGAGGGGAATCTCCTGTTCGCGGCGTCGCCCGCGCCCAACGGAGAGGTGCTCATCTTCGACGTGACGACGCCGGTGCAGCCGAAGCTGGTGGACCGTTACTTCGTCGAGGGAGCGCAGCCGCAGGGTGGTGAAGTGCCGATGGATGTGATGGCGGTGGGCAATCGCCTGTACGTGAGCAACTGGACCTACGGCGTGACGGTGTCGGATATCACCACGCCGTCGACGCCGAAGCTGCTGGGGCGGTTCAGTGGTGGCACGTCGCGCACGGTGGCGGTGGGCACGGTGGGTGACCGCACGCTGGCCTTCTCCGCTGGCGAGGACTGGGACGCGCACCTGACTGTGCTGGATGTCGCGTCTCCGGCGAACGTGCTCCAGGTGGGTGAGTTCCGGATTCGTCCGGAGGTTTCCATCCGCGCGCTGGCGCTGTCGGGAGCGAAGCTCTACGTGGCGCACTATCAGGATGGCCTGCGCGTGCTGGACGTGAGCAACCCGAGCGTGCCGCGGCAGGTGGCGTACTACAACACCTGGCGTGAGACGGATGCTGGCCGTGGCATCTCGTTCTTCGAGGGGCTCAACAGCGTGAACGTTCCCGGGGATGGGTACGTGTACGCGACGGATTCGTCGCGAGGGTTGCTCATCTTCCGCGAGACGCCGTGAGCATCAGGTCGCACCATCGGTTGAGGCGCCTCATGCGTGAGGCGCCTCGCCGGTGTCGTGCGCGGAAGGTGCTGCGTTGTGCGGTCGCTTCGTTCGTGAGCCAGGTGCTTCGCCGGCGTCACGGAGTGAGCAACGAGTTGCCCGTGTCGGACCTGCCGAGGCTGGTGTCACGGCGCGAGCAGGGAGTTGGCCGTGCCGGACGTGCCGAGGCCGCCGTCACGGAGTGAGCAGCGAGTTGCCCGTGCCGGACCTGCCGAGGCTGGTGTCACAGCGCGAGCAGGGAGTTGCTCGTGCCGGACCTGCCGAGGCTGGCTTCACGGAGTGAGCAACGAGTTGCCCGTGCCGGACCTGCCGAGGCTGGCGCTGCGAGCGAGGCTGAGTTCGACGCCGGCATCTTGCAGTGCGCGTCGCGCGGAATACGTGTCGCTGCGTCCGGCTGCGTCGCGGGCGAGGTTGATCAGGGCGCGGGCGCGTTCAGCATGAACGATGACAGTCCCCTGGCCGAACTCGGCGGCGCTGTCGCGGACGCTGGCGAAGGCGCTGTCGGCGATGTCCAGCGCGTTGCCGACATCGTCTTCGCCCTGTTGGAGCGCGGCATCCGCCGCGAGCATCCACTCCCCCGCGCTCTGGATTGCGGCGAGCCGCTGCTGACGTGAGCGCTCGGTTTCGACCGCGCGCTCGCCGAACGTGTCGACTTGCTGCTGGGTGGCCTGGGCGTTCTGTTCAATCTGGGTGTCGCGTGTCTTGAGTTCTTCCTCGAGTTGCTGAAGGCGATTCCGCAGTTGGGTCACCTCCGCGTCCGTGGCGGGCTCGGTGGCCTGGGCCGAAGGGTTCGCGGCGGTGTTTCCATTCTGCTGCCCGCTCACGGAAGACTGTTGCTGCGGCTGAGCCGGCGCGGTCGATGTGTCGCCCGACGCGCCCGCGCCGCCCTGTCCATCGAGTTGCTCTGTTTCAGTGGGCCCAAAGCCACCGAGGGAGTCCTGGCTGTCAGGCTGTGTCGTCGTGCTCGTGCCGGAACCCCCCGTCGCGCCCTGGTTATCAGGCTGTGTCGTGGCCTCCGTGCCGGAACCACCGGTCGCGCCCTGGCTATCAGGCTGTGTCGTGGCCTCCGTGCCGGAACCACCCGTCGCGCCTTGATTATCGGGCTGTGTCGTCGTGCTCGTGCCGCCGGTCGTGCCCGGGTTGACGGGCTGCGTCGTCGTGCTCGTGCCACCGGTCGCGCCCTGGTTGTCGGGCTGCGTCGTGGTGCTCGTACCCGAGCCGCCAGTCCCCATGGGATCCACGGGAGCCGTCGTCCCGCTCGTGTCCAAGTCGCCGGTCGAGCCCTGAGTGCTGGGCTGGGTCGTGGCATCCGTGCCAGAACCACCGATTCCTGTCTGGCCAGCGCTGTCCGTGCCTGAAACGTCGGACGAGTCCTGTCCGCTCGGAATCGGGGTCTGCGGCGCCGTGCCGGCCGTTCCATCCAGCCCGCCAGCCTGCGATGCCGACGACGGAGCCACGGCCTCGGTGTTCGAGCCACCTGGCTGCGAAACCCGAGCATCACCCGAGTCATCCGAGCCCGCCCCCTGTCCTGTTGTCACATTGCCCGAACCACCCACGCCCGGGGCATCTCCGCCTGTCGTCCCCGAGGTCGTTGATGAAGCATCGGAGTCATCCGTCCCACTGCCCCCCGTGCCTTCCGGCACCTCGGCGGGGATGGGCTCATAGTTCCGATACGTTTCGTCGATAGCCACCTCGCCGGAAGTCGACGGGGCATCGCCATCCGGAAGAGCAGGCGTGATGCTGTAGGGCCCATAGGGCGCCGTCCCATCCGCCATCGGAGATTGAAGGACGTAGTTGGGAGGGAGCCATGCGCCGTCCGCTGCCTCGGCGGCCTGCTCGTTCGCATCCCGCAGGGCCGAAGCCGCGGGGCCCCTGTTGGACGGATCCGTGGGGGAAGGGTAGGGCGCCTCGCTCTGACCCTGCGCGAGGCTCAATCCGGCGGCGATGGCGATCCACAGGTGCATGCCGGAAGGATGTTCACTGCATGAATTCTCCGGCACCTCGTCGGCCCAAGCGCCCCTCGTTGGCCCGCCCGGGCGGCGACCTGCCCCCGAAAACGAAGGACCGCGTCCCCGGGAATAGGAGACGCGGTCCCTGAAACTCCACTGCGCGAGGTGTCCGCGTCAGATGCTGATGCGCAACCCCGCGCCCAGCTCGAAGGTGGGCGCCGCCAGGGTGCGGCCATGAACGGTCTCCCCGTTGACGTCGACGTCGGGCACCGAGAAGCCGAGTCGGAACTCACCACCCTTGTGGCCGTAGTGAACGGCGCCATAGGCCTCGACCGTCAGGTAGCTGAGGGCGCGGTGGGTGACGTTGATCCGACTGATGTACGACTTGTCCGAGAGGTTGCTGAGCGTGAAGAAGTTGAAGGACGTGCGCTCGAGCGACCCGGGCCGGTCCAGGAACAGGTACGCGGCACCATAGTGGCGGCCCAGATACAGCGGCTGGAAGGCGTCCTCCGCGATCAGGTACGGATAGCCGAAGGAGCTCGTGTAGCCCGTCGAGTTGTAGAAGTACTCCACGCCCAGCACTGCGATGTCGTTGTCGCCGTAAGGGAAGCTGTAGTTGGCGCCACCCGTCACCTGGGGCGTGAGCCCCGAGGGGACATAGGCCTCCACCAGCGACGTGTCCTTGATGATCTCCTCGTACGTGGTTCCGGCGGGGATTCGGTACAAGGGGCGCTCGGTGCCCTTCTTGATGCCCACTTCTCCGTAGACATCGATGGGACCCAACGCCGAGGACAGGTCGAACCCGAAGCGCGGCTTGCGGCCCCGCTGTGCCACGGCGCTGGCGCCGAACTCCGCGGGCCCGAGGACGACTTCCGCGCGCAGCGCCCCACCGATACGGCTCAGGCGGTTGACCGGGTCGGCCGCCACGGGGGGCGGAACGCCTCCCGTGTTGTCGACCAGCGCGCCCGCATCGGTGCCCAGGTCATCCATCACCGCGATGGCATAGAAGTTCCAGCCCTTCGCCTCCCAGGGAACGTGGACCTTCAACATGGACACGCCGGTGCGCAGGTCCACGAACGCCAGCGGATTGCGCCGCTGCGGTGACAGGAAGTCGGTGGGGTTCCAGATCTGCCCCGTGCCCCACTTCACATGCTGCTTGCCGATGGTGAGGAACAGGGTCCGTTCGATATCGAAGCGGAGCCAGGCCTGGTCCAGCAGCACGCGAGGATTGGACGGCGTGTTGTTGTCCGTGGTGCCCGTCTGCGTGGCCACGGTGGGGTCGTAGCTCAACCGCCCCACCACGAAGCCCCGCAGCCGGTCCATGGGCCGCGCGTCGAAGTACCCGTCCACCAGGGTGGGCGCGGAGAACGACGTGTCACCGAACGACGTCCCCTCCGTCGCCGCCGCGAAGCCGCGCATGTAGAACTGCCCGCCAATCTTCAGCGGGTCGTCCACGGCCTCATCGGAGTCGAAAGCGCTGCGCGTCCCTGGCCCCGACAGCGCCTGCGAGTCCCGGTCTCCCGGCTCGGGCGGAGCCGTGGTCAGCGGCGGTTGCCGCTCGGTCGCGTCGCCCGTGTTGCTCGCGTCGGCATCCGCGGACGGCGCGGGGTCCTCGCCGAACACCTCGTCGTCACTGGGACGCCCCGGCGTGGGAGCCTCCCCGGGCGTGTCCGCCTGGGCGGGTTTGTCGTCCTCGCCCCCGAAGAGGGCATTCTCGTCCGGCCGCCCGGATTGCCCGAGCGCGGTGGTGCCGGCGAGGACCACGGACAGGGCCGTGGCCAGGGTGAGGTTGCGCGGGCTCATCGACTCTTGCTCTCGAGCCAGGCCTTGGTGAAGAGGTTGGCCTCCAGCGGGCGCAGGTCCACGGACTTGATGAGGATGATGGTGGAGTTGGCCTTCTCCACCTCGTCATAGAAGCGGATCTCCTCGGGGAACCAGACGTCGGCGCCCTTGGACTCGCTGAAGATCTTCTTCCATCGCGGATAGAGCGCGGTGCGCATCAGCCGGCCGGACAGGGCGTAGTCCTCGCGCTTGAGGATGTTGTTCGTGTCCTTGTCTATCCACATCTTGACCAGGGGGTAGGCCACGTCCACGTTGGGCTTCACCTTCAAGAGCAGCTTGTGGGCGGTGAACTTGCCCAGCTTCGCCTCGCCTTCGTAGGTTGGGTCGAACTCCTCGGCCAGACGGGACTCGTCGAAGTCGGCGCGTCGGCTGTCGGTGCCGGCGATGCGCTCGCGCTCGGTGCGGCGCTCCCACTTGCCCACGTTGGGGTCGTAGCTCCAGAGGTTCTTGTCCATCCGCAGGTAGCCCTTGCCCGCCTCCGTCTTGGGCTTGCTGAAGAGGATCATCAGCTTGTCGTCCGCGTCGCGCCGGTAGACGAACGCCTCGCGCACGTTGTCTGTTTTGTCCTTCTCCTTCTGCTCCATGTAGATGAGCGACTTGTAGTCGCCACCGTTGCGCTGACGGTCATCGATGGTCGCCAGCATCTGCGTCATGGCGGCCGGCTCCAGGGCCAGCGCGACGGGCGCGGACAACATGGCCACGGACAGCGCCGCGGCGGACAGCAGATTCTTGAGGCTCATGGATTTCATCCGATGTGGTGCATCGCCGTCACCGGCTTGAGGCGCGCGGCGAGGAAGGAGGGAATCAGCGAGATGAGCGTGGTGCAGGTGGTGATGAACACCATGGCGCCGACGACGGAGCCCGCGTTCACCACCAGGTGCAGCCGGTCCGACATGATGAACATCGCCACGGCCGCCGGGACGCCCACGTGAGCGGCGTCCACGCCCAGGCAGACGGCCAGCCCGATGAGCGCGCCCGCCAGGGTGCCCAGCGCCCCGAGCGTCATCGCCTCGAACAGGAACATCGCCACCACCCGGGTGCGCTGCATGCCGATGGCGCGCAGCGTGCCAATCTCCCGGGTGCGCTCCCGGATGGCGATCCACAGCGTGTTCATGATGCCCACGCCGATGATGACCAGCAGCACGAAGATGAGGATGCCGGTCAGCCCGTTGAGCGCGGTGAGCGTCCAGGTGATGAACGACAGCTCATCCTCCCAGTTGGTGATGTCCAGCTTCTGTCCGGTCCACGCCTCGCGGTTGACGACCTCGAACTTCATCCAGAAGGCGCGAGGGTCATTGTCCATGAGCTGGTGGCCCGCGTCCGCCAGCACCGTGCGCAGCCGCGCCTGGACGACGGGCACCTGGTTCACGTCCTTGAGGTACAGATAGAGGGCGCCCGTGGTGTCGTCGCGCAGCTGGTACAGCGAGCGCAGCGTGTTGGACGGGACGAAGACGTTGAAGTCGCTCATCATGCCCACGTCGGTGGCGATGGCCGCGACGCGGACGTCCACCGTGTTGTTGGTGCCGCGCATCGTGGGGGCGGAGACGGTGACGGTGTCGCCCACCTTCACCTGGAGCCGCTTGGCCTGCTTCTCGAACAGGAGCACGGTGCCCTGCTCGTTCAGCCCGTCCATGTTGCCCTCGTGGATCTGCAGGACCTGCCGGAAGCCCGGCTCGTCCTTCACGTCGATGCCGCCCACGCCCACCTGCATGGAGGCGGACTCGCTGACGATTTTCGCCCAGCCGCGCCCGCGCTGGACGGCGTAGTCCAGCTCCGGCACCTCCTTGCGCACCAGCTCGAGAATCTTGGGGTAGGCCGTCACCACCGGCGCGGCCTGGCCGGCGGTGACCTTGAAGAAGCCGCCCACGTTGACGTGGCCGGTGGCGAGCGTGGTGGCGGAGCGCAGCATCGTCTCCTTCATGCCCGTGGACAGGCCCATGAGGATGACGAGCAGCGCGGTGACGCCGGCGATGGCGCCGCCCAGCAGCAGCGTGCGCCGCCGGTGGGTGCCGAGGTTTCGGAATGCGATGAGGAAGAGTTGGAACATGGCCTTACTCGTCCGTCTGCATCGCCTGGAGAGGCGACACCCGCGTCGCGAGGAACGCGGGATAGAGGGTGGAAATGGCGGACACCAGGAGGACAATCACGAAGGCCGCGATGAGGTTGCCGGCGCTCAACGTGGGATAGAGGCGGGGACCGGAGAAGAAGAAGTACAGCGCCTCGTTGCCGGCGGGGATGCCGGCGCTGCCCAGCGCGCTCATGATGCCGCTGCCGAGCAGCGCGCCGCCCACGCCGAACACGAAGCCGAGCAGCACCGTCTCCACCAGCACCATGCTCAGGATGAAGGAGCGCTGCGCGCCGATGGCCCGCATCGTCCCGACTTCGCGCACGCGCTGGAGGGTGGCCATCATCATCGCGTTGTTGATGATGACCAGCGCGACGATGAAGATGATGAAGACGGCGAAGTAGAGCACCAGCTTCGCCATCAGCACGAACTGGCCGATGAGGCCCGCGGCCTGCTGCCACGACACCACGCGCAGCTTCAATCCCGCCGCCGTGGAGGCCTGCTTCAGCTCCTCCATCGTCTGCTGGAGCTGCTCGGGGTCCTTGAGGATGATGGCCGCGCTGAGCGCCACGCCCTGCTCGATTTCCTGCTGGGAGTAGACGCGCGAGGCCAGGTCGTCCCGGCGCAGCGAGCCCAGGGCCCCCTCGAACGCCTTCGAGTCCTCGATGAGTCCCGGCGTGGCTTCCGCCACCAGCGTGTTGCCGCTCTCCTCTCCGAAGAGCGCTTCCTCGGCGTTGGCGCGGTCCACCGCCTTCAGGCCGCTGTTCTTCTGCAGTTCGGCGATCTCCGCCTTGCGGTCCGGACTGAGGTAGCCGTACAGCTCCCGGAAGGACATCAGGTCCATCAGGTTGATGACGCCGGCCATGGCGGACTTCTCCAGCCCCTTGAACTGATAGGTGCCGTAGATCTTCACGTTGATGCTCTGCACGTAGCCGGTGCGCGTGAAGGCGGTGATGGTGAGGTTGTCACCCATGCGCATGCGGTACAGCTCCAACAGCGGCGCGAGCTCCGCGTAGAACTGCTGGTAGCGCGTGTCGAAGTTGTCGTCGGTGGTGGTGAGGAACTCCGACAGGAGCTTCTCCAGGGAGGCCTCCTTGCTGCCGAGCACCTTCTGCAGCCGCTCCACCGCCTGCCGCGTCTTGATGGGGTCCAGCTGGAAGAGGATCTCCCGTGGCTGCGTCTGGTTCTCCTTCACCCAGCGCTGCAGCTGCGGGTCGGTGTCGATGCGCTTCTGGTTGAGGTCCCGCTCCTGCTTGATGTTGTCCAGCCGGAGCGCCGTCTTCAGCTTGAGGAAGTTCTCGTAATAGAACTTGGACAGCAGCATGCCGCGCTTGCCCTGGGGCACCGGCTGACCGTCGACAATCTCCATGCGGTCGAAGGTGCGCTGGAAGGAGTCCAGGTCCGTGCCCACGTAGCGCATGTCCAGGAGGTCGCCGTCCGGAAGCTGCGGGGCGATCCGGTTCTCCAGGAACTCCAGCGAGGCGAACGGGTCCTGCTCGAAGGTGTCCCAGAACGCGTCGGTGCGAGCGCGCGCCAGGGCCTCCACCTCCAGCGGGTCCACGGCGGCGGAGCTGAGCAGCTCGCGGCTCTTGTTGCGCTGCTCCTCCATGAGCGACACCATCTGCCGCACGTGTGACGTGACGCTGTCGATGTTCGCGCGAAGGGCAGGGGACTCGCCTTCCTCCGCGCGCTTCTTGTAGAGGTCTCTCAGGCGCGCGAGCGTCAGGTCCACCGTGTTGCCGGAGGTGATGAGCGCGCCGCTGGTGCCCATGGGCACCACCGTCTTCACGTTGGGGTGCTTCTCCAGGACGGGCTTGATGCGGCTGAAGTCGTCCAGCACCGCCAGGTCCGGCTCTCCGCTCATGCCGCCGTACAGGCTCAGCTCGTCCTTGGAGTCGTCCGAGTAGACCTGGAGGTGGCCCGCGACGCTGCCGATGATGCTGCGGCTCATCGCGCTGTCCATGCTGTCGAGCAGCGCGCCGCCCACCACCACCAGCAACGTGCCGAAGAAGATGATGCCGCCGATGAGGATGTTGATCTTGCTGGTGAACAGGTTGCGGAAGGCCACCTGCATCAGCAACCGGAGCTGGCCCATGTCAGTGACCCTCCGCGCCCACGGCCAGGGCCCGCTTCGCCTCGGAGGGGGTCAGCCGGTCCAGAATCTTGCCGTCCGCCAGACGCACCACGGCGTTCGCGTGGTTCATCACCTTGGCGTCGTGGGTGGAGAAGATGAAGGTGGTGCCTTCCTTCTGGTTCAGCTCCTTCATCAGGTCGATGATGTGCTGGCCCGTCACCGAGTCCAGGTTGGCGGTGGGCTCGTCCGCCAGCACCAGCTGGGGCCGGGTGACGAGCGCGCGCGCCACGGCCACGCGCTGACGCTGGCCGCCGGACAGCTCGTTGGGGCGGTGCTTGGCGTGATGGGCCAGGCCCACCTGCTCCAGCAGCTGATTCACCCGCTCCTTGCGCTGGTTCTTGTCCAGCTTGCGCTGGAGCAGGAGCGGGAACTCCACGTTCTGGAAGACGCTGAGCACCGACACCAGGTTGAAGCTCTGGAAGATGAAGCCGATGGTGTGCAGGCGCAGGTGCGTGAGCTGGCGCTCCGTGAGCTGCTTGGTGTCCTGGCCGGCGACGCTGACGACACCCGACGTGGCGGTGTCCACGCAGCCGATGAGGTTGAGCAGCGTCGTCTTGCCGCTGCCGGACGGGCCGGCGATGGAGATGAACTCACCGGGATGCACCTGGAGATCCACGCCTCGCAGCGCCGGGACGACCACCTTGCCGAGGGTGTAGTCCTTGGTCACGTTGGTGATGGAGACGATGGGAGATTGCGCGACTGCGGCGTTCATGCGGTGCGTCCTTTCGATGCCTTGGGGGTGCGGGGCGAGGGGCGGGCGCCGCGCGAGGCGCGCCACCGCTCGGCGATGCCGGCCATTTCGGCCAGGTAGAATTCACAGAAGTCCGCCGCCTCAAGCAGGTGCTGCTTGTGCGCGAGCTGCGGCGCGCGGAGGGCCTCCTGGCACACGCGGACAAACGCCTTCACGCTGTCCTCCGCGGTGCGAAGCCGGCTCTCCCAGCCGTCGTTGTTCACGACGTAGTAGTGCTGCCGGTCTCCGGGCACGCTGGCGGGCTCCACCAGTCCAATCGCCATGCTGGCGCGGATGTTGGTGGACACGGAGGCCGCGCTCACCTTGAGCACGCGGGCAATCTGCTGGAGCGACAGCGGTTGGTCCGTCAGCATCAGGAGCGCGTGGATGCGCCCGCCGATGCGCGTGCTGCCCTGCCGTTCGAAGTACAGCCCCATCGATTCGATGAAGCGCTGCTCCGCGGCGCCCAGCTCCTTCATTCCCGGCCTCCGTCTCACCCGAGGAGGCCGCGCGCGACAGACGTCCGCGAAGGGCCAGGGTGGCGCCCGGCATCTAGTTCGTTCAGACCATTCAGTCAATACTGAATGAAGTGAACGCAAGCAGGGCCCGCGACCTGTGGAGGCCGCGGGCCCTGCTCATCCCCGTCTCGGGGGAAGACGTGCGTCACGGGTACCGGTCCGTCGGCTCAGTACGTGTCGGGGCTGGTGCTCTTGTCCCCGGAGGTGCCGGTCCCCATGTCCTTGTTCTTGTCGGTCCCCATGCCGGAGCCGCCGGTGCCCGGCTCCTCCATTGGGGCGCCCGGGTCCTGGGTGCCCGTGTCCGGGGCGGGCTGGTTGATGGTCGGGTCAGGCGTCATGACGTCCGTGCCCGCGCCGCCAGTGCCCGACAGCGAGATGCTCTTGGCCATGTTCTTCGTTTCCTTCACCTCGAAGCTGGCCCGGATCTCCTGACCCTCCTTGAGGTCCTTGGCCTTCTTGAGCGTCGGGTCGGTGAACGTCGTGCTCTTGTCGATGTCGAGCGTCACCACCGCGCCCTGCGCGTCCTGGACGAAGACCTTGCTGCTCTCGGCCTTCACCACCTTGCCGCTCAGCTCCTTCTGGCCCATGGCGCTGGAGCCCATGGTGGAGCCAGAGCCCCCCATGGAGCTGTCCTGCTGCATGGAGCTGTCCTGCTGCGTGCTCCCGGTACCTGAGGTGCCCGAGCCACCCTGGGCCGCAGGGTCCTGCTGCGGCTTGGTCTTGTCATCGTTCGCCATCGCCGCGCCGGACCCCATCAGCGCCATCGCCGCGAAAACCCCAACCAGCTTCTTCATGGGAGAGTCTCCTGTGTGAGTGCGACGGAGGGGTGTGCGTGATGCAATCGGTCCCTCCGCTGTTCCAAAAGCTAGGTGCGACCGTGGAAGGGGACAGGGCTGGGGGGGCAAGGTCGGCGCGTGCCCGGCCCCTCCCCTGCCGGTGGGCCATGGGCAGGGTGGACCCGAGGGCAGGCCTCAGGCGGCTTGTGGGCGGACGGGCTTTTCCCCTAGCGTCACGCCGGCAAGCGTCCATCGGCCCCCTGGCCGCTGGCCCGACAGGAGACCCCCTCCGCGATGCCCCCGTCAGCCAAGCCCTCCGCTCCCTCCCCGTCCCAGGAGCTCCCCGTGCCCTCGTACCCCGCAATCGAGTCGCTGCTCGAGGCGACCCCCGCGGAGGACGTCCGGGCGCTGTTCGACCCGCTGAAGGACGGCCTGGCCGCCCTCAAGGGGCCCAAGGTGGACGCGGGCAAGAAGGCCCAGGCCGCGCTGACCCACGCCGAGCAGCTGCTGGAATTGTTGGTGGATACCCGCGAGCGGCTGATCGCCGAGGCGAAGGGTTCCAAGGGTCGGAAATGACGGGGTTTTCCCGTTGAGTCGCGGTTTTTCGCCACGGACAGGCAACTGGCGGAGGGCTGGGCCGATAATCAGGGAAAGAGCACTGGATCATCCGGGAGCTCTGTCTACTTCTCGCAGCGCCTGGAGGATGAAATGGCGAAGATCGACAACATGATGGGTCCCGGCGTCCGGCTCTCGACCAACGTCACGACGGCGCGCCAGACCCCGAACACGGGCTTCGGCGCTCGGCTTCAGAACGGCCTGAACAGCGCGGCGGGCGCGGTGGGCACGGGCGTCGGCGCGGTGGCCGGCATGATTCCGGGCGGTCAGATTGTGTCCGCGGCGGTCTCCTCGGTTCACACCCTGTCCAACAACGCGGGCTCTGGCAGCGCGCCCTACGCGGGCGTGATGAGCACCGCGGTCGGCATGGGCGGCGGCACGGTGGCCCCGTCGATGGGTGGCGGCGTCGCGGCCGGCATCAGCGGCGTGGCGGGTGGCGTCGGTGGTGGTGTCGCGGGTCCGGGCACGGGCGCGCTGGGCACCAGCACGTCGGACACTGTCGGCGGCAACTTCTCGCTGAACCAGATGGCGGCGGAGAACTCCAAGCTGCTGAACCTGCAGGCGGCCATCCAGCAGGAGTCGCAGACCTTCACGGCTATTTCCAACGTGATGAAGTCGCGGCACGATTGCATCAAGAACTCCATCAGCAACGTCCGCTAAGCCCTCGGGGCGTGGCGGGCGCGAGCCCGGAGGGGAGGGGAGCGGCGCCGCTTCCCTCCAACCCGGGCCAGGAAAGGAAGAGCGAAGTCCATGGCGGAGAGCGTCTCGGAGATCTCGAACAGCCTGGTCCCCTTGGGGCGCCAGCAGGCCATGGTGTTGCTGGAGGCCGGCTATCTGTGGCTGGACATGGGGCAGTTCGACAAGGCGAAGGAGATCTTCTCCGGCGCCGCGGCGCTGATGCCCAGGAGCGAGGTTCCGCAGCTGGGGCTGGGCGCGGTGGAGTTCGCGCAGGGCCGTCACGACAAGGCGTTGCAGGCCTACCGCTCCGCGCAGCGACTGGCGCCGCAGGCGTCCCTGCCGCGCGCGCATGTGGGAGAGGCGCTCCTGTTCCTCGGCAAGGTGCCGGAGGCGCTCAAGGAGCTGAAGGCCGCCATCGACCTGGAGCCCGAAGGTGACGGGGCCCGTCTTGCGCAGGCGCTCCTCCAGGCGAAGGAAGCGGGAGTCCTGCCTCCCGCGAAGAAGTAGAGGCAGAAGGGGAGCTTCGCCCATGGCTGTCGGTGGCGTTGGACGCGGTGGTGGGAAGGGGCGCGCCGGCGGCGCGAAGGGGGCGTCGTCCGCGGCGCCCACGGGTGGCACGGCCTTTGGCGCCCGGGTGGACAAGGCGGAGTCTCTCGTCGGCGTTTCGGGTCTGGTAGGCTCCAGCAACGTCCAGGGCCCCCAGGCCGCGGATCCGGTCGCCGCGCAGGCGATGGCCATCGCCCGCGGATTGAAGAACGGGGGCTTCAAGAGCAAGGAAGAGGCGACCCGGGCGTTGGTCGCCGAAGTCCTGAAGGAGAAGCTGCGCATGAAGTCCTCCTCCCTCACCACGAAGATCGCGGACGCACTGCAGGATGACCCGAGGCTGAACCAGGTACTCGAGCGGCTGTGGTCCAAGGCCGAGTGAGCAGCGCTTGCCACTGGGCGAAGACAGGAAGGCCATTCTCACCAAGTACGGCCCCTACGTTCGGTCGCTCGCGGCGACCGTGCGCAAGCAGTTCAACGCCCAGCTGGAGCTGGATGAGCTGGTGGCGTACGGACAGATTGGACTGCTGGAGGCCGCTGAACGATTCGACCCGAAGGTGGGAGCCAACTTCCTCACCTTTGCCCACTACCGCATCAAGGGCGCCATCTTCGACGGCTTGAGGAAGATGGGGGTGTTGAGGGGTTCTGACGCCCGCAACGCGTATGTGGGCGAGCGGGCGGCGGCGTATCTCGGCAATTTGTCGGACCGGGAGTCGGGCTCAAGCAACCGGGGCAGCTCATTCGACGATGATGTCAGTGACATCTCGGATGCGGTGCAGGGTCTGGCGATGGTGTTCGCCTCCAGTCTGGAGGGGGCCGACAACGGCGGGTACACCGACGAGTCGCTGCCGGTGGATGTCCGGCTGGAGCAGGAGCAGCTGAAGACGCGGGTGCGGGCGGCGATAGAGAAGCTCCCGGAGAAGGAGCGCAAGCTTCTTCAGGGGTACTACTTCCAGGGCAGGACGCTGGAAGAGGCGGGGTCGGAAATCGGGCAGTCGAAGAGCTGGGCGTCGCGGCTTCATGCGCGCGCCATCGACCGCCTCAAGGAACTCTTGAACGAGGAGGAGGAACTTCCCCCTACCTCGACGGATGCAAGGAGGCTGTCACATGGCGGGTCCGATGGCGGGCATCTCCGCGGCGCAGGTGGCGCAGCAAAAGCTGCAGGATCAGGGCGTCCAGCAGACGAACAAGGCGGGAGCGTCGAAGTTCGACGGAGTTCTCGCTGACAAGGCGCAGGGCGCCGGCCAGGTGGACGCGGCCCAGGGCGTGAACAAGGCCCAGGCGGCGCAGGCGACCCAGAAGACGGACGCCGTCCGCCAGGTGGAGACCGTCAACAAGACGGAGAAGGCGGCCCTGAACAAGGTCAGCGCCACCGCCACCCAGCCGGTCTCCGCGAAGGCCGCGGAGCCTGTCGCCGCCAAGACGGAGACGGGCAAGACGGGCAAGGCCTCCGACATGATGTCGCAGGTGATTGGCGACCTGGAGAAGGGCCAGGGCAACCTGGAGAAGATCATCTCCCAGGCCTCCAGCGGCAAGCAGTTCTCCAACGCCGAGCTGCTGTCGCTCCAGGCGTCCATGTACCAGTACACCCAGCAGTTGGACCTGACGAGCAAGGTGGTCGAGAAGGCCACCACCGGCCTCAAGGACGTCGTCAAGACGCAGGTCTGATTCAGTCCACCGTCCTCGGTGGCGCTTGGATGAAGGGCGGCCTCTCCGAGTTGGAGGGGGCGCCCTTCCGCGTTTTCCGAGGCCCTAGTAAGCTCAATGTGCCCATGATTCGCCGACCGCAAGCGTTCGCCGCCCCGCTCCTCGCCCTCGTGCTCGTGACGGGATGTCACATCGAGCTGCAACATGAGCTGAGTGAAGCGGACGCCAACGAAATCTACGTCCTGCTCAGCAAGAACGGCATCAACGCGAAGAAGGAGAAGGAGGAAGGCGGCAACGAGGTGCGGTTCATGATCACCGTGCCCAAGACGGACGCCGCGGAGGCAGCGGAGTTGCTCAAGCTCAACTCGCTGCCCAGACCCGTGGAGAAGGGGCTGTCGCACTTCGCCAAGGGAAGCATGGTGCCCACCGCCACGGAGGAGCGCGCCATGCTCCTCAAGGCCATGGCGGGCGAGGTCTCCAACGCGCTCAATCAGATTGACGGCGTGTTGGAAGCACGCGCCATCGTCAGCGTGCCGGAGAACAACGACCTGACGCAGCCGGAGAACAAGCCGCTGCCGTCCGCGTCGGTGTTCATCAAGTACCGCATCGTCGAGGGCGGCAAGGCGCCCATCGAGGTCGCGGCCGTGAAGGCCTTCGTGGCCACGGCCGTGCCGGAGATGCGGCCGGAGGCGGTGACGGTGCTGATGACCGCGGCGCAGGGCCCCAAGGCGGAGAAGACGGACGAGAACCGGCAGCAGGACGTGCTGGGTCTGCGGATGACGGCCTCCAGCGCCAGCCAGTTCAAGGTCATGCTGGGGGGCGCCTTCCTGCTCATCGTGGTGATGATGGGCGTGACGGGGTGGTCGTTCATGCGCTCCCCCGGCGGCGCGCCCGCGGCGCGTGGCACCCGTCCTCGCGTTCGTCCGCCCGAGGCCTGACGCCTTCCGCGCCCCTCCCGGTGGGGCGCCTTCTTTCTCCCAGCGGGCGTCCGTGGAAGCCCGCGAGGTGACGTTTGGACTCGTTCTTCACCTCGCTCAACAAGCGCCAGAGCATGTTGCTCCTGACCGCCGTCACCTTCGGCGGCCAGGAGAGCTTGGGGGCGATGGAGCACCTCCCGACGGAGGAAGGTGAGCTGCTGCGCCACCGCGCGCAGGAAATCCTGCAGATCCCCCGCGACAAGCGCATCCCCGCGCTGGTGCAGGAGATCAAGCGGCTGGTGAAGGACCGGCGCGGCCAGTTGTGGAGCGCGGAGCCGGAGCGCCTGGCCGCGCTGCTGCAACGCGAGCGCGGTGCGCTGATGGAGATGGTGCTGCGCGCGCTGCCCTCCGCGATGGCGGAAGCGGTGCGGGTCCACCTGCCGCCGTCTCGCGTGAAGCTGACCCGCGAGGTCCGGCCTCAAGTATTGGACATCGTCCGGTGGAAGCTGGAGGAGGCGCTGGCTCGGGAGTCGAGCGCCTCGCAGTCCGCGGGCTTCAAGTTCTCCGACGTGCTCATGCTCCAGCAGCGAGAGCTGCTCACGGTGAGCGACAGGCTGGGCGCGCGCGTGCTCGGCCCGGCCCTGGCGGGCCTTCCCGACGCGGAGCGGGAGATGCTGCTGGAGGCCCTGCCTCCGGACCTGAAGCTCCTGGCCGGCAAGTCCGTGGCGGCCAATGCGCCGCGCAAGCTTCCCGAGGAGGACGCGCGCGCGCAGTTGGAGCTGCATGACGGACTGAAGAACCCGGCGGGCTCCATCCGCAGCGCGGGAGTCCAGCGGCTGGCGCGCGCGTGCGTGGCCCAGTCCCCTGAGTTCGCCGCGCGCATGCTGGAGAAGTACCGGGGTGAGTTCGGCAGCCTGGTGGCGAAGTGGGTGCGCGAGGAGCGCATCCGTCCCACCGCGCGCGGAGACGGTGGCCGCACCGACATCGTCATGGACCTGGAGCGGCTCGCCACCCGGGGCCTCATCGAGCGGCCCGTGCGTCTGGCGACGCCTCCGCCGCCGCGTCAGTCCGCCGTGCTTCCGCCGCCCCCTGGCGCCCGCAAGGCCGCGGCCGCCGCGGCTTCCTCCGTCGCGCGTGAAGCTCCCGCTGGAGGGACCCGTGAGCCCGGCGCCGCACCTCGAGAAGGAACAGGCGTGGCCCGTGAGCCGGCGAAGGCAGCCGCCGCCGCGCCTCGAGAGGGGACGGGCGTGGCCCGCGAGCCGGCGAAGGCCGCCGCCGCTCCTCGAGAGGGGACAGGCGTGGCCCGTGAGCCCGCGAAGGCACCAGCCGCCGCGCCTCGAGAGGGGACGGGCGTGGCCCGCGAGCCGGCGAAGGCAGCCACCGCCACGCGCCGGCCTCCAGGGGCCGAGCCCGCGGCGCGGCGTGACTTCATGGCCGAACGGGCCGCGAGGAGCGCGGGCGCCATGTCCAGTCGCGAGCCGTCGCGCGTCGCGCGTCCCAAGGATGGTGCCTCGGACGGCTCCGCGGTTCATCGCATCCCTCCTCGCCGTGAGCCCACGTCCGCTGCGCCGGCCCCGGGTGCTCCGCGTCGCGAAGGCACCTCGGCGGGTGCTCGCCGAGAGCCTCCTGGCGCGCCCGTCGCTCGTCGCGAGCCAGGTGGCCCCGAATCCCGCCCCGGGCGACCGGACCCGGAGGGGGCCCGCATCGGTCCTCCTCCCTCGCGTCTGGGCCTGGGGGGACCTCGGCCCCGGCCCGCGCCTCCCGCGGGTGAGCCAGAGGCGCCTCCGGCTCGGGAGCGCTCGCGCGTGGGCCCCGCGGCGGAGGGTTCCCGCGTGCAGCGCCCGCCCGAAGAGCTGTCTCGCTCCTCTCGCGTGCAGCCCCGTCCCGACGCCGCCCCCCTGCCCCGCGAGGACCCGGAGGGCTCTCGGGTGTTCCGCTCGCGCTCCTCGGTCAGCGTCAAGGCGGTGCGCCCGGACCCGGCCCGGGAGGGCTCGAGCCCGCAGGAGAGGCCCCCTCGGGTGCTGGCCGGGCGAGCGGCTCCCGCTCCGGGCGCGCCCCCAGGGGTTCGGGAGGGCACGTCGGTGCAGCGCCGACCCCGTGGGGCGTCCGACACGGACGGCCCGGTGCCTCCTGGCTCCGGTGGGCGTGGACCGCGCGGCGGAACGCGCTAGCATCCGGCCCGCAAGGAGCGGCGCATGGCGATCGGCAAGGTGATCAAGGGTGACGGGACGGCGGAGCCGTCTCTCGTGTCGGAGCGGCCGGTGTTGCGGCCTCCGCGCGCGGGGGTGATGAACGCCGAGGTCTTCGAGGCCCGCCAGGGAGCCCAGGGCATCATCGAGGAGGCCCACCGCGAGAAGGAGCGCATCCTCGCGGAGGCCCAGCGCGAGCGCGAGGAGCTGCTCGTGAAGACGCGGGAGCAGGGGCGCCAGGAAGGGCTGGCCCAGGCCACGGAAATCATCCTCCGCGCGAAGATGCAGGCCGGGGAGCTGCTGGGCACGTACGAGAGGGACATCATCGCCCTGGGCCTGCGCGTGGGTGAGAAGATCATCGGCCGGAGCCTGGAGAAGGACCCGGACCTGATGCTGGAGCTGTGCGCGTCCGCCATCGACAACCTGCGCAGCGCCCGCGCCATGACCCTGCGCGTGCACCCGAAGACCGCCGCCGTGCTGCGCGCCAAGAAGCCCATTTTGATGGAGCTCATCGGCCGCGCGGTGGACCTGGCCATCAAGGAGGACCCGGAGGTCGCTCCGGTGGGTTGCATCGTCCAGACGGAGTTCGGCACGGTGGATGCGCAGCTGCCCACGCAGCTGGAGATGCTCCAGAACGTGCTGCTGCCAGACCAGAACGGCCCGAAGGAAGGCCCGGCCTAGCCGGGACGGAACGTCCATGGCCATCGACCTTTCGCGCTATTTCGACCTCATCCAGGACGCCCAGACGGTGCGCGTCCGGGGCCGCGTCACCGAGCTGACGGGCCTCATCATCAAGGCGAGCGTCCCCAACGTCCGCGTGGGCGAGCTGGTGCTCATCAAGAGCCGCGGCCGCGGCCCCGTGAAGGCGGAGGTGGTGGGCTTCCAGGGCGACGAGGTGATGCTCATGCCCCTGGGCGAGCTGTACGGCATCGGCCCGGACAGCGAGGTCATCCCCACCGGAAAGCCCCTGAGCATCAAGTGCGGCGAGGCGCTCCTGGGGCGCGTGCTCAACGGCATCGGCGAGCCCATGGACGGCAGCGAACTGCCGGAAGAGGGCCTTATCGACTGGTCCGTGGACCGCAACTGCCCGGACCCGTTCACCCGTCAGCGAATCGAACGGCCCCTGCCCCTGGGCGTGCGCTGCATCGACGGGCTGCTCACCGTGGGCGAGGGTCAGCGCGTGGGCCTCTTCGCCGGCTCCGGCGTCGGCAAGTCCACGCTGATGGGACAGATAGCGCGCAATACCCAGGCCGACCTCTGCGTCGTCGCCCTCATCGGCGAGCGTGGTCGCGAAGTCCGCGAGTTCATCGAGGACGCCATGGGCGAGGAGGGCATGAAGCGCTCCGTTCTGGTGTGCGCCACTTCTGACCAGCCCAGCCTCGTGCGTCTGCGCGCCGCCTACGTCGCCACCGCCATCGCCGAGTACTTCCGGGAGCGCGGCGGCAATGTGCTCTTCATGCTCGACACGGTGACGCGTCTGGCGCGTGCCCAGCGTGAGATTGGCCTCGCCGTGGGTGAGCCCCCGGCCCGCCAGGGCTATCCGCCGAGCGTGTTCTCCATGCTGCCGCGCATCCTGGAGCGCACGGGCAACTCGGAGAAGGGCAAGTGCACCGCCATCTACACCTGCCTCGTGGCCGGCGGTGACATGGAGGAGCCCATCGCGGACGAGGTCCGCGGTATTCTCGACGGCCACTTCATCCTCAACCGCGCGCTGGGCGAGCGAAACCAGTGGCCCGCAATGGACGTGCTGGCGAGCCTCAGCCGTGTGATGAGCGGCATCGTCTCCAAGGAGCACAAGAAGGCGGCGGGCAAGCTGCGCGAGACGCTGGCCACGTACGAGAAGCAGCGCGACCTCATCCTGCTGGGCGCCTACCAGTACGGGACGGACCCCCGCACGGACTACGCCATCGACAAGTACGACGCCATCATCGACTTCCTCAAGCAGGACACCCACTCCAACTCCGGCTTCGAGGAGACGGTGGAGCAGTTGATCGCCCTCTTCGAGGAGTGAGGGACAGGGGTGCACCCCGGTAAATCCGGGGTAGGATGGGGTCACCATGCCCCCGTACCGGTTGCAAACCCTGCTGGACATGCGGACCCGGGCCAAGGAGGAAGCCGAACAGGCCTTCTCCGACGCCATCAAGGCCCTCGAGCGGGAAAAGGTGGAGCTCCAGCGGCTGATTGACGAGCTGGAGCGCCGCAAGCGCGAGCGCAAGGAGAAGGTGGCCGCCTACCTCAAGGAGGTCATGGCCAAGGGCGCCGGCATCAACGGCATGAACATGATGGGCCGCTTCGAGGAGCGCCTGAAGGACGAAGAGGCGCAGGTGGCGCTGGAAGTGGAGCGTCAGCGGGAAGCGGTGAAGGTGGCCGAGCGACTCGTCGAGCAGCGGCGGCGGGAGATGGCCGAGGCGGCCAAGGAGCTCAAGGCCATCGAGAAGCACAAGGAGACCTGGCAGAAGCAGGTGAAGCACGAGCGCCAGCAGCGCGAGGAGTTGAGCCAGGAGGAGATTGGCAACGCCTTGTTCCTGGCTCGGCAGCGCAAGTAACCTGCCGCCACCCCTTCCCTCGGGAACGATGTCATGAGCCGAGTCGACGACGACCGTGAAACAGCGCGCCTGGCCGAGCGCATCATGCAGGAAAAGAAGCTCGCCGAGGGCCAGGCGAAGAAGCGGACGGAGGGGGCCAGCGCCTTCCAGAAGCTGATGCAGCCCCAGGCCCAGCCGCAGGCGACGGCCCCTGCTCCCGCGCCCACGCCGCAGACGCCGGGTGCCTTCGCCAGGCAGATCCTGGCCAAGGCGACGCAGGAGGGGAAGACCTTCGGGGAGCAGGCCCAGCAGATGCAACTGGGTGGCAACCCGGCGGGTCTGGCGCAGACGCAGCGCCGGGCGGACAGCGGGGCGACGGAGGCTCGTTCCGGCTCGCGCGCCGCGGATTCCAAGGAGGACAAGCGCACCTCCGAGGGGCGCGACAAGGACATGAGCAAGGCCGAGTCCGCGCTGGGACAGGTCAGCTCGGAGAAGGGCGCGCTCATCCGGGCGGATGCCGACGCGGGCGGCGGCAAGGGCAGCGGGGGCGGCGGCAAGGACAAGAAGGAAGGCGGCGGCGCGGAGATGGCGCCGGGGTTCCGGTTCAACCCCGCGCTGATGGCGCCGGTGCCGGTGGCCAAGCCCAAGGACACCGCGGGCTCCGAGCGGCTGCGCGCCATGGCCAGCGAGATTGCCCAGAAGATCGTGGACCGCGTGCGTGTGGGCACCAACGCCGCGGGCCTCGCGGAGTTCCAGATTGATTTGCGCGGCGACGTGCTCAGCGGCCTGTCCATCAAGGTCAGCGCGCGCAACGGGAAGATCTCCGCGACCTTCAGTGGCACCAACCGTGACGTGCTGAAGATGCTCGAGGAGCACAGCGAGGGGCTTCGCACCGCGCTGGGCGGCCGTGGCCTGAAGCTCGAGACGGTGCGCTTCGAGGCGAAGACATGAGCGTGGAGCCGGAGGACGAAGGTCCCGGCGTGCATGAGCGGACGATGCTGGTGGACCTCCGCCAGCTCAAGCCGGTGCGTCCGCCGGAGAAGACCGAGCGTCCGGAGAAGGTCGAGCGAAGCGAGCGTCCGGAGAAGGTCGACCGGGGCAGCTGGCGACCCTTCCAGTTCAAGGGCCTGGAGAAGGTGTCCAGGGCGCAGGGGCTCCTGGCGGAGCGGCTGCGCTGGCTGACGCCGAACGATGGGACCCTCGGGGCGGTGTCCGCGCGGCTCAAGGGCTTGTTCGACGCGGAGGTGCGTCTGTCCCTGGAGTCCGTGCAGGTGCGGCCCATGGCGGAGCTGCGCAGGTTCCTCGGCGACCCGACGTTCCTCGCGGTGCTGGCACCGGGGGCGTTGCAGGGCAGGGCGGTGCTGGAGGTGGAGCTGTCACTGGCCCACACGGCGGTGGACCTGCTGCTGGGTGGCGCGGGCGAGACGGTGGGCCTGCGGCCGCTGACGGACATCGAGGAAGGGGTGATGGGCTACGTCATCCTGGAAGCGCTGCGGGTGCTGGTGCCCGCGCTGCAGGCCGGGGTGCCTCGCCCGAGGCTGGACGGCGTCGCGCGTGGCGTGGACGAGGTGTCCGCGCGCCTGGGCGACGACGGGCCGATGCTGGCGGTGCATCTGAATGCCACGCTGGGGCCGCACAGCGGCATGGTGCGGCTGGTGGTGCCCTCGGCGGTGTTGGAGGCGGCGGAGCCCGCGGTGGAGAGCGCCCAGCGGCGCGCTCGGGCGAAGGCGGACCTGGCGGTGCATGCGCACCGGCTGTCCGCGGTGCGAAGCTGGCTGCGGGCGGAGATTGGCACCGCGGAGCTGACGTCCAATGACCTGGCGAGCCTGCGGGTCAAGGACGTCGTCCTGGTGGACGTGCTGTCGGCGCGGCCGGACCGGGGCGAGCCTGGAACGGCGCAGCTGCGCGTGGGCGCGGGGCGCTCGGGGCACGCGGAGGCCCAGGTATTCGTCGAGGACGGGCGCTACAAGGCCCGCATCACCGGCATCATCCCCGGGGAGTCGGGGAACCCGCGCTCGGCCACCGAGGAGGGTGGGGGGCGGGAGCAGGAAGAGGACTTCACCAACCCGGAGCTGGACGTTCCTCCGGAGCTCGAAGGGGCGCCCTTGGACGACGTGAACAAGCCGGACGGAAGCGACCTGCTCGGCGACGTACCGCTGCAGATCGCCGTGGAGCTGGCGCGCATCCCCGTCACCGCGGAGCAGGTGGTGGGCATGCGGGCCGGTCAGGTCATCGAGCTGAGCCGGGGGCCCGGCGAGCCAGTGGAGCTTTCCATCAACGGCAAAGTGGTGGCCCGAGGCGAGCTGGTGGAGATGGAAGGCCAGCTCGGCGTGCGCGTCACCACCCTGGCGAGCTGAGGACTTCATCCGCGACGGAAGCAAGCGGGCGGGAGCGGGCTGCCGGACGGGGGCCCGTGGCGGTCCTCCGGCCTTTGAACTAGCCTCGCCCCCATCCATGGCAGTCCTCCGCACCCCCCTCATGCGCCTGTCCCTGGGCGCCGCGCTGCTGCTCGCGCCCTCCACCGTGCTGGCCCAGGCGCCCTCCGCGCCCGCGCCGAGCGCCACGGCTTCGCCCGTTGCCGCCGTTCCGGCTTCGTCGCCCGAGGCCCAGAAGTCGGCCCCGCCGAGCGCCACGGCGCCCGCCGTCGTTCCGGCTTCGTCGCCCGAGGCCAAGAAGTTGGCCCCCAGTGCGACGGCGCCCGCCTCGGCGGACAATGTCCGGGTTGCGGCGCCGCCCTCCGCGCCGAGCACTCCAGTGGCCCCCGCCCAGAAAGCGGCGGTGGTGCCAGGCTCCACGGCATCAACCGTCCCTCCCGCCCCGGCGGAGGGTTCTACCGAGGCTTCCTCTTCAGCAGTGGCGGGTGTGGTGCCCGAGTCCGCGCCCGCGCCAGAGGCATCCGCCGCATCGCGTCAGAAGACTCCGGGCGCGGAGCCACGCTGGGAGGACCCCGCGCTTGAGGGCGCGGCGGCGACGGAGGCGGAGGCCGAGCCGGAGAGCATGGGGTGGATGCTCATCCGCACGCTGCTCGTGCTGGGCGCGGTGGTGGCGTCCATCTACCTCACGCTGAACGTGGGGTTGCGCCGACTGATGGGCCTCCAGGCGGCCGCGCCGGGAAAACAGACCGTCGTCACCGTGGTGGAGCGCCTGACGCTGGACCCCAAGCGCGCGCTCTTCGTGGTGAAGGCCGCGGACGAATACCTGCTGGTGGGCGGCGGCGAGGCGGGCCTGCAGCTGCTGTCGAAGCTGGATTCGGAGGCAGTGGAGCGCATCCGCGCGCAGCGCCCGCAGACGAACGTGGTTCCCCTGAGCCCTTTCCTTCAGAAGCTCCTTTCCCGCCGCTCCGGGGGCTCGTCGTCCCAGCCCCCCGGCGCCTGATGGCACCCGTCCCGTGAACGCCCAGACTCCTGCCCGCTCCTTGCTCCCGCGCGTCTCGCCCTGGCTCTTCGCGGCCGCGGTGTCGCTGCATCCCTTCATCGCCCTCGCGCAGAAGAAGCGCCCCGGCTCCATCCCCGACTCCGTGGCCAACGAGGCGGTGAGCGCCGACACCTTCACGTCGCGTCCGCTCATCCTCATCCTCGCACTCGCGGCCATGGGCCTGGTTCCCTTCGCGCTGATGATGGTGACGAGCTTCGTGAAGATCTCCGTGGTGCTCTCCATCGTCCGCTCGGCGCTCGGCACCCAGCAGATTCCGCCCACCCAGGTCATCACCGGGCTGGCCGTCATCCTCACCGTCTACATCATGGCGCCCGTGGGCATGACGATGTACCGGGCCTCGGAGCTCAACGTCTGGGACTCCTCGGGGGCTGGCGCGTTCTCCTCGGCGAAGGTGGGCACCCTCCTGGATGGCGCTGACCGCGCCAAGGAGCCACTGCGCGACTGGCTGATGAAGAAAGTCACGCTGAAGGACCGCTCGCTCTTCTACAACCTGGCCAAGAAGATGCGCCAGGGCGAGGACCGGGACTCGGTGGACAGCAAGGACTTCATGGTCATCGTCCCGGCCTTCGTGGTGTCGGAGCTGAAGGAGGCCTTCCAGATTGGCTTCCTGCTCTTCGTCCCCTTCATCGTCATTGACATGGTGGTGGCCAACATCCTGCTCGCGCTGGGCATGCACATGCTGTCTCCCACCACCATCTCCATGCCCTTCAAGCTGCTCCTGTTCGTCCTCGTGGACGGCTGGTACCTCATCGCCAAGGGCCTGGTCGTCGGCTACTTGTAGGAAGAAGGCATCCCATGAACCAGCTCACGGCCATCACCCAGGAGGCACTGTTCCTGGTGCTCGTGGTGTCGGCCCCGCCGGTGTTGATGAGCCTCATCGTCGGCTTCATGATCTCGCTGTTCCAGGCCACCACCCAGATTCAGGAGCAGACGCTCACCTTCGCGCCCAAGGTCATCATCGTCTTCGGCGTGCTGGCCATGACGGGGCCGTGGATTGGAAGCCAGCTGGTGCGCTTCACCTTTCACGTCTTCGACCGGTTCCCCGCCCTCATCAAATGAACGCCGCGGACCTCGTGTCCGAGCTGGCTGCTCGGACCAACTTCTCCGCCGCCATCTTCACGGTCGCCCTGCTGATGTGCCGGGTGATGCCGGTGCTCATCTTCAGCCCGTTCCTCGGCGGTGAAGTGGTGCCCACGGAGATGAAGATGGGCATCGGGCTGACGCTGGCCATCGTGCTCTATCCCTCCATCGCGCACACCGTGACGACGGTTCCCCTGACGGCGCTGCCCTACATCGCGCTGATGGCCAAGGAGGTCTTCATCGGGTTCTGCATGGCGTTCATCGTCAGCAGCGTCTTCGAGGCGGCGCGCATCGCCGGCACCCTCACGGACACCATGGCGGGCAGCAACAATGCCCAGCTCTACGTGCCGCAGCTCGGCCAGCAGGTCTCGCTCTTCTCCAACCTCAAGGTGCAGCTCGCCGTGGTGTTGTTCCTCACCCTGGACGGGCACCACCTGGTCATCAGTGCCCTGGCGGAGAGCCTCGCCGTGGTGCCGCTGGATGGCTTCCCACGCTTCAGCCAGGGCTCGTGGACCTTCTTCGACCTGCTGGCGCGGGTCTTCGCGGACATGCTGAGGGTGAGCCTGGCCCTGTCCGCTCCCGCGATGCTCGCCACCTTCCTCACGGACGTGGCGCTGGGCGCCATCAACCGCGTTGCGCCGCAAATCCAGGTGTTCTTCATCTCCATGGCCATCAAGCCGCTCGTCGGTGTGCTCATCGCCTTCCTGGTGATGGGGGCGCTGCTGGCGCGCATTCAGGGCGAGCTGGCCCACATGCTGCGGGTGCTCACTGACGCCCTGCGGCTGCTGGCCTGAGCCTCTTCCCCGGGAACGCGCGCCCATGTCCGACGAGGGTGGAGACAAGACAGAAGAACCGTCGCAGAAGAAGCTCGACGACTCTCGCAAGAAGGGTCAGGTCTGGAAGAGCAAGGACCTGAGCGGCGTGGCGGTGCTCGTCGTGGGCCTGGGCGCCGTGAAGGCGACCTGGGACAATGTGGAGCATGAGATATCGAGCCTCTTCCTCTTCAGCTTCGACCAGCTGGCCAAGGGCGATGACCTGGGGGACGCCACCTGGCAGTTGATGTACCTGGGGCTGCGCGCGATGTTGCTCGTGACGCTGCCGGTGCTCGCGGGCGGGGCACTGGTGGGCGGGTTGATGGAGTTCCTGCAAGTGGGCTCCCTCTTCACGTTGGACCCGTTGATGCCCAAGCTGGACAAGCTCAACCCGCTGGGCGGGTTGAAGAACATGTTCAGCAAGAAGTCGTTGGTGGAACTGCTCAAGAACCTCATCAAGATCTCCATCACCGCCAACGTCGTCTACGGCGTGGTGCGCGACGCCATGCCCATGGTGGTGGAGACGGTCCGCCAGGACACGCACGCCATCATGGTCATCATGGGGGAGCTGGTGACGCGTGTGGCCACCCGCGTCGCGCTGCTCTTCGTCCTCTTCGCCATCTTCGACATCTGGTGGCAGCGCAAGTCCTTCATGAAGGACTTGATGATGTCCAAGGACGAGGTGAAGAAGGAGTACAAGGAGAGCGAAGGCGACCCGCACCACAAGGCCAAGCGCAAGGAGTTCCACCAGGAGATCATGGAGGGACAGCAGATGGAGGCCGTGCGGGACGCGGACGTCATCGTCACCAACCCGGACCACGTGGCCGTCGCGCTCAAGTACGACCGGGAGAAGGACGGCGCGCCCCGGGTGCTGGCCAAGGGCATGGACCACAAGGCCGAGCGCATCAAGGGCATCGCCCGCGAACAGGATGTCCCCACGCTGCGCAACGTGCCCCTGGCCCACGCGCTCCTGCGGGTGGAGGTGGGCCACGAGGTGCCCGAGGAGCTCTACGACGCGGTCGCCGAGGTCCTCAACTTCGTCTACGACCTGAAGAACGGCGGTCCCGCCCCGGTGGCCCGCGCGTGAGCGGCCCTGGAGCGGTTATCATCGGCAGGACTTCTCGGAGCGCCCCATGAGTGACGACGCCGAAATCGCCATCGCGCTGAAGTACGACAAGGAGAAGGACACCGCCCCGCGCGTGGTGGCCAAGGGGCTGAGGCTCAAGGCGGAGAAGATTCGCGCCATCGCCAAGGAGCACAACATCCCCATCATGCGCAACGTGCCCCTGGCCAACGCCCTGTACCGGGTGGAGGTGGGACAAGAAGTGCCCGAGGAGCTCTACGACGCGGTCGCCGAGGTCCTCAACTTCATCTACGAGATCCAGCGCGAACACGCGGCCGCCGGAGGGCGGTAGGGGAGGGGGGCTGGACGGCCCCCCCCTTCCTGGAGTGAGCTTCGGAGTTCACGATGGCCAGAATCAATAATCAGCCCCCCGGACCCCAGTGGCCCTGGGGGGGACCCCGCAGCGTCCGTGAGCGCCTGGTTGACCCTTCCCAGGTCGACCGCAAGAAGCTGCGCAAGACGGGCAATCCCAAGAACCCGGCGCTCGCCTCCGCGGCGCTCCTGGACTTCATCGGTCCCGCGCACTCGTCGGAGGAGCTGCGCCTGCCCCTGCCCCCTCATCCCGGCGGGCATGACGCGGACCTGGAGGGCTTCAGCGACCGGCCCCACCTGGCCAGCGTGGCGGGGCGGGGGAGCGACGAGTCGCGCCACCTGATGGAGCGGGGGCTGACGCGCATCAACGCGTCCCCGGACCGCCTGGAGCGCCTCAAGGCGCTGCTCCAGCGAGAGTCCTCCATGCTCACCCTGGTGGACCAGGTGAACGAGGAGACCAAGGAGATCATCCGGCGCATGTGGGCCGAGCAGAAGGACGAGGGTTACTAGCGCATGCCGGAGGACCCTCAGGACGAGGCCCAGCTGGCGGCTCGGCTCCAGCGTTGGGCGGATGGCAAGTCCACGCTGCGCGAGGTGCGCGGCTATTCCAACGACGAGCTCTACGCCATCGCCAAGACGGCGTACTACTTCTTCTACCAGGGCCGCATCAACGAGGCCCGGACGCTCTTCCAGGGCCTGTACGCCGTGAATCCCACGGACGGCTACTTCGCCAAGGCGCTGGGCGTGGTGGAGATGGCCGCGGGCAACGGGACGGGCGCCCTGGCCGCCTTCGACGTCGCCGCCAAACTGTCCCCCCAGGATGCGTCCGTCTACGTCGGCCGCGCCGAGGTGAAGCTCGCCCTGGGCAAGAAGGACCAGGCCATCGAGGATCTGCGACGCGCCGCGGCAATGACACCGGTGGATGATCCGGTGGTGCGCAAGGCCGGCGCCATGCTCACGGCGCTCGGAAAGCGTTGATTCTGGCTTGTCCCGGCGTCTGGTTGTGGCCAGACGCCGGGTAGGTGAGCCCGGAACAGTCTGTTAGGCTCGCCAGGTAAACCCCAACCCCTCGTTGTGGAGAGGTGGAGTCAGTCAATGAGCACGCAGAAGGCGAAGATGGGCCCACTGCCTCCGGAACCCGCGGAGCTGGTGGAGAAGCGCGACAAGTTGCTGGCGGAACTGGAGTCGCAGTCCAAGGTGGCCCAGGGCACCTTCCTCCAGGTGGTTCGGACGATGAAGATGCTGGTGGCCTCCACGACGCCGGGCACTCCGTTCGACGAGAAGCTCTATGGCGACGTGTCGGGCGCCCTCCAGCGCTTCATGGCCGACCCCATCCTCCCCGTGCCTCCCACGCTGGGCCTCGTGGTGTCCTACCTGTCGGAGCGCCTGAGCACCTACGGGATGACCATCCAGAATGCCGTCAAGGAGGCCAACCCGGAGCTGCACGCGAAGTTCGCGTTCGCTCCCCCGGGCGCGCAGGTCCCCGCGGCCCCCGCTGCTCCGCCGGCTCCTGCCCGCACGTCGGGCGCCCCTGCCGCCAAGGACGGCTTCGAGAGCGCTTCCAACAAGCGCTCCCTGTCCCTGGACCCGGAGGCCAGCCCGCCGCCCCCGGCAGATCCGAAGAAGGAGCAGCAGCAACTCGAGTCCTTCAAGGCCTGGATGAAGAATCCCAGCCTTGGAAAGCTCAAGGGTTAGGCCCGTTTCCCGGGGGGGACCCGGGCCTCGCGAAAAGGCCGGAAATGATCCCGGTTAATTCGCAGGAAACTTCCGAGCCCCTCCCCCGATAATCTTTTTGTAGCCGCCGCTGCACTTCATCCCGCAGCAAAACCGAATCAATCACTGGAGAACGACCATGAGCATCTCTGCCAACTTCAACGCCGCTGCGAGCAGCATCCTGGCCGGTTCCAAGGCCTCCAACGCGATGATCGCCGCCGCCCCCGAGGATCAGCGTCCGTTCCTGCAGGCGCAGGAGCAGATGCAGCGTGAGGCGAAGCTGGTCGAGCTCATCTCGAACTCCATGAAGAAGATCGAGCAGATGCAGAGCGCGATCGTCGGCAACATGCGCGGCTAGTCGTAAGCCCGCAGCCTGCTGCACCCTGGCCTCGCAACAGCTCCTGGAGCTGGTGCGGGGCCAGTTCATTTCCAGGGCCCGGTGGAATCACCTCGTCGGCTTGTCCGAAACTTTCCGGCCCCGTCTCACGAGAATTCCTTCACCCCACCCCTTTTGGAGAAATCCATGGTCGCTCCTGTCAATGGCGGTTCCCGTTCCACGTCCACGGCGAAAACGAGCCAGGCGGAAGCCACGCCGTCGGATCCCAAGGCCGAGCAGGCCAAGCAGCAGGCCATCATCGACGACATCGGCAAGAAGCCGGAGACCAAGCTGACCACCGAAGACCGCGCCAAGTACGCGGACGCGGTGGGCACGAACCAGGTCCTGCAGAACCAGCCGTTCCTGAGCTTCTTCTCCAAGTCCACCACGGAGAGCCTGACCAAGAAGCTGGACGCGGACGTGGCCAAGTACACGAAGGAGAACCCGAAGGCGTCGCTCAAGGACATCGAGTCGCACGTCAAGGACCGCTTCAAGGCCCAGATGTTCAGCGCGGTGGTGGCCCAGAAGGGCGTGGACATGGCCATCGCCAACTTGAAGAAGCAGCTGCAGAAGATTCGCGACGGCTTCGACGAGTAGTGCCTTCTCGGCGTCCCCTGACTGGTGGGCTCGCTGGAGGCGGGCTAGACTCCAGGCCGCCTCCGTATTCGCCCCGGGAATGAGTCCAGATGACGACGACCCAAGCCAAGGCGCCGGTCTCCAATAATGATGGGAAGCCGCTGTCCGGCCCGGAGTTGCTCGAGCGGGCCACTCAGGGCTTCGACCTGTTCCAGGACGGCCGCTTCCAGGAGTCCCTGGCCGTCTTCGAGCAACTCGCGGCCATGGATGGCTCCGAGGCCTACTTCCAGACAGCGCTCGGCGCCTGCCACCTGGCGCTGGAGAACCTGGACCAGGCGGAGGCCCACTTCAACCGGGCCATCGAGCTGGACCCCACGGACCTGACGCCGTTCGTCAACCGGGGAGAGGTCCACCTGCGCCAGGGCAAGGTGATGGAAGCCGCCCATGACTTCAACCACGCGGTGTCCCTGGACCCCGAGGGCAAGGACCCGCTGAGCGCGCGTGCGCGCATGCTGGCGGCCGCGGCCCTGGAGAGCGTGGAGGAGGCCCAGGGGGTCTCCGACGGCGACTCTGGTCCGGACGGGCGTTAAGCCCTCCCTTCGCATCTTCCGACGGACACCCCGCCCGGCTCGTGAGGCCCCCCTTGGGCCCGGGGCCGGGCGCGGACTAGGATGGCTCCCCGCTGATGTCCGCCTCCAATCCGAACAGCTTCCTCTCCAAGTACTCCGACATCGTCCTCGCGATTGTCGTGGTGTTCATCGTCGGGATGATGATCGTCCCGCTGCCCACGCTGCTGCTGGACGTGCTGCTGACGCTGAACATCAGCATCTCGGTGGTGCTGCTCCTGGTGTCCCTCTACGTGCCAGCGGCGCTGCACCTGTCGGTGTTCCCGACGCTGCTGCTCATCACCACGATGTTCCGGCTGTCGCTGACCATCTCCACCACACGTCTCATCCTGCTCACGGGCGACCCGGGAGAAGTGGTGGTGGCGTTCGGCAACTTCGTGGTGCAGGGCAACTTCGTCGTCGGCGCCATCCTCTTCATCATCCTCGTCATCGTGAACTTCATCGTCATCTCCAAGGGCTCGGAGCGTGTCGCCGAAGTGGCCGCGCGCTTCACCCTGGACGCGATGCCGGGCAAGCAGATGTCCATCGACGCGGACCTCCGCGCGGGCTCCATCGACCAGGATCAGGGCAAGAAGAAGCGCCGTGACTTGGAGCGGGAGAGCCAGCTGTTCGGCGCCATGGACGGCGCCATGAAGTTCGTGAAGGGCGACGCCATCGCCAGCATCATCATCACTGTCGTCAACATCGTCGGTGGCCTCATCATCGGCGTGACGCAGAAGGGGATGACGGCCGCGGACGCGGCGCAGAAGTACACCCTGCTCACCATCGGTGACGGCCTCGTCGGCATGATTCCCGCCATCCTCGTCTCCACCTGCGCCGGCATCATCGTGACGCGCGTCGGTGGTGATGAAGAGGGCGCGCACCTGGGCAAGGACATTGGCACGCAGCTCACCGCGTACCCGAAGGCCATCGCCATCGCCGCGGGCATGCTCATCGTCCTGGGGCTCGTCCCGGGTCTGCCCAAGATTCCCTTCTTCCTGCTGGGCGCGGGCGCGGGCTTCGGCGCGTGGACGATGCTCAAGAAGAAGCGCGAGTCGGAGATGGTGGAGGAGGCCGGTCCGGCCATGGAGTCGGACCTGGGCACGCCGATGTCCTCGGAGCCCGCGCCCAAGGAGCCGATGAACCCGGACTCCGAGCTCTTCATCCCCGTCGTCACGCCCATCGTCCTGGAGGTCTCCGACGCGCTGGTGCCCTACGTGGACTCGCGCCAGGACAACGGGAAGTTCCTCTTCGAGCTCATCCCGTTCATGCGCGACGGCCTCTTCATCGAGCTCGGCGTGCGCTTCCCGGGCGTGCGCGCGCGCGGCAACTCGTCGCTGCCGCCGGGCGCCTACCAGGTGCAGATCAACGAGGTGCCCGTCGTCACCGGCCAGGCCACGCTGGGCCACGTGCTCGTCAACGACACGGTGGACCGCCTGCGCCTGATGAACATCCAGGGCTTCGAGGCCATCAACCCCGCCACCCGCCAGCCGGCCGCGTGGGTGCCCGAGCAGCACCGCGACACCCTGGAGGCCGCGGGCCTGACGACGTGGGACGTGCCCGGCTACATCATCCTGCACGTGGCCGCGGTGCTGAGGCGCAACGCGCGGGAGTTCGTCGGCGTGCAGGAGACGCAGACGATGCTGGAGCAGTTGGAGAAGGCGTTCCCCGCCATCGTCAAGGAGGTCATCCCCAAGGTCGTCAACGTGCTGAAGTTGACCGACATCCTCCAGCGGCTCGTGGAGGAGGAGATCTCCATCCGTGACTTGCGCGGCATCCTCCAGGCCCTGGCGGAGTACGGGCAGGTGGAGGCGGACAACGTCATGCTCACCGAGCACGTCCGCGCCTCGCAGCGCCGCTACATCTCCCACAAGTACGCGCGCGGCAGCGGCACCCTCGTGGTGTACCTGTTGGATCCGAACATCGAGGAGGCCATCCGCGGCTCCATCAAGCGGACCTCCGCGGGTGCGCACCTGGCGCTCGAGCCGGAGCTGGCACAGGAAATCGTCCAGGCCGTCCGCTCCGAGTGCGGCCACCTGCCGCCCAGCGCCCAGCGCCCTGTCATCCTCACCGCCATGGATATCCGGCGCTACGTCCGCAAGCTGCTGGAGTACGAGTTCAACCCCTCGTTCTCCGTCCTCAGCTACCAGGAGCTGTCCCCCGAGCTGAACATCCAGCCGGTGGCTCGCATCTCCACCCGGTAGCCGCGTTGACCCGGGGTCGGTCCTCGCCGACCCGTCACCGTTCTGATCGGAATCCTTGCGCTTCAACGCAACTTCCGACGCGCGCTGTCGAGAATGGAAGTACGGCGGGAATGCGCGCTTCAGGGCGTGGGATTCCCCGAGATTCGGGAGGAAGTCATGACGAGTGTCACCCAAGCCGGCAACGCTCCCCGTACCACCAGCACTGGCAACACGAAGGTCGGGCTGAGTGAGACGGAGCTGACGAAGAACCTCGGGCTCATCGAGAACACGGTGGAGCGCGCCCTCTCGGAGATCGAGTCGGCGGTGAAGCAGCTCAAGCAGCTGGACGAGAACTCGTTCGCGGCCGGGGCTCCCCGTCCTGGCGACACGGCCTCGACGGCGGGCACGGGCGGCGCCTTCCCCACGGAGAAGCCGGTCCTCACCGAGGACACCTTCCGTCCCCCCGACAAGCTGAAGGTGGACGACAAGGGCACCATCACCACGCCGGGCGGCTACAAGATTGAGCAGCTGGGCCAGTTCGAGTGGAAGATCTCCGGCCCGGACGGCAAGAACACCCGCATCTGGGGTGACCCGCACGTCGACGAGAGCGACGGCGGCAAGTTCGACTTCAAGCGCAACACCACGTTCAAGCTGCCGGACGGCACGGAGATCAACTGCTCCACCGTGCCCTGGGGCAACGCGGGCATGACGGTGACGGGCAAGCTGGACATCACCAACGGCGCGGACCACATCGCCGTGACGGACATCGACAAGGGCAAGGGCAAGGTCGGTGAGCTGACGAAGGACGGCTACGAGACGACGGTCGCCTTCCAGTGGGACGACGCGTTCAAGAACAACAGCAGGGACTTGCTCGTCATGGGCAAGGACTCCGACGACTGGGCGAACGTGGGCAAGGAAGTCATCGGCGACGAGGGTGGCGGCGCCACCTTCAAGCACGGCAAGGATTTGGAGTTCCAGTACAAGGAGACTCCGTCCCTGCTGACGATGCTGCCCGAGCCGGCCAAGGAGAAGAAGGACGCCAAGACGGCGGACGTGTCCAAGCAGCGTGACGCGCTGATGCAGCAGATCTCCGACCACGTCAGCCGCGCCATCTCCGAGCTGGGCAAGTCCAAGGAGTCCGAGAAGGACCAGCCCATCGAGGACCGCTTCAAGTCGGTCACCAAGATGTTCAAGGCCTTGGATGAGATCAACTCGCTGAATGATATGATCAAGCCTCGGAACGTCTTCTTCTGACCTTGACCCGCAGGTAGAGGGGCCCACGCGTGGGGCCCCTCGCGAGGTGGCCGTGAGCAGCAAACCGGAGAGCGAAGCCCCGTCGGATGTTCGGATTCCGAAGGCCCTGACGGAGAAGCTCGTCCGCGGGGAGCTGCAGTTGGGCCAGTTCCTCGGGATGACGCGCGAGCGGCTCTTCGACTACGCCGGCATGGGCCACAGCATGCTGCAGGCCGGCCGCACCCGCCTCGCCCTGGAGATCTTCCAGGGCCTGGTGACGGCGGCGCCCCGTGAGCCCGCCTTCCTTACCCAGCTGGGCGCTACCTACCTGACGCTGGAGCGCACCGACGAGGCGTTCGACGCCTTCCAGCGCGCGCTCGCGGTGGAGCGCTCCAACGTGGACGCGCTGGTGGGCCGCGGTGAGCTGCTGCTGCGCCGGGGCAACATCCCCGACGGGCTCAAGGACCTGAGCCGCGCGATTGAACTGGACCCGAGGCTCCAGAAGCGCTCCACCCAGCGCGCGCGGAGCACGTTGCTCGCCCTCAAGTCGCAGGCGGAGCAGATCAAGGGACGCCCGGCGTCCTCGCAGAAGAAGTAGCGGTCGGCAGCGGAGCAGCGTGGGGCGCCTTCACCTGGCGCTCCCTGTCCGCGCGCTCAGGCGCCAGCGACCACGGCGATGAGCAGCACCAGGAACACCAACCCCACCAGACCCATGACGACGAGCGGGACGAGCTTCTGCTTGTCCTTGAGCGCGGCCAGGGCTCCACCCGGCGCCACCTCGTCGGGGAGGGACGTCTCGGCGGAGGGCTGGATGGGCTCCTCCGGCTCCGGAGGGACGGGTTCCGGCTCGGGCTCCGGGGGCGCGGGTTCGGGCTCTGGAGGCGCGGGCTCCGGCTCTGGCTCCGGGGGCTTCACTTCCTTGCGCACCGGGGCGGGACGCTGGGGCGACGGGGGCGGGGCCTTCTTGATGTCCGTGGCGAGCTGGACCTGCTCCTCGGCGGGCTCGCTCGGGTCCACGTAGAGGAAGCGCGTGCCGCCGACCTCCAGTTCGTCGTTGTCCTTGAGGGCCCTGCGGTTCACCCGCTTCTTGTTGACCTTGATGCCGTTGCGGCTGCCCAGGTCCTCGACGTGGGTGCCGGACCAGTCGCGGCGAATCTTGGCGTGCTTGCGGGAGGTGAGGTCGTCCTTGAGGACGATGTCCGCCTCCTTCTCGTCACGGCCGATGACGAGCTCCTTCGCGTCGGCGATTTCGATGCGCTCGCCTTCGCGCGGGCCGTTCATGATGCGCAGGTAGCGCTCCTCGGCGCTGGACAGCCCCCGCATCACGTCCTTCAGGTTGCCCCGGGCGATGAAGGACGTCTTCTCCGAGTTGACGTCGCCGTTGAGCTCCGTGACGCGATCAAACTTCACGTCGTACTGGGCGATGGCGATGACGTCGCCGTTGCGCAAGAGGCGCTTCTCACCCTTGGGCAGGGGCTTGCCGTTGATCTGCGTGCCGTAGGCGCTGCCCAGGTCCTCGAGGAAGAAGAGGTTGCCCTCCTGGACGATGCGCGCGTGGTTGCGCGACACCGCCTGCTGGGCGAGCACCACCTGGCAGGACTTGTCCCGTCCCAGGGTGATGACCGAGTCGCCGAGGACGAGCTCAGTGCCCTGGGCTCCGGCCTCGCTGCGCTGCGTGACGGTGAGACGGACGCTCATCGAGGGGGTGGTGGTACGTGCGGGAAACGGCGGGGCATCAGAACGTCGCGTTGCTCAGGTACTTCTCGCACGCCTGATACTCGGTGGGGAACTCTTCCGACGTCGCGTACTTCAGGAAGTTCTTGCAGGCGATTTCCGCGTGCTCGTGCTTGTTGGCGTCCTGGAAGAGCTCGAAGAGCCCGTAGTGGCAGGGGGCGAACTTCGACTCCAGCTTCACGCACTTCTTGTAAGTGGTCTCCTCCTCGGCCAACAGCCCCTTCTCCCGGAACTGGCGGGCCAGCATGAACAGGGCAGGGGCGGAGTTCTCCGCCTGCTGTGTGTCCTTGACCTCCTTGAAGGCCGCGTCCGTGAGCGCCGCCTTGCGCTGGGCCAGCGCGAGGTTGTTGGTGCAGTTGGTCGCCTTGGGGTTCAACTGGGCGCAGTTGGAGAAGGCCTCGCGCGCATCCGCGTAGCGGCTCAGCTCCATCAGCGTGTTGCCGTAGTCATGCCACGCGTCGGGGTTGTTCGGATCCAACGCCACCGACTGCGCCATGGCCTCCGCCGCATCCTCGAACTGGTCCTCCCCGAAGGCGATGATGCCCAGCGTGTGGTGGGCCGCCGCGAGGTTGGGGTTCACGGCGAGCAGGGTGCGCAGCTCCTTCTTGGCCTCCGTGAACTTGCGCATCTTCATCAGCGTGTACGCCAGGTTGTAGCGCGTATCCAGGTTATCCGGATTTACCTTGAGGGCGCGGCGGAAGTTGTCGTGCGCCTTTCCGTAGGCGCCTTCCTCGTTATAGATGGCGCCGAGGTTCTGGTAGGCCTGGAGGTGCTCCTGGTTGTAGCGGAGCGCCTTGATGAAGTGCTTCTTGGCCTCGTCGTTGTTGCCGTTGGCCATGGCGATGAGACCCTTGTTGACCCACAGGTCGGCGTACTGGGGGGAGAACTCCAGGCCCAGGTCGCAGTACACGTCCGCGCGGACCAGGTCGCCGTTGTGCAGTTCCTGGGTGCACAGCTCGTTGTTGATGAGGGCGCGCTCATGGGGCGGCGGCGTGGTGAGGCAGCCGGCGAGCGGGAGCGTGAGGACCAGGGAAAGCGCGGAGGCGAGGCGGGCAAGACGCATGGCCGGCCGAGTGTAGGAGAGCGCCCCCTCCCGTGCAACGCCCCGGCGGGGCTGAATCCGGGCTGATTTCCGGGGGTTGCACCGGTTAGAGTGGACGCCCATGCGTACCTTGCTCTGCACTCTCACCTTCACCCTGGCCCTGCTTGGGGCCGCCCCGGCTCACGCCCAGTTCGCCAATCGCAGTCTCGGGTTGTCGCTGGGGTACATGGATTTCAACCGCACCAACGGGTTGGATGACGCGTTCTTCGTGGGCATCGACGCCAGCCTCTACATCGAGAACGGCTTCGAGGTGGTGTCCCTGTCGAAGATCGCCTTCCCGCGCGACTCGACGGACCCCAACAACAAGCGCGTGGTGGGCCTGGCCCCGTCCCTGGGCCTGCGCTACCTCCTGCTGGAGGAGAGCATCCGCCCCTACGTCGGCTCCGACATCAGCTACCTCGTGGTCTTCAAGGAGAGCACGAGCAACTTCGTGGGCATCGGTCCCAACGTGGGCGTGGACTTCTTCACGTCCGACTCGGTGAGCGTGGGGTTGCGGGCGCAGTACAACTTCTACATCGCCCTCAACGAGAAGACGCAGACTTCGCTGACGCTGTCCGCGGGCATCTCCGCGTACTTCTAGCGGCTCACCCCAGGGCCCGGGCGCGCGGGGGTTGAGCGCCGCGCGGGGCCTTGGAGGGCAGCAGGGCGGCGGCCACCAGCAAGGTCCACTTCTCGTCGGAGAGGTGGTCTGGCTTCTCCATGGCCAGCGCGTCCTGCAGTCGGGCGCCCAGCGCGGCGAACAGGCGCAGCCGGGCCTCCATCCGGAGCTCCTCGCGGCGCAGGGCGGCGGTGAGCACCAGCTCCCGCTCCTCCGTGGACAGCCGCTTCACGCGCGAGACGAAGAGGGGGTCCGCCAGCAGGCCCTCCTCGCCGGAGGCGTTGATGGCGGAGGGCACCTTCAGCCGCCGCTCGCGTACGACGATGGTGCCGGCCAGCATGTCCCCCAGCCGCTGCTGGGAGCCGGACACGAGCGCGGCCACCCCACCCACGAGGTAGAAGAAGGGGAGCCGGTCCACCGGACGCGCCAGGTTGCGAAGGGCCGCGTGATAGAAGCCGATGCGCACGCCGCTCTCCTGGATGACTCGCAGGGAGAGAGCGCGCTTGCCCACCGTCTGACCGCTCCAGGCCGTCTCCAGGGTGATGCCGTAGCCCCAGTCCACCAGGAAGTAGACGACGATGCCCAGCGCGCTGGCCACGCCGGGAAACGCCGACATGATCAAGCCCAGCCCCATCATCACCGCCAGGCTGACGGTGAGGACGATGACCGCGTCGAGCAGCCACGCCAGGAAGCGTGAATACAGCCCCGCGAGAGTGAAGCGGAACTCCACGTACTCAGGTGTGAGCACCGTGTGGGTGCCGTCCAGCAGGGTGTCTGTGGCTATCGTCACCGGCGCAGTGTAGCCGCGTCCCCGCACCGGCGGGGGTCCTCCGAGGTTGCTCCGGGTATGTCCCGCTGACACCTCCCGCTTCATGCCAGCCCGAACACCAGGCAGGAGGGCGCCAAGGGGGGCGCAGGCGGGCGGCCGACTGTGTTATTCATGGCTGTCGGGGTGGTGGGGTAGCCTCCCCGCCCCTCGCGAATCCGTGGCCCCCTCCGACACATCATCTTGGAACCGCCGATTGTGGCCGGCGGCTGCCTTCCAGTTCGCGCTCATCGCCGGGGTGACGCAGCTGAAGACGGCGGCCAACGCGCTGGTCCTGTCGCGCTTCGAGTCGCAGGCGTTGCCCTACCTGTACCTGCTGGGGGCCCTCATCACCGCCGCGCTGACGGTGCTGCCGCGCTTCAAGCCGAACTCGCCACTGGACTCGCCGGGCGTGCTGACGGGGCTGGGTGGGGTGATTGCGCTGGGGCTGGCCGCGGCGCTGTCCGCGGGGCAGCGCACCCCGGCGCTGGCGCTGTACCTGTTCGCGGACACCTTCTCCACGTTCGTGTCCTTCCGGTTCTGGTCGCGGATGGCGTCGGCCTTCGATGCGCGGGAGGCCCGGCGGGCCTTCACGGCGCTCAATGGCTTCGCCATGGGCGGCGGCATCGTCGGCGGCCTGCTGGTGCAAGGCCTGGCGGAGCCGCTGGGCACACCCGCCATCGTGGTGAGCGGCGCGCTGGGCCTGCTGGCCGCGGGCGCCATCTTCCACCACCTGTATCGCGGCGTGCCTCCGCCTCCACCGCGTGGCCGTCCGGCCCCCACGTCGTTCATGGCGTTCAGCTACCTGGCGGAGAGCCCGTACGCGCAGGTGCTCGCGGCGCTGGGCATCTCCTTCGCGGTGCTGTCGTCCTTCGTGGACTACCTCTTCCGCCTGCGCCTGGAGGGCACGCTGAGCGAGGACGCGCTGACCGCGCTCTTCGGCTCCCTGCAGCTGTGGATAGGCATGTTCTGCGTGGCCTTCCAACTGCTCCTCACGCAGCCGCTGCTGCGACGGCTGGGGCTCCTGCGCTACGTGGCACTGGTGCCGTTGGTGCTCGCGCCGCTGGCCGGGGCGACGCTCCTCACGCCCAGCCTGGCGCCCGTGCATCTGCTGCGCCTGGTGGAGACGGCCGTGAGCTACTCCATCCTCCCGGTGGGCATCCAGCTGCTGTACGCGGCGGTGCCGGATGATCAACGCGAGGGCCTGCGTGTCGCGGTGGACGGCCTGCTCCGCAAGAGCGGCGTGGTGGTGGCCGGTCTGCTGCTCATCGGCGCGGGGCGCGCGGCCACGGGCGCGACGATGGCGTTGGCGGTGATGGGCATGTGCCTGGGGCTCGTGCTGCTGCTGGTACGACTCAGGCCGGCGTATGTGGCGGCCCTGGGCGAACAGGTGGGCGCGGCCGAGGACGAAGAAGTCGCGCTGGATGGCGAGGAGGAGCAGCGCCTGCTGGCGGAGGCCCTGTCCGCGCCCACGCCGGACCGCGTGCTGCGCGCGGTGGACCTGATGGCGCAGGCCGAAGTACCGCTGCGACAGCACCTGCCCGCGCTGCTGCGCCATCCGCACGAGCGAGTGCTCGAGCGGGGCGTGGCCCTGGCGCTGGAGCTGGATGCGCGGGAGCTGGCGCCGGTGCTGGAGCGACTGGTGGAGGAGGGGCCCCGACGCCCTCGGGACCAGGCCGTCTGGGCCCTGGCCCGCCTGTCTCCGGAGCGGGCAGAGCGGCTGTTGCCGGCGTTGCTCAACCACCCGGACGTGGGACTGCGGTGCGCGGCCATCGGCGCGCTGGTGAAGACGACGGGGAGTTCGGTGGCGCTGGCCTCGCTCCAGGAGTTGCTCGCGCGAGGCGAGGGCGCGCCCGTGGTGGAGCGTCGCGAGGTGGCGAAGCTGCTGGGGCGGCTCCAGGACACGCGCTTCACCGATGCGCTGGCGCGCTACCTCGATGATGGGGACAGCACGGTGCGCCGCGTGACGCTGGCCGCGGTGGGTGAGGGTGGCTATGTGGACCTGGCCCCTCGGCTGTTGCCGTTCCTCACCTGGCGCGAGGAGCGCAAGACGGCTCGTGAAGCCCTGGTCGCGCTGGGCGACGTGGTGACTCCGCTGGTCGAGGAGCACCTCAACAACAAGAAGGCGCCGCTGGCGATGCGGCTGCAACTGCCTCGCGTGCTGCGCGGCATCGGTACGCCGGCGGCGCTGGATGCGCTGCTGTTCTCCAACGTGCGCGACGATGCGTCACTGCACTTCCGCATCGGCGCGCAGCTGTCGCGGCTGCGGGATGAACACCCCGAGCACCCGGTGGACGTGGACCGCGTGCGCGAGGCCCTGGTCCGGCGACGCGACGTGTATCGGGCGCTGGTGGGGGCCTATCGCGACGTGCGCGCGGCGCTGGGTGACGGCTCGCTGCTCACCCGTGCGGTGGGCGACCGGTTGGACCAGGCGCTCGAACTCTCGTTCTTCCTGCTGGGGCTCCTGGATTCGTCGCATCGCATGCGCGGCATCCACTACAACCTGGTGGGACAGGATGCGCGTCGACGCGCGCTGGCGCTGGAGCTGCTGGACAACCTGCTCTCGGAAGAGGACCGCGAGCTGGTGATGGAGCAGGTGGAGGCGCACCATCGGGAGTTGCCGCCGGGGGCCTCGGGCCGGTTGTGGCGCAGGCTGGCGGCGTTGGTGCAGAGCGAGGATGTGGTGCTGCGCGCGTGCGCTCGCCATATCGCGCGGGTGAATGGGCTGGATGTGCTCCCGCAGGAGGGTGAGTTGAGCGACCGGATTGTCCAACGGATGTTCGCCCTGGAGGGCGTGAGCGTCTTCTCGCAGAGCGACGTGGACGACATCGCGGCCATCGCCGCGGTGGCTCGCGAGGGCGCCTTCCGCGCGGGTGAGCGCATCTACGCGCAGGGCGACCCGGGCGACGCGCTCTACGTCATCGTCGAGGGCGCCATCGACGCGTTCCACGACGGCGAGCATGTGCTGCGCTTCCAGGGCAAGCAGGCCTTCGGAGAGGTGAGCCTGCTGGACGGTGCGCCGCGTCCCACGGACATGGTGGCCGCGGTGGACACGCGCGTGCTCATCATTGACCGGCGAGACTTCCTGGACCTGCTCGCGGACCGGCCCGAACTGCTCACCGGCTTCTTCCGCGCGGTGAGCCTCCAGCTCCAGGCACTCATCGCGCTGCCCGACTCGCGCGAGACGGGCGAGCGACTGGAGATGACGGCGCCGCTGCCTCCCGTGGCTCCTCCGCTGCCCACGGGCCCTGCTCCCGACTCCCCCGAGCCGACCGAGAAGCGCACGCGCGGCGGCGACGCCTGAGCGTCGCCGCGGGGCTCAGCTCGAGCGGATGGTTTCCTCCAGCGGTCCGGGGACGCGGGGGCTCGAACCCGTGCCCTGTCCTTCACGGGCGCGTCTGGCGCTCTCCTCCCGGAGGATGTGCGCGGACGCCACGGGGATGAGGGGACGCACGAAGAACTTCAGCGGTGCGAACGAACCCACGAAGCGCACCACCGTCAGTCCCGCATAGGCCCACGGATGGCGCTCCACCGTGGCCACCGGCACGAAGACCTCCGTCGAGCGCCGGGTCCACATCGCGCCATAGCGTTGCAGCACATTCCACCGCAGCCCGGGCACGCGGGTGGTGAGGAAGGTCCACGCGCGCAGGAACCAGGGAGGCCGCTGGCCCGCCATCGGCTCCCAGGCCTGGGCGCTCTTGGCCGCGGTGAACACCATCAGCCACCACGCGCCCCACAACGAGGTGATGGTGGTGATCAGCGGACTGCTGAGCCCCAGGCAGAAGAAGGGCGAGACAACGAAGGCCGCCGCCGGCACGCCGACCGCGAACAGAATCATCGCCCTGACCCGGCGCCGCACCTTCTTGCGCATCCACTGCACGTTGAGGCGGATGTGCGGCGTGATGGCGTCGTCTTCAGGCTCCACGCGCGTCAGGAGGCTCGCCTCCCGGGAGATGACGTCGTGGTAGTCGCGCGACAACGCGATGATGACCCACTGGGCAAGCTGCATCGCCGCGAACAACGCTATCCAGAAGGGGATGCCGACCACGGAGAAGCCCTTGAACGTCGGCCCCGTGGAGCCCTTGTCTTCAGCTTCGGGATGAGGCTTGCGCGGCGACTTCCCGGGCTCGGACTTGACCTTGCCTGCCTTCGAGGAATCGCCCTCGGGCTTCTTGGGCCTGGGCTGCACGCTGGACGCATCCGAAGAAGCACTGGAGACGGCTTCGGCCACCAGGGCCATCACCGCGTCCGAGACCGCCGTGCCCGCATCCGGGTTGTTCGCGGCGGCCTCGATGTCGCGAAGCCGTCGCTCGATGTTCATCGCGAGGCGGGCTTCCGGGTCCTCTTCGTCCGCCGTGGCCCGCGACGGTTCCCGTGGGCTTTTGTCTTTGTCGGAAGTCGGAGCCGCGTCCGTGTTCTTGCCCTGGACGGTGGGTTCCCGTTGCCTGGCAGGCGCGGCCGAGACGTCGGCGGCAAGCTCCGAGGGCGTCTCGCCGTCCTTCGCGTCTCGTTCCGGAGGACCGGCATCGTTCGTGTCCACCTTCCCGGCCTGAACCTGGGGAACTTCGTCGGCGCCCGGCGCGAGGGCGACGGCATCCGGGTCGGCGGGGTCCTCGGCCTCGCCCGCTTCTTCGTCCTGGGCGTCTGAATCCAGCTCCGCCGCCGTGGCGCGAGCCGTGTCCGCCGGGGCCTCGCCGTTCCGACGCTGCTTGCGAAGCTCGCGGGCGGCCGCCCGTTCCGCCTTCCTCGCGTTCTGCTCGGCCACCACCGACGCGACCTTCTTGAGCGCCGACGACACCTCGGCGGCGACGGCTTCGTCCTGGGAATCCTCCACCGCATTGGCGGCCTTGTTCGCCGAGCCCATGCACGTCAGGGACAGCGCCAGGGCGACCACGGTCTGCATCAGCCCCACGCGCAGGTACTGACGGCGCGCCACCGGGTCTCCCAGCAGGGCCCGGGCAATATGAAACGGAAGGCTCAGTCCATGGATGAACTGTCTCAGCCGGCCCCGAGGAACGACCTCCGAGCCCTGTTCCTGGAAGTGCACGGCGCCTTTTTGCAGTTCTTCCCAGAAATGCTGGGCCAGCACGCGGCCAGTCTGGTTCTTTCCGCTCGCGGCGTCCTGCTGCTGCTCCCCTCGTGGTGAGGGTGGGCCCTTGGGGTCCTGTTCATCTGACACGCCAGTCACCGTATCACGTCCCGAGTTGTGCTAAACGGCGCGCTGTGAGCTCGAACCCCTGCTACCGCCCCCGTCCCTCCCGCCAGTCGCGCCTTTCCGGCGTGCTGGTTCTCGCGCTCGGCGCCCTGGCCGGCTGCGAGAAGAGCAGTCCTCCCCCTTCCGCCCCCGTCGCCGAGCAGCCTGCTCCCGCGCCGGCGAAGCCCGCGGTGCCCAGTGAGGTGACGTTGCTCGTCACCGGTGGCACCTTCGGTCAGCTTCAGCCGGTCGATGGCAAGGGTGGCGCCGCCGAGTTGCTTGGTCACTGGGTCAATGACGAGAAGCACTGTCCCGGCCCCATCAAGGATGGCCAGGCGACCTGCGCCGACTCCGGCACCCTGGCGCTCGCCACGGGCGACCACTGGAACGGGCCGGCCCTGTCGTCCTTCTTCCTGGGTGCCCCCACCGCCGAGGTCATGGGCCGCATGGGTTATGCCGCCTCCGCCATGGGCAACCATGAGCTGGCGTTCGGCAAGGACGTCTTCCTCAAGAACCGCGCCTCCGGTGGCTTCCCGTTCCTCGCCGCCAACCTCCGCGTGAAGGACCCGGCGCTCGCGGGCGACCTGTCCCTGCCCGCGTTCCAGGTGTTCGAGCGTCGGGGCCTGAAGGTTGGCGTCGTGGGTCTCGCCTCGGAGAAGACGGTGCGCACGGCGATGGCTGGCCGCGCCGAGGGCCTGGAAGTCACGGGCTACGAGGAGGCGCTCAACAGCGCCATCCCCGAGGCCCGCAAGGCCGGCGCCGACACGGTCGTCGTCGTGGCCGACACGTGCGTCACGGAGCTGCAGCCCATCGTGGCCAAGCACCCTGAATGGAAGCTGTCCGTCGTCGCCGGTGGCCGCTGCCCGCAGCAGGTCTACTCGAAGGAGAACGGCGTCATCTTCGCGTCGCTGGACCGTGGCTTCGCCAAGTACCTGCGCGCGCAGATTTCGTTCGACCCGGCCAAGCCCGCCGGCGAGAAGGTCACCAACATCGAGGGCAAGCTCGTCGATGTGGCCGGGGGCACGCCGGACGCGGAGACCGCGCAGCTGGTCGCCAAGTGGAAGGCGCAGCTCGACGAGGTGCTGGGCCAGCAGATTGGCTTCACCAAGACGGGCATCACCCAGGCCTCTCCGCAGATGGCGAAGTGGATTGGCGGCGCGGTGCGCGAGTCGCTCGGTACGGACGGGGCCATCCTCAACAAGGGCGGCATCCGTGGCGACCTGCCGGCCGGTCCGGTGACGCGCGGCAGCATCTACTCGGTGATGCCGTTCGAGAACTCGCTGCTCGTCGTGAAGCTCAAGGGCGAGGACCTGGCCAAGCAGCTGGCCAACCCCAACGCCCTGGTCTCCGGTTTCACCGCCGCCGGGAAGAACAAGTTCAAGGACGCCAAGGGCAAGGCCCTGGACCCGGCGAAGGAGTACTCCGTCGCCACGGTGGAGTACCTGTACTTCGGCGGTGACGGCTTCGAGTTCGAGAAGCTCGCCCCCGAGCCCACCGAGACGGGCATGGCCTGGCAGACGCCGGTGGTGGATTGGACCAAGCAGCTGGAGTCCAGCGAGAAGAAGCCGCTGGAGAAGCAGCTGAAGTAACCCGCGCTCACGCGTGAGGTTCTCGAGGCGCCGGTCGGGTCCCCTTCCAGGGCTCACCGGCGCTTCGTCGTTCCGGCGCTACTCGCCTCCGGACGGAGACGTCGACGCGGCGGGAGAGGCTCCACACACCGCCTCGTAGCGAGCCAGGGTGTCGTGCACCGTCTGGCGCAGCCGCTCCGGCGTGCCTTCGTAGAGCACCTCCACCGCGAGCTGCTGCGTGGCGAGCGCCTCCTGGCAGCGGCCCAACTGGAAGAGGATGGTGGAGTAGGTGTCGAGCACGCTGGCGTTACCGGGCGCCAGCGCGACGGCCCGCTGCGCCGCCCCCAGTCCCTTCTCCGGCTGCGCGGTACGTGCGTAGTAGCGGGCCAGTCCGTTCTGCGTGCCCACGCTGTCGGGCACCAGCTCCGCGGCGCGCAGGCGGGCGGCTTCCTGCTCCTCGGTGGCGTAGCCCGCGGCATCCAGCGCCTGGGCGAGCGCGTCCCACGCGAGGCCGCTCTCCGGCCTGCGGCTCACCAGGTCCCGCGCGAAGCCGAGCTGCTGGTCCGGGTCCCCCATGGAGCGGATGCGCAGGAGCGCCACCGTGAGGTTGCCCGGGTCCTCCTTCAGCGCCTGCGCCATTTCCCACTCGGCTTTTTCCTGGCGAGCGTCGGCGGGCGCGGCGCCGGGTGTCAGGAGGATGAGGCGCGCGCGGACCGCGTGCACCTCAGCGGGGTCCAGGAGTCGGGTGTGGATGTCGCTCGACACGGGCAACAGCGGCGCGGTGATGCGCGGGTAGTGGACGTGTCGTCCGCCGTGGGCGTAGGCGTGGACCTGGCCCGCGATATCCTTCACGCCCCGGAAGGACTCGTCCCAGGCGCTCCTAGGCTCCTCGCCGCGCATGAGGCGCTTCTGGAAGCGCTCGAAGCGCTCGGAGTGCTGGCTGATGAAGAAGTGAACCCAGAGCCACGCGGAGGCGTAGTACTGCCGCGACTCCGCGCTGCTCATCAGCCCCCGCCGGTCCCACTCCCACAGCTCGTCGAGCGTGCGCCAGCCACTGCGTTTGACGTGGTCGAGGAACGGCGCGTGGAGCGCTCCGAGGATGACCTCCCGTCGCTCCGGCCTCAGGGTGATGGTCTCCAGATAGGTCGCCAGCCCCTCGGACAGCCAGCGCGGCTGTCGCACCAGGGCGAACTGCGAGAGGTAGTGCGTCAGCTCGTGCGCCTGCGTGGAGATGTCCGCGGCGTCCTCGCTGAGCGCGTAGCTGTTTCCCGCCATCACCAGCAGCGGGCCCTCGGACGTGGTCGCGGAGAAGCCCTCGATGCCGACGTTGGTGAACTCCGACAGCTCCCGGCGGTTTCGCAGGACGATGACCTCCACCGTTCCCGGCGGGTCGAAGCTGCCGCCCCACGCCTGGAGCAATCCCTGCCGCAGCATCTCCAGCTCGCGCGCCGCGTCCTCGGCCGTGTCCGTGTCCAGGTCGGTACGGATGCTGAAGTGGGGGCTGCGCACTTCCACCCAGGGACGGCCGCCCTCCAGGGGACACAGCGCTCGCATGGAGCTGCATCCCGATAAACAGGCCAAGAGCCATCCCAGGAACGCCAGCCGACACGTCATCCCCCTGTTTTCCCACAACCGGCGCCCGTAGGGCAGGGTGGGCGTACGGCCCTCCTGGGCTAGACTGTCGTCATGGAGATGGCGGAGTTCATCGAGTCGCGTCGACCTCGGTGGGAGAAGCTCGAGAAGCTTTTGGACCAGTCCGAGGTCCGCGGCCTGCGCGGCCTGAGCCTCGATGACGCGCGAACGCTCGGAAAGCTGTACCGCGCCGTGTCGAGCGACCTGCTCTGGGTGAGGGCCCGCAGTGGCTCGGCCGACGTCAGTGCGTACCTGAATGACCTGGTGGGGCGGGCCTATGCGCTCACCTATCCGGGGCGCCGCCCCCGGTTGGCGGACGTCTGGGGTTTCGTGGCGCGAGGCTTTCCCGCGCTCCTGCGCCGCGAGTGGCGCATGTACGTGGCGGCGGTGCTGCTCTTCCTGGCCGGCGTGGGCTTCGGCTACTTGGGGATGATGGTGGACCCGGATGCGGCGCACTACCTGGTGCCCGCCGAGCACCTGGACATGGACCCCGTGCAGCGCGCCGCCAACGAGGCCGCGGGTGACGGAATGTCGGCGGGCCAGCAGGCGCACTTCTCCTCGTTCCTCTTCACCCACAACATCCAGGTGGCCTTCCTGTGCTTCGCGCTGGGCGTGACGCTGGGGCTGGGCACCGCGGTGATGTTGTTCGTCAACGGCCTGTTCCTGGGCGCGCTCGCGCACGTGTACGCGGCGAAGGGGATGGCCGGCTGGTTCTGGGCCTGGATTCTCCCCCACGGCATCCCTGAGATAACGGCCATCTGCATCGCGGGTGCGGCGGGCCTCGTCATCGCGCGCGGCCTGGTGGCCCCCAAGGGACTGCCACGAGGGCAGGCCCTGCGCGCCGAGGCCGTGACGGCGGTGAAGCTCCTGTTCGGGACGCTGGTGCTGTTCGTCCTCGCGGGCTTCATCGAAGGCACGGTGTCGCAGATTCATCCGCCCAAGCTGTCGGTGGCCTTCAAAGTCACGTTCGCGCTCGTGGTGGGCAGCGGCGTCTATTCGTACCTGCTGTCGGACTGGCTGCGAGGTTCGCGCTCGGACGACGCGCGGCTGGACGCTCCTCGGGCGTCCTGACGGGCTCCCCGACTCGCGGCGCGCGTCTGTCGCTCGACAGGGGAGGGCGAGGCTCCACGCGCCCTGTCCCCGCCCGTGCTACACGGGACTCGTGTCCGAGCCGCTGCTCCTGCCCCTGCTTCCGCGCGAACCCGAGGTCGTCATCGAGTGCCCGCGCTTCTCGTTCGTGAAGCGACGCGCGGACGGCTCGGTGGACTTCGTGGCGCCGCTGCCGTGTCCGTACAACTACGGCAGCATCCCCGGGCTGATGTCGGACGATGGAGACCCGCTCGACGCGGTGGTGCTGGGCGCTCGGTTGCCTCGAGGCCAGCGCGTGCGTGTGCCCGTGGTGGCGGTGCTGGGCTTCATCGATTCGGGGCGCGGTGACCCGAAGGTGATTTGCAGCCTGGGCGAGTTGAGCGACACGGAGCGGCTCGGTCTGGAGTCGTTCTTCCGCGTCTACGCCTTCTTCAAGCGCGGCCTGCACCTGGTGCGGGGCAACGTGACGGACACGCGCTTCACGGGGTGGCTGCCGGTGACGTCAGCGTCTTTCGCATCCTGAGCACGCGGTAGTTCAGCTCGCCCTGCCGCATCGGGCCCACCCACTCCTCGTCCTCGAAGCCCATGCGGCGCCAGAAGCGCAGCGCCGCGGTGTTCGGCTCGGAGACTCCGACGCGCAGCACGTGCATGCCCTCGGAGCGCAGCCAGTCCTCGTAGCCGTGGAGCAGCGCCGCGCCGAGACCCAGCCCGCGCACGTGGGGCGCGAGCAACATCAGTCCCAGGTATGCCTCCCCGGGCTTTCGATAGCCCTGGAGTCCTTCGAGGACGCCCACCCACTGGCCCGAGGCGTCGCGCACCGCGATGAGATGGCCCGCCTCGGAGGGCACTCCAGGAGGGCGTTCGAGGGGGAGCTGCCGTCCCTCGTCCGGGCGCGCGGGGCGGCCGAAGCACAACTGGAAGAAGTCCTCACAGTGTTCCAGGAGCGGCTGGAACCGCTCGGCTTCGGGGTCCTCGATTCGCTCGGCGGTGAAGGAGCCCTGGGCCTGGAAGAGGGGGCGCATGGTGCCAGCCGCTACAGCACGCCCCGGGCCTTGATGTCGAGGTAGCGGTTGACGGCCGCGAGGCTCAAGTCATCCGGTTGAACATCCAGCATCTGCACGCCGCCCTGACTCACCCGCGCCTTGAGCACCTCTCGGTCCGCGAGCAGCTCCGAGGCGACGGCGTGCTGGAAGGACTCCTCCGGCCCGGGCGGTGGCGTGCGCAGGAGCTTCTGGAGCGCGGTGTCCTTCACCGATAGGCAGAGGGGCACATGGCGCCGCGCGAGCCGGTGCAGCGGGGCCACCATGGTGGAGGCCTGCTCCTCGTCGAGGAAGTCGGTGAAGACGCACAGCAGGCTGCGCCGGGTGAGGCGGACGTTCAGCTCCTTGAAGAGGGCCAGGTAGTCCACGTACGTGAGGCTGGGTGTCGTGGAGTACAGCGCATCGACCATCTTCCGGTACTGGCCACGTCCGGCCGCTGGGGGCAGGTAGGTCTTCACGCCGTCCGCGAAGACGGCCAGGCCCACCCGGTCTCCGTTGCGCACGGCGACGAAGGCCAGGAAGAGCGCGGCGTTCACCGCGTGGTCCAGCTTGGTGAGGCCGTCCACCTGCGCGGCCATGGAGCGACCCGCGTCCACGCAGATGAGGATGGACTGTGAGCGCTCCGACTCCAGCACGCGCGTCACCGGCTTGCCCCGGCGGGCGGTGGCCTTCCAGTCCACGTCGCGCGCGCTGTCTCCCTGGGCATAGTCGCGCAGGCGAGCGAACTCGCTGCCCCGGCCATCCCGGCGCAGCTGCCGCAGGCCCAGGTTCACCAGGTCCAACGCGGCTCCGGACAGCAACAGCCGGTTGGCGCCACGCAGGTCCGGGTACACGGAGATGGCTTGCGCGGCGGGGAACACGCGCTCATGGGACACGAGGCCCAGCGGGCCCTGGACTCGCGCGTACACGTCCCCGAAGTCGAAGCGCCCGCGCTTCGCCGGCGTCACCCGGTACACCCAGCGCGTCTCGCTGTCCGCTTGGAGTTCCAGCGGGGCTTCCTCGGGCGTGGCGGTGAAGGACTCCGGCACGCCGTCCTTGAGGCGCACGCGCACCGTGCGACCGCCTCGGTGCACCACGCGCAGCTCGACCTTGTTGGGCACGCCGACGTTGAGCCGCTGCGGCAGCACGCGCCGCACCTCCAGCTTCGCCGAGCGGGCGCTGAAGAAGTCCAGCAGGGCCAGCGCCAGGGCCAGCGCATCCAGGGCGACCACGGCGCCGCCCAGGCCGGGAAAGAAACCCGCGGCCATCATGGGCAGGGCCAGGAGCGCGAGCAGCCCCCAGAGGCGCCCGGTGGGAATCACCGGGGGACCTCCACGGCCTGCACCACCTCGCGCAGCACGTCCGACGGCGTGGCGCCATCCAGCTCCGCGTCCGGCGATAGCAGCAGACGGTGCTTCAGCACGGGGCCGGCGAGGAAGCGCACGTCATCCGGCGTGACGAAGTTGCGTCCGCGCAGGGCCGCCAGGGCCTTGGCCGCGAGCAGCAGATGCACACCCGCGCGAGGACCCGCGCCCAGCCGGATGCGACCGGAGGCGCGCGTCGCCGACACCAGCTTGCGGATGTAGCTGAGCACCGGCGGCTCCACGTTGACCTCGTTGAGCGCGGCACGCGCGGCCAGCAGGCCCTCTTTCGTCACCGCGGCGCTCACGCCCGCGCGCGCCAGGTCTCCCGAGTCGAAGCCCCGGTGCACCGACGCCAGAATCGCGTCCTCTTCCTCCGGTGCGGGGTAGCCCACGTCGATCTTCAGGAGGAAGCGGTCCAACTGCGCCTCGGGCAACGGGTACGTGCCCTCCGACTCCACCGGGTTCTGCGTGGCGAACACCGTGAAGAGGGGCGACAGCGGCAGGTTGCGGCCCTCCAGCGACACGCCGCGCTCCTGCATGGCCTCCAGCAGCGCGGACTGCGTCTTGGCCGGGGCGCGGTTGATTTCGTCCGTCAGCAGCAGGTCCGTGAAGATGGGACCGCGCACCAGCACGAAGCCCTGCGTCTTCAGGTCGAACACGCTGGTGCCCAGGATGTCCGCCGGCATCAGGTCCGGGGTGAACTGGATGCGCTTGAAGTCGGAGCTGATGCTCCGGGCCAGCGCCTTGGCCATCAGCGTCTTGGCCACGCCGGGCACACCCTCCAGCAGCACGTGGCCGCCAGCGATGAGGCCGCAGAGCATCAGCTCCAGCACCTCGTCCTGGCCCACGACGGCCTTGCGCACCTCGCGCAGCACGCCCTCGCGGATGGCGTGGGCGGCCTGCACGGCGGAGCCAGTGGGCACGAGGGTGGAGGCGGGGTCATTCGCGTTCATGGGGTTCCGGGAGTGCTGCGCCGGGCGGAGCCGGCGGAGTGAAGGCGTTGGCGCAGGCCCGCCGCACGGGCCGCGAGCTGCTGGAGGTCGGAGTCGTTGGCCGCGGTCTCGGCGCGGGCGGCCACGTCATTCAGGCCGCGCGCCAGGTCCTCGCGTCCGCGCTCCTTCAGCGCGTCCGAGACGGCGGTGTGCGTGGCGTGCGCGGGCAGCCCCGCATGCAGGGCCAGCTCCTGGGTGAGTCCACGCGAGACGAGCTTCGCGGCGAAGGCGTGGTGCCGCCCCTCGCGATACAGCCGCGCCATGGCGAACAGGGCATCGGTGGCGCCCACGCGAGCGGACTCGGGAGGAGGACGCGGGGGGCCAAAGCGCTTGAGCGCCACGGACCACAGCGCCACGCCGACGAGCAACTGGAGCACCGCGAACTGCAGCCCATAGCGCCGCGCGAAGTCCACCACCGAGCGCTCGTTGGTGAAGCCGTGATGGAACTCGTCGAACTCGTAGGGGCCCGGGCCCAGCGCGCGCAGGGAGGACAGCCAGAACTGCGCGTTGTCCGCGCGCGCCAGCGCCCCATTCATGGCCAGCTCCGGCGCGCCCACCACCAGCACCCGGCCCTGGCCGTGAGGCACCACCGCGGCCACCATGCGTCCCAGCCGCTCGTCCTCGAGCACGGGGACGGCGTTCTCCGGCAGCTCCAGATAGGCCTGCACCTTCACCTCCACCCGCTCCACGCCCAGCGTGTACGGGGAGGGGAAGGGCGGCACCAGCGTGCGCATGGGCAGCGTCGTGTCCGCCTTGGTGAGCTTCACCCCCAGGGCATCCAGCAGCGGGTTCTCCCGCGAGCCCCAGGGGACGTAGACCACCGTGCCGCCCGCCACCACGCGCTCCAGGAGCTCCGTCACCTCGCGGTCGTCCAGGTGGCTGGCGCGAAAGGCATTGAAGCCGACGCGCGGCACGTGCTCGTCGCCCAGGCCCGCATCGGGCTCGGCGGCGAGCTGTGTCTGCTCCAGGTCATCCTCGCGCGAGCCCTCCACCTCCACCGCCAGCAGCACCGGCGTCGAGGTGTCCGCGCCGGTGATGCGCAGGTCCGCCATGCGGCGGGTCACCGGCAGGCCGCTCTCCTCGGCCAGCAGGAACAGGGCGCGCGCGCCGTCTTCGTGCGCGCGATAGGTGGACAGGGTGTCGGCGAACTCGCCGCGCTTCGCGCCCTTCACGAGCAGCGAGCCGAGCACCGCGGTGAGCACCAGCCCGCCCACCACCAGCAAGGGAAAGCGGTCACGCACCGGCGGCCTCCAACGTGGCGGGCGCGGCCAGCATGGGCGCGGTGAGCGAGCGGAACTCCTGGTAGCCCGACTGGCCCACCGGGGTGTTGCCGTACCAGGCGAAGTCGAAGCGCAGCGTCAGCTCACGGAAGCGGGGCTTCCACTCGGTGCGCCCCTTGAACTGGCTCAGGTAGTCCCAGTTCGACAGCGTCACGTCGTAGAGAATGGCGCCGTCGCGATGCAGCCGGGACAGCAGCGCCAGGTAGAGGCTGCGCACCGCCTCACGGTACTCCCCGCGCGCCGCCAGCTCGTCCGCCAACTGGGCCCAGCCCTCCGGCGGGCGTGACAGCGCGTGCGCCGGGTCTCCCGCGAGCGTCGTGGCATCCAGCGTGGAGACCTCCAGGCCCGCCTCCCGGTGGCTCGGACGGGATTTGCGCAGGGCCCGCATCAGCACCACGCCCAACACCACCACCGTGAGCGCCACCAGCATCACCACCAGGACATTGGCCACGGCGCCGCCGGTGACGGCGGGGGGCGCGACGTCCACCGGGGCGGGGGCCTCGTCGCGCTTGAAGAATTCCTTGAGCCACTCGCCCAGCTTGTCGATGAAGCGGCGCCACCAGCCCGGAGGCTCCGGGGGCGGCGTGGGCTCCTTGGTCTCTTCGTCTCGGGGCGGCGCCACGGCGAACTCCGGCCGCGCGAGGATGTCGCGTGCCCGCGCCGAGGCGACACGTGCGTCCGCCTTCTCCTGCGCCTCCACCGTCGACGTGGCATGCGTCAGGCCCCGCTCCAGCGCGGCCAGGGCCGACTCGCAGTCCTCGTTGTCGTACGCCTGCCGCTCCACCGCGCGCACCAGCCGGTCCAGCTTGCCGCGCTCACCGGGGCCCAGGGCGCCCATGCGCTCGAAGCGAGGGTCGCTGGCGGTGTCCTCGCCCTCGCAGGCCTGTGCCACCTGGCCCAGCCGCCGCGCCGCATCGCGCCCGGAGGTGACGGGAGGACGCGGCGCCACTTCGTCCGCCCGGGCGGGGCTTCCGACGAGCAGTCCCAGTCCCAGCGCCACCGCGAGCACGGCCGCGCTGCGCGGGCCGAGCGGCTTGCCGGAGTCTCGCGTCGGGAGCTGCTGCGCGGCCGCCATCAGGTCGAGCCCCTCCTGCCTCACCCGGCCATCCACCAGCAGCAGCGTGGCGGTGGCGGCGCGCACCGGCTCGAAGAGGGCGAACGTCGTGGCCACGAGGAACAGGAGCCAGGGCGCGTTGTCCAGCGAGGCGAAGCGCTCCGCGAAGGTCAGGTCGATGCCCAGGAGCTTCCGGGCCAGCATCAGCAGGAAGTTGAACGCGATGTGCAGGTTGAAGAAGACCAGGACCTGCACGCTCATGAGGATGCGGACCATCGTCGCGGTGCCACGCGCCGGGCCCAACAGCCGCGAGCAGTGCCCATACAGCCCCAGCACGCTCCCCCGGCCCTGCATCACCGCCGCGTAGCCCACGCTCGCCGAGGAGAACACGACGTAGGCCACGCCCAGGCCGAACAACAGGGCCATGCCGTCGAAGACGAAGAGGTAGCCCACCGCGACGCAGAGCGAGGGCAGGCGCCCCAACGCGGCCTTCAGCGAGTCCCACGTCGAGGGCTCGCCTTGACCCTCCAGGAGCCGGGCCTGGATGTGGTGACACGCGGCGCCCTGGCACACGCCTCGGAGGAACCACGCCAGCGTGAGCGCCAGCGTGGGCAGCACCAGCGGGCGTCCCAGTCGCACCGCCTCCGCCAGGTACAGCATGGCGGCGACGACGGCCGCGCCGCCGGGCAGGGTGAGGGCCCAGACGCCCGTGCTCCGGGCGCACAGGCGCAGCGCCGCGTCCATCAGCGAGACGGCGTTGCGCGGGCGCAGCTCAAGCGCGGAGACGGCCATGGGCTAGCTCGCCACCACGGAGGCGACCAGATAGATGCCGCCCCAGACGAGGAAGAGCCCCACCAGCGCGAGCATCCCGTTGCCCACCGTCCACTCACGCCGCTCACCCGGGCCCTCCAGCGCCTTGAGGCGCCGGCCCAGACAGCTCGCGCAGCGGTTGATGCCCTCGAACTGCGTGGTGCATTCCCGGCAGATGACCCGCCGGCACTCCACGCAGATACCGAGGCCGGCGCGCTCCGGGTGGTAGTGGCAGCGGCCCGAGCCCTGAATCATGCCGCCACCTTACGCAAACCCGGGCCCGCCACACCACCCCCGCGCGCTGTCTCGGAGCTCGGCTTAGAGCTCGTCCAGGAACTCGTCGTTGTAGGTGTACCGCGACAGCCGCTTGACGAGCGCTTCCATGGCCTCCACCGGCTTCACCGCGTGGAGCATCTGCCGCAGCTTCTTCACCTTCTCGTACTCGCGCAGGGTGAAGAGCTTCTCCTCCTTGCGCGTGCCGGACTGGGCGATGTTCACCGCGGGGAAGACGCGCTTCTCCGCGAGCAGGCGGTCAAGCGTGACTTCCGAGTTACCGGTGCCCTTGAACTCCTCGAAGATGACCTCGTCCATGCGGCTGCCGGTGTCGATGAGCGCCGTGCCGATGATGGTCAGCGAGCCCGCCTCTTCCGTGGCGCGCGCGGCGCCGAAGATGCGCTTGGGGCGCTCCAGCGCGCGGCTGTCCACGCCGCCGGACATGGTGCGGCCGGAGTTGTCGATCTCCTTGTTGTAGGCGCGCGCCAGACGGGTGATGGAGTCCAGGAGGATGACCACGTCCTTGCCGTTCTCCACCAGCCGGCGGGCGCGCTCCAGCGCCAGCTCCGCCACCTTGAGGTGGTCGGCGGTGGGCCGGTCCGAGCTGGAGGCGACGACCTCCGCCTTGATGCTGCGGCGCATGTCCGTCACTTCCTCGGGCCGCTCGTCGATGAGCAGCACCATGACGTGCGCCTCCGGGTGATTGGAGATGACGGCCTGGGCGATGCGCTGGAGCATGATCGTCTTGCCCGTCTTCGGCGGGGCGACGATGAGCGCGCGCTGGCCCTTGCCGATGGGAGACACGAGGTCCAACACCCGCGTCACCATCTCCTTGTGGCCGCACTCCAGCTTGAGCCGCTCGGTGGGGTCCACCGACGTCAGGTCCGCGAAGTGCGGCAGCCGGGGCGCGCCTTCCAGCGGGCGGCCGTCCACCGTGTCGACCTTCTGGATGATGCCCTTGTGGCCGCGCATCTGCGCGAAGGCCGTCAGGTACTGGCCCTGTCGCAGGCGCAGCTTCTGCACCAGGTTCTTGGGCAGCTCCGGGTCGTCCGGCGCCGCCAGGAGGTTTCGCTTCACCTGCCGCAGGAAGGCGTTGGGGCCCTTGGCCTCCGTGTCCAGCACGCCCTCCACGGGCGCCAGGTTCGACTGCTGCGCCGCCTGGCCCTGCTGACCACCGCCGTGGTGCTGGCGCGAGTGCTGCTGGCCGCCACCGTGCCCGCCGCCCTGCGGCTGCTGCTGACCCTGCTGGGGCTGCTGCGGGCCCTGCTGCTGCTGGGCCTGACGCTGCTTGTGCTGCTCCAGCTCCTGCGGCGTCAGGAAGACCTGGACCTGCTGCCCGTCCGGGCCCGGCTGCATCCGGTACGCCTGGCCATCCGGCGTGAAGAGCACCTGCGCGCCACGACGACGACGGCGCCGACGACGGCGGCGTCCACCGGGCTGGCCGGGTTGTCCGCCGGGGCCACCACTGGCCGAGGCGCCACCGCCTTCGCCCTCGTCTCCACCCTCGTCGTCGCCTTCATCGCCGCCATCGTCGTCCGCTTCGGGAGGAGGGACAGGACGGGCGGCCGCGGGCGGCGGCGGGGTATCACGTGGATCGCGGTTATCGGAGTTTTCGCTCATGAGGTTTCCAGACCGTGTGCGCCCCACACGGGCCATCCCGAGGGGAGGGCGGGGGGACGCAGGGTGACTCAGGCTGTGGGACAGGGAGCCGGGCGCGGGGCCCTGAGACACGGAAGGCCGAACCGCCGGTCCCTGGAGCACCCTGGCGGCCCGAAAGCCGACCAGCGTGCATGAGGAACACTAACAGAGGACGCCCGGCGCGCTCCCGGTTTTTTCGCCCGGTGTTGGCGGGCGGACCCCGCCCCGCCGTGCCGTCGTCAGCGAACGGTGAGGGTGAAGGGCATCATCGCCTTCATCCCCGGGCGCAGGAGCTCCAGGTTCACCCCCGCGTCGCGCGCCAGCTGTCGCAAGGCGGCGGGGAAGGGCTCGGAAGGCGCCGGGAGCAGGGCAAGGGCCGCTTGCACGCCCGGCTCCCCGCCCATGCTGGAGAAGAAGCCGCGCGCCTCGCCCATCAACACCAGGTCCAGCTCCTCGGCCTGGGGGACGCCCGCGTGTTTGCGAGCGGACTCCACCGCGTCATGCAGGCCGCCCAGCCGGTCCACCAGTCCCCGGGCGAGCGCGTCGGTGCCGCTCCACACCCGGCCTCGGGCGATGGTATCCACCTCCGCCTTGTCCTTCTTGCGCGCGCGGGCCACCTCGGTGATGAACATGTCGTAGGACGCGTCCACCCACTGTTGCACCGCCGTCTGCTGCTCCGGCGTCCAGGGCTGCCAGGTGTCGAAGACGTCCGCCATGGGAGAGCGGCTCAGCGTCTCCTGGCTGATGCCCAGCTTTTCGCCGAGCAGGCCCTGTAGCGCGGGCTTGATGTAGAAGACGCCGATGCTGCCGGTAATCGTCGTGGGCAGCGCCAGCATCTCCGTGGCGCCCATGGCCGCGTAGTAGCCGCCGGACGCCGCCATGTCGCCCATGGAGGCGATGACGGGCTTCACCTTCGCCGCGTCCAGCACCGCCTGGTACATGAGATAGGAGGCCAGCACCTCGCCGCCGCCCGAGTCCACGCGCAGGACGATGGCGACGACGGACGGGTCCGACTTCGCCGACTCCAGCGCGCGCACCACCGTCTCCGCGCCGGCGATGCGGCTGAAGCCCAGCGGGTCCTCGCGGCTCTTGCCTCCGGCGATGGTGCCCAGCACCGGCACCACGGCGATGCGGCGACGCTTGCCCCAGCGGTCCTCGCGCTCGTCGCGAGGCGCGTACGCCGCGCTGAAGCGGGCCCGAGGCGCCATCTCCCGCACCTTCCCGTCCAGCTCCGCGGGGTGGATGATGGCGTCCACGAAGCCCAGCTCCTGGGCCCGCTTCGGCGTGGGCAGGCCCGCGGCCCACAGCTCGCGCAGCTTCTCCACCGGCACCTTGCGCGACTCCGTCACCGCGCGCTCGTACCAGCTCACCTCGTTGTCCAGGTACGCGCCCACTGCCTCGCGCGACGCGTCGCTCGGCTCGCTGAGGGTGAGCTGCTCGGGGGCCGTCTTGTACTTGCCCACGCGCGCCACGTCCCACTTCACCCCGAGCTTGTCCATCGTCCCGCCGAAGGTCTGCAGGTGCGCGGCCAGGCCGTTGATGTGCAGGAAGGACTCCGGCACCGCGTAGATGCGCTCCGCCGCCGTCGCCACGAAGTAGCCCATGTCATCCACTGACAGCAGCACCGCCATCACCCGCTTGCCGGACGCGCGCAGCCGCAGCACCGCCTGTCGCAGCTCCTCCGCCTTGCCCCAGTCCACCCCCGGCAGGCCCTCCATCTTCAGCACCACGCCCGACAACCGCTCGTCCTTCGCGGCCAGGTCCAGCCAGCGCGACAGCCGCAGGAACGGGTCCGCCTCGCTCACGCCGAGCACCGCCAGGAGCGGACTGCCTCCGCTGGCCAGCACGTCGTTCAAGTCGAGCATCGTGACGACGCCCCCGGGCGGACGCAGCGAGCGATAGCTCTCCGAAGACAGGCGCACACCCAGGACATGGTCCGTGCCGTCCTCGCCGCCGCCCGCCGCGTACGTGACGCCGATGTGGCCGGTGTCCACCGTCGCCGCCAGCTGGAGCGCCAGCGGTACGCCGCTGACGAAGCCGTGCGACACGCCTCCGCCCAGCCGCAGCCCCGGAATCACCTCCGCCTGGAGCGTGTACGTCGCCTGACCCTGGCGGAAGGCCCCCTCGGAGAAGAGCCAGTCGATGCCCAGCGTGAAGCGCTCGTCCAGCGGGCGCAGGCCCAGGCCGAAGTCGTACTTGCGTTTGACCTCCAGGCTCCCCTCGGTGGGCGCGTTGAGGTCCTTCACCACCGCCGCCAGCGACAGGGCGCGCACGGGGCGGGCGGTGAGGCCCACGTCGAACGTGTCCAGCGCGTCGATGTCGTCATCGTCGGAGCTGAAGCCGTGCCAGGAGCCGCCCAGTTGCAGAGTGGGCGAGCCCAGAGACAGGCCCAGCGACGTGCGCCGGTAGTCCGGCTCGTGACGCCCGCGAATCCACTCCATGGACGCGCCCAGGCCCAGGCCCAGGAGCTGCGCGCCCAGGAAGACGCCGTCCGCGACGCTGTCCCGCTCCAGGTTGCGCTCGTGCAGGTAGAACAGCTGCCCGGAGCGGACGAAGCCCAACCCGGCCGGGTTGAGCGACAGGGCGGTGGCCTCGTCCACCAGGGCCGCGCCAGTGGGCGGCAGCGTCATCCCCCGCGTGGGGACGGGGGCCTGGACGATGGTGCTCGTCTGAGCGAGCGCGAGCGACGGGAGCAGCAGCAGGAGGGCGAGCAGGCGCATACGCGCCAGGACTCTAGGCCGCGCCCGCCCGAGGACAAGCGCCGCGTGTCACCAGTCCTCGGTTCCGGACACCCCGTCGAGCGGGTCATCCACCTTCTTCTTCTTTTTCTCCTCGGAGCGGGTGCGTCCGCCGCGGTCCTCCGCGCCCCAGTCCTCGGTGCCGCCCCGGTTGTCGAGCGGGTCGGAGCTGCGCACCACCTTCTCGCCGCCACCCTCGCTGGTGTTCACCATCTGATTCACCATGCGCTCCATCTCCTGCTTGAGCTGACCGAACTCGTCGCCCTGGAGCACCACGCGGCGGCTTCCGAGCTTCTTGCCGTTGCGCAAGTCGTAATAGCCCAGGATGAGCTCGGAGCCCTCGCCCGAGGCCTTCACCGTGCCCACCATGGCGCGCTCCAGGCCCATGGACTTGCCCAGCCCCGCCACGCCGTTGGCCTGGGGGATGCCACGCGACACTTCGCTGGCCACGCGGTCCAGCTGCGCGTCGTAGGCCTTGTACGAGGCGGTGGGTACCAGCTCCGTGCTCACCTCCACGTCGTCCGGCGTCACCTCCATGAGCTGGCCGAACTGGCGGAAGCCCGGCCGTTCGATGCGCAACAGATGCTTGCCCACCGCCAGCGCGGGAATCGTCACCGGCGTGTGGCCGGCCAGTTCACCATCCACGTAGACACGGGCGCCGGCGGGCCGCGACTTCACCGTGGCGCTTCCGCGCAGCTGGGACGTGCGGCCGGTGGCCACCTGCACGCGCAGGGCGATGAAGTCCCGGCTGAAGCGCTTGGGGTTGAGTTCGAAGGTCGGCGAGACGGCGATGAGGTCGATGAGGACGAGCTTCGCCTCCTCCACGTCGCCGCGCAGGTGCAGGAGCGCCGCGTACAGCGCCAGCGACTCGCACAGGGGCGAGCAACCCCGCATGGACGACGGCGCGCCGTTGAGCTCCTTGAGGGTGGCGCGGACCTTCGCCTCCGCCTCGTCGTACTCCTTCTTGTCGAAGGCGGCGGCGCTCTCCGAGTACCCCTTGCGGGCACGCTCGAGCGCGGACTGGGCGGCGGGGTCTCCGGGCAGGCCGAAGAGCTCCTCGGGTTTGCGCACGGTGAAGCCGGAGAAGTTCCCCAGCGCCTCGTTCATGTAGCCCTCCATCTGGACCGCGGTGGCCTCGGAGGCCGGGTCCATGGGGACGAGGAGGCTGGAGACACGCCGGGCCGGGGCGGGGGACGCCGCCAGGGCGAGCGAGGGAAGCAGGGCGAGGACGAGGGCTCTCATGGGGTAACCTCTGAAACGAGCGACGCGAGCGGCGAACCGTCATTCAACCCGTGGCTCAGAAGCCTGTTCCTCCGGTGATGGGATTGAAGGGACGGCCCTTGTCCTGGGTCGCCACGAAGACGGCGCCCGCCGTCACCGCCGCCACGCCACCGACGGCGGCCCAGAACCACGGCCGCTTCAGCAGGGACACGCCCGTGCCACCGCTCTCCGCGACGCGGGGCGACATGGCGCCGTGGATGAAGTCGCGGACCTGCTGCGCGGCCGCCTCGGGGCCCCGCTTGCGGTCCTTGCCCGACAGGTCGATTTCCACGCCGCGCAGCCGGGCCTGGGTGCGCACGTCCCAGACCTGGAGCTCCGCCTGGAGGCGGCCCTTCTTGTCCTGGGACACCGCGGCCAGCACCAGGTAGCGGGCATCCAGGCGCTCGGCGATGGCGCCCGTCTCGGGAGGCAGCGTCTCGCTGTCGAAGGCCTCTTGCGAGCCGGCGCGCACGGCGGCCTCGCGGATGGCGGACAGGCCCGGCCCGGGCACAAGCGTCGCCTTCACCTCGGCGCTCCCGGTGGACTTCACCTCCGCGTACTGGGCGAAGGACGTGTAGCCCGGCAGCGTCACGATGACGGCGTGGTGGCCGGCGGGGACGGACACGCCCTTGAGCGGCGTGACGCCGAGCTCCTGGCCGCGCACGTGGACCTGCGCGCCCGCGGGCTGGGACTCCACGGCGAGGGTGCCAGCGGGCCGCGCGCTCACTTCGGCGCGCGCCTCGTCGAAGGCCTTCTGCACGTCCTGACCGAAGAGCGCCTTGTCCGGGCGGGTGGCGGGCTCGGCCACCACGGAGCGGATGAAGGACTCCTTCGCGCCGGCCGCGTCGCCATTGAGCATCCGGGCCGCGCCGAGGAACAGGAACGCCTCACCCAGCCGCTCCGGCCGCAGCTCACCGGGGGCCTGCTCGTACGCCTCGGCGGCCGCGCGGAACTTCGCCTCGGCGACCTCCGGGTCCAGGTTGTCGTAGGCGGCCCGGCCGTCCTCGAACAGCCCGTCGGCCTTCGTCAGCGGCGTCGGCTCCGGGGGCGGGAAGGCCGCGCCCAGGTCCACGAACTGCACGTCTCCGCCGCGCTGCAGGTGACGCGTCAGTTCCGTCTCCAGCTTCAGCGCCGCGGCGGACGCGGCCGAGGCTCGGGCGACTGAGAAGAGCGCCACGGGGCCGGTGGACACGGCGGGCGTGGCGGCCAGCGACGGCCTCGTGCTGGGCTTCTCCGGCTCGGTGGCGCTCGGAGAGGGCGGCGCCACCGGCGTGGCCACCGCGGCGGGCGGAGGCTTCGCGGCGGGCGCCTCCGGCTTGTCGGTGGGGTGCGGCTTCGAGTCCGGCTCTCCGAAGACCATGGGCTCCGGGGACGCGACGTCGTTCGTGTCCGCCGTGTCCGTGTCCTCCACGGGCGGGGCTTTCTTCACGTCCCTGCCCGCGGGCTTCTTCTTCTTCACCACCTTGGTGGGCACGGCCTTCTTGCGCGCGGACTTCTTGCGCGTCGTCTGGGCATGGGCGGGAAGGACGGCCAGCAGCAGGGTGAGGAGCAGGGCGATTCGGCGGAACGTAGTCACGGCGCCGGATGCTAGCCGAGCGAGGGGAGCCCCGTCACGGCCCTCCGCCCCGGGGGCAATCCGGGGCGGGGGGGACCCGCGGCAGGATGACGGATGGCTAGACGTCCAGCGCTTCGACCTCGCCCGCGCGCTCCATGATGAACCGGAACCGGGCACTCACGTCCTTGCCCATCAGGTCATTGATGACGCGGTCCGTCTCGATGGGGTTGTCGATCGTGACTCGCAGGCTCATCCGGTTTTTCTGGTCCAGCGTCGTCTCCTTGAGCTCGTCGGCGGTCATCTCACCGAGGCCCTTGAAGCGCATGATGTTGGGCTTGGCGTTGCCCTTCACCTTCTCGCGGATGATTCGGTCGCGGTCCGCCTCGTCCAGCGCCCAGTACGTCTCCTTGCCGATGTCCACGCGGAACAGCGGAGGCTGGGCGATGTGGATGGCGCCGCTCTCGATGAGCGGGCGCAGGTGCCGGTAGAAGAACGTCAGCAGCAGCGTGGCGATGTGGTGCCCGTCGCTGTCGGCGTCCATCAGCAGGAAGACGCGGCCGTAGCGCAGCTTGGTGATGTCGAAGTCCGCGCCGATGCCGCAGCCCAGGGCGCTGACGATGTCCTGGAGCTCCTTGTTGCCCGCGACCTTGTCGGTGGACGCCTGCTCCGCGTTGAGCACCTTGCCCCGCAAGGGGAGGATGGCCTGGGTGCGCCGGTCGCGGCCCTGCTTGGCGGAACCACCTGCCGAGTCACCTTCGACGAGGAACAGCTCGCTCAGGTTGGGGTCCGTGGACGAGCAGTCCGCCAGCTTGCCCGGCAGGTTGAGCCGGTGGCTGACGGCCGTCTTGCGGCTGACGGCCAGGGACGCGGCGCGACTGGCCTCGCGAGCGCGGGCCGCCAGGATGATGCGGCCGACGACGGCCTCGGCGATGCTCTTGTTGTCGTTGAGCCACTTCTCCAGCGCCGGGCGCAGCACGCCGTCCACCTGCGCCGTCACCTCGGGGTTGTTGAGGCGCGACTTCGTCTGGCCCTGGAACTGGGGCTCCACCACGTACACGGACAGGATGGCCGTGATTCCCTCGCGGATGTCCTCCGCGGTGAGCGTCACGCCCTTGGGCGTCAGGTCGTGCGTCTCGATGTAGTTGCGCACCGCCTTGACGATGGCGCCCTTGAGGCCCGCCTCGTGCGTGCCGCCCATGGGGGTGGGCACGCCGTTGACGTAGGAGCGGATGTGCTCGTCCGTGGCCTCCGTCCACCCCAGCGACGCCTCCAGCCGCACCCCGTTGTCGCGCGAGTGGTAGAAGTTGGTGCTGCCCACCGGTACCAGCGGCTTCTGCCGCTCCGTCACCACCTTGGTGAGGTACTCGGCGATGCCGCCGTCGTGCTTGTACGTCACCGACGTGGCGGGGCTGGCCGTCTCATCCTTCCAGATGACGATCATGCCCTTGTGCAGGTAGCTCTTGGCCTCCAGCCGCTCGCGCACCAGCTCCGCGTCGAACTTCAGCTTCTCGCCAAAGATTTCGGGGTCCGGCTCGAAGGTGATCGACGTGCCCGTGCCGCGCGCGCCGCCGTCCGCCTTCAGGGGGCTGGTGGGCTTGCCTCGCGCGTACGTCTGGATGTGGCGCTTGCCGTCGCGTTTGATCTCCACCGTCAGCTTGCGGGAGAGCGCGTTCACCACGGAGCTGCCCACGCCGTGCAGACCGCCCGAGTGGGTGTAGTTGCCCTGCTCGAACTTGCCGCCCGAGTGCAGCGTCGTGAGGATGACCTCCACGGCGGGCTTCTTGAGCTTGGGCATGATGTCCACGGGGATGCCGCGCCCGTTGTCCACCACGGTGATGCTGCGGCCATCCTTGTGGAGCGTCACTTCGACGGTGGTGGCGTGGCTGTTGATGACCTCGTCCACCGAGTTGTCGAGGATCTCCCACAACAGGTGGTGATACCCGGTGCCGTCCGTCCCGCCGATGTACATGGCCGGGCGCTTGCGCACCGGATCCAGGCCCTCGAGGACCTGGATGTCGGCGCCTGTATAGCTTTCCTTCTTCGTCGCCATGGCGTCCTCTGGCTAGTCCTTCTTCTCGGGCAACGGGATGAAGACGACGGGCCGGGCCACGTCCTCCACCGCGTCGCGCTTGGACATCTCGTGGCCCTTGCCGCCGCGGCCCGTCACCCCGTACTTCGCGGGGGCGAGCTGCAGCTTGCGGCCCTTCTGCGTCTCGAAATCCAGCTTCGCGTCCTTCTGGTTCGGCGCGGTGACGAGGAAGTCGACCACCTGGTCGTCCGCGTCCACCTTGATGACGGTGACGCCCTTGCCAGGGCCGGCCAGTTCGTTGATCTCCGCCGCCTTGCACACCAGCGCGTTGGTCTTCTTGGTGAGCACCGCGAGCAGGTCCTTCTCACCCACGGCCTGCACGCCGATGATCTCATCGCCCTCGCCCGTCTTGGCGTAGCGACGTCCGGCGCGCGTGGAGACCTCCAGGTGCGGCTCCAGGAGGAAGCGCATGCCCATGCCCTGCTTCGTCACGCCCAGGAGCTTCTGCGGACTCGCCAGCCGCGTGTCGAGCGAGAGGGCGGCGACCACGCGCTCGCCGTCGTCGAACTTGAACAGCTTCTGGACGGGGTCGCCGTAGCCGGTGGAGGCGGGGATGTCGTTGAAGCGGGTGACGTAGGCGGTGCCGAAGTTGCTGAACAGGACGAGGTTCGCCTTCAGGCTGCCGGCGAGCACGGCCATGACGGCGTCGCCCTCGCGCAGGCGGGTGGAGGACGGGTCCTTGACCTCGCGCACGCGCTTGACCCAGCCGTCGCGGGTGATGACCACATGGGCATCCTCGTCCGCGATGAACGCGTCGGCGTTGAACTCCACTTCCTCGGAGCCCGCGCCACCAATCTTGGTTCGGCGCTTGTCGTTGTAGAGCCCCTTGATTTCGGCGAGCTCGTCCTTGACGGTGCCCCAGACCTTCTTCTTGTCCTTGAGGATGCCCTCGATGCGTTTGATCTCCGCGCGCTTCTCCTTGAGCTCCTTCTGGACGACCAGGATCTCCAGGCGGGCGAGCTTGTAGAGCTTCATCTCCAGGATGGCGTCCACCTGGAGCTCATCCAGCTTGAAGCGCACCATCAACTTCTGGGCGGCGTCCTGCTTGCCCTCGGACTGGCGGATGATGCGGATGATCTCGTCCAGCGCGTCGTAGGCCTTCTCGAAGCCCTCGAGCAGGTGGACGCGCTTCTGCAGCTCGCCCAGCTCGTGCTGGTAGCGCCGCGTGACGATGCCGAAGCGGAAGTCGAGGAAGAACTGGAGGATGCTCTTGAGGTCCAGCCGGCGCGGCGTGCCGACCTCGGGGTTGTCGTCGCTGGGGACGAGGCAGGTGAGGTTGACGCCGAACGTCGTCTGCAGCGGCGTGTGCTTGTAGAGGTACGCCATCACCAGGTCGGCGTTGGCGTCCTTCTTCAGCTCCAGGACGATGCGCACGTCCTTGGTGGACTCGTCGCGCACGTCGACGATGAGCGGCAGCTTCCGCTCGCGCACCAGGTCGCCAATCTTCGCGACGAGGGTGGACTTGTTCACCGTGTAGGGGATGGACGTGACGATGATCTGCGTGCCGCCGCGCTTGAGCTCCTCGGTGTCCCACTCGCCGCGGATGCGGACGCTGCCCTGGCCCGTCTCGTAGATGTCGCGCAGCTCCTTCTTGTCATTGAGGATCTGCCCGCCGGTGGGGAAGTCCGGGCCCTTGATCCACTTGAGCAGATCCTTGGTGAGCAGCGCCGGGTTCTCGATGAGCGCGACCAGCGCGTCCACCAGCTCGCCCAGGTGGTGGGGCGGGATGTTGGTGGCCATGCCCACGGCGATGCCCGTGGTGCCGTTCATCAGCAACTGCGGCACCCGCGAGGGGATGACGATGGGCTCGTTGCGCGTGCCGTCGTAGGTGGGCCGGAAGTCGACCGTCTTGCGCTCCAGCTCACCCAGCATCTCGGTGGCGAGCTTCTCCAGTCGGCACTCGGTGTAGCGGTAGGCGGCCGCGGAGTCGCCGTCGAGCGAGCCGAAGTTGCCGTGGCCGTCCACCAGCGGGTAGCGCAGGGAGAAGTCCTGCGCCATGCGCACGAGCGCGTCGTAGATGGAGGCGTCGCCGTGCGGGTGGTAGCGACCCATGATGGCGCCGACCACCTGCGCGCACTTCTGGTACTTCGTGTCGAACGACAGGTTCAGGTCGTTCCACATGCCGTACAGGATGCGGCGCTGCACGGGCTTGAGGCCGTCGCGCACGTCCGGCAGGGCGCGTGAGGTGATGACCGACAGGGCGTAGTTGATGTACCGGCGACGCGCCTCGTCAGCGAGCGAGGCGGGGATATATCCATCTCCACCACCCGCCGAGCCCGAGGCTCCACCCCCGCCACCCGCGCCTCCCTGCTTCTTTGGCGTCTTCTTTTCGGCTTCTGCGCGCATGCTCTTCAAACCCAGGTGAGAACGTCTCGTACCCGAACGCGGTGCGTGACTCGCGCACTCCGCGCCATGGAATCTGGAAGCTGTAACAAAGCGGCGGGACTACCATGGCCCCCTGACAATTGGAACGAATTCGGGGGGTTGCGTATCCTCGGAGGCATCCTACCTGAAAGCCCGTCCAGTTCGGTCCCAAGGTGAAACATCCCTGTAACCCCTTGGAATTCCGAGGGCGAGGGCCCATGGGACTCACCTGGGGACGGGACGGTGGGTGCGGGTAGGAGAGGACGCCCGGTTGGCTCCTGGGAGGCCCTGGACAGGTAGGACAGGGTGGGCTTGCTCCCTTGCCCGGGCATCGACGCGGCGTGCTGGAGACGGGGGTATGAAGCGGGGCGAGCGATGACCCAGGTCCATTCCTTCTACCGTGCGCTCGCGCCTCCCGAGCCCCTGCGCCCGTTCATCCAGGCCTTCTGGCTGTACGACGGGTATCGGCCCGGGCATGGGCTGGAGCGGGTGCTGCCCACGGGAACGCTGGAGCTGGTGATTCCTTTGGCGGGGCAGCGACTGGAGTGGAGGGAGCTGGATGGTGAGGCGGGGGCGTGCGCGGAGGCGTTGGTCTCTGGTCCTCGGCGTGCCGCGTTCGACGTTCCCACGGCGCAGCAGTCCATGCTCGCGGGCGTCCACTTCCGCGCGGGGGGCGCCTGGCCCCTCTTGGGCGTTCCCCTGGATGCGCTGGCCGGGCGGCACGTGGAGCTGTCCTCGTTGTGGGGGCCTGTCGCGACGCGGTGGGTGGCGCGACTCTCCGAGGCGTCGAGTGACGAGGAGCGCTTCGCGCTTCTGGGCACGGCGTTCCTTGCCCGGCATGCGTCGCTCCGGTCCGTGCATGAGGCGGTGTGGACGGCGCTGGGGCGACTTCGAGCGAGTACGGCGGACGTGCCTGTCTCTTCGCTCGTCGCGGGCTCGGGCTTGAGTCACCGCAGGTTCATCGAGTTGTTCCGGCGCGAGGTGGGACTGACGCCGCGAGACTTCCTCCGGGTCCGCCGCTTCCAGCAGGCGCTCCAGCGCACGAGAGAGGACGCGACGGCGTCGCTCACCTGGCTGGCGCATGAAGCGGGGTACTGCGACCAGTCCCACTGGTTGCTTGAATGCCGGAAGCTCTCCGGATTGGCTCCGGGGGCCCTGTCAGCGGCCGCTCGCGGCGCCACGGCGCTGCCGCCCGAGGAGCGGGGTCAAATGCTTCCTATCGGGTGAGGCACTGGCGCGCGCATCTTGCCGCGCATGAACGTCATCCTGGGTGCAACGGGAGTGGTGGGAAGCGCGGTCCTCGACGAGCTCGTGAAGCGGGGGGGGCCCACGCGGGCGGCGTTTCGCTCGCGAGTACCGGACCCTCGCGCCACACAGCATGCGCGTGTCGACTTGAGCACGGGCGAAGGACTGGAGGCATGTCTGGACGGTGCGCGGACGGTGTTCCTCGCGACGGGGGACATGGTCGACCAGGTTGGCGCCGAGGTGCGAGTCATCGAGGCCGCGCGCCGCGCGGGGGTGAGCAGGTTGGTGAAGCTCTCGATTCTCTGTGCGGGGAGCGAGGCGTTCTTCCTGGCTCGTGTCCACGGCGCCATCGAGCGTGAGCTGGAGCGCTCGGGAATCCCGAACACCGTGCTCCGGCCCGGGGGCTTCATGCAGAACTTCGTCACGTACTACGGCCACGCGCTGAAAACCGAAGGGGTGCTGCGCCTGCCATGGGGCGATGGAGAGGAGAGTCCCATCGACGCGAGGGACATCGCCCGCGTGGCGGCGGTGTGTCTGACGTCCGAGTCCTTCACGGGGAGGCACCTGGACCTCTGCGGCCCCAAGGCGATGACATACCAAGAGATGACCCGCGTTCTCGGTCAGGCCGCGGGCCGCGAGCTCAGGTACGAGTCCATCCCTGACGGGGTGTTTCGCGAGGCGATGCTGCCGTATGCCGTGAGCCCCGCGCACGTCGAGGGGCTCATCGACATGTTCCGCTTCCACCGAGAGGGCCGGGCACCCAGGGCCAGCGACGCGGTGCTCGAAGTCACGGGCACTCCGCCGCGCTCCTTCGAAGACTTCGCTCGGGAGCATGCCGGGTCATGGCGCGAGGACTGAGGCCCGAGCCGAGGGAGGGCCTTGTCCACGGGCTTCGTTTCAGAGGCAGCCCCGCGCGCGGGTGGGTTCTCCCTTGGGTTGCTGTGGGGGCGCGGCGCTCCCCAGGTCCCAGTCGTCGAGCCGGTCGATGTCGGTGATGGCTCCCGAGAAGAGACCCATCGCACCGCGGCCCTCCGCGCGAAAGGTTCCTCTCACGACGACGTAGCCCGGAGGCGAACCCGCTTTGGGCGCCCCTGTCTGTCCAAGCACGAGCCACACCGCGCTCATGGGAACGCCATGCTGGTGATCCTGGGCGTTGAGGTAGAGCGCCGTGCCTGTTGAGTCGAAGGACCCGTAGCCGACAATCTGGACGCGCTTGCCGTCGTAGGCCTCGGGGGCCGCGAGCAGTCGTACCAGGGAGACCAGTTCGAAAGAAGATGCGGGCGCGTCCGCACCCGTGACGGCCAGGTAGACGACCAGTGCGATGGTGACGGGCTTCAGGGGGACTCTCCCGACTGGGTTGCCTCCCGCGTGGAACCATCAGCGTTCCGCGCGAGAGGAGAACGTCTCGGTCGTGATTCCGCTTCAGGGCCGAATCCGCGTGCGGATGGCAATCGGGTGGGGGTACCACCGCCCGATTTCAGCCCCGTTTGCGCGCGAGAGATAGAAGGTCCCTAGGGAACTCGACCACTTCACGCGCGGCGATTCGAGAGAGGAGCTGTGCCCCGTGGGCTCCGCGTCAGCTCAGGGCGTCGCCTTGGGCGCCTTGCCCCAGTTGCCGTCCTTGAAGATGCGCACGCCCCGACCACCGCCGCCGCCAATCATGCCGGGCACGGTGGCCTGGATGGGCTTGCCACCGGGTGGCTGATAGACGACCCGCGCCTTGCGCGCGGACGGAATGGACGCGTGGGTGGTGTCGATCAACAGGTAGACCGTCTTGCCGTCGGACTGGATGCGGTCGGTGTCGTGCTTGTGGCTGAGCTCGGCCAGCAGCTCACCGTCATCCACCGTGCTCGCCTCGCTGCCCAGCAGTCGTACCTTCACTCGCAGCCACGTCTGGGCACTGCCGCCGCCCTCGGACGCATAGTCGCGCACGCCCTGGATGATGACGGCCAGGTCGGCTCCGTTGCCCGGGGCCCCCTGCGCGAGCCGCAGCCCTGTCTGCTTGCTGGAGTCCGTGTCGATCAACAACGTGGCGTTGGAGCAGCGGCTCTTGCACTCCTCGCCCCAGGGGTCCTTGTCGAAGCGCAGCCGCATGGCGAAGTCGCTGCCCTGCGGCGCGATGACGGCGTCGACGATGACCGGCCGCTCCCCGTCCGCGGGCGCGGTGTACTTGAAGGTGGACCGTTCCTTGGCGACGACGCTCGAGCCGGCGAGGAGGGTGCAGACGAGCAACGGCAGAGAGCGCTTCACGGTGGGTGGACCTCCGAGAAAAAGACGCCCATTCAAGAGGGAAGAGGCCGTGGCGGCAAGTCTCAAGCGTTAGAGTCTTCCCGGGAGGTATGAGAGATGCGAATTCCCTACGTGCGTCAGCTCAAGCTGGGGCCCATGGACAACTTCGTCTACCTGGTCGGCGCGGCGGACTCTCCCGACGTCGTGGTGGTGGACCCGGCGTGGGATGTGGAGGCGATTGAGCGCGCGGTGGCGGAGGACGGCAAGCGCCTGGCCGGAGCCTTCGTCTCGCACTGCCACTTCGACCACATCAACGGTCTGCCGGATTTGCTGTCGCGGCATGACGTGCCCGTCTACGCGCAGCGCGCGGAGGTGGAGTTCTCCGCGGAGTTGCGCGAACTGAAGGACGCGCTGCGTCCACTGGGGCCCGGGGACGCGGTGCCCGTGGGCGCCGAGGTCTTCCAGGCACTGCACACGCCAGGGCACACGCCGGGCTCCCACTGCCTGCTGGCCGGTGACGCGCTCGTGTCCGGGGACACGCTGTTCATCAACGGCTGCGGCCGGTGCGACATGAACGGGGGAGACCCGGAGGCGATGTACCGCTCACTGTCCCAGGTGCTGCTCAAGGTCCCGGACTCGACGCGGCTGTTGCCAGGGCACGACTACGCGGACGTGCCGGTGGCTCCCCTGGGTGACGTGCGTCAGAAGAACCCGTACTTCGCCTTCCCCGACGTGGCGTCGTTCGTCGCGTTCCGGATGCGCCCCCGGAAGTGAGCACTCCGTGAAGCGGGACCGGAGGCGACACAGCCTCCGGTCCGCTCCGGTGCCGACTACGGGCGCTGCTGGGCGAACATCCAGTCCCAGAAGCCCTGCAGGCCGTAGGTCTCGGACCAGCCCATGTGCGCCGTGCCCGGGTACAGCACATAGCGAACGATGGAGCTCCCCGTGGAGATGACGCCGGGTTGCGAGGTCCAGGTCTGCGTCGTCTTGCTGAACAGGTACGTCGTCGTCTGCGTGGATTGGACGAGGGGCGGGAACGCCCAGTAGTTGTAGTTCTTCGTCACGGGGAGCACCCAGGACTGCTCGCCCCACCGGTCCCCGTGGCTGCTGGCGGCCCACACGGGGACGTCCTTCATCTTGGTGAGCGTGTCACCCGGGGCGCCGATGTTGGAGGCGATGGTCGCCAGCGAAGATGAGCGCCTTCTTCTGGCCGTAGTACGTCTTCCAGGTGGTGCTGTGGCGGATGTTCCGCAGCGCCCCGTTGCGCGTCACGACCTCGTAGAGCGCCGTCGGGTTCTGCGCGACGCCCAGCTCGCCGATTCCGTTCAGGTGGATGACGACCGGGTACGTCTCCGTCGAGGTGTTGTAGCCCGGAGGGATGTACTCGCCATAGGGAAGCGGCGAGCCCGCGGGACTCGGCATGTGCACCGAAATCTGGTCTTCGACAGGGGTGATGAGCGGGGCAGGGCGGGTATCGAGTTCCTGGGCGGGAGTCTCTTCCTGGCCCGGCCCGCAGGCCGTGAGGACCGCGACGAAGACGGCGATCGCAACGCTTCTCATGAATCCAACTCGAGGTGTGGGAGGAGTGCGGCCCTGTCTGTCTATATCTAGATTCACAAGCACACTGGTTTCTGTTGTTTCTTGAGTTGCAATTGAATGTCCGTGGATGGGGCATTGACAGAGGCGCGAAGGGGCCGGGCGAGGAGGAGATGGCGCGCCCGACGCCCATGTCGTAAATGTCCTGTCTGGTCGAATCCTCGCGGAGCCATACGTTGGAGAGTTCTCGGACATGAGTGGGTTGACGGATGCGGAGTTCCTGCGCGACGCCTACATCCAAGAGGGCCTGAGCCCCGTTCCTGGGGTGGTCATCGCCGCATGCACGGTGGGGGATGACTACGACAACCCTGGCAATCGCATCGGCGTGCGCAGGGACGGCGCGTGGCTGGAGTTCGGAGTGTCCGGTGAGGCGGTCCTCTCCGTGGATGCCACCACGGCGGGACTGGCGTACGTCCTCGGAGAGAACGGGACAGTGATTCGCTTCGACTGGAAGACGCCGAGGACACCGGATGCGCTGAAGGCCTCTCGCAAGGTGTTCAAGAACGCGGCCGTCGAGGACCTCGGGCCGCTGCGTCGACTCCGCGTGCTGGGGAACGACGTCGTCTGTGTGGGCGCGGTGGGGCAGGCCTACGTGCTGGGCAAGGCACGTTTCAGCACGCTGCCCCAGCTCACCATCGACGGGGAGGACGTCACCCTCGAAGCCCTCGCGGGCCACGGCCGCGACGACTTCATGGCCGCCACCTCCGAGGGGCATCTGGCGCACTTCGACGGAAAGCGCTGGCGCCGCATCTCGCTTCCGCTGGAGACGGGCTTCAATGGCGTATGCACGCTGAAGAGCGGCTATGCCCTCTGCGGTGGCGAAGGCGCCGTCCTGCTGGGAAGCGGCGACGACTGGCGCGTCATCCGGCCTCCCGACACCGAGCGCGACTACTACGGAATCGCGACGTTCCAGGACCACGTCTACGTGGCGCATCTGGGAGGCATCGACCGGGTGGTCGGCGACAGGCTGAAGCCCGTGGCCATTTCCAAGGCGGACTCGCTGCGCTTCACCGGGCTGCGCGGCGCCGGTGATGGCGTGTGGGCGCTCGCGGACCGGACCGTCGGCTGGATTCACGACGACCGGTGGCACACGGTGGCGGCCGAGCCTCCCTCCGAGTGAGCACGGGCCCGGTTCCTTGACGCGGGACCGGAGGCGACAGCGGCCTCCGGCCCACTCACGTCACCCTGCGACTACCAGTAGACGGCGACCGACGAGACGCGGTCGTTCCACGAGTGCCAGCGGCGGAACGGCCACCAACCCGTGTACCAGCCGTAGCTGCCCATGTTGCCGACGGCCCAGGCGCGCGCGACCCAGAGCTGGTGACCGCCGAAATAATGGTGCTCGGTCATCACCGTCCAACGGCCACACTGGGTGCTCCACATGGAGGAGATGCGGTCGTTCCACCAGCCCAGCGTGTTGTAGCCCCAGCCCGGATAGACGGAGAAGTTGGCGCCGCCGTACCACGAGTGCTCGAAGAAGACCGACCAGGGGTTGCACGGCGCGAGTTCCGCGCCCGTGGGCTGCTCGGAGGGAAACTGGCCCGTCTGGTTGAAGTACTTCGTCACGTCCGCCGTGGTGCGGAAGCCCTGCACCACCGCCTGCTCGGCGGAGCGGGCATCCAGCACGTAGTGCGACAGGTGGATGTCCTTCTCCTGGATCTGCTTCGCGGTGTACTTCACACCGTCGACCAGGATGGGGAGCTCCGGAAGGAAGCCCTCCACGGGGGCCTGCTCGATGTCCTCACGCGCCGAGTCCTTGAGCACCTTGCTCAACGGAACGCGCACCATCTCTCCATCCCTGCTGGGAATCTCGCCCGTCTCGTGCGGGGGCACCGGCTCGATGTTCTGGGCCACGGCCGTGCCACCGGTCAGCAGCGTCGCCAGCGTCAGCGAGCCAATCAACGTCTTGAGCTTCATGTCTGCTCCTGGGGGTATGGGATTGCCCGTAGCCGGAAATAGCTACGTGGCCCGCACGTATAGTCCGTCTGTTTTTCATAAGACAAATCCGTGAAATTCCGTTTAGCGGATAAGTCTTGACCCACGTTCGGGCGGACCCGGGTGCGTGCGGAATGGCAATCCCTCGCAACCTCCTGGCCCCTGGTGGAGGGCGACAGTCGCCACGGAGGATGACCGTCGCCTTGGAATGAGCAGGCCTTCGCTCAGGGGGTCAATTCAGGCGCGGATGGAAGAATCCAGCCTGTCTTTGCTGGGCGAACATCCAATCCCAGAAGGCGACGTGCTCGTACGTGGGCGTGCCGAAGTCGGTGCCCTGGGGGTGCACGGTGAAGCGCAGGGGAGAGGTCCCCGCGCCGTGGGCTCCCGTCTGGGTGGACCAGGTGTCGTTGGTGGCGTTGAACACGTACGTGAGCGTCGCGGCGGGCGCGGCGAAGGTCAGGTACTGGTCCCAGCCATACGCTTTCGTCAGGCCGCGCAACCAGGAGTGCTGGGCCGTCCACGCGTCGGCTGTCTGCCAGGCGTCCACCATCCACACGGGGACGTTGACCAACTGGGTGAGCGCGGGGCCGGGGCCGCCCAGGTTCGCGCCCACGGGCGCGAGCGCGGCGATGCGGTTGCCGTGGCTGTGGCCATAATTCCACGCACCGGAGCCGCCGAGGACGCGGCCCGTGACGTAGATGCGCGACGGGTCCACGCGGTAGTTGGCGATGATGAAGTCGACCAGGGCGTTGAGCTGCGTGGCGTCCCAGTTCGCGGAGGCGCGCGGTGCGAAGACCATGGCCTGCTTCGTGCCGAAGTACGTCTTCCAGGTGGCGTTGTCGCGGATGAGCTTGAGCGGGCCGTAGCGGGACACCACCTCCACCAACTGGGCCTCGGTGCTCGTGGTGCCCATCTCCCCGGAGTCGTGGAGCTGGAGCACCAGCGGATAGGTCGTCGTCGGAGACGTCAGGTAGCCCGGCGGCAGGTACTCCGCGTAGGCGTACGGCGCGCCCGTGGCGCTCGTCAGCCGGCCGACGAGCTGGTCCTCGGTGGTGATGGGCAGGCCCGACGAGGACACGCGATAGGTCGCGGTGACGGTGGTGGCCGCCGCGGGCATCGTCAGGGTCGTGGTCGCGGACGTCAGGTTCGCCACCGTGGCCCCGGTCCACTTGTCGAACACGTAGCCAGCGGCCGGAGCGTCGGCGGTGAGGGTGACCTGCGTGCCGCTCGTGTACTGGCCGTCGCCCGAGCCGCTGTTGACGGTGAGGGTGTACTGCGTGGGCGAGGACACGCGGTAGGTCGCGGTGACGGTGGTGGCCGCCGCGGGCATCGTCAGGGTCGTGGTCGCGGAGGTGGTGCTGGCCACCGTGGCGCCGGTCCACTGGTCGAACACGTAGCCAGGGGCCGGAGCGTCGGCGGTGAGGGTGACCTGCGTGCCGCTCACATACTGGCCGTCACCCGCGCCGCTGTTGACGGTGAGCGTGTACTGGGTGGGTGGAGGCGGCGTCGTGCCGCGCTGCTGCGCCAGCATCCAGTCCCAGAACGCCTGCGTGCCGTAGGACTCCGACCAACCGGTGTGGTCCGAGCCGGGAATCACGATGAACCGGGCGATGGCCGTCCCCGTGCTCACGGCGCCCGCCTGCGACGTCCACTGCTTCGTCGTCTTGTCGAACAGGTACGTCAGCTTCTGCGAGGTGTTGGAGATGTTCACCACCTGCGACACGTCGTAGTTCTTGGTGTAGCTGACCAGCCAGGCCTGCTGCGCGGCGATTTCGTTGTAGCTGCTGGAGGCCCAGATGGGCACGTCCTTGAGCGTGGTGAGCGTGTTGCCCGGCGCTCCGATGTTGGTGGCGAAGGGGGCGATGGCCGCCAGCTCCGCGCCATACAGGTTCGCGTACCGCCACGTCCCCCAGCCGCCCATGCTCAGGCCCGTCAGGTACACCCGCGTGGGGTCGACGCGGTAGTTGGCGACGATGAACTGCACGAACGGACGAAGCTCCGTGGGCGAGTAGTTGTCCAGGCTCTGCGGCGTGAAGACCATCACCTGCTTGTTGCCGAAGTACGTCTTCCACGTGGCGCTCGCGCGGATGTTGGCGAGCGCGCCGTGCCTCGTGGTGATGGCGTACAGCTCCGCCTCCGTCGTCGCCCGACCCAGCTCTCCCATGCCGTTGAGGTGGATGATGGCCGGGTAGCTCTGGGTCGACGTCAGGTAGCCCGGAGGCAGGTACTCGGAATACCCGAGGGTGGCTCCCGAGGCGCTCGGCAGGCGGGTGACAATCTGGTCCTCCACGGTGATGTTGACCGCGGAGCGCTGGACACCGAGTTCCCGGGCGGACGTCTCTTCGGGGCCCGTGCCACATGCCGCCAGGACCGCCACGACGACGCTGAGTACGACGCTTCTCATGGAACACCTCTCGAGCGGGAGTACGACCCGACCCACTCTAGTAGGTGTTCTGTAATTGTTTCAATGTTGCGTTTGCAGCGGAGTGTGAAGTGGCGGCTCAGGCCCGACGGGCCCGGGTGCCCACCGGGGGCATCTGGATGCCCCGGGGCCGGGCGTGGAGGGACCAGTACGCGGCGACGACCAGCAGGCCCACGGCCAGCAGCGTCCACAAGGCGGCCCACACGATGGAGGGCACGTAGGTGACGTCGGCGAGCAGCGCCGCGTCGCTCTGCGCGCGCACGGTGCTGTTCCAGAGGTCATCGCGGAGGTCGAACACCGCGTACAGCGCGGTGAAGGCGGCGATGAAGAGGTTCAGGAGGTCCACCGCGCCATCCGGCAGCCACTTCGCGCACGCGCCCATCACCACCGCGGTGCCCACGCAGAAGGCCAGGGTGAACATGTCGCCCGCGTACAGCAGGCCCATGATGACGAGCCACGCGGAGGCGGCCACGAGGACGCCCCGGCGGAGCTGGAACCGGAAGGTGGCAATCAGCAGCCCGGCCCCGGCCACCGCGCTCCCCAGGTAGCCCCCCGAGTACAGGACGACCTGTCGCAGCACGCCCGGTGGGAGGCGGGACATACACAGGCCCCCCTGGTCGGCCATCAGGTGGATGCGGTCCACGGACCCACCCAGCAGCAGGGTGGCGAGCGCGTGCCCGCTCTCGTGCATCATCACCACCAGCACCTTGAGGGGCCACAGGACGGGCGAGTCCCAGAAATACCAACCCACTCCCAGCATGGCGAGCAGGAGGGCCAGGCGGCCGAGGTCGAGCTTTGCTCCGCTGGCGGTCCTCATCGTTTTCCGGGCCTCCCCTCCATCAGACACCCCAACACTTAAGCTCGGTCCCTCTTCCCGGGAAACTCCTGGCTTGCCGCGCAGCGTCGGACCCTCCGAGGGGGTCGCCTCCGGGCGCCGGACGGGGTAGGGAGTTCTCCATGAAGAAAGCGCTGCTCCTGCTCTCGCTCGTGGCTGCCCCGGCTCTGGCCGGGGAAGGGAAGTGGACCCCCCAGCAGGTGCTGGACCTGGACCCGGCGTGGCTTCGCGCCCAGGGGCTCCAGGTCTCTCCCCGGAAGCTCTGGGACCCCAAGCGTGGCACCGGCCTGCTCGCGGGCGCGGTGAACGTGGGTGGGTGTACCGGCGCCTTCATCTCCTCCACGGGCCTGGTCATCACCAACCACCACTGTGCCTTCGGCGTCATCCAGGAGCACAGCACGCCCCAGAGGGACCTCATCACCCAGGGGTTCCTGGCCTCGGAGCGCAAGGACGAGCTGCCCGGAAAGGGCGCGCGGGTGCAGGTGCCCCGCAGCTTCACGGACGTGACGGCGCAGGTGCTCGCCGCGGTGCCGCAGGGCGCGGACGACCTGGTCCGCTACAAGGCCATCGAGCGCAAGCAGAAGGAGCTGGTGGCCGAGTGCGAGAAGCGCCCCGCCACGCGCTGCCAGGTGTCCACGTTCGACGGCGGCGTCAACTACACGCTGGTGGACGCGGTGGAGCTGGTGGACGTGCGGCTCGTCTACGCGCCGCCGCGCGCGGTGGGTGAGTACGGCGGCGAGGAGGACAACTGGATGTGGCCGCGCCACACCGGTGACTTCGCCATCGTCCGCGCGTACACCGCGCCGGATGGGGCCTCGGCGCCGTACAGCGAGAAGAACGTGCCGTTCAAGGCGGAGTTCTTCTTCCCGCTGGCCACCGAGGGCGTGAAGCCGGGCGACTTCGTGATGGTGCTCGGCTACCCGGGCCGCACCTACCGCGCGCTGCTCGCGGAGGAGATGGCGGAGCGCCAGTCGCGGCTCTACCCGCGCATGCGCGACGTGTTCGGCGAAGCCATCCGCATCCTGGAGGAAGAAGGTGACAAGGACCCGGCCGGGAAGATCGCCGTCGCGTCCACCGTCAAGAGCCTGCACAACGTGCACAAGAACGCGGGCGGGCAGCTCGCGGGTCTCAAGCGCGGGAAGCTGGTGGAGAAGCAGCACCAGTCCGAAGCGGACGTGGCGGCCTGGGCCGGCAAGAACAGCGCGAAGTGGGCGAGCGCCCTGACGGCCCGCGACGCGCTGCTGGCCGAGCAGAAGGCGAACACGAAGGTGTTCGAGCGCGAGTTCCTGCTCGGGTCGACTCCTCGGCTGGCCCGAGGCCCCGCGCTGGCGGTGACGCTGTCGCGGCTGGCCGCGGAGCGCGCGAAGCCGGACCTGGAGCGCCGCCCGGAGTACATGGAGCGCGAGCAGGCCCGCATCAAGGACCGCCTGGAGCGCGAGCAGAAGAACGTGTTCCTGCCGGCGGAGAAGCGGCTGCTCATGGCCTACGTGCGGCGCGCGCAGGCACTGGGCGCGGACGAGCGCATCGCCGCCGTGGACAAGCACTTCGGCAAGGTGTTCGTGGAGAAGGACGTCGCCGCGAAGGTGGACGCGCTCTATGCCGTCACCCAGGTGCTGACGCTGTCCGAGCGCATGAAGATGGCGACGGAGACGGTCGCGCAGCTGGAGGCGCGCAAGGACCCGATGCTGGCGTTCGGCGCGGACCTGGCGCGGGAGCTGGAGGCGCTGGACGACGTGGGAGACCGTCGCCAGGGCATGTCGCTGCGGCTGCGTCCGGACTGGCGCAAGGCGGTGCTGGCGCATGCGGGCAAGCCCGTGGCGCCGGATGCGAACGGGACGCTGCGCGTGACGTTCGCCAAGGTGCAGGGCTACTCGCCGAGAGACGGCGCGGTGTACACGCCGCAAACGACGCTTACGGGCATGCTCGCCAAGCACACCGGCGAGGAGCCCTTCGACGTGCCGGAGCGCGTGTCGAAGGTCGCCGAGTCCAAGCGGTTTGGCGCGTGGGCGGACAAGAAGCTGAAGGACGTGCCGGTGAACTTCCTGGCGGACGCGGACACGACGGGTGGCAACTCCGGCAGCCCCACGGTGAACGGCAAGGGGCAGTTGGTGGGCGTCAACTTCGACCGCGTCTGGGAGAACGTGGCCAACGACTTCGGCTACAACCCGGACGTGGCCCGCAACGTCAACGTGGACGTGCGGTATGTCTTGTGGATGTTGGACCAGGTGGAGAACGCGGACACGCTCTTGAGGGAGCTGGGCGTGCGCAAGGGCCCGAAGGTCGCGGGGGAGACGCGCTGATGACAGACCCGGCGGACGCCGCTCCGCCCCTGCCCACCTTCCGGCCGGAAGAGCAGGTGTGCGGCAACTGCAAGCTGTGGAGCCCTCACTCGGTGGATGAGCGCCGGGGCTGGGTGGGGCCGTGTCGGCTCCAGTCCTCGCGGGGCATGTTCCCTCCGTCCGCCCCCATCTGTGACAAGTACGCGCCCCGAGGCACGGCCGTGGCCCCGGCGGCGCATTCTGCTTCGCGCGAGCGGACCGCGCGCAGCGTGGCCCCGGTGGTGATTCGCCGCCGGGTGGACCCCAATGAAGTCGTGGACCTGGAAGGGCTGAACATGACGCGTGAAGAGTTGATGGACATCTTCCGGGAGGCGTCCGGCCTGACCGACGCGCCCCCGCTCGCTGGCAAGTGGGAGGGCGGCATGGTGCGCCTGGTTCCGGGCAACCCGGAGCTGCAGGCCAAGGACCTGCCCATCGACAGCCTGTTCCACAAGGTCGTGATGGTGCGCGACAGGCTCCGAGTGCTCGAGCAGAAGCTCAACGCCCATCCGAAGCTGTCCGATGCGGAGAAGGTGGAGATGCAGAGCTACATCACCCGCGTCTACGGCTCGCTCACCAACTTCAACGTCCTCTTCAAGGACAAGGGTGACCAGTTCGTCGGCGCGAAGGGTGACGAGTAGTCGAATAGTGTCGATTTGACACGAAGGTGGCGCCGGGTGTTGACTGGCGCCATGTCCTCGACTGGCAGACCGGCGGACCACGCGGAGCGGATGTCGCGAGCCCTGTTGTCGTTGGAGGGGCTCTCCGTGGGGGATGGCTTTGGCGAGCGGTTCTTCGCGGCGCGGAGCCTGGTGGCGGAGTGGGTGGAGGCGCGCAGGCCGCCTTCCCCTCCGTGGCCGTACACGGACGACACGGAGATGGCGCTCTCCATCGTCCAGGTGCTCGACGAGCATGGGCAGGTGGAGCAGGAGAGGCTCGCGCAGCTCTTCGGCAAGCGCTACCGCGCCAACCGCTACCGGGGTTATGGCGGCACGGCGCTGGATATCCTCGAGCGCATCCACCTGGGGATGCACTGGCTGCCCGCGTCGTCCCAGGTCTTCGACGGCACGGGGTCCAAGGGCAACGGCGCGGCGATGCGCGTGGCGCCGTTGGGTGCCTACTTCGCGGGCGACTTGCGGCGCGCGGCGGACGAGGCGCGGCTCTCCGCGGAGGTGACGCACTACCATCCAGATGGACAGGCGGGCGCCGTGGCCGTCGCGGTGGCGGCGGCGTGGGCGTGTCAGGACGCGGCGACGCGCGGGCGTGCGCGCAACCTCTTCGACGTGGTGCTGGAGTACACGCCGAACGGGGCCACGCGGCGCGGGCTGGAGAAGGCTCGGGGCTGGTCTCTGGAGACGACGCCGACGGCGGCGGCGAAGGAGCTGGGCAGTGGCTTCCAGGTGTTGTCGGAGGACACGGTGCCCTTCGTGGTGTGGTGCGCGGTGCGGCACCTGGAGCACTACGAGGACGCGTTGTGGTCCACGGTGTCCGGGCGGGGCGACATGGACACGACGTGCGCCATGGTGGGCGGCATCGTCGTGCTCGTCACGGGCAGGGCGGCGATTCCCGCGTCGTGGCTGGAGGCTCGGGAGAAGCTCCAGCTTCGGGCGCTGGAGTAGCGCCGTGGGCCTCAGGGGTGGTGGCCGCGCTCTTCCATGAGGCCGAAGGTGCGCTGCCGGGCGCGGTGCAGGGTGCTCTTCACGGTGCCTTCGGGGATGCGCAGCAGGCGGGCGATTTCCGGGTAGCTGAGACCGCGCACCTCGCGCAGGTGGAGGACCTGGCGCTGCTGCTCGTTGATTTCCTGCATGGCGTCGGTGAAGTGGCGCTCCAGTTCCGCGCCCACGGCCTGGACTTCGGGCGTGAGGGGCTCGGATGGCTCCAGGCTGAGTCGCTCGCGGCGCTTGCGTGCGCGCAGCCAGTTGATGCTGCTGTTGACCATGACGCGGTGGAGCCACGTGGTCCAGGCCGCGCGTCCGCCGTAGCCAGGAGACTTCCAGGCGAGTCGGGCGAAGACGTCCTGCACCACGTCCTCCGCATCGTCCGCGTCGCCGACGATGCGGCGGGCGATGGCGAGGGCGCGGGCACGGTGCTCGTTGTAGAGCTGGGTCAGTGGCGGAAGGTCGATGACTGCGGCGTGCATCACGGGTGGGCTCCTGAACACCCCAGCGGGGACCTCCTTTGGAACGAACCGGTCGCGAAAAGGGTCTATCGGCCCGTGGCGGTGGGATTTTTCCACCGCGCATCTGTCGGTACGGACAGGAGCCCGGCGCCGGGTTTCTGCTCGTACTTCAGGGCATGAAGGTGGGTAGGCTCACGGTGTCCTGGGGCCGCGTGGCGCGGGACGTGGGCGGGGTTCACGGGGGGGCTGACGGCCGGGTCGAACGCCGCCTGGCTCCGTGTCATCCACGGAGGAAGGTCGTGGATGGACAAGAAGATGAGGCTGGGTGGTGGGCGGGGACTCGTTCCGGATTCCGCCCCTCGAGGTCGATCTCGCGACGGCTTCGACGGACATCGTCATCGTCGCCGACTCGGGGTTGGGCGTCGTCAAACGGGAACGGTTCCACACGCACGTCGATGCGGCGCCGCGGTCCGAGCGATTCGCGGTGTTGATGCTCGACGGGCCCCGCGACACGGTGCGCCCGCCCTTCATGACGCCTGAAGGGCGGGGCTGTCGCGGGCGCTACTCCTGCTCGTCCTGCTTCGTCAGGCCCCAGTCCTTCAGGCGCTTGAACAGGGTGGAGCGAGCCACGCCCAGCTCGCGAGCCACGCGCTCGCGGTTGTTGTTGTACCGGCGCAGCGCGGCCTCGACGATCTGCCGCTCCAGCTTCTCCAGCATCTGCTCCAGCGTCATCCCAGGAGGCAGCTCCGGCACCGCGATGCCAGTCTCCTTGTTCATCTCCTGGTCGAACGTCAGGTCCGCCGCGTCGATGACCGGGCCCTTGCGGAACAACAACGCGCGGTGCACCACGTTGCGCAGCTCGCGGATGTTGCCCGGCCACATGTGTCCGCGGAGCCGCTCCACCGCCGCCGCCGAGAAGCTCACCGTCTGCCCTCGCGGCGCGTACACCTTCACGAAGTGCTCGGCCAGCGCGGGCAAATCACTCTTGCGGCTGCGCAGGGGCGGCAGGTGCAACGGAATCACGCAGAGGCGGTAGTACAAATCCTCGCGGAACTTGCCCTCGCGAGCCGCCGCCAGCAGGTCCAGGTTCGTCGCCGCCACCACCCGCACGTCCACGTGCATGGGCCGGCTGGCGCCCACGCGCTTGATTTCTCCGCTCTCCAGCGCGCGCAGCAGCTTCGCCTGCAGGTCCAGCGGCAGCTCGCCAATCTCGTCCAGGAAGAGGGTGCCGCCGTCGGCCTCCTCGAAGGCGCCCTTGCGCGCGTTCGCCGCGCCCGTGAAGGAGCCCTTCTCGTGGCCGAACAGCTCGCTCTCGATGAGCTCCTTGGAGATGGCCGCGCAGTTCACTGGCACCAGCGGCTTGTTCGCCCGCTGTGAGCACTGGTGGATGGCCTTCGCCACCAGCTCCTTGCCCGTGCCGGACTCGCCCAGAATCGTCACGGCCGCCGTGGAGGGCGCCACGCGCTCGATGAGGTCCGCCAGCCCCTTCACCGCCGTGTCGTTGCCGATGATGCCGTGGAAGGAGGCCACTTCCTTCTTGGACCCCGTCGCCGCCACCTCCAGCACCAGCTCCGTCTCGCCCACCCGCAGCGTGGTGGGCAGCGTGACTTCCGCCTCGAACAGCCGCACCGGCCCCAGCCACGTGCCGTTGGTGGAGCGCAGGTCCACGACGTGGAACGTGCCTTCCCGCCGCGTCACCTTCAGGTGCTTGCTGGAGGCGAACCGGTCCTGGAGGACCAGGTCACAGCCCGCGTCCTTGCCCGCCGTGAAGCTGTCCCCGGTGAGCCGGTGCACCGACTCGTTCAGGCCCTGCTTCACGCGCACCTGCGCCGGCTGCCAGCGCGGCACCTGCGCGTCCTTCTGGATGGACGTGGTGTGGCCCACCTCGGTGGCGACATCCGCGCCCTCGCCGCCGCCGCTCAGGCGGAACACCGCGCGCCACTGACCGAGCACCAGGTCGGCGCCGTCGGGCAGCTCGGCGTCGGTGACGGACGTGCCGCCCACCACGGTGCCCTTGCCGGAGAGGTCCTGCACCCGGCACCGCGTCCCGTCCCACAGCAGCGCCACCTGCTGACGGCTCACCTCCGGGTCCGGAATGGCGACGTCGCTCTGCTCGCCGCGCCCGAGCACCAACCGTGCCCGGTCCACGCCCACCCTCAACACCTCCTCGCCACGACGAAAAAACACCAGCTCCGGCATCCACGACCCTCCTGTGCGCCCGCGCTTTACACGTCCCGGCGCGCTGACTTCAACCCCACGCGTCGGGTTGGGCGCGCCCCCAGGTGCCGCGTGCTACCGACGGGGCAGGAAGGTGGGCCGGTTGAGGAAGCCGCCGAGCCTGGCCGCCCGGAAGCTCGGGTCCTTCTTGTCCGGGGGGAAGATGGTGATTCCCGCCGCCAGGAGGCCCAGCCGCTTCTGCGCTTCCGGGTCCAGCCGGAGATTCACATCCATGGCGGGCTCGCTGTACTCCAGCCGCTTGCCCAGCTTCAGCGTGCCGGTGGCCAGCGCCTCCACGTCCTCGCCCTTCAGCCGCAGCTCCTGCACCGTGCCCAGGCCCTTCTCGAAGTTGATGCGGCCCACCAGCGCGCCGAGCGCCACCTGCGGCAGCTCCATGGGCATCGAGTTGCCACCGCCCATGGGGATGGACGCCTTGCCGCCCTTGATGATGAGCCCCTGTGAGTCGAGCGTCAGCTCGCCGTTCGCCTGGGACAGGTCCGGCTCCGGGCTCTTGCCCTTGGGCAGCGTCAGCGCCAGCACGCCATTGAGCTCGCCATCCAGGTCCATCCCGAGGAAGGCCGGCAGGTTGCCACCACTGGCCTTGAGCCCGTCCAGCTCCGCGCGGACCTTCATGTCGCCCAGCCAGCCCATGGAGCCCGCCACCGTTCCACCCAGTGCGTTGGCGCGAATGGCCAGCCCCGGCGGGAAGAGGGTGGGGCGCACCGCCACGCTGTCGATGACCACCGCCTCGCCCAGCTCCGCGGCGCCCGGCAGGGTGCCCTCGCCGCTGACGAGCATCGCCAGCGTCTCCGCGCTCAGCGGCTGGGGCGGCTTGCTCACCCGCACGTTGGTGGCGGTGACACCCGCCAGCCCCGGCCTCAACGAGCCGATGCGCACGGCGAGCCCCGCCTGCGCGGCCTCCGAGACGAGGCGCGTGCGCACCGTGTCGTACGGGAAGGTGATGAGCAGGCAGAGGATGAAGGCCACGAGCGCGAACGCGCCGTAGCCCAGGATGATCTTCCAGCGCGCGAGCTTGGTGTCAGAGGACATGGGTTATTGCTTCATCCGGTAGGTGGCCACGGTGGTCCACGCCGTCAGCGTGTCGTTCGGCCTCGGTTCGATGCGCAGGTACTTCACCTTCACCACGCCAGGACCGCTCTCCACCGTGCGCATGAAGTCCGTGAGCTTGCGCAGGTCCACGTCGGAGAACGTCAGCTCCACCGAGCTCTCCATGATCTTCCCGTCACCCACGCCCACGTCGCCCTTGGGCGTCATGTTGGGCACCTGGAGCCCGGCCGCCGTGGCCTTGTCCTCGATGTAGGTGATGAGCTGCACGTTGCTGGACGTCAGCTGCGTCTCCACCGCCTGCCGCGACGCCTGCGCCTCGCGATAGCTGGCCGCCAGCGCCTGCACCTCCTGCAGCTTCGCCAGCTTGTCCTGCGTGCGCTTGCGGTAGCCGGACGCGGTGTTGGCGAACGTCATCAGCACCGCGAACACGACGAACACCGCCACCGCCGCGCCGGCGATGGACACCATCCGCCGCTCACGGTCACTCAACCGCTCGAACCACGTCTGCACCGGCGCGAGCACTTCCTGAAGCCTGGCCATGACTAGCTCTCCCCCCCTTCCGCACCAGGGCACTGCACCTGCACGTCCAGGCGGAACGTCACCTTCTGCCCGTCGCGGGTGCGCTCCACCTTGCCCTGCTTCACTTCCTTGAAACACGCGTGGTTCTTGAGCGCGTTGGACAGCGTATCCACCTGCTTGGAGGAGTCCGTCTCTCCCTGGAGGATGACGCGGTCCGTGTCGATCTGGATTCGGTCGAACTTCACCGGCAGGTCCGTGGGCACCTTCTGCGTCACCTCCGCGAGCAGGTTCACCGCGGACATCCGGGGCAGCGCCGCCGCCGGGCTCTCCACGCCCTTGAGCAGGTTCAGCGCGCGGTTGTAGTCCTTCTCACACTTGCCGAGGATGCGCTGGGTCGTCTCGCACAGCGCCGCGTCCACCTGCGCCTCGCGCCGCGACAGCACGGAGTTGCGCACCACGCCGAAGGCGATGAGCAAGAGCAAGAGCGTGGCGGCGAAGGACGCCAGCAGGCCCAGCTTGTCCTTCACGTAGTCAAAGTCGCCCTTGAAGGCGAGGTCGTCGCGTCGGTAGTTGAAGCGCGGCGCACGCGCGCCCGTGGCGTTGCCTCGCAGCGCCAGCGCGTAGGCCTGCGCGGCGGACGGCTGCTCCGCGGAGGGAACCGCTTCCGAGGTGTCCGCGGGAAGCGCCAGCACTCGCACCGGCAGGTTCAAGTCCCGGGAGAGCTGCTCCGCCAGGCCCGGCATCCGCGCCGAGCCGCCACACAGCACCAGCGCGCCCACCTGCTGGCGACTGCGCGCCGTGTAGGCCTTCAGGGTGGGGCGCAGCTCGCGCAGCACCGGCTGGAGCCCGCGCACGAAGGCCGCCGCCGCGCGCTCCGCGTCCGGCCCCTGCGCCGCGCTGGCCATGGCCCCGTGCTGCTCCTTCCAGTGATGCGCTTCGGTGAGCGAGGTCTGGAACTCCGTCGCCAGCGCCTTGCTCAAGTCCTTGCCGCCGCCCGCGAAGGTGCGCGCGAACTGCACGCCCGTGCCCGGCCGGCCAATGGCCACCGAGGTGCGCTCGTGGCCCATGTCCACCACGGCCACCACGCCGCCCTCGCCGCTGCCCTCGAAGAGGCTGGCGGCCTGCTGGAGCATGTTCTGGTAGGCCAGCGCCGGGTGCGTGACGATGCGCGGGTCCACCTTCAGCTCGCCCAGCAGGTCGAGCAGCGACTTCAGCTCCGCCCTGCGCACCACGCCCACCAGCAGGTCGCTGGCCTTCTCCTTGCCGTCCGTCTCCTTCTGGCCCACGACCTGGTAGTCGTAGACGACGTCGGAGATGTCGAACGGGAGCAGGCTGCCAATCTCGAAGGGCAGCGTCGCTTCAATCCGCTTCCCGTCGGAGAACGGCAGGCTCAGCGAGTGGGTGATGAGCGCGGGGCCGGGCAGGGCGACCACGACCTGGTCGGCGTGACCCGGTGGCAGCTTGCCAATCAGCTCCTGCACCGCGGCGCGCAGCGTGTCGGCGCGCTCGCCCTCCTGGGCGCGGCGCACCTCCACGTAGCTCCGGGTGGCGTGTCCTTTCGTCCGCGCCTCCAGCACCACGCCCTTCACGGAGTGGCTGCCCAAGTCGAGGCCAAGAATGCGGGCCATGCTATTCCTCTCTCCAGTACAGGAGCCTGCCCAGCGTGTCGTCCAGCCGGACCACTGCGGTCAGCGTCTTCTGCACGTTGCCCGCCTCTCCCACGGATTTGATGGTGAACGTCTGACTCTTGTCGCCGATGAGGCGATTGCCCGCCACGTTGGACTTCACGGCGGGATTGACCACGATGCCCGCGCTCTCCACCACGGCGACGAAGTCCTGCACGCCCATGCCGAAGAAGCTGAACATGCGCGCGCTGCGGATGCGGGTGATGAGCTCGTTGAGGAACACCGGGTCCTTCAATCGCGGGTCCGGCCGGGCCGGGTCCGCCACGGACATGATGGCCAGCCCCATCATCACCGGGTCATCCGTGTTGATGTTGGGCCGGGAGTTGATGTCCGGGTACACCGTGAGCCTGTCACGGAACGCCGACATGAACTGGTCATTCACCCCGTGCACCCGGTACAGCTCGTCGATGCTGTCGAAGCGCGCGTTCTTCGGCTCGTAGCTCGGCTCGTAGCGACTGTAGGGCGAGCCCTCATCGGAGAATCCGGAGGGCATGGGGTTGACGGGGTCCGCCGGGTTGATGGTGGAGCCCGTCTCGTCGTCGTCCGCCCAGTCCTTGATGGCCAGCATCACTTCCCGCGGATTGCCGCGGACCTTGTTCGCGTCGTCGCGCTCCCAGAGGAACTCGAAGCGCTTGTCTTCGAGCATGTCCAACATCCGCAGCGCCGTGGGAAGCGCGTCGCCCGCGCCCGCCACCAGCCGGTGCACGTTGAGCTTCTCCTCCTCGTCGGAGATGGTGGACAGGAAGCAGCCCTCGAAGCCGCCGAACGAGCGGCGCGTCATCTGCTGCGACATCTCCCGCGACGCCGGGTCCTCGCCGTCCTTCATGTCGAAGTTCGGGTCGTCCTCGTCCACGGGGGCCAGCGGCGGAGCATCGTTTTCGGGCTCCAGGCCCTCGCTCTTCACCATGCCCTTGAGCATGTGGCAGTCCACCCGCGCCATCTTCCAGAGCTGGAGGTTGAGCGACGTCGGCTGCGGGGTGTTGCCCTGATTGCCCTGGTTGCCCATCAGGCTGCCCAGCAGCGACGCGGGGTTGGGGATGGGCGTCTGGTCCACCTGCTTCTGGAAGCGAAGCAGGAGCCGCGACAGCGCCACTCCCGAGCGCGCCATGTAATACGCGCGCACCTCGTCCCGCTGATTGGCCGCGAGTTGGAGATCGACCCGGCTGTTGTAGGCGAACTCGGTGGCGATGACCGTCAGGAGCGCGATGGAGACCACCGCGATGATGAGCGCCACGCCACGCGGGCGCCGCTCCCCACCAGGGCCGCGCGCGGCTCCGGACGTGGGCGGACTGGGACGGCGCCGCCGGGGCGTCTGCTGGAAGAAGGGCAGGGGCATCAGTACCTCGGCAGCTCGGTGTTCAACATGATGCGCGCCTGGGTGGAGTAGCGCGCCTCCTTGCCCGTCTCGTCCACGGCGGTAATCGACATCCGCACGCGCGTGGGCAGGATGGTCTTCTGCTCCGTGCGGCGGGTGTCCCACTCGTCATCCCATTCCTTCTTCTCGGAGTTCCAGTACTCGAACTCCAGCTTCTTGGCGCCCTCGAACAGCACGTCCGTCGTGCCGCCCCGGTCCATGCGGTCATCCACGTTGGGATTCACGCGGCGCTTGAGGTCCACGCGGCCCTTGGCGGCCCGGTCGTCGGAGGCCTCCAGGAAGTACTCCACCACCGCCTGGTCGGACTCCTTCACGTCCGTGTACAGCCGCTGGTGGGCGAACGTGGTGAACAGCAGTCGGTCGCTTTCGCCCACGAAGTTGGTGGGGCGGTCCTGCTGGTCGCGGAAGCGCTTCAGGTCGAACCTGTCGCTCACGTACGCGGAGCCAATCTCCCGGGCCATCCGGTTCATCGCCACCCGGACCTGCCGGTAGCGGTCCGCGTCCTCCTCCACAGACTCCTTCGCCGTCAGGCCCGTCTGGAAGGCCATGGCCACCACCGTGCCCATCAGGGCGGTGATGGCCACCGCCACCATGACCTCCATCAGCGTGAAGCCGCGCGCGCGCCCGGTCCTCATCGGTCGTTCCTCTGCTGCATGCCGGGGAAGTTCGGAATCGACGGACGACCGCCTCCGAAGATGCCGCCGCCCGGGGTGGGAACGACGCCGCCGTTACCGCCGCCTCGCTGCGGCTGGCTGCCGCCATTGGCGCGCTGCAGCCACTCCGAGCGGCGCATCAGCGGCTTGCGCGTCTCCGGATGGAGCATGGTGCCGTTGGGGCCGGGGATGGGGTTCTGCACGATCATCCCCGGGCTGTCGGGGTCCACCCACTGGTTGTCGGCGCCCGGCGTGGTGCCCTGCGTGGCCGTGAAGCCGCCGTTGCGGTCCGAGCCCGGCCCGAGCGACACCACGTGCGTCACCAGGTCGATGCTCTCCAACTGGGTGCCCTCCTGCCAGTACACGGTGAGGTGCACCTCGCGCACCGTCTGGGTGAGCTGCTGCACCATCTGCGTGAACATGGGCTGCGCCATGCCCATGGCCGCGCCCCCCAGGCCTCCGCCCGCGGGCTGCGGTCCACCAGAGGCGCCGTCCTTGCCGCCACCGGCACCTCCGCCGAACAGGCTGGCGATGCCGCTCATCGGGTCATCCGAGTCCCCGCCGCCGATGGGCAGGTTGAAGAGGGCGCCGATGAGCTGGTCCGGCGACACGCCGTCCAGCTTCGGGGCGATGATGCGCGCCTTCCACTTGAACTGGGACCAGCCCTCGTCGGAGAAGTCGCCGGACTCCTCGTCGTCGTCGGGCGAGAAGCCGTCGTCGTAGAGCTTCTGCTCCACGTCCGTCATCTTCGCGCGCGCCAGGAGCGAGGCCACCGTGAGGCGCTTGGTGTAGACGTGGTTGGACACCGCGCCCGCGTTCAGGTCGAAGATGGCCATCAACGCGAGGCCCAGGATGGCCAGCGCCACGACGACTTCCAGCAGCGTGAAGCCCGAGGAGCGCCTCATCGCGGCACCTCCAGCACGTCGTTCGCGATGGTCACCTTGCCGGTGAGCGGGGACACGTCCAGCGTCCAGGCGTTGTCGCCCTGGCTCACGTACACGTACGCCTTCTCCGTGTACCCCTGCGGGAAGAAGTAGAGGTACGCCACGCCGTTGTCGACGGCCTCCTTCTGCTGGCGCGTCCACACCGACACGCGCACGTCCGCGGGCAGGTCCCTGGCCGGCACTTCCTCCGAGGTGAACGAGGAGAAACGCGCCGCGTTCTGCACGCGCTCCTTCTCTCCGTCCATCAGCTCCTGCGCGCTGGGCGCGTCTCCGCCCGAGGCCACGTAGCTGCGGCGCTCCTCGTTGCCCTGGGTATTGCCCCGGTTGGAGCGCCGGGCCTGCTCGCGCTCGCGGTTCTCGTCGCGCAGGGCGGTGTCGCGGTCCCTGGCCGTCGTCACCGCGCTCTCCGCGCACTCGGCATGGTAGCGCGTGGCCTTCTCCTCCTTGGGGTCCGGAATCTCGAAGACGAGCCGGCACGTCTTGCCGCGCAGGGCCGCCGAGTCGTAGAGCGAGCGGATGGTGCCCGCAAGCTCCCCCGCGGCGCCCTTGGCCTTGGCGCCCGTGAGCGAGCCGATGCCCATCACCGCCGCGGAGAACAGCATCGCGACGATGATGATGGCGATGGAGATCTCGATGAGCGTCAGGCCGCGCTGGGCTCGGTGGAGCGTGCGCCGCCCGGTCGCTGTCCTGACACGCGTCATGGTTGCCCCCAGTCCGTCAGCACGCCCCCGCTGCTCAGGTCAGCGTCCGTCCCCACGCCGCCCTTCTTGCCGTCCGCCCCGTAGGAGATGACGGCGCCATTCCTGCCATCCATCCAGTAGACGTACGGGTGACCCCACGGGTCCAACGGCACGGAGTCGATGAGCTTCGCCTCGATGAGCGGCGTGAAGCCCTGCTCCTTCGACGGGAAGCGCCCCATCAGCCGGTTGTGCGCCTTGAACAGGCCCTCCAGCTTGCGAATCTCTCCGCGCGCCCGGCGCTGCTCCGGCACCAGCGAGCGGTCGTCCGTCACGTAGACGAGGACGAACGCCAGCACGGTGGCCACCAGGAAGATGGCCGCCAGCAGCAGCCGCCCCTTCGTCTGGGGGCGCAGGGCCCCCGCGGGCGAGGGCATCTGGGATGGAAGTGAGGTTTGCACGTTCATACCCGAAGCCCTGTCAACACGCGGGGTGCGCTACTTCTTCACTTGTTCTTGGCGGAGGCGCCGTCCGCGGAGGAGATGTCCGCGTCGTTGCCCTCGCCGCCGGCGGTGCCGTCCGCGCCGTAGGAGATGATGACGGGCTTGCCGCCTTCGTTCAGGTACACGTAGTCGTTGTTCCACGGATCCTTGGGCATCTGCTCCAGCGACTGGGTCTCCACCAGCGCGTTGAGGCCCGAGGACGTGTCCGGGTACTTCCCCTTCTTCGTGTAATAGAGCTTCAGCGCGCCCTGGATGCTCTTGATGTCCAGGGAGGCCCTGTCCCTTCGGGCCGCCTCGAGCTGCGGAATCACCGCCACGCCGACGGCGGCGGCGATGAGGCCGAGGATGGTGATGACCACCATGATTTCGATGAGGGTCATGCCGCGGCGGTTGCGGCGGCGGCGCTGCTGCGAGTGGGTGTTCTGGCTCATGTCTGCTCTCACCTCGGGGTGACTTTCTGGCAAGCCACCGCATCGTGTTCAGGACTTCCTGTCAGGGTGCCCGGGGCCCGTCCACCACCCCTGCGGGCGGCACGGGGGCTCGGGGCCCGTAGAGTCGGGCCCCCACCGTCACCAGCGCCGCCGCGAGGGCAATCATCGCCGCGAGCGTCGCGCGCTGAATCCAACGGTCGAGCGTGTCATTCGTCATGTCCCTGGCACCTCACCGGATGGCCGAGTTCACCTGGAGAATCGGCAACAGGATGGAGAGGGCGACGAATGCAATCACCGCGCCCATCACCACGATGAGCAGGGGCTCGAGGAGCGAGGTGAGTGCGCCAATGCGCACGTTCACCTGCGTCTCGTAGTTGTCCGCGACGTTGGTGAGCATGTCCTCCAGCTGTCCGGAGCGCTCTCCAATGGCGACCATGTGGTACACCAGCGGCGGAAACTCCCCGGAGCGCTTGAGCGGAGTGGCGATGCTCTCGCCCTCGCGGATGGAGTCGCGGGCCTTTTCAATGACTTCGGCCAGCACGGTATTCGTCATGATGGCCTTGACGATGTCCATGGCCGCCAGCAGCGGGACGCCGCTCTTGAGCAGCGTGGACAGCGTGCGGGCGAAGCGGGAGATGGACAGCAGGCGGACGAGGCTGCCGACGACGGGCGCCTTCAGCACGAAGCGGTCCCACTTCGGCTTGCCCTTGGGGCTCTTCGTCCAGCGCATGAAGAGCCACACGCCCAGGGCCATCATCGGCACGGCGACGAACCACCAGTTCTGGAAGAAGTTGCTCGTGGCGATGAGGATGCGCGTGCTCAACGGCAGCGTCGCCTTCATCGTCTCGAAGATCTTGGTGACCTTCGGCACCACGAACACCATCAGCGCCACGAGGATGCCGCCGCCCACCACCATCATGATGGCGGGGTAGAGCATGGTGCTGAGGATCTTCTGCTGCAGCCGGGCCTGGTTCTCCGTGAAGTCGGCCAGGCGCGTGAGCACCGCGTCCAGCGCGCCGGACGCCTCGCCCGCGCGCACCATGTTCACGTAGATGTTGGGGAAGATTTTCGGGTGCTGAGCGAGCGCGTCCGCCAGCGTCGAACCCTCGTTGACGCGCTGCTTGATGTCGGAGAGGGCGCGCTTGAAGCGCTCCTTCTCCACCTGGTCGACCAGGGCGGTGAGCGACTCCACCAGCGTGACGCCGGCGCCCAGCAGCGTGGACAGCTGCCGGGTGAAGATGGCGACGTCGTCGGTGTTGACGCGGCCCCGGCCCAGCTTGCGCAGGTCGATGTCGCGCGACACCTGCGCCGCGTTGGCGCCCTTGGACACCGCGCCCCGGCTGCCTTCCGCCTGGGCCAGCACGTCCGTGAGGAACACGCCGTCGGCGCGCAGCTTGGAGCGCAGCGTCTTGGGCGAGTCGGCTTCCAACAGGCCCTTGATCTGCTTGCCCGCGGAATTGAGACCTCTGTACTCGAAGACCGGCATGGCTCGATGACCCCGGCCCCTCCCAGGGAGGAGCTGTCGGTTACATGTCCTCCTGGGTGATGCTCAGCACTTCGGCGATGGTCGTCTCGCCCAGCGAAATCTTCCGCGCGCCGTCTTCCAGCAGGGTGATCATCCCCTTGCTCGTGGCGGACTTCTTGATGGTGGAGGCGTCCACGTTCTTCAGCACCAACTGGCGCACGTCGTCGTCCACGGGCAGGAACTCGTAGATGCCCGTGCGGCCGCGGTAGCCGTTGCGGTTGCACGTGGGGCAGCCCACGGCCTTGTAGATGCGGTCCGTCCCGTAGCGCGCCTTGAACGAAGCCAGCGAGTGCCCCAGCTCCTTCAGCTCCACGTCCGTGGGCTGGTAGGCCACGCGGCAGTCGGGGCACACCCGGCGCACCAGTCGCTGGGCGAGGATGCCGGTGAGCGACGAGGCCACCAGGAAGGGCTCCACGCCCATGTCCACCAGACGGGTGACGGCGCCCGCGGCGTCGTTGGTGTGCACCGTGGAGAGCACCAGGTGGCCCGTGAGGGAGGCCTGGATGGCGATCTCCGCGGTGTCCTTGTCGCGAATCTCGCCCACCATGATGACGTCCGGGTCCTGGCGGAGGAACGAGCGCAGGCCCTGGGAGAAGGTGAGGCCGATCTTCGGGTTGATGGCCATCTGGCCAATGCCCTTGAGCTGGTACTCGACCGGGTCCTCGACGGTGAGGATGTTCAGGTCGGAGGTATTGATCTTCGACAAGGCGCCGTAGAGCGTCGTCGTCTTGCCGGAGCCCGTGGGGCCGGTGACGAGGACGATGCCGTGCGAGCGCTTGATGACCGCCTCCATCGCGTGGAGCGTCACCTGGCTCATGCCAATCTCCGCCAGGTCCAGGAGCGTCGCCGTCTTGTCCAACAGACGCATGACGATGCGCTCCCCGTTCGTGGTGGGGATGGTGGACAGACGGATGTCGATGTCGCGGCCGGCCAGCTTGATGCGGATGCGGCCGTCCTGCGGAAGGCGCTTCTCCGCGATGTTGAGCTGCCCCATCACCTTCACGCGGCTGACGATGGCGTTCTGGTAGCGCTTGGGCGGCTTGATGACTTCCTGGAGCACACCGTCCACGCGGAAGCGCACGAGCAGCTCGCGCTCCATGGGCTCGATGTGGATATCGCTCGCGCGCTCCTTGGCGGCGCGGAAGAGCACGGAGTTCACCAGCCGGATGACCGGTGCCTCGTCGTCCGTGTCCAGGAGGTCCTGCGGCTCGTCCAGCTCGTGGGCGAGCGCGTCCAGGTCCTGCGTCTCCATCTCGTCGACCAACTGCTCGGCCTCGTTGATGGAGCGGTCATAGACGCTGTTGATGGCGTCGGTGATGGTGGAGGCCAGCGCGAGCCGGGGGCTGATGCTCTGCCCCAACAGCAGCCGCGCGTGGTCCATGGTGGACGTGTCCAGCGGGTCCGCCACCGCCAGCACCACCGCGTCACCCTCCACGGACAGCGGGAGGATGTGCGACTGCTTGGCGAAGTTGATGGGGATGCGCTTGACCAGCTCCGCGTCCACCTCCTCCGTGAAGATGCGCGCCAGGTAGGGCAGGTCCAACTGGTGCCCCAGGGCCTTGACGACGTCCTCCTCGGAGACCGCCTTGAGGCCCACCAGCACCTCACCGATGCGCCCACCCTTCTCCTCCTGGGCGGCGAGCGCCTCGTGGAGCTTCTCCTCGGTGAGCGAGGGGACGAGCGCGCGAAGGATTTCCCCCAGGGGCCTTCCGCAGAGGAAGGCCTGCCCGTGGGCGACGACCTGGGTGGAGTCGTTCCGGGCGGTGGCCGCGCCGGGCGCGGCGGTGGCGAGGGTGGGGTCGGCGGTCACGTTCATGGGCTCTTAGTTCCCCGATTCAGGCTGGATGCGCAGGCGCTCTGGCGACGCGTCTCCGGAGGACTCCGGAGACGGCGCTTCGGGCGTCGGGGCCGCGGGGGCTGACTCTTCGGAACCCGCGGGGGGCGGAGCCACTTCCCGCACCTCCGGCTCAGGCGACGGGGCAGGCGTGGGCCGCGTGGACGGCGCGGAGTCCTGGCGAGCAGGCGAGGAGGAGCTCGGACCGATGACCTTCTCCCCGTGGAGCCCGGGGCCGCCGTTCTCCGCGCGATTGCGCTCCCGGATGACGGCCTGGTTCATCCGCGACAGCGGACCGGGCTTGCGGCTGAAGTCCACCGCCACGTCGTAGCCCGGCACCTGGCCGTAGAACTGCTCCACGAACTGCTGCCGCTCCTTCATCTTGCGCTCGAAGATGGTGCGGAAGTCCTCCGGGCCCCGGATGATGTAGGGCGTCAGGAACAGCAGCAGGTTCGTCTTCGTCTTCTTGCGCGACGTCTCCCGGAAGAAGTTGCCGATGATGGGGATGTCGCCGAGCACCGGGACCTTGGTGACGGACTCGATGGTGCGGTCCTGCATGATGCCGCCCAGCACCACCGTCTCCTGGTCCTTGGCGATGACCGTCGTCTTCGCGCTGCGCTTGCTCGTCGTCGGACCGAGCACCGGGTCATTGGAGGCGATTTCCTCCGTCTGCTCCGTGATGACCATGCGGATGTAGTCGCTGTCGTTGATCTGCGGCTTGACGGTCAGCTTCAGCTCCACGTTCTGGCGCTGGATGGGCGCGTACAGCGAGCCCAGACCGCCCAGACCGGCGAGCAGCGACGGATTGAGGCCACCCGCCGCCCCGCCAGCGCCGCCCACCTGGGAGCCCAGCGAGGAGGGCGAGAAGCCGGACTGGAAGGGCACGTTCTGGCCCACCGTGATTTCCGCCTCCTCGTTGTCGCTGGTGAGGATGTGCGGCGTGGAGAGCACGTTGACGTCGGAGCTCTGCTGCATCGCGTGCAGCACCACGCCGAAGGCGGGGATGTCCAGGCCCAGCTTCTCCAGCGCCGGAATCACCGGACCCTGAAGGCCCGCGAGGAAGCCGCCGAAGGACGCCAGGTTCGCAAGGCTCAGCGAGGGCGGAAGGCCCTGGCCGCCGTTGTTGGTGCCAATCAGGCCGGGCGCCGCGCCGCGGTCCGTCTGGAGCGCGAAGCCGCTGTGCAGGTTGACGCCGAACTCGGCGTTGCGGTCCAGGTTCACCTCCATGATGACGGCCTCGACGAACACCTGGCGGCGGGGCGTGTCGAGCTGCTGGATGACCTGGACGATGTTCTTGTAGTCCGTCTGGCTGGCGACGATGACCAGCGAGTTGGTGCCCTTGTCGGCCGAAATCTTCACCTCGCCGCTGAACAGCTCCGCGGCCTGGGTGGTGCCGGCGGGACGCGGGGCGCCCTGGGGCATGTTCGGCATCGGCGAGCGCGGCCGGTTCGCGGTGCCCTGGGCCAGCGACTGGAGCGTGCTGGCCAGCTCCTCCGCGTTGGCGTTCTCCAGGTAGTAGACGTTGATGCGACCGCCCGTGCCGGAGGGGATGTCGATCTGCGTGACGATGTCCTGGATGCGCTCGAACGCGGCGGGGCTGGCCACGATGATGAGCTTGTTGGTGCGCTCGTCCGGGATGATCTGCGACAGCGTCACCGGCCCGGCGGAGGCCTCCTGGCCGCCCGAGGCGGGCTGGGCAATCACCTCACCACCGGGCTGTCCGGCGGGCGGCACGCCCTGCGTGAAGGTGCCGGGCCGCTGACCGGGACGGGCGCCCTTGGCCTCGAAGAGGCGCTGCACCGTGGTGGCCACGTCCTGCGCGGAGGCGTACTGCACCTGGATGACCCGCAGCTCGTCGCTGGCCGCGCGCGTGTCCAACTGGTCGATGAGGCGCTCCAGGCGGTGGATGTTGGAGCCCACGTCGTTGACGATGATGGTGTCCGGCGGATACGGGATGGTGTCGCCGTCCTTGGAGACCAGCTGCTGCAGTACCCCGCGCAGGGGCTCCACCTCCACGTTGCGGATGCGGAACAGCTTGGTGATCATCTGCTCGTTGGTCGTGTACGGCTGGCCATCCTCGACGATGGTGGGGATGGGGTTCTGCTTCGCCGAGCGCTTGTCGACGATCTTCATGAACCGGCCGTACTGGTACGCGGCGAGCCCGTTGGCGTCGAGTGAGGCCAGGAAGGCGGAGTAGAACGCGTCGGCGTCCACTTCGACGCGGCCGTTCTCCGGGCCGATGATGGAAATCTTTCCGCGCACGTTCTCCGGAAGGATGAACGTGCGGCAGGTGGCGTCGGCGACCGTCTGGACGAGCTTTTCGATCTCCACCTTGTCGAAGTAGATGCCGTAGCGCGCGTTGCGCCGGGCCTCTTCGCACGTGGGCGTACGCCGGGAACCCTGATTGGACTCGTCGGCGCCCGGGGGCGACGACTGGGGAGTGATGGTCCGCTCACCCGGCGCTGAAGGCGCGGAGGTGCCGGGCGGAGGGGGGCGGCGCTGCGCCTGCGCGGGGACGGCGAGCGCGAGGCACAGGCAGAGCATCCAGGACGGGAGCGTCTTCATGGAGGAGCGGGCGCGGCGTGGGGTTTAACGGACGTTGTAGGACTTGCGGATCGGCGCGCCGTTGCGCTCGATCTCGATTTCAATGCGGGATGAGTCCTTCATCTTCGAATACACCTCGAGCGCCTTCTCGGGGCTGTTGAGGTCGAATCCGTTGATGCGGCGGATGACGTCGCCGTTCTGGACTCCAATCTTCGAGTAGATGGAGTCCGGGCGGATGGAGAAGAGCTTGAACCCCACGGCCTGGCCGTCCTTGAAGGCGGGAACGATGCGCGCCTGCATGGCCACGTCGTTGAGGTTGTTGAGCGTCTTGTCGATCTCCGCGCGAGGCACTTCGTACTCGTTGTCGCTGACGGCGCGGATGCCACTGGTGGAAGCGGTGTTCGCCTGCGCCACCGGAGGCGTGGGCGGCGTGAAGGCCTGAGCGCCGTCGCCCGGGTTGCCGTCGATGAACTCCTTGCGGCCGCCATTGAGGACGATGACGCGCTCACGCTCGATTTCGAGCACGGTGGCGCCCTGCAGGGCATTGCCCACCATGTACGTCTGCGAGCGCTGCGTCACCATGTCCTGGATGGAGGCGAAGGACCAGTCGGGGTTGCCCGCGACGAGCGTGCCCAGCAGCTTCACGCGCAGGCCGCTCTTCACGGGGGCCGCGTTGGGGTCGACCTGAGGCGCGGTGGGTTCCGCCACCGGGACCTCCGGCTCCGGAATCTTGATGCCAGTCACCCGGGACAACTGCTCCATGTCCGGCAGCGCCAGTGCGGACTGGGCTGGCCGGGCGTTGGCGGGCGCGCGCGCGGCGGCCCCCGACGTGGGCACCGGGGAGATGGCGGACTCGACGAACAGGTTCACCGTCTTCGCCGCCAGCAGCGCGACGAGGAGGACGAACAGCAGGTTCACCGTCCAAAAGTATTTTCGAAAGAAGAGTTCCATCACGCTTCCGAGAGAAAGCCGAACCCGTGGAGAGCAAGCCAGGTGCCACCGCGGGCCAGTGGGGCCAATCAAGGGGGACGGCCAAGCGCTCGAAATTATTCCGGAATGAGGGACAGCTCCGGGCGACTGAGCGAGCTGCCCCGAGCCTTGGGACAAATTGTCAAAGCCAGGTGGGGGCCTTTGTGACGGCCTGTCAGTCCTCGCTTCCGGCGGGGGGCTCGCCGCCGTTGGACTGCTCGCGCTCCAGCTTGCGGTAGATGGTGCGGGCCGCGATGCCCAGCAGCCGGGCGGCCAGCGTCTTGTCGCCCTTGGTGTGGCGCAAGGTCTCGTGGATCACCCGGCGCTCCACCTCTTCCATGGGTGTTCCAATGGGAATGACCAGCTGGGAGGCGGCGCCGAGCGGGCCCTTGCGCACCGACTCGGGCAGGTCGCTGGCCTCCAGCACCTCGCCTCGCGCGAGTACCACCGCGCGCTCGACGGCGTGCTCCAGCTCTCGCACGTTGCCGGGCCAGGCGTAGTTCTCCAGCGTCTGGAGCGCCTCCGGAGAGAAGCCGCGCAGCACCTTGCCGTTCTTGGCGGCGAAGCGGCGCAGGAACGCGTCCGCCAGGAGGGGGATGTCCTCCCGGCGCGAGGCCAGCGCGGGGACGCGGATCTCCACCACGTTGAGGCGGTAGTAGAGGTCCTCGCGGAAGCGGCCCTCTGCCACCTCCTTCTGGAGGTCCTTGTTGGTGGCGGCCACCAACCGCACGTCCACCTTCACGATCTGCGTGCCGCCCAGCCGCTCGATTTCGCCCTCGGCCAGCGCGCGCAGGAGCTTCACCTGGGCGGGCAGCGGCATCTCACCGACTTCGTCCAGGAAGAGGGTGCCACCATGGGCGCGCTCGAAGCGGCCCTCGCGTCTGGCCACCGCGCCGGTGAAGGCGCCGCGCTCCACGCCGAACAGCTCCGCCTCCAGGATGTTCTCCGGCAGCGCGCCGCAGTTGACGGCGACGAAGGCGCCCTTGGCCCGGCTGGAGTACTCGTGCACCGAGCGCGCGGCCAGCTCCTTGCCCGTGCCTGACTCGCCCAGCAGCAGCACCGTGGCGGTGGAGGGCGCCGCCTGGCGGATGGTGTCCAGCATGGCGCGGAAGGCGGGGGACTGGCCCACCATGGTGCGCCCGCCCGCGGCGCTCATCTCCGCCAGCTTCGCCTTGAGCGTCTGGTTCTCCGAGACGAGGGCCCGCTTCTCCAGCGCCTTCTGCACCGCCTTCACCAGCGCGTGGCGCTTGAGGGGCTTGGTGATGAAGTCGTAGGCGCCGTCCTTCATCGCCGCCACGGCCGTCTCCACCGTGCCGTAGGCGGTCATCAGCACCACCTCCACGTCGGGGCGGATGGTGCGCGCCGCGCGGAGCAGCTCCTGCCCGTCCATGCCGGGCATCATCAAATCCGTCACCATCACCGTGACTTCCGGACGGCGCAGCATCTCCAGCGCCTCCGTCCCGTTGGCGGCGGACAGCGTGGCCATGTTCTCCCGCTGGAAGATGCGCGTCACGGAGTCGAGGTTGGCGCGGTCGTCGTCGACGACGAGAACGGTGGAGGTGGTCATGATGGGCGCCGCTTCTTGCAATCCCCGTTCCCTACGCGTGCTCGTCGTCCGACTCGACAGGGCCACCGCCCATCCGGCCGATGTCCTCGCGCTTGACGGACTCCAGGTTGAACTTGAGCGCGCTGGCCAGCATTCGGTCCAGCGTTTCGTCGAAGTCGGGCTTGCCGCCGTTCTTGCGGAAGCGCAGGAAGTTGATGCGCGCGACGACGAAGTTCTTGAGGTAGGGGCTCTGCAGGCCCCGCTCCTTGAGGCCGTTGACGACGGCCACCACGGCGTCGTCCAGCTCCAGGAGCCGGTCCGCCCGGGCCTCGCGCAGGGCGAGCGCGGCCCCGAGCGGCTTGTCGAGGAAGTCCTCCACCACCTTGACGAACGGGTGGTAGGCGCCCGCGGAGAAGCGGGGGCGCTTCTCGTAGGCCGCGCCGAGCGTGACGAAGGAAGGCTCCTCGAACAGGTGCGCGAAGGCGGTCTCCTTGCCCTCGCGGCCCGCGCCGACGAGGCCCCGGTACATGCGGACCACCTCCAGCGAGCGCTCCTTGAGGTTGTGGGCCTTCTCCGTGTTGAGGGCGAGGATTTGGTAGGCCACGTCCTCGTCGGGGAGCAGCAGCGCGATGATGGACTTGGCGCCCAGAAGCTTGCTCGCGTGCAGGCGGTGGTTGCCGTTGGGCGTCCAGTACTTGCCGTCCTTGCGCACGGCGATGACGGGGTCCAGGAAGCGGTCCAACCGCTCCATGGCGCTGGCGAGCCGCTTCACGTGGGGCTCGGACAAGTCCCGCTGGTAGGGCGTGGGCTCCACCTTGTCGATGGGCAGCACCGCGAGCACCACCGGGTGGCCGCCCAACGGCTCGCGGTAGACGCCGAGCACCTCTCCGCCGTCGGTGCGCACGGCCTCGAGGATGTCGATGGGGTACTCCACCGAGTCGCTGGCCACGTCCGCGGGCGTCAGGCCCCGGGACTTGGGGTCCGCCTTCTTGCGGCGGGGCTTGCGAGGGGTGGTGGCCGGCTTCGCCTTCGCGGCGGCGGCCGTCTTTTTTCGTGCGGACTTCGCTGCCATGGGTGCGCCCTCCTGCGCTGCGGACGAAAGGTGTAGCCGGAGGCCCTGACATTCGCCTCCCCCAACACGTGGGGGAGGGGGCCTCCCGCGTCGCCCACGCTAGGGGGACGCGGGAGGTAGGGCTACTCTCCCGAGAGGGTGAGCTGCCGGAAGCGGACAGTGGGCGCGCCCACCGTGCCGCCTCGGAACTGCAAATCGTTGCCGACGCCGTCCATGTCCTGGAGCATCTTCAGGACGTTGCCGGCCACCGTGACTTCCTGCACCGCGTGCGTCAGCTCGCCATTCTCAATCCACAGGCCGTTGGCACCCGCGGACAGCTCTCCCGTCACGGGGTTTGCCCCATGGCCGAGCAGCGACGTGACGTAGAAGCCCCGGTCCACCTCGCGGATGAGCTGCTCGGGTGGCGTGGTGCCCGGTTCCAGGTACAGGTTGCTGGTGCCGATGGTGGGCAGCGCGTTGTAGCCGCGCTTGGCGTTGCCCGTGGGCCGCGCCTTCGCCTTGCGCGCGGTGAAGGCGTCATAGAGGAAGTTCGACATCACGCCCCGGTCGATGATGGGGGTGCGCCGGGTGGGCACGCCCTCGCCGTCGAAGGGCGCGGTGGCCAGGCCTCGCGACAGGAGCCCGTTGTCCACCAGCGTGACGTGCTCGCTCGCGAGCCGCTTGCCCTGGAGCGACGCCAGCATGCTGGCCTGCTGGTGCACGGCGTTGCCGCTGGCCGCCCTGGCCACGCCGGACATGAAGGACGCGGTGACGAGCGGGTCGAAGAGCACGGGCACCTGCTGCGTCTTCACACGCTTCGCACCCAGCATCCGCACCGCGCGCCGCGTCGCCTCGCGGCCGATGGACTCCGGCGAATCCAGGTCCGCGAGGAAGCGCTTGTAGTCCAGCCAGTAGCCCTTCTGGAGCTGGCCGTCCGCGGCGGCCACCGGCAGCGCGTACAGGTACACGTACGTGCCCGAGTAGCCTCCGGCCATCCCCTCCGACGACGCGACGTACACCTCGGACACGAAGTCCCCGGCGCCCACCGCGTTGAACGTCGTGACGCGCGAGTCCTCCGCGCGGCCCGCCTTCTCCATCTCCAGCGCGGCCTTCACCTTCCAGTCGCCGGGCAGGTTCGCCACGGCCGGGTCATACAAATCGCCCGTGTCTCCGTAGCGGCCCAGCTCCTTCGCGCCGGGCAGGCCGTTGAGCTTGCTGGGCGCGGCGGCCTCGGCCAGCTTCAGCGCCTGGTCCACGAGGAGCTCCAGCCCCGAGGGCTCGAAGTCCGACGTGAAGGCGAATCCGAGCCGGCCCTTCACGACGACGCGCAGGCCCACGCCCTTGGACGTGGACTGGGTGAGGTCTTCAATCTGTCCTTCGCGCACGCGCACGTTGCTCTGGCGGCTCACCTCCAGGAAGGCTTCGGCCTGGTGGGCGCCCTTCTTCGTGGCGCGCTGGACGATTTTCTTCGCGAGCTTCTGGTAGTCCATGGTGTCTGGCGCTCTCTCTCAACCGACCTGGGTTCCGCCCACGGTGACGTTGTCGATGCGCAGCGTGGGCAGGCCCACGCCCACCGGCATCGACTGCCCGTTCTTCCCACACACGCCCATGCCCGGGTCCGGCTGCGGGTCGCACCCCACGCGGGACACGTTCTTCAGCGCCTCCGGCCCCACGCCGATGAGGATGGCGTTCTTCACCGGGCGGCCCAGCTTGCCGTCTTCAATCTGGTACGCCTCGCTCACCTCGAAGACGAAGTTGCCGTTGCTGATGTCCACCTGCCCGCCACCGAAGGTCGCGCAGTACAGCCCGCGCTTCACTTCCTTCAGGATGTCGTCGGGGTGGTGGTTTCCCGGCGCGAGGAACGTGTTCGTCATGCGGGGGATGGGCAGGTGCCGGAAGGACTCGCGCCGCCCGCTGCCCGTGGAGCGCTGCCCCATCAGCTTCGCGTTGAGGCTGTCGTAGAGGTAGCCCTTGAGCACGCCGTTCTCGATGAGGACCTTGCGCTCCCCCGGCGTCCCCTCGTCGTCGATGTTGATGGAGCCTCGGCCGCTGGCCACCGTGCCGTCGTCGATGACGGTGACCAGCTCGGAGGCCACCTTCTCTCCCAGCTTGCCGGCGAACAGCGACGTGCCCTTGCGGATGAAGTCCGCCTCCAGGCCGTGGCCCACCGCCTCATGCAGGAGGATGCCGCTCCAGCCGGGCGCCAGCACCACCGTCTGCGGGCCCGCGGCGCAGTCCACCGCGCCCAGCGTGGCCACCGCCTGTCGCGCCGCCTCACGGGCCACCTCCTCCGGGGGGAAGGTGGCCCAGTGGGTGAACGGCACCCGGCCGCCCCCGCCGTACATGCCCGTGCGCCGCTCGTTCTTCTTGCCCTGCACCACCACCTGCACGGAGATGCGGCACAAGTCCTGGGTGTCCTCGGTGTAGCGCCCCTCCGTGTTGGCCACCGCGAGGCGCCGCGTCTGGTCCGCGTAGGCGCCATTGACCTGCGTCACCCGCGAGTCGAACGCGCGAGCCGCCTGGTCCGCGCGCGTCAGCAGGGACGCCTTGAGCGACACCTCCACGTCCGACAGCGGGATGGGGACCCGGTAGTGGCTGGGCACCGCGACGCGGGAGACGGGGAAGGCGCGCTCGGAGCCCTGGCCCTGGGCAATCATCGCCGCTGTGGAGGCCGCCCGCAGCAGCGCGGGCTCGTCCCAGTCGTCGGAGAAGGCGTACCCCACCTTTCCTCCGGAGATGACCCGCACCCCCACGCCCTGGACCAGGCCCGTCTGGGCGCTTTTGATGCGCGACTCCTCCAGCACCACGCTGGTGCTGTGGGTGCGCTCCACGTAGACCTCCGCGAAGTCACCCCCGCGCTCCATGGCCACCGCCAGCAGTCGCTCGAGCAGCGGCTGGGGCAGCAGGGGAACGGGCGAGGGCCGCCGGGCCGCCAGGGGGGCGAGCTGGGAAGAAGGGGCGCGTCGGGTCGGCGCGGACGCTTGGGGCATTCAGGAACTCCCTCGGTGAAGCGGTGGGGGGTGTGGAAACCTACATAGGAGGGGAAATCTCCGGGAGCAACGGACAATGGCCGCCCTTCTTTCCCCGCGGGCTGGCCTGTCGCATTCCCACCGTGGGGGCCGGCGCTTTAAGATGGCCGACGTTTCGGAACCTGGACCCCACCCCATGCCTGCTCGTCCTCCATCCTCTCCTCGCGCTGGCGCCGGCCGTTCCGGCGGTGACGCGGGGGCGGACTCTCCATCGGCGAAGCCGTCAGCCCGGGCTCGCCCTCCGCGCGAGGCGTCACCCGCCGACGAGGATTTCGCCGCACCCCTCTCCGGGGAAGAAGGCTATCCCGACGGCCCCGCGAACCCGGAGCTGTACGGTGACGCGCAACCCCCCCGCTCCCGCACGGATGAGACGCGCGTGGGCGCCGTGCCGGAGTCGCGCGAGGACGCGGTGCGCCGCGACGACGACGACGACAACTCCGAGTCCACGCGCGCGGGTCCGCCCGTGCAGATGCTGGTGCTGGCCGGACCGGACCGGGGGCGCAAGAAGCGCTTCCAGGGCGTGCGGATGGTGGTGGGGCGCGGCAAGGACTGCGACTTCGTGTTGGACGACCAGTCGGTGTCGCGCCGGCACCTGGAGCTCGTCTACGGCCAGACCGGCGTGGCGATGCGAGACCTGGGCAGCATCTCCGGCACCCAGGTGAATGATCAGCGCGTGGACGAGTGCCTGCTCAAGCACGGCGATGAAATCGCCATGGGCAAGACGCGCCTTCGCTTCGTGGACGAGGCGGAGCAGATCAAGGAGATGCGCGCGCAGGCGGAGGCTCGCGAGGCCGAGGAGAAGCGCGAGCGCGAGGAGGCCGCCAAGGAGAAGGACGAGGCCCGGAAGGCCGCGGGCGCCGCTCGTGGTTCGGACGTGGATCCGAATGATCCCCGGCTGAACGAGATGACCAACGCCAACTACCGGGTGCCGGACGGGTTCCAGGACAAGGCGCAGAACAAGGGCAAGGGCGCCATCGCCATCCCCCGTCCCCGTCCGCCCCCCAGGAGCGCCGTCACGGGCGGAGGGCCGAACTCGAAGACGAAGCTGCTCATCGCCGTGGGTGGCGGTGTGGTGGTGCTGCTGATGCTGGGCCTGTTGTTCATCCCCTCCGGGCCGCCGCCTCCGCCGCCGGTGGACCCCAACATCGAGCGCTCGAAGCTGCTGATGCAGAAGGCGCGCGAGGCGGTGCGCGCGGACGACTACGCCACCGCGGTGCGGCTCGTGGAAGAGGCGGAGAAGCTGCGGCCGGGCGTCGACGAGGAGGGCCTGGGCAAGGCTGCGAGCAAGCAGCTGGAGGTGGTGCAGTCCTTCGAGTCCGTGCGCGCGCTGATGGTCGCCCAGCAGTTCGAGGAGGCGCGCACGAAGCTCGCGGCCACGCCGCAGGGCACGGCCAAGATGGACGACATCCGGCGCAAGCTGGAGACGGAGCTGGAGGAGAAGGACGCCGCGTTCCGCATCCAGCAGATGGAAGACGCGCTCGCGGCCCGGGACCCGGAGGCGGCGCGTCCGCTGCTGGACCGCGTGCCGGACCTGAACAAGCCGGCCTATGCGCAGAAGCTCCAGGACCTGGAGGCGGAGCTGGCGAAGGAGTCCGCGGACGGTGCGCGAAGGGACCGCGCCAACCGCGAGCGCGCCGCGCTGAACGCCAAGGAGGAGCGCAAGCTCTTCCTCGAGGAGGCCTTCACCGACGTGGAGCGGCGCTTCAACGGCGGCGACTACCAGCGCGCGGTGCTCGAGTGTGACCGCGTCACGGAGAAGTACAAGGCGGAGAAGGACGTGAAGGAGCGGGCGCGCCAGTTGAAGACGCTCATTCCCCAGTTCCAGCGCTCGCTGGACGACGCGCAGAAGAAGCTGGCGTCCAACGCGCTGGAGTCGGCGTCGAAGCCGCTGCGCCGGGCGGCGGAGCTGTACCGGCAGATTGGCTTCCAGGGCTCGCTGGGCAACACGCTGGACGAGCAGCTGGCGTCGGCGGCCCTGGCGGCGGGACAGGCGGCGCTGAAGAAGGGGGACCTGGCGGCGGCGGGGCTCAACTTCCGCGAGGCCCTGCGCCTCAACCCGGGAGACCGCCGGGCGCGTGACGGCCTGGACGACCTGCAGAAGAAGGTGGAGGAGCTCTACATGCGCGCCTATATCGAGCGCGACAGGGACCCCCAGTCCGCGGCGGTGAAGTTCAAGATTGTCATCGAGACAGCGCCCGAGGGCTCGGATACGAAGCGCAAGGCGGAGATGTACCTGAGCGAGCTCCAGCCGTGAGCGGCGCTGCTGCAACAACGAAGGTTCGTGGAGACATGGGATGAGCGAGTCGTCGCTGCGTGAACTCGGAATGGACCTCATCGAGGAGCGCCAGTTCGAGCGCGCCCTCGCCGTGTTCGCGGAGGCCGTACGTCGCGTCCCCGCGGACCACCGCTCGCGGATGATGGCGGCCCGGTGTCTGGCGGAGCTGGGCGAGCGCGAACGCGCCGTCACGTCGTACCACGCGTGCGCTGAGGGACTCCTGCGCCGCGACTACCTGCTGTCCGCCATGGCCGCGTGCAAGCTGGCCCTGGAGCTGGCCCCCAACGAGCGACGCCTGAAGGACACGCTCATCCGCGTCCACTCGCGCGCGGTGCGCAGCGCGCCGGGCCGAGCCGCGGTGCCCCCGCCGCTGCCTCCGGAGACGCTGTACGACGGCAAGGTGGAGACGGACCTGATGGGCCTGGTGGGCGAGGAACTCTCCAACCGCGCCATTGAAGTACTGGCCGCGCCGGACCCGGGTGGCTCCGCGGACCCCAACAGCCGGCCTCCGCTGCCGCTGTTCGCGGAGCTGGACCGGGAGGCCTTCATCGACCTGGTGGGCCGCATGGCGTGGCGTCGGGTGAGGCCGGAGGAAGTCGTGAGCCGAGAGGGCGAGCCGGCCGACCACCTCTACGTGCTCGTCGCGGGCAAGGCGGAGGTGACGCGGCAGATGGACGGCGAGGCGAAGACACTGGGCTTCCTCGGCGGTGGCTCCATCTTCGGCGAGATTGCCCTGTTGACGGGCGCGCCTCCCACCGCGACGGTGTCCGCGGTGTCGGACACGGAGGTCTTCGAGATTCGCCGCGAGCACCTCAACGCCGTGGCCAAGAATCACCCGGCCGTGCCGCAGGTGCTGGCGGACTTCGCGCAGCAGCGCATGGCGCGAAACCTGATGGCGACTTCGCCCATGTTCCAGACGCTGCCGGAGTCGGAGCGCGGAGCCATGCTGCAGCGCTTCGCCTTCCGCGCGCTCCAGGGGCACGAGAAGGTGCTGGTGGAGGGTGAGCACTCGCCAGGGCTGTTCCTGGTGCTGGCCGGAGAGCTGGTGGTGCAGAAGGAGGACCCGGCGGGCGGCACCGTGACGCTGGGCGTGCTGCGCGAGGGCGACGTGGCGGGGGAAATCTCCCTGCTGACGGGCCTGCGTGCGTCGGCCACCGTGGCGGCCACGCGCAAGACGGCGGCGGCCTTCCTGGAGCGCAACGCGTTCCACGAACTGGTGCGAGTCTTCCCGCACATCCGCACGTACCTGGAGCAGCTGTCGGACCGTCGCCTGAAGCAGATTGGCGAGGCGCTGCGGCCCCTGGAAATCATCGACGCGGACGAGCTGGTGCTCGAGCCCGAGGCGGCGTGAGGAGCGAATGGTGATGTTGTCGCGCTCGAAGGTGGTGGGGGTGGCGCTGGCCCTCATGGCGGCCGGTGCGGTGCTCTACTTCTGGCCGCGTCGGGAGCCAGGTGTCCCGGAGGCCATCACCCGGCAGGTCATCACCATGACGCGCGCCGCGGAGCAGAAGGACATCTCCGGGGTGATGGAGGGCGTGTCCGAGCGCTTCAAGACGGACGGCGGCTGGGACAACCGGCAGGTCCGGGGCGTGCTGACGGGCCAGGTGCTGCGCGGCCAGTGGGTCCGCATCTTCACGACGAACCTGGAGGTGCACGAAGTCTCCCCCACGCAGGGCGACTTCCAGGCCCGCTTCATCTTCGGTCGCTCCCAGGCGGAGAACCTGAAGGACCTGGCGGCGGACAGCGTGCTCAACGCCTACCTCATCGAGGGGACGTTCGAGAAGGAGACCGACGGTGAGTGGCGCATCATCCGCGCCAAGTACCGTCCGCTGGAGGCCTCGGAGTTGCTGTAGACGCGCGGGCGCTCGGCCTCACTGGAGCAGGGCGCCCGTCTCGTTCATCCACGCCTTGGCCATGGGGCCCTGGCCCGCGGACTCCAGGCCCTTCTTCACGGAGTCGATGCGCGCGGCCAGCTCGTCGCGCGACGTCCCCTGTGAGCGGGCCCGCACGAGGCCAAAGTAGTAGTGCTGGCAGCCCGCCGCGTACGCGCTCTGCGCGAAGAGCAGGTCGCCCATGGCGGTGTACGCCTCCGGCAACGTGCCCGCGCCCGTGTCCGGAGCCACGGTGGCCAGCAGGGCCTTCGCACCCTCGTAGTCCTTGCGGAGCACCAGCAGCGCGCCCTTGGCGTACTGGGCTCGCGCCAGCCCGACGCCCTTCGCGGCGATGGCCTTGTCGTAGGCGGTGAGCGCGTCGTCCTGTTGGCCCGCGGCCTCCAGCAGCCCGCCCCGCGCCAGCCAGTAGCGGCCGTCCTGCTCCAGGAGGCTGACCTTCTTGCCGTCGGCGGTGGCCACCTGGACGGCGCCGAAGGTGCCCTCGTACGCGTCCAGCAGCGCCAGCGCTCCGGTGTTGTCGCCGGACGCCTGGAGGCTGCGCGCGCCATCCAGGTAGAGCAGGGGCGCGGTGCGCCGCTTCGCCACCGCGGCCTCGAAGGCGGCGCGCGCCTCCGGGCCCTTCCGCGCCGACAGGGCCCGGGCCCGGGCGAAGAGGGCGTAGACGTCATCCGGCACCGTCTTCAGCGCGGCGTCCGCTTCCTGGAGCGCCTCGTCCGTCGCGCCCCGCGTCAGCGCCAGCTCCGCCTTCAGGGCCCCCATGCGGGAGCGCAGCGAGGGTGTCAGCTCGGCGTCTTTCTCGGAGGCCGTGGCGAGCGCGCGCTGCGCCTCCTCCAGCTTCTTGCCCTGGTACGCATACGCGAGCCCCGCGCCCAGCCGCGCCATGAGGTGGTCCGGGTTGACGCTGGTGGTCTTCTCGAAGACCTCCACCGCCTGGGCGTGCTGGCCTTCGTCGAGCAGGGCCTCCGCGTACGCGGTGGTGAAGCGCGTGTCCCGGTAGGCCCCCTCGGCGGCGCGGGCGAACGCCTGACGCGCGCCGGGCAGGTCTCCCTTCGCCTGGAGCGTCAGGGCCAGGGCCAGCGTGAGTCGCGGGCTGTTGGCGCCCTGGGCCTGGAGGTCCGCGAGGTACTTCTCCGCCTCGGCCGTCTTGCCCTCCGCGAGCAGGTGCAGGGCGCGCGCGCTGTAGCGCTCGCCGGAGCGGGAGTCGAGTGCTTCGGCGCGGGACAGGTACTCGCGCGCCTTGGCATCGGCGCCGGGCTGGTGGTGCTCCAGCCACAGCACTGTCTGGATGTCGGCGGCCAGGGCCTGGCCGTCGCGGGCCTCGGCGTCCACCTGGAAGAGCGTCTCCAGCTCCGCCATGGCGCGGGTCAGGTCCGCGGGGTTGCCCCGGAGGGCCGCCGAGCGGGCCGCGCGCATGCGCTCCTCTGTCTCCTTTCGCACCGCGCCCCGGTGGACGAAGTAGGTGACGGCGCCCGCGAGCACCACGGCCACCACGGCCACCTGCACCAGCGCGCTCTTCCAGCTCTCGCGCCGCTTCCAGTCGCCCTGAACCTCGGTGCCCATGGACCTGTCTCCCCGCGCTGGAGTTGGATGCTATTAGGTACGCCCCTCCCAGGTGTCAATGGAGCGGGCCCCGAGCATGGGAGGAGTGAGCAATGGCGGTTCACACGGCGCTGTCCCCCGAGGTCTTCACTCGCGTCGCCGACATTTTCGGACTGGGGAGTGTGCGGAGCGTGACGCCCATTCCCCAGGGCTCCATCAACACCAACCACCGGCTGGAGACGGACACCGGCCGCTACTTCGTTCGCCACACGACGGTGCGCTCGTCGGATGACCTGCGCTTCGAGTCCGCGCTGCTCGCCCACCTGGCCGCGCACCATTTCCCCTCGCCCGTGCAGCTCACCACGCGCGACGGAGCGACGTTCGTCGAACTCGAGGGCGGGCGCGTCAGCGTCTTCCGCTGGCTGCCGGGCGAGGAGCTGCGCCATCCGAACCTCACCTCCGAGCACCTGGAGCGGCTGGGCACGGAGCTGGGCAAGCTGCACCGCGACACGCAGTCCTTCAGCGGCTCGCGCACCAACCCGTACTCACCGGACGTCGTGCGCGGGTGGCTGGCGGAGCTGTCGCGTCACCCGGATGCGACGCTGGCCACCATCGCCGGGGAACTGGAGCGCCTGCTCGACACGGCCGAGTCACAACGCCTGGGCCTGGAGCCGCTCGGCGTCATCCACGCGGACCTCTTCACCGACAACGTGAAGTGGCTGGGCGGCAGCGTGGGCGCCTTCTTCGACTTCGAGATGGCCTGCCGCGAGGCGTACGGGTTGGATCTGGTCATCACCCTGAACGCCTGGTGTTTCGATGGCGGCGGGTATCTGCCGGAGCTGTGCGAGGCGCTGGTGCGCGGCTACCAGGACATCCGGCCGCTGTCTGCCGTGGAGCGGGCCAACCTCTTCGGCCACGCGCTCTTCGGGGCGGTGCGCTTCACGGCCAGCCGCATCCGCGACTACCACCTGTCCCCGCTGCCGGCGGAAAAGCTGGTGCGCAAGGACTACCGCACCTATCTCGCCCGGGCGCGCGCGCTGTCGGCCATGGGGCCTTCGGGCTACGCGACGCTCCTGGGCTTGTGAGCCACCGGGGCGCCATGACGCGCCCCGGAGTCGACGCGGCTTCAGATGCCGGAGAGGATCTTCCAGCGGCCATCCTCCAGCCGGAACACCATCTGCTCCAACTCCGCCTCTTTCTGGGGGCGGGGGGTGAGGCTGGGCATGCGCCAGCTCACCTTCCAGTAATAGATGGCGGTGGCCATGTCCTTGCCCGCCTGCACCCGGCGCACGTCGAGCTCCACCTTGGGCGACTGGAGCTGCGGGAAGAGCGTCTCCAGGTAAGGCACGAGGTTGGCCGTGTTCAGGTCATCCTCGGGGTCCCCCGGCGTGCCGCCATCCTCGCGGAAGTCCTTGGACACCAGGGCCTGGATGCCCTTCGCGTCGCGTGCCTCAATGGCAGACCGGTACTGCTCCATCACTGACAAAATGGCCCGCGTGTCGGAGGTGTCGTCGATTTCGGTGCCGGGGATGCGCTTCGGAGCGCAGGCGGCCAGGAGGGTCAGGGCGCAGAGAGCGAGGAAGCGGATGAGCATGGCGGGGCCTTACGAAGACAATGGATGAGAAGTCAACCCATTCCCCCGGCCCCACCTGCACTCCGCGTGCCTCAGCCCTTGCGGATGACCTCGGAGATGAACCGATTGAGCACCGGAATCTCGTTGTCGAGAATCTTGAGGCCCTCGCCCTGGATGATTTTCTCGCCGATGAGCGCCAGCGGCTTCATCAGGAAGGGCAGCTTGAGGGAGATTTCGCCGTCCATCGACCGCTCCGTCTGCCCGGCGCCCAGGTCACGGAAGCGCATGGTGCCGGTGTTCACCAGCATCTTGGAGATGGTGCCCGACGTGGGCGTGTTGGTGAACGTGAGCTCCTTGCGGCGCTTGTCGTAGGTGGACGTCTCGATGAAGGCGAACCACTCGGGAGGCACGCGCTTGGGGCCGATGCTCTCGATGACCGGCTTGGGGCGGTAGCGCACCTTGCGCTTCACCAGGTCTCCCTCGGTCTTCACTTCAATCGGCGCCAGCTCCAGCAAGACGCCGTGGTACTTGAGGAGGAACTCGAAGTACCGCTCGTCGAGGAGCGCGCGCTCCACCTCGTCCACCGTCCCCTGGATTCGCTGCCTCGTCTCGAACCGCATCGCTTCCCTCCTGATGGGCTGGCTCGTCGCCGCTGTGTGGGCTGCCTGCCTAGCGGAAAGCGCGGCTAGCGGAAAGCCTGTCGTGGCACCAGGGGCCCCTGGAAGGTCTTCTCCTCGAAATCACACCGCTCCCGCCACTCCTGGGCGGTGGCCTTGAAGGCCGTTCCGAAGTCTGGAAGGACCCCGACCTCGTGGCGCACCGCGCCGCAGTCCCCGGCGAGGTAGGCGGCCTCCACCTTCACGCGCAGGGCCTCCCGGCGGAGGGCCTCCGGCAGCGAACCGTCCGCCAGCGCACGTTGGAGGTATTCGCCGGCGAGGACGGGCGAGCCCACCTGCTGGAGTCGGCGGCCCAAAAGGTAGTTGAGGTACGCGTCCTGGGGCACGGCCTGGAGGGCGCGCGTCAGCATCAGCAGGCGCAGCTCCTCGCGCGTCGACTGGAAGTACGCGTCGATGGCCTCGCGTCGCGCGGTGGAGTCCAGCGCCGCGAGCTTCACCTGGGCGGTGCGCGTCAGCTCGGGCGTGGCGTCCAGGGAGAGGACCTCGTCCAGGTAGCGGCGCGCCTGCTCGGGCTGCTGGCGTCGGGCCTCCACGTCCGCGCGGGCCATGGCGACCTCGGCCGCGGTGACGGCCTGGGCCTTGACCTGATGGGCGAGCGTGGAGAGCACGGTGGTGGCCTCGTCGTAGCGCTCCAGCGCGGACAGCGCGGCGGCTTCGCCCAGGCGGAACGAGGGCTCTTCTGGCTGGAGCGAGGCGGCGCGGGTGTAGCGCTCCAGCGCATCCGCGGGGTCTCCCACCAGCGAGGCGCGCGCGGACTCGGTGAGTCGGGCGACTTCGCGGGCGCAGGCGCGGCTGAACAGGCTGCCGGCGCGAAAGCGCGCGAAGGCGCGGGCGATGGCCGTGTCGTCGAGGGGCAGGGCGTCCACGTGGCGTTCCCACTCGGAGACCAGCTCGTCCAGCGGCCGGCCGTAGGCGTCGTCGAAGTCCGCGTGGGCGTAGAGCGCGCGCAGCTTGTCCGCGCCGTAGGTCTCCGCGAGGTAGAGCAGGAAGGAGCCGGCCACGGTGTACGCGCGAGCGGGAGCGGATTGGTAGAAGCCCTGCGGCCCCATCAACTTGCGCATGTCCGGGGCCAGCTTCTGGCGGCGCATGCCCGCGGCCCACTGGTGCAGGGTGAGGTCGCCCTGGGCGGGGCCGTCGGCGGCGACGGCGAACCCTTCGATGACGCCCATGAGGGGCCAGAGTCCCAGGCGCGTGGTGACTCGGAACGGGCCGCTGCCGGCGGGGGCGGCCATGACGTGCGCCAATTCGTGGTGCAGGGTGGAGTGGGGGAAGGGCTTGTCCTGGATGTGCAGCTCGTACCGCCAGGGCTTGGCGTACTGGGTGCGGCCGGCGCCCACCAGGCGCTGCTTCTCCTCTTCGTTGCGATAGAGCCACACGCGGATGCGCTCGGTGGGGGCCACTCCGAGGAAGCGCTGCACCTGCATCCACCGGAACTCCATGTCACGGGCGAGGCGGTCCACGTCCTCGCGCGACTTGCCCCGGGGGTAGTGGAGGCGGAAGTGCTCCGTGTCGCGCACGCCGCCCAGGGTGTCCGCGAGGTATGCGTCCGTCATCCGCGTGCGCAGCTGGGGGCCCTTCACCTCCAGGAAGAGGATGGCGGACATGGGGAGCGCGAGCGCCACCAGGCTCCAGGGGCGCACGCTCGCGCGGCGCAGGGTGCCGGCGCCGAGGTCCAGCATCGCGGCGGCGAGCCCCGCCAGGACCCAGGCCCACAGCAGGGTCTCCAGGCGGAACCAGCCCAGCGCGGGCGTCATCACCAGGGCCTCGTCGTAGAGGGGGCCGGGCAGGTGTCCCAGGAAGTGGTTGAAGGCGAAGACCTGGGGACCGGCGACGATGGGCCACACGGTGGGGACGAGCGACAGCAGGACGAGCAGCACGTGCAGTGCCGCCCCCCGGGAGGGCCGCCGGGCCTTGAAGCCGCAGAGGACTCCCGACGCCGAGGCCAGCACGGCCGAGGGGAGGGTGAGCATGGGATAGAAACCCACCAGCTCGAAGGGGTCGCACGAGGTGCGCAGCCAGGCGAAGACGGTGGAGGCGAGGAAGGGGGGGATGAGCGCGCCGACGTTGAGGACGAGGGCGGCGCCCAGGGCTCGACCCACCGCGGCGCCGGGGCTCTGGGGGACGGCGGCGGCCGGGGGCCTGGGTTCCTGGCCCAGAATGATGCGGCGCTCCTGGAAGGCGGCGGCGACGCCTGGACCCCCGCCGAGCAGGCCCACGGCGATGGCCAGGGCGAGGCTCAATTCGAAGCCGGGGACCCCGAAGAGGGGGAGGAGGACGAGGGCCGAGCCGCCGCCCGCCAGCAGGAGCAGGGGGGCCAGGACGGCCGGGCGGCGCGACAGAGCGCGGGCACGGGTGAGGACTTGCTCCATGGCCTCACCTATACTCCCCAGCCGCATGTCCGAACAGAAGACAGGTCCCGAGCACCGCCAGCACGGGCGCGCGCCCATCGAGCTGAAGGTCGACTACAAGAAGCTCAACTCGTTCTTCGCGGACTACACGAAGAACATCAGCAAGGGTGGCACGTTCATCAAGACGAAGAAGCCGCTGCCCATCGGCACGCGCTTCCTCTTCAAGCTGACGGTGCCGCACCGGGAGGCGCCCTTCGAGTTGTTGGGCGAGGTGGTGTGGTCCAAGGCGGACGGCGACGAGCCGGGCATGGGCATCCGCTTCATCTACAGCAGTGATTCGCAGCGGGTGGAGTTCGAGACGGTGGTGGAGCGGCTGATGTCCGACAGTCTCGGGCCGGAGCTCACCGAGAAGTTGCTCAACAAGCCGCTGCATCCCCAGCATCCATGAAGACGCCTCGTTGGCTCGCGCCCCTGCTCCTTCCGCTGCTGCTGGGCGCCTGCCAGCAGGAAGCGCAGGGCCAACAGCCTTCCACGCCTCCGGCCCCCGTGCGATCGCCTGTCACCGACGTCACCTCGAAGGACTATGTGAGCCCGCCGTTGCCGCGTGCGCACGTGCGGCTCAAGGACGCCTTTGGCGGGGTGCATCGGGTGGAGGTGGAGGTCGCCGCCACGCCGGATTCGCGTCAGCGCGGGTTGATGTGGCGCACGGACCTGGCGGAGGGGAAGGGCATGTTGTTCCTCTTCCCGTCGCAGGAGATGCAGGGCTTCTGGATGCGCAACACGCTCATCTCCCTGGACATCATCTTCATCACCTCGGACCTGCACATCGCGGGGGTGGTGTCGCGCGCGGTGCCGAAGACGCTCGACTCGCGTTCGGTGGGGGCGCCCAGTCAGTACGTGCTGGAGGTGCCCGCGGGCTGGGCGGAGAAGAAGGGCGTGCGCAAGGGCGCGCAGGTGGAGTTCGAGGGCGTGTCGACCATCAGCATCGCCCCGTGACTTCGGTGCTCGTTGCCCGTGCGTGACGTTGCGCGCGCGTGACGTGATGAAGAAGTGACGCACTGAACAAGCCGCTGCCACATGGCCTCCTCAGGATGCGCTCGCGCCCGGACACGCTCGTGTCGGGCGCGAAACCCCTGGAGGAAGTGCTTCATGTCTTCTCGACTGCTGCGGCTCGCGACCGGCGCGATGCTTCTGGGTAGCACCCTGTCCATCACCGCTTGCGAAGGTGACACGGGCCCCGCCGGTCCCGCTGGCTCGAATGGTCAGGACGGCTCGGATGGACAGCCCGGCACCCCTGGTGACGATGGCGACCCCGGCGAGAACGGTGGGCCCGGCCCCGCGGGCCCCGGTTCCCAGGGACAGCCTGGCCCCGGTGCTGTGACGCGCGCCCCCGGTGTGGAGGCCGGCACCCCACTGTCTTCCGTCATCGCACTCACGTTCCGTGGAGACCTGGGCACCGGCGCGACGAACCTCGCGGAGTACGTGAAGGCTCGCGTGGACCAGTTCGTCGCAGGCTCGCTGCCGACGCCGCTCGTCTTCCCCTTGCCTCCCGCGTCGACCGACTCGGTGCGCACGGTGCCGGGCCTGTTCTCCTCCACGGTGATCAAGTGGATGGACCCCATCACCTTCAGCAAGACGGGCGCTCGTTTCGGCGCCAACGTCGACTACATCGCGTTCTTCGGTGACGGCTGGTCCGCCCAGGGCAACGCGCCCCAGTTCAAGGGGAGCGGCTCGGCGGGATGGATGTGGATCAACCACGAGTACATCTCCGGCACGAAGCCCCGCGTCGGCACCGCGCCCATCGGCCAGCACCTGGACTTCGCGCGCTTCCTGCGCAACAGCGGGACTCTGTCCAACTCGGTGACGGATGGCACCACGTGGCAGGACGACGCGCTCATCGCCTACAACAAGGAATGGAAGAAGCAGGTGGGCGGCACCTGGATTCGCGTGGTGCAGGACCCGGCCACCGGCGAGTGGGCCGTGGACCGCAACGCGGGCAACCTGCGCTACGACGCCTCCAGCACGACGCTGGCGAAAGTCGTCGGCATGACGCTGTCCGGCGTGGACCGTGACGACTCCGGCGCCGACCTGGCCGCGGGCGTGGTCGCCGGCACGCACTCCAACTGCTCCGGCGGACAGACGCCGTGGGGCACCATCTTCACGGGCGAGGAGAACGTGCAGGGCGTCTACGGCGATCCGGAAGGCGGACTGTGGACCGGGAAGAACGACTGGATTCCCAACGCGCCGGGCATGGTGACGGGGGCTCCGCTCGCGCCCGACTTCTCGTCCCCCACGTCGGGCGACATGATCAGCTCCGACTCGCGCTCGTCGCACCGGAAGGACGGCTACGGCTTCCTCACCGAAATCGACCCGGGCCAGCCGGCGGACCTCTGGTACGGCAAGGACGCGTCGAAGCCCGGCGCGGGCCACCGCAAGCTCGGTGTCATGGGCCGAGCCCACTGGGAGAACGCGGCCTTCGTCGTCGACGCGAACTGGAAACTGCTCGTCGACCAGCCCATCGTCATCTACGGCGGCGATGACCGCCGAGGCGGGCGCATCTTCAAGTTCGTCTCCAGCCGTCCGTACACGGCGGGCATGACGAAGGCGGAGATTCGCGCGCTGCTCGACCAGGGCACGCTCTACGCCGCGCACTTCGCCGGCCTGGACAACGGCACCGGGGACACGCTGGTGGGCGGCGTCATCCCCACCGAGCAGGCGCCTGGACAGGGGCGCTGGGTGGCGCTGAGCCTGGACAGCGCGGACCTCGCGCCGAACGGCGAGGCGCTCGGGCAGCCGACGATGACGGTGGGCACCGCGCTGCGCGACGTCAGCTACAACGCCATCGGCGGCTTCACGGACGACGACCAGGTGCGCAAGCTGCTGTGGACGGCGGCGAACAAGGTCGGCGTCATGGAACTCAACCGTCCCGAGGACCTCGAGTGGAACCCGAAGGACCCCGGCGGCACGCCGCTGCTGTACGTGGCCTTCACCGAGCACGGCGACCCGACGGCGCTGGACCAGCAGGGCCGTGTCGCCACCGCCACGCGAGGGCCTGATGGGGCCTGGGTGACGAAGGCGCGCGGCGCCACGGACAACCGGGCGACGGACCGGGTGGGCTCCATCTTCGGCATGCGCGAGGCCAACCCGGCGGCACCGGGCGGCTCGCGGACGTTCACCTTCTTCCGCGTGTGGAAGGGCGAGACGGCGGCGACGAGCGCCACGCCGGAGTTCTCCGCGGCCAAGCCGGACAACCTCGCCATCGACCGTGACGGCGGGGTGTGGTTCGGCACCGACGGCAACTTCGGCGTCAACAAGGTGGCCGACGGCATCTACTACCTGAACCAGAGCCCGGCGCATCGGGACAGCGCGTACTTCCGCAAGGCCTTCCGCGTGCTGTCCATGCCGAGCGACGCGGAGGCCACCGGCCCCGCGTTCAGCGCGGACATGAAGACCCTGTTCGTCAGCGTCCAGCATCCGGGCGAGGACAGCTACAGCGTCTGGCCGTAGTCGCGCGCCCGTTCAGGAGAACGACACCCATGCCCATCATGTCGAAGGGAGGCGCCAGAGGCGTCCTCGTCCTGTGCCTCGCGCTGGGAAGCCTGCTCGCCTCCGCGGGGGTGTGGAGGCAGCGTGGTTCCACGCGCATCCCCGAGCCTCCCTTCGACCCGCTCGCGCAAGCCCTGGCGAGCGGGAGCACCGTGGCCAACCGTGAGGCCCCCATTCCGTCCATGTGTTACACGAAGACGGGAGGTGTCTCGAACCCCTGTTGGACGTGCCACACCGGGGGCGTCGGCTTCAACGTCATGGACGACGAGTCGCTGCAGGCCGAGTACGCCTTCAGCGACGTGGGCCTGCTGAACCAGTGGAGCAACCTCTTCGTCGACCGTACCGCCGCGCTCGCGGACATCTCCGACGACGAGGTGCTGAAGTACATCCGCGAGGACAACTACGCGTCACTGCGCGAGTCGTTGCTCCAGCGTCCCGGTGGCTTCAAGGGCTGGGTGCCGGACCTGAACCTCTCGCGAGGCTTCGACGCGGAGGGCTTCGCGCTCGACGGAAGCGGCTGGCGAGCCATCCGCTACAAGCCGTTTCTCGGCACGTTCTGGCCGACGAATGGAAACACGGACGACGTCTTCATCCGGCTCCCGGAGGTGTTCCGGCGCGACGCCGACGGAAGGCTCTCGCGAGACGTGTACCGGCTCAACCTCGCCATCCTCGAAGCGGCGATGACGGTGGACCCAGGGCTGCTGGAGGTGGTGGCGGCGCGGCGACGGGTGGAGCCGGTGGACGAGCGCTCGGGGGGCGTGGATGTGAATGGGGACGGCGTGTTGACCTCCGGTGTCGAGGAGGTGCGCGGCCTGCCGAAGACCTACGCGGGAGGCGCCGCGAAAATCGCCGTGCGCCGGGACTTCTATCCGCGCGGCGTCGAGTTCCTCCACACCGTGCGGTACGTGGACCCGGATGCGCCCACGTTGTTGTCGGCGCGCATGAAGGAGGTCCGCTACTCGCGCAAGGACGAGGAGTACGCGGGAGACCAGGTGATGGCCTTCTATGCGGCGGAGCAGGAGAAGAAGCTGCGCAACCGGCTGCCCGCGTTTCCGGGCACGCCCGAGCTGGGGCTCATCAACGAGTTCGGCTGGCGCCTCCAGGGCTTCATCGAGGACGCGAAGGGCCGCCTGCGGGTGCAGACGTTGGAGGAGCACGCGTTCTGCATGGGCTGTCACACCAACCTGGGCGTGACGGTGGACCAGACCTTCGGATTCCCGCGCAAGGTGCCGGGCAGGGAAGGGTGGCGGCATCAAGACCTGCGCGGCATCCCCGACGTGCCACAGGCGGGCCACGCGAAGCCGGAAGTGCTCACGTACTTCGAGCGAGTGAAGGGCGGCGACGAGTTCCGCGCGAACGAGGAGTTGCTCACGCGCTTCTTTCCGAAAGGCACGGTGGATGAGACGTCCGTGCGCCGGGCCGCGCGAGGAGGGGACAAGGACCTGGCGTGGCTGCTGACGCCGTCGCGCGAGCGGGCCGTGGCCCTGGGCCGCGCGTACATGGTGCTGGTGCGCGAGCAGGGCTTCACGAAGGGCCGCGACACGCTGCTGGCGCCTCCGAGGAACGTGCTGCCCCAGGTGGAGAACGGCTCCACGGGACTGGAAGACGCGGGCCTCATCTTCGAGGACGGTCGCCTGCACCTCGCGTGGGAGTGAGCCGGGCCTACTTCGCCGTGTGGCGCTCCACGAGCTCGGTGGCGCGCAGCAGCAACTGCTTCATCGTGACGGTGCCCAGGAACTCGCCCTGTGCATCCGTCACCACCACGGGGTCGTAGACGGCCTCCGGCGCGCGCGCCATCGCCAGTCCGACGAGCGCCGTCACCGCCATCTGGTCCTCGACCACCAGCGGAAGCTCTTGCCGCCCGCCGCCCGCCGCGAGGCTCCGCCGTGTCACCAGCGTCTGGGGCCGCGCGCCGTCCAGCACCACCACGTGGTCCACCTGCGGCGCATCGCGGAAGAGGTTCGTCACCGCCTCTGACGTCGCCGTCGCATCGGCCGTGGCCCGGCGAATGACGAGACCTCCCACCGTGCTGTCATCCGCGCGCTCGCGCAGGAGCAGCGCGCGCATGGCCACGCGACGTCGCGTCTCGAAGGCCTCCGTGGGACGTCCGGGAATCGGCGCGGGACGGGCGAGCAGATATCCCTGCGCGTGACGGATGCCCAGCCGCAGCAGCACCGTCATCTCCTCCCACGTCTCCACGCCCTCGGCGATGAGGATGGCGTCCACGCTGGAGGAGAACGCCACCAGCGACTTCACCAGGTGCTGCCGGTAGTCGTGCAGGTGGATGTCCCGCACCAGGGCCTGGTCCAGCTTGATGAAGCGCGGCACGCAGTGCACCAGCGTCACCAGTCCGGAGTGTCCCGCGCCGAAGTCATCCAGCGCGAGCCCGAAGCCCTGCTCCGAGCACTCACGCGTCAGGCGCTGCAGCAGCGCGCCATCCTCGATGACCGCCTTCTCGGTGAGCTCCAGCACCAGATGTCGAGGCCCCAGCCCGTGGCGCTCCAGGAGCGCCAGCGTGGAGCCATCCCCGAAGCGCGGGTCGCTCAACACGTCCGGACTCACGTTGAAGAAGAAGGGCGCGCGCCGCTGGTCCTCCGGCAACGTGGAGATGCGGCGCAGCGCGGACGTCCAGCACGCGCGCTCCAGCTCCCACGTGTAGCCCGACATCCTCGCGTGCGTGAACAGCTCGTGCGGTGACTCGAGCGTTCCCTGTCCGCGCGACAGCACCTCGTGTCCGATGACCTCGCCATCTCGCAAGTCGACGATGGGCTGGAAGGCGGAAGTCACCCCGGGCTCGGAGCCGTTCCACAACCAGAGAGGAATCGGACCGGGCTGTCGGACGAGGGGGTGGGTCATGACGGGGCAAATGTTACCTGACGGTACCCACGTCTACAGTTCATGCCTGCGCACTACCGTCACAACTCTTACTCAGCGTACGAGCCGACGGCCTCCCCCCGGCTCGATTGGCCCTGACATCCGGGGAATCCTGCTCATGGGACGCGAATTCGAGAATCCGCGCCTGCTTCAGAGGGCCCCTCCTCGACGGGTTGGACCGGGTTGACAGCCGAGGGCGACTCCGTCCGGACGGGCTCGGGGACCTGGGCCAGCGTCGCCTGGGTGGCCACCGCGTCCAGGCTCTGACCTTCTTCCCACTGCACGGAGGACAGCGCGCGGAACCGACGCGCGAGCGATGACAGCTCCGCGGCCTTGAGCTGGGCCTGTCCACTGCGCAGCGACAGCAGTGCCACGCGCGCGCGCTCCAGCAGGGCGACTTCCGCGCGCAGCCTCGCGAGGATTCGCTCGCGTCGCAGCTTGAGTTCTCCCAGCCGCTCGACCTCTTCCGCCAGCGACGCGGCCGCGGACTCCAACTGTCGACGCGCCACCGCATCCGTGCTGGCCTTGGCGCTGCGTTCCAGCTCCGCGCGCTCGGCCTGCAGCTCCGCCTGGGCGCGCTCCTCGAGCTGCGCTTCCACGCCGGCCCACTCGGAGGCCAGCTCCACCGCGTCGCGAGTGATGCGCGCCAGCGTGCGGGCCAGCTCCTCTCGCGCGGGCTCTCGCGGCAACAACGCGAGCGACTGACCGCACTGGCGATACAGCGCGAGCGCGCGCTCACACTGCGTCCGGAAGTCACCGGCCAGTCGGGGAATCAGCTCCTCGGCGCGGGCCTCCACGGGGTCCGCGGTGAGGGCCAGGTGCGCGGCCACCGAACTCAGCCCCACGAAGAGTCCCAGGATGGCGCCCGTTGCTCCCGCCGCGAGCAGCGCGGGCGTGGCCAGGTCCGCCAGCCGCGCGGAGAACACGCGGGCAATCTCCACGCCGCCCAGCGTGAGCCCCGCGCTCAGCAGCGCGCCGAGTCCCAGGTGCACGAGGGTGGGGCGCGCCTCCGCCACCTGTCCCTCCACGCCCTTCTCGCTCAGCCGCGCGCGCACCAGCAGAGAGCCCGCCGCCGCCGCGCTGCACGCCACCGTCCAGGCGGGCGCCATTCCCAGCGCATACGGCACCGCCGTCAGCACCACACCCAGTCCCCCCAGGAGGATGCGGTCCCAGCGGTCTCCCTGCGCACACGCCAGCACCACGGTGGCGGGCACGAGCCAGGCCAGTGGCAAGGGCAGTCCGATGCGAGCGGTGACGAGCTGCAACAGGCCCGCGCCGGCCCCCGCGGCGAGGGCGCGCGTCACGGTGCGCTCAAAGGCTTCGCGGTGGTGCAACTGCAAAATGGTGGCGTTCATCGACACTCCGGACCTGGAGGAGGCCCAAGGGACTCCCCCTTTCACGTACGGGCGAATTAAAAGGTCTGCCGGATGAAAGCCCCCCCTGTCCCCATGGTGATGCGCGCGCTGGTCCTCAAGGCCTATGACGGGCGGCCGGAATCCCTCCAGGTGGAGCGCCGCGCCGTTCCCCGACCTTCCGCGAAGCAGGTGCTGGTGCGCATGGCGGCGTCGCCGATCAACCCGGCGGACCTCCAGTTCGTGCGGGGCCAGTACGGGGTGCGCAACGCGCTGCCCACGGTGCCGGGCTTCGAGGGCAGTGGCACGGTGGTGGCCTCGGGGGGCCTGGCGGGGCAGTTGCTCGTGGGGCGTCGCGTCGCGTGTGTCGCGCCCGTGGGCGGAGATGGCCTGTGGGCGGAGTACGCGGCGGTGCCGTTGCAGCAGTGCATCCCCCTGCGCGCGCACATCACCTTCGAGCAGGGCGCCAGCCTCTTCGTGAACCCCTTCACCGCGTGGGTGCTGATGGAGCGCGCGCGCGAGGGCGCGCACGTGGCCCTGGCGCAGACGGGCGCGGCGAGCAGCGTGGGGCGGATGCTGGGCGCGCTGGCGCGGCGGCGAGGCGTGCCCATGGTGCACGTGGTGCGGCGCGCGGAGCAGGTGGAGCTGTTGCGCGGCCTGGGCGCGGAGCACGTGCTGAGCAGCGACGAGCCGGAGTTCCAGGAGCGGCTGCGCCTCATGTGTCACCAACTCAAGGTGTCACTCGCCTTCGACGCGGTGGCGGGGCGGCTGACGGGCCAGCTGTTGGGCGCCTTGCCCGAGGGCGGTCGCGTGACGGTGTATGGCGCGCTGTCGGAGCAGGAGTGCCGCTTCGACCCGGGCGACGTCATCTTCGGGCGCAAGACGGTGGACGGCTTCGCGCTCTCGGAGTGGGCGCGCCGGGGCTTCGGCCGCGAGCAGCTCAAGGCGCTGATGGGCGTGCCGTCCCTGGTGGGCCGTGAGCTGGAGACGCCGGTGCGCGCGCGGCTGCCGCTGGAGTCGGCGGGGGATGCGGTGCGCATCGCCTCGGCGGACATGACGTCCGGCAAGGTGCTCTTCATGCCGGAGCAGGGGTCGATGGTGTGAAGGCCGCTCAGGCCTTGTCGCGGGAGATGGGGCCGACCTTCGCCTTCGTCACCCGCAGGTAGTCAGCCGGCGCCAGCACCAGCTGCGTGCCGCGCACGCCCGCGGACACGGCCACCTCGTCGAACAGCTCCAGCGTTTCATCGACGTAGACGGGATAGTCCTTCTTCCCACCGATGGCCGTGCAGCCGCCGCGCACATAGCCGGTGAGTGGCTGGAGTTCCTTCAGCGGCACCGTGTCCACCTTGCGATCTCCGCTCAGCCGGGCCAGCGCCTTGAGGTCCAGCTCCGCGTTGCCGGGCACCACCGCCATCAGCACGCCGGTGCGGTCGCCCCGCGCGACGAGCGTCTTGAAGACCTGCTCCGGTGGCATGCCCACCTTGGTGGCCACCGACTCCGCGGAGAGGTCCTCCGGGTCCACCTCGTAGTCGCGCAGCGAGTACTTCACGCCCAATGAGTCGAGCAGCCGCGCGGCGTTCGTCTTCATGGCCTCAGACTCCGAGCACCGCGGCCGCCGCCTTCACCCTCGCGAGCGCATCCTCGGGCGTGGTGCCCACCGCGGACAGGTGCCCCATCTTCCGGCCCTTGCGCGCGTCGCGCTTGCCATACAGGTGCAGCCGCACGCCGGGCAGCGCCAGCGCGTCCTCGAACCGGGGGCCGCCTTCGCGCAGCCACAAGTCCCCGAGCAGGTTGACGATGGCCGCCGGACGCACCACCTCCACCGAACCCAGGGGCAGGTTGCACGCCGCGCGCACCGCCTGCTCGAACTGCGAGGTGAGGCAGGCCACCTCCGTCGAGTGGAAGCTGTTGTGCGGACGCGGCGCCAGCTCGTTCACCAGCACGGTGCCGTCGCGCAGCAGGAACAGCTCCAGCACCAGCAGGCCCTCCACCTGGAGCGCCTCGGTGATGTCGCGGGCCAGCTCCGTGGCTCGTTCGGCGACGCCGGCCGGCAGCGGGCCGGGCAACAGCGACCACGCGAGGATGCGCTCCTCGTGGTGGTTGAACGCGGGCGGGTACACCGCCAGCTCGCCCTTCGGACTGCGCGCCACCAGCACGGACAGCTCCGACTGGAGGTCCAGCGCGGCCTCCACCACGACGGAGCGCTCACCCAGCTCGCGCCATGCGGCGGGAGCCTCGGCGGGCGTCTTGACTTCCACCTGACCGCGCCCGTCGTAGCCGCCCTCGCTCGACTTCACGAAGCACCGACCGCCCAGCGCCTGGATGGCCTGGGCCAGCTCGTCGGCCGAGTGCGCCTCACGCCACGGCCCCACGGGAAAGCCTCCCTTCGCGAGCCAGCCCTTCTGTCGGCCTCGGTGCTGGATGACGTGCAGCACGGACGCGCCCGGACGCATGGGCGTGTGGCGGGCCACTGCCTCCAGCGTGGCCAGCGGCACCTTCTCGATTTCGAGCGTCACGGTGTCGCAGCCTTTCGCCAGCTCCTCGGCGGCCGCGATGTCCGCGAAGGAAGCGGTGAGGCAGCGGTCGACGACGGAGCGCGCGGGGCACGTCGCGTCCGGGTCCAACGCCTGCACCTGGAAGCCGAGCGTGCGCGCGGCCAGCGCCATCATCCGCCCGAGCTGCCCCCCGCCGAGGATGCCAATCGTCCCGCCGGGGAGCACCACGCGAGGGCTCATGACAGCTCCCGGTGGGCCATGACTTCGTCGGTGCGCGCCTTGCGCCAGGCGGCCAGCCGCTCGCGCACCTCCGGGTACTTCAGCGCGAGGATGGCCGCGGCGTGCAGGGCGGCGTTGGCCGCGCCCGGCTTGCCAATGGCCTGCGTCCCCACGGGCACGCCCTTGGGCATCTGGACGATGGAGAGCAGCGCGTCGATGCCGTTGAGCAGCGTGGTGGGCATGGGCACGCCGATGACGGGCAGCAGCGTCTTCGCGGACACCATGCCCGGCAGGTGGGCGGCGCCACCGGCGGCGGCGATGATGAGCGACAGGCCCCGCGACTCGGCCGTGGACGCGTACTCCATCATCCAGTCCGGCGTGCGATGCGCGGAGACCACCCGCACCTCGTGGGGGATGCCCAGCTCCTTCAGCACGTCGATGCCCGGCTGCAGGTACTCGAGGTCACTCTTGCCGCCCATGATGACCCCGACCCAAGGGGTGTTTCCGCTCGCCATTCGGTCCACGCCTCCGTGCCTCCAGCCGAAGGCGGGAGGAACGCGGAGATAGGGCCGGGCGATTCCGACGGTCAACCTGGAAGTCACCCTTCGCGCCCGCGTGCACGGTGGGTGCGCTCGCTCGCTTCGACTCACTCCCCACTCAAGCCACGCATTCCCTGTGTGCTCGTCTGGCGCCTTTCAATCCAGTCATGTCAGATTATTCCGATGAAAATCCCCCTCCATCGTGTCGTCGTTCATCGAGCGTTCGCTCCAGGACTTCTCTGTGTCCTGGTGGGCCTGGGCTGTCAGGCAGGGGGCGACGACACCGCGCCGCCCGTGCGTGGACAGGCCGTGGTGGCTTCGCTGGACTCGCCATCCTCTCTGCCCACGAGCCACCATCAGATTGTCTTCAGCGCGAGCGGCCCCATTGACGGGATGCACTGCGTCGCCATCGACGAGCCCCAGGACCCGAATGGCTGGAGTGACAATTACCTGTGCTCGCCGACGGACCTCGGCTTCGTCTGGGTCCACGCCGACGAGCTGCCCCTGCCCCTCATGCGTTGCACTCCCGTGACGGAGCGCTCGGAGCCCGGGAGTTCGTGGGCCGAGAACTACCTGTGCATCCCTCACGAATCTCCGCTCACCCTGACCTGGTCCAGCGCGGGGCCGCTGCTTGGCAAGGAGTGCGTCAGCTTCAACGAGCCCCAGGACCCTCACGGGTGGAGTGACAACTACCTCTGCCTGGAGGCGCCGCTGGTGATGCGCTTCAGCGCGTCGGGCCCCATCGAAGGGATGACCTGCACGCTGATGAACGAGCTGGCCGACCTCGCGGGAGGGTGGGGGGACAACCATCTCTGCACGAACAAGGACATCGGCCTGCGCTGGACCATGGACGGCACCTTGCCGGCCGGGGCGCGCTGCAACCCGATTGTCGAGAGCGCGGAGCCGGCGGAGACCACGTGGCACGACAACTTCCTGTGCGTGCCCGAGGAGGCGGAAGCGATGTTCGCCTTTTCGTCAGCGGGACCGCTCCAGGGCCCGGACTGGCGCTGCACCCGGTTGCTGGAGACGGAGGACCCCCATACCTGGGACGACAACTACCTCTGCTACCGCGAGGTGCCGCTGGGGTTCCAGTTCTCCTCCGCTGGCCCCATCCAGGGCAAGGCGTGCACGGCCATCACGGAGACGACCGACGTGGCGGGCACGTGGAACGACAACTTCCTGTGCGCCGAGCGCGACGTGGGCCTGCGCTGGAGCGAGACCGGGGCGATTTCGGGCATGCGCTGCACGCGCATCCGCATGTCAGGGGAGACGGGGTGGGATGACAACTACCTCTGCGTGCCGCCGACGTCCGCCCTGAACTTCGTGTGGTCTCAGATGGGCCGCTACGCCAACAAGATCTCCGTGCCCTTCGCGGAGCCCGCGGATCCTCACGCCAACTGGATGGACGCGTACCTCTGCTACTAGCCGTCCCCTGAAATGAAACACCCCGCCTCCGCCCGGCGCTGTCGAGCACCGTGCGGGAGCGGGGTGGGGCGGCGGGCCCGAGTGAGGCGCAAGGCCTCGAAGGTCAGTAGGTGGAACCCACCTTGCCGAAGCCGCGCAGCGCCTTCACCTTGGACTTCTTCGTGGCGGAGCGGACCTCCTCTTCGCTTCCGGCGCTCTCGTACTCGTCCAGCGTGGCCTGCTGCTCGGCCAGGTCCGAGGCCACCGCCGCTGGACTCGCCACGGTGCTGGCCTCCTTGAACATCACCTGGTTCTGCTGGATGTAGCCCTTGGCCTCGTCGCGGCGGCCCTCGCGCAGGGCCTCGGCGGCCTTCTGGAGGTTCTGCGCGCTGCGCGCCCGCACCGCGTACACCGTGGCGTCCTTGTCCTGCCTCGCGACAACCTCTTCCTGCCGGTCCGTCACCACCGCGGACAGGGCGGCGCCGTTCTCCACGCCCACGTTGCGGATGAGGTCGGTGTAGTTGAGCGTCAGGTCCGTCACCCGCACCGTCTGGCCCACCGCGTCGCCCGTCGTCGACAGGCGCACGACGACGCGCTCCAACTGGCCGGCGGAGAAGTTCGGCAGCGAGACCATCACCTGGTTGCCGGACTGCCGCGCGTTGTAGCCCAGCACCTCGCCCAGCACCGTGCCCGAGGGCAGCGTGAAGGTCAGCGTCACGTCCCGCGCCACCGTGGTGGAGGCCTGCTGGAGGTCCTTCTGGAAGAGCGCGGCCAACTGGCCGGCGTCCTCCAGGTAGCCGTACGCACCGGCGCCGTACTCGGCGAAGCCCTGCATCAGGTCCTCGTTGAAGTCGGTGCCCACGCCAATGGCGCTCACCGTGATTCCCGTGGCGCGCAGCTCGCGCACCTGCCGCGTCAGGCCCTCGTCGTCGGTGATGCCCTCGGTGGGCTGGCCGTCGCTCAGGAGGATGAGCCGGTTGACGCCGAAGCCCTCCTGCGCGGTGGACAACTGGTAGCGGCCCGCGGACAGGCCCGCGGAGATGTTGGTGCCGCCGTCATCCCAGATGCCATCCACGTACTGGAGCATCCGCTCGCGCTGCGCGGGCGTGGCCGGCGCCGACGGAAGGCTCTTCACGTCCGAGCCGTAGTGGACGATGGCCAGCCGGTCCTCGTCCCGCAGCAGCCCCACCAGGTGCCGCGCGGCCTGCTTCGCCTGCGCCAGCTTGTAGCCGCTCATGGAGCCCGACCGGTCGATGACCAGCGCCAGATTCACGGGGCGGCGCTTGGAGCCGGGGACCTCCGCGCCCATCAGGTCCACCGTGGCGAAGACCTCCGAGCTGCCCGCGGGCACATACGGATGCGACAGGCGGCTCGTCATCGTCAGCGAGCCGGGCGTGCCTTGCACGGGGAGGGGAGGCGTCGGAGGCGGCGTCTTCACCTCGACGACGGGATCCGTCCTCGGGCGGGTCACCTGGGGCAGGCCCAGCACCAGGGCGGTGAGGGCCAGGCCACCGGCCAGGGACAGGAAGAGGACCGTTCGATTCATGAGGCAGGGCTCCTTGCGCGGACGACGCGGGCCCTGCCTTTACGAATCAAGCGCGGGAAAAGGTCTACCTCCCGCACACGAAAGTGTCACCCACCCTGCGCGCTGATGTTCCCGGCGCAGAAGAAGGGCGAGTTGTTCTCGCCGAAGGTCCGTCGGTAGAAGTCCTCATCCGCGGAACGCAGCGCGTCGAGCGTGTCCTCGTCCAGCAGCAGCGAGCGGCAGGTCATCCGGCCCGGCAGGTCCGGATTCACGTCGGAGGTGTCCTTCACCTCGCACGCGTCGGAGCTGGCCCCGTCGATGCACGGCTTGCTGCAGTAACCCATCGCCGGCGCCGTCGGGTTCACCGCGCCATCCTCGGTGCGCGCGCGGGGGTAGTCCTGATCCCGCACACAGATGAGGTCCTCGCACTCGACGGAACCAAAGGAGATGAAGTCCTGGCGGTCCGCCACTTCACTCTCCAGCACCGGCATGGTCTTGGTCGGCGAGTTCTCCTCGGGCAGCGCCTTCCGGACCAGGGTGCACGGCTTGCCAATCTCGCTGCTGACCTTGCATCCCCCGAGCAACAGCGCGGTGGACACGAGGAAGGCGGCTCGCACGGACATCTTCATGAGACCTCGACAAGGGGGAGGGGGCACGGGGGGCCCACGACTAGCGCGCCCAGGGTAGCACAGCACCTCCGGGTGCCAACGCTCACACACCGCGGTGTCCACTCTGGAATTGTTCAGGAATACCGGAGAGATACAGAGTAGACAGGCATGCGCTGGGCGGTTGCTGCTCGGGAATACGACCGATAGGATGGCGAAGCGAAGAGTCGCGCTGAACCCCCGGTGGAGTCTTTCCCCCCCTCCCCCACGGAGCCCCCGGTTTGAATCGCCACACGTTGCTGCTCGCGCTGTGCCTGGTGCCCGCCCTGGCACCTGCGCAGAGCCAGGAGGGCATGGGACTCGACCTCACGGAAGAGACCCAGCCCAAGTCCGAAGAATCACCCACGCCGCCGCCGGCGGAGGAGGCCGCGCCCGCAGCGACCGCCACCCGACCCGTGGAGGAGGAGGCTCCTCCTCCCGAGGCCTTGCCGCCGCTGACCGACATCACCCAGGAAGACCGGGTGAAGAGCGTCCAGCGAAAGGTGTACCGGAAGCAGGGACGCTTCGAGCTGACGCCGCTCATCAGCGTCTCCGTCAATGATCCGTTCTATTCGAAGGTGGGTGTCTCCCTGCGGGGCGCCTACTACCTGGCGGACACCCTGGCCATCTCGGCGCGTGGCTCGCTGATGCAGGTGGTGCCGTCCGACGACGTGCGCACCGCCAAGCGCGCCTTCTACAGCAAGATCTACAACTCGGTGCCCGAGTGGTCCGCCATGGGCGACGTGGAGTGGAGCCCGCTGTACGGCAAGGTGGCCTTCCTCAACTCCATCCTGCACTTCGACGGCTATCTGCTGGCGGGCGCGGGCGTGGTGAAGACGGAGACCTCGTCCTTGCCGGGCCGCGGGCTCAACCCCGCCGCGGACCTGGGCCTGGGCATGCGCTTCGTGGCCCAGGACTTCATCGCGGTGAACGTGGCGCTCATCAACACCTCCTATGTGGATCAGCCCCTGGGCAGCGCCAAGGGGGCCATCCAGAACGTCATGACCCTCAACGCCGGCATCTCGCTGTTCCTGCCCTTCCGTTCGACGGGGAGGGACGCGGAATGAAGCCCGTCTTCCGTTGGCTGTTGACCCTCTGTCTCGCCATGCCCGTGCTGGCGAACGCGCAGACCACCTCCGAGGAGGAGGAGGCCGGCGACGTGTCCGAGGTGGACAAGGACCGGCTCGGCCCCCTGCGTGAGCGGGTGCGGCCCGTGTCGGGCCACGTGTTCCTGAAGAAGGGGCGCTTCGAGTTCAGCCCGTCCGCGACGCTGTCGCTGCGCGACGCCTTCTTCACCAAGTACATCTTCGGTGGCGTGCTCACGTATCACCCCATGGAGACGCTCGGCATCAGCCTGCGGGCGGGCTACGCGGTGAACGCGGTCGCGGGCTCGGCGCAGATCTGCACCTTCTCCGACGGCACGGATGGCTCCACGCGCGGCTGTAAGTCGCCCGCCAAGAGCGAACTGGATGGTCAGGCTCCCGGGCAGCTCAAGCTGCTGGGTGGCGCGGACGTCCAGTGGGCGCCCATCTACGGCAAGCTGTCGCTCTTGGCCGAAAGCTTCATCCACTTCGACCTGTACGGCGTCGTGGGTGGCTCGGTCATCCAGTACCGGGGACCGGACCTGGATGACGCCACGGGCCTCTTGGCCAAGGACTACCTCACCCCCGGCGGCAACGTGGGCGTGGGGATGCGCTTCTTCTTCAACCGCTGGGTGACGCTGCGCACGGAGGTGCGCGACCTCATCTATGTGGAGAAGGGCCGCACCGACAACTATCTGCGCAACCAGCTGCTGTTCGAGCTGGGAGTGTCCTTCTTCTTCCCGTCGTCCAACCCTGGGTCATGATGCTGCGCTCCTTCAGGCTCATCCGCCTCGCCGTCCTCGGGCTCGCGCTCGTGTGGACGGCCCCTTCGTTCGCCCAGAACTTCGAGGGACTGGACCTGGGTGGTCAGTCCAAGTCCAAGAAGAAGAAGAAGGGTGCTTCAACCACCCGGTCCTCCAAGGCCTCCAAGTCGAAGAAGAAGCCGACGCGTGGCTCGCGGGGCAAGACGCCTCCCGCGCCCGTGGAAGACGACGCTCCGGCGGAGGCCACCGGTCCCATCGAGGCCACCCCGGCCGCGGTGACCAGCCCCACCTCTCCCTCCGAGGCGACGCCCGCTCCGGCGCCCACGCCCACCCCGCCCGCGGCTCCCGCGAACAGCGGCGGCTTCGGGCTGGACCTGACGCAGGAGACGCCCAAGACGCCCGCGCCCACCATGTCCTTCGACGCGGTGGACGTGTCCGGCAAGACGGCGGACCGCCAGCGGCTGGACATCACCGTCAGCCTCTTCAAGAACGACGAGTACGAGAAGGCCGCCATGTCGGCCCACGAGCTCCTCGCGGACCCGAAGCTCGCGGGCCTGCACACGGAGGCGCGCTACGTGCTGGCCAAGTCGCTCTACCGCATGGGCATGTACCACTCGTCGCTCGGTGAGTTCTCCAAGCTGCTCGCCCTGGGGCCCTCCACCAAGTTCTTCAAGACGAGCCTGGAGTGGCTGTTCTTCATCAGCCGCAAGACGAAGAACGAGACGGTCATCCTCGACGAGATTGCCCGTCACGCGAACCAGGAGTTCCCGGAGAAGTACCGCAACGAGTTCCGCTACCTGCTGGCGCGCTACCACTTCGTGCGCGGCCGCGCGCTGGACCAGGTGGGCCAGAACGCGGACGCGGACAAGAGCTTCGCGGAAGTGCAGCGGCTGACGTTGCTGATTCCCAAGACGGACGCGTTCTACCCGCGCGCGCGGTACCTGGACGGTCTGGCCTCGTTCCGCAACGGCAGCCGTCAGAAGGACGCGGCGGCCAAGCGTGGCAACGGGGAGATGCTGGCCTCGGTGGAGGCGATGAAGGAAGTGGTGCGCCTCACCCGCCCGGTGGCCGGCAAGTCCGCGGACCAGGTCAAGCTGGACAAGTCGCTGCGCGAGCTGGCGTTCATGCAGCTGGCCCGCACGCACTACGGCATGCAGCAGAACCGCTTCGCGCTGTTCTACCTGGGCAAGGTGGAGCGCGGGAACACGCAGTGGCTGGAGTCGCTCTTCGAGGCGAGCTGGGCCAACTACCGCGTGGGTCAGTTCGAGCAGGCGCTGGGCAACCTCATCACGCTCTCGTCGCCCTTCTTCCGCGAGGAGTACTTCCCGGAAGCGCTCATCCTCAAGGCGGTCATCTATTACGAGAACTGCCGCTACCGCGAGTCCAACATCATCCTCCAGGACTTCGAGCGCACGTACCTGCCGGTGCATGACCAGCTCGAGTCCCTGGTGAAGAAGAACATGGAAGCGGGCGAGTACTACTCGGTGCTCGCGGACGTGCAGAAGAAGAACAAGGACGGCCTGGAGAAGAACGAGACGGACGTCATCCTGGAGCGCATCCTCCGCCTGGCCCTCACGGACCAGGACCTGCGCAAGACGAACGACTCCATCCTCGAGCTGGAAGGGGAGATGGACGCGTTCGCCAGCCGGGGTGACACCTTCAAGTACTCCGAGCTCTCCAAGAGCCTGCTGGAGGAGCTGAAGGTCCACCGCACGGGCCTCATCTCCAAGGCGGGCATCATGGCCAAGGGCAAGCTGGAGACGGAGCTCGTCGCGCTCAAGCAGCTGCTCGCCAACGGCCTGCGCATCAAGTTCGAGACGACGACGAAGGAGAAGGAGTTCCTCGAGGACCAGCTCAAGGCGGGGGGCCGTACGTCCATCGTCAAGAAGTACAAGTTCTCGGTGGCCGTCTCCGACGACCAGCTCTACTGGCCGTACGAGGGTGAGTACTGGCGCGACGAGCTGGGCACGTACCAGTACACCCTGACCAAGGGCTGCATCGACCGCGACACGGCGAACCGGAACGTCCAGTCCGCCGAGGCGCTCTAGCAGAGAGCGTCAAATCGTCGCGGGGCGCGGAGTTGCCGCGCCTTTCAGACCGCCGGAGCGCTATCTTCCGCGCTCCGGCGGTTTTTCATTTCCAGCAAGGGAGCTACGGGTGAGCCGGACGGCGTCACTGCGCGTCGTCTTCGGAATCGTGTCGCTGGACCTCATCGGGTTCGGCATCCTGATTCCGCAGCTGGGCGTGTACGGAGTGAAGTTCGGAGCGTCGCCCTTCACGGTGGGGCTGCTCATCTCCGTCTATTCGCTGATGCAGCTGGTGGCGGCCCCCGTGCTCGGCCGGCTGAGTGACAGGTACGGCCGCCGGCCGGTGTTGCTGCTCAGTCAGGTGGGCTCGCTGTTGGGCTACGTGCTGTTCGCCCTGGCGCACTCGCTGCCGCTGCTCTTCCTGGCGCGCGTCATCGACGGCATCTCCGGCGGCAACATCGCCACCGCGCAGGCCGTCGTCGCGGACATCACCCGCCCGGAGGAGCGCGCGCGGGGCATGGGCGTCATCGGCGCGGCCTTCGGCCTGGGCTTCGTGCTGGGGCCCGCGCTGGGCGGCTTTCTGGGCGCATGGGGCGGCAACCTGGCCATTGGCCTGTTCGCGGCGGGGCTGGTGGCCGTCAATCTGGTCTGCACCTGGTTCTTCCTCCCGGAGTCCCGGGTGGAGGGGGGGCCGGAAGGCCATGTGCGCACCCTCAAGGGCGCCGTCCAGGCGCTGCGGTTGCCCGTCGTCGCGCGGTGCCTGGTGCTGATGCTGCTGTTCACGACCGCGTTCTCACAGATGGAGGGGACGTTCTCCGTCTACCTGCTCACGCGCTTTCTCTCCGTGGGGCCGGTGGCGCTGGAGGGAGGGCTGTTCCTCCACCCGGTGATGACGGACACGGCGGTGCTCCGCGAGGCGAGCCTGCGCGCGGGCTGGCTCTTCGCGGTGGTGGGCGTGCTCAGCGCGCTGGTGCAGGGTGGGGTGGTGCGCAGGCTGGTGGGAGGGGAGGGGGGCGGGGGCTCGGGGCGAGAGGCCCAGGTGGCCACGGCGGGCTTCGGGGTGACGGCGCTGGGCCTGGCGCTCCTCCCGGTGGCGCCCACGTACGGGTGGCTGTTTCCCGTCATGGGGCTGTTGGCGGTGGGCTCGGCCTTGACGAACCCCTGCCTGTCCGCGCTGGTATCACTGCATGCGCCCCCGCAACGACTCGGTGCGGCGCTGGGGGGCTTCCAGGCCGCGGGCTCCCTGGGGCGGATTCTGGGGCCGGCGCTGGGCGGGTGGCTCTTCACCCGCTTGGGGCCCGGGGTGCCGTACGGGACGGCGGCGGGAATGCTCGTGGTGGGGGCGTTGGTAGCGGCCAGCCTCGTGACTCAGGCGAGAATGGCAGGCGCGAGGGCCGGACAAAGGTCGTAAGATGGGGGCCATGGTGGTCAAACAGCCGCAGCCCGTGACGATTGCCTTCGACGTGATGGGGACGGACCATGGGCCAGCGGAGGTGGTGCGCGGAGCCGCGCAGCTCTCCCTGGACTCACCCCACATCCATGCGTTGCTGGTGGGGGACCGGACGCTCATCGACAACGCGCTCGCGGAGACGAAGCACAACGGCGAGCGCATCTCCGTCCAGCATGCGGCGGACTTCGTGGGCATGGACGAGAAACCCGGCGAGGCGCTGGCGCGCAAGCCCAACGCGTCGGTGGCGGTGGCCGCGCGGCTCGTCGCGGAGGGCGAGGCCCAGGCGCTGGTGTCCGCGGGCAACACGGGCGCGGGCGTGCTGGCGTGCGCGCGCCACTTCCAGCTCATCCCCGGCGTGCGCCGCGCGGCGCTGGCCACGGTGTATCCGACGCGCTCGGTGCGAGGCGCGAAGGAGGACCCGTTCTCCCTCATCCTCGACGTGGGGGCGACGGTGGAGGCCACGGCCGATGACCTGGTGACGTTCGCCGTCATGGGCTCGCAGTACGCGCGCATCATCTCCCGCAACGAGCGGCCCAAGGTGGCGCTGTTGTCCAACGGCGTCGAGCCGCAGAAGGGCCCGCCCCGGGTGGTGGAGGCGCACGCGCGGCTGTCGGAGATGAAGGACATCAACTTCATCGGCAACGTGGAGGGCATCGACATTCCCAAGGGCACCGCGGATGTCATCGTCACCGACGGCTTCACGGGCAACGTGTGCCTGAAGATGCTGGAGGGCGTGCACGAGACAGTCGTGGAGCTGGCCCAGTACGCCTACAAGGAGAGCCTGCGCTGGCGCGCGGGCCTGGCCATGCTGTCCAGCGGGATTCAGCGCATCAAGGACATCACCGACTGGAACCAGTACGGCGGTGCGCCCATCCTCGGGTTCGACCGCATCTTCATCAAGGCGCACGGGCGCTCGAAGGCGCGCGCCATCGCCAACGCGGGCAAGGTGGCCGCCAAGGTGGTGGCGAACAACCTGGGGAGCTCCATCCGGGAAGGTCTTCAGAAGTGAGTCTGCCGGACCGCATCGACCCGCGACCGCCGCGGCGCATCTACCGCTGGGATCTGGACAAGACGTACCTCCAGACGGACTTCGATTCGCTCAAGGACCTGCTGCGCACGGCCTTCCAGAAGGCGCACGAGAAGGTCGCCATCCCAGGCGCGAGCGCGCTCATCCGCGAGCTGTCGGAGAACGGCGACTCGCGGCTGTGCATCGTCTCCGGCAGCCCCAAGCAGATGCGCGCCGTGCTGGAGGAGAAGCTCAAGCTGGACGGCGTGCGCTGGGACGAGTTCGTCCTCAAGGACAACATCGGCAACCTCTTGCGCGGGCGCTTCCGCGCGCTGCGCGGGCAGGTGGGCTACAAGCTGCCGGCGATTCTGGAGAGCCGGGTGAAGGCGCCCGCGGAGGCCGAGGAGGTCCTCTTCGGTGACGACGCGGAGGCGGATGCGTTCATCTACTCGCTCTTCGCGGACCTGATTGCCGGCCGCGTGGACGAGCGCGTGTTGTCCCAGGTGCTGGAGGCGGGCGGTGTCTATCCGGACGACGCGGAGCGCGTGCGCGCGGCGTGGAAGCAGATTCCGGTGGCGGACCCGGTGCGGCGCATCTTCATCCACCTGGACAAGCTGACGCCGCCCGCGCACTTCACGGCGTACGGGCCTCGCGTCGTCCCCATCTTCAACTACTTCCAGGCCGCGCTGGTGCTGTTGGCGGACGGGCATCTGTCCGCGCCGCAGGTGCTGAAAATCGCGGTGGAGATGGTGCAGACGGCGGGGCACAACATCATCACCCTCTCCAACTCCTTCCAGGACCTGCTGCGCCGGGGCCTGCCGCTGCAGCAGGCGGCGGTGGCGCTGTCCCAGGCGCTGGAGGGGCCCAACAAGCTGCTCGCCGCGATGCGTCCGATGCCGGACATCCTCTCCGCGTTCAGCAAGCGGCTCGCGGCGCTGGGCACGCCGCCGCCCCCTCCGCCCGTGCAGGCGGTGGACTACGTCTCCCTCATCCACCACGCGCTTCCGCGAAACCACAAGGGCCGCACCAAGCCGTCTCCCTGAGCCCGCCAGGACAGGAACCGCGGCGCGCGCGCACCCCATGTGCGAGGGGTGCCCGAACTCAACGGGAGGGTGGCTGCCTGGTGTCCAGACGACCGACCAGGCGGGTGGGACGCGTCCGGGCCCGCCGGGGTGCTGCCCAGGCGGGCTGGTGCACGGTGCTTGGGCCGGTTCCAGAACGTTTCACGCGCTTCCAGTGTTGATACGGAACAGAGTCATCCGGGAGGGCGGGAGCCCGCCGCCGGCTGCCGGCCATGGGGTTGATACTCGTGGCGGACTCTTTTTCACCGCCTGGAGCGAGCCTGGAACAGGATGCCCTTCGACGCCTCCCCGAATGCACGGTCGAGCCCCTTGTTGCTGGAAAAGGGACGGGTGGGGTGGAAGCGCTCCACCTGTCCGGTGGACCCGCAGAAAGGGCGCTACTCCCTCCCAGGGTGGATGCGCTATAGACGGCTGCCCCTGAAGCGCCCCGTTTGGGGTGTCCATGGTGATGACGCGAGTTTTGACTGAAACGCCGCCTGCCGGCGGTCCGCTGCCACCTGCGCCCGATAAGACGCGCGCGAGGTTGCCTCATCCGAGGCGGCAGTGGGCTCCGAGCGCGGCGCTCAAGAGGTTTCCATGTCTTCCAATCTGGAGCTGACGACTGCCCCCTCGGAACAGGCGAGTGCCCCCGAGTCCGTGGCCGCCGAATCGGCCCTCCCCGAAGTTTCTTCCCACTCCGCTGTCTCCGCCGACGAAGCGCCCGAGCCCAGAAGCCAGATGAGCCCGCTCGAGGACGACGCCGACGACGAGTCCGATGACGACGACGAGGTCGACGCGCTCGACGGCGTCTTCGACGAGACGGGTCTGGCCGCCGCGGAGGTGCTCGCCGCCGCCGAGGCGCAGGACGCCGCCGAGGCCGCCGAGGACGAGGTGGAGCAGGTGCCCACCGTGCTCGAGCCGGAGCCCGAGCCGACCCCCTACGAGCGCGCGCTGCACGCCCCTCATGTCCGTTCCACGGGAGAGCCGGCGGAAATCGACCCGGACGAACTGGACCCGGACGCCCTGAAGGTGGTTCTGCGGCTGCATCAGCACGGCCATCAGGCGTACCTGGTGGGCGGCTGCGTGCGCGATCTGCTGCTCGGCAAGAAGCCCAAGGACTTCGACGTCGCCACCAGTGCCCACCCGGGCGAGGTGCGCGCCATCTTCCGCAACTGCCGGCTCATCGGCCGTCGCTTCCGGCTGGCGCACGTCTACTTCAAGGGTGGGAAGATCATCGAGGTCTCCACCTTCCGCGCGAATCCGACGGAGCTGGAGGCCGCGGCGCCTTCCGCTCCGGAGGATGAGGGCGAGGCCGGGGGCGATGACCTGCTCATCACCCACGACAACGTCTTCGGCACCGCGCAGCAGGACGCGCGCCGCCGCGACTTCACCATCAACGGCCTGTTCTACGACGTGAGCGAGGGACGGGTCATCGACTACGTCCGCGGCCGTCGTGACTTGGACGAGCGGTTCATCCGCACCATCGGCGACCCGGAAGTGCGCATGCGCGAGGACCCGGTGCGAATCCTGCGCGCCGTGCGTTTCGCCGCGAAGCTGGACCTGGACATCGAGTCGCGCACGTACGCGGCCATGGAAGGCGCGGTGGAGGACCTGCCGCGCTGCGCTCCCGCGCGTCTGCTGGAGGAGACCTTCCGGCTCATCCGCGGCGGCGTGTCAGCACCGGCCCTGAAGCTGCTGGACGCGCTGGATGCGATGAAGTTCCTGCTGCCGCCGGTGAATGCGTACCTCAAGCAGCACGGCAAGGAAGGCGAGAAGACCTTCTACTCCTTCGCGCAGGCGCTGGACCGCCGGGTGGCCGCGGGTGAGCCGCTCGACGACGCCATCCTCCTGGCGGCGCTGCTGGTGCCCATCAGCCACTCGGGCCCGCCCGCCGAGCCGCAGGAGGGCGGTCGTCCTTCCGTGTCGCAGGTGGTGGAGGAGCTGCTCGCCGGCTTCGTCCAGTCGGCCCGGCTGCCCCGCCGCATCGCCGAGCGCTGCCGCATGCTGCTGCTCGCGCAGCGCACGCTGTCCGGCGAGCGCCGCCGCAAGAGCGCGGCCTTCCGGCGTCACCCTCTCTTCGGCGAGGCCCTCACCGTGTTCGAGATGACGGTGGAGGCGACCGGAGAGCACCGTGAGCAACTGGACGCGTGGAAGGCCGGCGAGGTGCCGCCTCCTCGCCCCGAGGCCTCCGACAGCGAGGGCTCCGAGCCCGGTGGCCAGCGCAAGCGTCGCCGCCGTCGTCGTCGTCGTCGTGCCGGGGGAGAGGGCTCCGCCTCAGCGGGTTCTTCATCCGGCTCCGGCGCCGGCGAGGCGTGAACCCGGCGCCCCCCGCGGAGGTCCCCCGGACGCGTGTCTACGGGGGACTGGTGCTGGGCGTGGTGGCCGTGTCCTGGGCCGCGCCGCTCATCCGCTTCGCGGAGGCGCCGTCCCTGGCCATCTCCGCATGGCGCCTCACCTTCGCCTCGGTGCCGCTGCTGGCGCTCGCGCTGGTGCGGGGCCGCTCGGAGCTGACGTCCCTCTCCGCGCGGACCTGGGGCTGGCTGGTGTTGTCCGGCCTGGCGCTGGCGCTGCACTTCGCGACCTGGATTGCGTCGCTCCAGTACACCACCGTGGCCAGCTCGGTGGCGCTCGTCACCACGCAGCCGGTGTGGGTGACGCTGTTCGCGTGGCTCGCCCTGGGGGAGCGCGTGGGCCCTCGTGGTGTCGCGGCGCTTGTCCTGTGTCTCGCGGGCAGTGTCCTCATCGGCGCGCGGGACTTCGCGGCCGGGGGGACGGCGCTCTGGGGCGACCTGCTCGCGGTGGCCGGCGCCGTCATGGCGGGCGTGTACTTCGTCGTGGGCCGTCGCGTGCGCGAGTCGATGTCGCTGGGCACGTACGTGGGCATCGTCTACTCGGTCGCGGCGGTGGCGCTGATGGTGGCGCACGGCTTCGTCGACTCGCCGCTGACGGGCTTCACGCCAAGCACCTGGATGGTGTTGGTGGGGCTGGCCCTGGTGCCGCAGCTCATTGGCCACTCGCTGCTCAACGCCTCCGTGCGTCACCTCTCCGCGCCCTTCGTGGCGGTGGCCTCGCTCGGTGAGCCCGTGCTGTCCACGCTGTGGGCCGTGCCGCTCCTGGGAGAGAAGCCCGACTGGGTGCAGCTCGTCGGTGGAGGACTGGCGCTGGTGGGCGTATTGGTCATGTCCCGGGACGAGGCCGCGCGTCAGCCGCCGCCGCCCGACATGGTTCCCGCCGCGGACTGAGCGCGCTCAGCGCTTGGGTTTGTCCTTGTCCACGGGGCGCTCGGAGCGGTGCTCGTCGCCACCCGGGGCGTCGCTGCCCGCGATGTCCGCGGTGGTGATGGCCTTGCTGCCGAAGCGCTCCGCGATTCTATCCAGCGCCGCGTTCAGCTTCGCCGTCCGGGGCGGCGCGGCGGGGAAGAGTCCGAGCTGGGGCGGCACCTCGTCGAGCTGCACGCTCACCCCGGTGAGGCGGATGGGCTTGCCCTCATGTGAGCGCTCCAGCAGCTCCAGCGCGGTGCGATAGAGCGTCTGCCCGTCGTCCGTCGCCTCGCGCAGCGTGGTGCGGCGGGTGAGGAGCGTGAAGTCCGAAAGCTTCAGCTTGAGCTGCACCACTCGGCCCTTCACTCCCGCACGCCGCAGGCGCCGAGCCACGCGCAGCGCCTGGGCATGCACGTGGGGCTTGAGGGTCTCCACGCCCGCGAGGTCCTCCTCGAAGGTGTCCTCGGCGCCCACGCTCTTGGCCGCGCGGTCCGGCACCACCTCGCGCATGTCGATGCCCTGCGACAGCTCCCACAGGTGCCGACCGCTGGTGCCCAGCCGCGCCTCCAGCCACTCCGGGTCCTTCGTCGCCACGTCGCCGATGGTCTTCAGCCCCGAGCGCTGGAGGGCCTCCTCCGTCTTCGGCCCCACGCCCCACAGGCGCGACACCGGCAGGCCCGCGAGGACCGCCACCGTCTCCTCCGCGCGGACCTCCCGCTGGCCGTTGGGCTTGGCCAGGTCCGAGGCGATCTTCGCCACGAACTTCACCGTGGCGATGCCCGCGGACGACGGCAGCTTCAGCTCGTCCGCGATGTCCTTGCGGATGCGCCGCGCGATATCCGCGGGCGAGCCGAACAGGCCCACCGAGGCCGTGACGTCCAGGAAGGCTTCATCCAGGGACAAGGGCTCGATGAGCGGGGTGTAGCGCTCGAAGATGGAGAAGACCTGCTCGCTGGCCTCCGCGTACGCGGGGAAGCGTGGCTTGACGATGATGGCATGGGGCGCGGCCTTCACCGCGCGCGCCATGGGCATGGCGCTGCGCACACCGAAGGGTCTCACTTCATAGGACGCGGCGACGACCACGCCTCGCTGGGCATGCCCGCCAACGATGACAGGTTTGCCCTTCAGGGCTGGGTTGTCCCGCTGCTCCACGGACGCATAGAAAGCGTCCATGTCCACGTGGATGATGGCTCGCATCGCACCAACCACTCTAGCGGCTCTGTCTGACGTTGCAGGGGCTCCAATTGGGCTTGGGCGCTACCGGCGCTCGCTGTCCAGCAAGCGCATCTGCTCGGGCCCATAGCGTCCACCGGAGACAGCCCCGAGCGAGTCGAGCGCGGCGACGTCTTCGCTCGTCAGGGGCCGATTCAAGGCCCCCAGCGCGTCGTCGAGCTGTGCCACGTTCTTCACCCCGATGACTGGCACGAACCCGGGCTGTCGTGCGAGCACCCAGGCGATGGCGAGCTGTGCGGGCGACATCCGCCGCTCGTGCGCGAAGCGGTGGAGCGAACCCACCACGTCCTCGTTCTTCTCGCGATGCTCGCCACTGAAGCGGGGCAGATGGGCGCGGAAGTCACCGGCGCCGGTGGGCTTGCTCCCGGTCAACAGGCCTCGGGAGAGGACGCCGTAGAGCGTCGCGCTGATGCCGAGCTCCCGGAGGGTAGGGAAGATGGTCGACTCGGGACCCCGGCTCGCGAGGGAGTACTCGATTTGCAGGTCGGCGATGGGGTGGACGCGGTGCGCGCGGCGGAGGGTTTCGGCGCCGACCTCGGAGAGGCCGATATGGCGGACGTACCCCGCCTTCACCAGGTCCGAAATCGTGCCGATGGTCTCCTCGATGGGGACGTTCGGGTCCAGCCGTGCGGGGCGGTAGATGTCGATGACGTCGACGCCCAGGCGCTTCAGCGAATACGTGGCGAAGTTCTTCACGGCGGCGGGGCGTAGGTCCATGCCGAGCCAGCTCCCATCCGGGCCCCGGAGCGCGCCGAACTTCACGGAGAGCTGGACCCGCTCGCGGCGCCCGGCGATGGCGCGTCCCACGAGCAGCTCGCTGTGGCCCATGCCATAGAAATCGCCCGTGTCGAGCAGCGTGACGCCGCGCTCAATGGCCGCGTGCACGGTGCGCAGGCTCTCATCGTCGTTGGTGGCGCCGTACATGCCGGACATGCCCATGCATCCCAGGCCGAGTGGGAAGACCTCGGGGCCCGTGGTGCCTGGCTTCACCGTGTGCCGCGTCTGCCTGGCTTCGTGCGTGCTCATCGCGTCTCCCTTTGTCGTGCCGACGCCACAAGAATTCGCGAATCGCCATCCTGAAATCCAATCAATAGGATGCATCCCGAACATGAACGCCATCTATGAGAAGTCGCTGGACCTCAACCTGCTGCGCGTCTTCGTCGTCGTGGCCGAGCTGGGCAGTGTCACCGCTGCTGCGGCGCGCCTCTATCTCACGCAGCCCGCGGTGAGCGCGGCGCTGAGGCGCCTGACGTCAGCGGTGGGCTCACCGCTGTTCGTCCGGGATGGGCGCGGACTCGTTTTGAGCGCGCGGGGGCGGCGACTGCTGGCCTCCGCGAGGCCACACCTGGAGGCCCTGGTGGAGGCCGCGCTGGCTCCCGCCGCGTTCGACCCACGGACGAGCGAGCGAACGGTGCGCCTTGGCCTCTCCGACGCGAGTGAGTCCTGGCTCCTGCCGCGCCTGCTCCACGTGCTCGCGAGTGAGGCCCCTCACCTGAAGCTCGTCGTGCTTCCGGTGCAGTTCCGCACCGTGGGAGGGTTGCTGAGCGCGTCGGCGGTGGACCTGGCGGTGACGGTGGCGGATGAGCTGCCTTCGGGCATGCGGCGACTGGAGCTGTTCACCGAGCACTTCACGTGTCTGCACGACGCGCGTCGGCTTCGCCTCGGGAAGACGCTCACACTGGAGCGCTACCTGGCGCAGGAGCACGTCATTGTCTCGTACAACGGAGACCTGCGCGGCGTGGTGGAAGATGTGCTCGGCCACCAGCGGCGGGTGAGGGTGTCGATTCCCACGTTCCATGGCCTGGGCGCCCTCCTGGAGAACAGCACGCTCGTCGCGACCGTGCCGGGGATGGTCGCTCGGGACGTGGTGGCGCTGCGCCCGTTCCTTCGTCCGTTGAAGCCGCCCTTCACGTTGAGAGGCGCTCCCATGGAGTTGCTCTGGCGGAGCGCGTCCGAGGACGACGAGGCCATCCGCTTCGTCCGCGAGCAGGTTGTCAGCGTGGTGCGGAGCCTGCGGCGCGCGTCGTGAGGGGTTTCTGGTATGACTCCGCGGCGCCTCATGTCTCCCTATCGCCTGGTCATCTTCGACTTCGACGGCACCTTGGCGGACTCCCTGCCGTGGTTCCGCTCCGTCTTCAACGACATGGCCGACCGCTTCGGCTTCTCACGGCTGACGCCGACGGAGTTCGAGGCGATGCGAGGCATGTCCGGACGCGAAATCATGGCGCACACGAAGGTGCCCATGTGGCGGCTGCCCGCCATCGTCAGCTACATGCGCAAGCAGAAGCTGTCCGCCGCCTCCTCCACTCCCTTGTTCCCGGGCGTGCCGGAGCTGCTCGCGGAGCTGAAGCACGCCGGCGTGACGGTGGCCATCATCAGCTCGGACAGCGAGGTGTCGGTGCGCTCGGTGCTGGGCCCCGTCGTCGAATCGGTGACGCACTTCGACTGTGGCGCCGCCATCTTCGGAAAGGCCGCGAAGTTCCGACGCATGCTCAAGCGCGCCGGGGTGACGACGGCCGAGGCCCTGTCGGTGGGCGACGAGATTCGCGATATCGAGGCGGCGCGAGAGGCTCGCATCCCCGCCGGCGCGGTGGGGTGGGGCTACACGCTGGCGGACGCACTGGCGCGCCATGCTCCCGCGCACCTGTTCCACTCCGTGGCGGAGCTGAAGGCGGCGCTGCTGCCCTGAGCACCCAGGCGCCTCGGTGTGACGCGCCTGGGAGTCCGTCGAACGGGGGCCTCGGGCGCGAATGGGAGGCCCTGGAGCCCGACCCATTCGCGGTGATTCCGAGTGCCCGCCGCGTCAGCTGCGCTGCGCGTAGTACTCGACGATGAATGGCTCGTTCACGTCGACGGGAATCTCCTCCCGCTCCGGGGTGCGCACGAAGCGCAGGCCCTCTCCGTCACCGAGCACCTGCACGTACGGCGGCACGGAGCGCCCCTTCATCCGCTCGAAGGACTCGCGGACGATGAGCAGCTTCAGGTGGGCAGGGAGGTAGCGAATCTCGCTGCCCGGCTTGACGCGGAAGCTGGGGATGTCCGTCGCGGCGCCATTCACCTGGAAGTACCCGTGGCGGACGAACTGGCGCGCCTGTCGGATGCTCGTGGCCAGCCCCGCGCGCAACACCAGCGCGTCCAGGCGGCTCTCCAGCAACTGCAACAACACCGTGCCCGTGTTGCCCGGCGAGCGACGCGCTTCCATGAACGCGCGGCGGCACTGCTTCTCCAGCAGGCCGTAGTACAGCTTCAGCTTCTGCTTCTCCCGCAGCCGCCGGGAGAAGTCGCTGTTGCCCATGCGCGCCGTGGCGCCGTGCTGGCCGGGCGGATAGGGACGCCGCAGCACCGGGTCCTTGTCCGGGTCCTTCGCGGTGATTCGCGAGAGCGGAATCCCCAGTCGCCGGCACATCTTGCCCCTCGGTCCCAGATCACGTGCCACGTCTCGTCCCTCCGTATCCGGCTCGATGCTGTCGAGCTCAGTTGATTTTGATAATCAGTATCAATATCAAGATCAGTACCGTGAATACGGGCCTCGGGTCAAGCCCCACCGTGCGAGTTGGGGGTGAGGGGCGCTCACGGACGGTGTCGTCCGGGCATCGCGGGTGAGGGGGACCCCGGGGTCGGCGAGGCTCGGAGGCACGTCTACGCGTGATGTGATGGAGGCTTCGACGCGGCGCGACTTCGGGCGTCAGGTGAAGGATTGAGAGGCGCCTGGCGGGTGCAAACCCAGGCATGGCGCGTCAATCGACCAGCGCTTTGCGAACGCTCTGGGAGTGGTCAAGCGAGACACCTGTTGGTTCTCGGCGCATGGGAGATGAGAGTCGATGCTGGCAAATTATGACGCCGGTGCGTTGCATTCCGCGAGGGCGGTCCGCGCTGTGAGTCGTTGAGGGACGGCGATAGAGTCCTCGTCCTCCTCTCATCGGAGTCTCTCACCTCATGACTGTCTTCAAGCAGATTGCCTTTGCGTGTGCCGCGGTGTCCCTTGTCGCCTGTGGTGGACTTCCCGAAGGGGAGGCTCCCCAGGAGACGCTGGACGCGCAGCAGGCCGCGCTGACCACCAGCTCCTTCGGCGGCTGTTCGTTCACCATCTCCTCGGCCGTGATTCCCGTGGAGCTTCCTCCTCGCCATGCCATCACCCTGACGCGCAATGCCTCGGGGACGTGTCCGTATCCCGCGGCCAGCGTGGAGCTGGGCCGCTCCTACAACACTCCACACATCGCGGTGCTCGGCACCAGCGTGGGCCTGGCCACGGCCTTCTCGTACAAGCAGTCCCCGAGCGGCAGTGCCAACACCCAGTGCAAGGTCAATCACATCGACGCGGCCACGCTCACGAAGCTGCGCGACACGAACATCGTGGTGAACTTCGGCGCCGGAAACGTCCCCGTCTGCAACCTGGACCAGACGGACGCTGGCACCACGCTGGTCGTCTACGGCACGAAGACGGGCCCGCTCCCTGGCGAGACGGGGAGTGGCAGCAACTACGTGGCCACGTATTACAACTTCTTCACCAGCACCACGGCGCCTGTCTATTACGCCTACTGAGGCGACTCGAGCCCCGCGGAGGCACTGCTCCGCGGGCCGTCGGACTTCATCTCCCGGCGTCCCGAGCGCTCCTCGCCCGCCTCAAGGTCAGGTGCCGCTCTTGTCGAACACGGCAGTGAAGGACGCGCCGTTGTTGTAGACCCGCGGCTTCTTCATCCAGTAGCGCGCCGTCACTTCCGCCACCGCCCGCGCTTCCAACAGTCCATGCCGCATGCTTTGGCTGAAGTGGTAGGCTTCACGCGCCGTATCGACCTCAAGCCAGGAGATTGTCGATGAAGCCGAGCTTCATTGTCGGAGGACTGTGGGCCCTGTGCGTGCTGGTGGGCTGTGGTGGCGCGGAACAGGAGCCTTCCGAGCAGACGGTGTCGGAGCAGGCCGTGACGTGCCAGCAGGCCTGTCAGTCCGAGTACCTTGCCTGCATGCGGGAGAACGCCGGAAGCGGCCCGGGCAAGGCGCTGTGTGCCCAATCCCTCACGTGGTGTCGCGCGGCTTGTCCCCCGGCGCTCGGGGCCGAGGCGTCGGTGTCCGAGAAGCCCGCTCACCTGCTGCCGCCATGCGCGTCGTATGAAAGCTTTCTGTGCTCGGGGGCCTCTAGCGTGGTCGACTGCTACCACGACAACGGGCAGTTGGGTGGCTGTACCTGCTCGGAAGAACTCATCTGGAGTTGCTACTGAGGGGCTCGCCTCTCTTCAGCCCGTGGGGAGGAGCACGCCACTGTCGTTGTCGTCCTCCTCCGCATGGAACCCGATGAGGCAGTTCGCGATGACCTGAAGCAGCTCGCCGTCCGCGTGAGGATGACGACGGGCGGCGAGCCAGCCATCTTTCGTCCGGGCCACCCGGGCAAGATACGGCTCGGGTGGGATGCGCCCGTGTCGCAAGCGCGTCATCGCGAAGGTGATGGGCGAGTAGCGCCGGGCCGGAGAGAAGCGGCGGGTCCTCTCGATGACAGTTCCCACGAGATGCGAGGCCCGGTGGGCGCGGCGCTCTCCGACTTTCTGTTTGGATTCGACTCCCACCCCTGGGAGTCCCCATGCGAACGTGTCGTGCAGCCGAGTCTGCCGTCGCCGGAGTATTGCTCGTCGTCTCCACCTTGTTCCTGGGCTGCATGGGAGGAGAGGCTGACGAGCCTCCCGAGCCGCTCGATGGCGTCGTCATGGCGCGACAGGGACAGGGGTTGGTGGACGGCAGCAACATCACCGAGTACGCCGCATCGTGTCGCGCGGAGCTGGGGCGACTGACGGACGCCACGTTCAACTGCCGGGACGGGACGCTGCTTCACACCACCAACACGCCCGACGGACTGACCTGTGACAAGCCGGTGTGGCTGGACCTGGGCGGCAAGTACTGCGTCGACAATGCACGCCTCCTGAAGCTCAAGACGAGCAACCCGAACACGGAGGCGCGCGTCATCTGCCGCCGCTACAAGGCGGGGCTGGACACGTCGGAGAGCTTTCAGGATGTCGCCATCGTCGTCGCCAACAAGACGTCGGGGGCGACATGCTACTTCCAGGCCTTGAGCGGCAGCGGCGCGGACCTCAATGGCAAGAATGTGCCCAATCCGATGGCGGACCCCGCCTCCGCGGATGCGGCGGAGCGCGCCGCCGCCACGGCGGCCACGGCGTTCTACATCAGCCCTGAAAGGCTCCGGGACAACTCCAGCCTGCACTGCTCCAAGTGCCATGACAGTGACCCCTGGATGCACTCGCCCTACATCGACCAGGTGGCGGCGAGCGCGGATGGGTTGCCCGCGGGATTCAAGAAGGGCAAGTACAAGCTCGTCGAGGAGGCCTATCTCACGAACGGAGGGCGTGGGTGGCCCAAGCCGGAGTCGGTCACCACCGCTCAAGTGAAGGACGGTGATGGAAATGTCGGCAATCAGGAGTGCACCACCTGTCACCGCATCGGCACCAAGAACACGTGCGCGGACTGGTTCCCCAGGTCCGTCGACAAGGCCGCCATCCCCGGACGAAACGCGGCGAACGGCGTGTGGCCGAAGAGCCACTGGATGCCGGAAGTGCTTCCCGCCACGAAGGCCAAGTTCCACACGCTCTATGACAACCACATCAAGGCGCTCGAGTGCTGCTGCACCACGCCGTGGAAGCTGGGCTGCACCACCTTCACCGACCTGACGGACCTGACCAAGAAGCGTCAAGGAACAGGCGCGGTGGATTTCAAGCCCGGTGCGCAGAAGTGTGTGGATGGCACGACGGGGGAGGTGGCGCTCGGGGTCAGCATCGCTCCCATCATCGTCGCGGCGCGAGGCTCCGGAGAGAACTCCTGCACCTCACCCCTCACCGCGCCGCTCTGCGCCAGCTTCACCATCGAACGCACCGATTTGGAAGGCATCACCACCACGCTCACGGAGGGGCCCAACGGAGACCCGTTGATGGCGTGCGCCAGTCATCCGCAGTCGCCCTATCCCGGGCCTCACGAGTCATTCCTCCCCCTGGAGCCAGGGGACCTGGTGACGCTCTCCGCGCCGCAACGGTATGCCTTCGCGGACAACCATGACCTGCTCGAGTTCGTGGGGTGGCAGGTCTCGGAAAACTGCCCCTGTGCGAACGGCGGCAGCACGACGTGTCAGTTCCGCACGCGCGGCAGCCGCCACTGGTACGGAACGGACCCCGAATTGCCAGAGGTGACGTACGAGGGCGACCCCGAGGGCTTTCATTGCCAGGCGCTCTACCAGCGCACGGAGGTCTGCCGGGTTCCCGACGCGGGCGTGGATGCCGGCACGGACGCGGGCGTGGATGCTGGATACGACGGAGGCCCAGTTGACGCGGGTTGGGATGGTGGCGTGCGTGACGCGGGAATGGCTGACGCGAGTGTCGACGCCGGAATGGCCGACGCGGGAATCGCTGACGCCGGGGTGAAGCGCTGTGATGGCGGGGTGAGCGTCCGTGTTCCTTTTGGCGCGGGCGGCCCCACTCCCGTCGAGGACTGCGAGGCGACCGAACAACCCGAGGAGCCCGAGGAACCTTGACCCGGGGCGGGTCTGAATGACCACACGGGCCGGTGCGCTCTTGGCGTGGCACCGGTCCGCTTGTCCTTGGGCCTCCATCGAGTTTCCGCCCGAAGAAGTGTGACTCCAGACATGCGGCGAAGGGCTTGATCTGGGCTGATGCGATTCATGGGGCTACATTGCGCGCCCCATGGATTCTGTTTCCTCCAAGCCCTTTGGTCGCTATTCGTTGGTGTCAAGGCTTGGCAAGGGCGGCATGGCGGAGGCGTGGCGCGCGCGGCTGGTGGGGGAGGCGGGCGTGACGAAGCCCGTGCTCATCAAGAAGGTGCTGCCGGAGTACGCGCAGGATGAGCGCTTCATCCAGATGTTCATCAGCGAGGCTCGCATCTCCGCGTCGCTGTCCCACGGCAACATCGCCCAGGTCTTCGACTTCGGACGGACGGAGGGCGAGCACTTCCTGGCGATGGAACTGGTGGACGGGCCGCCGCTCCATCGCATCATCAAGCGCGCGCTCCAGCATGGCCTGAGTGCCGTGCCGGTGGCCCAGGCTGTGTTCATCGCGCTGGAGGTCTGTCGAGGGCTGCATTACGCGCACACGCGCGCGGACAGCCGGGGTGTTCCCCTGGGCATCGTCCATCGGGACGTCTCTCCGGAGAATGTCCTGGTCAGCTACGAGGGGCAGGTCAAGATCGTCGACTTCGGCATCGCCAAGGCGCGCGAACTGCGAGGGTTCAAGACCGAGCCCGGTGTGGTGAAGGGCAAGTACCTCTTCTTCTCGCCGGAGCAGGCGCGAGGCGAGGACGTCGACGCACGCACGGATGTGTGGGCGGCCGGTGTGGTGCTCTACCAGATGCTGTGCGGGCGTCTGCCGTTGCAGGGCCCCGAGTACGTGGTGATGCACCAGTTGCAGGAGGGGCGGTTCCCGTCACCGAGGGCGCTGCGCCCGGAGCTGCCCGTGGAGCTGGATGCCATCGTCCAGAAAGCGCTGGCCGTGAAGAAGGAGGAGCGCTTCGAGTCCGCGCACGCCTTCGCCGAAGCGCTCTCCGGGTTTCTCTATGCGACGACGCCTCGGTTCTCACCCATGTCAGTGGCGTGGCTCGTCCAGACGCTGTTCACCATGGAGTTGCGTGAAGAGGGACGCGAGCCCCAGGTGCCCACGCCCTTTCGGGAGGAGCTGGCTCGCGCCGCGGAGACTCGCACTGTCGCCACGATGAACGAGGTTCCCGTGGTGACGCAGGTCTCCACCCACCGGTGGACCTCGTATCGACAAGGCCTGGGCGCGGGGCTTGGAGCCGCGCTCCTGTTCTCGGCGGCGCTGGGTGTGGTGACGTGGACGCTGAGCGGGAAGTCGAGCCCCGAGGTGTCGGCCCCCGCCCCGAAAGCGGAGCAGGCTTCCACGGCCCCATCGTCGCCCACGACAGGGGCCCCGGTGCCTTCCGACGAGCCGGCGGAGGTCCAGGTTCCGGCAGTCCCGTTGTCTCCCGAGAAGACCCCCGAGGTCGCAAGTCCGAAGTCTCTGCCCGAGAGGGACGCGGGCACAGCGACCGTCGCACCCGCTCGCGAGGACAAGTCCCCGACTGTCGCATTCGCCATCCCCGTTGATGCTCCGAAGCCAGGGAGCGCGCCATCCGCTCCGCGTCCTCCTCCTGTCGTGTCCGCCGCGGGCGTCAAGGCGCTGTCGCCCGAAGACGAGTTCGCCGCGCTGATGAAGGCAGGGCGGTCCGCGGAGCAGGCAGGTCGTACCAAGGCCGCGATGGTCAGCTATCGCAAAGCCCTCGTGCTCAAAGACGGCTCGCATGAAGCCCGGAAGGAGCTGGGGCTCCTGCTGGTGAGCGGCTTCGAGTCGGAGAAGTCCTTGCGAGAGGGCGTGGTCCTGCTCCAGCACGTCGTTCGCGCGGATGGGGGCGATGCTCGCGCCTGGTTGTCGCTGGGGATGGCCTACCAGTCCCTGGGAGACAGCAACCAGGCGGCGGAGGCCTTCAAGAAGTACCTCCTGCTGGTGCCCACGGGCGGCGCATCCAATGCGGCTCGGGCGATGCTCAAGTCCCTGGGGAAGTGAGCAGCCCCTTCAGCTCGCCGGACTCTCGTCCTCGCGCTCGCCGCGAGGCAGGGGCAAGCCCAGCCGCTCCAGCTCCGCGCGCAGCTCCGGGGGCAGGGGACTCGTTACATGCATCGGCTTCTTCGTCTCCGGATGCGCCAACCCGAGCGCCCGTGCATGCAGGAAGAAGCGCCCCAGCCCTGGCGCCTCGCGCCCGCCGTAGAGCGTGTCGCCGACGATGGGCGCGCCAATGCCCGCCATGTGCGCGCGCACCTGATGCAACACGCCCGTGAGGATGCGCACCTCCACCAGGCTGTACTCGCCCACGCGCGCCAGCACGCGGAAGCGCGACACCGCCTCGCGCGCGTCCTCGGCACCGTGTGGCGCGGGCTCCACCCGGTCCGGGTGACGCGGGTGATGGCGCAGCGGCAGCTCGATGTCGCCCTCGTCCACCAGGGGCCCCGTCACCAGCGCGAGGTAGCGCTTGTCCACCGCGCGCTCACCGAAGGCCGCGCGGACGGCATCCCACGCGGTGCGCGAGCGCGCGGCCACCACCACGCCCGACGTCTCCACGTCCAACCGGTGGCACAGCCCGCCTTCGCGCGGGTCCACCGACGCCTGCGCGCACTCGGGGTAGCGCGCCACCAGCGCGTTGGCCACCGTGCCCGTCTCTCCCGACTGGAGCGGATGCGAGGGCCGGCCCGCGGGCTTGTCCACGAACACCAGCGCGGCGTCCTCGTGCAGCACGACGAGGGGGAACTCCTCGTCGGGCACCGCCTCGCGCGTCTCCTCCTCCACCACCACGGAGATCTGCTGCCCGGCCGTGAGCGTGAGGCCCTTCTTCGCCGCCCGGTGGTTCACCTTCACCGCGCCCGCATCGAAGAGTCGCTTGAGGCGCGCGCGCGACAGGCCCAGCGCCTCGCCCACGAAGAGGTCCACCCGCTGGCCCGCCTTGTCGGCGTCCACGGTGAAGGTGTGCAGCTTGGAGGGATTCACTCGGAAAGAGCCTCGTAGACTTCCTCGGCCGTCTGGAACCGGTCGTCCGGCTCCTTGCGGATGAGGCGGTGGGCCACGCGTGCGAACTGCGGGTCCCCATGAAGGTTCAGCGCCAGCACCGGCGGAGGCTCCGTCTCCAGCACCTGCCGCCACAGCTCGTGCGGCGTCTTCGCATCGAAGGGAGGCCGCCCGCTGAGCAGCTCATAGAGGATGACGCCCAGACTGTACAGGTCCGAGCGCCCATCCAACGGCTCCCCGAGAATCTGCTCGGGCGCCATGTAGCGGTACGTGCCCACCAGCTTGCCCGCCTCCGTAATCGCCACGTCGTCCGCGAGGAACTTGGCCAGCCCGAAGTCCATCAGCCGCACCTGCCGGTCCTCGTCCACCATGACGTTGGACGGCTTCAAGTCCCGGTGCACCAGCCCATGCCCGTGGATGTAGGCCAGCGCCTCGCAGAGCTGGAGCATGGTGTCCTTCAGCCGCCCCATGCGCTCGGGACGGTTGAGGTCCTCCTCGCGCGGCGCCCGGCCGTCGTCCACCGGCTTGCGAGCCGCGGGCGGAGGCATGTCGAAGCCCTCCATCGAGTCGTCCGAACCCGAGCCGGAGCCCGAGCCCAGTTCGTCCTCGCCTTCCGCCGCGCCGTAGGCGTCCAGGTCCTCACTGGGAGGCTCCTCGTTGAAGGCGTCCATGCTGAACAGCCCCTCCGCCGCGGGGCGGGCGTCACCCGCCGCGTCCGCGTTGGAGATGCTGTCGCTGCCAGGGCCGAAGTCCTCGTCCGCGGTGCGGCGCACCGTCAACAGGCCGCGCGGCGTGGTGCCGCTGATGGGCGACAGCAGGTCGTCCCCTCGGATGTCCAGGTAGTGGCGCAGCGTGAGCCCTTCAATCAGCTCCATGGCCAGGTAGGGCCAGCCCTGATGGACCCCCGCCTCGAAGACCTTCACCACGTTGGGATGGGACAGGTCCGCCAGCGTCTCGAATTCGCGCGCGAGTCGTCGCGCCGCCCGTTCGTCCAGCGCGGGGCCGGCCGACAGCAGCTTGAGCGCGACTTCGTCGTTGCTGCGGCGGTCCAGGGCCCGGTACACGGTGCCGGCCCCGCCGCTGCCGAGCGTCTCCAGGACGCGGTAGGGACCGATGACCTTCGGGGGCATGCGTGCGCGGATCCTACGGACGGCGTCGCGTCACGGTCAAACTTGATGATGCCTGGTTGCACGGTCCTGGGCAGAACACTCGGGCAGGCATTTCACTTTTCCAGGGAAACCTGGGAGAACCCTTCATCAAATGCAAGTCGGGAAGTATCAACTCGTCCGGAAGCTTGCCTCGGGGGGCATGGCGGAGGTCTTCCTCGCCAAGGCCGCGGGCCCCATGGGCTTCGAGAAGACGCTCGTCCTGAAGCGGATCCTCCCGCACCTGGCGGAGGACCCGGCGTTCGTGGAGATGTTCCTGGGGGAGGCGCGGCTGGCCGCGCAGCTGGAGCACCCGAACATCGTCCAGATTTTCGACTTCGGCGAGGCGGACGGCAGCTACTTCCTGGCGATGGAGTTCATCGACGGGCCCACGCTGCGGCGGCTGGTGAAGCGCGCGGCGGAGCAGCCGCTGCCTCCGATGATGTGCGCGAAGCTGGTGTCGCTCGCGGCGGAGGGCCTGGCCTTCGCGCATGACTTCTGTGATCCGGCGACTGGAGAGCCCCTGGGGCTCATCCACCGCGACGTGAGTCCGGACAACATCCTGGTGTCGCGGCAGGGCGCGGTGAAGGTGGTGGACTTCGGCGTGGCGAAGGTGGCGGGGCAGGGGCACCGCACGCAGACGGGCGTGGTGAAGGGGAAGGTGGCGTACATGCCACCGGAGCAGCTCCGGACGAAGCCGCTGGACCGGCGGGTGGACGTGTACGCGCTGGGCGTGGTGCTGTACGAGCTCCTGACGGGCAAGCGTCCCTTCGACGCGACGACCGAGGCGAGCACGATGCAGGCCATCCTGTTCGAGCCGTTCATCCCCGTGGTGGAGCGCCGGCCGGATGTGCCGGTGGCGCTGCAGAAGATTCTGGACCTGGCGCTCGCGAAGGAGCGGGACACCCGCTACGCGGACTGCCGCGCGCTCCAGGCGGACCTGGAGCGCTACCTGCTGTCGTCGGGTGAGTCCGTGGGGGCGTACCAGCTCGCGCAGTTCGTGGCGAAGCTGGTGGCGGAGGGTATGTCGGGGCCGGTGGTGGCCTCGCCCGCGGCGATGGGAGGTGCGACGCCCGCGAAGCCCGGGAGCACGCCGAAGTCCATGGCGGCGCCTCCAGAGGCGAAGGGGCCTCCGCCTCCGCCCGTGGACTCGACGTCGCCCACGACGCCCATGCCGCTGTCGGTGCGGGGGATGATTGCGGAGGGACGTCCGCAGCCCGTCTCGAATGAGGGAGGCAAGGGCTCGGACGCTCCGGAGCGTGCGGCGAAGGCGGCGGGGGCGCGACGCAAGCCGGCCTCCCGTCCGATGCTGCCGGCGCAGGGTGGGGTGGCTTCCGAGGCTCGAAACGCGGGGGAGGGATGGAACGCTTCGGGCATCGCCGCGGTGACAGCGCCCGCGGGGCCGTCGGGGGAGTCCGAGCGGGATGCGGAGGAGCGCGTCCCGACGAATGGTGGCGGGGCGGACGAGGACGCCATCTCCACGGGCGCGCAGGTGCGTGCCCCCAAGGCGAGCAAGGCCTCGACGGGACTCCTCGCCGTGCTCGTGGGTGGAGCGGTGCTCGTGCTCGGTGGCGTGGCGGTGGTGGCCACTCGGGGCGAGCAACCCATTGTCGTGGTGCCTCCTCCGCTTCCCTTGGGGAAGAGGCCGGAGGCGAAGCGTCCGTCGACGGTGGAGTCGCCCAAGCCTTCCACCGCGCAGGAGCGGGTCGCGGGCGGGGATGCCCCGGCGGCGGGACGGGAGCCGCAAGTGGCGGTGATGAAGGCGGAGCCTCCGCCCACCGCGCCGGTACCGTCACCGAAGGGGGTGACCGCGACGCCCGTGGAGAAAGCGCCGCCGGCTGTCGTGTCCGCTGCTGGCGGCACTTCCGCCGCGCCAGTACCCGTGTTGCCCGAGGTGAAACCTGTCGCGAAGGCCGCGCCGCCACCGCGCCCGCGCGCGAAGGTGGTGGCCACGGGCATGTTGGAGTTCCGCATCCGCCCCTATGCGAAGGTGGTGCTGAATGGGAAGGACCTGGGGCAGACGCCGATAGACCCCATCGCGGCGCCCGAAGGCAAGAACACCATCAAGCTCATCAATCATGAACTGGGCAAGGAAGTGACGCAGACGTTCGTGGTGAAGGCGGGGCAGAACAACACCTTCAAGTACAACTTCCACGCGGACTAGACGCATCTTGACCGTGAGGTGGGCGGGGCCTGACGCACTGCTCTTCCCGTGTCCCCGCCTGTGCCGGCGATGTCACCCGGCGGGGGTGGGGGCCCTGGAAAGTGGCCTGGGGCGGATGCGCATTGTCGGAATGAAATTGTAGGCTTTGCGCCCATGCACCTTGCAGAGAAATGGCTTTACGGGCTGGTTGGCGGCAGCGGGGCTTTGCTGCTCGTGTTCTTCATCCGCGCGATTGAGCTTGAAAGTCGCGGCGTCAGTGGCGGCCCGGATTTGGAGCTGTTGGCCTTCCCCGCCGCCTCGATGATTCCCGCCTCCGGGCTGCTCTGGCTGTTCTTCGGGCACAAGCTGGAGAATCACAAGCTGTGGATCATCGTGTCCACGCCGCTCCTGTTCGTGCTCACGGTGGTGGCCGCGGGCGTTCTCGTGCCTGTCTCCTACTGACCAGGCCGAGCCGAGCGCCCGGGCTCATTCACAACCCGGGGCGCACTCAAGGCCATGCGGGCCAGTGGAGGATGCGGCCACTGGTGCCCACGACCCAGAGGTCGTCAGGGCCGGTGCCCGTGATGTCATTGAGGCGGATGCCTCCCGTGGAGTGGACCTGCTGCCAGGTCTGCCCATTGTAACGGTAGACGTGTCCGCTCTTGCAGGTCGCATAGGCGGACCCCGCGCCAAAGGCAATGACCGAGGTCAGGTCGTGCGTGGTGGGAAAGGACAGCCGGGTCCACTGACCCAGGTGCCACCGCAGGACGGTGCCTGTGTCTCCCACCGCGAAGGCCAGCCTGGCGTTCGCCACCCAGACACCCCGGAGCGTGTCGAGGTCGGGTGCGACGTCCTCGACGGCCTCGGTATCCCACTCGCCGGAACTTCGGTTGTAGCGATAGATACGCGCGTCCGTCGCGGGGCCTCCCACGATGAAGACGGTGTCCGCCGTCGCTCCATGCACGTCGTAGACATAGTGAAAGTTGTTGTTGATGGGGTTGTAGGTCGGTGTTCCGGTGCCGTTCCAGGTGAAGGCCGCGCCCTCGTCCGAGGCCAGGCTGTCGGTCGCTCCATAGAGCGTGAGCACGTTGTTGTTCCGCACTCCCACCATGCCGTGGACCCACAGGTTGTCGTTCTGGACCTGGACGCAATTCGACGCCGAGGAGTCCTGGCGGGCCTTCCTCCCGTCGACGGAGCCGAGCCACGCGCGACCGGTGGTCGGGTCCGCCCAGACGCTGGTCCACGCGGCGTCCGTCATGCCGCAGCCAAAGTCCGAGAGGACCGTGAACGTCACCTGCCCGGGGGTCAGCCTTGCTCGAAAGTTCTCGTCGCCGGCCACCCAGACTCCGCCGCGAGTCCAGGAGGAGGCGGAGAGCCATGTCTGACTGGTGGAGGCCACCGTCTGCCCGGCCCAGGTGGGAGTGAGTCCTCCCGGGCACTGGGTCGGGCCTTCCTTTTGACCGTCGCAGTCGTTGTCCAGGTCGTCACACAGCTCCGGCGCGCCAGGATGGGTGATGGGGTTCCCATCGTTGCAGTCGCCGGTGTTGCTGACGTAGTCGCCAGCGGGGTGCACGCAGGAGCGGATGGCTCCGGAGGTCTGGCCAGAGCCGTCGCCATCCTCGTCCAGGTACCAGGCCGGGACGGACTGCGTGGCCCCGCAGACGAGAGTGGTGCCACTTGTGTCGCATTGGAGTTGTCCCGTGCACTGCGTCGCAGAATCCGTGCACGTCGAGCCGAGCCCGGGGAAGCCCTCGTCGAGGATTGCATCGCAGTCGTTGTCGACTCCGTCGCAGCGTTCCAGCGCGCCCGGGTAGATGCTGGCGTTCGTGTCATCACAGTCATCCGGGGGGGCGGTGACGTAGCCGGCTGGCACCGCGTCACAGAAGGTCGTCGGGGTGACTCCCTTCTGCCCATGTCCATCTCGGTCCTGGTCCAGGTAGGCCAACCGCGCGGAGGGACTGTCGCAGTAGAGGAGCTGGTCCGTCACGTCGCAGCGGTAGACACCCTGGCACCCCGCGCTGAGCGTGCACTGACCTCCCAGGTTGAAGTGCGCCTCATCGTTGATTCCGTCGCAGTTGTCGTCCTGCGCGTTGCACCGCTCCGCCGCGCCGGGGTTGATGTCACTCTGGTCATCCTGGCAATCCGTTCCGCCGTTGACGCGACTGACATAGCCATCCCGATCCGCGTCCTGGGCCTCGATGCGGAGCGTGGCGGGGACCCCCCTGTTGTTGGCCACCGTGACACTCGCGAGGTTGATCTCCACCGCGACTCCCTCGCAGCTCTGCTCGAAGGCTCTTGCCTCCACTTCCACGGTGGGTCCCCAACCTTTGGGTGGAGAGACGACGACTCGAAGATTGAAGCCGGGCCCCGCGCCGATCAGGGCGTCCCTGAAGGTTTGTGAGACTTCCTTCCCGCTGCCCGCGTCCCGGGCACGGACGAGCACGCAGCGAGGGCTGAATTCCACGAGGGCTACCGTGAGGTGGATGCTTCGACATGCGGTGCCACCGCCGAGCACCGCATTGGCCGGTTGACCGTCGAAAGCGGTCTCGAGGTCAAGATGGCCGTCGCAGTCCGGATACAGCTCATCCATGTCTGGCACGGTGCAGGCCGTGGCGAACAGCAGGCACAAGAGGGCAGGGCGCATCATGGATGCACCTCCTCGTTCTCGGGCTCGGAGCCGGTGAAGTAGGTGATGACCGCCCCCGCGACCGAGGTGACCGCGACGCCGAGCAGGACATTCGCGGCGAGTGCCTGTCCCCGGGCCGAGTCCAGGTGCCCTTGCTGTGCGTCGACCTGCGTGGCCTCGCGGGCATTCTGGATGTTCCCCCGGGAGCGAAGTCCGAAGTAGCTCCCGACTCCGCCCGCCGCGAGCCCGGCCCCCGCGAGGACCATCGAGATGGGACGGAGCCTGGACAGCTGTCCGCTCGGAGGCGCCATTCGCAACTCCGCGGCCTCCTCCTCCGGGTGGACTGGAACCAGCGCGACCTCGGGGACTTCCTGGATGGGACGCTCCAGGTTGTCCGGGTGGGGGACCTTCGGCTCCGGCATGGCGGTGGCACCGGTGCTGCCCGCGTTCGTGGGCGCATTCCGCGCAAGGTCCCGCGACACCTCCCGGCGCACGTTCTCGAAGTCCCGTTGCACCTTGGGGGACACCTTCACGGGAAGCGACGCCAGGGGACGCAGCGTCAATCCCTGCCGGAAGGCGACGAGGGACTTCTGTCGCTGGCCGAGGTCCGCCAGCACCAGGCCTTCGTAGAGCAACGCGTCGGCTCGCTCATCCTCGGTCCTCGCCAGGGCCTTGGCATCCGCGAGCGCGAGCAATGCCTGTTCGTACTCCAGTTCCTCGTACAGTCGTGCCGCGTCGCGCAGGCGCTCCCGAAAGGCATCAGGCGCTGTCTCAATCCGCGTCGCCCGTGAGACGACCGGCTGCGCCGAGGCCGCTCCCGCGAGGGCCAGGGTGAGGCTCATCAATGGTGGGAGGACCCTGATGAATCTCTGGAATGCGGACTTATCCATGCATGGCCACGCTAGCATGACTTCCGGCGAGAGGGCCGGGTCGACGCAAGGCCTTACGAAGGCCGCGGGCGGGGTATTGCATTCGCGTCTGTCGATGTGCGCGGGTGCGCCGCGAGAAGCCCTGTCGCCAGGGCAATCATTCGGGTTCGCAGTGACGCGGGCTCCACCACCTCGAAGCCACCGCCCACCTCACAGAGCTGGCCCAGCGCGATGGCCTCCCGCTCGAAGTCCACGACGACAGTCTTTCGGCCGTCCGCCACCTAAGAAGCCACTCGAAGGACGCATCGCCCTGGTCGCGGGAGCCACGCGGGGCGCGGGCAGGGGCATCGCGACCCGGCTCGGCGAGGCCGGCGCCACCGTGTACTGCACGGGCCGCGGCGTACGCGGCCGTCCCGCCTCTGGCTCGAAGCGCCCGGAGGTCCTCGAGGAGACCGCGGAGCAGGTCACCGCGCTGGGGGGCCACGGCATCGCCGTGCGGTGCGACCACACCGTCACGGAGGAGGTCGCCGCCCTCTGCG
>NZ_JABUMS010000010.1:0-405212 GCF_013336705.1 Myxococcus sp. CA051A | reverse complement strand
ACCAACGGCCTGGAGCGACTCCATGGCGAAGTCAAGCGCCGCATCCGCTCCGTGGGCGCCTTCCCGGACCGCGCCAGCGCACTGCGCCTCATCACCGCCGTCGCCCTCGAAGTCTCTGGCATCTGGGCTGACCGCCGCTACCTCGACATGGCCCTGCTGACTTCAAACCCAGACACCGCTGAATGAATCCGCCAAGGAGCCTTCCTCCCACGTTCCCCCCCCCGAACCAACCACACACGATTCGGGACTTGACCCATTGAGGCCCAGGACCCGACGAGAGGCAACTGTGTGCGGGTAGAATCCGAAGGCGAGGATGCTGGGGTTTTGGAGACCAGTGGGACCCTTATGCTCGGGGTCCTCGATAAAGTCGCACAACCCGAGGAACTCCTCGCAGTCATAGAAGTAGGACCTCCGGACCATGAAGAGGACGTCCCCGTTGATCACCCGATCTTCCGTGCAGCTCGTGTCGAACTGTGAGAGGTGGATGAAGTTGACGCCCGCGGCCGCCTCCCACTTCTGCGCGGCGATATTGAGAGAAGTTACAACCCCCCCGTACCAATCCCCGAAGTTCGATTGGGACACGCAGTAGGTCAGCTGGCGCTTCTGGGTGGTGCTCCATTCGGAGCGCTGCCCATTGTGGAGCACAGACAGCAGCTCACTCCGCTGCGTTCCCACCTGTCGCGCCTGGACATACTGGTCGTAGAACGCGCGCAACTCCGTGACGCTCTCGAACACTTCGTCCCCGTTGGCGATATACGCCCCCGTGGACCCGAGGGGCTGGGCGCCCGCAAGGAACTCCTCCCATGACGGCATCTTGATGCTCGCCTCGCCCTGGGTCACCGCCTGTTCATCGGTGCCGCCACAACCCGTCAGCCCAACGGCCAGCGCCGCCAGGATAGAGCCAATCCTCGACTTGTTCATCGATGTTCCTTTTCAGCTTGCTGATTGGGACAACATTCCTCACGCCAGGATGCGCGAGGAATCCATGGACGCCACGTGAGTGCCTGACCTGACAGTGATTCCTCACGGAGCTGTCCTGAGGAAACGCAACCTAACAGCGGGCTCTGACATCCGCGCTGAGTCATGACCGCGAGAGAATGTGTCTGAGACTCTCGACTGGAAGTATGTCCATGCGGGATCTCTAAGGTGTGCCTGTATCTCGGGGTTTCGCTCAAGACATGTAAACGCCGGATATGGCATTGCGGCCCGCGTGCGTGATGACAGTGCTTGTGCCGACGCACCGGGAGTGGAGCAGGCCCTACGGAACGCGGACGTGGCTTCGGAATGGCAGGGGCTTGGTGCCGGTGGCCAGGTCCTCCGCGCTCACGTGCCGCACGTCCAGCCGCGGTGACCCGCTCCACCCGAGATTGCGCAGGGCGGCGACGAGTCGCTCACTCAGGGGAGTGACGTCGGAGACTTCCGCGCCTGCCAGCTCCAACTCGAAGGAAGCGGGTGTCATCTGCGTCAGCCGGAAGGCGCGCAGGGCGTGGTGCTTGAACACCCAGGCGAGCGCCCATGCATCCACTGTTCGGCCCGTGGGCGTCGTGAAGTGGCACGCACCGCGACCGCCGAAGCGCTCCAGCGTCCAGCCTTGGAAGCCGCACGCGCACTCGTCTCTGTCCACCGTCCCCGAGTCACCCGGCAGATAGCGCAGGAGCGGCAGCACGCTGGGACGCAGCCGCGTCACCACCACCTCGTTGAGTCCTGGCTCCAGCCACACGTCGGGCGCGAGGACATGGAAGCGCCCCGGCCCTTCCAGGCACTCCCAGGCGAGCGGCCCCGTCTCCGTCGTTGCGTAGTAGTTCAGCAGCGGCGCGGGCTCCGAGCGCGCCAGGGCGTCCCGGGTGTCCTGGGGCAGGTACTGCGCGGAGGTGAGCAGCAGCGCGGGCGGCGGGAGGTCGCGCTGCTCGGAGAGCCAACGCAGCCCCTCCGGGTCCGAGAAGATGACGGCGGGACGTACGCGGCTCAGCCGCTCGCGTGCATTGTCTCGCAGCACGGAGATGCGGTGCAGCGCGCCGTCCTGGAGGATGGGCAGCCGCACCGAGTACTCGAGTCCACCCGGCAGGGCATCCAGCAGCACCACACGGGGACGCGGCGGCAGCACGGCCCGCGCGCGCTCCAGCCAGAACCGCAGCACTGCCCACATGTGCAGGCAGTCGCGCCTGTCTCTCACCACCTTCACCGGCTCGCCCGTGGAGCCGGAGCTTCTCACCACCACGCTCTCGTCCTCGCGAGACAGCGGCGTGGGCACTTCATCCCAGTGTCGCGCCAGCGTGCCTCGCTCCAGCGTGGGGAAGTGCCTCAGGTCCGCGAGCGTTCGGAGGTCTCCAGGGTGAAGCCCCGCGTCCCGCAGTCGCCGCGTGTAATAGGGAGAAGCCAGCAGGCCAGCGCGCAGCCCTTCCAGTCGCGACTCCAGCTCCGCGCGGGCCGCTGCCTCGTCGGGGAGGACGGCGAAGCGCGACAGGTCCCGGGCGATGGACTCCGCCCACGGGACATGGGGACGCTGGGTGGCGGTGTCCCGGCGGATGTTCGCGCGGGGAGCCACGCGTGCATCCGAGGGGAGCCCCAACGTCACTCGCGCCATCCTCGAGCGTCGGCGGCGCGCTGGGCCGCATCCGCGAGGTCCTTGGCGCGCTTGTCCGCTTCCTGGCGGCGGGCCTGCTCCGCCCGCTCCATCTCCTGCAGCGCGGCGCGGTAGTCGAGCTGCTTCAGCCGCGCGGAGGTGTCACGGGATGACTCGTCCTTCACCTGCCCGTCCACCGCGTGCACCCACTTGCGCAGGAACTCCTCCTGACGGAAGGCGTTGGAGCGCACCATCTCCGCCGTCAGGGGCTCCACCCACACGAAGAACCCCCGCATCACGGTGGCGGCATCCGCGTTCTTCCTCAGCATCGCCGCCGTGTCCGCACCCAGCGAGGACGACGTCAGCACGTACGCGAGCATCACCACCTGCTCCCGCCAGAGCGCTGGCGTCTTCGCTCTGCGCTCCATGTCCTCCCAGTCCGCGCGCGACGGAGGACGCACGCCCGCGAGGCGGAAGGTGTCGCAGATGATGGCCACCGCGAGCTCGTGCGGATACGGCGAAACGAGAGGCACGTCGGTGAGCTGCTTCTGGATGTTCTTGACGTCAAAGGCCATCACTTCTCCAGCAAAGCCTGGGACAAGGCCGCGGCGGCGGGGCCGAAGTCCGACAGCCATTTCACCACCACCAGGCGGAAGTTGCGCTCCTTCAGCGCGGGCGCCAGCGCCTGCCTCGCCCGGTGCTCGTCCGGCAGCGCGAGGAGCGCGACGAGCAGGCGAGAGCGCCGCGTCGCCTCCACCAACATCTTCATGTGCTCGTCCGTCGCCACGTTCGACAGGAAGTCGCTGTCGGAGATGATGACGCGCAGCGCGTCCGGCCGCTCCTTGGACAGCGTGCCCAGCACGTCGAAGGGGAACATCGTCCCCCCACCGATGTAGTGCAGCAGGAACTCGCGCGCCGTCTCCTCGTCGTACATCCACGGGGAGAGCTTGGGGTCGGTGTGCGAGTAGATGATGCCGCGCACCTTCGCCTGCTTGCGCAGCGCGGAGGCGGACAGCACCTGCGCGGCCAGCGTCATCGTGTTGAGCTGTGCATCCGGGTTCGGCATGGAGCCGCTGGTGTCCAGGTACAGCTCCACGGAGGGCACACCGAGTTCGGACGCGGGAGGCACGTCGGCCTCCAGCTCGCGACGCAGCGGCGACACCGCGGCGAGGTGCCCCTGGGTGAGCACCGTCAAGGTCCAGTCGATGGCGGAGGGGTCATCGCCGTACTCCCACGCCTCGGGCGTGGTGCGCAGGTACGGCTCCGGCTTCGAGGGCGCGGAGGGGAGCTTCAGCAGGTGCTGGTCGACGAGCCGTCGGTAGTGCCGGGCCACCAGCGCGCGGCGCAGCTTTCCCCTGCCCGTTCCGGGCAGGTGTTGGGTGACGCGGTTGATGTGGTCCAGCGCGTCGGGCGCCTTCGTGTCGTGGGCCTCGTCGAGCCAGCCCTTCGCGCGAGCTTCCTCCAGCGCGTCTTCCCACCTGCCACCACTCTGGAGCGCGGAGTCCCAGTCATCCACGTCCGGCAGCGACACGTCGTCACCCAGCGGCAGGGTGTACGTCGTCTCGTCGAGCTTGCCGAGGTAGCGGATGAAGGTGGCGCAGAAGTAGAGGAACTGGAGGCGCGGGTGCGGCAGCGCATAGAAGGTCTGCGCGAACATCCGAGCCTCCGCGCGCAGGCCAGGGAACTGCTCTTCCATCGGCGCCATCGCAGCGCGAGGCACCAGGTCTCCAGGCTCGCGTCCCCACAGCTCCTCGTAGATGGCCAGGTAGAAGAAGAACATCGGCGAGACTTCGCCGCCGCCCTGCGTGCGCTGGAACCCGCGATACACCCGGCACAGGTCCTCCGGGTGCGTGCGGCCCACGAACTCGTTCACCTGGAGGTCGTAGAAGAGGTTGGTGAGGGACTGCTTCAGGCCGGGGAGCAGCCGCTGCTCCATGACGCGCAGCTCCGCGTCCCAGCCCAGCGTGTGCGGGAAGCGCGCGTGGTGGCCGATTTCGTGCGCGAGCACCGCCATCAAGCTGTCCGCCGCGCCCATGGACTCCAGCAGCTCGAAGTGGACGAAGACCTGACGCTTCGTGAGGTCGATGTACGCGAGCGGCTCGTTCGCGTGGTCCGCGTCCGGACGGAAGGGGACGTGAGGCTCCGGAGGGCTGAGCCGCACCTGCACGTCCCACAGCGCCAGCGCGTCCCGCCAGCATCCCGCGATGTGCTCTGGCGTGAAGCGCGACGTGCTCATACGGGCACGAGCACCACGACGTGCTGCGAGGTGTCCAGCGTGCCGGCGGCGCGCCAGTCATTCGTCACGGTGGCGAACCAGGAGTCCACGCGCGCATCCCTCCACGCCACGGTGGACAGGTGCGGGCTCTGCTGGAGCGTCACCTCGGGGGTCTCGCGACAACCCATGGCGCCGAGGGGAATCGGTGTGTCCGACAGGAGCAGGCCCTGTGTCGCGGCCTCACGTCCGGCGATGGCGTGGCGGTGGCGGTCGTGTACGCACAGCACCGTGGGCGCCAGGAAGTGCAGGGGACCGGGCAGGAAGCGGCTGTCCTCTCGGGACAGGTCCACGAGGAAGGGCTGGGCCTTGTCGCCGAGCTTCATCGCGGGAGGCTCCATGGCGAGCGCGGCGGTTTCACGCAGGCGCTCCTCGATGCCCGTGAGCGAGCCGAGCCGCTGGCTCACGCGATAGAAGATGCGCTGCACCCACGGTGGAGCGGACTCCAGGTTTTCGCCCACGTTCCACAGCTGCGCGAGCACGCCGGCGCGTTGGGCCTCGGGGACACCCGAGAGCAGGCGGGGGACCAGGTCCGTCCACGCGAGGGTGAAGAGGTTCTGTCGGCCCGCGGTCGCCGGGTACAGGTAGCCCAGGCCGATGGCCTCGGCGCCCAGGCGCAGATATGCGCGCAGCAGTTCCTCTGCGTCGGCGGGGGAGGCGCCTGTCTGGGACAGGGACTCTCCGAGCTTCCGTGCGGGTCCTTCGAGCAGGGCGCGCCACAGCTCGGAGTCCCACCGCACGTAGCGGCCACGGGCGCTGGCTTCCAGTTCGTCCGCGAAGCCGCTCATGGCTGGCCGCCCGGGTTTTCCTTCAGCCACGTCGCGTAGTTCCGGTAGCGGCTGTACATGGACTTGAGGTGGATGAGGTCCTCGTAGACGGGGCCGGACAGCTCCTGCTTGGTGAGCAGTTCGTTCATCAACGCGGTGACGGTGGTGAGGCGCTTCTCGGTGGTGCGCAGGTCGATGCCGGACAGGCCCTTGTCCAGCTCGGTGCGCAGCACGCCGACCTTGCGGCGGATGGGCTCGTGCTTGTCGTAGTGGCCCATGGCCATGTCGAACATGTTCCGAATCCAGGCGACGCGGTCCTGGAGGAGCATCTTGTTGCCGCGCACCTCGAAGAAGGCGCTGCGGGTGTTGGGGACGAGCTTCTCGTGCAGCACCCACGGGGCGATTTGACGGAAGTCCTCCAGCTCCACGGTGCCGTGGCCTCGGAAGAAGGCGAGGGCCTTCGCGTAGTGGAGGATGGTCTGGTAGGCGCGCACGCTGACGCCGTTCTCCGTCTGCGTGCAGAGGTGCACCTTCTTGTCGAGCGGGCACTGCTCGTTGCACACGGCGGCGACTGTCTGTCCCGCGAGCTTGAGGGTGTCCTTGTGCTTGAACTCGAAGCGGGGCGAGGCCATGCGGCAGAAGTCGAGCTGGCCCAGGAAGAAGGCGATGCGTTCGAGGACGTGTCGCGGCACTTCCACTTCGAGGATGGAGGCGTAGGCGCGCTCCAGCTCGCCGGGGGTGAAGACGATGTCCTTGGGGAGCATCTCCTCGGGGGACTTGTCGGCTTCGATGCGCTGGAGGAGGGTGTCGATGAAGTTCGAGTTGAAGGGGACGGCGCGGACGACGACGTCGATGCGGTCCTTGAGGGCGTCGATGACCTGGAAGGTGCCGCCGCCCTGGTCGTCATTGGCGGTGAGGAACCAGGATGAGCGGCCGGTGTAGACGTACTGGTCCATCATCTCCGCGTAGCCCTCGGCGAGGAGGGAGAGGAGAGCGGACTGCGTCTTGGTGGGGATGCGGTTGTACTCGTCGATGATTTTGACGCGCTGGGTGATCCACTTGCGCCAGCTCACCTTGACGGCGGAGAGGTCCTCCGCCTTGAGCATGTCGGAAGGGAGGGGGGCGCCGAGCAGGTCGGCGATGGAGAGCTGGGGGTGGCCGCGCTGGATGGAGCGGTGGATGTCCTCGCGGGACATGCCGGACAGCAGGGCCATGAGGATGGCGGAGGTGGTTTTTCCGCGGCCGGGGCCGCCGATGAGGAGGGCTCGGCGGCAGGTGAAGAGGGTGAGCAGGGGGATGAGGACGAAGGAGCTGTAGCTCATGTCCTCGGGGAGATGGAGTTCGTCGCCGGTGGCGCTCTTGAGCGAGGCGGCGTGGCCGAACTCGATGTCGTAGTAGGGGCAGATGACGGCGTTGTTGGTGATCCACCAGTACGCCTGCCGCATCTTGTCGTGGAGGCTGCCGCCGTCACGCTCGGAGAGGTGGACGTTGAGCCCCTTGTCCACCGACGCGCGCCCGGAGAGCAGGCGCGACACCCAATCCTGATTGGCCATGCGACGCGCAGCCTAGCATCCGGGACACGGGGTGGGGTGCACTCACAGCGTGACGAGGCCCATCCGCGCGGCGCGGACGACGGCCTCGGTTCGGCGCTGGACGCCCAGCTTTCCGAGCACCGCGTTCACGTGGAACTTGGCCGTGTGCTCGCTGATGGAGAGACGGTCCGCGATGGCCTTGTTCGACAGGCCCTCCGCCAGCAAGGCGAGCACCTCCCGCTCGCGCGGCGTGAGCGCATCGGGGCCCAGGGCGCTGCTCCCTGGGGTGGCCGTTCTCGTGGACGTCCTCAGCTCGGAGAGTCCTGGGTCGAACACCACGAGCCCTCGTGCCACCGCGAGCAGCGCCGCCGTGAGCGGTGCGGGCGCCACGTCCCGGAACAACAGCCCCTTCGCCCCTGCTGTCAGCGCGAACTCGCCCGCTGTCTCATCCGCCACCAGCGCGAGCACGGGCGCTCCCAGGTCCGGGGCCTCCACGCGTGCTTCCGCCTCCGACGATATGCGCAGGCCCGTGTCCCAGAGCACCACGTCGAAGGCTTCGCCCCTCGCGGACTCCAGTTCCACCTGTGTGCCGGACGCCACCGTGAGCAGCTCGCTCCCCTGGTCGCCGAGCACCCGTGAGAGCGCACCCCGAGCCAGCGGGTCTTCCGCGACGAGCGCGAGACGCAACGGGACGAGGGGGGCATCCAACACGGAACCTCTTCATTAACCAGGGGAGGATTCTCCCGCTCGCATCAGGCGCCATGAGTGCTCAAGGCCTGACGTGGACGGAAACACTGGTAGCAGCCGAAGAGAACTCACGTGCGAGTCGCTCCTCGACCATGAAGAAGTTTGAAGAGAGGGCTACCGGCTCGTCGGCCCGGTGTAGGTCGTGCCCGTCCAGAGCGGCACGAGCTTCTCTCGGATCTCCGACAGGAACGCTGAGAGGCCTGTGTTGCGCCCGCGCTCCTCGAGTTGCTTGAGGGCTGCGTGCATCAGGGACTGCATCTCGCGGTCAACGACGCCATCTGTCAGCAGGGAGAGCACGCGCTTGGCGTCGCGCTTCGCACCGTCTTCCTGCGCCGTCAGTTCTTCTGCGCGAAGGCATGGGTCGAATCCGAGTTGCTGCCGCAGTTCCTGATGTCGGGTCTTCTCGGCCTGCGTTTCTGGGGTGTAGCCCGCGAGAATCCAGCACTCGCGTTTTGTATGTGCGACGGCAACAAGAATGGGGCCCAGGCTGGTGACTTCCGCGCTGGCTTGCTTCAGTCCTTTTCGCCGCTGTGCCTCATCGTTGTCGCTATCCCGCACCAGTACGACTGCATGGATGGGGTCGTCTCCATGAACTTTTAGCAGGGCGAGCGCTCGGCGAGTGACGAAGGCATCGTGAGCGCCAGGCTCCCTATTGAAATGTCCGTTGATGCGGATGTTGGCGGCCTTGGCGCGTGAGTGGACCTCCTTCCAGGGAAGGTAGGCTTCTCCGCGACGCTGTCCTCGCCACTCGCGAAGGACACCGAGCATCTCCGGTTCCATCCACTCAATGGACTCATGGAGCACTCGGTCCACGAGTGCAGGAACCGTCCTTTGGTCGCCGGGTCCCTCGCAGATGAGGACGATGGACGTAGGTGTGTCACTCATCCTTGCTTCTTCTCCGGCACGTCGCCCACCCACCCCTCGCCTACCGTGCTCCAGAACTCACCGGGACGCATGACTTCTTTCCAGCGCGCAAAATCTGGATGCTGAGTCAGTTCAGCAAAGTGGATGGTTCCATCCGGGAGGACGTTGGACAGTCGGACCTCCTTAGGGTCGAGATGGTCGATCAAATAAGGAGAGTGGCTTGTCGCGACGATTTGTAGTTCCGGATCTTGCTTCAAGAGTTCGCGGAGTTGGGCGACAAGGTGTTCTTGCGCTTTGGGATGAAGACCTCGGTCCAGGTCGTCCAGGAGGACAAGCTTGGGGCGCGGAGCGCTGAAGAGGACAGCGAGCAGCCCTAGTACCAGAAGCGTACCCTCACTGGCACCTTGGCTAGGAATTCCATCCGCGTTGGTGAGGTCGAACAGCAGTCGGTGTCCCGAGTAGGTCCGAACGTAGGTTCTCGTCACGAATTCGTCGTTGATACGAATCGCCTCGTTCTCCTGGCGCTTTACCTCCGCGAGGGAAAGCCTGACCCGGAGGACTTGCGGGATAACGCCGCGCAGGGCTGTCAGCAGGGCTTTAAAGTCATCCGGTCGGCTCAGTGCCATCTGCGCGAGGACTGAGGCCAAGCCCGCGCCATCGGATGCAAGCTGTGGCTCGACATCCGGTGTGTAGGACGTCTCAGCCAGTTTTCGGGCTTCCAGTCGCAAAAAGGAGTAGGCGGCCCACTTTTTCAGGACAGCGGGGAGTGGATCCGGGCGCGCGTGCAGGAATTTAGCCCCGCCCTCTCGGGCGACATTTGGCCGGAAGATTACGGGAATGCCCGCCCACTCAATTGATATCTTCGGGGAAGGGATCGTGTTGCGTAAGGCGTCATCCGAGAGCAACTCGAGTTTGAGCGCGCCCTGCGCATTGTCCCATCGTCCCGACAGGCGAAGAGAAGTTTCTCCGCTGGGGCTTCCTCGCTTGGTGAGTGCAGAAATCCCTCCACGCTGCTCGAGGAGATCCCCATATGCGGTATCTGGATGGGAAAGAGCCATCATCAGGTCGAGTGCCTGCAGCACGCTCGTCTTCCCGGACGCATTGGGGCCCACGATGACGGTGAGTCGCTCCAGCCCGAGCGTCGCCGACTCGATGCCTTTGAAGTTCCGCAGGGTCAGTTCGTGAATCATGCGTTCTCGCTCGTGCGCTCCACGACGTATGCCGGGAGCCCTTCCAACCCAGCAGAACGCAAAAGCCGCGTTCGGTGTTCGGTTCTACTCCACCTCCAAGTGTCGTCCCAGGAATGACGCGCTTGGTACTGTCCACAAGAACGATGGCCTCAGGAGGAACTCGAAGCCATGACGAAGCACCTGTATCCTCGAATCTTGTTGGTCGCCGCCCTGCTCGCCACCCAGGCCCACGCCGCGTCCCCATTCCTCAAGCCCGCTGACGAAGTCGTCGAACACGTCCGCAAGCGCTTCTTCGACGCGAAGCGCGGGGAGGCCTGGGCCACGAAGCACCAGGGCTATGGCGCCGCCGCCACCAGCGCGGAGGACTTCGCCCGCCTCACGCGCGCCGCCCTCGCCGAACTCAACGCCTCACACACCGCCTTCTACCCGCGCGACAGCGAGGGCTACGCCGGCCTCTCCGCCATCTTCCAGCGCTACCTCAAGCTCCCGAAGTACGAAGCCCCGAGCATCGGCGCCGATGTCATGGAAACCCCCGAGGGCTTCTTCGTCCGCCACGTCTTCGCCAACGGCCCCGCCGCCAAGGCCGGCCTGCTTCGCGGCGACCGGCTCGTCTCCGTCGAGGACAAACCCTTCACCTCCGTGACGGCCCTCACCCGACGCGTCGGCAAGCCCACGCGCTTCTCCGTCGAGCGCACCCACGGCTCCACCCCGCTCACCCTCACCATCACCCCTCGACTCATCAACCCGAAGTCCGAGTGGCTCGACGCCCAGAAGGCCAGCTCGCGCATCGTCGAACGCGGCGGCCGTCGCGTGGCCTACCAGCAGCTCTACTCCTGCGCGGGCCCCGAACATCAGGACCTGCTCGAGGAGACCCTCGCCGGGGACTTCTCCGCCGCGGATGCACTGGTCATCGACTTCCGCGATGGCTGGGGCGGCTGCAATCCCACCTTCCTCAACCTCTTCAACCGCACCGTCCCCGTCTTCACCGGCATCAGTCGCGAGGGCCGTCGCAACGCCTGGTCCGCCACCTGGCGCAAGCCCGTCGTCCTGCTCGTCAATGGCAACTCTCGCAGCGGCAAGGAGATGGTGGCCCTCGTCATGAAACAGCACGCCCTGGCCACCCTCGTGGGACAGCGCACCGCTGGCGCGGTCCTCGCGGGGACTCCGCTGCGTCTGTCCACCGGAGACCTGCTCTACCTCGCAGTGGAGGACGTGGAGGTTGACGGCGTACGCCTCGAAGGGCAGGGCGTCCCCGTGGATGTCGACGTCCCCGACTCACTGGCCTTCGCCTCGGGCAAGGACCCGCAGCTCGACAAGGCCCTCGACGTGGCGTCGGTCGCGCTCTCCCCGCGCTGAACCCGCTTCAGTGTCTCCAGCTGCCGTACAGGTATGCGAGCCCCGCCGCGAGCACCACCAACATGCCCAGCACGCTCCACGTCACGATGGAGCAACCCGGCGTGGACCGGGAGATGACGGGCAGCTTCTGCGTCTTCAGCTCCTCCACGAGCTGCGACAGTCGCCCCGTGTCGTAGCTCACCGGCTCACCCGTGCGAATCTTCCGCCCGAGCTCCTTCAGCGACTCCTCACCGAAGAAGCGCTCCGAGAGCAACAGGCTGCGCGCCTGGAGCATCCGGTCCGTCCCACCGCGAGCGGGGTCCAGTCCGCAGCCATCACAAGGCTCGAAAGCGCCTTCCTTCGTTTCGCCGCATCCCACACAGACGGCCACGCTCATGCCCCCATCCTAGCGCGACCGCCCAAGCCCTTGGTCAAGCCAACGTGACGCCGTGCCCCACCGCCTCCGCGTCCAGGTGCAGCCGCGCGCCCTCGTAGCGCAGCCCTCCCTGGAACGGATGCCGCGCGATGAACAGCGGCGTGTCCAGGTCCGCATACGTGAAGCCGCCCAGCCCCGCCGCCAGATGCGCCGACGCGCTCATCGCCAGCACGCTCTCCACCATCCCTCCCACCATCAGCTCCAGCCCCGCCGCTCGCGCCAGGCTCCACATCGTCAGCGCCTCCACCACGCCGCACTTCATCGTCTTGATGTTGATGCCGTGCGCCGCCCCCTCGCGGATGAGCCGCAGCACGTCCTTCGCCGAGCGCGCTGACTCGTCCGCGCAGATGCGGACTTTCGAGCGCCGAGCGACTTCCGCCATGCCCGCGAAGTCCGACGCCGGTACCGGCTGCTCCAGGAGCGCGAGCGGCACGTCCGCCCGCTCCAGCTCCTTCAAGAACGCCAGCGCCTCCGCCACGTCGTAACCGCCATTCGCATCCGCGAACAGTCGCGCCTGGGGCGCCACCTCGTGAATCGCCACCATCCGCGCCGCGTCCTCGTCCGGCGCGAGCGCCCCCACCTTCACCTTCAACGTGGTGATGCCCCGCTTCAGGATGGCCCGCGCCGACTCCGCCGCGTGCGGCACGTCACCCGCCGTCACCGTCATGTCGATGTCCAGCGTCGTCCCCGCGCCCCCGAGCATCACGTACAACGGCACGCGGTGATGTCGCGCCAGCGCATCCAGCACCGCCATCTCCACCCCCGCGCGCGCCGCCGGCGCCAACGCGAGCCCGTCGCCGAGCCACTCCGACAACGGCCTCCACGCACGCACGTCCTTGCCCAGGAGCCCCGCGTGCACCTGCTCCAGCGCAGCGAGCGTGCTCGCCTGCGTCTCTCCGCTCACCGCTGGAAACGGCGCCGCCTCGCCCAGCCCCACCGTGCCGTCCGCGAGTGTCAGTCGCACCAGCACGTTCTGTGCGATGTGCTGCGCCCCCGTGGCGATGGCGAAGGGCTCCGTCAGCGGCAAGTCGAGCGGCGTGAAGCGGACAGCGGTGATGAGCGTGGGCGTCATGTCGAGAGGCGCATCCTGGTCCGCTCCCTGGAAAGAAGGGGACACGCGAGAGGTAGGTTCATCGTATTCAACCCGGTGCTCCCAGGTGTCAGGGAGGCAGATGTGTGCCTCGCAGCCTCGGCTTGTGCCTGCAGCCCTTTCATGGCGACATGCGGGGACTCCGGACGTTTCCAGGAATTGCGGCCCCGTGATGGGGTTCCGGAGCTTTGCCTCCGGGTGACGTGGAAGCCCGGAGTGGGCGGGGCATGTCGGCGACGGACACGAGACAGGCAGTCCCGGGCGCGGATGCGCTGCTGGATGCGCTGGAGGAAGCGGAGCGCCATGACTCGGAAGGGTGCATGGTGTTGCGTGCCGTCCGCGACGAGTCCGGCGTCATCACCGACTTCGAGTGGCTCTGGTCCAACCCCGCCGCGTCGCGAGCGCTGGGCCGGGGCACCGACACGCTGCGCGGCCTGCGACTGAAGGACATCTCCCCCATCGCGGGTCTGGGTGGACGGCTGGCGGTGCTCAAGCAGGTGGTGGAGTCAGGCCGGACCGCCGCGGACAGCTTCCCGGAGGGCGACGCGTGGTTGCTCGGCACCGCGGTGCCGCTGCGGGACGGCGTGCTGTTGCGCCTGCGCGATGTCACCAGCGCCCTGCGCATGGAAGAGGGGCTGCGCGACACGCTGGACTGGGTGCGCGACGTGCTGGAGAGCACGCCCGAGGCCTTCTTCACCGTGGATGCGGAGTGGCGCATCACCTACGTCAACAGGCAGGCCGCCGAAATCACCGGCCGCACGCAGGAGCAGGTCTTCCGGCGGCTCTTGTGGCAGGCGTGCCCGGAGCTGGTCGGCACCTTGTTCGAGCGCGAGCTGCGCCGCGTGGCCGCCGAGGGTTCCTCCACCATCTTCGAGGTGCGCACCGCGCCGGACCGCTGGCACGAGGTGCATGCCTGGTGCTCGGGGCAGAACGTCTCCGTCTTCTCGCGCGACATCACCGGCAAGAAGCGCGCGGAGGCGGAGCGCGATGCCTTGCTGACGCGCGAGCACTCCGGCCGGCTGGAGGCGGAGGCCCTGGTGCGCGAGCGCACCGAGGAGCTGGTCGCCGCGCGCGAGCGCCTGGTGCAGTCGGAGAAGCTGGCCATGGCGGGCCAGCTCGCCGAGGGCGTGGGCCACGAAATCAACAACCCGCTCTCCTACGTCAGCGGCAATCTCCAGTTCGCGCTGGAGCAGTTGGAGCTGTCGATGGAGGGGGGCATCCTCGGGAAGAACGCGCCCCTGGCCGAGGCCCTGGAGGCGCTGCGAGAGGCCCGTGAAGGCGCCGAGCGCATCCGCGTCATCGTCCGCGACCTGCAGACGTTCGCCCGCGCGGATGAGCCGCACCTGTCCCCGGTGGACGTGCACGCGGCGCTGGAGTTCGGCCTCTCCATGGCCATGCCGCACCTGCGCTACCGCGCGGAGGTGGAGCGGCGCTTCGCCGAGGTGCCCACCGTCATGGCGCATGAGGCGCGGCTGGGGCAGGTGTTCCTGCACCTGCTCGTCAACGCGGCGCATGCGATTCCGGAAGGGGACTTCACCCGGCACCGCGTCACGCTCTCCACGCGCGTGGAGGGTCCGTGGGTGGTGGTGGAGGTGGCGGACACGGGCCACGGCATGACGCCCGAGGTCGCCGAGCGCGTCTTCGAGCCGTTCTTCACCACGCGCGCGGTGGGTGAGGGCAGCGGGCTGGGGTTGTCCACCAGCCTGGGCATGGTGCGCAGCATGCGTGGCGAACTCACCGTCAACACGACGCCGGGCGTGGGCAGCACCTTCAGCGTGCGCCTGCCGATGACGGAGGCGATACCGGACGCGGTGACGAAGGGCTCCACGCAGGAGGTGCCCGAGCGCAAGCGGGTGCTGGTGGTGGACGACGAGCCGCAGCTCGCGTCGCTGTTGCGGCGGCTGTTGGGGCAGCACCACGAGGTGGTGGTGAGGCACAGCGGGCGGGAGGCGCTGGCGCTCTTGGAGCAGGACGCGGACTTCGACCGTGTCTTCTGCGACTTGATGATGGCGGACGTGACGGGGATGGACCTGCACGCGGAGCTGTTGTCGCGCGGGCCGGAGCTGCTGTCGCGCTTCGTCTTCATGACGGGCGGCGCATTCACCGAGCGGGCGCGCGCGTTCCTGCAGACGGTGCCGTTGCCTCGAATCGAGAAGCCGTTCGACCCGGGGACGCTGCGGGCGCTGGTGGAGGGAGCACCTCCGCGCGCCAGGGCCTTGGGGCCGCTGGCGCGCGTGGCTCGGAGCGGGTGACTACAGCTTCACTTCCTCGCGGTCCGGGTGGGTGATGTACCCGGTGCCGGCCGTGACGAGCTTCTCCATCAGCTTGTCCAGGCCGTTGGAGCGCGCGAAGGCCATCTCGTTCTTGGTGACGCCCACGAGCGTGAGCAGCTGCACCTTGCCGCTGGGCAGGGCGAAGTGGTCGGGGCGGGACGGGTCCCGGACGAAGACGAAGCCTCCCAGCTTGGAGTCTCCGCCGTCGAGCGTGCCTTCCACCGGGTAGCGGTGGTTGAGGGCGAAGGCGCGCATCGTCACGAGGTTGTAGGCCATCATGTCCAGCAGCCGGAACACGGGCCACTTGGCCTGCTCTGGCGTGTGGATGACCATCTCGTAACCGATGCCACTGGGTGTCTCGTCGGTAATCTCGTCACCTGGGGCCACGGTGAAGGGATTGGACAGCCCGCTGGTGACATAGGTCCAGTAGGGGTAGTCCGGGCTCGGCGGCGCGGCGCGCACGCCCATGGGGCCCCAGTTGGGGTCTGCTTCACCTTCTACCTGTGCGAGGTCGCTCTCCATCCAGGCCTGGATGGCATCCGTCTGGTCGAGCGTGAAGACGCCTTCATCAATGGCGCCGAACATCTTGGGGTACTCGACTTCATCGCGGTCAGCCCAGCAGTCTTCGTACCACTGGATGAAGTCTTCGTCCGTCTCCGGTGCTTTCATGACGGGCCCACTCTAGAGGGTCACCCCGGTTTCTCAACTTCCCCGTGAGGGTCCCCCCTCGGACCTGGCAGGTGGGAAACAGGGGCCCTCCCTCCCGGCCGCCCCCCGAGGCCCCGGGGAAGGCGGGGGTCGCTGGCCTGTCTCCCCTCGGTGGGATAGGCGGGGGGCGAGGTCTCCGCCCGGGGAGGGCCACGTGGAGCATGCGTTTCGAGGGGTCGTGTCGGGGGGCTGCATCCGTGACGAGCAGGAGCTGATGCTGGTCGTCAGTCACCCCCATCCGGACAATGACTTCGGAGGCGGGCCGGGCCCGGTCGGGGAGTGGAACCAGCCCGTGGACGCGGAGGCGTACCAGGACCTGGTCGACTCCGGCGTCGACCCGGACGATGAGGAGGACTCCGGCGTCGACCCGGACGACGCCAGGTTCGAGGTGGATGATTACCAGCATGTAGCGGTGCGCACGGCGGGCGCGTGGACCCTGGAGCAGGTGGTGGTGGTGGGGACCATCGACGCCCTGTGTCGACTGGGAGCCAACCGCCATGGGGCGTTGGTCTCGTATGGCGGCTCGGCGCACTTCGTGGCCATCCGTTCGAGCGAAAGCGGGAAGTGGGAGTCGCTGGAGTACGAGGGCGTTCCGGAGGGGCTGGTGGAGACGCGGGTGTGCTTCAGCGGTGAGGACATCGTGATGGCGGGGAGCCGAGGTTTCGAGCTCGACTCGCCCGCGGAGGTGGGGCTGCTCGTGCGCGCCGAGGGAGCCATGCGCTGGACGCAGTCGCTGGGGCAGTTGCCAGGGCGGGTGCTCGCGCTGGACAACTGTCCAGGGGCGGCTGGGGCGCGGGTGCTCTATGCGGGCGGCCGGAGCCTCTGGATGCATGAGGAGGGCGGCTGGCGCGAGGTCCACTCGTTCCCGCGCGGGGAGGTGTCGTTCGTGCGGTGTTTCCCCTCGGGTGAGGTGATCGCCGGGACGACGCAGGGGGACGTCATCCTGGGTACGGCGGAGGCGTGCCGCGTCGTCGCTCGCGTCGGTCGCATCCACTCGGCCGAGCGGTGGGGGGGCGAGTTCTATGTGGCGGACGAGGAGAACGTCTATCGCGTGGATGCCTCGGGCTTCGAGCGGTGTGCCGTGCCCAAGGAGTCGTCCGTGGCGAGGAACGTGTCCGACGTGGGCATGCTCGTCGTGGGGAATGACCGGCTGTGGCTGGCCGGGAGCCACGTGCTGGCTTCGAGCACGGATGGGAAGCGCTGGACGACGCACCCGGTGCGGTGAGCCGAGGAGCGTTGCGTGAGCTCAAGGACCTCGGGCTCCCGATGGTTCATCATCCCGGCTGGGTTCGTGCCCGCTATCGAGGCAGGGCCGCGAGGAGCGTCGACGTGCCTATCAAGATGACCATTCGTGTGCGGAACAGGCTCGGACGCCCGTCGTCACTGGTGCTCGAGCCCTGGGGGGAAGTGGCTCTGCTGGCGGCGGGAGAGGTGGTGGAAATCCACGGCCAGGGCCCCGCCCCTGGAGAGGCGAAGGACGGCGGGCTCTTGCAGGTGGATATGACCGACGATGGAATCATCGTCTGGGGATGGAGCGGTTCTGACTTCGAGATTTCACGGTCCTCGGGGTCGTGAGACCTCACCCGGTCTGGATTTTCGGCAGGGGCCAGGGCTTGAGGCCTGAAATCTGCTCCGCCTCTTCCACCGCCATGTTCAGCCTTGCCCGCTCGCGCCGCACGTAGTCGCGCACCGCGCTGTCCAGCCTGCGGTCGAAAATCACGTGCGCGCTGTGCACCGCCGTGGGCTCGAAGCCCCGGGACACCTTGTGCTCGCCACCCGCGCCCGGCTCGAACACCTTGCGGCCCGCTCGGATGCAGTCGTCCACCGAGTGGTACAGACACACGTGGAAGTGCAGGAACGGGTGCTCCTCGATGCTCCCCCAGTAGCGTCCGTAGAGCCGCTCCTTCGTCGCCAGGTTGAAGGCCCCCGCGATGACCCGGCCCTCGCGCACCGCCTCCACCATCTCCACCGAGTCCGGCATCGCCTTGAAGACCCGCGAGAAGAAGTCCGGCGTGAGCTGCACCCGGCCCCAGGAGTGCCGCTCGCACGTGGCCTCGTAGAACTCATACGCGCGCTTCGCATGCGCCTGCGTCAGCTCCGCGCTTCGCACCGTGCGCAGCGTGATTCCCTGTGTGGCCGCCGCTGCTCGCTCGCGCTTGAGCTGATGTCTCCGCTTGGAGTCGAAGCGCGACAGGTAGTCGTCGTAGCTCGCGTAGCCCGGGTTCTTCCACTGGAACTGGAGCGTCACCCGCCGCGCCAGCCCCTGCTCCTCGAGGAAGTTCGCCTCTTCGTCCGTCGGGTAGAGGATGTGCACCGAGGAGCACCCCGCCTCCTGCGCGCTCTCCACCGCAGCGATCAGCAACGCCTTGCGCAGCGCGGGCACGTCCTCGCCCTGGGCGATGAGCATGCGCGGCACCGTGGCCGGTGACAGCGGCCCTCCGACGATGAGCTTCGGGTAGTACTCCACGCCGAGCCGGGCGGCCGCATCCGCCCACCCGAAGTCGTAGATGTACTCGCCCATGCTGTGGAACTTCCGGTACGCGGGCGCGGCGGCCACCAGCTTCGGGCCGCGCCATATCGTCAGGTGGTGCGGCGCCCAACCTGTCTCCTCGGTGGCGCTGCCGCTCTCCTCCATCGCCGCCAGCCATGCATGGCGCGCGAAGGGCGGCGCGTCCGGACCGGCGAGCGCGTCCCAGTCTGCGGCCGGGACGTCTGTCACTGCGTCGAGGATGCGGAGGCGGAGAGGGGTGTCTGTGGGCACGGGGGGCTGTTTTAACGCGCGCCGTGCGTTCTCGCCGCCTGGCCGTGGGCTTGCCTTCGCCCGGCCCTGCTGGAACCGCCAGGAGGCCCGTTCGCCGGGGGAGGAGGCTTTCGGGCCTCTTCCCCTCGGTTCGGCTCACTCCCGGGTACGACTGGCGGCTCAGGCCGCCCGGGCGGCGCCTGTGTCGTGCGCGGCCTCTCGGCGCGGCTCCGGCCACACCGCCCGCTGCGGCGTGGCGATGCGGATGACGCCCAGCTTCGCCAGCACGCGCATCACCTGCCACGTGGGGTCGATCTCGAACTTGCGCGCCGCGAAGTTCGGGCTGCTGCCGAACTTGTGGTGGTTGTTCTGGAACAGCTCACCCATGCAGAGCATCTCGACGGGCAGCGTGTTGCGCGACTTGTCGCTGCTGTCGAAGTTCCGGTAGCCGTACTTGTGCCCGCACCAGTTCACGATGGCGCCGTGCACCGGGCCCATCAGGAAGTGCACCGGCAACAGCAGGAACTGCCAGGGCGCCGTCGCGAAGGCCACGTAGAACGACGTGTACAGCCCCACCCAGAACAGCGTCGCCACCCAGGACGTGCGCAGCGTGTCGTCCACCAACGGCCACTCGGGATAGCCGCCGAGGAACCGAGCCTCCGGCTGCCCGCGACCCGCCGTGTAGTCCTCGTAGCGCTTCTTCGTGTGCAGCATCATCCGGAACACGTCCGTGAAGAAGTGCGGCGAGTGCGGGTCCTTCTCCGTGTCCGAGAAGGCGTGGTGCTCGCGGTGCAGAATCGCGTAGGCCTTGGGCGACAGGTACGACGAGCCCTGCACCAGATACGTGAGCAGGTGCATCACCCGCTCCGTGCGCGGACCCATGGTGTACATGCGGTGCGCGGAGTACCGGTGCTGGAAGAAGCTCTGAAAGAAGACACAGAGCAGCCAGTGCGAGACGAAGAAGACGAGGACGGCCATGGCGCTTTCCCGGGTCGGTGTCAGTGCCAGGAAAACACCGGCCATGTCATGGCCACGTCATCCCCGGCCGGAAGTTGCTCCCCGGTGACGACCGGGTGAGCCCTGACTTCATGCCGCCATCAGTCGGACGCGCTGCGCCAGGGCATGACGCGCGGTGACAGGGGCTCGATTTCCGGTACGGAGCACCTCTCACATTCATCGACAGGGGTGCACACGTGGAGCGGGCCGACATCGTCAAGCTGGACAAGGGGCACGTCTGGCACCCGTACACCGCCATGGAGGCGTACATCGCGGGGACGGACCCGCTCGTCATCTCCCGTGCGGAAGGGCCCTACCTCTTCGACGTGGATGGCCGGCGCTACCTCGACGCGAATGGCTCCTGGTGGGTGTCCACCCTGGGCCACCGCCACCCGCGCCTCCTGCGCGCCCTCACGGAGCAGGCGGGCCAGCTGCCCCATGTCTCGCTCGCGGGCATCACCCACGAGCCCGCCGCCGCGCTCGCCTCGGAGCTGGTGGCGATGGCCCCCGGCGCGGACCGCCCGGAGCTGCCCGCCGGTGAGCGGCTGACGCGCGCCTTCTACTCCGACAACGGCAGCACCGCGGTGGAGGTGGCCATCAAGATGACCGCCCAGTACTGGGCGCAGAATGGCCAGCCTCGCCGCACGCGCTTCATCACCCTGTCCGGCGCGTTCCACGGAGAGACCATCGGCTCCACCAGCGTGGGCGGCGTGCCCCTGTTCCGCGAGGTGTTCGGGCCGCTGCTCTTCGACGTGGTGCATGTGCCGTCTCCAGCGGAGGAGGGCGGCTGGGAGCGCGCCTTCGCCCAGGTGCAAGCCGCGCTGAGCGCGCACCCGGACGAGATTGCCGGCGTCATCGTGGAGCCCATCATCCAGGGCGCCGCGGGCATGCAGATGTACTCGCCGGACTTCCTGCGCGCGGTGCGCGAGGCCACCCGCGCGGTGGACACCTTCCTCATCGCCGATGAGGTCTTCACTGGCCTGGGCCGCACCGGGGCTCGCTTCGCCGTGGACCTGGCGGGCGTGGTGCCGGACCTGCTCTGTCTGGCCAAGGCGCTCTCGGGCGGACTGATGCCTTTTGCCGTGACGCTCGCGTCCGAGCGCATCTTCTCGGGCTTCCTCGGCGCGTCGTCGCGCGCGCTGTATTACGGGCACTCGTACTGCGGCAATCCGCTGGGCGCGGCCGTCGCTCGCGAGGTGCTCGCCGTGTATCGCGACGAGGACGTGCTGGGCCAGGTGGCGCGCAAGGCGCCGAAGGTGAAGGCCGCCTTCGAGCGCATGGCCGCGACGCTTCCCGGGCTCGTGCGCCCGCGTGCCATCGGCATGGTGGGCGCGGTGGACCTGGGCGGTGGGGGCTACCTCGCGAGCAGCGGGTGGCGCGTGTACGAGGCGGCTCGGCGACGCGGGCTCTACCTGCGCCCGCTCGGTGACACCGTGTACATCGCGCCCGCGCTCAACATCCCCGACGCCGCGCTCGATGAACTGCTGGCGGGCGTGGAGGACTCGCTGCGCGAGGTGGCGCGCGGCTGACGGTGCGCCCCCGCGAGATGCCTCGGCGCGCGGCGGGTGCCGGAGGTGATTCGGCTCACGTCAGGAGGGCACGGTGGGTGACGGCGCCCCGTGAAATGTCGTGGAGCCGAGGTGTCTCGGCTCTCGTCAGGACGGCCCGGGCGGTAGCACCGAGTCCGCGCGGGCGATGCGGCGCTCCTGTCGGAACAGGAGCATCTCCCGGACGAGAATCTGCACGGTGGCCGCGACGGGCACCGCCACCACCGCGCCGACGACACCCGCCAGCTCCGCGCAGAACAGCACCGCCAGCAGGATGAGCAGCGGGTTGACGTGCACCGTGCGACGGAAGACGAGCGGCGCCAGCACGTTGCCCTCCAACTGCCCGTACAGCACGAAGTACGTCAGCACCCCCAGCGCCATCCACATCCCGCCCGTCGCCCACGTCAGCAGCGTGATGAAGCCTCCCGCCACCACCGGTCCCGCGTAGGGCACCATGCTGGAGAAGCCACTCACGATGCCCAGCGGCAGGAAGTACGGCACGCCCAGCGCCGCCAGCACGGTGGACGTGAGCAGCGCGTTGAAGGTGCAGATGAGCGTGAGCCCCGTCAGGTACCCGCCCGTGGCCCGGTACACGTTGCGCAAGACTCGCACATAGCGCATCCGGTGCTCCGGCTTGGGCAAATCCAACAGTCGCTTCAGCAGACCGCCGCCGAACACCAGCATGAAGACGACGAGGAAGAAGACGCTGAGCGCGCCTCCCACGAGCCCCACCATGCTGCCAATGGCATGAACCACCAGCCCCGGCAGCGTCCCCGTGGCGAGCTCCGGCGTGGCGTCCTCGAGCTGCCGTGCCCAGCCCAGGTTCTGCAATCGCTCGTTCAGCCCCCGGAAGGGACGCGACTCGCGCACCTCCTGCCAGAGATGCGGCCACTGCACCACCAGCGCATCCACCTGCGCCGCCGCCGCCGGAATCACCAGCAACGCCAGCAGCGCCAGCACCGTCATCGCGGCGAGCAGCATCGTCGCGATGGCCAGCGCCCGAGGCATCTTCCACCGCTCCAGCCGCGAGACGCCGTGCTCCAACGCCAGCGCCAGCAGCGCCGCGATGCCCGTCAACGTGAGGGCGACCCGCGTGCGCACCACCAGCACCACGAGCGCCAGCACCGCCAGCACCACGAAGCACACGGTGAACACCGTCTTCGGTGTCACCTGGGAGCCCTGTCTCGTTTCCCCCTGCTCCGCCACCGTACCCCCACGCGACAGACACCTCGCCTCGTGGGGGTATGCAGTGCCTCGCCTGGATGCCAGCCTCCCCGCCCGGAGGCGCCAGTGGATGTCAGGTCGACTCCACCCGCGCCCGGGACTTCCGGCATGGCGTGTTCATGCGCCGACAGTGACGATGACGCACGCGCCCCTTCTTGGAGAGGCGCGCCCGCCCCGCGACGCACGACGTCAGTTGCGCGAGGGGAAGATGCCTTCCAGCGCGATGATGAAGTTGATGGCCAGGAACGGAGACATGTTGTTGTGCGGCTGGCTGCCGCCCGCGACTCCAATGGCCGCCGGGTTCATCGTCCCGTCGATGGGCGCGGCCCGGTAGTTGAGGACCGTCGCGGTGCTGTCCGCCGCCAGCACCACGCCGATGGGCGTCTCCGTGTCGCCCTGCTGCGAGCTGACGTTGAGGGTGTGGTTGTGCGCTGGCATCTGCGTCGAAATCAGCGTCACCGTCTCCGACCCTCCCTGCTCGCCCAGGGTCCGGGGCGACAGGCCAGGCCCCTGTCCCGGCTGCATCGGATAGCGCCCGCGCAGGTCCGGCAGCGCGAAGGTCGTCTGCCCGTTGCCTCCATACGTCGTGCCCAGGATGGAGAAGAGCGCGGTGTTCTGCGCGATGGAGAGCAGCTGGCCCTGGCAGAACGCCCAGCCGCGCGGAGCGAAGTTTCCCCCGAACAGCCGGATTTCACCGATAAATGGCTCGGACACGTGTACGCCTTTCGTTGCTTGAGTGTGTGTGTTTCACGCGAAACCCAGCACGTGTCGCTCTCCTGAGCAAAGCATCGGCCACACTTCTTTCATGGGTCGTTTTGGAGTCAGGCCCCGCTGTGGGACGCGTGCTTCCCGAGTGGGCACGGGGGTCTCATGTGTCCCGTGCCCCATCGCGTCATGCGTTCCGGTGTGACGCGAGTCGCGTTCTGGAAGAACGCGGGGGAGGGCTGTTTCGCGTGAGCCATTTCGAGCCACAATCCCTCACGCCCTGCTGAGTGGGGCGTGCACCCCGACACAATCCATCCTGGCTCGTGACTTGCTCTGTGCCTTGGCCCTGAGTTCCACGACGAGGAGACCACCCATGGCTCAAATGAACTGGCGACACCCCACGTATTGGACGCGGGGGTTCCGCGCGCTACCGGTGACGGCGTTGTTGCTGTTGTCCGCATGTGAAGAAGGACCTGAAGGTCCCCAGGGGCCTCAAGGCCCCGCGGGCCCCGCCGGTGCTCAAGGCGCCGCGGGTCCTGAAGGCGCGCAGGGTGCTCAGGGCGACCTGGGCCCCAAGGGAGACACCGGTGACGTGGGGCCGGCCGGTCCAGCGGGGCCTGAAGGTCCCGAAGGCCCCGAGGGCCCTCCGGGTCCCGCCAATGGACCGCGAGGTGAGGAAGGAAAGCCCGCGGTGGCTCGCACGACGCTGGAGCCGGCGGGTGCCAACTGCGCCACGGGTGGCGTGAAGCTGGAGGCGGGCGTCGACGACAACGAAGACGACGACCTGGATGACGACGAGGTGGATGTCACCAGCTACGTGTGCAACGGCGCGCAGGGACCGCAAGGCGTCGAGGGGCCGAGGGGCGACACGGGGCCGCAGGGCAACGTGGGCCAGCAGGGGCCCCAGGGACAGCAGGGCGTCCAGGGACAGCAGGGTGAGACCGGCGCGCAGGGCAACGTGGGTCCGGCGGGTCCGGTGGGTCCCGCGGGTCCGGTGGGTCCGCGCGGTGATACCGGCCCTCAGGGTGAGACGGGCCCGGAGGGGCAGCAGGGCGCCACGGGCCTGAGCGCGCTGGTGCGCACGTCGGCCGAGGCGTCCGGGGCCAATTGCGCCACCGGCGGTGTGAAGCTGGAAGTGGGCGTGGACGCCAACCGCAACAACACGCTGGACACCTCCGAGGTCAACGCGGCGCTGACGCGCTACGTGTGCGCGGGGCCGCAGGGGCCGCAGGGGTTGAAGGGCGACCAGGGTTCGCAAGGTCTGCAGGGACAGACGGGTCCGCAGGGCGCCGCGGGCATCCACTCGGTGGCGGCGACGGCGGCCGAGCCGGCGGGCGCGAACTGTGCCACCGGGGGTGTGCGGCTGCAGTTCGGGCAGGACTCCAACGGCAACGGCGTGCTGGATGCCGGCGAGGTCATCGCGGCGCTGACCCGGTACGTCTGCGCGGGGGCCCAGGGACCGCAGGGTGTCCCCGGTGCGCAGGGCACGCAGGGTACGCCGGGCACCACGGGGGCGACGGGCGCGACAGGAGCGACGGGGGCCACGGGCTCGCAGGGGCCGCAGGGGCCGGCGGGTTCGACGGGGGTCTACGGTGACGGCTCGGGTGGCTTGCTCAACGTTCCCATCGGCAACACGCTGGACCTCACCACGGTCGGTGGTTTCAACACCCTGGCGGGGCGGCAGCACCTCCAGTTCTCGACGGTGACCATCGCTGGCACCCTCATCCTCCCGAGCGGCACGGTCATCCGCTCCACGGGTGATGTCACCATCTCCGGAACCATCACCGTGGACCAGGGCACCGAAGACAGCGGCGCGGGCCCCGCGACGGCGGGCGTGTCGCGGGCCGCCGCTGGCGAGCCGCAGAAGGGCCTGGGCTTGCAGCCGCTCCAGGGCGCGCAGCTCCTTCGGCCGGGTCCCCAGGGCGGTGGTTCTGGCGCGAAGGCCGTGGGGGTGAGTGGCGCCGGAGGTGGCGGCTCGCTGGTCATCCTCTCGCAGGGCAACGTGCGGGTGCAGCCGACCTCCGCCATCAACGCGAACGGCGACCCGGGTGGGACGTTGGGCAATACCCCTGGCGCCGGTGGTGGTGCGGGTGGCGTCGTCGTCATCGTGGGCAAGGCCAGCGTGACGGTGGGCGGCTCCATCCGCGCGGTGGGCGGTCGCGGCGGAGATGGCAACAGCGCGGGCGGCGCTGGCAAGGGTGGTGGTGGCGGCGGCGGCGGCGGCATCATCCACTTGCTCTCCAGCACCAGTCCCGCCGTGACGGGCACCCTCGACGTGAGTGCTGGCGCAGCGGGTACCACCGCTCCTCCCGTCAGCCCGAGCACCGCCGTCGCGGCGGGCGGCGGCGGCGGCGCGATGGGTGGTGACGGTGGCGATGGTGGTGCCACGGGCATCACGTCTGGCGCCGGCGCACCGGGCCTCTCCTTCCAGACCGTGACTCCCGTGCCGGAGAACATCTTCCTCTAAGTGGAGGAGGACGCATCCCGCCGTCCGGTCCTCACGGCCCGGCGGCGGAAGGTTTGCTGGGCGCAGTGAATCGCCGGACGGGGCGGCTCGCAGACGAGTCGGGGGGACCGCTGGCATCCAGGCCATGGACGTGGCGCGAGCGGCCCCGTGCCGGTTCGTGGCTTCATCACCCGGGTCATTCGGATGACCCCGGAGCAAGCGCGCGGACGGGCCCCTGGTTGTCTGTCTTCAGGGCCTCCGCGCGCTTCTTCGCCTTTCCCCGGCGACCGCCCGCGTGACGCGCAATCGGCGCGCGGCCCGTTCGTGTTCCGGGGGCATGGCGCGCTTCCCCCAAGCCGGGCCCTGTCGCCCTCAGCCCGCACGTGACGCGGGTGTCCACTCCATGGCCACGTATGGAGAATCTTCCCGCACGGGCAAAGTGCCTGGCTCCACCTGGAAGCCCAGGCGCGAGTACAGCCCGCGCGCGGGACTGTCATGGAGCACATGCAGGCGCACGCACACGCGTGCCTCGCCCGCGGCCTCCAGCAGCTCGCGCAAGAGCTGTGTGCCCAGGCCCCCGCCCCGGTGCGAGGACAGCAGCGCGATGTCCACCAGCCGCCACTCCTTCTCACCGCGCACCACCAGCAACCTGCCCGCCGGCTGACCGTCCACCAACACCACCCGGTCCTCCGCCGTCGGATACCGCGCGCCCCAGTCACGTCCCCGGGCCAGCCACTGCATTCGCAGGAACGCCTCGCGCTGCGCGGGTGTCCAACCCCACGCCGCCAGCTCGCCCTCCCGCGCGCTGACGTACAGGGCGAAGAGGAAGTCGTTGTCGGAGGGGGCGATGGGACGAGAAGCCAGGGGCACGGTGCCGCGAAGCATGTCCGCGCGGGCCGCCACGCGTCCACCGCTCGACACCCCGGGCGGGCCTCGTCCGCCATCCGACGTGCCCGTGAAGCAACCGCGAACACCGACGTCCGTGGATTCGAGGTCCACACGTCAGACCTGGATGAGAGCTTCGGGGCAATCCCGACAGGAGCACGAGATGAAGAAGACGCGAGACCCTGAACTGACCCTGGCCCTCCAGGAGGCCCGCGAGACGGAGGACCGGTGGCGAGGGCTCGCCACGCGGCTGCTGGAGCTGGGGGATGACGCGATGGACGCGCAGTTGCTCGTCGCCTTCCGCGCCGCGCGCGAAGAGGGCGTCGTTCCTCCGGACGCGGGCTTCTTCCTGGTGGCCCACATCCTCACCGCCATGGCGGACGAGGCGCTGACGGAGGTACCGCGCGTCCAGCGGCTCGCGCTGGAGCTGGACCTGATGGAGCGCGAGTACGGCATGGAGGACGGCTGCTGGCAGGACGACGAGGAGCCGCCGCCGGAGGACTGGGAAGCCCTGCTCGCCGAATACGAGAACGCCTGCGACGAGGCCCGCGCCGCCTTCTTCCGCGCCTACGGCGAGGAGGACATGGCCCGGCTGTACGTGGAGGACCGCGTCTGCTTCCACCGCCGCTTCGAGTGTGGCCGCCGCTTCTTCCACGGCCTGCCCATGCTCCCCGAGCATCTCCACTGACCCACTTCCTTCGTGGAGCGGTGCGTCATTCTCGGGAGCTGATGAAGTGTGTCTTCGCGGAACGAGAAATCGAGAGGGGAAGATTTCCGGGGGGCCGCGTTCATCAGCGTGCCGACCGGGTCCGCCCATTTCGCGGGGTGTCCTTCCGCGCGTGTCTCCCCGCCCCAGAGGGGGCTGACGCGTGCGCATCCGGAGGCGCTCGGGGGTTGTCCGTCGCGAGCCCGGTGTGGGGTTTCGCGGTGGAAGAGGGTGGAGGTGGGCCTGGGGGCCTGTCTTCGCCCTCGCCTGCGCTCGCGAGGCCACGATGACGTGGCGCGGCACAGCGTTACGGAAACTTTACGCTCACAATTCTGTCAATTAGCCGGGCTACAGGGTGGCGCAACGCGACTTTGATGCCCACTCTTGCGCGGCACTGGCGTTTTCCAACGTCGCACCCTATTTCGCCGCACGACTTCGGGTGGCGCCGAGCGGGCCGGAACGGAAGTCAATGCATACCAAGAAGGGTACAGAGACTCGAAACTCCAAGGCGAGTCTCTAGCGCGCGGCGCGCGTCTCCGAACGAAGTCCCCTCCAAGGGCTCGGGGCCGCGCGCCGCCGCACTTTTCTGGGCGGATTAGAGTGCGCCGCCATGACGACTTCTCAGGCCACCCGGCTGTTGGACCTGCTCTGGGAGCGCTACGCCTCCGAGGTGCCGTTTGCCCGCACCTTCGTGCAGCTCTCCGGGGGCAGCTTTCGCAATGACCATGTCGCGCTGCGCTCGCTGGCGCGGCCCGGGGGCGGCATCGCCCTCTTCTCGCGGCCCTTCGAGCGGCTGGGCTGGAAGCCCGCGGGGGCATACACCTTCCCCGACGCGCACCTGTCCGCCATCTACCTGTCGCATCCGGCGGGGCTGCCGCGCGTCTTCATCTCCGAGCTGAAGTCGGAGGAGCTGTCGCCGCGCGCTCGCGAGCTGCTCGGCACGCTGCCGGACGATCCGCCGCCGCCCGAGGACGTGGACGCGCTGGCGGCGTGGTTCTGCTCGCCGCCGCCGCCGTCGGAGGCCGCGCTGCTGGAGCTGGAGAAGGAGTCGCAGTACGGCGCCTGGCTCCTGGCCTTCGGCCGCAAGGTGAACCACTTCACCGGCTCGGTGGATGACGTGGAGGTCTGGCAGCAGCGCATGCGGGAGGCGGGCGTGCCCATGAAGGCGGACATCGAGGGCGCGCCGGGCACGTCGCTGCGGCAGACCGCCACCCAGGCCGCGCCGCTGTCGGTGACGCTGCGCGAGGGGGGCCGCCGTCCGTGGCCCTACGCGTACTTCGAGATTGCCCAGCGCGCGCCGGACTTCGACGGGTTCCTGGGGCCGCAGGCGCGCGCGCTGTTCGACATGACGAAGCGCTGAACGCTCAACGCAGCGAACGGATGACACGACAGGGATTGCCCGCCGCCAGCACATACGGCGGGATGTCCTTCGTCACCACGCTGCCGGCGCCAATGGTGACGCCCTCGCCGATGGTGACTCCCGCGACGATGATGGCGCCGCCGCCCACCCACGTCTTCGCGCCGATGGTGACGGGCCTGGCCAGTTCCGGGCCCTTGATGCGCTCGTCCGCGTCCAACGGGTGCGTGGCCGCGTAGATGTGCACGTTGGGGCCAAACGACACGTCGTCACCAATGGTAATCTGGTTGCAATCCAGGATGACGCACTGGAAGTTCATGTAGACGCGCTCGCCCAGGGTGATGAAGGTGCCGTAGTCGCAGTGGAAGGGCGGCTCGATGTAGCAGCCCGTGCCCCGCTTCCCGATGAGCTGGTCGAGCAGCTGCTTGCGCGCGTCCTCGTCGTCCATGAGCGTGTCGTTGTAGAGGCGCAAGAGCCGGCGCGCCCGGGACCTGGCCGCCGTCAGCTCCGCGTCCCAGCCGCTGTACAGCTCCCCCGCAAGCATCTTCTCCCGCTCGGTTCGTGCCATGGCCCGGCAGTCTTCACTGGGCCTGGCGCACGGCTTCCGTCGAAGTGGGACGTCTGTCCGACGATGGACGCGCTGAGTCACTCCTCGCACGCCAAAACTTCCGAGGTCCAACGAATGAGGAGGCCTTCCAGGAAGGCGGGACAGGGCCTCCAGGTGGGGTGTCAGAAGCAAGTGTCCGGACGCGGGGCCGCCCCACTCATGTAGTCTGGTGCTCTCTTCCAGACCCGTGGGGGGATGTGTTGATTCGGATGGTGGCGAGAGTCGTCGGCCTGGGTGTGGCGCTGTGGTGCGTGGCTCCGGCCTTCGCGCAGGTGGGCGAGTCCATGCCCGCGCCCTCCGCGTTGGACCGCGAGACGACGGTGGTCGTTCGCGGCGCGGCGACGAAGGTGGGCAAGCCGTCGGTGGAGTCCATCCTGGGCGCGGTGGGCCGCACCACGCGCTTCCGCCAGGTGGCCCTGTCTCCCAATGGGACGTGGGTGGCATGGGTGGAGGTGGCTTCCACGGGGGGCACGCTCATCCACGCGGTGGAGCTGGACGTGAGCGAGCCGCAGGCGGTGCGCGTCAGCGTCTGTCCCGACGGGCGCGCCTGTGACGAGTCGTCCATCGCCTGGAGTCCGGATGGAAAGCAGTTGGCGTTCCTGTCCGATGCGGTCCAACGGGGACAGTCCCAGCTGTATGTCGCGGACCTGGCGCAATCCGTGGCGCGGAAGCTGACGTCCTTCCAGGGCTCGGTGTCCGCGCCCCAGTGGTCGCCGGATGGCGCGTCCGTGGCGGTGCTGGTGATGCAGGGCGAGGGGGCCGAGCAGGCCAAGGGCCCCAACGGCCCCGCGGCGCGAGAGACGGGCGTGGTGCGGGAGTCCCATCCCGTGAAGCGCGTGGCGCTGGTGTCCGTGGCGGACGGCGCCCACCGCGTCGTGTCGCCCGAGCAGCTCTTCGTCTACGAGTACGCGTGGAGTCCGGAGGGCTCGCGGCTGGCCTTCATCGCGGCGCCGCCTCCAGGAGACGCGAGCTGGTGGTTGGCGAAGCTGCATGTGCTGGAGACGGCCAACGGCCGCTCGCGCCTGGTGTACGCGCCCAAGTGGCAGCTCACCGAGCCGGTGTGGAGCCCGGATGGGAAGCACGTGGCCGCCATCGAGGGGTTGATGAGCGACCAGGGCGTCAACGGGGGCGATGTGATGCTGGTGTCGCTGGAGGGCGGCAAGGCGCGCAACCTCACCGCGGGGATGAAGGCGACGGCGACGACGCTCGAGTGGGTGGCGCCCCGGAAGCTGCTGTTCGGCGCGCAGGTGCGCGGGGAGTCGGCGGTGGCCTCGGTGGACCCGACGGCGCAGGGCGGGGTGACGGTGCTGTGGAAGGGGCCGGAGCGGCTGAGCGCGGGCGGCTCCGTGGGGCTGTCGCTGTCGCGGGACGGAAAGCGCAGCGCGGTGGTGCGCGAGTCCTTCACCCAGGCGCAGAACGTGTGGGTGGGGCCGGTGGGGGACTGGGAGCGAGTCACGCGGCGCGAGGAGGACCTGCGCGCGCTCGTGGGCGAGACGCGAGACCTGTCGTGGAAGAGCGACGGCGCGGAGGTGCAGGGCTGGCTGGTGGCGCCCGCCGCGTCGATGGCGCCTCCTTCGGGCACGCGCGCGCCCATGGTGACGATGATTCACGGCGGGCCGGCGGCGGGCGTGGTGCCGCAGTTCCGGCCGGACGTCCTGCTCTTCACGGCCCGGGGCTACTACGTCTTCCTCCCCAACTACCGGGGCAGCTTCGGCCAGGGCGCGGACTTCGCGCAGGCCAACCGGCGCGACTTTGGCTTCGGTGACTTGCGCGACATCGTGTCGGGCGTGGACGCGGTGCTGGCGCACGCGCCGGTGGACCCCTCGCGGCTGGGGGTGACGGGGTGGAGCTACGGCGGCTTCATGACGATGTGGGCGGTGACGCAGACGCAGCGCTTCCGCGCGGCGGTGGCGGGCGCGGGCATCGCCAACTGGCAGAGCTACTACGGCACCAACCGCATCGACGCGTGGATGCGGCCGTACTTCGGCGCGTCCGTGTACGAGGAGCCGGAGGTGTACACGCGCAGCTCGCCCATCAACTACGTGAAGCTGGCGCGCACGCCCACGCTGGTGCTGCATGGCGAGCGGGACGTGGAGGTGCCCGTGACGCAGGGCTACGAGTTCCACCACGCGCTGAAGGAGCTGGGGGTGAAGACCCAGTTCGTCGTCTACGCGGACGAGGGCCACACCCTGCGCAAGCCGGAGCACATGGTGGACCGGATGCGGCGCACGGTGGAGTGGCTCGACACGCACCTGCCCGCGGGCCCCAACGGCGCCCCTCGGGCCGCCGCGCTCCCTCGCTGAACTCCGCGCGGCGCTAGTGCGCGCCGCGCAGGTTGAGCAGGACGACGCCCCCGATGATGAGCGCCACGCCGATGACCTTGGTGGTGCTCAACGGCTCGTCCAGGAAGATGACGCCGATGGTGACGATGGCGGCCGTTCCCAGGCCGGACCACATCGCGTACGCGACGCCCACCGGCACCTGCTTCACCGCTTGCGCCAGCAGCAGGAACGCCACCGCGTAGCCCGACAGGCAGCCCACGGTGGGCCACAGGCGGGTGAAGCCCTGGGTGGACTTCAGCAGGCTCGTCGCCACCACTTCACAGGCGATGGCCCCCAACAGGAACAGATACGCCACGCTTCCACCTCCGTGGCGAAGCTGTACGAGGCTCGCTGTCCCTTCGCCAGCGCGTCCTGCGTCCGTCGAGGGATTCACGACGGTTGACTTGAACGCGTGATGCGTGGCCGCGACTACTCGGCGGTGGGGCTTCCCTCGGGCGCGACGAGCGAGGTGAGGATGTGGTCCCTCCAGCGGCCGTCGATGCGCAGGAAGTCGCGCGCGTAGCCCTCCACCGCGAAGCCCAGCCGGCGCAGCACGGCGGCGCTCCGGAGGTTCTCCGGGAGGTGGTTGGCCTGGATGCGGTGCAGGCCCATGGTGGTGAAGGCGTGGGTGCAGACGGCGCGCAGGGCCTCCGTCATCAGGCCCTGGCCCTCGTGACGGTGGTCCAGGCCGTAGCCCAGCGTCACGGCCTGGAGCGGTCCCCGGACGATGTTCGTGAGGGAGATGTTGGCGATGACGGGCGCGGAGGACAGCGGCTCCGCGCGAGGGAGGACCACCATGCGCAGGGACCTGTCGAAGCGCGCGTCCTCCAGGTCCTGTGCCAGCCGCGTGCGCCAGTACGCCAGGGTGTAGAAGTGGGCGGGCCGCGTGGGGGACACCGGGCCCAGGTGGTCCCGGTTGGCTTCGAAATAGGCGACGACGCGCGCCGCCCCGTCGGGAGGCAGCTGGGTCACCCTCAAACGCTCGGTGGTGAGCAGGACGATGGGTTTGTCGGAGGCCATGACGAGAGCGGCGCGCAGGCTATCGCGTCGCGCGCCGGAACCGGAGCGCCGCAAGCGGGACGGAGCGCTCCGGGTGACAGGTGCTCGACGGGGCCGAAAGGCCGCGCTCCGGGCCTGTCCGGGCATGAGAGCCGCGCGCAGGTCCGGAGCGAGGGTTCTTCACGCACACCACCAGGAGCAACGTGCCTCGCACACCCACCCGGCGTTGGGCCGGGCGGGTGTCAGCGGGGTTACTGCTTCACGTCCTGATTCGCGCCGTCCGAGCCACCCGTGCCATGGAAGTCCTCGTGGTCGGCCGACGTGCCCTGCTGTCCCTGGCTCTCCGAAGGCGCACCACCGCCACCGGTGCCCGGGAAGTCTTCATGGTCCGCTGAGGTGCCCTGCTGTCCGGAGGGAACCGCGCCGCTCGTGTCCTCCTGGGGCGGCAGGGTGTCGTTCGAGGAGCCTGACTCCGGAGCCTGCTTCTGCTGCTCGGAGCCGGCGCCGCCCGTGCCCTGGCCGCTGCCGCCGACGGCGCGCTGCCCGCCGCGCTCGACGACGATTTCCACGCGGCGGTTGTTCGCGCGGCCCTCGGCCGTGGCGTTGGTGGCCACAGGCCGGAACTCACCCATGCCGCGCGCCTCGATGCGATTGGCGGGGACGCCCTGGTTGATGAGGAACTCCTTCACGCGCTCGGCGCGCGCATAGGAGAGCCGCTCGTTGAGCGCGTCCGAGCCCTGCGAGTCCGTGTGCCCTTCGATGAGCAGTGGCTTGTCGCCCTCCTTCAGCACCTGCGCCACGTCCGCCAGCCTGTCGCGGGCCACCGGCAGCAGGTCCGACGCACCGGAGGCGAAGAGGACGCTGCCTGACAGCGTCAGCACCGTGCCTCGGGCTTCCTCACGGACCTTGAGGTCCTTGTTCGCGCGGTCCAGCTGCGTCAGGACCTCGCTGGCCTTGCGCTCGGCCTCCACGCGCGCCTGTCGCTCCGCCTCCAGTTGCTGGGCGCTCTGCTGCTCCGTCTGGCTTCGCGCCTGTTGCTGCGCCTGCAGCTCCGCCGTCTGGCGTTGCAACTCCTGGTTCTGCTGGGCCAGGCGCTGGGCCTCGGCCTCCAACTCCTGACGACGGGAGGACTCTTCCGACAGCCGCTGGTCATTGGCCTGCTGCTGCTGGGAGGCCTGGGCCTGCGAAAGCCGCTGCTGCTCCTGTCGGGCCTGGGCCTGGCTCAAGGCCGCTTCGGCCTGGGCCTGTTGCCTGGCGGCGATCTCCGCGCTGCCCCAGGCGCCGGCGGTCTCCGCCTTGCGCAGGGCCACGTAGGACAACACTCGCGTGCGGGTGGCGTCCTTGTCGTCCTGGTACGCCTGCTCCGCCTGGCGCAAGGCATCGCGCGCCTCGGTCACCTCCCGGGGACGCTCACGCCCCTGGGGACTGGCAATCAACTGCTGATAGGCCGACCGCGCCTCCACGAGCTCCTTGGGTGGAGCGGCACTCGCGCTCCCCGCGGCGAGGAGCGTCGTGGCTCCGACGAGGGCCTTCCATCCACGCTTGCTTCGCACCATGACGGTTTCCTCCGGGACTCGGGCTCACTGCAGGCCGCGTTGCAGCGCCTGGGCCTGCTGGGTGGTTTGTTGCGCCTGCCGCTCCAGTGGCAACGCACGTGCGAGCGCCAGCGCGAGGTCCGCGTCCGCGTCCGCCTGCATGAAGCTCAGCTCCGCGCCTTCCATGTCCTCGTCCATCATCAGCTGCTCGCCGTTGTTGACCTGCTGGCGGGCGAACTCCAGGTGGCGAGCGGCTTCGGGGATGCGCGACGCGCCTGCTCCTTCCGCGGCGCGCATGGAGGCGATGGCCTCTGTTCGTTTGGTGTTCGAGACGGGTGTCACGCTCTGGCTGGCGCACCCGAACAGGGTGGCGCACAGCATCGCGGCAAGCAGCTTCGGGCGCACGGTCTACCTCCAGCAGCCGGATGGAGCGCGGGTGTCGCGCCCCAGGTCCTGAAGTGTGCTCGGGCCGACAACCCGGCAATCCTCACCGGGACAAGCCGCCCGGGGAGCGGCCGGGCGACCCCGGGGCGCGGCGAGCAGTCCTTGCGCGCGGAGGGCCTCGTGACGGTGCGGCCGGGCTGGTCGGAAGGCGCCGGGAGCGATAGGACGGCGGGATGCGCCTGCACCTGGTGGATGGCACGTACGAGCTGTACCGCGCCCACTTCTCGCCCCGGCCCGGCCACGCCGCGCCGGACGGGCAAGACGTGAAGGCGACGGTGGGGTTGATGTCCTCGCTGCTCATGCTGCTGCACGACACGGACGAAGCGGTGACACACGTGGCGGTGGCGTTCGACAACCCCATCCGCTCGTTCCGCAACGCGATGTTCGACGGCTACAAGAGCGACGAGGGCGTCCCGCCGGAGCTGCATGCGCAGTTCAACCTGGCCGAGGAAGCCGTCGCGGCGCTGGGCGTGCGCGTGTGGTCCATGAAGGAGCACGAGGCGGACGACGCGCTGGCCACGGCGGCGGCGAAGTGGGCGGACGCGGTGGAGCAGGTGCGGCTGCTCACCCCGGACAAGGACCTGGGGCAGTGCGTGCGCGGCCAACGCGTGGTGCAGGTGGACCGGCGTCAGGAGAAGGTGCTGGACGAGGACGCGGTGCGCGCGAAGCTGGGCGTGTCCCCCACGAGCGTGCCGGACCTGCTCGCGCTGATGGGCGACGACGCGGATGGCATCCCCGGGCTGCCGGGCTTCGGGGAGAAGGGCGCCTCGTCGCTGCTGGCGGCCTACGGGAGACTGGAGGCGATTCCGGACGACGCGGCGACGTGGACGGCGCGCCCGCGTGGCGCGGACAAGCTGGCGGCGACGCTGCGCGCGCATCGCGAGGAGGCGCTGCTGTACCGGCGGCTCGCCACGCTGGTGACGGATGCTCCGCTGCCCGGCACGAAGACGCTGGAGGACGTGGCGTGGCGGGGCGTGCCCCGGCAGGTGTTCGAGTCACTCTGCGACAGGCTGGGCGTCACCACGATGAAGCGCAGGCCGAAGCGCTGGGTGGACTGAGGCGGACTACCCCGCGGCCTGTCCGTCGTCGTCCTGGGCCGCGAGGGCGACGGGCGGCTGGCGGGGAAGGCGCACGGTGAAGGTGGTGCCGTGTTCCTGGGTGGAGCGCGCCTCCACGGTGCCGCCGTGGGCCACGACGATGCTGCGCACGATGTAGAGCCCCAGTCCGATGCTGCGCACGCCCCGGTCCTCGGGGCGCTCCACGCCGCGCTCCAGCGGCTCGAAGATGCGCGACTGGAGGTCGCCCGGAATCGGGAGGCCCGCGTTGTGGACCTCCAGGACGATGCCCGTGTCTTCGCCCCTCGCGATGACGCGCACCACGGTGTCCGGCGGGCTGTACTGCATCGCGTTGCCCACCAGGTTGCCGAGCACCTGCGCCACCCGGTCGGGGTCCCACGCGCCCGCGCCGCTGCCCTGGTAGTCGGAGACGATGCGGCGCTCGGGCCAGGCCGCCTGGAGTTCGTCCAGCGCCGCGTGCACCACCTCGTGCAGGTCCATGGCGCGCGGATAGATGGGGAGCCCGCGGCCCTGCCGGGCCCGCGTGAAGTCGAGCAGGTCGCGAATCATCCGCGTCGCCCGCTCCGCCGCGCGCAGGATTCGCTGCACGTTGCGCTGTTGCCGGTCGTCCGCGTCCGGGCGCTGCGCCAGCAGGGACGCGGCCAGCGTTATCGCGCCCAGGGGGTTGCGCAAATCATGGCTGACGATGCCGATGAGCTGCCGCTCGAAGTCCGCCTGCGCGTGCACCTCGGCCAGCAGGCGCAGGCGCTCGGCCTCCGTCTGCTGCCATTCGGTGACGTCCTGCATGGCGCCCACCACCTGCACCGCCTGGTTGTCCCCGTCCCGGACGATGTGGCACCGGTCCACCACGTGGGCCCACGTGCTGTCCCCGCGTTGGAAGCGGTAGGTGTCCTGCCACTCGTGGGTCTCGCTGGCCAGGGCCAGCCGCAGGCCGCGCACCACGCGGTCCCGGTCCTCGGGGTGCAGGCGCTCCGCCCACCAGTCGCGCGTGTCCCGGATGTTCGTGGACACGTGGCCGAACAGCTCGTGCAGGCCGCTGGTCCAGTCCACCGTGTCCGTGCGCGGGTCCCACTCCCACACCGCGTCCCGCGTGGCCCGGGCGGCCAGCCGGAAGCGCAGCTCGCTGCGCCACGCGCGCTCCTCCGCGGCCTGCACCTCCGTCAGCGTGCCCTCCGCCAGCATGCGCCGCGCGCGCTCGTCCTCGAGCAGCTGGCGTCGCTGACGCTCCAGGCGCGCCAGGGCCAGCACGCGCGCCTCCAGCTCCACCGGACGGAAGGGCTTGAAGACGTAGTCGTTGGCGCCCGCCGCCAGCGCCTCCACCACGTCGTCCGCGCGGGTGTTGACGGTGAGCAGCAGCACCGGAATCAGCGAGGTGGTGGCGCCCGAGCGCACGAAGCGGCACACCTCCAGGCCCGACATGCCCGGCAGGTACCAGTCCAGGACGAGCACCTCGGGGAGCATTCCGTGCTCCCGCCCCAGCGCCTCCAGCAACGCGGCCCCGTCGGTGAACGTCTCCACCCGGCAGGTGGGAGTGAGCACGCGGCGAATGGCCTCGTTTTCCACGGAGCTGTCGTCGAGGACCCAGACTCGGGGCGGAGGCATCGCCCTGGCCTGCTTGGAGTTGGTGGAAGGGTGCACGGGTGGGGCAGGGCTCTAGCAACCGGCTCTTGCCTGGGTCAAATCTTCGATGGGCAACCCGCGAGGTGCCTGCCAACCTGTCGGCCTCTCGACACCCCTCGGAGCGGCACGCCGAGCGCTCGTTTCGGGAGGGGAAAACCCCGTGCCCGCACGGATGTTGAAGGATGTCATGCCTGTTGAGCTCAAAATTCCCTCCTCTGATGATTGGGTGCCCACGCTGGAGGACACGCCGTATCAGCGCATCGGTGGCGCGGATGCGGTGATGGCGTTGGCGGGGGCCTTCTATGACGCGATGGACGCGCACGAGCCCGTGCTGGCGAAGTTGCACGAACTGGACGAGCAGGGCCGGGTGAACGGGGGGACGCGCGAGCGCTTCGGCCTCTTCCTCATCGGCTGGCTGGGCGGGCCGCAGCATTATGCGGAGCGCCACGGCCACCCGCGCCTGCGGATGCGTCATGGCCATGTGCCCGTGGATCTCTCCATGCGCGACGCGTGGCTGCGCGCCATGGGGAAGGCCCTGGATGCCCGGGGAGTCACCGGCGGCCTGCGCCGCTTCCTGGATGACCGCTTCGCCCAGGTGGCGGACTTCCTGCGCAACACCGAGGGCTGAGCAGCCCCGTGGTTCATCGACTTGCGGAAAAAAGCACGGGCGTTTAGAAAGAGCCCATGCGCAAGGGAGAGCTCACCCATCAGGCGATTCTGGAGCGGGCCATCCAGCTCGCCAGCCGCGTGGGGCTCCAGGGGCTGAGCATTGGCGGGCTGGCGGAGGAGCTGCAGCTCTCCAAGAGCGGCCTGTTCGCGCACTTCCGTTCCAAGACGTCGCTCCAGGTGGAAATCCTGGAGGCGGCGACGGCGCTGTTCACCGAGCGCGTCATCCGCCCGGCGCTCACGCAGCCGCGAGGCGAGCCCCGGGTGCGGGCCCTCTTCGAGCAGTGGCTGACGTGGGAGAAGGAGCTGGTGCCGGAGGGCGGGTGCATCTTCGTGGCGGCGGCCACGGAGCTGGACGACGCGCCCGGGCCCGCGCGTGACAGGTTGGTGCAGACGCAGCGGGACTGGCTGGACTGCCTGGCCCAGGCCGCGCGCATCGCCGTCGCGGAGGGGCACTTCCACAAGGACGTGGACGTGGAGCAGTTCGCCCACGATGAGAACGCGCTGCTCCTGGGCTTTCACCACTCCGCGCGCCTGTTGAAAGAGCCGCGCGCGGAGACGTGGGCCCGGCGCGCCTTCGACGCGCTGTTGCGCGCCGCCCGTCCCCAAGGCTCCTGAGATTTCTTTGGCTGTGTGTCGTTCCGAGGAGGACCTCGTCATGGCAAAAAATAGCACGAACGTTCGGGCGAAATTGGCGATGTGGGGCGTGCGGGCGGCGGCGTTGAGCATGGGGGCGGTGGCGCCGGGGCTGACGGCGGCGTGGGCGGACCGGATGTTCCGGACGCCTCGGAGGCCGCATCGCTCGAAGACGGCGGAGGCGGTGCTGGCGCGGGGGCAGCCGCGGATGCTGACGCTGGGGGGCGAGGAGGTGGCGGTGTGGAGCTGGGGCGTGGGACCGCGCGTGCTGCTGGTGCACGGGTGGAGCGGGTATGGCGGGCAGCTCACGGCCTTCGTGGAGCCGCTGGTGTCGGCGGGTTTCTCCGTCGTGACGTACGACGCGCCGGGGCACGGGCAGTCGTCGGGGAGGACCAGCTCGTTGCCGGAGATGGCGGAGCTGGTGGCGGACGTGGCGCGGGCGACGGGCGGGCCGTACGCGGTGATTGCGCACTCGCTGGGCGCGGCGGCGACGGCGGTGGCGATGCGGGATGGGCTGAAGGTGGGACGCGCGGTGTTCGTCTCGCCGCCCGCGGACCCGAGGGGTGGCATCCAGGCCTTCGCGCGGGCGATGGGGCTGACGGATGGCGTGTGGATGCGGATGGAGCAGCGCATCGAGGCGCACTTCAACGTGCGGCTGCGTGACCTGGCCCTGCCGAACTTCGTGCGGCTCTTGGGGCACGTGCCGCTGCATGTGTTTCACGACGTGGGAGACCGGGAGGTGCCGCTCGTCGCGGGCGAGTCGGTGGCGAGCGCCTGGCCGGGCGCGCGGCTGACGCGCACGCAGGGGCTGGGGCATCACCGCATCCTGTACGCGCCGGAGGTCGTTTCGCAGGCGGTGGACTTCCTCGTGGAGGGGAAGCCGGAAACCGCGTGGCCCGACGTGGGGCTGCTGGCCTCGGCGTCCGCTTCGGCCTCTGCTTCGACGGCGTCGCGCGCGTCACTGCGGTTGGTGCGGCACTCGTGAGGGAGACAGTGGCTGCTGGCTGAAGCGAGTCCTGGTCGTCACGCTGCTGGGGCTGATGAGTCTCGTCCGCGCTCGTTCATGCAGGACTCCGGGGGGAGGTTCTGGGCATGTCTGGTTTTCGGGAGCAAGCCCGTCTCCCGATGCGCCTCACTCGATGTGTGAGAGGGGTACACTGAGGTGGACTCGTTTGGGGACGCCGTCGAGCCGCGTTTGAGGGAGTGGCCGACGCGCTGCTACAAAGCCCCGCCTCTACCGGGGAGTTTCAATGTCGTTCCGCCAATGCGTCTGGATGCTCCTCGTTGTGTTCGCGGTTGGCGTGGGTTGTGGCGAGGCGGGTATTCCACCGCGTCCACCCGTCGAGGTGGCGGACGCGGGTGACGGCACGGACGCGGGCGTCGCGGACGCGGGCTCGACAGATGGTGGCGACGGCACGGACGCGGGCGACGGCACGGACGCGGGCCCCACGGATGCAGGCCCTACGGACGCCGGCCCCACGGACGCCGGTGAGCAAACGGATGCGGGACCGCGCGCGGAGGTTCCATCCGCTCCCACGCAGGTCGTCGCGGTGCGTGGTGATGCCTCGTCGCAGGTGTCCTGGTTGGCGCCCGAGGACCACGGCAGTCCCATCCTCGGCTATACCGTCACGGCCTCCCCGGGTGGCGCGGTGGCGAACGTCCCAGGCGATTCGGTCTCGGTCCTGGTGACGGGCCTCGCGAACGGAACCCCCTATACCTTCACGGTGGTGGCCACGAACGCCGTGGGGCCTTCCGTGCCGTCCCTTCCTTCGTTGCCGGTGACGCCCGCCGCGCGCCCGGGAGCACCGGTCGATCTCCTTGCCCGGCCAGGAGTGCGTGGCGCGCGGCTCGACTGGAGCGCTCCGGACGACCATGGAAGTCCCATCACCGGCTACACCGTGAGCATCCTTCCTCCCCTCGACGCCGCGCGTGTCGTCGTCACGGATACGCACGCGGAGGTGACGGGGCTCGCGGATGGCACGCCGTACTCCGTCACGGTGACGGCGACGAACGACGTGGGCGAAGGCGCTCCCGCCACGACGTCGGTCATCACCTGGTCGACTTCGGCGGCGCCCTCGGAGGTCCACGCCACGGTGGATGACGCCGGTGGAGTGGAGGTGGCGTGGACCGCGCCTGCGTCCCATGAGGGAAACCCCGTGACGGGCTACACCGTCACCGCCTCGACGGGTGGCGCGACGCTTCGAATCTCCGCACCGGAAACGCGCGGGGCGTTCTCCGGACTCACCCTGGGGCAGCCGGTCACCTTCACTGTCGTGGCCACCAACGCCGTGGGGGACAGCGCGTCGTCGTCACCTTCCGCGCCCGTGACGCCGCGCACGCCTCCCGCCGCGCCCTCGGAGGTCGTGGCCACGGCGGAAGAAGGTGGCGCGTCGGTCTCCTGGAGCGCTCCCGCGGACCATGGCGCCCCCGTGACGAGTTACACGGTGACGGCGAGCCCCGGGGGGCACTCGGCCACTGTGGCCACCGCGAGCGCCGTCGTCACGGGGCTCACCAATGGACAGGCCTACACATTCACAGTGAGGGCGACGAACGTCGCGGGTGACAGCCCGGAGTCCGCGCCGTCCGCACCGGTGACTCCCTCCACGGTGCCTGATGCCCCCACCCACGTCACCGCGAGCGTGGCCCTCTCCCTCGTCACCGTGCGCTGGACGGCCCCTGCCTTCGATGGAGGCAGTGCGCTCACGGGCTTCACGGTGGCAGCTCACGAAGGCGGTGGCGCGGCGAGTGCCTCCACGACGGTCGATGCCTCCTCGACCGAGGTGACCTTCACCACGCTGACCCCGGGCGAGACGTATACGTTCACCGTGGTGGCCACCAATGCGCGCGGTGACAGCGCGTCATCGGAGCCTTCCTCGGCCGTGACATTGCCGCGCCCGCCCGATGCCCCCACACAGGTGGTGGCCACGGCTGGCATCCGCTCCCTGAGCGTCACCTGGGCCATGCCTGCGTCGGATGGTGGCTCGCCGGTGACGGCCTACCGGGTGACACCGTACAGCGCGGGGACGGCGGGCACGCCCGTCACTGTCGACGCGGAGCCTCGGGAGGCGACCCTCACCGGGCTCGTGAATGGGACGGCCTATCGCGTGACTGTCATCGCGGTGAATGCCTTGGGCCCGAGCGCCGAATCAGAACCCTCGGGCGAAGTGCTGACGCCTGATGTTCCCAGCGAGCCTCGGGAGTCGCGCGCCGTCGCGCTCGGAGGCGGCAAGGCCACGGTGAGCTGGACGCCCCCTGTGTCCGACGGCGGCAGCCCCATGACCCGTTACACGGTGCGGGCGAGTCCAGGAGGGTTCTCGGCTTCGGCCGCGGGCAGCGCCACCTCCGCGACCGTGCGAGGGCTGGACGGCGCGACGCACTACACCTTCACGGTGCAGGCCACCAACGCGGTGGGCGACAGCCCGCGCTCCGCTGCATGTGAGGTGACGACGTCCTGTGGGTTGGGATTGGGAGGGTGGCCCCTGGCGAGGCATTCGGTCTTGTCGGTGGCGGTCGCGGACTTCAACAACGATGGCATTCCGGACCTCGGCGTCGGCCGGAGCGAGAGCCCCTCGGCTCGGTATGCCGGGGTGCTGTTGGGGAATGGCTCGGGGGCGTTCGTGGAGCAGGTCGCGTTCCCCGTTTCAATCAGTGGGACTGGCTCGGCGCTCGCGGACTTCAACAACGATGGGAACCTGGACATGGTGCTGTACACGCCCGGTCTTCATGGCTCCACGATGGTCAGCGTCGTGATGGGCAATGGGCGTGGCGGCTTCACCTCGAAGGTGGACCTGGGTGTGGGGCAGACGCAGCTCTCCGTGACGAGCGGGGACTTCAATGGGGACGGCAATGCCGACCTCGTGGTGGCCAACATTGTCAGTCAGGACATCAACCTCTTCCTGGGGGATGGGACCGGTGGCTTTTCGCCCCGGAGGGACATCCTCTTCGGTGCCGCGCTGGGCTTGATGGCCGCGGGAGATTTGAACGGCGACGGCCGCTCAGACCTGGTCGTGGGTCATGGAGCGTCGTCCATCGCGGTGATGCTGGGAGATGCCTCGAGCGGGTTGTCCGCGCGAGAGGACTTCGCCGTGACGGTGCGCCCCAGTACCTTGCGGCTCGAGGACGTCGATGGGGATGGAAGGCTCGATGTCATCGGCTCCAACATGGGAGGCCAGGGTGTTGGCGTGTTGTTGGGGGATGGGGCGGGGCGCCTCGGGACGGAGCGCATCTCGCACGTCGGAGTGGTGGCCTCCGGGATGCTGCTCGCGGACGTCAACGGGGATGACCGATGGGACATCGTCCAGTACAGCAACAGTGAGAGTCTGGTCAGCGTGCTGCTCGGAGATGGCACGGGTGGCTTCTCCGGGAGACAGGACTTCGCCACGCTCAAGAACCCGTCGTCGATTGCCGCTGGGGACTTCAATGGGGATGGCCGGATCGACCTCGCGCTGTCGAATCAATTGCAGTCGGTCATGACCTTGCTCAAGGGAGATGGCACGGGAGCGTTTCTGACCTGGCGCGACCACGCCACCCGCCAGCAGCCCACGGCGGTGAGCAGTGGTGACCTCGATGGAGATGGCAATCCAGACCTCGTGGTGACCTCCGAGTCCAGCGACTCCGTGGGGGTGATGCTGGGGGTTGGCGCGGGTCGCTTCGGGCCGCGGCGGGACTTCCCCACCCGGAGGAATCCCACCTCGGTCGTGGTGGTGGACCTCAACCGGGACGGCAGGTTGGACCTGGTCGTGGCGAACGGCAACGGCAACTCCCCCTCGACGCTGGGAGGCAGCGTCAGCGTGTTGCTAGGGGATGGAGCAGGCGGTTTTGGCGCGAGCACGGAGTTCGACACGGGCCGGTTTCCGCACTCGGTCATCAGCGCGGACTTCAATGGCGACGGTTTCATGGATGTCGTCACGGCGGACACCAGCTCCAGCACCGTGAGCATGTTGCCCGGGAACGGCCTGGGGGGCCTGCTTCCAGCGCGGACCTCCTCCAGTGGGACGAGCAACCCGGTCGCCATCGCCAGCGCGGACGTCACGAGAGATGGAAAGCTGGACCTCGTGGTGGTGGGCTCCTCCAATGTCCTCCAGGTGCTGCGGGGCCTCGGCAACGGCTCCTTCACGGCGCTGTCGAGTCCGTATCCGGGAGGGCGTCCGCGAGGACTCTCGCTCGCGGACTTCAATGGCGATGGATACGTCGATGCGGCGGTTGCCCTCGCGGACAGTCCCAGCGCCGCCAGCTATACCGTCAGTGTGATGCAGGGGGATGGATTGGGTGATTTCTCCCTGAAACAGAGACTCAATGTGGGGCGCAACCCCTACGGCGTGACGACCGGTGATTTCGACGGGGATGGCGCGGCGGACATCGTCGTGGCCAACTACGATGTCGAGAACACCCCCGGTAGCGCCCGCTTCATCAGTGTCTTCCAGGGGATTGGGACAGGCGGCTTCAAACCCCGGAAGGACTTTGCCACCGGTGGCCGTCCGTTCGCGGTGATGAGCGCGGACCTCAATGGAGACGGGCGGCTGGACGTCGTCACGGCCAACTACGAGAGCAACACCCTCAGCGTTCTGTTGAATCAATGTCTCGAATGAGGAGCCTCCTTCCTTTCGCGAGTCCGTGGTGGCGCGAGAGGGATTGGCTATAAGTGCGCGCATGTCCCGTGACGAGAACGCCCGCTACCTCGAATCGATTCGCCCACGCAGTGCTCTCGCGCCCATCAAGCTTTGGATGAAGCTGTTGCCGTTCATCCTCGTTGCCTACGTCGCCGCGTATTTCATGGTCACTGGCGGCAAGACGCCGAAGCTGCCATCCACCGAGGAGCTGAGTCGGTCCGGGTCTCAGTTGGGCTTCGTCTTGCTGGTTGGAGGCGTGCTCGCGGTGGGCACTCTGGGCTCCATCTTCTGGAGACGATGGTCAGCACACCGCAAGATCGACGCGGCCTTTCTGCATCCCGACGTGAGCGCCCTGCTCGCCGTCTACGAACAGGTGTACGCGTCGAGCAGCCGGTTTCCGGATGTCGCCTTCTACCGAGCGAGCTCCCGCGCCCTGGCCCATGCCTGCTACGGTGACGCGGCCTCCGCGCGCCGGGAGCTGGCGAGCGTCGACTGGTCAGCGCGTCCCCCTGTCATCCGCGCGATGGAGCGAGTGGGTGAGGCGAGCATCGTCATGCTGTGCGAGGACGACCCCGCGCGAGGGCTCGCGCTCGCGAAGGAGGCCCTCTCCATGGTGGAGTTTCCGAGCCCGGTCGCCGGCTCGGACGAGGGGCGCGCCTACTACGAGATCTGCGTGGGTATCGGCGAGGTGCTCACCGGCACGGCCACCCCCGACTCGCTCGCGGCTCTGAAAGTGCACAACCAGCAGACCAATCTCCCCGTGGCCTGGCTGATGAGTGCCTGGGGGCTTCGAGTGGCTTCCGCGCATGCGGGCGACACCGTGGGCGCCGAGGTGTTGCGCAAGTGGCTTCAGAAAGATGCGCCGCACTGCGCTCCGCTCCATCGAATCCCCGGCTGAGTCCTCGGGCAAGCCCGCACCGGGGCGCCACGGTGCGTCACCCAGGTGTGCGCCTGACGGACACCGTGAGCTCCTGCGTTTCCTCGCACATCCCGTGAAATGAGCACGGCCCTCCAGGTGTACGGGGGGCATGCTCTCCCTCCGCAATCTGGTGAAGGTGTACCCGGGCCCGGTGTCCGCACTGCGTGGCGTGGACCTGGAGATACCTCGTGGAATGTTCGGGCTGCTGGGTCCCAACGGCGCGGGCAAATCCACGTTGATGAAGATTCTGTCGGGCCTGCTGGAGCCCACCTCTGGTGAGGTGACGCTGGATGGACTGGACATCGTCCGCCACCCGGAAGCGCTCCGGCCCCACCTGGGCTATCTGCCGCAGGAGTTCGGCTTCTACCCGTACCTCACGGGCGAGGCCATGCTGCTGTACCTGCTCAAGCTCAAGGGCGTCACCGCGCCGCGAGGGTTGAAGTCATTGTGCGCGGAGCTGCTGGCGCGTGTGAACCTCACGTTCGCCGCGAAGCGCAAGGTGAAGGAGTACTCGGGTGGCATGCGGCAGCGGCTGGGAATCGCCCAGGCGCTCGCGGGCAACCCCCAGCTCATCATCGTGGACGAGCCCACCGCGGGCCTGGACCCCGAGGAGCGCCTGCGCTTCTACCGGCTGCTCGCGGAAGTGGCGAACGAGCGCACGGTGCTGTTGTCCACGCACATCGTCGAGGACGTGGCGATGCTGTGTCCGCGCTTCGCCGTCATCCGGCAGGGCCGCGTGGTGGCGATTACGTCGCCCTCCGAGGCGAAGGCCTCCATCCAGGGCACCATCTTCGAGGGGACCGCCTCCGCCACCGAGCTGGTGGAGCTGCAGCGCACCCGCCGCGTCACGCAGGCCGTGCTCTTCGAGGGCCGCAACCGCGTGCGCATCCACTCGACGGGAGGCGATGTGCCCGTGGGCTTCGAGCGCGTCACGCCCACGCTGGAGGACGCCTATCTGCTGATGATGAAGGACACGCGCGAGGCCTCCGCGACGTCGCAGCCGCCGCCCGTCGTGGACGCCGCACGCGAGGTGGCGCGATGAACGTGGCCCGTCTGGGCACGGTGGTGCGCACGGAGCTGGCGCACCAGATGCGCCGCCCGCTGTTCGTCATCCTGTTGCTCGTCACCTTCCTGTCGGTGTGGGGCCTGTCGTCAGGCAACGTCACCATCGAATCCGGGGCCAGCCAGGTGGGCGGGCAGAAGGCCTGGGTGACGAGCGAGTTCGCCGTCTCTCAGACGCTCCTGCTGCTCATGTTCCTCCTCTTCAGCTTCTTCGTCTCCGTGGGCGCGGGCATGGGCGTCATCGCGGACGAGGAGGCGCGGGTGGGCCCCCTCCTCCACACCACGCCGCTGACGCCGCGCGAGTACGTGTGGGGCAAGTTCCTGGCGGTGCTGAGCGCGTACGGGGTGGCGCTCGGGGCGATGGCGCTCTTCCTCGTCTTCTTCCACCACGTCATCCCCGCGGGCGAGCACGCCGAGTATCGCGGTCCGCTGTCGTGGCTCAACTACGCGCGGCCCGCGCTCTTCTTCGGCGTGCCCCAGTTGGTGTTCATCGCGGGTGCCTCCTTCGCGCTGGGCGCGGGCACTCGGCGCCCGGTGCTCGTGTACTTCCTGCCGGTGGTGCTGATGTTCGTCTGCGCCTTCTTCCTGTGGAGCTGGACTCCCGGGTGGTTGGACCCTCGGGTGAACCGGGTGCTCCAGGCGCTGGACCCCGCGGGCATGCGGTGGCTGAGCGAGACATGGGTGAAGGTCGACCGAGGGGTCGCCTTCTACAACGCGGAGCGCGTGGGTCTGGACGCGCTGTTCGTCCTCAGTCGACTGGGCTTCATCGCGGTGGGGCTGGGCGGCGTGGCGTGGAGCGCGCGGCACGTGGCGCGAGGCCTGCGTGGTGCGCCGGTGCGCGGCGCGCACGGCAAGGCGCTGGCGGACATTCCCCTGGCGACGCCGGATGGTGGCGCGCGCGAGGAGACGCCGCTCGTGACGCTGGGCATGCGAGCCCATCCTCCCGGGGCACTGTCTGGCCTGTGGGTGGTGGCGCGCGCGGAGCTGCGGGGCCTCCTGTCGCAGCCGGGGCTCTACCTGTTCATGCCCATCATCCTGATGCAGACGGTGGCGAATGCGCTGAACAAGGTGGGCCCGTTCGACACCTCGCTCCTGACGTCCCCGGGCTTCTTCGCGGTGAGCACCCTGGGCGTGGCGTCCACGCTCGCGTGTCTGCTGCTCATGTTCTACACGGTGGAGTCGCTGGAGCGAGAGCGCGCCTCGGACCTCGCGCCCATCCATGACGCCGCGCCCGTGCGCACCGTCTCCGTCCTGCTGGGCAAGGCGCTCGCCAACAGCCTCGTCGGAGTGTCCCTGCTGGTGGCGACGGGGCTCGCGGGCATCATCGCCCAGCTCGTGCAAGGCCAGGTGCCGCTCTCATTGTCGTCGTACGTCCTCGCGTGGGGGCTCTTGTTGCCCACGTTCTTCGCGTGGACGTGTTTCGTGCTGGCGGCGCACGCGGTGGCGGGAGGGCGCTTCGGCGCGTATGGCGTGTCGCTCGCGGCGCTGTGCCTCACCGGTTATGCGGCGGTGCGCGGCAACCTCCACTGGGCGACGAACTGGCCGCTGTGGAGCGCGGTGCAGTGGTCCGACATGGGGCCCTTCGAGCTGGACAGGTCCGTGCTCGTGCTCAACCGCGTGGGTGTCCTGGGGCTCGCCGCCTTCTTCACCGCGCTGGCGGTGCGGTGGGATGGGCGGCGCGCGGCGGACTCGGTGAGCCTGCTGGAGCGCATCCGCCCCGGGGGACTGTTGCGCGGCGCGTGGCGACTGACGCCGTGGGCGGTGGTGCCCGCGGTGGCCCTCGTGGCGGCGGCGGTGCAGGTGGGGCAGGGCTGGCAGGGTGACGCCGCGAAGAAGCGCGCGAAGGAGTACTGGCAGAAGAACCTGGCCACGTGGCTGGACGCGCCGCAGCCGGCGATTCAGGACGTGGACCTGGAGGTGGAGCTGGACCCGGAGGGCCGCGCCTTCCGCACGCGAGGCACGTACACGCTGGTGAACCGGCGAGAGAAGGCGCTGAAGTCCTTTGCCCTCACGGGCGGAGACCACTGGGAGGACGTGCGCTGGACGGTGGATGGAAAAGACGTCACGCCCGAGGACCGCTCGCGGTTGTATGTCTTCAAACCCGAGGCGCCCCTGGCACCCGGCTCGGCGGTGCGCGTGGGCTTCGAGTTCCACGGCGAGTTCCCCAAGGGCGTGACGAAGAGTGGCGGCAAGGTGTCGGAGTTCATCCTTCCCTCCGGCGTGGTGCTGACCAGCTTCGGGCCGAGCTTCGCGCCGGTGGTGGGCTTCCGCGACGACATCGGCGTGGACAAGGAGGAGAACCGGTACGAGCCGCGCGTCTACCCGGACGACTTCTACGTGGGGCATACGGAGGCCGCCTATGGAACGGGCACGCCCTTCACCACGCGCCTCCGCGTGACGGGGCCGGCGGAGTACACGCTCAACTCGGTGGGCGTGCTGGAGAGCGACGAGGTGAAGGACGGACGTCGGGTCAGCGTGTGGCGCAGCGACGCGCCGGTCAGCATGTTCAACATCGTCGCGGGCCGCTGGGCGGTGCTGCGCGGCGAGGGCACCGCCGTCTTCCACCACCCCGCGCATGTCTACAACGTGGAGGCCATGCGCCGCGGACTGGACGCGTCACGCCGGTACTACTCGGAATGGTTCCATCCCTATCCGTGGAAGGAGCTGAAGCTGTCCGAGTTCCCCGGCCTGGATACCTATGCGCAGGGCTTCGCCACCAACATCACCTTCTCGGAGAGCATCGGCTTTCTCGCGCGCAGCACGCCGGAGTCGAATGCCGTCCTGCTGATTACCGCGCACGAGGCGGCGCATCAGTGGTGGGGCAACATGCTCATCCCTGGCAAGGGGCCCGGCGGCTCGGTGTTGTCGGAGGGCATGTCTCACTATTCGGCGATGAAGCTGATGGAGCAACTGGACGGTCCCCGGACGCGGATGGAGATCGCCAAGCGACTGGAGGAGCGCTACGCCAGGGAGCGGCACGTGGATGCGGAGCAGTCGCTGGTGAAGCTCGACGACTCGCGCGACGGCGACAACACCGTGCTCTACGACAAGGGAGGCTGGGCGTTCTCGATGCTGGAGGAACTGATGGGCCGCCCGGCCATGCACGCGGGAATCCAGGCGTTCCTCCAGAAGTACGTGGGCCATGAGGACCACCCGGTGCTGCAGGACTTCACCGCGGCGATGCGCCCCTTCGCGCCGGACGCGGCGGCCTATGACGCCTTCGTCCAGCAGTGGTTCCACGAGGTGCATGTCCCGCAGTACCGGCTGTCGAATGCCCAGGTGAAGCAGGAGGGCGGACAGTGGGTGGCCACGGTGACGGTGGAGAACGTGGGGGACGGCCGCATGCCGGTGGAGGTCGCCGCCGTGAAGGGCGAGCGCTTCGCGAAGCGGCCGGACGCGAAGGCTCCGGACGTGCAGTCACCGGACTACCGCGAGGCTCGAAGCCGCGTGGTGCTGGGTGCGGGTGAGAAGGCCGACGTCACGGTGCGCTCCGACTTCCCGCCCGAGCGCTGGGTGGTGGACCCCGACGTGCGCGTGCTCCAGCTTCGTCGCGAGCAGGCCGTGGTGACGCTGTGAGGCGGTGAGCCCGGTGGACCGCGCTCCCGTGCTGGCCTGGAGCGCGGTCGCCGGATGGCTCAGGGGTGCGTGACGTGGAAGAGCCGCGTCTCGACGCGAGGCAGGGACTCCGCGCCCGTGCGCGTTCCGGTGAGCAGCAGGGTGAAGTCACCGACGATGGGCAGCGGGGAGCAGCGCACCGTGAACTTTCCCTGGAGGGTGAGCTGAAGGGGGCCATTCGGCTCCCGGCTGCCTCGCCCGGAGGTGACACTCAGGTCCGCCGTGCACTTGCTCTCCTCGTCGAAGACCGAGCACGCGCCCTCGCTGATGAAGAAGGTGTTCTCTCCGGTCATCGTCGCCCGCAGGTCCCGGTCGCAGGTGAGGGACTCGGAGCGCAGGCTCAGGGCCGTCTTGGAGCCGGAGGCCTCCGAGATTCGCACCGTGTCGTCCAACTCCCCGGTCTGGGTCTCTCCGTTGAAGGTGGCGCTCAGGGTGCCCGTGCTCTCATAGGCGCCCGTGACGTTGGACCGATGGTCCGTCGTGGTGTCGTCGCCGTCGTCGCCTTCCTTGTCGTCATCACCACCACAGCCACCGAGCACCAGCAGCGCGGACGCCAGCAGCATTCGCATGCGCATCACTTGGACTCCCTCCATCCCCGGATGAGTGACTCCCCGTGGGAAGGCTCGGGCGGGAGTATCTTGATGCCCGGTGCATCGCGCAACGTGACGAGTCCGTGGGCCCGCCGTCCCGACGCCATTCGCGTGCTGGCGGACAGTGCTCGGTGTCACGGCGTGTGGAGCGGGGTGGCTGGCGCGCTGTCAGCCTGTCACGCGGCGCGCGGGCCTTCGTTGACACGATGTCGTGGGGAGGGGTGCTCGTGAGCTGAGGCTCCCTCTGGAGTGAGGTTGTGCACGCCCATTGCACAAGGGGAGTGGGTCGCTGGACGAGCGTGCCAGGGACGTCATTGGGGGATGTCCAAACATGAAGCCCATTCACATGCTGTGTCTGACGTTGCTGTCATCCGTTGCCGCTCACGCCCAGGAGCTGAGCGCCGGACCGTCCATCTCGCCCGCGCGCAAGACGGTGCTGGGAGTCTCCGTCACTCCCGATGAGCTGGGCGTGGTGACGCTGGAGGGAGAGCGGGTGGTGAGTCCCCGCGTGTCGGTGGGCCTGGGGCTGCGCACCGGGTTCACCCAGCAGAAGGGTTGGTCCGACTCCCTGGTGTCAGGGGAGCGGGAGAACGAGGCAGGCAGCTCCACCTTCGTCCTGGGTGTCGGTCCCCGGGCCCGCTTCTTCCTCGTGGGAGACGCGCCCGAGGGGCTGTGGGTGTCGCCGGGATTGGAGGTCACCCGTTCGTGGCGCCGCTTCGAGATAGAAGGACAGGCGAGTCTCAACGACAACGAGCAGCGCATCTGGAGCTTTGGCGCGACGGCGATGCTGGGCTACACCGTCATCCTCGGGCGAGGCCTCGCGGTGCAGGCGGGCGTGGGCGCGGAGGCCCGGCACGATTCGAGTCAGTACACGAGCAACGTCACGGCCAAGCCCGGGTACGAAGGGCTGTTCCCCGTGGGCGAGCAGTCGAACGAGGGTCGCTCGTGGGTGATTGACGAGCGGCTGGCGTTGTCGCTGGGCTGGGCCTTCTGAGTCGTCGCGTGGCGCTACACCGGTAGACCGTGCGCGCCGTCGCGTCGGCGGAGGCACCTGCGCGGGTGTTTTCGGGGGCCGGGGCGTCGGTGCGCTCCGGGGCGAAGCGGCAGGTTCCCCATCGTCTTCACGTCATGCACGAGGCCTAGCGTGGCCAGGGCCTTCACCGTCCACCAGCCCGGGTCCGGCTGTCGCCAGCCGAAGCCCATCCGCGCCGAGCTCGGGTAGGCGTGGTGGTTGTTGTGCCACGACTCACCCATGCTCACGAGGGCGAGCCAGCCCGCGTTGCGTCCCTGCTCCGCGCACCCGGGCAGCGCGTAGGGCTGCTCTCCCTCCACATGGCTCACGTAGTGGACGAACCAGAAGCCATCCTGCGTGAGCGCCAGTCGCACGAAGACACCCCAGACCACCCACGCGGGACCGCCTACCGCGTACAGCGCGAGCGCGAGGGGCACCTGGAGCCAGAGCCCGGCGCGCTCCAGGGCGATGAAGAAGGCGTCGTGCTCCAGGTCGGCGTCCACGGGGGGATAGACGCTCGCGTCTCGTGCGTGCCACGTGCGGAAGAGGGCGTGGGTCATCGCGCTGAGGAAGCCGTCGCGGTAGCCGAAGTACTCGGGGCAGTCGGCCTCGGGTTGGTTCTGGTGGAAGTCGCGCAGGTGGTGCATGCGGCTCATGCCGAGGGCGCCGCCGAGTCCCGCCAACGTGCCGATGAGGCCCAGCGTCCGTTCCACAGTGCGCGGTGCGCGGAAGGCCCGGTGGATGAGGCCGCGGTGGATGCCCACCGAGACGCCCAGGCACATGGTCACCCCCGTGAGCACGGCGAACACCGCGACCGCGCTCCACGAGAAGTACAGCGCGCCGCCGACGAGTGCGCCCAGGTGGAGAAGGCTCCACCGGAGCATCTTGCCCGCGTCCCACCGTGCCTCGCCCCACCCCGTGCTCTCCGCGTTCATGTGTCGCCCCTTTCGGAGCGGGTCCAACGCAAGCGCCCTGCCAGGGATGCACGGGCCTGATTCCAGGGACTTGAGCGGGCGCCAGGGCGCCACTGTCAACGGCGTTCACAGTGTGCCGCGCACCGCGTGGACGGTGGGACGCTCAGCGCTCCAGCTCCAACTCCACGCCGGGAATCCAGTGTCCGCGACGGTGTGCAGCTCCGCGCTGTTCGAGGCGAGTCGCTCCATGCAGCGTCCGCGACGGTGTGCGGCTCCGCGCCGCTCGCGGTGAGTCGCTCAGCGCTCCAGCCCCAGCTCCACGCCGGGAATCCAGTGTCCGCGACGGTGCCCATCCACCCGGACACCGTCGAGGTCCATGCCCAGCGCGCCTCGCACGGCGAAGTCGCCCGCCCTCCAGCGCAGGCCCGCGGCGGCGCGCGCGGACAGACCCAGCGAGTCGCCTTCTCTGCGGCCGGGCTTGTCCACCACCGTCATCAACCAGCCCACGCCCACCTCCGCGAACGGGGCCAGCGTGCCTCGGCCGTTCAGTCCGCCCATGGCCAGTACGGACACGCGCTGAAGCGTGGTGTTGTCCACCCACGCATCCGGTGCGAGCGAGTAGCTGGCCCGCGCGCCCCACCGGACGATGCCAGGGCCCGGCACGCGCCAGGCCAGCGACAGTCCGCGTGCCACACCACGACCTCCCAGTGGCGGAGCGCCGAGCGTGAGGCCCACCTCCAGCCCCAGTGAGTGCGGCAGGCTCGATGGGTCCCCGGGTGTCACCGGATTGGAGAAGTCCACGATGGGCCCTCCCGCCGAAGCGACATAGCCCTCGTAGAAATCGCGTCCGAAGGGGAGGGCGAAGAGGCCCTGGAGCAGACTCTCCTCGGCCGCGCCGCGCTGGGCCACCTCGGGAGGAGAGGGGCGGGGCAGTCGTCTGGCCTTCAGGTCCGCGAGCCGCACACGGGCCTCACCCCCGGGCGTACGCAACCAGTACGCGTCGCGCTTCGGCAACGCGAGGACCAGGGGCTCTCCCTCGGACTGATGCGCATCCGCGAGGCGCACGCCATTCGTGTCCTCCACGGAGATGCGCGCGCCCCCGGGCGTCGCCGGCAGGTCGAGGCGGGGACCCTCTGGAATGGGGCCGATGAGCGCGCGCGAGGGATTGAGCATCGGCGGGAAGGTGCGCAGCGCGAGCCTCGCCTGCGGAGATTTCACGCCCCGGATGGCGGCGGCGACGAAGGCGTCGAGCTCGCTGTACTCGACCTGCCCGTCACCGTTGACGTCCGCGCCACCCAGCAGCGCAGAGCGCGCCGCATGGCTGAAGACACCCGCGCGGATGCGAGACCACTCATGCGTCTCGCCTTCGTTGCTCTCCGCGAAGATGGCGCCCACGCTGGGGTGGCCCGCGAGCTGCTCCTGCTCCAGCGCGCGTCGCAACCTGCGGAGCACCAGCGGGTCGGCGCCCCGGCTGCCCACGACGCCAGCCGCGTGGCAGGCATCCACCAGCAGGTGGACATAGTCCGCCTCGAGTCGCTCCACGACCCGGGTGTACAGGCCCTCCTGGTCCAGTCTGCCGTCGGCGAGCGTGAGGTAGGCGCGCGCGGACTCACCGGTGCGTCCATGGCCCACGTAGACGAACAGGAAGTCCACGGTGCGTCCGGCGGCGCGGTCCGCCGCGTTGAGCTGGGCCAGCGAGGCCACGGCTTCATCGAGCGCGGCGAGCGTGGGCACGCGCACCCCCGTCAATCGCTCACGCTCCGCCTCGGCGGTGTCGGCATCGGCGACGGTGAGCAGCACCACCTCTACGCCCAGCCGCTGGAGTGTCTCCATCCAGCGCACGCCGTCATCGTCCGCGTAGCGCAGGGGAGGCATGCCCGGGGAGTCGCTTCCGTTGTAGGCGACGACCAGGGCGCGCCGCACGGGAGGTGGTCCCGAGGATGAGGTCGCCGGCTCGGCGAGGGACACCGTCGCGCAGCAGGCGAGCCACAGGACGACGACACCGCTGGGCACCGGAACCGTGCTGGGTCTCATGGTGTTCCTTCCGCGAGCACAGCCGCGTCTCGATGGAGCCGGTGGCTCATGGCTTCCCCGCAATGCGGACGCGATGCTGCACGCGCACGACGTCTCGGACGGGTTCTCCGCGCGCGGCGGCGAGCGCGTCGGACGCGCTGCTCGCGAACACGGCGGTCAGCTCCACCTCTCCCGTGTCGGGCAGTCTCGGCGTGAGGTCCAGCGCCGCCTCCGCGCCCGGAGACGCCTTCACCTCGAACGGTCCTTCCACCTTCAGCCCCTTGTCGGTGCGCACCGTCACCACGACATGCGTGTAGGGCGCACGTGCCCCGGCCGCGAAGGCCAGCGCCGCGCCGGCGGGACAGTCGCCCTGACCTCGGACCTCCCGAAGCTCCGCTTCCGCTGGCACGCAGAACAGTCGCATCACCGTCGCGCCCTGCCCCTCGCCGCGCGCGCCCCACTCCGTCGTGTCGCTCGGCAGGCTCAGCCACAGCAGTCCCGCTGCCGCCATCAAGCTGACCACCCACGCGCCGCCCACATGCCCCAGCGACGGCGAGTTCCACGCCTGAAGCACCCGGGCCCACAGCCTCCGCGCCAGGCTCCATGGCTCCCCCAGGTCCTTGTGCAGCCGGTCCGCTCGCGCTGCCTGTCCCGAGGACTCGGTCGACGACTCCCTCGCCACGGTGGCGAGGACCGAGGGCAGCCCGCGCGACTCGAGCGACGCCAGCTCCCCCGGGGTGGGCACGGTGACGGTGTCGCTGGCGAACATGCGGCGCAGGTTCATCACCCGCTCGTAGCGCGCTCCACACCGCGCGCAGCCGCGGGCATGACGCAGCACGCGGCTCCACTGGCGAGGAGGCAGGACGCCCTCGTTGGCGAGGTGGACGAGCTGTCGGTCCACGTGCTGGGTGAACAGGGCCATGGGGGAACTCACTCGAATCAAGGCACGAAGAGGGGGAAGAGGAGCGCCAGCACCGCGGCCGTGGCGGCGGCGGAGGGCAATGCATCGGGCGAGTCAGCGGTGAGCCAGCCTTCGTTGAGGAGGAAGTCGGTCATCGCGCGGCGCAGCTTCGTCTCCCGCGTCCGCAGCTCCTGTCGGGACAATCCCAGCACCAGCCCCGCGCGCTCCTGGGACAGGCCCTGCACGAAGCGCAGGTCCGCGAGACGACGGGTCGCCTCGTCGAGTCCCGCGAGGAAGCGGTGCACCAATTCGCGCGTCTCTGCTTCCAGCGCGCGGTCCTCGGGCGAAGGTGCGTTGCTGGCCAGCCGCTCCGCCGTCGGCGTGTCATCCAGCGCCACCGCCTCGCGAGCGATGCGCCCCGCCGCCCGCAGCACATCCACCGCCGCCTGCCGCGCCAGCGCGTTGAGCCAGATGGAGTACGGCCGCACGCCGTCATACGTGAGCCGGGCCTGCTCGCGGAACGCGCGTACGAAGGTCTCCTGGTGCGCGGCCTCCAAATCCAACGGCCCCACGCGCGCGAGCCCCCCAGGTCCGCGAGACACGTACGTGCGCGACAGGAACCGCGCCACATGCCCGGAGTAGGCCCGGTACACGCGGGTCAACGCCCCCGGCTCTCCCCGGCGAAAGGCCTCCAGCAACAGCGGGTCTTCCCTCAACAGCGACATGCCGTCCTCCCTCTCAGGGGGCCCCAAGCCCCTGGACCACGGCCGGCTCCACGCGGTCCGACTGCGTCCCATCACCCAACTGGCCGGTGGCGTTGCCGCCCCAGCACCGCACCTGTCCATCCCGCATCACCGCGCAGGTGCTCGTCACTCCGGCGGACAGGTCCACGACTTTGTCGCCCAGGGCCGTGACGTCCACGGGCGCCGCGCGGTGGATGCGTGTCCCATCGCCCAGCTGTCCGTCGTCATTGAGTCCCCAGCACCGCACGCGACCTTCCGCGTCCAGCGCGCAGGTGAAGGCATTGCCCGCGCGCACCTGCCGCATGGTCGAAGACAGCCCCACCGGCCGCACCGGCGTGGCGCTGTCCAGCGCGGTGTCATCCCCCAGCTGTCCCTCGCGATTGAATCCCCAGCACTCGATGTCGCCCATGCCCACGCGCGCGCAGGTGTGGCTCAGGCCCGCCGTCAGCGCGCGCACCGGCCCGGTCAGCCCTCTCACCCGCACCGCCCCAGGCTCGGGCGTGGGACTGGCGAGGCCCGTGCCCAGCGCTCCGTACGTGTTGTCACCCCAGCACCACGCCTCTCCATCGGCGGTGGCGGCGCAGGTGTGGTTGGCGCCCGACGCGAGCACCGTGAGGTTGGCGGGGAGCCCCAGCACGGGCACGGGCCTGGGCGCCTTCCCCGCGAACGCTCCGCCGAGCTGGAAGAAGTTGTTCTCGCCCCAGCACATCACCTGTCCCCCCGCGTGCAGCGAGCAGGAGTGCCCCAGCCCCGCCACCACGGTCACCGCGTTGGTGCCCGCGCCCGGCACATCCACCGGCTCCAGTGCGGCCATCGTGGTGTTGTTGCCGAGCTGTGCCAGGGAGTTGTCCCCCCAGCAGCGCACGGTGCCCCCCTCCACCACCACGCAGGTGTGTTGTCCCCCGACGGCGAGCGCGAGCACGCCCGAGCCCAGCCCCCGCACGTCCACCGCCTGGGCCCGCAGCGCGCGCGTCCCATCCCCCACCAGCCCGACTCCGCCCCAGCACCGCACGCCGCCCGTCTCCAGCAGCGCGCATGCATGCTGGCTGCCCACCGACACCTGCCGGGCCAGGCCCCGCTGCTCGGTGTCGGTGTCGGGGCAGGCGGCGACGTCCTCGTCGCAGTCCTCGGCCGTGGTGCTCCGGATGGGGTCCAGGCACGCGCTGGTCGACGCGAGGAGCAGCACGAGGAGGCCAACGCGACGCTTCATGGGACTCGACTCTCAAGAAAAGAGACAGGCGGGCGCCGCGGAGAAAGTGGCTCCGCGGCGCCCGCCCTTTGAACAGGGTATTCCTTGAACGAATGAGCCAGGGGAACGTTACGGCAGCGGGAAGAGATTGAGTGCGCTCCACGGTGAAGTGCTCGTGTCCACCGTCACCAGCCGGAAGCCCGCATCGATGCCAGGCCTGGGGGAGAGGGCGCCCGCGGCCACCGCGAAGACGCCCCGGCCCGCGAAGAACCCGAAGGGCACCTGGAAGCGCGCCGTCGGCGAGCGACTGGACGCCGCCGAGGCCGCCACGCCCACGTACACCTTGAGGTCGGGCAGCGACAGGCCCTCCGGCGCGGAGGCGAGTCGATAGGGAACGTCGTTGTAGGCCGCGTGCGCCGGGACGAGCCCACCCTCCAGTGGGGACACGTCCACCATCGGCGCGTCGGGCGAGGCATGCACCAGCCGCAGCCGCACGTTGCTCGCATCGGCGGTGAAGCCTTCGGAGAACGCGAGCAGCTCGAAGGGGGCGCCCGTCGGGTCCGCCAGGTCCTGACTGAGGAAGCCCGATGCCACCGTCAGATAGGACTCCCCGGCGACCAGCGCGGGCGTGGTCCGGGAGGCGACGGGGGCACCCGCGGGACGCGTGCCGCCGTGCACGGAGGCGAAGAAGTCCAGCGTGTAGCTGCCAGGAGGCACCTGGAGGGAAGCCGAGAGCTGGCCGAAGGCGAGGTTGTTCACAAGTTCCGTGTTGCCCAGGAAGAGGTCCACGGCGGGCGCGTCCGGCGAAGCGTGAAGCGCATAGACGACGGGATTCTGGCGGACCAGTCCGACACCCGCGGCCAGCAGGCCGAAGCCCCCCGCGGCGCTCGGCTTCTGGGAAAGCTGTCCGGTGGCGATGACGAACACCTCCCCACGCGAGGGCAGGGCGGGCACGGTGAAGGCCGTCACCCGCTGGTTGGCCGCGCGGATGCCCACCTGGAGCGCCTGTCCGGAGGGCAGCTCCACGCCCGTGGCCCCTGTGTCCTGGAAGCGCTGCAGGCCGGTGATTTCAGAGGAGCCGTCATCCCCCACGTCGATGGAGACGGTGGGCGCGTCCGCGCCCGCGTGGACGATGCGCACCCGCGTCTTGCCGTCGGCGGGAGGGTTGAAGCCCTCGGTGAGGGGCAGCACGCGGAAGGCGCTCGTCGCGTCGGTGGAGGCGAGCAGCCCCGCGGCCACCGCGCTCACGGTGTGGCCCGTGCCGAGCACGAGCGGCCCGGTGGAGTAGACGGGCGCGGACGAGGCCAGGGCGCCCGCCGCGCGCACCTGGACGTTGTACGTGCCCGCCGGCACGGTGGCGTAGGCGGTGGCGTCGCCGTACTTCACGTTGGTGAAGAGGGGCGTGGACTGGCCTTCCGCGTAGATGTCCACGGCGGGGGCGTCCGATGAGGCGTGGATGACGCGCAGCTTCGCCTGGTTGGACGGCGTCTGGTCGGGCGGCGTCTCGTCCTCGCCGCAGGCCACGAGCGTGGACAGCGTGGCGGCGAGCGCCGCAGTGAGGCTGCGATGACGACTCCAAGGGCTCTTCGTCATGTTCCACTCCAGGGGTGTGGCCGTCGCCCATGGGGAGCGCGACCGTGTCTTCGGAGGGCCCTTACGGAACGAGCCGTGAAACCTGGTTGGTACCGTGTGTCCGGCACGGTGCGTCGGATGACTGTCCACCCGCGAGCAGTCGCCGGTCCGGATGTGGAATGACGCGGCGCGGGCGCGACAGCCGGAGCGCTGCTGCTAGCGTGCGCGCACCATGAACCCTGGACTGCTTCCTCTCGTCGTGTCCCTGCTCGCCGCGCAGGCGCCCGCGCCCGCTCCGGCGGCACAGGCCCCCAAGGCCCAGGCCTCCGCCAGCAAGCCCTCGCAGGTGCCAGGAATCGCACCACTGCCCGGCCAGCCGAACCTGTGGGTGAGCAACGTGCCGACGGTGCCGGAGGCGCTCCGTCAGCGAATGGAGCAGTACCTGGAGGCCCGCTCCGCGGCGCTCCTGGACACCAGTGATGACGGCAAGCAGTTGCTCATCACCACGCGCTTCGCGGACACCAACCAACTCCACCTGGTGGAGATGCCCATGGGCGCGCGCACGCAGCTCACCTTCGCCAGGGAGCCCATCAACAGGGCGCTCTTCCAGCCCGGTGACTCGAACGTCATCTACTTCCTGCAGGACAAGGGCGGTGGGGAGTTCTTCCAGGTGTTCCGGTTGGACCGGCGCACGGGGCGCTCGGAGCTGCTGACGGATGGGAAGAGCCGGCACTCGGACGTGAAGGTCTCCCAGGATGGGCGGTGGCTGGCGTACGGCGGCACGGGCCGCAATGGCAAGGACACGGACGTGTACGTGGCGCCCACCGCGCAGCCGCGTCAGGCCCGTCGCCTCACGGAGCTGGAGGGCTCCTGGGCGCCGATAGCGTTCTCGAACGACGGCGCGAAGCTGCTGGTGGCGCAGGAGCGCGCCGTCGACGACGCGGACCTGTACGTGGTGGACGTGGCCTCCGGCGCGCGTCAGCGAATCACGCCCCAGGAGGGCAAGGGCGGCATCACCTCCGTCGTCTTCGCGCATGACGGCAAGAGCGTGTACCTGGCGACGGACCGCTACAGCGACTTCGCGGAGCTGTACCGGGTGGACCTGGACAAGGCGCCGCTCACCGCCGCGCCGGAGTCGCTGACGAAGGCCGTGAAGTGGAACGTGACGGACCTGGCCCTGTCGCCGGATGGCCGCAAGCTGGCGGTCGCCTTCAACGAAGACGGCTTCACCAAGGTGTCGCTGCTGGATACGCGCACGAAGGCCTTGGCGCCTCTGGACTCGCTGCCGAAGGGCGTGGCGTTCGGCATCGGCTTCCCGCTGAAGCGCTCGGACCTGTTGGCCCTGACGGTGGGGGACGCGAAGAGCCCCATGGACGTGTGGACGGTGGACTTGAAGTCGCGCAAGCCGACGCGGTGGACGCGCTCGGAGGTGGGCGGGTTGGACACGAACACCTTCGTGGAGCCGGTGCTGGTGCGCTACCCGTCCACGGACGGCGTGCAGGTGCCGGCGTTCCTCTACCTGCCCCGTGGCGCGACGGGAAAGGTGCCCGTCATCGTCAGCTTCCACGGAGGCCCGGAGGGGCAGAGCCTGCCCTTGTTCAGCACCTTCGCGCAGTTCGCCACGACGGAGCTGGGCATGGCGGTGCTGGTGCCCAACGTGCGCGGCTCGGAGGGTTACGGCAAGGCGTACCGGGCCATGGATGACGGCGTGAAGCGCGAGCAGAGCCTCGCGGACATCGGCGCGACGCTGGACTTCATCGCCTCGCGCAAGGAGCTGGATGCCTCGCGCGTGGGCGTCTCCGGCGGCTCCTACGGTGGCTACATGACGCTGGCGTCGGTGGCCTTCTATCCGGAGCGCTTCAAGGCGGCGGTGGACGTGGTGGGCATCTCCTCGCTGCCCAGCTTCCTGGAGAACACGCAGGCGTACCGACGTGACTTGCGGCGCGCGGAGTACGGCGACGAGCGAGACCCGGCGGTGCGCAAGGTGCAGGAGCGCATCTCCCCCTTGGGTTCGGTGGCCAGGATTCGCGCGGCGCTCTACGTGCAGCAGGGGGCCAATGACCCGCGCGTGCCGCAGTCGGAGGCGGAGCAGATTGTCCAGGCGGTGCGCCAGCGCTCACCGGACGTCTGGTACATGCTGGCCACCGACGAGGGCCACGGCTTCCAGAAGAAGGCCAACCGCGACTCCGCGCAGATGACGACGATGATGTTCTTCGAGAAGCACCTGGGCGCGCCCAGGAGTCCCGAGGCCACGGGCACGAAGTAGGCGAGGGGTGACACAGGCGTACCCCTGGGGGAGGAGCGAGCAGGCCGGGTGGCTGCTCGCGTTGAATGCAAATCCGGGGGGTTGCGTCACGGCGCATGGCGTCGCGGTATGCGGTGCACAGAGTGACGTTCATGGACTGGTCATCCAGGCCAAGGAGCTTTCCCGATGAAACGCTTTCTGAGCCCGCTGCGGCGGGGTGTGCTGGTGGCGGCGGTGGTGTTGGGGGCGGGGGCCGCGGTGTCCGCGCCCAAGCAGGACGCCATCAACCTGCGAATCGCTCGTGAGCAGTACAACCTGGTGATGACGGCCGACGAGGTGACGGGCCAGGACTTCCAGGTCGCGCGGACGCCCGGTGGCCTGCGGGGGCGGACGTACCTGGGCGTCGTGGACGTGAAGCTCAAGGACGGCGAGGTGAGGGGCTCGCTGGGCAGCGCCCTGGTGAACCTCAAGGTGAAGCGGGACGGCGACACGCTGGAGGCCGAGGGCGGCTTTGGTGGGCGTCCGGCGAGCGTGAAGCTCACCCCGGACGAGATGAAAATCTACATTCGGGACTGCACGTACCGGCTGAAGGCGCGGGAGCCGGGGCGCTCGTACGCGGGCAAGCGCAGTTGCGACATGGCGACGGTGCCCGAGTCGGAGGTCTGGCTGCCGGACGAGTTCCTCGCGGCGAGCCCCGAGGAGAAGGTCACCCTGTTGCTGCTGGCGTTGTGAGTCCGGGGCGCGGCCTCAGCCGCGCGTGCGTGGCAGCTCCACGGAGAAGGTGGAGCCCACGCCCAGCTCGCTGCGCACGGTGATGTGGCCGCCCATCGCCTCCACAATCTGGCGCGAAATCCACAGGCCCAGGCCGAAGCCGCCGTAGTTGCGTTCGGACACGGCGCGCTCGAAGCGGTGGAACAGCCGCGACACGTGCTCCTCGCCAATGCCGATGCCACCGTCGCGCACCTCCAAGCGCACCGTGGCCTCGCCCGTCGTCATCACCACGAGGACCGGGTTGCCGCGCCCGTACTTCACCGCGTTGCTCACCAGATTCGTCAGCACTTGGTCGATTCGCAACTTGTCCCAGAGCCCCGCTGCTTCCGGCGCCAGCTGCAATTCCAGTCGAGTGCCCGTGCGCTCCAGCTCCGGCTCGAAGCGCTCCACCACCTCGCGCACCAGCATGACCAGGTCCAACGGCTCCGGGCTCAGCTCCAGGCGCCCGGCGCTGATGCGGGACACGTCCAGGAGCTCATGGATGAGCCGCGTCTGCCGCTTCACCTGTCGGTCCACGACGCCCAGCGCGCGCTCCAGTCGCTCCGGCGTCACGCCAGAGGGGGAGCGCTTCAGGCTCGTGAGCAGACTGTGCACCTGGAGCTGCAGCGCGCTGATGGGCGTCTTCAGCTCGTGGCTGGCGATGGAGAGGAACTCCTCGCGCAGCCGGATGGCCTGACGCGCCTCGCGGTACAGGCGCGCGTTGTCGATGGCGAGCGCCGCGCGGCGGGCCAGCTCCTGCGCCAGCGCCAGGTCTTGCGCGTCGTAGTCCCGCCGAGAGGTGACGAAGCTCAGCGCCCCCAGCGTCTGTCCCCGCACCTGGAGCGGCACGCACAGCCACGCGAAGCAGCCACCCGCGTCGGGGGGACGCACGCACTCCGGCGCGTCCTCGCTCAGCCCCGTGCGCAGCTCCGCCTCGCCGGAGGCCACCACCCGGGCGACGACGAGCAGGCCTGGCGAGGGCTGTCCGTCCATCGCGTGATACTCCGCGCTCGCATGGGCCGCGGCCACGCACTTCACCGCGCCGTCCTCGTCCGCGAGGAACAGGCCGCAGCACTCCGCGTAGGACGGCACCGCCAGCTGCGCCACGCGCTCCAGCGTCTCCTCCTGCTCCAGGCTCGTGGCGAGGACTCCCCCCGCCTCGGCGAGGAAGCGCTGCGCGGCCTCGCTGCGCTGCCGCTCGGTGACGTCCACCGCCATGCTCAGCACCTGCTCCGGGCCGCCGGCGGCGGGCTGCACCAGCGCCGTCCACAGCGCTACCTGCAGCGGCGTGCCGTCCTTGCGCTTGCGGTGCATCACCGCGCCGCCCAGCGACTCGCCCCGGCCGGCCTTCTCGAGGTTGCGGCGGAACTCCTCGTGTTTGCCCTCGGGCACCACCGGCAGCACGGTGCCGAGCACCTCCTCCGCCTTCCACCCGAAGATGCGCTCCGCGGCCGGGTTCCACATCCGCACCGTGCCGTCCATGTCCACCAGGAGGATGGAGGCGGGGGAGGCCTGGATGATGGCCGCCAGTCGCTCGTTGGCCTCGGCCAGCTCCGCGCGGGAGCGCTGCTCCTGCTCCAGCAGTCGCGCTCGCGCCACCGCCTGCCCGCCGTGGTGGGCCAGGAGCTCCAGGAAGGCGCGCTCGTCCGGGTCGAAGACGCGCGCCTCGGAGAAGGCGAACAGCAGCACCCCCAGCGCGCGGCCCTCCACGAGCAGCGGCAGGCACACCGACGCGGGCGCGGGCTTGCGCACCACGCGGTGACGTTGCTCGTCCACCTCGGGATAGCGGTCCGACAGCTCCTCGGGTGACTCCAGCCACACCGGGCGCGCCTCCAGCAGCGCCTCCGTCATGGGCGTGCGTCCCTCCAGGGGCAGCACACCGAAGGCCTCCATGAAGGACCGGGGGTCCTCGTAGCCCGTGCACCTCAGGAGCCGCGCGTTCCCGGCCTCCAGTCGCCACAGCGCGCCGCGCGCCGCGCCCACCGCCTCCACGCCCTGCTCGACGATGACCTCCGCCACGCGCTCCGCCGAGAGCACCTGGGACAGCTCCGCCGTCACCCGCTGGAGTCTCGCCAGGCGACCCGCGGCGACCTCCGCCGCCTGCCGGGCCTGCTTCTCCGCCGCGTACAGGCGCGCGATGTCCAGCGCCAGCGCGGCGCGGTCCGCCAGCTCCTGGAGCAGCAACTGCTCTCCGGCCTCGACGGGCTGCGCCGCCGCCGGGTCCTTCCACACGGTGAGGGTGCCCAGGCTCCGTCCGCGCGCGCGCAGCGGCAGCACCATCAGCCGGGTGAAGGGGAAATCCTCCAGCAGCCCATGCTGCTGCGGGGGCACCAGGCGGCGCAGCTCCTTCGGGTCCGAGTCGGGCACCCACAGCGCCTCGCCCGTGCGCAGCACCTCATGGGAAGGGCCTTCGTCCGCGCGCACCGCGGGAGGGCTGAGCGTCTGGAACAGCAGCCGGGCCTCGGGGGTGGAGGCGGCCGAGGCCACGGTGCGCAGCCAGAGTCCATCCTCGGACAAGAGCCGCAGCGTGCAGGCGGCGCCGAGCAGCGGCACCACCAGGGCGCACAGGCGGTCCATGACGGCGGGAGGTTCCAGGCTGGCATCGGCCAGCACCCGCGACGCCTCCGCCAGCAGGGCCAGCCGCTCTTCCACCTCCGGGGCGTGGGCCCCGAAGTGCCGCGCGTCTCCGTATCGGGATGCTGACATGGTCCTTGTGCCCCCGAGGCAGCATGGGAGCACGAGAGAGCAGTCCCCGGGGATTCCCCCGACGCCCCCACGGGCCCTCCGCCATGGCCAACCAACATACGCCCGGGTCTGACTGTTCGTTCTGGACGCACGCTCCGTCGCACACCGTAGGGTGGAGGCAGGCGAAGGCTATTTAGTCACACATGGACCTACCCGAGCGTTCGAATCCACGGAGGTGGTCTCCGCGTCCATTGCTCCTCCCAGGGGTTCGGCTAAAGGGAGGGCCGTGAAAGCCACCACCACCGGAGTACCGGGCGGCGAAGCGGTTCGGGAAGGCCCCGAGACCTTCAAGCGCACGACACTCCTGGCCCTCGGGGCCCTGGGCATCGTCTACGGCGACATCGGGACGAGCCCCCTCTACGCGCTGCGCGAGTGCTTCACCGGCCCGCACGGCATCCACCCCTCGCCCGAGAATGTGCTGGGGGTGCTGTCGCTCATCTTCTGGTCCCTGCTCACCATCGTCTCGGTGAAGTACCTCATGTTCGTGATGCGGGCGGACAACCGGGGCGAGGGCGGAATCCTCGCGCTGATGGCGCTGGTGATGCAGCGGCAGAAGGGCCAGCAGGCGCATACGGCCCGGCCCGTGCTCATCACCCTGGGCATCTTCGGCGCGGCGCTCCTCTACGGCGACGGCCTCATCACCCCGGCGATCACGGTGCTCAGCGCGGTGGAGGGCCTCAGCGTGGCCACGCCCGTGTTCGAGCCGTTCATCGTCCCCATCACCCTGGCCATCCTCGTGGTGCTCTTCCTGGTGCAGCGGCACGGCACGGCGGGCATTGGCGCGGTGTTCGGCCCGGTGATGTGCGTGTGGTTCTTCACGCTGGCGGTGCTGGGCGTGAAGGAGCTGGTGCACAACCCCGCGGTGCTCGGCGCGCTGTCTCCCACGCACGGGGTGATGTTCTTCGTGCACAACGGCTGGCACGGCTTCCTCGTGCTGGGCGGCGTGTTCCTCGTCATGACGGGCTGCGAGGCGCTCTACGCGGACATGGGCCACTTTGGGTACAAGCCCATCAAGCGGGCCTGGTTCTGGGTGGTGCTGCCGGCGCTGATGCTCAACTACCTGGGCCAGGGGGCGCTCTTGCTGCGGGACGCGAGCGCCGCGCGCAACCCCTTCTATCTGCTGGCCCCGTCGTGGCTGTTGTACCCGTTGGTGGCGTTGTCGGCGGTGGCGGGCATCATCGCCTCGCAGGCGCTCATCTCCGGGGCCTTCTCGCTGACGCGCCAGGCGATGCAGCTGGGCTACAGCCCGCGCATGGAGGTGGTGCACACCTCGGCGGAGGAGATGGGCCAGATTTATCTGCCGGGCATCAACTGGGCGTTGATGGCGGGGGTGTTCACCCTGGTGCTGACGTTCCGCTCCTCCAGCGCGCTGGCGTCCGCGTACGGCATCGCCGTGTCCACGACGATGGTCATCACCTCGGTCATGGCCTACATCGTCGCGCGTGAGCGTTGGGGCGTCAGCCGCAAGCTGGCGATGCCGGTGGCGGGCTTCTTCCTCGCGTTGGAGCTGGCCTTCTTCAGCTCCAATGCGATGAAGCTGGCGGACGGCGGCTGGTTCCCGCTGCTGCTCGCCGTCATGGTCTTCACGCTGATGACCACGTGGAAGCGCGGGCGCGACATCCTCGCCGCCAAGCTGCGCGCCTCCAGCATCCCCCTGAAGGAGCTGCTGGGCAGCTTCGGCGACCACCCGCCCGTGCGCGTGCCGGGCACCGCCATCTTCATGACGGGCAACGCGGACGGCACGCCGCCGGCGCTCTTGCACAACCTGAAGCACAACAAGGTGCTGCACGAGCAGGTGGTGCTGCTGACGATTCTGTCCGAGGACGTGCCCCACATCCCCGCGGCCGAGCGCGTGGAGGTGGAGCCCCTGGAGCAGGGCTTCGTCCGCGTCGTCGCCACCTACGGCTTCATGGAGAACCCCAGCATCCCGGACGTGCTCAAGCGCTGCCGGGAGAAGGGGCTCCAGTTCCAGCTCATGGGCACCAGCTTCTTCCTGGGACGGGAGACGCTGATTCCCACCAAGCGCCCCGGCATGGCGGTGTGGCGCGAGGCGCTCTTCGCGTGGATGAGCCGCAACGCCCGCAGCGCCACCGCCTACTTCCGGATTCCACCCAACCGCGTGGTGGAGCTGGGCAGTCAGGTGGAGCTGTAGCCGACGCCCGCGGTTTCCCGGCCCTTCGTCTCCCGGAGGGCCGGGCTTCCTTCCAGGTGTCGCTCCGGCCCGGGAGCCTCCCGACAGGTGAGGCCCCGGGCGGAAAATCCCCCGGAAAATCCCCCGGCGGAAAACCCCCGCCCGCTGGAAAAGGCCTCCACCGGCCTGGAATGGGTGCCTGGACTGGAATCCTGCCGGTCCACCATCACTTTCCCTACGGTGTTCGGAAAGACGCACTGCGTCTGAGTGCCCAGTGACGGTGTAACTCTGCGGAAACACGGCGACGACTCGGGCGATAATGGGGTGAGTTGAACCCCACGCGAGCCCTGACGCTTCGCGTCGCGTGTGGGTTCTGGGTGTCTTTCGACACACTCCTGGTGACACGGAATCGGTGATTTTGTCCTGCTGGGACATAAAATTACCGCCGCACAGGCAACAACTGACCCTCAGGTGCGAGAATGTTTTCACCAGACAGAAATATTTCTGTACTGGCGGAAGCCTGCTCGGTTACAGTGCTTTCAGGTGTCGCGCACAACCCTGTGTCCGAACTGAGGTCAGCCACCATGCTCGACGTCGCCCCCCACGCCGCCGCCTCGATCCTCTCCTCCGGTCTGTCGTCTTCCGCGTCGTCGTCGGTGGTGACGCCCTGGACGGAACAGCCGCTGCGCGACTGGTCGAACCTGGCGCCGCACACGGTGCTGAGCGCGCAGGAGCTCTACCCGCGCATCTGCGTGAGGGACCCCTACTTCGCGTTGAAGGACGTGACGGTGATGGGGCAGGGCGAGGTGGTGGCGCGCATCCCGGTGCAGCAGGACCCGGACGCGGAAGCGGGCCTCATCGGAATCGCGGAGGCGGGGCGCCACATGGCGATTCTCGGCTCCTGCGCCGCGGCGCTGGTGACGCCCAAGGACGGCCAGCACTTCTATCTGGCGTGTGGCGCGCGCGGTGAGTGGCTGCGCCGCGAGCCGATGGCGCGCTCCACGGACCTGCTCTGGGGCCTGGCGCAGGCGAGCTTCACGGGCAAGCGCACCGCCACGGCGCGCACGCTCTTGTCCGCGCCGGACGGCACCCCGGTGTTCCGCCTGGAGGTGGACTACAACGTGCTGTCCGCCGCCGCCTTCACCCGCCTGTTCGGTGAGGCCCGCGTGGAGATGCGCCGCGAGCCCCGTCGCGAGGACAACGTGCAGCGCACCCCCGAGGAGTGGGCGCGGCTGCGGCAGAACCCGTACGGCAAGGCGCTGGCCCTGCGCGACTGGCGCCCGGACGGTGAGAGCCTCACCGCGTCCCTGGGCCCCGTGACGGTGGACATGTGCAAGGGCCACTTCGCCCTGCACCCGGTGATGCCCGTGGCCATCGTCGCCAGCGGCATGACTCGCGTCGCGACCACCCTGCTGCGCAAGCTGGAAGGCGCGCCCTGGGCCCGCGTGCTCGCCAAGAACGTGAACCTCAAGGCGGACAGCCTCGCGTACGCCGGTCAGACGGTGGTGTTCGGCGCGGCGCGCCGCTCGCACGACGGCGCCGACCACGTCTTCACCTGCCAGGCCTCCGTGGGCGAGCGCGTCGTCGCCGAGCTCGACGTCACCTTCGAGCGCGTGGAGTAATCACTCCCACGTGATGTCGTAGTCCACGCGGTCGATGCCCTGCGGATGGGCCTTCGCCGTGCCCTTGAGCCCCAGCACCTTCAGCGCGCCGGTGAGGATGCCCTCGTGATACGCGGGCGGCAGCATGTCCCGGCGGACGCGCAACGTGCCGGACTTGGGCCCCGTCGTCACATACTCGCGGGTGCCGTACGTGACGGCCGCGCTGTAGCCCATCTGCGCCCCTGAGAAGAGCTTCTGTGGGTCTCCCCGGGAGATGATGCCGAAGATGAGCATCCCCGGGCCGGTGGAGTAGCGCGTGACGTTGGACTCGCCGCACGCGTGGTACACGGCGTTCTCGGTCCCCATCTCCTGCTCCAGCGCGTCCGCCGCGACATAGAGGAGGTTGATGAACTCCTGCACCGGATAGGTGCGCAGGTCGGAGTAGTCCTTCGCCAGGTCTCCCACTCGCAGCTTCTCCAGCGTGGCCAGTCCGGCCTTCTGCTGGACGAGGCTGAACACCGCCTTGAAGAACAGTCCGCGTACCGCGTCGCCAGGTTGCGTGGCCGCGAGGCGCGCGGCGAGCTCGGCTTTGTTGGACGGCATGTCTCGGCTCCTGCTCCGGTCCGGGCCCCGATGACGGAAGCGTGCTCAGCTTAGCCTCACTGCCAGAGCGGACGCAGGCGAAGGGCCCTTCGCGCGAGCATCCGCTGTCGCGAGGCGACTCGACACGTCCGGTGTCCGCCGCCTCCCTTCCAGGTCGCCTCCCGCTCACACCTCGTCGAGCAGCATCGGCTTGAAACCCGCCGCGTCGCACGACGCCAGCACGTAGCGCACACCCGCGCGCTCCCCGGTGAACCCCGCCGGGATTCCCGTCGAGTGCAGGTGTCCGTACACACAGACCTTCGGCTTGAACGCTTCAATCGGCTCGCTGAACGCCGTGGGCTTCTCGTTCGCGTACAGCGGAGGGAAGTGCACCGCGGCCACTCGCACCAGCGGTATGGGGCTGGCCGCTTCCTTCTTCTTCGCGTCCTCGATGGAGACCGCGAGCCTGCGCGTCTCCCGCTCCACGTAGCCGTCGTTGACGGGCTCGTCGCCCATCTCTCCGCCGGGCATGGGGGGCGCCTCGGGCGCTGTCCACAGCCGCGTGCCGGCAATCACCCACGGCCCCATCACCGCCGCGCTGTTGTGCAGGAACGCCTCCAGCGTGCGGAACGGCTCCAGCAGCTTGCGCAGCTTCGACGCCGAGTCTCCCCACCAGTAGTCGTGGTTGCCGCGCACCAGCAGCTTGCGCCCCGGCCTCGCGTCCAGCCACGCCAGGTCGTCCATCACCTCGTGCGCGCGCGTCGCCCAGGAGATGTCTCCCGCGACGATGACCACGTCGTCCGGCCGCACCATGTCGTCCCACGCACGCTGGAGCGGAAGCGGGTGGTCCGTCCATCCGAAGCGATGCATGTCCTTCTGTCGCGTGGAGGGCAGATGGGTGTCGCCGATGCCGAAGAGCCGCATGCACCCCTCATAGCGGATGATTCGACCGCCGGGCCCCTGAACTCCACGCGCCCCCGCCCCCTGTCTTCCAGCCTCAATCCGGCCCGATGCGAAAAGACGAGGAATACGAGAATTATCGTAAAATCAGTTTACGCCGGGGCTGTCTCGAAATGCGCCACTGCGACAATGGCGGCCATTCGGAGGGTGAGTGGAAGTAGGTCTGATGTGGGCGTGCTCGTCATTTCAACGGGTTGAAATGTTCAGTCGGATTTCTCGGAATGGGGCGGAGGGTGGAGAGGTGGAGCATGGATGCTCCACCTTGGGGGGTGCGAAGGGGTGAAAAGCGGGGATTGAGCGGCTGGCATGCATGCTGCTCACGGGACCGCGCTGCGCCGCTCCCGTGGACGGGGGCGGACCGAAGAGCTGCTGACCCCCCTCGAAGGAGCTCCCCATGCACGTGATGTTCAAGACGTTCGCGGCCACCGCCGCGGCCCTGGCCCTGTCTGCCTGCGGACCGCAGCCAGAGGCGCCGCAGGAGGCCCCCCCGGCTTCCACGGAAGTTCCCTCGGGCGCGGCGGATGACGCGGCCCGCGCGGTCGCGGACGCGGCCCGTCGTACGCCGACGGAGCTGGACGCGCTGTTCGCGCAAGCGGCGAAGGAGTTCGACGTTCCGGTGAGCCTGCTCAAGGCCATCTCCTATACGGAGACGCGCTGGGAGCATGTGAAGGGTGAAGAGGAGTTCGAGGGCCGCCCCGCGGCGTTCGGTCTGCTGGCCCTGCGCGGCGCCAAGGTGACGGACGGCGCGGCGCTGGCGGGTGTCTCCGCCGAGGCCGTGCGTGACGACCGGCTGGCCAACCTGCGCGCTGGCGCGGCGCTGCTGTCGAAGTACGCCACCGAGGCGGGCATCGACCGGACGGACCTGGGTGCGTGGGCGCCGGTCGCCGTGCAGCTGACGGACATCACCGACCCGGACGTGCAGGCGCACTACATCCACAATGACGTGTACGCGGCGCTGCGCGAGGGCGCGGGCGCGTTCACTCCCGAGGGCAAGGTGGCGGTGTCGCTGGACGGCGCCCAGGTGGAGGCGAAGTTCGCCCTGCCGAAGATGCAGGCGCTGGCGGCGGGCCCGGACTACGCGGCCTCCATCTGGCGCGCGTCGCCCAACTTCAACGCCCGTCCCGCGGGCACCAACGTGTCGATGATTGTCATCCACACGTGTGAAGGTGGCTACGCCGGGTGCTGGGGTTGGCTGGTCAACTCCGCGTCGGGCGTGAGCGCGCACTACGTCGTCAACGAGAGCGGCAGCGAGATTTCGCAGCTCGTTCGCGAGTCGAGCCGCGGTTGGCACGTGGGCGCCAGCTACGCCTGCAGCCTGAACGGCAACGTGGACTGCGGCCTCAACGGCACGTCGGTGAACCACTTCTCGGTGGGCATCGAGCACGGCGGTTTCGCCAGCCAGTCGTCCTTCCCGGCGGGTCAGATTGACGCGTCGGCGAAGCTGTCCTGCGACATCACCAAGGGCCAGGCCATCACCCGCGACAGCTATCACATCGTCGCGCACGGCCGGCTCCAGCCGTCCTCGCGCACCGACCCGGGTCCGAACTGGCCGTGGAGCAGCTACATCGCGAAGATCAAGAGCTACTGCGGTGACGGCGGCACGCCCACGGGCACCATCATCGTGGACAGCCACAACGCGAACAACGACTCCACCAAGGCGCGCACGGACGTGCCGGCGTCGTGGGCGGCGGGCACCAGCGCGGGCTACTACGGCAGCGGCTACTACTACGCCTCCACGCAGCCCATCTCCGAGCCGGTGGTGTTCAACTTCTACATGGCGTCCGCGGGCACGAAGACCATCGACGGGTGGTGGGTGGCCGGCACCAACCGCTCTGCGGCGGCGCCGTTCATCATCAGCCACACGGGTGGCGACAGCACGGTGACGGTGAACCAGCAGGCCAACGGCGGCGCGTGGGTCGCCCTGGGCACGTACAGCTTCGCCGCGGGCTGGAACCAGGTGAAGCTCAGCCGCTGGGCCACCGAAGGCTACGTCGTCATGGCGGACGCCATCCGGGTGCGATGACGTGAGGAAGCAAGGCCGAGAACGGATGCCGCGTTCCTGGCCGTGGCGAGCGCGGTGGAGTCTTGCCGCGCTCGCCGTGCTTGGCGTCGGATGCTCCGGCCGGTGTGGCGGGGCGTCGGGCGCCGGGCCGCTGTCGAAGGAGGAGGCACGCGCCATTCCGGGCGTCGTGGTCTTCCTGTCGGAGCGGGCGGGACAGAAGGACGTGTGGCAGGTGGGTCCCGACGGGACGGAGACGCAAATCACCCGAGGCCCCGAGGACGACTACCCCGGCCCGGTGTCTCCGGACGGGAAGTCGTTGCTGGTGGTGGCCGTGCGCGAGCAGGGCGGGATTCAGTTCCAGCAGCTCCGAGTCCAACCCCTCGCGGGTGGAGACGCGGTGCCGCTGCATGCCCCCAGGGCCCGGGCGCGCAACGCGAGCTGGGCGCCGGATGGCTCGTGGCTCGTGGCGGAGTCGGATGCCCAGGGTTTCAGCGACCTGGTGCGCCTGGAGCCTCGCGAGGGCGCGCCGGAGGTGCGGCTGACACAGGTGAAGGAGGGCTGCTTCGAACCCTCCATCTCGCCGGACGGCAAGGAAGTGGCCTTCGTGTGCAGTCGCGAGGGCGACCCTGAAATCTACGTGACGAAGGCGGACGGCACGGAGGAGCGGCGTCTCACCGCCTTCCACCGCGAGGACCGCTCTCCGCTGTGGAGTCCGGATGGACAGTGGCTCGTCTTCGTCAGCGACCGGGAGGACAAGGAGCGGCTGTACCTGGTGCGTCCGGATGGCTCGGACCTGCGCGCGGTGTCGGGGAGCGGCTTCTCCGGCGACGAGCGCGAGCCGGCCTTCAGCCCGGACGGACAGCGTCTGGTCTACGTGAGCCGCGCGCCCGAGGGACTCAGTCGCCTCTGGATGGTTCCGGTGGCGGGAGGCGCGCCGGTGGCGCTGACGGATGGAACGCACCGCGACGACATGCCGGCGTGGAGCCCCGACGGGAAGTACCTGGCCTTCACGTCGGAGCGCGAGGGCAACACGGACGTGTACCTCATGCGCGCCGATGGCAGCGGCCAGACGCGGCTCACCACCGCGAAGGCGCCGGACTGGCTTCCTCGCTGGGTGGCGCGCCGCTAGGTCTCAAGTGATTCCCTTCGACCCGGGCCCCTCTGGAAGAAGAGGCGGCTCCGGGCTCGCGGGGTCCTTCGGGGCCGTGGGCACGCTGAAGCAGAAGGTGGCGCCCCGGCCCGGCTCGCTCTCCACCCAGATGTGGCCGCCGTGCGCTTCGATGATGAGCCGGCAGATGTAGAGCCCCAGCCCCAGGCCCTGGGTGTCGGACGCGCTGCCCTGTCGCGTCCGGTAGTACTTGTCGAAGACGTGCTCGGTGTCCTCGCGTGCGAGCCCCGGGCCTTCGTCTCGCACCGACACCACGACCCAGCCCTCGCGAGACGATGCGCGCACCACCACGGGCTTGTCGGGTGGACCGTACTTGGCCGCGTTGCCCAGCAGGTTGGACAGCACCCGCTCCAGGCGTCGGGCGTCCACCCAGGTCATGGGCAGCGGCGTCGTCACCTCCAGGCGGAAGCGCTCGCGCAGGTCCGGAGGGACGTCCCGCTCCAGCACGTCCTCGAGGAAGCGCACCACGTCCGTCCGCTCGCGGCGCAGCTCGATGCGGCGGGACTCCAGGCGCGAGCCCTCCAGCAGCTCTTCAATCATGGAACTCATCCACGCCACGTTGCGGAGGATGGCGTCCGTGAGCAGCTCCTCGCGCTCCAGGTGACGCTCCTTCAGGGCGCGCAGCAGCATGCTCGCTCGCAGGGTGATGCCCTGCAGCGGGTTGCGCAGGTCATGGGAGATGAGGCTCACGTACTCCTCGCGCAGCCGCTCCAGCTCGCGGTGGGGTGTGAGGTCATGGCCGGTGACGACGACGCCGCGCTGCTCGCCTTGCGGCCCGAGCACGGGCGCGGCGGTGATGAGCACGGGGGTCGTCCTTCCATCCGGGCGCACGAGCTTGACCTCGACCGGGCCCACCACCTCTCCACTCTTCGCCGCCCGGCTCGAAGGCAGCTCCTCCATCTTCATGGGACGTCCGTCTGGATGGCGCAGTCGGCTCAGGTACGAGCCGCGCTTCGCTCGCGCCGGAAGCGGCCCGAGCAAGGTCTCCGCGAAGGGGTTCGACACCAGGGTGCCCTGCTCCGGGTCGATGAAGAGCACACCCACCGGTGCGTGATTCAGCACGGCCTGGAGCAGACCGCGCTGCACCTCCGCTTCCTCGTGGGCGGCTCGCAGGCGGTCGGTGGCCTGCTCCCGCTCGGTGACGTCGCGGAGCACGGCGAGCAGGCTGCCACCCTCGGGGCCAGGAACCTGGCGCAGGCGTGCTTCCAGGGGCACCCGGGTGCCATCGGCGCGCAGGCCATGCATGGCGCGGGCATTCGACAGGCCCCCCAGGCTGCGTCCGCCGAAGAGTCCCTCTGGCACGAGCAGCTCCACCTCGCGGCCCAGCAGTGACTCGCGCGGATGGCCGAACACGCGCTCCGCCTCCGCGTTGACGAAGCGCAGCAGCCCCTCCGGGTCCACTATCAACAGCGGCTCCGGTGTCGTCTCCAGCAGTCCCCGGTAGCGAGCCTCGGAGGCCTCGAGCGCCGCGGTGGCGCGTCGACGTCCCGCCTCCAGCGTGTCCAGGGCCCGCGCGGACAGCAGCACCAGCACGGCGCCGCCCGCGCTCAACAAGGTGGCGAAGATGGGCAGCTTCGCCTCGCGACCGAGCATCCCCTCCAGGCTGAGCAGCGACAGGGCCGCGCCCAGGAGCGACGGCCCCAGGATTGCCACGGGCACGAGCCGACGCGCGACGAACCCACCGAGTGTGTCCCGCGTGATTCGCCCCGCGAGGCCCCGCTCCGGCCGCGCGCAGAGCAGGCCCACGCCGAGCAGCAGCACCGCCAGCGCCGTGTACAAGCCCATGCCGCGCCTGGGGGGAAGGGACTCGCCGCCCGACGCGAAGAGCGGACCGAGCAGCAGTCCATTGAAGCCCAGCAGCGCGACCAGCAGCGCCGCCACCACGAGCGCGTCTCGCCACACCTGTCGAGTCCCGGCGCGGTCCGGTAGCAGCAGGGCAATGCCCAGGAACAGCACGCTGAGGGGCGTGAGCGGGGAGGGGAGAATCGTCGCGCTGAGGACACCGAAGGTCCTCGCGAGGAAGGACTCCAGCGCCGGTGGCAGGCCCGCCACTTCCTGCAGCAGGCTGATGCAGGCGATGAGGCACATGCCCACCGCGCAGAGGGAGGACAGTCGTCGGCGCGCGCGGGAGGGGCGGGTGGGCAGGTACAGCCCGAGCGCCACGCCTCCGAGCACCAGCGCGACGCCCGTCCGTGGCGCTGTCATGGGCATGCCCGCGGCTTCTGGCCACGGTGAGTGCGCGAAGACGGCCCAGCCGGCGAGCGAGAGCAGCCCCAGCAGAGGCGCGCCCGCCACCGCGACCCATGCGAGCGCGCGGGCCATGGCCTGGCTGCGGGACTGGGCCCTCCAGGTCCGATTCATCGGCGTCCCCCCGGAACGCACGGGTGCTTCCGCCAAGGGTGGGCGGCCGTGTCACGCGCGGCGGCCCGCTGCCTCGTTCCTCACGCACCTGTCCGGGACATGGATGCGCATGCGCGCCCCCTCGCGCGTCGCACGGCGGGGCAGGGTGCCCGCCTGAGTGCCGCTCACGGGGGCGGATGCAGTCCGGGGTACAGGGTGAGCACCAGGCCCCAACCGGGAGCGACCGCCACGTTGCGAGCCACGTAGGTGTCCTCGCCCTCCACGCCCAGCCGGAACGTCTCCGCGTCCCTGGCGGTGTGAACGTAGAGGAACAGGCCCTCCGCGGAGGTGCCCGCCTGGTTGACGCCGTTCAGGTCCGAGGTCGGGTAGTAGATGCGCTCCGTCAGCTCGCTCCGGTCCGGCACCACGCGCACGCCGGCGCGAGGCTGGCCGTTCTCGTCGACGACGCGGCCCAGCGCGAAGCCCGCGTCGCGAAGGGTGCGGGCCCGGTCTTCCGTGTGGCCACGCAGCAGCGGCTCACCCATGGCCGTGCACAGCGCGTCGTGGAACTGCTCCGGCAGGGCCCAGGCGCTCGCTTCGATGACATCCGTGCGAGGCCGCGCGCCGGTGAAGACGCTGTCGTAGACGACGGTGACGGTGCGTACGAAGCCCGGGCCGTTGAGTCCCACGGCCAGCCCCTGGTGCACCTCGCGCACGGGGACCTCCGCCACGGCGAAGGCGCCGTCTTCGGCGATGGCGCCCGTGCCGAACGTCGCATTGAGGTCATTCACCGCCACGCGCAGCGGCTCCTCGATGGCGACGGGCATGCCGCCGAGCGAGGGCACCGGTTGTCCCAGGGACGTGAGCAGTCGCGCGGCCTCGGGCAGCACCTGCGCCTGCCCGCTGACGCGGATGCGGAGGTTGTCCAGGTCCACCGACTCGGCGTCATCGGTCTGGAAGCCGGGGTCCGGAGCAGGTCCGCCGGAGCCGCAGCCGGACGACACGAGCCCGAGAAGTACACAGGATGCCAGCAGGATTGGGCGCTTCATCGGTCGGCAACATTTCCATGCCCCCGTCGAGCGGCAATCCACCCGCGAACGCTCCGTCCCCTGTCCGACGCCGCAAACACAGACACCGGGCCGTCACTCGCCTGGGAAGCACGAGGGACGCAGCCCGGTGTCGGAAATCCATCAGCCGTGGAGGGCGGGGGTGCCGCCCGTGGGCTCAGCGCCAGCCGCCCTTGTTGTCCTTGGAGTTGCTGGAACCACCGCGACCACCCGGCGCCGACGAGCCGCCACCCGAGCTCTTCGGGGCGCTGCTGCCGCCACCGCTGCCCCAGCTTCCACCGGAGCTCCGGCCTCCGCCGCTGCTCCCGCCACTGCTGCTGCCGCTGCTGCTGCGTCCGCCACCGCTGCCCCAGCCGCCGCTGCTGCTTCCTCCACCGCTGCTGCCGCCGCTGCTGCTTCCGCCGCTGCTGCTCCCGCGTCCGCCACCGCTGCTCCCGTTGCTGCTGTTTCCGCGGTCGTTGTCGTTGTCGCGATTGCCTCGGCCATAGCCACCACCGGAGCTGCCGCCACCGGAGCCACTGCCGCTCGGAGGAGTCCCGCCGTTGTACCCGCCACCACCGGAGCTGCCGCCACCCGAGCTGCCACCGCCGCTGTTGCCGTAGCCACCACCGGAGCTGCCACCGCTGGAGCCACTGCCGCCCGGAGGCGTCCCGCCGTTGTTGCCGTAGCCGCCGTTGTTGCCGCCGCCGGAGCTGCCCCAGCCACCGCCGTTGTTGTCGTCATCGCGGTCTCGCCCCTGGCCGCGCCCGGGACGCGAGCCGCCGCGGTCATCATCCCTGTCCCGCCCGCTGTTGCCCCGGCCGTAACCACCGCCGTTGTTGCCGCCCGAGTTGTTCCCGCCGCCCCAGCCGCCGCCGTTGTTGTCCCCGTCGTATCGGGAGCCGCCGCGAGGAGGCTGGGTGCCCCAGCCGGTGCCGGAGGGAGGAGGCCGGTTCGAGGGACGGTCGTCGTTGCGAGACACGGAGCCGCGAGAAGCGGGGCGCGACCTGGCCCGGCTGTAGCCGTAGCCCGCGGAGGCGGCGTGGGTCCGGTCATACACGTAGCCGCGGTTGCGCTCCCAGCGGTACGCCCGGCCCGCGTTCGGGTAGTAGTCGTGCGAGTGACGCCCGTGCAGGCCGCACGACGCCCCGAGCGGATCCAGGTGGAAGTCCCAGTACCAGACCATCGTCGGCCCTTGGTAGTAGTAGACGTCGTCCGTGTAGACGTAGTGCGTCTCGGCCGGGCGGTAGCCGTGCGTGTGGACGTGGTCGTACGGGCACCAGCCGCCACCGTCGTGGTCCGGAATGGGGTGGTCGCCCGAGAACCGGTAGTCCACCACCGCCACCACGGGGCGGCGGGCGGCGGGGCCGTGATAGTGGGCGTAGCAGCCCGTCCCCATCATCAGGGCAAGAGGGATGGCGAGTGCGAGCAGTCGGCGCATGTGACGAGTCTCCCGTGCGAAGGGCACTTCCAGCCAGTCCCTCTTCGCGACCACGGGCTGAAGACGGGCGGCCCGGGAGGAAATTCACGCCGGACTCCTTCTTGCCCGCCTGCTCCCTCTTTAACCGGGGGTGTGCCCTGGTGAACACCGTGCCGGCTGGTGTAGGTGCGGTGTGAGCGCGATGCGAGCGCCGGGGCTTTCTGGACCCGTCGCGCGAGGAGAAGGGCACCCATGTCGGAATCGGATTTTGGTCGGGGCAGGGGGGCGATGTGCCCGTTGCACCCGGATCACCTCGCGCAGCGGACCTGTACGCGCTGCGGCAACTTCATGTGCGACACGTGCAGCGAGGGCGGCACGCAGGTGCACTGTCCCACCTGTCGTGAGCGCGAGGGCCTGGGTCAGGCCTTCCCGTTGGACCGCCACAACTGGTCCGTGGGCGGGTTGCTGGAGGTGTGCTGGGAGCGGTTCAAGCGCGAGTGGGTGATGCTCAGCGTGGGCGCCATCCTCTTCTTCGCGGCCGCGATGGTGGGCAGCTTCGTCTCCCAGATTCTGTCCTTCATCGGCGGGCTGTCGGGCAGCACCACCGTCACCGTGCTGATGGTCATCGTGGGCACCGTGTTGTCGTGGGTCATCCAGGGCATGGGCACCCTCGGCATCACCCGCATGTGCCTGGACGTGCTCCAGGGTCAGCGCGCCGACCTGGGGCGGATGTTCTCCCAGCTCTCCAAGCTGGTGCCCTACCTGCTCACCCTGCTGCTGTCGTTCGCGGTGATGCTCCCCGTCATCATCCTCTGCTTCGGCGCCGCGCTCGCGGTGTTCGTCGGGATGTCGGGGGTGTCGCTCGCCGAGGTGGGCTCGTCGGAGGAGGCGATCAACGCGGTGATTTCGAACACGCCGCCGCACGTGCTCGTGGTGGCGTTCGTCGTGGGCGCCGGGCTCTACATCTTCCCGGGGCTCTGGCTCGTCATGCCGCTGGTGCTCATGCAGCCGGCGCTCGTGGATGCGGAGAACCCGGGGCCCGTGGAGACGCTGAAGCGCTGCTTCGCCGCCGCTCAGGGGCAGCGCCTGGGCATGCTCGGCACCCTGTTCATCGGCGCCGTCATCTTCATCGTGGGCATCTTCCTGTGCTGTCTGCCGGGCATCCCCGCCCTGGCATTCTTCCAACTGCTGCTCGCCGGCCTCTACCTGTCGCTCAGCAAGGGCGCGGAAGAAGTCTGACGTCGGTCGCTCATCGGGGCCCGCGAAGGGATGCGGGCCCCGGTGCGGGACGTGCGTCAGTGCACCAGCCGCTCGGAGGAACCCGAGCGGGGCGTGGCCACCCGGCCCATGCAGGCCAGGATGTGCTCGCGGTACTCGGTCAGCTCGCGCAGACCGCACAGCATCCACCGCCCGCCGATGACGAGCGTGGGCACGCCGCGCACGCCGCGGCCCGTCGCGTCGCGGTGCTCATCCAGGATGAGCCGGCGCGTCTCCTCGGAGCGGAACGCGGCGGAGAACTCGTTCATCGCGAGGCCCACGCGCGACGCCAGCTCGAACACCACGTCCGGGCGCGACACGTTGACGCCCTGCTCCAACGCGGCGCGCTGCATGGCCCGCGCGAGGAAGGCACGCGCCTGCGGTCCCTGGAGTCGCGCGGCCTCGAGCGCCGCCAGTGCCGGCACGCTGCTGCGCGGTGGGTCTCCACCCAGCCACAGGTCCGTGGACAACAGTGGAGCGGTCTGGTCCGACTCGCGTTGCGCGCGCTGCACTTCTTCCACGAGGCCGCGCTTCTCGCGCTCCGTGGGAAGCACATCGTGCACGCGAAGCGGATAAGGCCTCACGCTCCAGCGGACGGCTTCGCCCAACTCCTGGCGCAAGACGTCCAGGCGCAGGTCGGCGAGATAGCACCAGGAGCACAACACATCCTGGTACACGGTGATCTGCAGCGGCTTGTGCAGCGTTTTCATGGGGGGCCGCCAGATTAGAGGCCACGCCGCGCTGCTGCCAACTCCCCATGACACTCGGCCGCTGAATGCATTCCTGTGTTCCTGAGGAGCATGCGAGGTAGCTGTGGCCCAGGCTGCTCGCTTGCTTCAGGGCATGCGAGCAACCTCCACGGCCCTCCGTGCCTACTCTCCGAAGGACTGCGGACCGCCCGACTTCGACCCGGCGTAAGCCAGCGCGTGGTCGATGATTTCTCCCGCGATGTCCCGTCCCGTGGCGCCCTCCAGTCCCTCGAAGCCAGGGCTGGAGTTGATCTCCATCAACCGGGGTCCCGCGTGGCCCTCCAGCATGTCCACGCCGGCGACCTCCAGGCCGATGATGTTCGCGGCCCGCACAGCGGCTTCCATGTACGCGGGAGGAAGCTCGATTGCCTGCCCTTCACCGCCGCGGTGGATGTTGGAGCGGAACTCGCCCTTCTTCGCCTTGCGACGCATCGCGCCCACCACCCGACTGCCCACCACGAGCGCGCGCACGTCCCGGCCCTCGCTCTCCGCGACGAACTCCTGGAGCACGATTTCCTGACCCAGGTCCCAGAACGTATCCAGGATGGTCTGCACCTCCGGCAGCGTGTGAGCGATCATCACCCCCACGCCCTGCGTGCCCTTGATGAGCTTGATGATGACGGGCAGCCCCCCCACCTCTTCCACCAGCCGACGCACGTTGCTGCGGTCATGCGCCATCACCGTGCGCGGGATGTCCAGTCCGGAACGCGACAGGAACTGGAGCGCGCGCAGCTTGTCGCGGCTGCGTGCGATGGACGACGGAGGGTTGAGTACCGGAACACCCATCATCTCGAAGTGGTTCACCACCGCCAGCCCATAGGCCGTGATGGACGCGCCGATGCGCGGCACGACGACGTCCACGCCCTTCATCTCCACACCGCGGTACGTCATGCGCGGTGCGCCTTGCGCGAGCAGCAGGCAGCAACGCAGAGTGTCCAGCACCAGCGGCCGGTGGCCCCGCTCCCGAATGGCGGACACCAACCGGCGTGTCGAGTAGAGCGAGCGCTTCCGGGACAGGATGGCCACCGTCTTCTTCACGCGTGAACGACGCGGCGCGGGGCGCTCGGGTGCCGGGGACCCAGGCGTGGCCGGGGCCTTCTTCTGCTGGATTTTTCGGGGAGACATGGGCGGAGCACCCGAGCGTACCATGTACCGCCGGACGGGGCGGGTGACGTGGTTCGCGTTTGCTATCCTCGAACGCAGATGAGCGCGACAGATCCGCATCCCGACGACATCCACACCAGCCCCGGAGATGCCGCCGGGTTAGACCTTGCCCACTCTCCGTTGCTGGGAGAGACGCTCGTGGTGGACCCGCGTACCACGGTGAAGCTCCACAAGTGTCGGCTGGCCGTGGCCTCCGGGCCGGACACCGGACGCTCCGTCGTCAGCGACAAGGAACGCCTGCGCTGCGGCGCGCACCCGGGCAATGACCTGGTGCTCGTGGAGGACCGCACCGCCAGCCGCCACCACTTCGAAATCCAGTTCACCGAGCGCGGCTATCTGCTGGTGGACCTGGGCTCCACCAACGGCACGTTCCTGGACGGCCGCAGAATCGAGCGGGCCTATCTCTCACCGGGCTCGCAGATTCGCGCGGGCTCGTCCGTGCTGACCTTCGCGCCGCTGGATGAGGAAGTCACCATCGAGCCGGACCGCGACGGCGAGCTGTGCGGCATGGTCGGCCAGAGCATGAAGATGCGCCAGATATTCGGGCTCATCAAGAAGATCGCCCCGCTCGATGTCTCCGTCATCATCCAGGGCGAGACGGGCACCGGCAAGGAGCTGGTGGCGCGCGCCATCCATGAGCTGTCGGGTCGCAACAAGTCGCCCATGGAGGTGCTCGACTGCGGCGCCATCCCGCCCAACCTCATCGAGAGCGAGCTGTTCGGCCACGAGAAGGGCGCCTTCACCGGCGCGGTGAGCGGACGCCCCGGCGCCTTCGAGCGCGCACACGGCGGCACCATCTTCCTGGACGAACTGGGCGAGCTGCGCCTGGACCTGCAGCCCAAGCTGTTGCGCGTGCTGGAGAACCACGAGGTGCGCCGCGTGGGCGGCAACGACGTCATCGAGGTGAGCTGCCGCGTCATCGCCGCCACCAACCGGGATTTGATGAAGGAGATTCAGGCGGGCAACTTCCGCGAGGACCTCTACTTCCGCCTGTCGGTGATTACGATTCAGCTCCCGCCGCTGCGCCAGCGCCGCGACGACATCCCCCTCATCCTCAAGGAAGCCCTCGCGGACCCGGAGGTCGTCCTCAAGCACGGCAAGAAGCGCTTCTCCGCGGAGTCCATGAGCCTGCTGATGTCCTACGCGTGGCCGGGCAACGTGCGCGAGCTGATGAACGTCCTGTCTCACGTGCTCACGTTCAGCGAGGGCGAAGAAATCCAGCCAGCCAGTCTCCCGCCCCGGGTGCGGGGGCAGGCCCGCGAGGGGCCGCTGCCCTTCAACGAGCACCTGTCCTTCAAGGACGCCAAGGAGCAGCTCCTGGAGAACTTCGAGCGGGAGTACGTCACCAGCGTCCTCACCCGCTGCGAGGGGAACCTCTCCCGCGCCGCCCGGGAGAGCGGCCTGCACAGGAAGTCCATCGAGCGGCTGGTGAAGAAGTATCAGCTCGATACCAAGGGCATGAAATCACGCTGATCCACGCCCCTGGGGTCGCCGCGCCCCGGGGGATTCCCGTGACACACGCGACACACGCGCTGCCCGGCCTGTAGCGCTGACTGGGAGACAGCCCCTTTGCGACGGGCAAGTTGACGTATGTCTTCTGGGGGGTAAATCCCTGGAACATGCGTGCTGCCATGAATTCCTACCCTCGAAGGAATGTTGGCCAGTCAGGACAAGCCATGGTGGAGGCGGCAATCACCCTGCCGCTGGTGGTGTTCCTGTTGCTGGGCACGTTGCAGTTGTTCCTGATGTTGCAGGCGCGCGTGCTGGCGCAGTACGCGGCGTTCCAGGCGACCCGGGCGGGCAGCGTGGCGCATGGCGAGTGCGAGCGGATGACCCACGCGGCCATCCTCGCGCTGCTGCCCTCGTTCCACTCGTTCCTGGGCATGTCGAGCGCCACCGACGAGGTGCGGCATGGTGGCGGGGGTGGCGCGCCGGCGAAGCTGGCGGCGGCCTTCGGCGCGCGCCGGGACAACCGCTACCGGAGCGGCCTGGACGGCGTGCACACCGGCGGCATCGTGTGGATCAACCGGGCGCTGGTGGGGGGCGGTATCGACGGCCCGCAGGACCGCGCGTTCGACGACCCGGGGCACCTGAGGCGGCTGGAGGTGCAGCTCATCTACTGGTACCCGATGCGCATCCCGTTCGCGAACTGGGTGATGTCGCGCATGTTCATGGCGCAGATGGGCATCCAGGACTACACGGCCGCCAATCCGCTGATGCCCGCGGAGCGCAACGCCAACTGGAACGCGGGGGAGTTCTCCACGCCGCTCAACCTGGCGGGTGACATCCGCTCCGAGCTGGCCTCGCGGGTGGCTCGCGAGGAGTACGTCTTCCCCATCGAAACCAGCTTCACCATGCGGATGCTGACGCCCGCCAAGCGGCGCCACTTCGCCACCATGGACTGCCCCCGATGAAGCGCTCCCTGTCTCGTGGTCAGACGCTGGTGCTGTTCGTGCTGGGCACCTTGTTGATGGTGCTCATGGTCACCATGACGCTCTCCTTCTCCATGAAGGTGCGTGAGCGCATCGAACTGCAGACGGTGGCGGACGCGGCGGCCTACTCCAACGCGGTGGCCACCGCGCGCACCTTCAACAACATCGCGGTGATGAACCGCGCGCAGATTGGCCACGCGGTGGCGCAGGCGGGCGCCACCAGCCTGGTGAGCTGGGCCAGCCTCTACCGCGCGCAGCTCAATGCGGCCAACACGGGCTTCGGCATTGGCAAGAAGCCCTACCAACTGGCCATGGCCACCGGCTGTCCCTGCGCCGCGAAGAGCTCGTGGTGTCGGGAGAAGTGCCGCTGCGGGCGCCAGGGCGTGTCGGACCTGGGGATGCTCCAGACGCAATTGCGCATCGAGCAGGCGCGCGTGGAGGCCGTGTTCCAGTCCATGGACTTCATGGTGAACCTCCAGATTCTCGCGCACCAAATCGCGCAGGGAGCGTTCTACGTCGCGCAGCAGGACAACTACCGCGACCTGCGCGACGCCCTGGGGAGCCAGCACTTCACGAACAGGATTCTGCGCAACATCGAGGGTCCGGGGAAGTTCGTGGGAGACTCCGCCTGGAAGGTGCCCGACATCGGCGGCGTCAACGAGGGCGAGCTGAGTGGCGGCATCGCCTGCACGGACGATGGCGCCGTCTGTGATTTGCCGCTCACCGTCGCGCACGCCGTCAACGCGGCCATGGGCAGCCGCGGCTTCCACTTCGTCACCCACCGCCAGTGGCGGCTGGGGGACTACACCGCGCACCAGGCCAACCTGGACTTCGTCATCTGGCTTCCGGACGATGTGACGGTGCTGCCCACCACCAACGGGACGACGTACTTCGGCAAGCCGGGGCGGAAGGTGCCGCTGCTGCCTCCCTATGCTCCCGCGCTCACGGGAGATGAGCAGGGCCGCATCGGCTGGATGTACAACCACCTGCTGCATGGCGGAAACCCCGTCGCCTGTCCCGCGAGCGTCGCGGGGACCCAGTCGACCACGGCGTCCCTGGTGTCGTCGGGGGGCTTCATGCCCCGGCCCGAGCACAGGTGGACGGGCGGTGCTGATGCCGGTGGCCCCTTCAATCACATGCTGGCGCCCTGCCTGGGTGGGCCCTCGTCGTGCCCTGGCATCTGGCCGCCGTTCCTGGACTACAACCTCACGCTGCTGCTCAACGGCGAGGGCAACAACTACGGCCAGCCGAAGAACTTCGCCGTCGTCCAGAGAGACCTGATGGCGCGCAAGCTGGACCCGTGGGACCTGTCCTTCCGCTACCGCTTCGAGTCCGGGAGCGCGGGCAACGTGTACGACGCGACCAGCTTCAACCTGGCGGATGGCACGCCCAACAGCACGCAGACGGCGCTGTCCACGGGCATCGCCTACTACCACCGCGGTGAGAGCCTGGGCTTCCACCACTGGAGCGAGCCGCCCAACCTGCTCAATCCGTATTGGCGCGCCACGCTCGTGGGCGCGGACATCGACAACAATGGCGTGCGCGACGCCATCGGGACGTTGGGAATCAGCTCGCCCGTCGCGGCGCAGACCTTCCAGGAGCTGCGCAACGCGGGCTTCAAGGGGCTTCAGTGATGACACCGCGCCGCTCTCGTCTTCAGCGCCGGAACGCTCGGGGCCAGGCCCTGCTCGAAGCGGCCATCGGCACCACGCTGTTCGTCACCATCATCGCCTTCGGCATTCACTTCGCGGAGGTGGGCTTCCTGTCGCTGAAGGTGCAGGAGGCCGCGGTCTCCGCGCTGTGGGATGGCACGCACGGGGAGATGCACACCATCCCCGTCTCGTATGACGACGCGGAGGACTCCATGCGGGATGCCGCCGCGAACGCCGAGGCGCGCTACTCGGACTTCAAGGGCCTGTCCTCCGTTCCGGGCGCCGGCCGCATCACCCAGGTATTCACGCAGGGCACCGGCATGCAGGTGCGCTGCGGCATGGACGTGGGCGTGGGCTGGACGGGCGCGATTCCCACCCGGCTCGTCTACCGGGACAACGGCGGCACGGCGTGCGGCGCCGAGGCCACGCTGAGCACCTGGCGCTTTCCCAGCTCGTTCCTCGACGGCCCCTCGGACGGCGCGCTCTACCAGAAGCGAAACCTGGACAACTCCCTCACCAACCTCCGGGTCTGCGCGGTGGGCCGCGCGGTGGGCGGCACCTGCAACGGTCGCTTCTCCATGCTCGTGGACGACTGGGGGCTCGCGGGCCCGCTGGAGTCGGCCACCTGCAACATCTTGATGCAGGACCAGCTCATCCCCTGCACCAACGCGCCCATGCACGCGGCGGTGTGGTCCACCTACGCGCCGACGACGCTGCCCATCCCCACCGCCGCGAGCAACCTGGCGCAGGCCACGCTGTTCTGGAACCCGCTGCCTCCCACGGCGCTCGCCATGGTGGGCCTGGGCATGATGGAGAAGACCTTCTGGATGAGCGCGGCGGGTGAGGACGTCGTCAACTTCATCCAGGCCCCTCCCCTCATGGACCCCATCTCCCGCATCTGGCCCACGACGCCGGGCTCCATCATCGGCGTCACCACGTTCCCGTATGGCGCGGCTCACCTGGAGCGCTTCGGCAATGGCGGCTGCTTCCTGGGAAAGGACTGTGATTGAGATGACGCGCGTGTCCCTCTCGGGTGGGCGCTGGATGCTGGGCCTGGGCGCCGTGCTCATGGCTCATCTGGCGTTGGCGGATGGCAACCAGTGCAGCATGGAGTGCACCACCAAGGCCGACGCCACCATGCGCTCGTGCATGGACCGGTGTCCCTCGCCCTCGGACGACCCCACGAAGCCCGGGCCCTTCCAGTCCTGCGCCCTCCGCTGTCAGGAGAAGCAGGACAAGAAGTTCAACGAGTGCGCGGAGCGCTGCGTGGACCCGGAGGGCCTGGAGTCGCCCCGCAAGGGCAAGAGCGGACGGGTTCGCTAGATGGCGCGCGTGAGGAGCGGAGCCTGGGGTCTGCTGGTGTGGGGGATGCTGTCCGCCGGACAGGCCGCCGCCCAGCGCACGCCCTTCAAGTGGGAGGTGCCTGGCGTGGTGGGCGTGGTGGAGGTGACGCAGCCGGTGCTCTCCAGCGGCGTCCCGGTGAAGCTCAGCGCGGTGCGCAGCAAGGCGCGGCCGGAGGACATCCTCCAGGCGCTGGTGGACCGCTTCCTGTCGTGGGGGCTGCATGTCCCGCCGGAGTCGCGTCAGCCGCAGCTGCTGCGCGAGCCGATGATTACCGCCATCGACACGCGCGCCTTCGTCTCTTACACGGCCATCCTCCAGCCCAATCCGGACGGGACGACGACGGTGTTCCTGGGACAGGCGGACCTGTCGCAGGGGCCGCGTCCGCAGTCCAACGTCGCGCCCATCTATCCCGGGGGCGCGGGGATGATGCAGACGGACATGGAGGGGGCGCGGACGCTCGTCTACTCGGTGAGCGCGAAGGCGGCGGACGTGGAGGTCTTCTACCGCAACGAGCTGACCCAGGCGGGCTTCGAGGAAGTCGAGCCCCGGGTGTATCGCTCCAGCCAGGACGAGATGCAGCTCAAGCTGACCCCTGCCAAGGACGGCAGGCTGGCCGTCATCATCGTGCGGCGCACCGTTTCTCCCGAGGATGCGAAGCCCGCGGGTGATTGAAGCGCTGCACCGAGCGTGTTACGGGCGCTGTCGACATGAGCGACACGCCCTCCCAGGACAAGGACTTCAAGGACTCGGTCAACCTGCCGCGCACGGAGTTCCCGATGAAGGGGAACCTGGCGCAGCTCGAGCCACGGATGCTCGGCTGGTGGGCGGAGCGGGGCATCTGGGGAAAGATTCTGGAGAAGAACGCGGCGGGTGAGCCCTTCGTGCTGCCGGACGGCCCGCCCTACGCCAACGGCCACCTCCACGCGGGCCACGCGCTCAACAAGGTCCTCAAGGACATCGTGGTGAAGTACCGCAACCAGGTGGGCCGCCGGTGCGACTTCATCCCGGGCTGGGATACGCATGGCCTGCCGATTGAGCAGGCCGTCGAGAAGCGGCTGAAGGACAAGAAGGTGGACAAGCGCACCCTGTCGCGCGACGCCTTCCTGGAGCAGTGCCGCGCGTACGCGCTGGAGTTCATCGACATCCAGAAGGCGGAGTTCCAGCGGCTGGGTGTGTTCGGCTCGTGGGACGCGCCCTACAAGACGCTCGACTTCGCCTACGAGGCGCAGGAAATCCGTGAGCTGGCCGTCTTCGCGCGCCGGGGCATGCTCTACCGCCGCAAGAAGCCCGTGTACTGGTGTCTGTATGACCAGACGGCGCTGGCGGAGGCGGAAGTTGAGTACGAGGAGCACGAGTCCCCGTCCGTGTACGTGGCCTTTGCGGCCGGCCCTGAAATCGCCGAGCGGGTGCCCGCGCTGAAGGGCAAGGACGTCGCCTTCGCCATCTGGACGACGACGCCGTGGACGCTGCCGGCCAACCTGGCCATCGCCGTCCATCCGGAGCTGGAGTACGTCTTCTACCAGCTGGGCTCGCGCGTCATCTGCGTGGCCAAGGACCTGTTGCCCAAGGTGCTGGCGGAGGTGAAGTCGGACGAGCTGGCGGTGAAGCACGTGGAGCTGCCGGGCGGCGAGGTGTCCGCGGCGGCGCTGGTGGACCCGTCGCGCATCCTCGCGTACGCGCAGGGCCAGGATTTGGAGCACCTGACGTACCAGCACCCGTTCTACGCGCGCCGGGGGCGCATCGTCCTGGGCGAGCACGTGACGCTGGAGGCCGGTACGGGTCTGGTGCACACGGCGCCGGGGCATGGCCAGGAGGACTACGAGGTCGGCCTGCGCTACGGGCTGGACATCTACAACCCGGTGCGCCCGGACGGCCGCTACGACGACACGGTGGGAGAGGCGCTCACGGGCAAGCGCGTGTTCGAGGCGAACCCGCTCGTCATCGCCGTCCTCGTGGAGAAGGGCGCGTTGCTGAACGACGCGAAGGACACGGTGGCGCACAGCTATCCGCACTGCTGGCGCTGCCACAACCCCATCATCCTGAGCGCGACGTACCAGTGGTTCATCCCCATGGACGTGCCGTTCCACGGGGAGAAGACGTTCCGTCAGGAGGTGCTGGCGGAGGTGGACAAGGTGGAGTGGGTGCCCTCGTGGGGGCACAGCCGCATCCGAGGCATGCTGGAGACGCGGCCGGACTGGACCATCAGCCGTCAGCGCACGTGGGGCGTGCCCATCTGCATCGCGTACTGCGAGGGCTGTGACGAGTCGCTCGTGTCGCCGGAGTTGATGGAGAAGGTCGCGGCCCAGGTGGAGAAGGAAGGCGTGGGCGTGTGGTACCGCACGCCGGTGAAGGACTTCCTGCCCGAGGGCTTCAAGTGCTCGCGCTGCGGGCACGGGGAGTTCCGCCGCGAGACGGACATCCTCGACGTGTGGTTCGACTCGGCGTGCATGTTCTCCGCGGTGTTGGAGCGCCGTCAGCGGATTCCGGCGGACCTCTTCCTGGAGGGCAGCGACCAGCACCGGGGCTGGTTCCACTCGTCCATGTTGGTGGCGGTGGGGACTCGCGACATGTCGCCCTACAAGGCGTGCCTCACGCACGGCTTCGTGGTGGACGGCAAGGGCGAGAAGATGTCGAAGAGCCTGGGCAACGTGGTGGCGCCGGAGAAGATCATCCAGCAGTACGGCGCGGAGGTGCTGCGCCTGTGGGTGGCGGCGAGCGACTACCGCAACGACGTGCGCCTGTCGGACCAGATTCTCAAGGGCCTGTCGGAGGGCTACCGGAAGATTCGCAACACGGTGCGCTACGCGCTGAGCAACCTGTATGACTTCGACCCGGCGCTTCACACGGTGCCGTACGCGGAGCTGCTGCCGCTGGACCAGTGGGCACTGGGCCGGTTGTCGGAAGTCGTCACGCGCGTGAAGCAGGCGTATGAGGACTACGAGTTCCACCTCGTCTACGCGACGGTGGTGGACTTCTGCGCCGGTGACTTGTCGGCGGTGTACTTCGACATCCTGAAGGACCGCCTCTACACGTGGCGCACGGATGGGAAGGCGCGGCGGGGTGCGCAGACGGTGCTGCACGAGGTGGCCTCCGTGCTGCTGCGGCTCCTGTCACCGGTGATGAGCTTCACCGCCGAGGAGGCGTGGGGCTTCCTGCCCGGCAAGGCGACGGAGAGCGTGTTCCTGGCGGGCTTCCCGGAGGCGCGCGCGAAGCTGGAGCCGGCGCTGGCGGAGCGCTACGCGAAGCTGTTCGCGTTGCGCGAGGCGGTGCAGGGTGTGCTGGAGGCGGCTCGGCGCGAGAAGCGGATTGGCGCGTCGCTGGAGGCGCGGGTGCTGTTGATGGCGTCGGCCCCGGTGCGGGAGTTCCTGAAGGCGCACCTGGACGAGCTGCCCGGCCTCTTCATCACCAGCCAGGTGGAGCTGGTGGACGCGGAGGGCATCGACGCGACGTCGCTGGACGTGACGCGTGTGTTCGGTGAAGGCGTGAAGGTGCTGGCCGAGGTGAAGCCGGCGCTGGGCCACAAGTGCCCGCGCTGCTGGACGTACTCGGAAGCGGTGGGGCAGGGCGGCGACGTGTGCCTCAAGTGCCGCGAGGCACTGGCGGCGTAGGCCACCTGTCCGGAAGTCCCACGGGCTCGCGGCTCTTCCATGCCGCGAGCCCGTCGTGTCTCCAGCGCTCCCGATGCTCTGGGGCCGCCAGGGCCCGAAACGAAACGGGCCCGAGTTCCGTGAGGAGACTCGGGCCCATGGGGACTTCGTGTCTGTCAGCGGGTGAAGCCGCGGGGCCTCCCCTCCAGACGGAGTGCTCAGTAAGGTGGTGGCTGCGCGGTGCACGCGGGCACGGAAAGGTTTTCGGCCTGCTTGGAGTCGCAGTCGAGCAGCGACGCCAGACCGGTGAGGGGCTCCACCATGAGCAGGCTGCGAGGGCGGCCCGACTCCGCGTTGAAGTTGAGCTGCAGGTTGCCCGGGGCCGCGGCGGCGAGCGCCGCCGTGTTGTCGAGCTGACCCTGCATGCAGCCCAGGTTTCCGGGCCGCACCGCGCGGCCCATGCCTGGCAGGTAGCAGAGCCCGTGCACCGAGGCGGCATTCATGGTGTCGGGGATGACGATGTCGGGCCCTACCTCGGAGCAGCAGGCCGCGTTGGTGCGGCACGTGGCGTTGACGCAGGCGAGCTGGGGACAGGTGTTGTTGTCCCAGTTGTTGCCGCACGTCAGCCGCTCCCAGCGTGCCACCGTCCGCACCATTCCGTCTGGCATCGTGATGTTGGGTTCCACCACGATGCGCACCGGCTGGTTGGTGGCGATGGCGCGCTGACGCGCCCGCAGCGCGGAGGACCACAGCTCCCGCGTCGCGGCCGACTCACGCTGCCCGTCGATGGGCCGCTGGATGCCCATCAACGCCATGGACAGCATCAGCCCCACCACCGCCAGCGCGATCATCAACTCCAACAGCGTCATTCCGCGTGCGCGCATCATCCTCATATCCCCGCCGCGGGCTGCAGGCCCGCCGATACGAAGTTCCTGGGCGTCACCCGGAGGGTATAGGTCCGCCGCTTGAAGCCATCCTGCGGGAAGAAGTCCTGGTCCAGCACGTTGATGGTCGCCGGGTCCACCACCGACCGGTCCGAGCGTGGCGTCCGGATGACCAGCGTGATTTCCACCTCGCGCACCCGCTGGCGCAGGCGCGCACGCAGTTCCTCATTCGTCGTGACCGGGGTTTCGTCCGAGACCAACACGTCCACGGTGCAGGCCGTGGTGCCATTCATCGTGCACTGGTCGATGCTTGTCCCGCCAGGCACGGCGGGGAACCACCGGTAGGCGTTGTTGGGCAGGTTCAAGTTGATGACGCCATAGCGAACCGTCATCTGCTCCACGTCCCGGCTCACCACCGCCCAGGTGTTCGCGCCGGGAGCCATGTACTCCAGCGCGGGGCTGCCTCCCGCCCAGTTCACCCGGTAGGCCGCGCTCACGGTGCGCATGGCCACCCACCCCGCCCGCTGCCACAAGGGGTCCAGGGGGTCGGAACAGGGACCGTTGTTGGTGTTGGCGATGCCCAGGCCCGGGCTCGCCACCACCCGGGCATCCCCTGCGCGAACATCCGTGAGCCTGAAGTGACAGGCCAGGGCACCTTGGGTGGGGTTCGCGACGAGGATGGGGGTTGGCGGTCCGGCGGCCGGCTTGAGGACAGTGGGCGGGTTCGGAGTGGTGCACAGCTCCGCTCCCACCCTGACATTGCTGCTGATGCCACCGTCACAGCCCGTGAGCGAAATCATGCTGCGAGGGTCACCCCAGAACAACTGCAGCACGTCCGACGCCATGTCCGTATAGGGCGCGTTGGTGGGAAGCGAGAAGCCCAGGTCCGACGCGAAGGGCCCTGTCGCCACCCGCATGTCCAGCCCGGTCCAGCTCTGAATCGCGAAGCGTTGGTCTCCATCGGCGAACTGGATGGGCGAATTGCTCATGCCGATACCAGCCCGCTGCACGTCCAGGGTGAGCAGGTCCTTCACCGCCCGCCCCGTCACCTGGGCCACCATCGTCTGTTCCTCGAAGAGGGCACGCCGCTGCATCTGCATGCCCACCACCAGGCCCACTCCGAGCACGATGACGCCAATGGCGCTGGAGATCATCACCTCCAGCAGCGTGAAGCCCCTCTTGCGACGAAGAGACCCGCTCATGGCGCCACCCGCGTCTGGAGGACCACCACCTGGCGTCCCGTGCGTGCCGGCTCAATCCAGCTCACCGAGACGCGGACATTGACGACGTTACCGGGGCTGTTGGCCACCCCGCCGAGGTCCCGATTCACGGGTGGAAATCCCGCCGCGCCATTTTCGATGGAGCCCCCGAGGGCGTTGCTGTCGAGGTCCACCGCCACCTCGTACTCACGCGCGACGGCGCCATTGGTGGGCTTCGCGGGCAGCAGGTCCCCAGCGGCCGTCTGCCATACACGCTCGCGCGTGTTGTCCAGGAACCCCAGGTTGCTGCACGGGTTGGGCGCGGGTGAGCATCCCATGGCGGTGATGGTCTCCAGCCTTCGCTCGGCGAGCAACTGCGCCTGGGTGGCGGTGAGGGTGCGCCGGTTGGACGCGCTGATCTGCGTCACCAGCGTCATCACCGCCGCGACGCCCACCAGCATCACGGCCATGGTGGCCAGCACTTCCAGGAGCGTGACGCCCCTGGAGGTATGGAACCGCGGAGACTTCATCGTGGCAGCCTTCCATCCGGGATGGGGTCGTAGATGAGCATACGCGAGCGTGAGTCATTCGCGTTGACCCCCGGGGGGATAAGGGCGCCACGCGATTGGGGCGTGCCACGACCCGGACCACCCGACGGAAGCACGATGACCTGGCTGCCCTGGACCACCGGTGCGCTGATGCCATGGCCCGTCAGGGCCACGCTCGTCTGCGCCACGCTGCCATTGCCATCCGGCGTCTGGGACGTCGAATAGAGCTTGCCGCTCTCGTCCTCGCTCAGGTTGCAGAGGTCCGCGGTCGTGCCCACGGCGGTGGTCGTGAAAACCTTGTCACCGCCCAGCGCCACGCCGCCCCACACGGCCTGACCGGCGTCCAGCGGGGAGACCCAAAGGGGGTCGAGCAGGGCACAAGCCCCGGTGCCCCTGGGGTCCGTGTCCTCGAAGGCCATCAGGTGGTACTGATAGTCGTTCTTGTTCGGGGGACCGTCGCTGAACTCGTCCGGGCTGTCGCTGGTGCCAAAGTAGAAGCGGACCCGAGGCGCGGCGCCGCTGCGCACCACCGAGATCGCCAGGTTGGCGTGAATCTGCTGGTAGATCTCTGTGCCAGCCGGGTTGTTCGCCGCGTCGCGGTGGGTCGCGGCCGCCACCGGAGCGCTGGCGATCTTGCACGTCTTGACCTGGCGTCCAAGCTTGCGGTTCGTCTCCACGGAGTCCAGGTTGATGCGGTACACGCTTCCCGCCGTGGTGGGCACGTACAGGACGTCGTATTCGCCGTCGCGGTTGGTGTCCACCGCCGCGGTCGCACCCGCGATGCCCGAGTTCTCGTCCAGGGTGATGACGCCAGCGTACCTGCCCGGGTTGCCGTTGCCCTTCCGGAGGGGTTTGCCTGTCGTCATGTCGAGCAGGTAGATCGTGCCGGAGCGGCCCGACGTGGGCTTGTAGTCCGTGCCGACGATGGCCGTCCACTTGCCCGCCGACTCGTCCCCCCACTTGATGCGGACCACGGACGGGTTGTGACGGGAACCAGAGTTGTCCGGCAGCAGAACGTCGTCGTCGTCATCGGCTGCATCCGTGAACGCGCCGAGGATGTTGTTGTCGTTCAGATTGAACTCCCACAACGGCATCGGGTACTCGGCGCTGTCAGGCCGGGTGATGTCGAGCGCGAACACGGCGGGGCTGCTCTTGCCGGTCGCGGAGACGAGCACCGTCCGGGCGCCCTTCAGGGGGCGGTCGGTCGCCTGTACGGGGCTGGGGAGCGTCCACTTGGCGCCAAGGCCGCCGAAGTCCACGTTGGCGATGGTGGGCGAAGCGTCCATCTGCGGCTTCGGCTTCTCCGCCGAGCCCTGGTACTTGACGTAGAGGTAGCGGTAGCGGTCGAGCAGCGTGCGCGGCAGGTACGCGAACTTCTCGGTGGCGTTGCCGTAGTCGCGCGGGGTGATGGGCGGGGCGCAGCCGGCGCCGGAGGGCTTGAAGTAGCCATTGGCCTGGAGCTTGCCCGGGCTACACGTGTCATTGGCGTCGACGCGGAAGGCACCCGACTCGAAGGCGTGCAGGAAGCCATTCATCGTCCCCACGTAGGCCACGGTGGGCCGCTGCTCCAGGGTCCTCATGAAGTTGCGACGATAGAGGTCGCGCTCGTCTATCGGCGCGTTCTGCGCCCATGAGTCCAGGTAGGGCGGGACGGCCACGGCTACCGTGGACAGGTTGATGCCGCCCACGGGCCAGGGGCGCTTCACGTTGGTGGCACCTGGCTCCTGGTGGTCTTCCCATCCGTACAGCCACTCGAGGAAGACGTTCCGGTCGTTGAAGTCTTCCGGGATGTGCTTGATCGCGGGCGAAGTGATGGTCGGGGTGCCACACCGGCCGTCGTTGTTGATGTCGTAGAGGTACTTGCCAGCGACCTGCTCATTGCAGAGCGAATCAGGGAAGACGACGTTGTCGGCCGCGTCGTCGCCGGTCATGGTGCCTTTGATCGTGGCGCGGCTGTCATCCGCGGCCTGCGTGTAGAGCTTGCGGTCGAGCGGATTGGCGGCGCCCCGGAGGCTCATGGCCATGACCCTGCCCGCATCCCAGCGCTCCATGAAGTTGGCGACGGTGGGGTTCTCCGGGTCATAGCGCGAGGCGAGATACAGCCGGCCGCGCAGCGAGTAATCCTTGCGGTCGTCGTAGAGGCGCGTGCTGGCCTCGGGTTGCCCGATGCCGGGCCAGGACTTGCCCCAGGCGCTTCCGGGGGTCTCGTTCACGCCCCAGAGCATGACGTTGCCCACGGTGGAGGGGGAGGAGCGCGAGTACGCTCCCGCCCTGACGGCCTGATAGCCCACGTTGACGTTGTCGACGACAGGAATACACCGGTCATCAGGGCTGGTGATTTCCACCTTCCAGCACAACTGCGAGCCGGTGAAGCCCATGTCCAGCAGGTCGAGCTCCGTCGAGTTGGGGGAGTCGGCCGGGAAGCGCACCGGTATCCATTGCCTGTTCAAGTTCGGCTTGCGAACCCATGCGCCGTTCTCGAAGACCACGTTGTGGCAGTCCACCGCCACCGAGTACTCGATGGTGGGCGGCTGGCGGCCAGGCAGCTTGCAGGCGCCCGGGGTGGTCTCTGTCCAACACGGGGGAGTGGAGCACCTGGCCGGGTAGTTCGGGTAGGGTGCCGCGTCGTCATAGCGCCCGAAGCGCACCTTGGTGATGACGAAATCCGCCGCATCGCTCAGGTCGATATCCCCGGAGAGGCTCGCCGAGCGCTCGGTGCCGCCATTCTTCTTGTTGATGACGAACACCACGTCGTTGAAGTCGCGGTCACCGCCGCCGGGAAGGTCCTCGAAGCCCAGAATCCATCGGAAGGGGTCGGTGGACGGCGCTCCCACGATGACGTGGGGCATGGGATTGCGATTGCCCACGGGGCGAGGAATCGACACCGGCTCCTTGGGCATGACCAACTGGCCGTACGTTGCCTCTGACGCCAGTCGGGCCAACGTGAGGTCGTCGAGCCAGCCGCACATCTTCCTCGAGTTGTTCTGCAGCATGCACTCGTTGGCCATGCTGGCCGGGTCGTCGGCATTGCAGGAATCCTCGTACGCGCAGCCGATGTTGCGCTCGGCCACCGCGGGCTTGTCCGTGGAGTTCTGGTCCATGTTCCACGCCGACTTGGAGAAGAACACGGAGATGGGGGAGCGGATGTGCAGCAGGCACATCCCGTCACTGGCTTGCTTCAGGCAGGGATAGACGGTGCCCTCGTTCGGCCCATGGGGGGAGTCGTAGTAGACGATGAGGAAGAAGACGATTTCCTTGCCACCCGGGATGGGGCCCAGGTCCACGGTGCGGTCCCGAATGTCGATGACATTGTCCCGGCTGCGCTCGTCCACCAGGATGCCCCGGTTGTCATAGTTGGAGACGTTGTAGTCAGGGATACCGTTGTTATCGCCGTCGCTGTCGCTGATGGCAGGGAGGTCGCCATAGGTGTCTCTGCCGCCATCATCGTCCGCGAGCAGGAAGACCATCTGCCCGATGCCCTTGCCGCCGTTCTCCGGGTCCTTGGGCTCCAGCAGGTTGGGGATGCGGGGAAACAGCCCACCGTCGGAGAAGGCTGCCGCCGGGGGGTTCCCGTTGCCCTTGGCGACACCCACGAGGTCTGTATCGATATGGGTGGACCCCAGGCCCGGGCGGGCATCCGCGAGTCCTTGCAGGGGGCCGCGGGTTCCTGTGCGCCGCTCCAAGGTGGCGTCACAGTTGTCTCTCATGGCGAGTTCCGGTTCGGTGTAACTCAGCCCGCCGGAGGTAAAGGGCTTGTTGCAGCGGCGAGTGCCCGCCTTGCCAACGTAAGGACGCATCTTGGGGCCCGAGGTGGGCGCCATGTTGAACAGGTCCTCGTGGAGGTCGTAGATGCCGTTGGCGTTGAGGTCGAGCAGCGCTCCGGAATCCCGGTCCACGTAGTCCGCATCAATCGCGTCATCCAGGAACATGTAGCCCAGCGCGTGGGAGGCGCCGGCGGACTCGAACACGTAGCTGATGGTGACGCGCTGGTCGTACGGGAAGAAGATCTTCTCGGGGTCGAGGGCCTTCGGGGGGATGAGCTGGAGGTTGGTGGCGTTGGTTTCAGGCGCCCCTCGTCCCGGTACGACGTTGATGGTCGCGTTCGGTTCGCCGGGGTCGCGCTCCATCGTGCCGCTGAACGTCATCTGCTTGTCCACCGCCAGGTGGTCCTCGCAGAGGTTGGTGGCGTTCTGGGCCGGTGCGAGCGGGGCCGCCAGCAGGCTGAGCACGGCAAGGGCACGGGTCAGGATTCTCATCACTTCTTCCCCTGTTCAGGACGGGAGGACTCACGCGCCTCGAGCCGCTGCTTCGCGCGGCGGGCGGCGAGGTCATTCTGGAGTTGCTGGCGAAGCTGGTCATCGCGAGACAGCGGGGGCGGCCGCGAGCTGGTCTTCAAGTAGGCCACCAACGCGTCCAGGTCGGTCGGATTCATCCCGCGCGTGTCACAACGGGTCTCCTTGTTGACCTCGCTGGGCGCGGTAATCCAGGTGCGGAGCTCCGCGCTGGAGCGCTCCTTCACGAGCTTGCCAATCTCGACCCGGCGCTCCAACGGAGACCGCGCGGGTGTCGTGACACGCGCGTGGCCCGCCTTCTGTGCCTTCAAAGCACTCTTCGAGGGCTGCGGTGTGAGGGTGTGACAGCTCGCGCAGGTATTGTTGAAAGCACTCTGGCCTTCGGGATTCGCCGCGGCGAGTCCAGGAAGCAGCAGGAGCGCGAGAAGCGGGAGTCGTTTCATGGGCGGACTCGCAAGACAGCGAGGAAGATTCAGGGATTGGGGGGCAGTTCGATGCTGATGTCAGGGGCGGTGCCCCCGCCGCTCTGCGAGGGGCTGTGCGTGTTGTCGGCGCCGCAGCCGCCTTGGGGACATCCGGGAGACACGATGATGGGGGGCGCCTGGTTGCGAATCAGGGCCTGGACGACGGACCGCGTGGGGCGTCCCTCCCGGCTCAGCACCTCGCCCACGGCGGCCACCCAGACTTGACCATTCACGTCCGTCAGGGGGTTGCCGTCGTCGACATCGTCGCGCACGAAGACGCGGTAGCGGACGTTGTTCTGCTCCGGGTAGTCGACGTAGACCTCGCCATCAGCGCTGGCCTTCTCGGCGGCCGGCATGTCGTTCGGCGTGAGGCGCAGGTAGTTCCAGGGGTCTCCGGCACTGGCGGGAAGCAGCTCCATCCAGGGCGGATTGGCACCGGCCAACCCCAGCTCCGCGACGACGGCGTTGGCGTTCTGGAGGTTGGTGAAGACCTGGTTGTAGGTCTCGTCGGTGATGGGCGTGCGCAGGCGCATGGCCTCGCGACCCTCCGCCAGCCCCGCCTCCGCCGCGAAGAACGCCTCCTTCTGCCGGCGCGCATCCGCCTGGGTGTCCGCCTCGCGGCCCACCACCCGGTAGCTCAGCATCACCGCCATCGTCACCACCACGACGACGCCAAGCGCGACAAGCAGGGTGAAGCCTCCGCTCGCTCGGCTTCGGGGTAGGTTTCGGTGCGCCATCTCACGGACTCCTGTGCGCGCCGCTTGGGGGAAAGCGACGGAAGTGTCGCCAACTCAGCAACTCACGTGCCCGTGGCGGGAAGTCCGCAACCCACTGAAATCCTTGCAGTAAGGGTTTTTCACCAGGAGTTTTGGGTCAATAAAGACCTCGCAAAAAGTGCAAGGGCACATGTTTTTGCGAGGTGCGGGCTTCACTGCGGGAGTTCCCAGGCGTGTGGTGGCCTGGGCGTGGATCAGCGCTCGGATTCCAGTGCGCGCAGACGGTCCACCAGGGCCTGCATGCGCTCTTGGTGCGAGCCGGCCCAGAAAACCCGGCGGCAGTCGGGACATTGCTGGAAGTGCGAGTGACGTTCCGCGACACCTTCGGGCACACGGCCCGTCACCTCGTGAGGTTCGGCGGGACTCAGGTTTGCGTTGCAGGCGATGCACCGGGAGAACGGTTTCATCCGGGCTCCAAGCCCATAGCGACGCACCACTTCCACCAACTGCTCCACGGGGTCCGCCGCGCGAGGGAAGTAGCCGAGCACGACCTCACCTCGCTTGAGCACGCCGATGTCGCGGGTCAGCACGACGCGGTGCTCGGTGCTCGAAATCCGCGCGAGCTCGTCGTCCGCGAAGTCGTTGCGCCACAGGGTGTCGAAGCCGATCATCCGAAGGAAGCCGGACAGCCGGCCCAGGCCCACGTCGAGGACGAAGCGGGGCATTCCTTCCACGGGTTGGAGGGCCGGCCACGCCTCCACGAACGAGCCCGGCGCCACCCGATGCGCGAAGCCCACGGGCTCTGCGTTGACGCGCACCCCGTCCACTTCGGGATGAGGCGGTCCGAGTGACTCGATGAGGTCCTTGACCGAGGGCGAGCCCAAGGGCGTCACCTGCAGCGTCTCCTGCGCGCGCTTCTCCGGCGAGAGGAAGTCCTTCAGTCGGCCATGGAGTCGAACAGTCACCACCGGGTGCTCTTGATTCCGCCGCGACGGTCCCGACGTCTCGGCCGAGAGGATTGGGAGAGGTTCGTCACCTGATTTTCACCGCTGTAAATGTACGATTTGGCGGTAAGTCGCAGGACTGACGCCCGGGTCGTCTCCTATACTCCCGTGCCCGTCCGCATGCCGGTGCTGGCGGTCGACACCCCTTGAATCGTCATCATGGAAGCAGGCCCGAGCGCATGAAGAAGACTTTTTCCTACCTCGCGTGTGCGGCGGTTTCGCTCACGATTCTCGCTCTGGCCTGTGGTGACTCGGATCCACCGAAGACGCCGCTGCCCCTGGAGGATGGCGGGGTGCTGTGGGTTCAGTGTGATCCGCAGCGAGGGGCGAGTGCCTGTGGCGAGGGCGAGGAGTGCCGCTACGTCCCGTTCTATGACCGAGCCATCTGCGTGCGCCCGTGTGGACCGCAGGCCGTGTGTGGTCAGGAGGAGGCGGCGTGCTGCCCCACGGGCGAGGAGCGCGACGGCGGCGAGACGACCTTCTGTCTGCCCAGCGAGGTCTGCGAAGCGACCCCGGATGCGGGAGATGACGCGGGCGCGGGGGATGGCGGAGACGGTGGAGAGGAGACCGACGGCGGCTCGTCGGCCGACGACGGTGGTGGGTCCACGCTGGATGGTGGCGACGTCGAGGTCGACGCGGGTCCTGGTACCGAGGTCGACGCGGGTCCCGGCACGGTGGTCGATGCGGGCACTGAGATTGACGCGGGGCCTGGCACGGTGGTCGACGCGGGCACTGAGATTGACGCGGGTCCTGGTCCTGGGACCGACGCGGGTCCTGAGATCGACGCGGGTCCTGGTCCTGGGACCGACGCGGGTCCTGAGATCGACGCGGGCACTGAGATTGACGCCGGCACTGAGATTGACGCTGGCACCGAGATTGATGCGGGCACCGAGATCGACGCCGGCACTGAGATTGACGCCGGTACCGATATCGACGCGGGTCCGGGTCCTGGCACCGACGCCGGCACGAGCACCGACGCCGGCACGAGCACCGACGCGGGCACGAGCACGGACGCGGGCACGAGCACGGACGCCGGCACGAGCACCGACGCTGGCACGGGGACGGGGAGCTACACGAACATCCGCATCATGGCGGCGAACATCTCCAGCGGGAACGGGCAGGACTACGACCCGGGCCACGGCATCCGCTTGATGCAGGGCGTGGACCCCGACGTGGTGCTCATCCAGGAGTTCAACTACCAGACCGACTCCGTGGCGGACATCAGCTCGCTGGTGAACGCGGTGGGCAGCGGCTTCCATTACTACCGGGAGGAAGGCGCGCAGATCCCCAACGGCATCATCAGCCGCTGGCCCATCATCCAGTCGGGTGAGTGGAACGACACGCAGGTCTCCAACCGTGACTTCGCGTGGGCGCGCATCGACATCCCCGGTCCCAAGGACCTCTGGGCGGTGAGCGTGCACCTGCTCACCTCGGGCTCGGGCGCTCGCAACAACGAGGCGAACCTCATCGTCAACTACATCCGGGCGCAAATTCCGGAGAGCGACTATCTGGTCATCGGTGGCGACCTCAACACCGACAGCCGCTCGGAGTCCTGCTTCTCCACGTTCGATGACGTGGTCGTCACCACCGCGCCGTATCCGGCCGACAAGAACGGCAACGTCAACACCAACTTCAGCCGGGGCAAGCCGTATGACCACGTCCTGGTGGACGCGGACCTGAACCAGTACCGCCAGTCCACCGTCATCGGCTCCAGCACCTTCCCGGGTGGACTGGTGCTCGACAGCCGCGTCTACACGCCGCTGTCGGAAATCGCGCCGGTGCAGGCCGGAGACAGCGCCGCCTCCGGCATGCAGCACATGGGCATCATCAAGGACTTCCGCGTCCCCGCCTTCTGAGTCGGTGACGTTCGCGCGCGGCGGCCCAGGCTCGGGTCGCCGCGTGCGCTCAGAAGCTCCACTTGTGCTTGTTGCGCTCGATGAAGCGCGCCACCGGTGGAATGCGCGCGATGAGCGGCGTGAGCACGAACACCGCCGCCAGTCGCAAGGGCTTCACCACCTGCGAGGCCGCGTAGGCCGCCGCCCACGAGCCCGCCTGCTCGCCAGCGCTCGACGGCTGGAAGCCCAGCTTGATGGCGAAGTAGAAGCCCACCAGCACCAGGCCGAAGATGGCGTAGTTCGTCACCAGCGCCAGCGGGCCGTACTCCAGCATCAGCGTCTTGAAGCGCCCCATCAGCGTCGGCTTCTCGGGCTTCGCCGTCTGGGTCGGGGCGGGTGGGGGCGTGTCGGAGACTGAAGGATTCACGTCGGGCTCAACAGGCGACATATCTCCACCATGCCCCAAAGAAGCGCTGGCAGGGAGACAGAGCGGGCAGGCCTCCTGGGGCCAGGTGCGCTCACCGGGTTGTCAGGGCTCGGGGGGGCGGGTTAGAGGATTGGGACGCCTCATGAAAGCTTCCCTACGCCTCCTCCTCCTCGTGGCCACCACGGTGCTCGTCGCCGACCAGGTGACCAAATATCTGGCTGTGTCCCGGCTGACGGATGCCCTGGATGGGCGGGAAGGGGTGTCCCGGGTGACGGGCTTCCTCACCCAGCACAACCTGGACAATGACCCACCGCCCCAGGGTGAGCGGCGGGTGACGCGGCCCTATCGCTTCATCGAGGACTACTGGCACTTCCGCTACGTGGAGAACCCGGGCGCGGCGTGGGGCCTGTTCGCGAACCTGCCGGACGGTGTGCGGCGCGCGTTCTTCCACGTGGTGAGCGTGGCGGCGCTGGCCTTCATCTTCCTGATGTACCGCCGCACCTCGCTGGACCAGAAGATGGTGCGAGTGGCGCTGGCGCTCATCACTGGCGGCGCGCTGGGCAACTTCGCGGACCGGCTGATTCGCGGCTACGTCATCGACTTCATCGACTGGCATTGGCGCAACCAGCCAGGCATGCGCTGGCCCACCTTCAACGTGGCGGACGCGGCCATCTGCGTGGGTGTGGCCTTCATGCTGCTGGACTCTCTCAAGGTGCGCCGCCCGGAGGCCGTCGCGGCGCCCCTCACCCAGAGCCCCAATCCGTGACGGGCGGGGGCCCGGTGGTGTAAGCCCCCGGGCGTGCCTCGCAAATACGTCATCCTCATCGCCGTCGCCCTGGGCGTCATCGTCCTGGACCAGTGGACGAAGTACCTCGTCGTCCGTGAGCTGACCTCCCAGATGCAAGGGCAGGAGACGCTGGGCGGGCGCCTGGGCGCCATGTTCGGCGAGCCGCCCCCGCAGGGCTTCGACGGGCTGCACTACCGGCCCCGCCGCAGCATCGAGGTGGCCGACTCCTTCTTCCGCCTGCGCTACGCGGAGAACCCGGGCGCCGCGTGGGGCCTGTTCCGCAGCCTGTCCCCGGAGAAGCGCGGGCCGCTCTTCCATGTGGTGAGCCTGGGCGCGGTCGTCCTCATCGTCTTCTACTTCCGCAAGCTGTCCGGCTCGGACCCGGAGGAGAAGTGGGCGCTGTGGGGCCTGCCGCTCGTGCTGGGTGGCGCGCTGGGCAACTACATCGACCGGCTGGCCCGGGGCTTCGTCATCGACTTCCTGGAAGCCCACTGGTTCGACAAGGCCGCGTGGCCTTCGTTCAATGTCGCCGACGCGGCCATCTGCGTGGGCGTGGGGCTGCTGCTCGTGGACGCCTTCGTCCGCAAGGAGAAGCCCGCACAGGCCGAGTCCAAGGCCACCTGAAGCAACGCCTCCCGGGAGGGCAGCCGGGCGGACCGGCGGGCCCCCTCGCCTTGCCTGGCGGCGCGACAGGGGTAGCCTTCGCGCCGCGCCGCCCCTTTCGCCTTCCGGCAGGTCTCCATGCTCCCCGTCCTCATCCGCTTCACGTTCACCAGCCTCTGGACGCAGCTGTTGCTGTACGCGGTCGCCGTGGGCACGGTGGGCTACATCGCCTTCAACGGGTGGCGAGGCGCGCAGGGCGTGCTGGACCCGAAGACGGGCACGCGGGCCGCGACGAACTCCACCGACAAGCTGTTGCGCGCGCTGGGTTTCGGCGTCGCGGGTGCGGGGTTGGCGTGGTTCGGCCTGAAGTACGCGCTGCCCGCCGACGCCTTCCCCGGGGGCAAGGGCGAGGGCATCCCGCTGCACACCTACGGCGTGCTCCTGGCGTCTGGCTTCATCACCGCGCTGACGGTGGCGGGGCGGCTGGCGCAGGACGAGTGGCGCAAGGTGAAGCTCGTGGAGGGCCAGTGGGTGGATGTGGAGGGGCCCAAGAAGCGCGAGCAGGTGATGGACATGGCCTTCTGGGTGCTCATCGGCGGCATCGGTGGCAGCCGGCTGCTCTTCATCCTGGTCAACTGGAAGGACTACGCGCGGGACTGGACGCAGGTGTTGTCGCTGGGTGGCGGCCTCGTCTTCTACGGGGGGCTCATCGGCGCGGCCGTGGCGGCCTGGTTCTTCGCGCGCTCGTCCGGCATGGACTTCCTGCGGCTGGCGGATGTGTGCATCCCCACCGTGTCGCTGGGCCAGTGCCTGGGCCGGCTGGGCTGCTTCAGCGCGGGGTGCTGCTGGGGGGATGTGGCGCCCTCGCACGCGGCCACCGCCGTGCACTTCCCGGGGCCGGGGTTGGCGCAGGACCTGCTCGGGCGGGTGGGCAGCTCGTCGAGCCTCGCCTACTCCTCGCAGCTGGAGGACTCGCGCTTCGTGGTGGAGGCGACGGGGCAGATTCTGCACCAGGCGGCGCCTGATGCGATGCGCATCTCCGACTGGGTGGTCCAGCACGGCCACACCCTGGGTGTCTACCCCACCCAGTTGTTCGAGTCGGTGGGCCAGCTGGTCCTCTTCGTGGGGCTCTTGTACGCGCGGCGCTTCCGGCGCTTCCACGGGCAGATTTTCGCCCTGTGGCTGATGTCCTACGCGGTGCTGCGCAGCACGGTGGAATTGTTCCGCGGGGACGTGGAGCGCGGCACCCTGCACGGGCTCCTGGAGTCGTTGGGGGCCCAGGGCCTGGCGGGCGCGGTGCCGCTGGAGGCCTGGTACAACGTCTCCACCAGTCAGTTCATCTCGCTGTGCATGTTCGCTTTTGGCGCCGTGCTGCTCTACCAGAAGGGGCGGCGAGGGGCCGGCGAGGCGGCGGGCGGTCTGGGGCCGACACCGTCTGCGGCGTGAGGTTGATCCCCGGGCGCGGGTTGGGGACACTCTGAGGAGTCATGCCTCCCCCCGACGCCCGACAGTCCGCTTCGAAGTCCTTCGCTGGCAAGCCCCAGGCGGACAGCAGCTCCAGTGAGGCCGTCCTCCAGGAGTGTGAGGCGCTGGAGGCGGAGCTGGCCGTGCTCCGCAACCTCTACGAGCAGTACTTCCTGGGCAACGAGCGTCATCCGCCCACGCGGGCCCACGACGACTTCAAGAAGCGGGTGATGCGGCTGAAGACCGGCTTCATCCGCAGCACCGCCGCGAAGTTCCGCGTCGGGAGCATCCACGGCAAGTACCTCACGTACGAGCGGCTCTGGACGCGCACGCTGCAGGAAATCGAGGCGGGCACGTACAAGAGGGACTTGTTCAAGGCCCGCCGTCGCGCGGAGGTGCGCGGCACATCTTCCAGCAGTGACGCGAAGAAGGGCGTGGTGGAGCTGCCGGAGGACATCTCCGACATGGACTTCGAGGAGGTGGAGGAAGTGCTCCGCCCCCGCCCCACCAACGAGCCGCAGCTGGCCGGTATCGCCGCCGCCGCTTCGGCCATGCCCGCGCGCGGGTCTTCCGCGGTGGCTTCGGTGGCACCCGCCGTGGCGCCCGCGTCGCGAGCGGGCGTGCCGGGTGTGGCGCCGCTGACTTCGGGTGGAATGCCTTCGGTGGCGCCGGTGACGGGAACGCCCCCTCGGGGCCAGCCCACCGTGGCGCCGGTGACGGGAACGCCTCCGCGCGGACTGCCCACGATTACGTCGCCGGTGGGTGGCACTCCGGCGAGGGGCACCGCGACGGTGCCTCCGGGCATGGCCGCCGCGAAGCCGGCGGGCACCACCGTTCCCCCGGCGCGTCCGTCCTCCGTGCCTGCTGTGACGGCGCCCAGCCGGCCTCCAGCTCCGGTGGCTTCGGCGCCGCCCAAGCCACCCTCGGCGGGTGGCGGAGGCATGTCGGACGACAAGCTGCGGGCGGTGTACGACGCGTATGTCACCGCGAAGCGGCGGTGCCAGGAAGACACCTCGAAAATCTCCTACGAGTCGGTGGCGGCGACGCTGCGCAAGCAGGTGCCGGAGCTGCTCAAGCAGCACAACGCCAAGGCGGTGGAGTTCAAGGTCGTCATCAAGGACGGCAAGGCCTCGCTCAAGGCCGTGCCGAAGTAGGCCGCTCGCGATGAATCAGAACCTGGAATCGCTCAAGGCGCGGGTGGCGCGTCTGTCGGTGATGATTTTCGACATCGACGGGACGCTCACTGACGGACGCATCTTCTGGGTGCCCAACTCCGGCTGGACGCAGATGTACAGCGTGCGGGATGGCATGGGCATCAAGCGACTCCAGGAGGTGGGCATCGAGGTGGCTGCCATCTCCGGGGGCGACAGCCTGTCCGCGCAGATGCGCATGCAGTCGCTGGGCATCAAACACGTGCACTTCGGCAGCCAGGACAAGGTGGCGCACTTCGAGAAGCTCCTGGCGCTGCTGAACGTCTCCGCGGAGCACTGTGGCTACATGGGTGACGAGGTGGTGGACCTGCCGCTGCTCAAGGCCGTGGGCTTCTCCTCCGCGCCGCCCGAGGCCCCCGACGAGGTGCGCGCGCAGGTGCATTACGTCGCCCAGAAGCCCGCGGGCTTCGGTGCCGCGCGCGAAGTGTGTGAGTTCATCCTTCGTCACCGGCCGTAGCCACTCGCGGGCCTGCGTGGACGGAGGCGAGGGGTCTTGGATGAGAAGCCCGTGGGCGTGATGAAGGTCTCCCGGCCCTGGTGGTTCGTCGCGCCCGTCTTCGCGACGTGCGTCGGCCTCTGGGCGGCGAGTGCTCACGGTGTCCGTCCCGCCGCGTTTCTTCCGAACCTCGTGGCCATCGTGTTGGGCGGCGCGGGCTTCATGCTGCTGGCGCGGGGCCCGTGGGAGTCGCATCGCCGGGCGGAGCGCGTGCTCCCCGTGCTCGCGTGTCTCGCCATCGCCGCGACGTTGGCCGCGCCGGGGCTGGAGGGTGTTCATCGCTGGTGGTCGCTGGGGCCCGTGCGAGTCAACGCGTCAGCGGCCTTCCTGCCGTGGCTGTTGCTCGGCGTCGCGTCTCGCGGGGGCTGGCCTCGGTGGCTCGCGTGCGGGTTCATGGTGTTGGTGCAGGGATTTCACCTCCTGCAACCGGATGCCTCGCAGGCCACGGCGCTCGCGCTCGCGACGCTGCCGTTGCTGGTGGGGGGCGACTTCGTGAACAGGCGCATGGGCATCCCCATCGCGATGGGGATGCTGGGGCTCGCGGTCGTCACCTGGACGCGGAGCGACCCGCTCGCTCCGGTCGACCATGTGGAGCGCATCCTCGTGCTCATCGTTTCGCGAGGCGTGCTGGGGGTCTTCCTGGCGATTGCCGCGATGACGGGGTTGTTGCTCCCGGGACTCCTCGCGGCGCGGAGTCGGGATTCGCGGACCGCGCGACTGGGCGTCGCCTTCGTCCTGTATTTCGCCGCGCTGGTGGGCTCGACGTTCTTCGGAAACTTTCCTGTGCCCGTCCTTGGCGCGGGCGCGGGGACTGTTCTCGGTTGGTGGGCGATGCTCACCGTGCTCGGCGTACATGTGCCAGCGCTTCGAGAGTGAAAAGAGGGCGTTGGCACCGCCGCCAACCCGCGCCGCGGTGTTGAGAATCGTCACTTCGTGAAAAGTCCGCCGGGTCGCTTGCCCGCACGGGTTGTCGCGTCAGGGGGGCCTCCCTAGTTTGGGTTTCGCGCGAGAGGCTTGCGGATGGCGCGAGACACGTGGGAGGCGATGTGGGGATGCAGAGGTGGCTCGGGCTGTCGGTGGTGGTGGTGGGCCTCTCGGTGACCACGGGGTGCTCGACGCCCTCGGAAGAGTCCCAGGAGCGGCTCGCGGCGTTGGAGGCGGAAGCCGAGCAGCTGGACGCGGTGTTGGACAATGTCGAGGAGCGGCTCCTGGGCAACCAGGCCATGCTCCAGACGTGGCAGGAGATGGGGCGTCGTCACCAGGAAGTGACGCAGCTGCATTGTCAGACTTCGGAACCGCACATGCTGGCGCGCATGAAGCACTACGAGAAGATGGAAGAGCGCGTGAAGCAGATGCGGCGTCGCAGCAGCGTGGCCGCGGTGGACACGGTGCTCACCTCCGGCAAGTCGTCCAAGCGCCAGCGTGGCGCCAACTGACGCGCGCTTCAGAGGCTCATGCGCTCACGGAAGCGCTGGGATTGACGGCGTGACATCTCCACCTCGGTGCCTCCGCGCAGGCGCGCCACCAGCGTGCCTCCGGGGCCGGGCTCCAGGGTCTCGACGAAGTCGAGGTTGATGAGGTGCTGGCGACTGGCGCGGAAGAAGCGCGTCGGGTCCAGCTTCTCTTCCAGGTAGCTCAGCGAGCGCAGCAGCAGCGGCTGATGTCCCTCCAGGTGCAGCCGGGCGTAGTTGCCCTCGGAGGTGATGAGCGGCACCTGCGCGAGCTGCACCAGCCAGCAGCGCTCACCGTCTCGCACGAAGACCCGCTCCAGGGATGCGTCCTGGGTGCGTGAAGGCGCGTGCGGTACATGGCCGCCGCGCTGGCGTACCCGTTCCAGGGCTTCGGCGAGCCGCTCCGCCTCGATGGGCTTGAGCAGGTAGTCGAGTGCGTTGACGGAGAACGCACGCACCGCATGGGCGTCATACGCGGTGGTGAAGATGACGTCCGGAGGCTCGTCGAGTCGGGCCAGCACGTCGAAGCCCGTACCGCCTGGCATCTGGATGTCGAGCAGCAGCAGGTCCGGCTCCAGGGCCTCCACCTGTCGGCAGGCGTCTTCCACGTGGGTGGCTTCACCCACCACCTCCACGTCAGGGAAGGCGGCCAGCAGTCGGCGCAGCTCGGCGCGGGCCAGTCGTTCGTCGTCGACGATGAGGACTCTCATGAGGGCAGGGGAATCCGGACGCGCGCCGTGGTGAGCGCCGCATGTGTCTGGTCGAGCAGGAGCGAGGCGTGGGCGCCGCACAGCAGGCGCAGTCGCTCGCTCGCGTTGTGGAGGCCCACGCCGTTGGAGTGGGGCGCGGTGGGAGTGCCGAGAGGCGCGGCGGTATTGGCCACCTCCAACAGCAGCGCGCCTCCGTGAACGTGGGCGAACAGGCTCACTTCGCCACCTTCCGGAGTCCGCGCGATGCCGTGCTTGATGGCGTTCTCCACCAGCGTCTGGACCAGCATGGCGGGCACGGGGATGTCGAGCGCTTCCGGGGCCACGTCCTCGCGCACGCGAAGGCGTTCGTCGAGCCGGATGGCCTCCAGGCTCAGGTAGTCACGCACCACCTGGAGCTCCTGGGACAGTGGCACCGTCTCGGGGCCGCGCGCGGAGAGGGCGTGGCGGAGCAGGGAGGACAGGCGCGTCACGGCCTGCTGCGCGCGGGCGGGGTCCTCGACGATGAGGGCGCGCACGCTGTTGAGACAGTTGAAGAGGAAGTGGGGTTGGAGCTGGGCCTTGAGGAAGCGCAGCTCCGCCGTCTGGGCCGCGGCCTGCTGTTGCCAGCGCTCGCGCTCCATGGTGCGGGCCCGGTCCACGAAGTGAACGGTGAAGTAGGTCAGCAGCCACATCAGCATCACCACGGCCCAGAACGAGACGCCGGTGATGGCGAAGGCGAAGGAGAAGTCCTCGGGCTTGTAGAGGCCGAGCACGGGGTAGGCGAGGAAGAGGCCCACGGCCTGCTGGATTGCGCCCAGTCCCACGCACGCGAGGACGACGCGTGGCGCCAGGCGAAGCAGCGGGAGTCGCACCCACGCGCGAAGGTTCAGCGGGGCTCGGGCGAAGTGCGTGATGACTCCGCCCGAGAGACTCATCGCGAGGGTCCACAACGTGCGGGGCAGCAGTTGCTCCGTGCCTCGCGACAGGGCCACCACCGTGAGGAGGGTCAGCAGGATGTTCACGAGACCGTAGAGGCCCCAGCCGCCCACCTGGCAGGCCGCATACACCTTGGCGCGTCGGGATGACATGCGAGCTCCTGCCTTGCGTGGGACCAGAGTTCACCACGCTCAGCGCCGTGACTCCACGGGAGCGGGGGTCTTCAGGAAGCCCTCCAGCGTGGCGAGGAAGCCCTGGGGGTCGTCCCACATGATGAAGTGCCGGGCCGTGTCGTGCATGACGACACGCGCGGTGGTGAGGGTCTGGTACTGGCCGCGATAGTTGGCCTCCACGGCCTCGCGCGGGACACGGCCCTCGAAGGCCACCCACGAGCCGAGCACGAAGGTGGGCGCGGTGATGCGCGACAGCTCTGGACGCAGGTCGGTGATGCCCAACTCGTACATCGCCTGCGTCACCGTCTCCTGGTCCGAGTCCGCGCCCCAGCGCGCGGCGACCTCTCGTCGTGCCTCATCGGAGATGTAGACCTGCAGCGCGTGACGCGAGCCCTGGCTGCGCTGCTCCACGGTCTGCATGCGCATCTGGGTGCGGAACTGCTCGGCGAACGGCTTCGAGGTCTCCACGGTGGCGCCCGGGTACATCAAGGCGGGCAGGAAGGGCACGCTGTCCACGATGAAGATGCCGCCCACCAGGTCCGGTGCGTCGGCGGCGAGGCCGAGCGCCAGCGCACCGCCCAGGCTGTGTCCGACGATGATGGGCTTCTTCAATCCCTGCGCGCGGATGTACTCGGCGAGCGCGCGCCGCATGGTGGGCAGGAAGGGCGCGGGGACCGACGGCTGGCCCGCGAAGCCGGCGAGCGTGAAGACGTGGCAGTCGTACTGAGTCTGGAGCCTGGCGACCGTCTCCTCCCACACCTCGCCCGACGACGCGAGACCGGGGATGAACAGCACGGGCTGGCCCTGTCCGGAGCGCTTCACCGCGAAGGGCGCAGTGGGAGTGGCGGCGCTGCTGGCGCCGGAGGTGGTGGCGCAGCCGAAGATGAGGGGCACGGCGACGAACGCCGCCAGGAGCAGGGCACGAGACATGGAGGACTCCCACGAACTGGACGCCGCCGGGATGGCGGCGCCGGGCGAGGAAGAAGGTACGCGCCGGGCAGCCAGGAGCCCCGGATACTCCATGAGCGGTTCTGGTGCGGGATGAGTGGTGGAGGGGCCGGGCGGCTGGCGTGGAGAAGGGCTTCTCGTGCAGGCTCATCGGTCAGGGCTTTGGGAAAGGAACCGCTGTGTCGCCGCCACCTTCCACGCAGTCCGCCTCCGAGGAAGCGTTGACAGGGCAGGTGCCCGCGCCGCCCGCCGCGGTGACTTCCGGGCCGCCGTTCGCGGAGTACCTGTCGCGGCGGTTGATGGCCGATAAGGGCTTTCAGCCCGGCACGCATACAGAGGCGGCGGAGTTGGTCGATGCGTCGGACGCGGTGCTCACGTATTCGGACGGGTACTCATGCGTCATCGTCTGCATCGTGGACCGGGAGCGTGAACCCTCGCGGCGCTTCACGTTGGAGACCTCGGCGCTGGAGCGCGTGGGCAAGGCGTGTCTGCACTACTCGGGCACGGTGAGTGGGACGAAGCTGCCCGTGGGCCTTCAGCTCATCGAAGTGGGGAGCGGGCCCGCGACGCGGGAGGACCAGGAGCGGTTGGAGCGTCACCGGCTCGGCATGTTCAACAAGGTCCACCTGCATGCGATGCACGTGGACGTGTCTTCTGGCGAGGTGTGGGCGAACACGTGGCGGCGCGCGATGGTGTCGCGTGGCTACGTGAGAGGGTTGCTCCGGGAGCCTCGCGTGGTGGAGGGGCAGGAGGTCGAGGTCGCGGAGGCCATCGAGCGCAAGCCGGTGCTGACGGTGGCGTTGTTGGTGGCGCTGGCGCTTGGCTTCGCGGCGGAGCACCTCTTCGCCGTGGGCTCACCGGGCACGGGACTGCTCGCGCCGGGTCTCCAGACACTGGTGGGATTGGGAGGGTTGGTCTCGGGGCTGGTGCTGGAGCATGGGCAGTGGTGGCGGCTGTTCCTGGCGCCGCTGCTGCATGGAGACCTCATCCACCTGCTGCTCAACGGCTTCTGCCTCTGGTTTGGGGCGATGGTGCTGGAGAGCATGGTGGGCCGAGCGTGGCTGGGGGTGTTGCTCGTCGTGAGCGCGCTGGGCGGCGGGGCGTTGTCGATGGCTCTCAATGGGGATGCGGTGGTGTCGGTGGGCGCGTCGGGGGCACTGATGGGGCTCCTGGCGGCGGTGTTGGCGGTGAGCCGACGTCTGCCCGTGGGGCCGGGCCGTGTGGAGGTTCAGATGATGGCGCTGCGGCTGCTGGTGCCTTCACTGATTCCCATCGCAGTGTCGCGCACGGGGAATCAGGTCGACTTCGCGGCGCACGTGGGAGGCGCCCTCGCGGGAGGCGTGGTGGGGCTGGGGCTCGCGCGGGTGTGGCGGCGTGAGGACGCGACGCCCCCTGGGACGCGGTGGGCGGGCGCGGTGTCCTTGTTGGCACTGGGCGCGGTGGTGGTGAGTCTTGTCTTCGCGGCGGGCTTTCGCGAGGACCTGGCATCGATGCACTGGCCTTGATTCAGGCGAGTGACGGGCCCAGGGAGGAGAGGAACTCGGGGTGCCCTACCGTGCGCGCAGCTCTTCTCGAATCTCCATGAGGATGCGGCCCAGCATGTTCTTGCCGCGGCCATCTCCGCCGTCGCCCCAGTAGTCATCCTGGTCGGTGTGCTCGACGAGCTTCGCGTCGCCGGTCTCCAGCAGGAGCCGGGTGAGGTCCTCGTGTTGGGTGAACTTGGCGCGCACGGCCTCGCGCATGATGGAGACCTTGATGGACTCCCAGTCTCGTCGGAGTTTGCGCTTGCGGTCCCTGCCCAGGCGGGCCGCGAGCATCGGGGTCCGGGCTTGTCGGATGGCTTCTTCGTCCGTGGGGTCTTCGAACTTCCGGGCCTGGAAGTAGTGCTCGCTGGTGGGCCACGTCTTGCCACCCAGCTTGATGGGGTAGGGCGCGAAGTTCGAGCACCAGCCGTGGTCGTCGGTGACGCTGTAGAAGTGGATGGCCTCGGTCATGTTGATTCACCTGGGTGTGAGCCAAATCCTACCGGCATTGTGCCGGGTACTTCGTGACACGCTTGCTTTTCAGGCTTCACCGTCTGTGGTGAGGGTGCAAGGGGTCTCCCGGTAGGCAGACGAGCAGACACACCGTTCCGTGACGGCGTGGGCGAATCCAGGTAGAACCGCCGCCGTGAGACGCGCCACGCACGCAGTCCTCGCCGCCATCGGAGCGGGGTTGCTGGGATGCAACGACCTGGAAGTCTGCGGTTCCACGGCCCAGGACGTCACCCGTGAAGACGGGAGCGTCTTCCGCTGTGTCACGTCCGAGGACTGCCCTCGCACCTCCCGCGTCGACGTGTGCGTCACCGACGTCTCGCCCATCGCCGAGTGTGTGAGCTGCGAGGATTCGCGGTGCGTCACCGTCACTCCGGAGAAGTGCTAGTGCGGGCGCTCCGGTTCGCCCTCGTCGCGTTGGCCCTGGCGGGCGCCGGGTGTCGTCGCGACAAGCCTGTCGACCACCTCCAGAGAGCCCGCGACGCCATCTTCGAGAAGCGTCCCGACGAGGCCCTCGTCGAATACCGCAAGGCGTTCGACATGCTGCGCCACGACAGCTCGCCGGAGGCGCTCGTGTTGCGCGCCCGCTCGCTGAAGGGCGCCGCCGACGTCTACTGGCTGGAGCAGCGCAAGGTGAAGGAAGCCGTGGGCGTCTACCGCGAGCTCATCCAACAGTGCCCCGAGTCCCCCGAGGCACTCGAGGCCCGCATCATCCTCGCGGAGCTGCTGCGGGTGCACTACCGCGACCTGCGCGGCGCCATCGACCAGCTCACCGCCGCGCTCCAGCGCAATCCTCCGCAAGGCGCGGAGCTGCACTACCAGGTGGGCAAGCTCTACTTCGAGCTGGGCGACTATCAGCAGTGTGAGCTGGAGACGCGCCGCCTCGTCGAGCGCTTCGCCACCAGCGTCTTCGTGGACGACACCCTGTTCCTCCAGGCGCAGGCCATCGCGATGATGGAGGGCCGACGTCAGGAGGCCTCGCGCGCCTTCGCGGACCTGCGCACGCGCTTCCCGGACTCGGAGCTGTCCCCGCACGCCCTCTTCGAGATGGGCAAGCTGCGCTCGGATGCGGGCGAGCACGAGAAGGCCATCGAGACCTGGGTGGAGACGCTGAAGACGCACCCGGACCCGACGCTCGTGCAGGACTACATCGCCCGTGCGCGCAAGCGCATCGCCAACACCACGGCGGAGGGTGTGGGCGAGCGTGAGGTGGCCTTCGACCGGGCCCGTCCCGCGCGCTCCTCGCTCGAAGCCGTGGGCGGCAGGCCCGAAGAGGCGGCGCACGAGCACGACTGACGAGGGGCCCATCCAGGGCGCCTACGCCGGTACGTCCAGCACCGCCTCCAGCAGGGGCGCCGCCACCGTCGGGTCATCCGCGTCCGCCACCAGCAGCAGGTGCACGCGGCCACCTTCCACCCGCGCGTCCACGCCCTCCAGCTTCACCTTCGCGTCCACCGAGTCCAGGAACAGCGGCGTCCCATCCGGCGCCAGCAGCCCCACCGCGGAGCCCGCCACAGGGCCATCCGCGTAGGCATTCCGGGTGTCCTCGGCCGTCGCGGTGAAGACGAGCCGCCCATCCGGCAGCGGTGACGCATCGGTGAAGGACAGCCGCACCCCGTCGGCGTGGCCCAGGTCCCAGCGCCGAATCGTGCGCAGCACCTCCGGACCCAGCGCGCCCACTTCGATTCCGCGCAGCGCGCGCTCGCGGTCCAGGTCCACGAGCGCGTCCACGCCCGCGTCCCCATTGCCCCGCTGCAACAGCCGCAGGCGGCTGCCCACCATCGCCGCGCCCTCGATGTTGAGCGAGCCCAGCTCCCGGCCAATCTGCTGGTACAGCGCCGAGCAGTCCACCGTGCGCGCCTCGCCCGCGAGCGCTCCCTCCGCGCTCAACGGCAGCACGGCGCCGCGCATGCGCACGGAGGAGGAGCCCGACGGCAACGCGAGCAGGGCCCCATGAGGTGCCCCGGCGAAGGGCCCCAGCGCGCAGAGCACCTCCAGGTCGGGCTTGGCCGCCTTGCGTGCCTGGGTTTCCTCCGGCAGCTCGCCCGCGAAGAGTCGCGCGAGTCGTCCCGGGGCGTCTCCGCGCGCGGGGAACGTCGCCAGGTGCAGCGAGTCGTCCGCGACGACGTAGAGCCACTCCCCCACGCGCACCAGTCCACTGGCGGCGGAGACATGGGCGATGCGGCCCGGAGACTCAGGGGCCTCCAGGGTGAGGGTGCGCCGAAGGGTGGTGCGAATCATGGCCGGACCTCCCGCGAGGGATGTGGCTCGCGCCTCTAGAGCAGCGTGCCGCGCAGCAGGAGGCTGGCGACGGTGAAGTAGATGACCACGCCGCTGACGTCCACCAGCGTGGCGACGAAGGGCGCGGAGGCGCTCGCGGGGTCGAACCCGAAGCGGCGCAGCACCAGGGGCAGCATGGAGCCCGCGAGCGTTCCGAACGTCACCACGCCCAGCACGGAGAGCGCCACCGCGCAGCCCAGCAGGAAGGCGTGCTCGCCATAGGCGCCGGACACCTCCTGCCACAACACGATGCGGCCCAGGCCCACCGCGCCCAGCACGAAGCCCAGCACCAGCCCGGAGAGCACCTCGCGCCGGGCCACGCGCCACCAGTCCTTCAGCCTCATCTCGCCGAGCGCCAGCGCGCGGATGATGAGCGTAGAGGCCTGGCTGCCGGAGTTGCCGCCGGAGGAGATGATGAGCGGCACGAAGAGGCTGAGCACCACCGCGCGCTCAATCGCGCCCTCGAAGCTGCTCATGGCCGTGGCGGTGAGCATCTGTCCGAGGAAGAGGACGAGCAGCCAGCCGATGCGCTTCTTCAGCATGCCGAAGAAGCCCACCTCGAAGTAGGGGGCCTCCAGGGCCTCCATGCCGCCGACCTTCTGGATGTCCTCGGTGGCCTCTTCCTGGACGACGTCGACGATGTCGTCCACCGTGACGATGCCCTTCATCCGGTTCTGCTCGTCGAGCACGGGCAGGGCCATGAAGCCGTGCTCGGCGAAGAGCTGGCTCACCACTTCCTGGTCCGTGTTCTCCGACACCGTGATGACGTCGTGGTGCATGACGTCCGCGACCTTCTTGTCGCTGGCGGCCTGGAAGAGCTGGCGCAACGAGAGCACGCCCTGCAGCCGCTGCTCCGCGTCCAGCGCATAGGCGTAGTAGACGGTCTCCACCTTCTCCCGCGCTTGCTTGCGCAGATAGCCGATGGCCTCGTCGATGGTCATGTCCGGCCGCACGCGGGCGAAGCGCGGGTTCATCAGACCGCCGGCGTCGTCCTCCGCGTAGGCCAGCAGCACGTTGACCTCGCGCCGGCTCGCGTCGTCGAGCTGCGCGAGGATGGCGTCGGCCTCCTCGGGCTCCACCGCCTGCACCAGGTCCGCCAGGTCGTCGGGGGGCAGCAGCCGCACCCACGTGCGCCGCTCCGATGTCGGGAGGTGGAGGATGAGTTCAGCCTGCTCGCGCGCGGACAGGGCGAGGAAGAAGTCGTCCGCCACCGCGGTCGGCAAGAGGCGGAAGCCCTCCAGGCGCTCGTCGATGGAGAGCACCGGCCACGCTTCATGGAGCTCCTCCATGGAGAGCGAGGCGCTGAGAGGGCTGTCCATCATGGGGCTCGCCTCCGAGGGTGGGAGCGCGCGGCCAGTCGCGACGCGCCGGCCTCTCTACACCCGCACGGAGGGCACTGCGAGAGGCAGGCAACCATCTCCCCTCGCTTTTTCCGAACCTGTCACCAGCCCGGGGCCGTGGACCGTTCGTGGGAGCCCCAGCCAGTCGCTTCCGGGGCTCGGACCGGTGGATTCAGGGCAGGGCCTGCTCGTAGACCGTGGTGAAGCCGACAGTGGGGCGCGAGTCTCCGCCCCAATGAAAGCGGGGTGAGGTGGCGCGAGCGCCCTCGGCGAGCGGCATGTTGGTGGGCATCAGCTCCAGCCCCAGCGCGGACCTGTCAGGGAGGACCCTCGGCCGTGTCAGCGCGGTGTTCTTCCGGGGGACGGCGTACAGGGCGGGGACGGTGAAGCCCCCTCGGAGGGGCGCGTCGGCCACGGCGATGGAGGCATCCAGGATGAGCGCGTTGCGTTCCTCGAGCCGCCCCTCGGAGATGCCCCAGCGATGCAGCATGCGTCCGGCGTTCAACGTGGGGATGTTGACGCCGACCTGGGTCCACAGGATGCCGTCCTCCATCCCCACGGGTCTGCCGCGTACGAGAGCGCACAGCAGGCCTTCGGGCAGGAAGCCCCCGTCCGCTCCGACCTTGAAGGCGCAGGCCGTGCTGTTGTCGATCGGCCCAGGCTGACTCACCACCAACACCTGGTCCTCCGCCGCGCGCACCAGCAGCCCCACCGCGCTGTCCAGGCCAAAGGGTATCCGAGGCTGCCCTGTCGCCCAGAACGTGGGAGTGGGGGACTCAAGCACCCCGGTGTCGGTGAAGACGAAGCGGTGCAGGAGCTCGGCGTCCAGGACCACCAGCTCGTTCTCCGAAGCCAGTCGCGACTGGATGACCTTCACGCCCGTCGTCGTGCTCAGCAGCAGCGAGCCTGTCAGCTCCAATTCGGAGCCCGTATCCACGTACCGGCGCACCCGCCCATCTCCCACCACCCAGACGACGTTGCCCGACACGGCCACATCGGGAGGCGTAGCGCCGGTGCCCAGCCGCAGGGGCCGGTCGGAGGGGCTGCGCAATGCGACCCCGTCACACAGCCACAGGCCGTGCGCGGTGCGCTCGAGCTGGCCACATCGGGGCAGGGGCAGGGTGACGGGGGAGGGAGCCCCCGCCCAGTGGCTCGCCGCATAGACGCCGAGCTGCCGGATGCCACCCACCGGGGTGAAGGCGAGGATGACGTGGTGCCGACCCACGACGGTGGGCGTGAAGCTCAGCGTGGCCACCGTGCCCGACGCCTGCAGGGAGACCTCGGAGGGGATGAGTTGGTTCTCCGGGTCGAAGACCTCCGCAGTGGCGGTGTCGGGAGCCTGGGCCGTCTTGCCGCTTTCGCACTGGAGCGTCCGGGTGGCGATGTCCACGCGCATCGCCGCGGGAGCGCCCACCGGGACGAGCAGTGGGTCGATGCCTGGCGCTTCCCCTGGGAGCGACAAGTTGCAGAGGGCCGGTTCATCGTTCTGCGCACAGCCAGGGAGGGCGAGCAGGGCGGCCAGGGCGAGGGGAAGGGTGGTCTTCATCCGAGGGGTCTCACCCCGACGTCGGCGTCCCCTCCGGCCAGGGGGGAGCGGCGCGGGCTTCGTCCTGACTCATACCCCGAACCGGAAGCCCGGTCAGCCCCGGTGCGACAAGGGTGTCGCCTCGCGGATGCTGGTGTGTGCGGGGCAATCCCTGTCTGAAAACACTCGCATGTCAGGGATGAAATATCCGCGCGTCATTTCTCGATGAAAGGAGCGGTGACCATGACGACGGCGAACCTGACGAGCCCGATGAACCCCGAGATTCTGAACGACACTGTCAGCGGCATCGATGCGCTCGCGCCCGCCGGTCTTGCCACCGCTCTTGCTCCAGCCCTGCTGGGAGATACCGCCGGCGGTCGTCCGCCCGGAACCTGACTCTTCCGCGCCCGTTCTCGAACGTGGCACGGCAGGCAGGGCCGGGCTCCCGAAAGGGGACCCGGCCCTTCTCTTTTTCCGGGCACGCACCAGTACCAGCACACGCAGCCTTGGCCGAGAGGCGAGGCACCTGAGCGCCACTCAGGACGACGCGGGTTCAAATCCCGCAGGCTGCTTACTCAAAGACATTCATGGGGACGTAGCTCAGCGGGAGAGCACTCGGTTCGCATCCGAGCGGTCCCGGGTTCGAATCCCGGCGGCTCCACTCAATCACAGTTGTTGTTCGTGTCTGTTTCAAACGCCGCGGTAGCCCAACCTGGTAGAGGCGCTGCTCTCAGAATGCAGAGGTTGCGGGTTCGACTCCCGCTCGCGGCATGGTGGTTTCGGGACGTAGCTCAGCTTGGAATAGAGCGCACGCTTGGGGTGCGTGAGGTCGCTGGTTCGAATCCAGTCGTCCCGACTCGTTGCACGCAGTGGCTGTGAGTTTCCTGGATGTAGCTCAGTCTGGCCAGAGCGCACGGTTCGGATCCGTGAGGCCGCAGGTTCAAATCCTGTCATCCAGATGTGTCGTTCGTATCAGCTCCGGGATGCGATTGGATCGCAGCACGGCCGTCTACCGTGTGAACAGGGTTCGATTCCCTGTCGGAGCGCTGGCAGCACCCCTTCAGGGATCGTGGCTTAACGGGAGAGCACTCGGCTGGCGTCCGGGCGGTCCGGGTTCGATTCCCGGCGATTCCATTCACCTCAGGCGGACATGGGGGAGCAGATTTCCACCAGCACGCCGTTGAGGTCTTTCACGTAGGCCACCGTCTGTCCCCAGGGCTTCTGCTTGGGTGGATGGACGGGGCTCGCACCCGACTGCACCGAGCGCTGGAAGGCGGCCGCGACGTCCGGAGTGACGAGCGCCACCTCGACCGCGGCGGCGGTCTCCTTCGGCCGGTGGAAGCGCACGGTGAGGCCATTGTGGGCCGCCATCTCCTCCGACGCGAAGGCCAGGGCCGTGGTGCCCGTCTCCAGCTCTCCGTACGAGTTGCTCTCGTGGATGAAGCGCCGCTTCAGGCCGAACGCCGTCTCGTAGAAGGCGATGGTGGCGGGCACATCCGGGACGTAGAGGATGACATAGCCGAGCTGCATGGGAACGCTCCGAGGAGAAGGTGAGGTACCGCCAGGAGTCGCGGGTCTCTCATGCCCCCACTGGAGCGTCTTGAAGAATTCGGACAGGCCTCATTCCAGGAGCCCGGTGGGGGACACTCCCGCCAGCTCGCGAACCTCACGGGTGAAGTGGGACTGGTCCGCGTAGCCGCAGTCGAGCGCGAGGGTGCTCAGGTCCTGTTGCCCCGTGCGCAGGCGCGCGAGGGCCCGCTGGAAGCGGAGCACCCGGGCGAGCAGCTTGGGGGCCACCCCTGCCTCCTCCAGGATATCCCGATGCAGTGTCCGCTCGCTGATGCCCAGGGTGCGGGCGAGTGAGGACATGCGCACCTGCCCGGCGGACGACTGGATGCACTGCAGGGCATGGGTGGTGCGAGCCCTCGGCATGTATCGAGGGGAGGCGTTGCGAATCGAGAGCTCTTCTTGAAGCAGAGACATGGCGTGCTTCAGCGAGCGACAGGACGACAGTCGCTGCTGGAGGGCCCGAAACACCGGCGCGCATTCCTCCACGGGGACGTTCAGGTTCCGCAGCTCGCGAGGGCTCACTCCGAGCAACGCGAGCGCCCAGCCGGGCCTGAGTCGGATGCCGAGGTTCACTGAGCCCGGCTCGAGGTCGACGAGGGCGAAGCGCTCCATGGGGCCGACCACCGTCAGACGGGGCTCGGCACCTCGGCCGACGGCGCTGGCGTCGCGGAAGTGGACGATGAGGTCCGTGCAGCCGTCGGGGAGCACCCGGTGGACGCGGGGAGGTTCGCTTGCTCCCTGGGACGTCGGGGCCACGAAGCGCCAGAAGGCGTCCACCCGGTCCGCCAGGACTCCCGAGGGCGACACCTCCGTGTAGCCGCCCAACGCCTCACCCTCGTGCATCCCACACCCTCCACATGAAGGGAGGATAGCGCTGGAGGTCGGGCCGCGCGCGGGCCTTCACGACTGGGAGAACGTGGTGACGATGCTGCAGGGCCCGCAGGCCACCGCGTACAGCATGCCGATGTCGGAGAAGCATGCGTCCTCGTCCCGGACCTGCCCGGCGGCGCGCATGGGCTCGCCACAGTTGGGGCAGTCGAAGACATCCGGTGACTGAATCCAGGAGAGGGCTCCTCCGAGCCGGTGGTGCTGTTCCCGCTCGCTCCGTGGAACGCTTCGTCGGATGCGCCCGGGGACGAGCTCCACCGTGCCCGTGGGTGGGGGGCGGATCTTGTGCGAATGCGGGGATTCAGAGACCTGGGAGACGGCCCGTCCCAGCGTTCCATCCCGTGACACCTCCACGTGCACCACGCCGCCCTGGAAGATGCAGGCGAGGCAGGTGGGCAGGCGCGTGGGCCAGGGGTGGCCCGTGGTGTCTTCATCGAGCCGGAGCGCGTCCACCAGTCCGGAACCGCAGGTCAGACAGGCGGCACCTACGGTGGGGAACCACAGCAGTCCCTTCGCCACGGGCGCGGGGCCGTCCTCGGACGCCTCGCTCGCGACACCTTCGAGACATGTCCGTGAGTACAGATACACCAGCTCTCCAGAGGGGCGTCTTCCGACATCCGCCAGGAACAGCAGGTGGAGCGCCTCGCGTTGCTCCTCTTCCCCGAGCCCGGCCATCCACTGCTCCAGGGCGCGCAGGGCCTCGGGGTGTCCGCTGCGCCCGAGCGCGAGCGCGGCGGCGGCCACCGGGTCTCCTGGGGCTCGCTCCTGTCGCCCCGCGTCCTGGTGGCTCATCACCGAGCCCACGGGAGGCCCGCCACGATTCGGCGTCCAGTCCGTGCGCAGCTCCTGGGTGAGCGCGAGGGCGCGGTGCAGCGGTGCGTCCACCCAGGCCAGGCACTCCGGCTCCTCTTCGCGGGAAAGCTCGTCGAGGTATGGGTGGAAGAGGGCGGGCTCCAGCTCGACCAGGTGGGTGAAGGGCTCCTCGGCCAGATGGGAGGTTCGCTTCAGCTCCATCAGCCCTCGGGCCAGGCGCGAGCGCTCCTTGGCTGTCAGCGCCTCGTAGTCGGTGGACTCCGGCTCCTCGGAGAGCCCCACGGTGTCGAGCAGCGCTGCTTCCCGCTCGAAGCGGGCCTCCTCCTCGGCGGCCTCCTGCTCGAACTGGGAGAGCTTGTCCTGCTCCACGCGTCCGGAGCGATTCACCACCTTGGCGCGCTCGCCACGGCCCAGCGGGTCGGGTTTGGTCTCCACGAGCCATACGTCGAGCCCTGTCTCAGGCTCGAAGTCGGTGCACGCCGAGGCGCCGAAGCGGACCTCGCCACCATCCTCCGTGCGCAGGGTGCCGATGCCGTCGACGGCGTTCCATGTGACAACGAGCGCCCGAACGGGGAGTCGATATGAACTCATGCTTGAGACGTTAAATCAGGGTTGCTCACGTGAATACACGGTTTGTCAGGAGCCAATTTTAGATGCGTCAGTCCAAGGCGAAAGGAGCGGTGACCATGCCGACGGTGAATCCGATGAGCCCGATGAATCTCAAGCGCAAGAACGACACTGTCCGCGGCATCGCCGTGCTGTTCGCGAACACCGAGCAGGACACCGCTTCTGAAGAGGATGAGTTCCTGGAAGGCATCGCGTCCTTCCGTGGAGCTCCACCCGGACTCTGAGCTTCCACGCCACGTCGACCGACGCGGCATGGCTCTCCGAGGCCGGGCTCCCAGAGGGGACCCGGCCTCTTCCTTTTCCCCGGGTCCCCTCACTCGCAGTACCCACTTGCCTCGTTCGTCTATCGGCGAAGGACACCGCACTCTCACTGCGGAAAGACGGGTTCGACTCCCGTACGAGGTACTTCCCCAAGCGGTCTCGCAGCAGCCAGTTGCCTCGTTCGTCTATTGGCGAAGGACGCCGCACTTTCACTGCGGAAAGACGGGTTCGACTCCCGTACGGGGTACTCACGCGGTTCTTCAGGTCTTGTAGCTCAGCGGATGAGAGCACTCGGTTGCGAACCGAGAGGTCGCAGGTTCGATTCCTGCCAGGACCATACGCAACATGCACGCCGAGCCAGCGGGTGACGGCAGCGGTCTGACGTACCGCCTTCGCCGGGTTCGACTCCCGGGGCGTGCACTCTCGATGCAAGCAAGGCGCGAGGAAATGCGCCCGCGCGTTGAGTCATTCATCCGGTTGTGGCAAGGAGTGACCCGCCCGCCATGGATGAGCCCACTTCAAACCTCGTAGATGTCTGCCTTTGCCTCGCGGCCCACCAGGGGCCGTGGTGGGCGAGGCCCGTCCGTGTTGCCTCGGGTCTCCACGCCGGAACGGGCGCGCCATGAGCGCCGTCACGCTGCAAATCAACCTGGCGCCCACGGACCACCCGCACGCGCGACTCATCCTGCCGCACCAGCTCCGTCAGCTCGGTCCCTCCGTGCGGGAAATCCTGCTGGTGCTGGACCTGCATCGCAGCCAGGGCAGTCGCTTCGCGGAAGCGTGGTTGGAGCGGAAGCCGAAGATGGAGGCGTTGCTCACGGAGCTGCGCGCCGCGGACCCTCGGGTGCGAGTGGTGGAGGTGGACTACTCGCCCGCCACCACCCAGGCCCTCTCCGAGCGCTTCTTCGGGGGCTCACGCCTGCCGATGAAGGACTCGCGCGGCGGCCCCTATCACTCCTATTTCTTCGGCGTGGCCCAGGCGGCGCACCGGCATGTCCTGCACCTGGACGCGGACATGCTCATTGGCGGCGGCTCACGGTCGTGGGTGGCGGAGGCGGCGGAGCAGCTCGCCGCGCGTGAGGAACTGGTGAGCTGCAGTCCGCTCTCGGGTCCTCCGAGGGCGGATGGCACCATTGGCGTGGACGCCCGCTGGTATGAGCCGGATGGCGCGCCCCAGGCGTTCCGTTTCCGTCGCTTCAGCAGCCGGGTCTTCCTGGTGGACCGCGACGCCATGACGCGGCGCCTGGGCCCGCTGCGCGCGCGACTGGCGCCCCCCATCCATGCCCTGCGGGCGCTGCGCGCCGGCAACCCCCCCTACCGGGAGCCGGAGAACCTCGTCACCCGGACCATGGCTCGCAAGGGACTGTGGCGGCTGGACTTCCTGGGCACGGGCCCTGGCCTGTGGACGCTGCATCCGCAGTACCGCTCACCCACGTTCTACGAGCGGCTGCCGGAGCTCATCGCTCGGGTGGAGTCGGGCGACATGCCCGACGCGCAGCGGGGCCAGGAGAACGTGCACGACAGCCTGGTGGACTGGTCCGATGTCCGCGCCGCGCGCAAGCGCTGGTGGCATCGGAAGTAGGAAGCTCACCCACTCGCGGCGGGACGCTCCGTGGCGCGAGCCAGCGAGGGCAGCGCGTCCGGCCGGTCCCACAGGACGAAGTGGCTGCACCCGTCCAGCGTCACCACGCTGAGCTCCGGCATCGCACGCTGCGCGCTCTCCAGCATGGAGGAGGACTCCAGCACCCGGTCCTTGCCCGGGACGAGCACCGTGCCGCGCCGAATGTTCCGGAACAGCGAAGCGTCGCGCTCCCGACTCCAGGCGCCGATGTCCAGCACGTTGGCCACCATGGTCGACACCCGCTTCGGGTTGAAGGGGAAGGCCATGATGAGTTCGCGCTTGCGAGCGTCCTCCAGCGGTCCCCAGGCGCCCCGGTTGTGGCGGGAGATGGGCGCGCGGCGCCACAGGGGAATGACGAAGGGCAGCAGCCAGACCTGCGAGCGCGTCATGCTCGTGTACGGCCGTGCTTGCGGGAGCACGGGGGCCTCCAGCACCACCTCCACGCGCTCGAACAGGTCCGGTCGCTGCTTCGCGGCCTCCAGCACGACGGCGCCCCCTCGCGAGTGGCCATGCACCCGCACCACGTCCGTCTTCGGCAGGTGCTCCAGTGCCTGCACCAGCACCGCGGCGTCGTGGGAGATGGTGCCCTCGGGCTGCGCTGGGACCTTCGCCCAGGGAGCGGGCTGCTCGCGAGGTGTGGTGATGGGCAGGTGGTAGTCGCAGCTCGTCACCAGGATGAGCTGGATGTCCGCCTCGCCGTAGTGGCGAGTGAAGTAGCGCATGTCCGCCACGAAGCCGTGCATGCCGATGACCGTGGCGCGGGGCTGCTCGCAGCGTCGCTCGGCGATGACCGCCTTGCCGACCCGGTAGACGTGCCCGTCGAAGGGCTCGCTCGGGCTGGGCGTGCCCTCCCTGCGCAGCAACCACTGCCGCAGGGCGAGCACGGAGACGGTGATGCCAGCAAGGACTCCGAATGCCACGTACATGCTTGCTCCCAAGGCGGGGTGGCGCCGGCGCCTCGCGGGGCCGGCTCAGCTCGCCTCGCGCATCATATTGCGCGCGATGACCAGTTGCTGAATCTGACTGGTGCCCTCGTAGAGTCTGAAGAGTCGCACATCCCGATAGAAGCGCTCGATGCCGTAATCCGCGATGTAGCCCGCGCCGCCGAAAATCTGCACCGCGCGGTCCGCGACGCGCCCCACCATCTCGCTCGCGAACAGCTTGCAGCAGGACGCCTCGGTGCTGATGTTCTGTCCCTGGTCCCTGCGCAGGGCCGCGTCCAGCACCATGCACCGGGCGGCGTAGGCCTCCATGCGGCTGTCGGCCAGCATCGCCTGGATGAGCTGGAACTCCGCGATGGGCTTGCCGAACTGCTCGCGCTCCATCGCGTAGCGGAGGCTCTCGCGGATGAGGCGCTCGGAGACACCGACACACACGGCCGCGATGTGGAGCCGGCCCCTGTCCAACACCTTCATCGCCGTCTTGAAGCCCTGGCCCTCCACGCCCCCGAGCAACTGGGTCGCCGGGACGCGACAGTCCTCGAACAGCACGTCGGCGGTGTGCGTGCCCTTCTGTCCCATCTTCCGGTCGGCGGGGCCGATGTGCAGCCCGGGTGTGCCTGCTTCGACGAGGAACGCGGAGATGCCACCCGCGCCCTTCTCGTCGGGGTTGGTGCGAGCCATCACCGTGAACAGCCCGGCCTCCGGCGCGTTGGTGATGAAGCGCTTGGTGCCATTGAGCACATAGACGTCACCGTCGCGCCGGGCCGTGGTCCTCAGCGACGACGCATCCGAGCCCGCGTTCGGCTCCGTCAGCGCGAAGGCGCCGACAATCTCTCCCGAGGCCAGGCGGGGCAGGTACTTGCTCTTCTGCTCCTCCGTGCCGTCCAGGATGATTCCCTGCGAGCCGATGCCGTTGTTGGTGCCGATGAGCGAGCGGAAGGCGGGCGACGTCTGTCCGAGCACGAAGGCCACCTGCACCTCCTGGCTCATGTTCAGTCCGATGCCGCCGTACTCCACGGGAGTGGACAGGCCGAACAGGCCCAGTCCGCGCATCTCCATGATGATGTCGGGAGGAATGGCGTCCTCATCCGCGACGCGATGCTCGTTGGGTATCAAGCGCTCCTTCACGAAGCGCTCCAGCATGGCGAGCAGCGGGTCCAGCGTGTCGTCCTCGCGAATCATGGCAGGGATTCCTTGTCAGCGGTGCTGGAGGGCCGCTTCGACGTTGCGGACGAGATTCACCAGACGGGGACCGATATCCAGGAGCAGTCGTTGGCGTGGGAGCAGGAAGGACGGGCCGCCACAGTTGAAGGCCAGCAAGCCGCTGCCGTCCGGCGCGATGAAGGGCACGCCCACCGCGTTGACGTCCTTGTCCCAGTCGCCGACGGAGAGCGTGAAGCCGTGCGTGCGGTACTCCTCGAGCGACTTCTCGATGCTGGCCTCGATGCGCGGCCACTTCTCCGGCTCGCGCTTCGCCATGTGTCCCATGAAGTAGCGACGCTCGCCCTCCGGCAGCGCCGCGAGAATCGCCCGCCCCATGGCCGTGGTGCCTAGCGGCAGCCGTGAGCCGATGTCGAGCCGCAGCGTCACCGCCGCCGTGGAGCGACAGTGCTCCACGTACACGACATTCAGACGGTCTCGACTGCCCAGGGACACCGGGACGTTGGCGTAGTCCGCCAGGTCCTGCATCAAGGGCCGCGCCACATCGCGCACGCCCATGTTGGACAGCGCCGCGAAGCCCAGCGCCAGCACGCGGGTGCCGAGCTGGTACTTGCCCAGTCGCTGGGAATACGTGAGGTAGCCCAGCCGCGTCAGCGTGTGCGTGAGCCGGGAGATGGTGGGCTTGGGCAGCCCCGTGCTCGCCGCGAGCTCCTGGTTGCCGAGCATGGGGCGCTGAGGCGTGAAGGCGCGCAGGATTTCCAACCCGCGCGCGAGCGCCGTCACGAACTGACGGTCCTTCACTTCCTCTTCGCCCACCTGCTCCAGCGACTCCACGTAGGGGGCACCATCGTCATTGGGAGGGGATGAGAGGGCTGCGAAGCGTCGCATAGCGGTCCTGAAAGTGCGGGATTGCCTTCACGATAAACAGACAGTACAAATGGGTCAAGGTTTGCGAAACTCAATTTCGCACAGCGAAATTAGGGAGACCAGCCCATGGCCCAGGTGCTCATTGAGAAGCCAGAGGAAGGCGTCGCATTGGTGCGACTCCATCGCCCCGAGGTTCGCAATGCATTGGGGTTGGAGCTGCGTCAGGAGCTGGCTGCCTGCTTCCTGGAGCTGGGAGCGGACACGGCCGTTCGTTGCATCGTCCTGACGGGCGGACCGGAGTTCTTCGCCGCGGGCGCGGACCTGCGAGCGCTGGCGGAGGCGACGCCCGTGGAGCTGTTGCTCCGAGACACACATCGACTCTGGCAATCCCTGGTGGAGTGCCCCAGCCCGGTCATCGCCGCGGTGAATGGCTTTGCGCTCGGGGGTGGCTGTGAGCTGGCGATGCACGCGGACATGATTGTCGCGGGCGAGGGCGCCAGCTTTGGCCAGCCCGAGATTCGTGTCGGCATCATGCCGGGCGCGGGTGGCACTCAACGCCTGACGCGGGCGGTGGGGAAGTTCAAGGCGATGAAGCTGCTGCTCACCGGCGAGCCGATGACGGCCCGGGAAGCGGAGGCGATGGGGCTCGTCACGGAGGTCGTCCCCGACGCGGAGGTGCTGGAGCGGGCGCTGGCGCTCGCGCGGAAGGTGGCGCGCATGCCGCCCCTGGCCGTGCGGCAAATCAAGGAGGTCGTCCTCGCGGGGCAGGATGCGTCGCTGTCGGAGGCGCTCTTGCTGGAGCGCAAGGCGTTCCAGCTCCTCTTCGCGACCAGGGACCAGAAGGAAGGCATGCGGGCCTTCCTGGACAAGCGCAAGCCCGCCTTCGAGGGACGCTGACATGGTCGACGTCCAATCCTCCACGCTCACGCTGGGCCTCGTCGGCACCGGGGTCATGGGTCGCGGCATCGCCCAGCTCGCCGCGCAGGCCGGAATCACAGTGCGCCTGTTCGATGCCCGTCCCCGGGCAGCCGACGAAGCCCGCGCGAGCGTCGCATCGATGCTGGACTCGCTGGCGGCGAAGGGACGCTTGTCCCCCGAGGCCGCGCGCGCGGCGACGGCTCGGTTGGAGCCGGTTCCCCAGGAGTCGTCACTCGCGGGCTGTGACGTGGTGGTGGAGGCCATCGTCGAGGACCTCCGTGTGAAGCAGGAACTCTTCACGCGCCTGGAGGGAATCGTCGGTCCTGATTGCCTGCTGGCCACGAACACCTCGTCGCTGTCAGTGACGGCCATCGCCTCGGCATGCGAGCGCCCGGGGCGCGTCGGTGGCTTCCACTTCTTCAACCCCGTGCCGTTGATGAAGGTGGTGGAGGTCATCGAGGGCGCTCGTACGGAGTCCTGGGTGGGCGAGGCCCTGGTGACGCTGGCTCTGCGTCTGGGCCACCGGCCCGTGCGTGCGGCGGACACGCCGGGCTTCATCGTGAATCACGCGGGGCGCGGCTTCGGCACAGAGGCGCTGCGCATCCTCCAGGAGGGCGTCGCCTCCTTCGCGGACATCGACCGGGTGCTGCGCGAGGCGGCGGGGTTCCGGATGGGGCCCTTCGAGCTGCTGGATTTGACGGGGCTCGACGTCTCCCACCCGGTGATGGAGTCCGTCTACGAGCAGTTCTACCAGGAGCCGCGCTTCCGTCCTTCGTATGTGCTGCGGCAACGGCTCACGGCGGGACTGCTTGGACGCAAGAGCGGACGGGGCTTCTATTCACACGAGGGGGGCAAACCTCACGTCGAACCGGAGCCCGCGATTCCGTCGGGCGAGCGTCGGCCCGTGTGGGTCGCCGCCGATGAGCCTGGCTGGCGCGACGCCCTGCTGTCCCTGGTGCGCGCGGCGGGCTGGTTCCCGGATGACGGTGAGCGACCCGAGCCGGAGTCACTGTGTCTGGTGGCGCCGCTGGGGCGTGATGCGACCACCACCGCGTTGGCGCTGGAGGTGGACCCCGAGCGCACCGTGGCCGTGGACCTCTTGTTCGGCCCGGAGCGTCGCCGCACGGTGATGACGACGCCGGTGACGCGTCAGCCATTCCTGGACTCGGCGCTGGCGCTGCTCGCGGCGGACGGCACTGCGGTGTCGCGCATCCATGACAGCACGGGCTTCGTCGCGCAGCGCGTGCTCGCCACGCTCGTCAACATCGCTTGCGACATCGCGCAGCAGCGCATCGCGAGTCCCGAGGACATTGATGCCGCCGTGACGCTGGGGCTCGGCTATCCCCGAGGGCCGCTGGCCTGGGGTGACGCGCTCGGGCCTCGCAGACTGCTGAGGGTGCTGGAGGCCATTCACTCCGCCTCCGGAGACCCCCGTTACCGCGCCAGTCCGTGGTTGTCCCGCCGAGCCCGGCTCGGTGTCTCCCTCCTTACTCCGGAGAAGTGACTCTCATGAGCGCCTATATCTACGACGGGCTGCGCACTCCGTTCGGTCGTCATGCCGGAGCCCTGGCCCCGGTGCGTCCCGATGACCTGCTCTCGGGTGTCATCCGGACGCTGCTCACTCGAGGCCCCTTCGAGCCCGGTGCCGTCGAGGACGTCGTCATCGGCTGCGCCAATCAAGCGGGCGAGGACAGCCGCAATGTGGCGCGCCATGCGGCGCTGCTCGCGGGACTGCCTCTCGAGGTCGGCGGCGTCACGGTGAATCGGCTGTGCGGCAGCGGTCTCGCCGCGGTGCTGGATGCCGCGCGCGCCGTGATGACGGGGCAGGGTGAGCTACTCGTCGCGGGAGGCGTGGAGAGCATGAGCCGCGCGCCCTTCGCGATGGGCAAGGCGGAGTCGCCCTACAGCCGTGAAGCCCAGGTCTTCGACACGACGCTGGGCGCGCGGTTCCCCAACGCACGCCTCGTGGCTCGCTTCGGCGGAGACACGATGCCAGAGACGGCGGACAACATCGCCCGGGATCTGGGCATTGGTCGAGCGGCGACGGACCGCTTTGCCCTCGCGTCCCAGCAGAAATACGCCACCGCTCAGGCGCGCGGTTTTTTCTCCGGCGAGCTGGTCCCCGTGGAACTTCCGGGCCGACGGGGCGCCGTCACTACGGTGTCGGCGGACGAGCATCCGCGCGCGGACACCACGCTCGACAAGTTATCCACACTGAAGCCGCTCGCGCCGGACGGGGTCGTCACCGCGGGCAACGCGTCCGGCATCAACGATGGTGCGGCGGCCCTGCTCGTCGGCTCCCTCAACGTGGGGGAGCAGGCGGGATGCAGGCCCCTGGCGCGCATCGTCTCGGCCGCCATCGCCGGGGTTCCGCCGCGCACCATGGGCCTGGGTCCTGTCCCGGCCGCGCGCAAGGCGTTGGAGCGGGCGCGACTGACGCTGGCCGACGTGGACGTCATCGAAGTCAACGAGGCCTTCGCCGTGCAGGTGCTCGGCTGCCTCAAGCTACTGGAGCTGAGCGAGGACGACAGCCGGGTGAATCCGAATGGCGGCGCCATCGCTGTCGGTCATCCGCTGGGGGCGTCCGGTGCGCGTCTGGCGCTGACGGCCGCGCGCCAGCTCCAGGTCTCCGGTGGTCGTTACGCGCTCGTCAGCATGTGCATCGGGGTGGGGCAGGGCATCGCCGCCGTCCTGGAGCGCGTCTGACGGCTCCGCTCATTCCTCTGACGTTGGGAGAACCGCATGCAGGTCTACGACAAGCTCTACATCCACGGTGAGTGGGTGGCGTCCCTGGGGACGGGACACATCGATGTGCTCAGTGCCTCCACCGAGGAGGTCATGGGGCGAATCCCAGAAGGCACCGTGGAGGACGTGGACCGGGCGGTGCGCGCCGCGCGTGCCGCCTTCGACACGTGGTCCACCCGCCCCGTCGAGGAGCGCGCGGCCCTGCTGCGCCGGCTCCAGGCGGGGCTGACGGCGCGGCAAGATGAGCTGGCCCGGACGATTACGGGCGAGCTCGGCATGCCCATCGCGCTGTCGAAGCCCATCCAGGTGGGCACGCCCATCGCCGTTACGGGCACCTATGTGCAGCTCCTCCAGGACCTCTCCTTCGAGGAGCAGGTGGGCAACTCCCTGGTGGTGCGCGAGCCGGTGGGCGTCGTCGCCTGCATCACTCCGTGGAACTATCCGCTCCATCAGACCATCGCGAAGGTGGCTCCCGCGCTGGCGGCGGGCTGTACCGTCGTCCTCAAGCCGAGCGAAGTGGCTCCGCTCAACGCCTTCATGCTCGCGGAGATTCTTCACGAGGCTGGAGTGCCGCCCGGGGTCTTTAACCTCGTCTCGGGAACGGGCCCCGTTGTGGGCGAGGCGCTCGTGCGTCACCCCGAGGTGGACATGGTGTCCTTCACGGGCTCGACGCGCGCGGGGCGCCGCGTGTCGGAGGTGGCGTCGGCCACCGTCAAGCGGGTGTCGTTGGAGTTGGGCGGCAAGTCGGCGTCCATCATCCTCGATGACGCGAACCTCAAGACCGCCGTGAAGCGGAGCGTCGGCAACTGCTTCCTCAACAGCGGGCAGACGTGCACGGCCCACACGCGCCTGCTCGTTCCGCGCGCGCAGCATGAAGAGGCCGTGAAGCTGGCCGCGGAGGTGGCCGCCGGCTTCACGCTGGGGGACCCGTTCAAGGGTGAGGCGAAGCTCGGTCCCGTCATCTCCGATGCGCAGCGCACGCGGGTTCGTGAGTACATCCAGCAGGGTATCCGCGAGGGCGCGAAGCTCGTCGCCGGTGGTCCCGAGCAGCCAGAGGGACTCCCGAAGGGCTACTACGTGAAGCCCACCGTCTTCGCGAACGTCACCCCGGAGATGTGCATCGCGCAGGAGGAAATCTTCGGTCCCGTGCTCGCCATCATGCCGTACGACGACGAGGACGACGCGGTCCGCATCGCGAACAGCACCATCTACGGCCTCGCCGGTGGCGTCTGGTCGGAGGATGTGGAGCGCGCGAAGCGGGTGGCTCGGCGGATGCGCACCGGTCAGGTGGACATCAACGGTGGCCGCTTCAATCCGTTGGCACCGTTCGGTGGCTACCGACAGTCCGGACATGGCCGTGAGCTGGGCCGGTACGGGCTGGAGGAGTTCCAGGAACTCAAAGCGATGCAGCTCTGACGTTCGTCCGTCGTCCCCCCTCTCGTTGTCTCCCTCCGAATCAGGAGCCCCCATGAAGGCCGCCGTGTGTTTCGAGAAGGACGTGCTGACCATCACCGACGTGAGCTTCGAGCCGCCCAAGGCGCGCGAGTTACTCGTTCGCATGGTTGCCTGTGGTGTCTGTCACACGGACCTGTCCGTGGTGAACGGCACCGTGAAGATGAAGCTCCCCTGTGTGCTCGGGCACGAGGGCGCGGGCATCGTCGAGGAAGTAGGCGAGGACGTCACCCACGTGAAGAAGGGCGACAAGGTCGTCCTCTCGTGGGTCGCGCAATGTGGGGAGTGTTACTTCTGTCGCATCCAACGTCCGAACCTGTGTGAGCTGGGCGAACGCATCAACGCGAGCAACCGGATGCCGGACGGCAGCTCGCGGCTGCGCAAGGACTCGCGGGAGCTGAATGTCTTCTCCGCGCTCGGTGCGCTGGCGGAGTACGCGGTGGTTCCCGCTCGGGCGGCGGTGCGGCTCCCGGAGGACGCGCCGCTGGACAAGGCCGCGCTGATTGGCTGCGCGGTGACGACGGGCGTGGGCGCGGTGCTCAACACGGCGCAGATGCCGCCCGGAGGTTCCGTGGTGGTGTTCGGCACGGGCGGCGTGGGGTTGAACATCATCCAGGGCGCGGTGATTGCCGGCGCGGAGCGCATCATCGCGGTGGACGTCCACCCGAGGAAGCTGGAGTTCGCCAAGGTCTTCGGCGCGACGGACGTCATCGACGCGCGAGAGACGGACCCGGTAGTGGCCATTCGCGAGCTGACGAAGGGACGGGGCGCGGACTACGCGTACGAAGCGGTGGGTCGCAAGGAGACCATCGAGCAGGCGTACCAGTGCACGCGCAAGGCTGGCACCTGTGTCGTCGTCGGCGTGGGCAGCGTGAAGGAGCAGATCAGCCTGAACGTCTTCGTGCTGCCCCTGTTCGAGAAGCGGCTGCTCGGCTCCTGGTTCGGGACGGCGGACATCCACCGCGACATGCCCCGGCTGCTGGAGCTCTACACGCAGAAGAAGCTCAAGCTGGATGAGCTGGTGACGACGACGTACACGCTGGACCAGCTCGACCGGGCCTTCACCGACATGAACAGCGGAGTGAATGCTCGGGGCGTAGTCCTCTTCTGACGCGCGGGCTCCTATTCCGCATCGTCGGCGATTCGCCAGTCCGGCCCTGGGGGAACAATCGAAGTCCCCAGGGCCTCGAGCGCGATGGCCTCCAGTTCGTCCAGTGTGTCCGCACCGCGTATCCAGTGCGGACCTCCATGCGGAGTGACGCGGGCCGCCCAGCCCCGTGGGCTGGCATAGAGCGCGACGCGCCTCTCACTGCTGGAAACGTCGAGCTCCATTGTGCCGTGCGGCGTTTCGATGGGGATGAACTTGGGGATGGGCCGGGTGCCCACGACAATCCCCGAGGTCGCGAAGAAGCGAACGTCCCGGTAGACGAAGCCCCGCTCCTCCATCCTCCGCCCCAGCTCGTCGAGACTCCTCTGCTGCTCGTCGCTCACCCGCCCCTCCTTGCTGTGTGACTCGTACTACGTCCGTTCCCAGGGAGGTGTCCCTCGGAACTGCTCGGCGAGGAAGTCGACCATCAGTCGGACCTTGGCGGAGAGGTGTCGCCGGCTGGGATAGATGGCGAGGATGTCGATGTCTGGCAGCGAGTACTCCGACAGGACTCGCACCAGGCGCCCGGCGCGAAGGTCCTCACCAATCAGGAAGCTCGGTTGCCAGATGAGCCCCCGGCCCGCGAGCGCGGCGGCCCGGACGGTGTCGCCATTGTTGCTCTGCATCACGCTGCGCATGCGCACGACCTGAGTCCTGCCCGCAGCGTCCGTGAGCGGCCACTCCTCGGCCATCGACGAGTTGCTGTATGCGACGCACACATGTTGGGAGAGGTCCTCCAGTTGCCTCGGCACACCGTGGCGGGCCAGGTACTCGGGCGACGCGCAGACCAGGTTGTGTGAAGTGGAGAGCCGCCGGCCGATGTTGCTCCCCGCTCCACCACGCGAGATTCGGATGGCCAGGTCGTAGCCCTCTTCGACGAGGTCCACGACGCGGTCGGAGAGCGACACATCCAACTCGACCTCTGGATGGCGCTCGAGGAAGACGGGCCACAGTGGCGCGAGGTGCAGGATGCCGAAGCTCAACGGCGCGTTGAGGCGCAGGCGGCCTCGTGCCTGGACGGTGCTCGCCGAAGCCAGGGCCTCGGCCTCCGCCACTTCCTCCAGGATGGTGCGCGCCCGCTCGTACAGTGCCTTGCCGCTCTCCGTCAGCGACACTCGACGTGACGTGCGGTTGAGCAGGCGCGTGCCGAGATGTCGCTCCAACTCGTGCACGTAGCGCGTGACGTTGGCCGCCGACGTGTCGAGCGCGTCCGCCGCCTGGGTGAAGCTGCCTCGCTGGACGACGGAGGCGAAGACCTCGAAGGCTCGGAGACGATCCACGGGTGCGGCCTCCCATCATTCATAAAAACTGAATGAGTCGACCAGCTTCCAACCCTTACGCCCAGGAAAGCTGAGGCGTATCTCTCTTTCATCGACGCCGGCACCTCGCCGGCCGAATCGCGGGAGAGCCAGTCATGGAACGGTTGAACGGGAAGGTCGCCATCATCACCGGAGCGAGCGCGGGCATCGGACGGGCGGCGGCGAAGCTGTTCGCGGCCGAGGGCGCGAAGGTGGTGGTGGGCGCGCGCCGCAAGGAGGAACTGGACTCGCTGGTCGCCGCAATCGTCGCGGCCGGTGGAAAGGCCGTAGCGCTGGCGGGCGATGTTCGCTCGGAAGAGTACGCCCGCGCGCTGGTGGCGCTCGCGGTGCGGCGCTTCGACCGGTTGGACATCGCCTTCAACAACGCGGGCGTCATGGGCGAGAGCGGCCCGAGCACCGAGGTTTCGGAGCAGGGCTTCAGCGACACGTTGGCGGTGAACCTGACCGCGGCCTTCCTCGGCGCGAAGCACCAACTGGGGCCCATGGTGAAGCAGGGCGCGGGCTCCATCATCTTCACGTCGACGTTCGTCGGCTACAGCTTCGCCTTCCCGGGCACCGCGGCCTACTCCGCGAGCAAGTCCGGACTGGTGGGGCTGACCCAGGCGCTCGCCGCCGAGTACGGCCCGAAGGGCGTCCGGGTGAACGCGCTGCTGCCGGGTGGTGTCGACACGCCGATGTATCAATCGGTGAACGCGTCGCCGGAGTCGAAGACGTTCATCACCGGGCTGCACGCCCTGAAGCGGGTGGCCACGCCCGAGGAGCTCGCGAAGGCGGCGCTGTTCCTCGCCTCCGATGACGCATCCTTCGTGACAGGCACCGCGACGCTGGTGGACGGAGGCGTGTCCATCACCCGGACGTGAGCCATGCACATCCAACCGCGAGGAGACGGCCCGAGTGACAGGGCCGTCTCCCAAAGACGCGCGGCCTAGAAGAACACGTGCGTGAAGCGCGCGCCGATGAACTGGCTCTTCGTCACGCCCTCCGAGACAGCGACGTCAGGCTGGAACTGGAGCATCAGCGTGGACGCCTTCTCCAGCCGGATGCCCATCGTCAGCCGCAACGACTGCACCGTGGTGCGCTTGGCGACCTCCACCTCACCCACGGGCGTATCAATCGTGCGCTTGCCGGACGCCTCGACGATGTACCCCGCGCCGGTGAAGAACGTGGAGGACAGGTCCATGCCGAAGTGGAAGATGCCGCCGAAGGACGGCGCCTGGCTCATCACCAGCTTCGAGCCACCCTCCGCGCTCGGCACCAGGAACTCGTCGTTGTCGCCCTGGAAGGCCATGCTCGCCATCGCCTCCACCGTGAAGATCTTCTTGAAGCGCTGACCCGCGACGAGCTGCGGGCGCACCACCCAGCGGTTGGCGCCGATGTTCACCAGCTTGTTGCTGTCGTACTGGCCCACCGGAACGGTGACGTAGGGCGTGAAGGCGAACCACGTATGGGTGTTGTCCTCGGGGTTCTGAACGAGCCCATATCCAATCGTGGGGATGTACGTGACGTCACCCACGCCAGAAGCGCGCAGCGCCGTCTTCGGGGCGGACGGCGTCGCGGGGTTGCCCGTGAACACCGTCACGTCGACAACTGGCAGGCTCACGTCAAAGGGGACGACGACCAGGTCACCGAACTTGAGCACGTAGGTGGCGCGGAAGGCCGCCTGGAGTTGTGAGAAGTCACGCTCGCCGGAGGCAGATACGTGACGCAGGTACATGTTGGAGATGATGCCCCGGTGCGGCACGAAGAAACCGGCCTCGTAGTCACGCAGGTCCGCCTGCTGGGCCTGGGCACCGGTGGCCGACAGCAACGATACGAACAGGACAGTGAGCAGCACGCGCTTCATGGTGATTCCCTCCCTCATTGAACGTCGACGACTTGGATTGACTCAGTAACGGAACGGCCACGCCTGGAAGTACCGTCGGACCCGCAGCCACACGCCGAACAACCCCAGCGGCTCCAGCACCAGCACCAACACCACCACCAGCGACAGCAACACCGTCGCCTGCTGCGCGGACGTGAGCTGGTTCACCAGGGGAATCGCGCCGCCCACCGTTTCCGCCAGGGGACTCAAGAAGGTGAACGCGAGCGCGCCACTCACAGCGCCGAACACCGTGCCCACCCCTCCCAACACAATCATCGCGATGTATTGGATGGAGAGGTTCAGGTCGAAGGGCGGCTCGACGGTGATGTATTGCTGCTGGAACGCGAACATCGCCCCCGCGATACCCGCGAGGAAGGACGACACACCGAACGCCTGGAGCTTCGCCTGCGTCGTGCCGACCCCGAGCACCTCCGCCGCGAGGTCCTGGTCCCTCACCGCCATCATCGCCCTGCCACTGTCGGAGCGCTGGAGGTTCTTCGTCAGCCACACCGTGCCCGCGGCCAGGAGCGCGAAGACGAAGTACAGCTTCCGCTCGAAGGTGAAGCCCACCCCACCCACCCGCCACGTCTCGCTCAGCGAAGCCGCCACGCCCGCGTCATCGCGGAACCACCAGTACATGGGCACCGCAGTCCCGCTCAGCCCGTTCGTCACCTCTGGATACGCGAGCAGCACGTGCTGCGTGAGGAACACCAGGCCCAGCGTGACGATGGCCAGATACAAACCCTTGAGCCGCAGCGCGAAGGCGCCGATGACCACGCCCACCAGCGCGGACACGCCACCCGCCAGGGGCAGCGCCAGCCAGAACGGCCAGCCATGCTTCGCGCCGAGCACCGCCACCGTGTACGCGCCCAGCGCGAGGAAGGCCGCGTGCCCCAGGCTCACCTGTCCCGCGAAGCCGGTGAGCACCATCAAGGACGCGGCGCCGACGATGGCCACCAGCCCCAGGTTGCCCACCGTGAGCCACCGCGTGCTCACCAGCCACGGGTACGCCAGGGCGATGCTCAATGTCAGCACCACGCCGGCCCTCTGCCACAGGCCGGGAAAGAGCTTCAGGTCGTCCTCGTACCGAATCACCAGGGGGCGGGTTGGCATGATGTCGTCTCGCGGCGCGCCTAGACGCGGCGTACCTCGTGCTCGCCCCAGAGTCCGCGCGGACGCAGGACCAGGAAGAGAATCATCGCGGCGTAGGGGAAGACGGCGTGGAAGTTGTGCCCGAAGGCACCCAGGTGCGGATTCACGTACGCCTGGGACAGCACCTCCAGCAGCCCCAACATGAACGCTGCGACCACCGCGCCCACCACCGACTCCAGTCCTCCGACGATGATGGCGGGGAAGGCGCGCAGCGCCACGTAACCCAGGTTGGAGTCCACCGAGCGCGGGAACATCCCCAGGAAGATGCCGGCCACCGCGGCCGTCGCTCCCGCCAGGAACCAGGTGAAGGCGAGCACCCGGCCCACGGGGATGCCCAGCACCAGCGCCACTTCCTGATTCTCACTGGCCGCGCGCATCGCCACGCCCATCGGCGTGCGCTGCACCAGCGCGTGCATCCCGACGAGCACCACCGTCGTCGCGCCCAGGGAGATGAGTGACGACAGGAGCACGGTGGAGTTGCCCACCTGCACCTCCGCCATCGCGTCCCACGGCGTCGGCATGCCGCGCGTGTCGGTGCCGAAGGCGATGACGATGCCCGCGCGCAGGAGCAACCCCAGGAACAGCGTCAGGATGATGGTGGTGAAGACGGGCCGCCCCACCATGCGCCGCAGGACGGTGCGCTCCAGGAGCGCGGCCAGTCCACCGGTGAGGCACGCGGAGGCGGCGAGCGCCAGCCACCACGGCATCACCTCGACGAGCGCCGTCATCAGGAACGCGCCCAGGCTGAGCAGCTCACCGTGCGCGAAGTTGAAGAGTCGGGAGGCTCGGTAGACGACCGAGAAGCCCAGGGCGATGAGCGCGTAGCTCGCCCCGAGCGCCAGTCCCGAGATGCTGAGCTGGAGCAACTGCGTCATTCGCGTGTCCTCGCGTACATCTCTTCCACCAGCGCTGAATGCAGCGCGAGCACCGCCTTGCGCCGCACCTTGAGGGACGCCGTCACCTCACCCGCGTCCTGCGTCATCTCGCGCGCGAGCAGCCGGAAGGTGCGCACCTGCTCGACTCGCGCGAGTCCTTCATTGGCGCGCGCGACTTCCTCTTCGATGAGCTTGCGCACCTCGGGCCGCAGCGTGAGGTCCGTGTACGAGGTGAAGGCAATCTTGCGGCGCAGCGCCCAGTCCGCCACCGTCTCCGGGTCCACCTGCACCAGCGCGGTGACGAAGGCCCGGCGGTCGCCAATGGCCACCGCCTCCTTGATGTACGGACTGTTCTTCAGCGCGTTCTGGATGCGCTCGGGCGACAGGTTCTTTCCGCCGGAGGTGATGAGGATTTCGCGCTTGCGGCCGGTGATGCGCAGGTAGCCGTCCGCGTCGATATCGCCCAAGTCTCCGGTGTGCAGCCAGCCCTCGGAATCAAGGACCTCGGCGGTGGCCTCCGGCTTGTTGAGGTAGCCGAGGAACACGTTGGTCCCGCGCACCAGCACCTCGCCGTCCTCCGCGAGCCGACACTCCACGCCCGGCACGGCGCGTCCGACGGTGCCCAGTCGGGTGGCGCCCGGGACGTTGAGGTGGCTGGAGCCCGAGCCCTCCGTCTGGGCGTAGCCCTCGTAGATGCGGACGCCGATGCTGTCGTACCAGGCGAGCAGCTCCGGAGAGATGGGCGCCGCGCCGGAGATGGGGAAGCGACAGCGCCGCAGTCCCAGGCGCTCCTGGAGCGGCCGGTAGACGAGCAGGTCTCCGACGCGCCACACGAGCGCGTCCCACCAGCGCCGCTGTCCGGTGCGCTCCCGCTCGCGAATCCCGGCGCCCAGTCGGGTGAAGGTGTCGAAGAGGGTGCGCTTGAGCCACGAGGCATCGCGCATCTTCACCGTCACCGCCGCGTGCATCTTCTCCCAGATGCGCGGCACGCCCAGGAACACGGTGGGGGAGACCTCGGCCACGTCGTGCTGCACCGTCTCCAGGGCCTCACCGAAGTGGACCTTCCCTCCGACGACGAGCGGCAACAGCAGGCTGAACAGCTTCTCCGCGACGTGACACAGCGGCAGGTACGAGACGACGCTGTCGTCCTGGCCCAACCCGAGCTGCGCGGTGAAGGTCGCCGAGCCCTCCAGCATGTTGCGGCTGGAGATGAGCGCTCCCTTGGGCGCCCCCGTGGTCCCCGACGTGTAGATGACCATGGCCCCCTCGTCGGGCGTGCGTCGCGCGAGTTGCTCGCGGAGCCAGCCCGGCTCCCGCTCCAGCAGCGCGCGCCCTTCCTCGAGGAAGCGCTCCCACGTGCGCAGCCGTGCGTCCTCCACGCCGCGCAGCCCGCGGGGCTCGACGACGAGGATGTGCTGGACGGAGGGTGTCTCGGCCGCGACGGTGGCGACCTTGTCGTACTGCTCCTGGTCCTCGCAGAGCACGACGCGGCACTGGGCGTCGTTGAGGATGTAGGCCACGTCGGAGGGTGGATTCGTCTGATAGATGCCGACGGAACGCGCGCCGAGCGCCTGGGTGCCCAGGTCCGCGAACAGCCACTCCGGACGGTTGTCGCTGATGATGGCCACCGAGTCTCCGGCGCGCACGCCCAGCTCCCACAACATCCGCGCCGCCCAGCCGACGCGCTCCAGGTAGCCCTGGAAGGACAGCTCGTTCCAGATGCCCAGGCGCTTCTCGCGGATGGCCACCGCGTGCGGGTGTTGCTCCGCGCGTTGGAAGAGCTGGCCCGGGAGGCTCAGGGGAAGCGCCGCGTTCATGCCGCCACCGCCCCGCCCACGTACGCGCTCAGTACACGTGTGTCCTCGCGCAGCGCGGAAGGCGGCCCGTTCGCGATGACCTGACCCCGGTCCAGCACCGTCACCTGCGTGGCCAGGTCCATCACGAAGCGCAGCTCGTGGCCGATGAGCACCTGCGTCACCCCCAGCTCGTGACGGATGTCGAGCAGGTGGTTCGCCATGTCCTCCGTCTCCTCTTGATTGAGTCCCGCCGTGGGCTCATCCAGCAGCAGCAGCTTCGGCTCCATGCACAGCGCGCGGCCCAGCTCCACGCGCTTGCGGATGCCGTAGGGCAGCACCGAGACGGGCATCCACCGGTAGTGCTCCAGGTTGAGGAAGTCGATGACCTCTTCGGCCTTCTCGCGGTGGCGGACCTCCTCCGCGCGCGCCCCTCGCGTCCAGAACAGGTTGCGCAACAGTCCCGTCCGGTACTTCGGGTGACGGCCGAGCAGCAGGTTCTCCAACACCGTGAGGTGCTCGAAGAGGGCCAGGTTCTGGAACATCCGCGCCACGCCGCGCCGGGCAATCTCCGGAGGCTCCAGGCCCGCGAGCGCCTGTCCTTCCAGCTTCACGCGGCCCTCCATGTGGCGATGGATGCCGCTGATGCAGTTGAAGAGGCTGCTCTTGCCCGCGCCATTGGGACCAATCACCGCGTGCAGCGCGCCGGCCTCGATGGAGAACGAGACGCCATCCAGGGCACGCACCCCGGAGAAGGAAAGGCCCACGTTGTCGAGCTCCAGCAGTGCCATTCCTCACCCTTCACGAAAGCCAGCGCCGCTTGCGGCGATACCGCTTCAGCTCGTGGTAGCCACGCTGCCCCTCGCGTCCGAAGCCCAGGTAGAACTCCTGCACGTCGGGGTCCTCGCGCAGCGTGTCCGCGGGGCCGTCCAGCACCACCTTGCCCGTCTCCAGCACGTAGCCGTGGCTGGCCAGCGTCAGCGCGACCCGCGCGTTCTGCTCCACGAGCAGCACCGCGACGCCCTCGGCGCTGATGCGCTGAATCAGCTCCGACACCTCGCCCACGGCCTTGGGCGACAGGCCCAGGAAGGGCTCGTCCAGGAGCAGCACCTTGGGCCGTCGCATCAGTCCCCGGCAGATGGCCAGCAACTGCTGCTCTCCACCGGAGAGGTAGCCGGCCTTCTGTCGCCGTCGCTCGCGCAGCACGGGGAAGCGCGTGAAGGCGGACTCGACCAGCTCCTTGCGTGCCTGGGCGCCCATGCCGAAGCCGCCCGCCAGGAGGTTCTCCTCCACCGACAGCTCGCCGAGGATGCGACGTCCCTCGAGCACCTGCACCACGCCCGCGTGCACGCGCCCGTCGGCGGGAAGGGCCAGGAGGCTCTGCCCGGACAGCTCCACCTTGCCCTGGGTGATGGCGCCGTCGTGCATGTCGAGCAGGCCGCTGATGGCGCGCAGCGCGGTGGACTTGCCCGCGCCATTGGGCCCGAGGAGGGCCACCACGCCCTGGTGAGGAACCTCCAGGGTGATGCCCCGGAGGGCTCGCACCGCCGAGTGGTAGACGACCTGGAGGTTCTGCACGCGCAGCAGGGCAGGACTACTTGCTGTCATCGGCGGCCTTGGCGGCAGAGGCACCCAGCGCCTTCGGCGGCGCGAAGCCCGCGACGACACTCCAGCTCCCCTGGTCGAGCACGGGCTTGAGGACCCGCGCGCCGACGGACGTCTCGTAGGGGAACCGGGACAGGTCCACCGGCTCCACCGTCATGCCGCCTGCGGTGGTGCGGGTGATGCCCTTGAGCGCCTTGAGGTAGCCGGCCCGCGTGACGTCCTTGGACTCGATGGCCGCCTTGAGCGCTTCAATCTGCACGCGGCCCTGGACGTAGGAGGACAGCGTGTAGAAGTCCTTCGGCGTGTTGGGGTACTTCGCGACCAGGGCGAGGAAGTCCTTCATGCCGGGCACGTCGTCGCCCCAGAAGGTGAGCCCCGTGGCCCAGTAGAAGTTGGCGAAGACGGCGCCGGGGATGACCTTCGCGTCGAAGAAGCGGTCCACCCACGCGGGCGTCTGGCCCACCCAGGTGGGCTGATACTTGAGCTGCGCGGCCGTGCCCAGGATGGGACCCGAGGCGCTGGGCAGCACCGTGAGCAACACGTAGTTGGCGCCGGACTGCTGGAGCGCGGTGATGATGGCGGCGAAGTCCTTCTGCCCCGGCGCGACGCTCTGCTGCGAGACGATGGTGACGCCGTGGTGCTTCGCGGCCTCGCTCCAACCCTCCAGGCCGTCCTTCCCGTAGTCATCACCCTGCGCGACGATGGCGGCCTTCACCTTGTCCGCGCCGCCCGCGTGCTCCACGGCCCAGTCCATGGCGCGCATCGCCTCCATCTTGTAGGAGGCGCCAATGGGAGGCGTGTACTGGTGTCGCGCCATCTCCGAGGACTGCGACGCGGGGAAGGCCACCAGGTTGTCCGCCGTCATCTTGTCGCGCAGGGGCAGCGTGTTGGGCGTGCCGAAGCTGGTGCCCAGGAACAGCACGCGGTCGTGGATGTCGCTGTACGCCTGCACGGCGTTCTGCGGGTTGTAGGCGTGGTCCCTCTCGACGAGCTCGATGCGCCAGCCGGGCGGCAGCAGGCCGGAGTCACCCGCGTTCACCTGCTGGGCGAGCAGCCGCTTGCCCGCGGCGAAGGGCTTGCCGATGGCCGCGCCGGGCCCGCTCTCGTCATTGAGCGCGCCGATGTAGACGACCTTCTTCTCCAGGTCGACGCCCTTGTCTGTCTTGATGTCTGGTGCCGCCACGGGACGCTCCTGCGCGCCCTCCGACGGTGGTGTCGAAGCCTCTTCCTTCTTGCAAGCCATCAAACAGAAAGCTGTCGCCAGGAGTCCGACCACGAGTCGTTGCATCGCACTCTCCCCGTCAGAATCGTGGCGGAACAGTAGCCACACTCCCCTCGAAGAGGAAAGACAGTCACCCGTAATTCGATGGCTGTATTTCGCAGGGCGGAACGTCCTGGAAGGTTGTCTTGATTGTGTTTCGCACGGCGAAAATGTTTCGGGTGATGACACATTGCGCCAGGGAAACGGGGCGCGAACGAAGGCCTGTCAGGTCCGTGGGGCCAGCGCGTCGCTGGGGGCGCCCCGCATGCCCCTACCCGAACGGAATTTTCCCCGGCTCGATGCTTTCGGTGACCCTCTCCAGGAGCAGGCACACAGTCGCTGTGGCACTGTGCGCTTCTGGCACGCACCGGGCCCTGAGGGTTTTCCACGAGGCGTGGTGACGCACGCCTTCTCCGAGGACTCGCGCAGGCTCGTCACGTCGGGAGACTCGACGACCCGGGTGTGGAACCTGGAGGACGGCCGGGAGCTGCTCTCGCTCCGAGGAGACTCGAGGAGGGTGAACGCCGTGCTCTACCTGCCGGACGAGCGCATCGTCACCGGGAGCGATGGGGGCACGATGAGGTTGTGGGACGCGCGCAGTGGCGCGGAGCTGCGGCGCTGGGAGGGACTGGGCACGGACATCCGCAGCCTCGCGCGCTCGCCGGACGGGCGGATGTTGCTGGCCGGCACCCAGTATCCGAGTGGCTTCGTCGTGTTCGACCTGGAGCGGGAAGAAGAAGTCCGGCGCGTCCAGCTCGAAGACAGTCCTGGTTCAGCGGAGTGGCTGGTGTTCTCGCCGGATGGCGGCAGCCTGTTGGTGCTGGAGAACAGCAACGAGCCTTTTCGGCTGTCTGTCTTCGATACGGCGAACTGGAGCCCGCGCTGGTCCGTCCAGGGGGATGCCGAGTGCGGGCCGCCATGGGTGCACTTCACGCCAGAGGGTGCGTTCATCCGGTGCAAGCAGTCAGGGGCCGGCTTGAGGCGCATCGTGCGCACGTATGACGCCCGGACGGGGGAGTGTGTGGGCGACGTCGAGCAACGCGTGTCCAGCAGCGCAAGTCAGTTGCTCCCCGATGGTCGTCAGGTGCGAATACTGAATCGACGGTTGCTCTTCACCCGAGGCGAGGCGCTGGAGGAGTGGCTGGAGCTGCCGAGCTCATACGGTTGCGCTGGCTGGAGTTTCGTCATCTCCCCTGATGGTCGGTGGGCATCGTTCGCGAAGCGGGAGTCCTGGGCCCACCTGCTGGTGGACCTCCAGACCCGGCGCGAGGTGCCAGGGCCCGCGCATCGCCACGGGGTGGAGCAGCTCACCTTCTCTTCCGACGGGAGGCACCTCCTCACTGCTGCGGGAGATGGCACGGTCCGGGTGTGGGACCGCGACTCAGGCCGGGAGGTGCGTCGTGAGTCGTTCGCATCGGAGGGGGCCTGCGTCCATGTGAGGGGCGGGCGTGTATTCAGGCTGTTGCCCCAGCATGGGGGCATGAGACTGAGCGGCCTGCTCGGAGGGGCTGACGTGGAACTGGAGGAGAGATGCTCCAACGGTTCGTCGACGGTCTGGTCCGACGACATGGGGATGCTGGCGGAGAGTGAGAGCTGGTACGAGCATCGCTGGATACGCGTCGTCGACGCACGGACCGGACGGCCTCTCTGGAGGAAGGACCTCGCGCCCGAGGACCTCGCGCTGCGTGTGCTGTCCCGGTCGGGGCGGCTCGGCGTCATCTCACGCAGATGTCCGCCGCCCGGGGACAACACCGTCGAGCTGCGGCTGGTGGACCTGGAGAAGGATGAATGGCTGTCCTCGGTCCATGTGTCGAAGGGGAATCGCTTTCGTGCGCTCACCCCGGATGACAAGTGGGTCGTGCTCCAGAAGGAGTACGGGCACGTGCTCCTGGTGGAACTGGAGCACCCGTACCGTCAGGTCCGGCTGGAGGTCCCCGACCCCACGTTCGCCGTGACGTGTTCCCCTGACGGACTGCTCGTGGCCACGGGTGACGTGGCGGGCCGAGTGAGGGTGTGGAGCCGCGAGGGGACGCTCCTGGCCACGCTCGAAGGCCACGCCCATTCGGTCGGCGCGCTGGCGTTCTCGGAGGACGGCGCCTTCCTGGCCTCGGGTAGCCACGACGCCGTGGCCCTCATCTGGCCTCGGAGCGCGTGGACTCAGTCCAGCGTCGACTCCGAGGTGACGATGCCGTCCGCATCCGCGTAGAGGCGATGACCGGGCTTGAAGATGACGCCCGCGAAGCGCACCTCCGCGTCGCGCTGTCCCTCGTTGCGCTTGGAGCTCTTGAGCGGATGCGTGCCCAGGGCCTTCACGCCGATGGCGGTGCGGCCCACTTCCTCCGAGTCACGGATGCAGCCGTTCACGATGATGCCCGCCCAGCCGTTCTGCTGCGCGAGCAACGCGAGCTGGTCGCCCACCAGCGCGCAGCGACGGCTGCCACCGCCATCCACCACGAGCACTCGCCCCGCGCCCGGCTCCTCCAGGGCCTTGCGGACGAGCGAGTTGTCCTCCGGCGCGCGCACGGTGCTGATGAGGCCCGAGAACGTGGTCCGCCCGCCGTAGTCGATGAAGCCGGGCTCGGCGACCTGGAAGTGGGCCGTGCCCGAGTGGGTGTCACACAGGTCCGCCGTCTTGAAGTCCATGGGAGTCTCCTGGGTCCTCGGGTCCGCCGTCACATCGCTGTATCAGCGCGTCTTCCAGGTCCATGATGCCCCGGCCTCTCGCTCGGATGTGCGTCCTGGTGTGATTTTCCAGGGATACGTTGCCGACGTCTCAACGCGACGTGTCCATAACCGACACTCGACAGGACGGAGAAGCGGCGAGCATGGGGGCAGGCGAGAGGAGAGGCGGGAGACGTCGCGGCGCGTGCTATGGAACGCGGCATGAATCACGCTCACAGTCAGTCCCTGTTCGCCCGCGCGCAGGCGCGCATCCCGGGTGGAGTGAACTCTCCGGTGCGCGCCTTCCGTGGCGTCGGCGGGGACCCTGTCTTCTTCCGTGAGGGCTCCGGAGCCTGGCTCACCGACGTGGATGGCAACCGCTACGTCGACCTGGTGGGGAGCTGGGGGCCGCTCATCCTTGGCCACGCCTACCCGCCCATCGTGGAGGCCATCATCGACGCGGCTCGGCGCGGCTCGTCGTTCGGCGCGCCCCATGCGGGCGAGGTGGAGTTCGCGGAGCTCATCTGCGGGACGATGCCGGCCGTGGAGATGGTGCGGCTGGTGTCCAGCGGCACGGAGGCCACGGTGGCCGCCATCCGCGTGGCGCGAGGCTTCACCGGTCGCGAGCACATCCTCAAGTTCGAGGGCTGCTTCCACGGCGCGGGAGACCCGTTCCTGGTGAAGGCGGGAAGTGGCGTGGAGACGCTGGGCCTGCCGGACTCGCCGGGCGTGCCGTCCGCGCTGGCGAAGCTCACGCTCACCGCGCCCTATAACGACCTGGCGGCGGTGGAGCGCATCTTCGCGGAGAAGGGGCAGGACATCGCCTGCGCCATCATCGAGCCGGTGGTGGGCAACATGGGCGTGCTGGTGCCCAAGCCGGGCTACCTCCAGGGCCTCCAGGCCCTGTGTCAGAAGCACGGCGTGCTGCTGGTGCTGGACGAGGTGATGACGGGCTTCCGGCTGGCGCGTGGTGGGGCGCAGGAAGTGTACGGGCTGAAGCCGGACCTGACGACGATGGCCAAGGTGATTGGCGGCGGCATGCCGCTGGGCGCCTATGGCGGTCGCGCGGACATCATGCGGAAGGTGGCGCCGGCGGGGCCCGTGTATCAGTCCGGCACGTTGTCCGGGAACCCGGTGGCGGTGGCGGCGGGGCTGGCGTGTCTCAAGGCGCTGGCGGCGCCGGGGACGTACGCGCGGCTGGAGCAGGTGAGCCGGATGCTGGAGGAGGGCTTCATCGCCGAGGCGAAGGCCGCCGGTGTGCCCGTCACCGTCAACCGCGTGGGCAGCATGCTGACGGTGTTCTTCACGGCGGAGCCGGTGTTCGACTACACGAGCGCGAAGACGTCTGACACGGGGCGCTTCGGACGCTTCTTCCACGCCATGTTGGACGCGGGCGTGTACCTGCCGCCGAGCCAGTACGAAGCGGCCTTCGTCTCGCTGGCCATTGGCGAGGCAGAGGTGGCGCACGTGCTCGGGGCGGCGAGAAAGGCCTTCCGCTCGCTTGGCCAGACCGGTTGAGCCGACGCCCCTCGAGGGGCCCGTTCGCTTCGGTCCCTATACCCTGGTGCGCCGCATTGGCGCCGGGGGGATGGGAGAGGTCTTCCTCGCGCGCGAGGAGGCTCCGCGCCGCGCATGTGTGGTGAAGAAGGTCCTGCCGCAGCTCATGGAGAGCCCGCAGTTCGTGGGGCGCTTCCGCGACGAGGCCCGGGTGGTGGTGCGGCTGACGCATCCCAACATCGCCCGCGTGTATGCGATGGGCGAGGTGGAGGGGCAGCTGTACCTCTCCATGGAGTACGTCCGGGGCAAGACGCTGAGCCGGCTCTCGTATCGGCTGCGGCAACTGGGGCGGATGATGCCCTTGGGTATCATCCTGCATCTGGGCGAGCGGCTGTGTGAGGGATTGGCCTATGCGCACGATGCCACGGATGAAGAAGGGCACGCGTTGCATCTGGTGCACCGGGATTTGTCACCGGCCAATGTGTGTATCAGCTACGACGGCGAGGTGAAGATCATCGACTTCGGCGCGGCGCAGTCCACGCTGAAGGAGCAGCAGACGGCGCCCCGGGTGGTGATTGGGAATCTGACGTACATGTCGCCGGAGCAGGCGCGCAAGCGCTTCGTGGACCGGCGCGCGGATGTGTACGCGGTGGGCGTGTTGCTGTGGGAGCTGTGCGCGTGGAAGCCGCTGTCGCAGCGGGGAGACCCGGTGGAGCGCTGGCGCCGCGCGGCGTATCCGCAGTGGGAGAATGCGGGGAAGCATCGGCAGGGGCTGCCGTCGAGCGTGGATGCGTTCCTGATGCGCGCGCTGACGGCGGAGCCGGCGAATCGTTTCCCGGACGCGGCGGCGATGGGGGCGGAACTCGCGCGACTGAAGGCGAAGCTCGCGCCCGGCGTGGGGGACGCGGAGCTCGCGAGGCTGCTGGCGCTGGTCTTCCCGCGCGAGAAGAAGGCGGAGGAGAAGCTGCTCGACGAGTTGTTGCGCGAGGAGGCGAAGCGCTCGCATACCGAGCCGGAGCTCGTCGCGACGCTCACCCCGCCGACGGCGCTCGCGTTCGAGCACAATGCCATCTACACGCCGGATGACTTCGTTCCGTCCGAGCGGGCGCAGGTGGGCCCGCGGCCCGAGGCCGAGGATGAGCCGACGCGCGCGGCCGGTGCTCGCGGTCCGGGCGAGGATGAGCCGACGCATGTCGCTGGCGGGCGTGGCCCCGGTGAGGATGAGCCGACGCATGTGGCGGGTGGACGCGGCCCCGGCGACGATGAGCCGACGCGCGCGGATGCTCCGAGGAGAACCGCGTCGAGTGAGTTGCGACATGCGGTGGGGATGCAAGGCCCCGGCGACGATGAGCCGACGCGAGCGGCTGGTCCGAGGCGAACAGCGTCGAGCGAGTTGAGACACGCGGAGGGGATGCAAGGCCCCGGCGACGATGAGCCGACGCGCGCTGCTGGTCCGGTGCGAACAGGGTCAGGCGAGCCGAGACAGGGCCCCGGCGACGATGAGCCGACGCGCGCTGCTGGTCCGAGGAGGCCGGGGTCAGGCGAGCCGAGACAAGGTCCCGGCGACGACGAGCCGACGCGCGCGGATGGATGGGGAAACGCCGACGAGGATGAACCCACCGCCGTGGCCGTGCCTCCGCGAGCGGACGCACCGCGTGTCGATGACCCCCTGGCGACGATGCCTCTCCGGGCGGAAGACCTCGCAGCGCGGACCGCGCAATACGGAACCTACCTCTCGGAGTCGGACGCGAGTTCCGAGCGTGGAGGTGTCGGCACAGGGACTCGCTCGAAGCCCACGTCTCCCGTCGAAGCGACCGAGGCCCTGGATGCGGCGAAGGTCCTCGTGGCCATCGAGCAGGCGGCCTCCGCGCGAGCCAGTGGTGCCCACGAGCCCCTGTTCCCGCCGGGCGCCGAGGACACGGTGACGCCCGCGATGTCGCGACACGCCCCCCGACGCGCGCCGCGTGAGACGCAGGTCGGCTTCGGTATCGACATCTCGCAGACGGTGGCCACGGAGGCCCTCGAGGCGCGTCGACTGGAGTTGGTGCGTGCCATCACCGGTGACGGCGAGGTCCTCACCGCGGAGCCCGAGCCCTCCGGTGGATGGCTTCAGGGCTCCCGCGTCTGGCTCGCCGTCGCGCTGTTCACGGGCGCGTCGCTGCTGGGGCTGCTCGTGGCGTGGCTCACGATGTGGCGCTGACAGCCCACCCTCCTCTCGACTTCAAGTCACGGAACGGCCAGCAGCGGGCGCGTGGAAGCGGGTGAATCCAACGGCAGGTAGAGGCGGAAGCACGTGCCGGTGCCCGGCTGGGAGTCGAGGGTGAGGTGTCCCTGGTGGGACTCGATGATGCGCTTCACCACGGCGAGCCCCAAGCCGGTGCCCTTGGCCTTGGTGGTGAAGAATGGCTCGAAGATGCGCGCGCGCACCTCGGCGGTGATGCCCGGACCGGTGTCGCTGAACTCCACCATGACCTCGGGCGCACCCGCGGCGCGTCGCACCGCGGCCCGCAGGCGTCCTCCTTGTGGCATGGCCTGCATCGCGTTGATGGCCAGGTTGAGGAAGGCCTGACGCATCATCCGCTCGTCCACCGTGACGGGCGGGACGTCCTCCTCCAAATCCAGCTCCACGCGGACCGCGCCGGGTGACTCCGCGAGCGCCCCGCGCACCGCGTCTTCCACCAGCGGCGCCAGGGGCACCGGATGGGGATGCGGCGCGGGAGGTCGAGCGAAGGTGAGCAGGTCCGCGACGATGCGGTTGAGGCGGTCCGCCTCCTCCGCGACGATGTCCACCAGGGGCTCGGCCGGACTGCCCGGGCCGATGATTCTGCGGATGGAGGCCACCGAGTTGAAGATGGCGCCCAGGGGATTTCGCACCTCGTGGGCCACCACGGCGGACAGCTCGCCCAGGGCCGCCAGTCGCTCGCGACGCACGAGCTGCTCCTGCGTCCGGGCCAGCTCCACGTAGCTGTCCTTCAAATCCTCCACCAGTCGCGCGCCCTCCAGGGCCAGTGCGAGCTGGTTGGCGATGGCGCTCGCCCGCTCGATTTCAGCGGGGGAGAAGCGGCGGGTCCTCCGTGTCTCCGTGGCGACCATGACCCCGACGGGCCTGTCCCGCACCACCAGGGGCAGCACCAGGAACGCCTGCGCGGAGGAGCTGTCTCGCAGCTCCTGGTCCACACGGACGTCGGTGACGGCGTCCTCCACCATCACCAGCTCGCGCGTCAGGAAGGCCAACCCGGTGGCGGACGCATCCGGTGCGCCCGCGGGCAGGCAGCGTCCGAGCAGCTCCGGGTGGCTGCCACTCACCGCGCGGACCTCCAGCCACTCGCCCGTGGAGTTCGGCATGAGGACATAGGCATCCGGTGTGTCGATGATGCGCGCGAGGCTGGTGACCCCCGTGGCCAGCAGCTTGTCGAGCTCCAGCGTGGTGGCCAGGGCCCGCGCCACCTCGTGCAGCAGCGCCATGTCCTCGGCGCGTCCCCGCAGCTCCTGCAACAGTCGATGTGTCTCGATGGCCGCCGCGAAGTGGGTGCCCATCGCCTGCAGCGTCTCCAGCTCCAGCGGAGTGAGGTACCGGGGCTCACGGAAGAGGATGCTGAGCGTGCCCACGCCTCGGGAGCGCACGCGCAGGGGGATGATGACCAGCGTCTGGAAGCCGCGCTGTCGCAAGTCCTCGCGCAGCCCGTTCGGGCAGTCTTCCACCTCCACCACCAGCGGCGCGCCCTCCTGCTGGGCCTGGTTGCACAGTCCTCCCGCCAGCCACAGCCGCGCGAAGCGGTCCGTGTCCGCGTCCTCCAGGTCCATGCCGCGCGCGTACGCCAGCTCCATCTGGTTCTCTTGAGGGAGCAGGATGGTCACTGCGTCGCAGGCCACCAGCCCGACGATTTCCTCCGTGCCCGGCCCGAAGAAGGCGCGCGGGTGGGGCGCGGACGCCGCCTCCGAGGCCAGTCGGTTGAGCGCCGCCAGCGCCGTGTTCTGCGCGGACAGTCGGGAAATGGTGAGCGCCGCATCGAGCGCCGCGGACACCTGCGCGCCGAACAGCCGCACCGGCGCCATCTCCTCCTCGCGCAGCCACTCTCCCGCCACCGCCAGCATCGCGCGGGGACGGCCCTCCACGTCGATGCGCACGGCGATGGTGTGCGCCGGACCGGCCCGGTTCAGCGCGCTCCGAGCGCGGTCCGCCTGGGCGCCGTCGAGGAACCAGGCCGCCTCCTGTGACAAGTCATTCGAGTAGGCCGAGCCCTCCTTCCACGCCCGGAACAGCAGGGACGGCCAGCGGCCCACCACGTCCCGCACCCACCGTCCGCTCATCATCCGCGCGTCCGGAGGCACCAGCGCGACGGGGACGAAGGTCTGCCCCAGCCGCACGCCCTCACCTTCGGGTGACAGCCACGCGAAGGCGAGCCCCAGTTCCTCGAGCCCGGAGAACACCCGCCGCAGCACCTCGCCCTCGGTGCGCAGGGAGGGCAGCCCCGCGCCCAGCTCCGCCAGCCGCTGGAGCACGCTGCGCCGCAGGCCCCGCGACGTGACGTCGCGCACCAGCGCCACCCAGTCGGGCCCGCTGGGAATGATGGTCATCTCCACCTGTCGTTCTCCTGTTGCCGTGCGAAGCGCCGCCTCGTAGGTGCTGGACACCGATTCACCGCGCAGTCGGCGTGACTGCTGCTCCATCACTTCCGTCACGCTCGACTCCGTCAGGAGGAGCGTCGCCGGGCGACCCACGATGAGCTCACGCGGGTGCCCCACCAGCATGCCGAGTGCATCATTCACATACACGAAGCGACGCTCGCGGATGACGCAAACGCCAACGGACATCTCGTCGAAGGAGCCATAGGGAGCTCCGCCCCGGATGGATGGATTCACGGCACCCATGACTCTTCCACCGCATGCAAGGGTGGAGAAGTGGGGCTCCCGACACTTAGATGACCAGACCACAGACGCGGCCAACGACTCGCGGTTTTCCCTTACATCGCGAGACGCCCGTGTCATGTGTTGACGCGCGTCACGCGCGATGCGGGCGATGACAGGAAATGATGCGGGCGGGCCCGGAAACGAGGGCTCCGCCCACAAGTCAGTCCATGAACTCGCCAGGTCTCCCAGCGAGCAGGCGGCGACTCAGGCCGACGCGCCGGGTCCCTGCGCTGAGCCCCGGTGGTGGACCTTCTCGTACAGGCCGATGAGGTCCGCCTGGCCCACGATGTGGCCCTCCATCGCCTTCAACAAATCCCTGCGGGTAGGCCGGCCCAGGTTCGGCAGCACGACGTCCAGGGCGTACAGCTTGAAGAAGTACCGGTGCCGGCCGATGGGGGGCATGGGGCCCCCGTACGCCTGGTGGCCGAAGTCGTTGAGCCCCACCCGCGTCCCTGGGGGCAGCACGTCCACCTGGGCCCCCTCCGGCAGCCCCTGGGCGCCCGGGGGGATGTTGTAGAGGACCTGGTGGCAGAAGATGCGCTGGGGATGCTTGGGGTCCGGAGCATCCGGGTCCTCGACGATGAGCGCCAGGCTCTTCGTCCCGGCGGGTGGGTTCTCCCAGTGCAGGGGTGGGGCGGTGTCCTCTCCTTCGCCGGTGAAGGCGATGGGGATGAGGTCCCCGTCCTTGAAACGGGGGGACGTCAGCACGAGGGGCTTGGGCATGGAGTCCTCCGACAATCGGGATAGGAGCAAGCTGGCGACGCGCACACCCCGGCGCGGATGAGCGACGCCCCGGCCGCTGGGGCGCCGGGCACCAGGGGAGCGGGGCGGGCGGGCCCTCGGTGAGGCTCGCGAAAAGGGCCGGCTCCCGCTCTGGAGGTGATAGCTGCGCTTGCCGGTGCCGCAACCCCCGCTGGCGCTGTCCCGTGCCGGGACACTGTAGCGGTTGCACGTGTCGCTCATTCGGTGTTAAGCGGCGCCCGCGTGTGAAGGGGTTGGATCGGGTGGCATGGGAAATCCGAGGGTTTCCCAGGGTTTGGGGAGGCGTCCGAATGGTGGAGCAAGAACCCCCAAATAAGGTCGGTTCGGACGGCAGCGAGCTGGGACCCATGGCTCGCCACATGCGGGCGGCCGAGCCCTACGTCTCGGCGGTGTGGAAGTTGGTGGGTGGGGCGGTGGTGGGCGTGCTGGGCGGCTACTGGCTGGACGGAAAGCTGGGAACGGCGCCGTGGCTGCTCCTGGGGTTGAGCCTGCTGGGTATCTGCGTGGGCTTCTACGGATTCCTCCGGGAGATGGCCCGACTGGGGAAGCGGAAGTGACGGGGCAGGGCGAAGAGAAGGACCCTTTCGGCTCCCACGCGGGGCTGGCGGCCGGGGTGGCGGTGGTGGGCGCGGCCGTGGCGGGGCTGTTGCCGACGGTGGTGGAAAACCGGGTGTCGGCGCTGTGGGGTGTGGGTCTGGCGGCGGTGACGGGCGTGGTGGCGCTGTTGTTGAAGCGGCGGGCGGTGAAGCAAGACCTGAAGGCGGCCATGAAGGTGGTGGCGGTGGTCTTCGGCCTGCGGGCGGTGGCGGTGTTGGTGGGGCTCTTGGGGATGATTTCGCGAGGTCTGCAGCCGGTGCCGTTCATCGCCGGCTTCTTTGGCGTCTACTTCGCGCTGCAATGGATTGAAGTCAGCTACGTGATGGCCGCGTCCAAGGGCGCGGCGGGCGGAGACGAGTGATGCGCAAGGCAATGGTGCTGTTCGCCTCTCTGTTCGTGGCCACGGCGTGGGCTTCGGAGTCCGGGGGCCACGGTGAGGGAAGCGAGCCGAGTGTTCCGGACTACATCCTCCACCACGTCGCGGACACGAACGACTTCGAGCTCGAGGTCCCGCTCAGCCAGCCCATCCACCTGGGCGCGATTCCGCCGCTGCGCATCGGCAGCTGCGAGCCGGTGATGACGGACCACGGGCTGGTGGCGCCCACGGGTTGGCCGGGGCTGATGGCGGGCTGCCTGGACCTCTCCATCACCAAGCACACGGTGATGATGTGGTTGGCGGCGCTGCTGCTCCTGGCCACCATCTTCATCTGGAGCAGCCGCGACAAGACGAAGCTGGTGCCGCGCGGTACGGGCGCCAACCTCATCGAGATGCTGGTGCTCTTCGTTCGTGACGAGATGGCCATCAAGAACATCGGCAAGGAGGACGGCCCGCGCTACGTGCCGTATCTGCTGACCGCGTTCTTCTTCATCCTCTTCATGAACCTGCTGGGCCTCGTCCCCTGGATGGCCACGGCCACCGGCAACCTGGCCGTCACGTGCGGCCTGGCGCTGTGCACCTTCTTCGTGACGCAGGCTGCGGGCATCCGCTCGGCGGGCCTGGGCGGCTACCTGAAGCACCTGACGGGCGGCGTGCACTGGTCGCTGTGGATCATCATGATCCCCGTGGAAATCCTCGGGCTCATCTCCAAGCCCTTCGCGCTCACGATGCGTCTGTTCGCCAACATGCTGGCGGGCCACATCGTCCTCTTCTTCCTCATCGGCCTCATCTTCATCCTCGGCCATCCGGCGGTGGCGGTGGTGAGCGTGCCCTTCGCGTTCGCCATCTACCTGCTGGAGCTGTTCGTGGCCTTCGTGCAGGCGTACGTCTTCACGCTGCTGTCGGCGCTGTTCATCGGCATGGCGGTGGCCACGGGCCATCACCACGACGACCACGGCCACGCGGATGACCACGGCCACGGCCACTCCGAGCTGGGCGGCAGCCACGACCACGGCAAGGCGCACGCCTGAGACAGGTTAGCGGGGCGCGAGCAGTCGAGCGCCCCGCGTAGAAGACCTGGCGGTTCGAAAGGCCGTCAGAGGTAGTCCTGAAGGGAATCACGACCCCCCCACAAGTGGGTCCTTCGCTAGAAAAGAGAAGCACCGCCATGACCAACCTCGCTCTTGCCTTCCTCGCCGCCGGTTTCGGCGCTGGCCTGTCCATCATCGGTGCCGCGCTCGGCATCGGTAAGCTCGCCGCCGCCGCCATGGACGCCACGGGCCGTCAGCCCGCCGCCGGTGGCGACATCCGCACCACGATGATCATCGCCGCGGCCCTCATCGAAGGCGCCACGCTGTTCGCGCTGGTTGTTTGCGTTCTGCTGGCGACCAAGACCGCCTAGTTTCAACGCAGGTGCCTGGGAAGCGCCGGTGCTCGCGGGTCACATCGCGGGTGCCGGTGCCTCTTCGCAGGCTGTTTCACCCTGAAGACTCCCTCGCTGTCTCCTCCCTCACGCCGGACACGCCACCATGTTCCTGCCCAACGTCCTCGCCGCCAGCAGCCTCGTGAGCGTCCAGCCGGGCCTCATCTTCTGGACCCTCGTCACCTTCGTCATCGTGTTCTTCGTCCTGAAGGCGAAGGCGTGGGGACCCATCCTTCAGCTGGTCGAGGAGCGTGAGAAGCAGATTTCCGCCGCCATCGAGAGCGCCAAGCGTGAGCGCGCCGAGGCGGAGAAGCTCTTGGCCGACCAGAAGACGGCCATCTCCGAGGCCCGCCGTCAGGCCGCCGAGGAGACGCGCCGCAACCAGCAGGAGATGGAGAAGTTCCGCGAGGAGCTGATGGCGAAGAGCCGCAAGGAGGCGGAGGAGCTGAAGCTGAGCGCGCGTCGTGAAATCGACGAGCAGAAGACGAAGGCCATCGCCGAGGTCCGCGCCATGGCGGTGGACCTGGCCATGGATGTGGCCGGCAAGCTCATCGGCGAGCGCATGGACGACAGCAAGCACCGCGCGCTGGCCGAGCAGTTCGTGAAGGGCCTTCCGCTGAGCGGCTCCGGCAACGCCGGCGTCCGCCGGTCGGCCTAGTTCGGGGAAGCGCGCCCCCCGGCGCGCGTGTTCCAGGGAATCACCATGGCGCTATCCATCGGAATCGTCGGGCTGCCCAACGTGGGCAAGTCCACCCTGTTCAACGCGCTGTCGGCCGCGGGCGCACAGGCGGCCAACTACCCCTTCTGCACCATCGAGCCCAACGTAGGCGTGGTGCCCGTGCCGGACGAGCGGCTGGACAAGCTCTCCGAGCTCATCAAGCCGCTGAAGAAGGTCCCCACGTCGCTGGAGTTCGTGGACATCGCCGGCCTGGTGCGCGGCGCCTCCAAGGGCGAAGGCCTGGGCAACCAGTTCCTGGGCAACATCCGCCAGGTGGACGCGGTGCTGCATGTGCTGCGCTGCTTCGAGGACGACAACGTCACCCACGTCGAGGGCGGGGTGAATCCGGTGAGGGACCGGGACGTGGTCGACACGGAGCTGTGCCTCAAGGACCTGGAGACGGTGGAGAAGCGCCGCGAGCGCTCCTTGAAGAACACGAAGATGGGCGGCAAGGCCGGTGACGAGGCCAAGGCCGAGGTCGCCCTGCTGGACCGCGTGAAGGCCGGGCTGGATTCCGCCATCACGGTGCGGGCGCAGAAGCTGACCGAGGAGGAGAAGGCCGTCATCCACGACCTGTTCCTGCTGACGGACAAGCCGGTGTTGTATGTGGCGAACATCGGCGAGAGCGAGATTGGCAAGGAAGACGCCAACAAGCACGTCGCGGCGGTGAAGGAGATGGCCGCGAAGGAGGGCTTCGGCGTGGTGGTGCTCGCGGCGGCGCTGGAGTCGGAAATCCAGCAGCTCCCCGAGGCCGAGCGTCCGGGCTTCCTGGAGAGCGCGGGGCTGACGGAGCCGGGCCTGCACAAGGTGGTGCGGGCGGGCTACACGCTGTTGGGCCTGTGGACGTACTTCACGGTGGGCGAGCAGGAGTGCCGCGCCTGGACGATTCACAAGGGCTACACGGCGCCGCAGGCGGCGGGCGTCATCCACTCGGACTTCGAGCGCGGCTTCATCAAGGCCGAGGTGATGCGCTGGGAGGACCTGGTGAAGCTGGGCAGTGAGTCCGCGGTGAAGGAGAAGGGCATGCTGCGGATGGAGGGCAAGGAGTACGTCGTGAAGGACGGCGACTGCATGCACTTCCGCTTCAACGTGTGACGGGCTGACGCGGCCCTCTGAAGCCGCGAGCTGATGTACCGCGCGGGCGCGTTCTGGAGGGCCTTGGGGCCTTCTGGGAGCGCCCGCGAGGCGTTTCTGGGGGGCGGCTCAAAAGCTGATGGTGGGGCCGCGCACGGCGGTGAGGACCCAGAGGCCGACGCCGACGAAGGCGAGCAGGGTGGTGAAGATGGCGGCGCGGCGGATGCGCGGGCTGTCTTCCGTCCGCTGGCGCGCGTAGAGCCACATGCCGCCCACGCGGAGGATGACGAAGAGGGCCAGGAGGATGGGGCCTGCCACGAGCCAACCGGAGGGGCGTGAGAGCAGGACACCCCAGGAGGCGAGGAAGGCGACGTTGCCCAAGAGGGAGGCGATGGCGAAACGAGGATAGGCGCGTCGTGTGTCCACGGGCGCAGTGTCCACCGTGCCGCGCGTGCGGCCAACCTGGGAGTGCGCGGGGTGGCGGGAAGGCGACATCCTTGTTCGGGATACAGGCCGTGTTTCTGTCGGATGGTCAGTGTTCTTTGTCGGGCTGACACGACTCTGGGATGCGGACGACCAGGTCGTCGGAGCTGGGCTGCCCATCGCGACCGAACGACCATACAGCGAGACATCCAGCATCGTTGGTGAGCATGAGCTCTTTGCGCCAGTCATCGAGGGGAACCCCTAGCGTCAGGATACATGCGTCACCCGCGCATCTGGGCGGGGCTAGGTCTTCCAGCGACTGAGGCCATGCTCCTGTTTCCCTTTTGTAGTCAACGACTGCTGTTGCTATGTTTTTAAGATGTCGCATGGGTTTGGCGCTGAAATACGATGATTCAGACCAGACTTGCAGGAAGATGGCCGCCAAGACAGCGAACCCAGCGCTCACTCTCATGAGTATGGCCTTCCTGCTCAACCCCATGGGCAACTTGTTCGGAAAATGGCGGGGCGAGCCACCTGGACGAGATAGGCTATCGGTCAAGGAGTAGCCTCAGTTTCCGCAGCGTGCCCTGAAGGACCACGTTTGCCGTCCTCCCTGTGGTCTTGCCGACTGGTAGGTCGCCTTCGATCAGTAGCAGTTCTTGATCGGATGGTTCATGTGCTGGCCGTCCAGCTTGCTGCGGAAAGGTTGACTGGATTCGATAACGTTCGATTCGCCAGAGACGGCTGAAGTACTGCCGAGTGCCTGACATCGCCCGACAGATTTCAATCCTGAGCCTGAGTTCTTCTCCTCCGACGTCCATTGGCTCCAAGTCAACGACACGAGTCACCTCGCTTCCAATCACGACTCTGGAAGGTCGGTTGCGCAGAAGCTTGGCGCTTCTGGCAGGTACAGGTGCGATGCCCTCTGTGCTGGACGGGATTGGCTTTTTTGATTTGTGCGGCAAGACAGGCATGTCCTTTTTGTCCCTGCTCAGCGGGCACCACATAGTTCGGAGAGCACTTGTTTACTTCAAGAGCGCACCGAAACGTTTGCAATCCTCTTGAAGTTGATGCCGATCGGGACTCATTTCCGTCGAATACAAAAGCAATCCTCCGCCGCACTCGATTCGCCAGAATGAGTACCCCTGGAGGCGACACGGCTTCCCTTCCTTCGCGCCACCACAGGCCTGATCGAGGGCGCGGCGCAGGGGAGAATCGGGCTTCTCACGGTCCGACGAGCGCGACTCCCGTAGCCACACACTCGTCACGCGCTTCAGGTCGCCCTCGACAAGCGCCCCGAGTTGGTACGAATTCGAGGCGAGCATGTGTACGGACATTCACGTGTCCTTCTCCTCTGACTGGTTCACCCAGCCCGCGGCTTTCACGCTGTCCACAGGATGTCCTGGCACAGGCAAGCAAAGGCCAAAAATCGCGAGTCCAGCGCAAATCGATGTCATGGATATTGCTCCAGCTCAGCAGGTACCACATGGGAGGGGCAATGCTGAGCCTGTCGAAATCGGCTCATGGATTGATGACCTCTCTGGCGTATTCTGTCCGGCCATTCGCATTCAAGTACCAGATGCGTTCAGTCCGACCGCTCGGAGAGCGCTCATCGCGCAGGATGATTCCGTCGACACCGACGATGCAATACCGAACGCGCAGTGTGCCCTCTTCTTCAAATGGGCCGCAGGCATAGAAGCCACGGGGGACGCCTGTGTCGGTTCGGGACATGAATATCCAGTAGGGCCACGAGAGGATCACGCAGGCCGCGAAGATGATGAGGGCCACCACGATATGTAGGGGTCTCATTTCTTGGGTATGCAGATCGGTGGGGCGCCATGGGCCGAACCAGCGCAGGCCATATCGTCTGGGCAGGCTGGGTGCCCATCACCGCAGAGGATTTCGCAGCTTCGATACGACTGAAATCGACCCCACCAAGGCTTTGAGAGTGGCATCGCCTCTCTTGGCCACCCCATGCAGTATTGAGCAGACATCCCTCGACAATCCTCATCGATAAGGCACTCCCCTTGGATGCCGGTAAGGAGCCATGTCGTCAGGGCTGTTGAGATGATGGTGAGTACCCAAAGGATCGGCTTGAGCGCGGCCACGACTACCACCCCTCGGAGATTGGATTCCCGTTCATCGTTCGAAGCCTCAGCCCTGTATGCGGAAGGTTCTCATTCTCGAGTCGAGGAGTGGGGAGCATGCACATAGCGGGCCCTGGGGCGGAGCAGGTGGCCTTGTTCCCTTTGCTCCAGGATGTGCGCGACCCAGCCCGTCGCGCGTCCCACCGCGAAGATTGTCGCCGCCGCTCCCGTGGGAAGGCCCAGCGCGTCCGCCAGCATCACCAGTCCCAGGTCCACTGACGGCGCTGGATGCCCCGCTTCTGTCATCGCCTCCTGGACCGCTCTTGCCACTTTGACTCTCGGCGCCTCCGGTCGTACCTCCCTTGCCGCCTCGATGATGGGCGGGGACCTCGGGTCTCCCTCGGGGTACAGCTGGTGGCCGAAGCCGGGCACTGCCTCGCCTCGGCGCAGCCGCTCGTACACCACGGCCGCCGCGCGCTCTGGCTTCCCCACCTCCGTCAACAGCGCCTCCACCCTGTCACACGCCCCACCGTGCCTCGGACCCGACAGCGCTCCCAGTGCCGCGCACAGGCACGCGTACAGGTCCGCTCCCGATGACGCCGTCACCCGCGCCGTGAAGGTCGACACATTCAGCTCATGGTCCGCGCACAACACGAGCGCGCGATTGAGCAACTCCGGTGCTCGCTTCACCTTGGTGTCCCACGCCAGCGCCAGTGACTCCGCCACCGTTCCCGCCCGCAGTGCCCGAACCACCCGCCCTGGTGCATGCGCCACGCACACCCATGCCGCCAACTGACGCAGCAATCGTCTCGCTCGTGCCTTCTCCTGTTCGGGCGGCGCGGCGAAGCGCACCACATCCCTGGCCGCCAGCAGTGGCACCAGTGCGGACAGCGCCGCCACCGGAGGTGTGTCTCGCGGCAACAGTCTCGCCAGCTCCGACGGTGGAAACGGTGGCTCCTCGCTCGCCCACCGTGGGTCCTGCTCCGGGAGCCTCCCTGTCCACAGCAACTCCGCCACCGCTTCGAGACTCCGCCCCGCCAGCGCCAGCGCCACCGCCGAGTGTCCCCGGTACGCCAGCCCCTCCGCGCCCACCTGTGACACCGATGAGTCGATGACCGGCTCACCCCAGCGCAGCGCCCCCGAGGCCACCGCCGCGTGCCCTGCACGTGCGTCATGCCTTGTCTTCAGGCGCTCCAAATCCGAGCGCACATAACGGTTCTCCTTCGTCCCCGGCTCCGGCACGCAGCGCACGAGCCCCCGGCTCACGTACGTGTACAGCGTCGCCCGCTTCACCCCCAGGAGCGCCGCCGCCTCCACCGCGGTGACGAGCTGCTCCTCGGGTCGATGGTCGAATCGAGATTGAGAGCGTCCACCCTTGCGTCTACTCATATCCCCGCAACCTCCAGAACATTCATTGTCGACTCGACTCGACCCCCGTGTCGATGTGAGCCTTTCGGCCCACACGGCGCTCGGGACGACGCGAGAGGAGCACTGTCATGCCTGTCGTCGACTTTGGTCGCACGTCCGAGGACTACTCGAAACACCGCATGGGTTTCCCGGACGCCTTCTTCACCCGTCTGGCCCGAGAGAACGTCCTTCGCCCCGGACTCCGTGCCGTGGACGTCGGCTCCGGCACTGGCACCGTCGCACGAGGGCTCGCGCGACACGGCTGCTCGGTCATCGCGCTCGATGTGTCCGCGTCCATGCTCGCGGCCGGACGCCAGCTCGCCTCCGAGGCAGGTCTGCCCATCGACTCACACGAAGCTCCCGCCGAAGCCACGGGCCTGCCTTCCGGCGCGTTCGACCTCGTGACAGCCGGTCAGTGCTGGCATTGGTTCGACCGTCCCACCGCCGCGCGAGAGGCCGCTCGCCTGCTCGTCCCTGGCGGCAAGCTCGTCATCGCGCACCTGGACTGGGTCTCCATGCCCGGCAACGCTGTTGCCGCCACCGAGGCCCTCATGGATGCCTTCAATCCCAACCCACCAGACCACGCTCGCTTCGGCTGCGGCGTCGGTCTCTACCCGCAGTGGCTCCGCGACGTCAGCGATGCGGGCTTCACACCCCTGGAGACGTTCTCCTTCGACGTGCTCCTGCCCTACACCCACGAGTCCTGGCGAGGCCGCTCCCGCGCCAGCGCCATGGTCGGCGCCACCCTGCCTCCGGATGCCGTGGAGCGCTTCGACGCCGCCCACGCCCGACTCCTCGCCGAGCGCTTCCCTCACCCCGCGCTCGACATCCCTCACCGCGTCTTCGCCCTCATCGCCACGCGTCCCTGAACCTGGAGCACACCCCATGTCCTCACATCCCCACCTCGTCCACGAACCCACGCTCCCGTGGACCGAAATCACGCAGGGCGCTCGTGTCTCGTACCGGCGCAAGCAGCTCGGCGCAGCCGCGAAGGGACAGAAGCTCGGCTGCAGCCTGATGGAGCTCGCACCCGGCAAACACGCCTTCCCGCTCCACTTCCACCTGGCCAACGAAGAGGCCTACTTCATCCTCTCCGGCACTGGCCGCCTGCGCCTGGGTGACACGTCTCTGCCCGTGAAGGCCGGCGACTACGTGGCCCTCCCCATAGGCCCCACGGGCGCGCACCAGCTCGTCAACGACGGCACCGAGACGCTCCGCTACCTCGCCTTCTCCACCATGGTGGAGCCGGACGTCATGGTGTACCCGGACTCGAAGAAGGTCTGTGTCACCGCTGGCTCCGCCCCAGGTGGCGACAAGGCCGCGCGAACCCTGTACACCGTCCTGCCCTTCTCCGCCGAGGTGGACTACTGGAGCGGCGAGGAGCGATAGACTTACCGCCCTCATGTCCCCCTTGCTCGACGTGCTCACCCGGGAGCGACTCCTCAAGGACCGCGAGGCCGCCACGGAGCTGCTTCCCCGTGGCGAGCCGCCCCACGTCTCCCTGCTGCGCCTGTGTGACGCGGGGCTGCTCGTCGGCGGCCTCTCCGTCGCCTACGGCGTCCGCCCCGACGAGCTCATGGGACCCCTCACCCTGGCCATGGGCGGCGCGGCGCGGAACCTCAAGGTCGTGGACGTCCGTGAGCGCCCCGTCCTGGAGCTGCACGTCCAGGCTGGAGAAATCACCGAGCGCTGGGAGGTGGAGGACCTCTCCGTCCTCGTCCACAACCTCAATGACCTCTACCGCGCCGCCGCCGATGTGCGCGCGGTGGCCGAGCTGGGGGAATGGGAGGACGCCCTCCAGCTCTGGTGTGTCGACAAGCCCACCCTGCCGCGCCTCGTGCGCCAGCCTTTCTTCGCGCCCCGAAACGCACGGGCGCTGACGCGTCCGGTCGACTGACGTCAGATACGACCTGGCATGCTCTCGCGGTAATCCCAGGTTCTGAGGCAGCATGGGGGGCACATGCGTTTAGCGCCCTGCCTGCCGCTCCTGCTGCTGTGGTCCTCCGCCGTCCTGGCCGAGCCGGACTCCTTTGGTCTCGGCAACGCTCGCAGCGGCGCCCTCACCGTCAACACCGCGCGCACCATCATCAACACCGCGATGCGGTTGCCGACCGGCGCACAGCGCGGTGACTCGACGCTCGCGGTGGAGACCTCCACGGTACCTCCGACGGGGGGACTGGTGATGGTGCACCAGACGATGGGCTTCCCGTCCAGCACCCCTTCGGGCAGCACGGGCCAGACGAGCCCCGGGGACGTGGGGCGCTGGGAGCTGGCGCGCGTGTCCTTGGTGACGGTCGGCACTCCCACCGTGCTCCGGCTCACGGCGCCGCTCATGTACACCTATACCTCTCCGGGCGCCCAGGTCGTGACGGTGCCCGAATACAGCACCGTCAGCGTGACGGCGTCCGGCTCGCTCGTGGCGCCTGCCTGGGATGGGAACAGCGGAGGCATCCTGGCCTTCCTCGCCTCGGGCACGTTGACAAACAACGGCGCCATCCACGCCGACGGCGCGGGCTTCCGGGGTGGGGCCTTCACCAACAATGGCTCCCGCATGGCCTGCGAGGGAGGAGACCTCTCCACCACGCTGGGCGGCTCCTACAAGGGAGAGGGCCTGGTGGTGGAGCGCTTCGGCTCGGCCTCCGGGCGCGGCAACCTGCTCAACGGCGGCGGCGGCGGCAACTGCAACAACGCGGGCGGTGGGGGCGGTGGGCACCGGGGCTTTGGCGGAACGGGCGGACGTTCCTCCTTCTTGGATGGCTCGCGTGACGTGGGCGGCCTGGGCGGCTCGCGGATGGACTACTCGATTGTGGAGGCTTTCCTCTTCGGCGGCGGTGGTGGCGCGGGTGAGGGCGACAACGGCGTGGGGAGCGCGGGAGGCGCGGGCGGAGGCGCGGTGTTCCTCCGCGCGGCCAACGTTTCGGGAACGGGCCGCATCTCCGCCACGGGCGTGAACGCGTTGGCGGCGGGTGGCGAGGACGGCGCCGGAGGTGGAGGCGCGGGTGGCTCCATCATCGTGCGGACCTCTGGCGCGTTGAACTGCGGTCAACTCGATGTGCGAGGCGGGAGCGGCGGCAACGTGCTCGCGACGTCCTTCCAGCTCGGGCCAGGAGGGGGTGGTTCGGGTGGCTACGTGCTGCTGAATGGCACGCCGCTATCGTGCGGCGTGGGGTCTTCGGGAGGCGCCGCGGGGGTGACGTCCGCCAGCGCCGGCGCGCATGGCCCCACGCATGGCGCGGGCGTTGGAGGCGGCGGTTCCGTGACGCTGTACACCTATTCGTATGCCACGCCCGCCACGCCGACCATCACCCTGCCGACCGCGAATGCAGTGGATGTCTCCGCGCGGCCGCGCATCGAGGGCGTGGCGGACCCGGGCTTGCGCATCATCATCTCCGTGGATGGCGTTGAGTTGGCCCAGGTGACGTCGAGCACCGATGGAAGCTTCTTCACCGAGGTGGACGAGCCGCTGCCCGCCCTGTCTGGTGGCGCTCACACGGTCTCCGCCATCTCCGAGGGCCTGGGCGCGTACAGCAGACCCGGGGCCTCGAGCTTCACCGTCGCCGCCGCCCCCGTGATTTCCCAGCCCATCATCGTCGTGCCCGAGGATGGCGAGGTGACGGGCCCCACGCCCTACATCGCGGGCGTGGCGCCCGATGCGCTGACGGTAGGCCTGTACGTGGACAACCGCGACGAGGTCATCGTCCCCACGGACTCCTTGGGCCGCTTCCGCTACCAGATTCCCGACGACGCGCCGCTGACTCCGGGCCCGCACCGGGTCAACGCTCATGGGCACAACAATGACGACACCGGGCCCACTTCTCCCAACACCGTCTTCGAGGTCGTCATGGAGGACGAGGACGCGGGCACGACGGTGCCGGACGCTGGAGATTCGGGAACCGTGGACTCGGGGACGCCGGGCCCGGACGCGGGTTCGGGAGATGGTGGCGCCGTGGTCACTCGTGAGACGCCCGTGCTGGTGGTGCCCGCCGAGGGTGAGTTGGTGGACTCGACGCCCCTGTTCGCCGGTGTCGCGCAGGCCGGTGCTTCCGTGTCACTCGAGGTGGATGGGGTCCTCGTGGTCACCGTCGTCGCGGACTCGACGGGCACGTTCCGTCACGTCGTGCCCGCGGACAGCGCGCTCTCCATGGGGGCGCATGCCGTGTCGGCGTACTCGGTCAACGGCGAGTCGGGAACGCCGGGCCCCCGGTCCCCGAACACGGGCTTCGAGGTGCGTGGACCCACCGCGTTGAACGTGGGCTGCGGCGGCTGCGGCGCGTCTCCCGTGGGCGCGGCGGGTGCGTGGGTCCTGCTGGTGGGTGTGGCCACCTTGATGCGCAGGCGTCGGGGCCCGTGACGGAGCCTGCTTCCCAACCACAGTGGCGAGGCGCGCCGTGCCTCGCCACCGGTTGACTCCGCGGGCGACGCGAAAGCCTAGTCGTCGCTCCCGAGCAGTGAGCCCAGGCCGACACCACCGAGCACGCTGCCCTCGTCGCGCGCGCCACCCGGACGCGCGGCGGAGAGGATGCGGCCCGCGAGCCGGCTGAAGGGCAGGGACTGGAGCCACACCTTGCCGGGCCCTCGCAGCGTGGCGAAGAAGAGTCCCTCGCCGCCGAAGAAGGCCGTCTTGATGCCGCTCACCATCTGGATGTCGTAGTCCACGGTGGGTTGGAACGCGACGATGCAGCCGGTGTCCACGCGCAGCAATTCGCCGGGGCCCAGCGTGCGCTCGCGCAGCGTGCCTCCCGCGTGGATGAAGGCGAGGCCGTCGCCCTGGAGCCGCTGCATGATGAAGCCCTCGCCGCCGAACAGGCCGGTGCCCAGCTTCTTCTGGAAGGCGATGCCCAGCGACACGCCCTTCGCCGCCGCGAGGAAGCTGTCCTTCTGTGCAATCAGCTCTCCGCCCAGTTCGCGCAGGTTCACCGGAATGATTTTGCCGGGATAGGGCGCCGCGAAGGCCACCTTGCGCTTGCCGCCACCCCGGTTGAGGAAGACGGTGGTGAAGAGGGACTCGCCCGTCAGCAGCCGCTTGCCCGCGCCGAGCAGCGAGCCCAGAAAGCCGCTCTTCTTCTCCGAGCCGTCACCGAAGATGGTTTCCATCTCGATGCCGTCCTCCATGTACATGAGGGTGCCGGCCTCGGCCACCGCCGCTTCCTGCGGGTCCAGCTCCACCTCCACGAACTGCAGGTCGTCGCCGTAGATGTGGAAGTCGACCTCGTGCATCTGCGCCATGGAATCGCTCCGTCGTCGTAAAGGGACGGCGCACCATAGCCGCCCCGTTGCATGGCTCAACCCGCGAGCACACGGGAACGCGTCCCGGCCTCACGGGTTTGTCGATGCGTGAAAGACGGAGGGCTCGCGCTGCTACTGCGCCAGCAGGATGGAGAGCGCGGTGACGAGCTCTTCATCCTCGTCCGCGAGCGACGGAGGAATGGTCAGCGAGACGCTCCTGTCCAGCTTGGTGCCGCAGGTGCGCGCGCCCTCGTAGCGGTGGGGGCGGGTGATGAGCAGCTCGTAGCTGCACGCGCCCACCGTGCCGGTGATTTGCTGGGGACTCACCTGGAAGTTGGTGAGCTTGCCGCCGAAGGTCCCCACGGCATCGAGGGTGTCATTCGTGTCCGTCACCTTGACGTTCACGGGACCCTGGCCGTAGGTGCCGCGGATGGTGTCGTTCTCCAGGGTGAGGTTGACGGGGCGGCCGAACGCCTGGCCGCGCACGGCGTCGGCATCGTCGTCGAAGGAGAGCTGGATGTCCGGGCCGGAGAGGTTGTCGTCGGTGACGCCGACCGTGACGGAGCGGTCCTGGGTCTTGAGGTTGAGGGAGGAGGGCGCTGCTGGCGCGGCCAGGGCGGAGCCACAGGCGAGCAGGCCGAAGGCAAGGAGGCGCGGGGTCTTCATGCGACTCAAGGTAGGTCGTGGGGACACCCCGTGTGCTCAGTCCGCAGGCAGGGCGGGCGTGCTGCCTCCGGCGGGGAGCTCCACGGAATCTCCACGCTCGGGGCGCAGCACCAGCTTGCGCAGCGTCCAGCGGTCCGTCGCGTAGGCCACCTGGGCCTCGAGGACGCCCCGGCCGAGCGGGCCCTGGACGGTGAGGTCGAAGTCCACGAGCCCCTCGTCGGGCGTGGAGCCGTGGGCTCGCAGGGTGAGGAAGCTGCTCGTCAGCGGGGTGCCCAGTCGCCCGGTGGCGAGCGGGCTGGACTCCGCGGTGCGCAGCGCCAGGCGGTGGACGTCATTGCGGCGCAGCTCCTGCTCGATGCCCTGGAAGAGCGAGCGGGAGACCCAGGCCACACCGCCAGCGAAGCATCCGAGTCCGCCGAGCACGAGCGCGGCCGCCACCATCCAGCTCTGCCAGGGACTGTCGAGGCGGTGCGGGCGCATGAGGATCTCCGGGTCCCCTCACTAACGGGCGGTCGCGCGGGTTGCCGGGCAGGCGACGGAGGCGGCCATTATGCTCCGCCTCCCCACCGGGTGCGATTCACCCTGTTCGGAGGTCCTGGCCGTGGCGGAGCTGTCGGAGAGCGTGGAGCGAGAGTCACGGCGGGAGTCGCGTGCGACGCCCAGGCGGGTGTTGCGCTGGCTGATGTCCCTGGGCGGCATCCTCACGCTGATGGGCGGGCTGCACGCGTACCTCGCGGTGCGGTTGTTCGTGAGCCCGGCGTGGCCGTCACCCTGGGGCGTCCTGGGCGTGGTGCTGATGGTGCTGCTGTTCGTGTCGATACCGGCCGGCGTGCTGGGCGGCCGGGGCGAGCCATCGACAGCCCGGCGCGTGTTGCAGTGGACGTCGTACCTGTGGCTGGGGAGCTTCGGCATCCTGCTCAGCGCGGTGGTGACGGCGGACGTCGTGGGCGTGGTGCTGGGGTGGACGGGCGTGGTGACGGATGCGCCGGCGCTGGCCCGGTGGAAGGCTGGCGTCGTGGGCGCGGTGACGGTGCCGGCGGTGGTGTTCGCGTTCGTCACGGCGCGCGGCAAGGCGACGGTGGAGCGACTGACGGTGCCGGTGAAGGGGCTCCAGCCGGGGCTGGGCGGCCTGCGAGTGGTGCAGATCTCCGACGTCCACGTGGGGCCCACGCTGGATGGACGGTGGCTGCGGCGCGTGGTGGAGCAGGTGAACGCGCTGAACCCAGACATCATCGCCGTGACGGGAGACCTGGTCGACGGTGGGGTGGAGGAGCTGCGCGAGGAGGTGCGCCCGCTGGAGGAGCTGCGCGCGTCGCTCGGCGTGTTCTACGTGACGGGCAATCACGAGTACTACCACGGAGGCCCCGCGTGGGAGGCGGAGGTGGCTCGGTTGGGGCTCACGGTGCTGCGCAACACGCACCGCGTGGTGGAGCGCGATGGGGCACGGCTCGTCGTTGCGGGCGTGACGGACCACGACGCGGGGCACATCGTTCCCTCGCACGAGAGTCGTCCAGGCGCGGCGCTCGCCGGGGCTCCCGAAGGCGTGCCGGTGGTGTTGCTGGCGCATCAGCCGCGCTCGGCGCTGCGAGTGGCTCAGGCCGGTGTGCGCGTGGACCTGCAGTTGTCCGGACACACGCATGGCGGACAGGTGTTCCCGTTCATGTTCTTCATCAAGCTGCAGCAGCCCGTGGTGCGGGGGCTCGCCACCGTCTCCGGCGTGCGCGTGTACACGCACCGGGGCACAGGCTACTGGGGGCCGCCCCTGCGGCTGGGACCCTCTCCCGAAATCGCGGAGCTGACGCTGGTTCCGGCAGCACAGTAGCTTTTGTAACCTGGAGTCGGCGGCGGCGTGTCATGCTCACCGGGATGCGTCCGTCCGCCCGTGTGGAGGTGTTTTCATGACGACCTTGGGCTTCGATGAACTCCTCACCACGGCTCGCGGCGTGGCCGCCGAGTCCGTGCTCGTCGTCACGGGGGCCGGCATCAGCCTGGCCAGTGGCATCCCCACGTTCCGGGGCACGGACCCGGGCGCGGTGTGGGCGAACGAGGTGACGCAGAAGGGGACCCGCGCCTACTTCAAGCTGTTCCCGCACGAGTCCTGGAAGATGTACCTCCAGCGCCTCGAACTGGCCCGGAAGGCGAAGCCGAACGCGGCGCACGCGGCCCTGGTGGACTGGGAGCGCTGGCAGACGGGGCAGGGGGGCGGCTTCACCGTCGTCACGCAGAATGTCGACTCACTGCATGAGCAGGCCGGGAGTCAGGCGTTGGTGAAGGTGCATGGGAGCCTTCAGCTGGCGCGGTGTTCCGCCCGTGGCTGCGAGCTGGGGCCGCCCACCGGCACCATTCCGTTGGAGACGCTCGACTTCAGTGCGTTCCACGCGAGCCCGAGCGCCGAGACGGTGCCGCGCTGCCCGAGCTGCCGCAGTCGCGTGCGACCTCACATCCTGTGGTTCGACGAGTACTACTCGGAGCACCTCGGGTACGAAATCGAGCGGGTGTACGAACTGGCGCGACACAGTCGGCTGGTCATCTTCATCGGGACGTCGTTCTCGGTGGGCGTGACGGAGAGCATCCGCGCCCTCGCGCTGAAGCGCCTCACTCCGATGTTCAGCATCGACCCCTCAGGCGTGGCCCCGCCCCAGGGAATCCAGGCGGTGACGGGGCGGGCCGAGGAGCTGCTCCCCGAGCTCGTCCGTTCCCTGCGGGGTTGAGTTCACGGCACGGGCCCCGCGCTGCTTGCGGCGGGGATACGCTGCTGTATCTCAACCCGTGGCGTGCCGAGCGTCCTGTCAGGTGGGCGTGAAAGCCGGCGTCGGCTGGCGGCTTCATTCCACACACCGTGACGAGGGGACGTACCGATGACGACCTTCGCAGTGGATTCCGTCGAAGAGGCTGTGACGCCCCTGGAGACCGTACCCCTGGGGAGCCTGGTGGGTGAGGCGCTGTGGCTGGCGCCGGCCGCGGACACCCGGGTGGTGGACCCCGAGGGGGTGCACCCGCTGCTCGCCGCCGTCCACATCGCCTTCGCCGAGCATCGCCCCCTGGTGTTGTCCCCGGACGTGGTGTGGCTCACCCTGGCCCAGGGGTTCGCCCACCACATCCGCCTGCACTCCGAGACGCTGCGAGGCCGGCTCGTCCGACACTCGGGCCGACGGACGCTGACGGTGGGAGTCTCCGCCGCGCCCCGGACCGAGGAGGAGTTCGGCGCCACCCTCACGTCCTTCCGTGAGCTGCTCCGCGAGGAGCTGGGGCCGGGACTCCCCCGGCTCCTGTCGTGTGACTTCTCCACCAGCACCGACGTGGAGCGCATGGCGGGGGACGTGGTGTTGATGGACGCGATGTCCCCGTACTTCGACTTCGCCATCACCGTCATGTGTGGAATCCCTCGCATCACCCTGCTTGGAACTCCGGAGGACTGGCGGGCCATCCGCCGCCGCATCGACGTCCTCGCCGAGTTCGACCTGGGCTGGTGGACCTCGTCGCTCATCCCGATTGTCGATGAGTTCGTGCGCACCTCGGAAGGCCACCCGGACCGCGAGCTCTGGTCGGAGCTGTACAAGCCTCGTCGGGCGTATGGCTGGGACCGCGCGTCGGGCTGGGTGACGCGACTGTTCCCGTATGTGGGGAACGCCGGGCGCTTCAACCGACGCAACCCCATTCTCGAGCAGTCCCACGCGGACATGATGAAGTCGGTCGAGAACGGGGATGAGAATGATTGGCATTGGGGGCCTGGCCTCGCGCTGCATGAGGCGCCCGCCGGGCTGTCCTGCGTTCCGCTCCAGCTCTCGGCCGTCACGTCGGACTGGAGCGAGACGTGGTCCCTGGAGGCGGGTGTGCTCGCGGTGGCGGTGGACTCGGAGGGCGCGCTGGTGCCTCGCGCGGGGGTGCTGGTGCGGAGGTCCCACGCCTCCATGTCCCAGGTCATCGAGCGCATCGTCGCCGAGCACTCCGTGACTCGCGCCACCGAGGCCTCCACCTTCCACGGCGTCGCCGAGTTGAACGCGCTCTATGACCACCTCGCCCGCGCCATGCTCTTCCCGGACACGATGCCCTGGCGCCTGCGCTCCACGGCCGAGCACACCGAGGTCCACATCCCGGTTGACGGAAACGGAGACTTCGTCGTGCCGGTGCGGTGCCTCGTCGACCTGCCGGATGGGACGGTGATCGCGCTGCGCTACTGCAGCGGTCGTCGTCCGCACTGCTACGTGCGCCTGCGCTCGGACGCGCTGGAGCCCCTGACGGTGCCTCCCGGAAAGCAGCCCGAGGATGAGGTGATGCTGGAACTCGAGCGGGTGACGCCGCCGCTTCGCTCCCGCCAGACGGCGACGGACATCCCCGTCGTCGGTCCCTCCCTCACCGAATTGCTCTCCCATGCGCTGGAGCACGGAGGCTCCACGGAGCTGCCCGTGCTGAGGACGCTCGTCGAGGAGCTGGAGCCCTGGGAGAACCCGCCTCCGCGCGCGCCCATGCCGCAGCGCAGGAAGTGATGTCTGGGTTGGTCATGACTCACTGAACATAAATCCATGGCCCCCCGGTCTGTGCCGTGGGGCCGTGGGTATGTCATTGAGTCCCAGAGAGCGGACTACTCGGATAATTGAAGTGTAGTTTGATATTTCCGCTATTCCTGGCTATTGTTCAATGCGTGCCCCCCGCCACCACCGTCCAGCCGCGTTTGCTCCAGTCCGTCCCCGCGCCTCGCTTGAGGGAGGTGGGTACTGTCGAGGTCTACGAGACGCGCCGCGCCATGCGGGCCTCGGGTGCGCCCTCGGTGATGGTGGTGTCCGAGTCCCCGTTGCTGCGGCTGGCCATGGGGCGGGAGCTGGCGCCGGTGGTGGGGTTGATCCACGCGACGGGCATCGCGTCGGCGATTCGGCGGCTGGAGATGGGCGTGGTGCCGGCGGCGGTGGTGGTGGTGCTGGACTCGGCGGAGCGCAGCGCCGCGCACGACTTCCTCGCGCGGCTGGTGGAGATGGACTTCGCGGGCCCGCGCATCCTGGTGTCCTCGCGCTTCTGCCCGGAGCTCGCGGAGGCGTTCGGTGGCTCCTGCTTGACGCACTTCGCGCTCGCGCGTCCGTGGCGTCCGGGGGCGATGCGTTCGATGGTGGAGTCGGCGCTGGGGCTGAGCGAGCCGCTTCGAGTCGCCGCGGGACGCTGAGGTTCATCCCATGAGCGTGGGCTTCTCGCTGGCCTCGCGGCTGGTGGACGCGGGCCGTGGTCTGCTCACGGGGGTGGTGAGCGCCTTGAGGGGTGTCGCGCGGGGGCTGCGCGTGGTGCTCACGGGCGTTTTCGGTGGACTGGTCCTGTATGCCCGAGCGCGTCCGCGTGAAGGGCGCTTCCAGTTGCGCCGTGGGTTGTGGCGCGTGGCGCAGCTTCCGGTGGACCTGTTCCTGATGCTGGCCGGGCGTGTGGTGAGCGCGGTGCAGGTGTTGCTGTGGATGGAGCCCGTGGGGCGCCGGCTGTCGGGGTTCGAGGTGGAGCTGCTGCGCCCCATCTTCGGCGCGAGCCTGGACTACGCGGCGGTGCGGGTGAAGGAGGGGCCCATCGGAATCCTGGGTGTGTCGGGGCGCGCGTTCGTCCATGGTGACACCGTCTTCGTCCCGCCGAGGAGTGGCCCCACCGACCTGGGGCTGTTGGTGCATGAGCTGGTGCATGTGTGGCAGCACCAGCATGGAGGCACCGCGTACCTCAGCTCGGCGATTGCCGCGCAGCTCTCGGGAGATGGCTATGACTGGCGCAAGGGGGTGGAGAAGGGCTTGCGCTGGGAGGAGCTCAATCCGGAGCAGCAGGCGCAGTTCATCGAGGAGGCAACGGTCGCGGGACTGATTCATCCTGACCACCGTGCGCTGTCTCCCCGCGCGCGGCTGAAGGGCTGGACGGAGAATGCGCTGCCGTTGCTGGAGGATGCACTCGCCAGCGTTCGCTCGGGACGCGGCGCGCCCTGAGTCGCGGCTCAGGCGTGTGAGGCCTCGGCGATGCAGAGGGCGGCTTCCCTCGCATCGCAGCCGTTGAGGCCAGCGCCCCAGGCGGCGTTGGCTTCGAGGAGCACCCAGCCGCGGCCCTCGACGCAGGCCGCGTCCAGCACGCAGGTGCGAGGGAGCTTCGCTTCCCTGGCCACGGTGGTCAGGAATGCGCGCGCCTCCGCGAGGTCCCCTTCACCTTCGTACATCGCACAGGTGCGGAGCTGGCCGTCGAGTGCCCAGGCCCTGGCCTCCGCGCGCACGGTGACGACCTCCGAGGACAGCACGGGCGTCTCGGGCGTGAGGCCCTTGCATTCACTCCGCAGGGACTCCGGGTCATTCCACACGCTCGCGCGGAACACCTTGGGCACCTGCGGCTTGATGAAGCGTGGGAAGGGCTCCGTGAGGACCTGCTCCAGCGTGGAGCCGCGCACCTCGCGGCCCAGCCAGTCGGAGTCCACGCGCAGCAACAAGTCATCGGGCGGTGAGACGAGGGTGAGGCCCAGCTTCTGCGCCAGGACGAGACAGAAGGTGTCGTTGCCATAGAGGCGGGTCCGCGCGGGCGTGACGTCGGGCGGGCTCCAGAAGCGGTCCAGTCGCAGCACCGTGCCTCCCCCTGTCTCCCAGGCGCGAGCGACCGCGTCGCGCTCCGGGTCGGCCTTGGCTGGAATCAACAGACTGAGCCCCTGGAACATGCGCGTGACGCTACCTCATCCCGCGCGGACCCAATGGCGGGCGCGCGAGGCGCTAAACCTTCGGCGGCGACATCGGGTCGTGCTCGGAGAGCATCTTCGCCACCCGGGCCTCATCCAGCCGCGTGCCGAGTTGCTCCATCTCGTGCTGGTCTCGCACCGTCTTGGACAGGCTGAAGGTGGAGCCCACGCTGAACAGCAGGCCCATGCCCAGGAACGACTTCACCCAGGGGTCCATCGGCAGATTCCAGATGCCGACGGCCGTGACACCCACGGAGAGGGCAAAGGACAGCCAGGTCTGGATGACCCAGGCGGAGCTGTGCGCGACGACGACCTTCGGGGTGGAGCGGGACATGATGGTCTCCTCAAAAACGAGCCGTACTCTCGCTGACGTGGAGAAAACATGCCGCTTCCGCTCGTAAAGCGCATGGAACTAATCAATGCGAGATTGATAACCTGGAGTGCATGATTCAGCTCCAGCGCCTCGAGGGCTTCTACCGCGTGGCCCGTGCAGAAGGCTACGCGCGAGCGGTGAGCTCCTTCCCGTATCCCATCACCCAGCCCGGCATCCACCAGCAGGTCAAACGCCTGGAGGCCGAGGTCGGCGTCGCCCTCTTCGAGCGCGTGGGCAAGGACCGCGTCGTCCTCACCCCCGAGGGCCGCGCGCTGTACTCGCACGTCGCGCCGTTCCTGGAGGGACTGGACTCGGTGGTGCAGTCGCTTCGCAAGGGCGAGGTGGGCGGCACGCTGCGCATCCATGCCTCCGGACACGTCCTGCGCCACCTGCTGCCCGCCTGGCTGCGGCGACTCCAGACGAAGCGCCCGGACATCGAGGTCGTCCTCTTCGAGTCCAAGGTCCCCGCCGTGGACATCCTGCGCTCCGGCGACACGGACCTGGTGGTGGACCACCTGCCCGAAGTTCCCGACGAGGCGGAGGCGCGCGAGGTGGGCCGGACGTACCCCTTCCTGGTGCTGCCCTCGCATCATCCCCAGGCGAAGAGTCGCCGCGTGCGGCTGGAGTCGCTCCGGGATGACGCCTTCATCGCGTACAGCACGGACCGACACCTGCGAGAGCTCCAACTTGGGGAGCTGGCGCGAGCGGGCGTGAGACCGAAGCGGCTGCACGCGGCGGACTCGTCGGAGACCATCCTCGGCTTCGTCGCGGCGGGGCTGGGCTACTCGCTGCTCGCATCCCTGCTACCGGGTGGCCCTCGCGAGGCCGGTGTGGTCTCGCGGCCCCTGCCCGGTGTGCCCTCGGGGAGCATTCACGCCGCCTGGCGGAAGTCCGCGGCGAAGAGCCCGCTCATCCAGGCCGCGCTCGCGCTCGCGCCGAAGCCGTGAGCCGGAAGTGAAACGGGGCCCCGCTTCCGCTCGATTGGCGGAGGCGAAGCCCCGGGGGCACTGCTCGTGGCCTGTGTCGCGCCGGCTCAGCCCTGGTACTGGTGAACCGACATGATGGGGTAGCTCATGCTGCTGAAGCTGATGCGCTGCGAGCCGTCCGAGTTCACGTTGTTGGAGCCGATGAACTGGGGCTTGCCGTCCTTCCAGCCCGCGAACATCACCACGTGCTCGCCGCCGCCCACCTTCATGGACACCACGTCGCCGGGCTTCGCGTCCTGGATGGACACGCGCTTGAAGTTCGGGTCCGCGTCCAGCTTGCGCTGCAGGCCCATCACGCTGTTGTCGTGCTGGCTGTTGGAAATCTGGCCCGCCTGCTCCAGACACGCGGAGACGAAGTTGGCGCAGTTGACGTTGTTGGGGACCCAGTCCTCCATGTCCGCGCCCACGCCGCTGCCTTCCATCTTCAACGAGCCCGCGTTCTTGTTCAGGTGCGAGCGCGCGATGTCGAACGGGCTGCCCTTCGGGCCCTTCACGCCGTCACCCGAGTTCGTCGGGCCGGAGGGGCCGTCCACACCGCCCGTGAGGTTCGGACCCGTGCGGCCCGAGGGCCCGTCGAAGCCGTCCGTGGCGCCAGGGAGCTTGAGCGTGTCACCCGCGTAGATGAGGTCCACGTTCTTGATTTGAGGATTCGCCTTCTGCAGGGCGTCGACGCTGGTGCCGTAGCGCTTGGCGAGCGCGGACAGGGTGTCGCCGGACTGGATGCGGTAGCTCATGGAACGAGGGCTCCGTGGACGTGGGCTCGCGGCTGGGCGAGGAGTTTCAGGTACGACTTGCACCTATTCTCGGAGGTTGAGACCCCGAGTTGCTTGGCGGCGCGTATTTCCCCCGGGCTTTCGGTGAGATCAACAAGTCTCGCGCACTTGCACGAGGGCCGAGTCACCGGGAGTCGGAGTCCTTCTCTCGGGGAGTAGGAGTTTTCGCGCTGCCTCCTACCGGACGGACGGCCCCAGGCCGCGCCAAGGTTCTTGAACCGGGTGGGTGGGTCCGCGCATGGTGCCGGCGTGAGCACCTCCATCCCCCATCCTGACTTCGCGGTCGAGCGGTTCTCCCGGTGTCCGGACGCGCGCTTCCAGCCAGCGCCCGCGGACGGTGTGTTGCCGGAGGGCTTCTTCACCACCACGAACCTGCCCACCTACGTGCGCCTCGGCGGTGAGTGGCGCATGCCGCGCGAGCCGCGCATGGACGGCGCGCTCGTGCTGGACGAGCAGGGCGTGCTGTGGATTCGCGAGGGCCGCCGCGTCCGCGCCGGAGAGCGCGTGGTGGTGGGGCACGCGGAGGACGGCTCCGAGGGCGTCTATGTGAATACGGCGTACCTGGGCGGCGGCGGCGAGGGTGAGTTCAAGTTCATGACGAGCGAGGTGTCTCGCGAGAAGCCCATCGACTACGCGCAGATGGCGCGGCTGTTGGTGGAGGAGCGCGAGCGCGGCGGCTATCCGGTGTGGGTGACGGGGCCGGCGCTGGTGCATTCGCGGGCACGCGCGGACATGACGTGGTTCATCGACAACGGCTTCGTGGGCGCGCTGCTCGCGGGCAACGCCGTGGCGGTGCATGACATCGAGGCGTCCATCTTCGGCACCACCCTGGGCATGAGCGGCACTGGCGAGGCCACGTCTGGAGGACACGGTCTGCACATGCGCGCCATCAACAAGGTGCGCGCGGCGGGCTCCATCGCGAAGGCGGTGGAGGCGGGCGTGATTACCAACGGCATCATGCACGCGTGTGTCACGCACCAGGTGCCCTTCGTCCTGACGGGCTCCATCCGTGATGACGGTCCGCTGCCGGACGTGGTGACGGACAACGTGGCGGGACAGGACGCCATGCGCCGTCACGCGGTGAAGGCCACCATGGCGGTGATGGTCGCCACCGCGCTGCATGCCATCGCCACCGGCAACATGTTGCCCGCGTTCGTCACGGAAAAGGACGGCTCGCTGCGGGAGCTGGCCACCATCTGCGTGGACTCGTCTGAATTCGTGGTCAGCAAGCTGAAGGACCGGGGCACGCACCAGGCCTTCGGCGTGGTGACCAACGCCCAGGACTTCATGCACATCCTGCGGCTGTACGTGGAGCGCGAGCTGTCCGCCCGGGCCCAGGCCCCGAAGGGCACCTGAGCCGCGAGCCTGTCACCCGCTCAGCGGCAGACCGTGGCGTCGAAGGAGACGCACCGCTGGTCCTCGCAGGCGTTGCTGACGTTGCACACGCCGGACTGCCAACCGCAGACCTCTCCCTCTCGGACGATGGGCAGGCAGCGATTGTCCGAGCCGGTCTGGGCGCAGGCATAGCCCATGGGACAGGAGAGGCTCTCATGGTCACAGACCTCTCCGGCTCCCGTGGCCTTGGTGCAGACGCCCCAGAGGCCCACCTCGTAGCGAGCCCCCTTGCACCGGAGTCCCTCCGAGCACTCGGTGTCGAGTCGGCACTCCTGGTTCTCCGCGCGGCGCTGACGGCACAGCCCCGCCTCTCCGGGGAGTGCTTCGCAGTAGAGCTCCCGTTGACACACGTTGACGAGGAGCCCGAGGCTCGGGTCATGGACCGGCGCGGTGCAGGCCGAGCCTTCCTTCGCGTAGCGGGCGCACTTGTTGTTGGTGCAGACGAGGGATGGACCACAAGGGTAGTAGCCCTGGTTCTCGCAGATGTCGCCCTGCGCACCCACGCGCTTGCACGTCTTGTAGCCGTTCGAGTCGCACCAGAGCCCCTCCGCGCACGGCAGGGAGTAGGTGGTTCCTCCCTGCTGGGCGACGCAGGGGGCGTCTTCTTCCAGGGGCCGCTCGCAGCGGGCGGGCGAGCCCTGGAGCACGAGTCCGGGCGCGCAGTGCCAGGGCAGGGTGGCGGAGGCTCCCTCCGAGGCCCGCGCCTCGCACACGCCCTCGCAGCCGTTCGCCGACGTGTGGCCGCAGTACCCCTGCCCGCCACAGTCGACGTTGCTCCGACAGTCCGTCGGTGACTCGGGCGCCACGAGCACCGGACAGGCCGCGTCGTACTCGACGCCGAACTGCCACGCGTCTTGCGACAGCGCGGGCTTGTCACAACTGCCTCCACGGATGGAGTCCAGACAGCGCCGGGCCGCGCCCTCGTCGAAGCGCAGCTGGCCGGAGCGCAGGGACTCGTCGTAGCGGATGCCGAGCCCCAGGAAGACGTCACGGCCCCAGCCGCGCATGTCCTGCTCGCAGGCGCTCGCGTGGGCGTACTCGCCGCAGCGCTCGGCCCGCGCACAGAGCGCCTGGACGACCTCGCCGCCGAAGCCCTCCCTCGTCACCGCATCCTCACCGCCGCACGCCCAGAGCCCCGCCAGCATCACCACCAGTGCCGCTTGTCGTCCATGCATCGCGCGTCTGCCCATCCGTGGCCCGAAAAGGGCTCTGACCCGGCGTGCCCTCCATGGGCATACGGACCCGACCTTCGCCACGGGCCGATGATGTCTCGCTTTCGGTGCGAGGCGCGAGGGCTACCGCGTCGCGAGCCGCCCCTCGGTGTCGATGAGGAACACCCCGTCCTCCGTCGCGACGCGCACGCCCCGACGCTCCTCCTCGATGTGCAGCACCGGTCCGGCGACGGTCCACACCCGGTGGGTGCCGAGCTCCATCACGCGCCCATCCTCCGTCCCCGCATGGCGCGAGGTCAGCACCGTGTAGGTCGCATCCGAGGGCAGGGTCCGTGCGAGTGCGTCCAGTCGCTCGACGTACTCGGCCTCGCTCGCGTCCTCGGCGTCGGGCAGCGCGTGCCAGCGCACGTCGAGCACGGGCTCCACCCGGAAGGACGCATCCAGCGAGACGATGCCCGCGTCGGTGGCCGCGAAGAGCCGGTCGCCCGCGACTTCCAGCGCGAGACAGAAGGGGCTCGGCAGCCCGTCCTCCGTGGAGACGCCGCGCACGGGCTTGCCGGAAGAATCAAGCACCTCCAGGCCGTCCTCCGTGCAGGCGACGACGTGGCCGGCGAAGCGCGCCAGCTCCAGCGGTCCTCCCGTCTCGGGAGCGGGAGAACCCAGGGCGACGGCGGCGGCGACGGTGAGGGCGGAGAGCATGACTCCCACCCTCAATGCGAACCCCGGGCCACCACGACTTCCCCAGGAGGAACGGACGGATGGCGCCGGAGGTGTCCTCCCCCGGCCACAGGTGCGGCCGGGGGACAGCAGGCTTCAGTGCGCCTGACTCAGTACGACTCCTCGGGGACGTCCATCAGGTCCAGCGTGCCGGCCTCCACCATGCGGGCGGCGTGCGCGAGGCCCGGGAGCACTTCCGCGCAGTACCAGCGCGCGCTGGCGAGCTTGCCCACGTAGAAGGCCCTGTCACCGGGGTTGCTCTTCATTCGCTCCAGTGCCACGCCCGCGTGACGCACCAGCAGCCAGCCGATGACGAGCTCCGCCACGCTCGCCAGCACGCGGTTGCCCTGCAGGCCCACGTGGTAGACGGACTCGCCCAGCTTGCCCATCAGCGTGCCGAGCATCGTCTCCAAATCACCGAGCGCCTTGCCCAGCGTGGCGCGCTCCGTCTGCAGCTCGCCGCCGCCCAGGTCGCCCTCGGCCGTCTCGCGCACCTGCGACAAGAGGCCCTGCAGCGTCGCTCCGCCGTCCTTCGCCACCTTGCGCATGAGCAAATCGAGCGCCTGGATGTGCGTGGTGCCCTCGTAGAGCGTGTCGATTTTCTGGTCCCGCAGGTACTGCTCCACCGGGTAGTCCTGCAGGTAGCCGGAGCCACCGTGGACCTGCAGCGCCACCGCGAGCAGCTCGAACGCCTTCTCCGAGCAGTAGCCCTTCACCAGCGGCAGCAGCATGTCGTTGAGCGTGTCCAGCTCTCCGGCCTCGGTGGCGCGGTGGCCGCCCTTCATCTCCACGCCGTCCTGCACGGACGCGGTGTAGAGACACAGCGCGCGCATGCCCTCGGCGTGCGCCTTCTGCGCCATCAGCATGCGGCGCACGTCCGGGTGCTGGAAGATGGGCACGCGCGGCGCCAGCTTGTTGCGCGCCTGGAGCAGGTCCGCGCCCTGGAGCCGGTCCTTCGAGAACGCCAGCGCGCGCTGATAGCCCGCGGACAGCGTGGCCATGGACTTCACGCCCACCGCCATGCGCGCCTGCTCGATGATGTAGAACATCTGCCGGATGCCGTCGTGGACCTCGCCCAGCAGGAGGCCGCGCGAGGGCTGGCCGTCGCCGAACGTCAGCTCGCACGTGACGGAGCCCTTCAGCCCCATCTTCTTCTCCAACTTGGTGCACACCACGCCGTTGCGCTCACCCTGGCTGCCGTCCTCGTTCACCCAGAACTTGGGCACGACGAAGAGCGACAGGCCCTTGGTGCCCGGAGGCGCGCCTTCCGGCCGCGCCAGCACCATGTGGATGATGTTCTCGGACATGTCCGAGTCGCCGTTGGTGATGAAGCGCTTCACGCCCTCGATTTCCCACACGTCGCCGCCCACGGGACGCGCCTTGGTGCGCGCGGCGCCCACGTCGCTGCCGGCGTCCGGCTCGGTGAGCACCATGGTGCCGCCCCAGCGCTTCTCCAGCATGTGCGGCAGGAAGCGCTTCTTCTGCGAGTCCGTCCCCAGCCGGTCGATGATGCGCGCGAGCAGGTTGCCCAGCGTGTAGAAGGCCAGCGAGGCGTTGGCGCCCACCATCAGCTCGAACGCGGCCCAGCCCAGCGACGGCGGCGCGCCCATGCCACCCAGGTGCGGCGGCTGCTCCAAGAGGTGCATCCCCGCGTCGAAAAACGCCCCCATGGACTTCTTCAGCCCGGGAGGCAGCGTCACCTCGCCGTTCTCCAGCTTGGGCGGTGTGTGCTCGGCCTCGTCGAAGGAGGGCGCCAGCTCGTTCGCGCAGAGCACGGCGAACGCCTGCAACATCTGCCGGGCGGCCGTCTCGTCCAGGTCGCCAAAGGGCGCATGTCCCAGGGAGGTACGGCCGATGTCGAGGAACTCGAAGAGATTGAACTCGATATCGCGCAGGTTGGGGACGTAGTGGTTCGCGGACGACGACATCTCGGACTCCTCACGGGAACGAAAGCCCTGAGGGTAGCCGAGATTGATTTTCGAGTCAGCCCAGGTTGCCGGGCGCCACGGACGGTGAATGACGCGCGGTGCCGTGAACGCACGAAGGGCCCCCGGGGAACCGGCCCCAGAGGCCCTTCGCTCAGCGGTGTGTCACGTGTGACGGGGATTCAGCCCTTGAGCTGGAGCGAGGGCACCGCGCCCTCGCCGAGCACCAGGTGGACCTGGCCGACCTTGGCCGCGAGGTCCTTGTAGGCCTCCAGCTCCTTGAGGCGCACGAGCAGCGGGTTCTCCGCGAGCACCTTCGCCGTCTGGGCCATGGAGCGCGTGGCGGCCGTCTCCTCGCGGCGGGTGATGACGTTCGCCTCGGCCTCCTTCTGGGCCTGGATGACGCGGTTGAGCAGTTCCTTCATTTCACCCGGGAGCACGACGTCCTTGATGCCGAAGCGCAGCAGCTCCAGACCCACCGACTCCGCGCGCTCCTTCACCTGCGCGAAGAGGTCCTCGGCCACGGCCTCACGCGAGGCGAGCAGCTCGTCCAGCGTGCGCGTGGCGACGGACTCGCGGGCCGCCAGCTGCATGGCGAGGTAGAGGATGTCATCCGGCGCGCGGGCGACGACGGCGAGCCGGCGGGCATCCGCCACGCGGAAGGCGGTGGAGAGGTTGAGCCGCAGCGTGACGCGGTCCTTGGTCATGACTTCCTGGCCGGTGACGTGGAGCAGGCGCTCGCGCAGGTCGATGACGGCGAGCTGGACCTTGCGGGCGACGGTCCACGCGGCGTGACGGCCGGCGGGCAGCACCGCGTCCAGGGTGCCGTCCACGTAGCGCAGCACGACGCTGCCCTCGGTGGCCGTGGCCTCCACGTAGTCGCTGGCGGGGACCTTGGCGCGCACGTCGTCCTGCAGTGGCGCGGTGGCCACGCCGGACGTGTCCAGGCGCTCGATGCTCACGGCGGAGGCAGCAGGGACGGAGTCGCGACTGGGGAGGCGCTCCACCGTCCACACCTGGTGCTGGCCACGGCCGAGCCACAGGGTGGGGCGGCCGCGGTGGTAGAGCATGGCGCGCTCGGTGGGACCCAGCTCGAGGACCTGGAGGTCCGACGGGGGCACGAGCGCGAGCAGCTCCGTGTCCAGGTTCGTCAGCGGCATGCCCGTGGCGACGCGGACGATGCGCACGTTGCGGAAGGGGTAGGTGAGCCGGTAGCGGCCCGGAACGAGGTAGCGCGTGGGCACCTCGTCGACGAGGACGAACGCCCGCTCGTGCTGCACGACATCGACACGCTGGAAGAAGCTCATCGCGCACCTCCTTTCCCCCGTGGGGGACTTGATGAAACCCGGGAGGCGAGGTGGCGCGAGGAAGCGCGCGTCCCGGGGACTGCTGAAAAGTGGAAGCCCCACCCTTCGCGGGTGGAGAGCGCTGACTGCGTGCCCGGCCTCGTCACCGCATCCCGCGCTCGCGGGCCGGGCCGGGCGCGGACGACGACAGGACTTCCGTTGACGGCTCGGAAGGGGACTGTCGCCCTGGCGGACGGCGAGGCTTCGCGGTGGGGGAGGGTGGACGGGGTGGGCCAGCGCTCTTACCGGCTAGGGGTGGAGCTTCCTGGCGGAGCCGAGTTTTCAATTCGGTTCAGAACGAAGGAGTCGAACCTTCAACCTCAAGATTAAGAGTCTTGTGCTCTCCCATTGAGCTAGTTCTGAGAGTCCCCGTGAGGGGCCACTCAAATGGCTTTCGAGGCGGCCGGCCTGACGCAACCAATGTGAGGGAGACACCGCGGACGATGGACCCGGGAACACCCTGACCGGCACGTGAGCGCAGAGCGCCCCGGTCCAGCCTTCGGGAGCCCAGGGACAGACCCGTGACACCTCTGGAGATGCGTCGGGGGCGAGGGACGCCACCGTGGCACGGAGGCTGACAACCGGAGTGTCGAAGGCCATGCCGGGCTGGGTGCTTCTTGTCCGGTTCCTCAACTCATCGGAATCTCCCCCTGAAGATGCGCGAGACCATCGAGTTCAGGATTGCGGAAGAGCGAGCCCAGCGGTTCCTGGACCCAGGGCTCGGGACGCTCGTGAACGAGACGTTGAGGAAGGTGGTTCTGCCGACCGATGACCGCCGTGTGCGGGAAATCGGCGCCATCGAGCGGAAGCTCCGAGAGCAGGGCGGTCTCTTCTTCACCTACTGGAACATCGAGCGCCGCTACTCAGCCACGGAACTGAAGTCGGCGGAGCTGCTGAACCTCGTCATTCGCACGTCCTTCGAGCCAACGGGCTCCATGTGCGGCACCGGCTATGACGAGTCCGTGGCTTGTGAGCATTGCGGTGCCGGCGCGCGGCAGACGACCGCGCTCATCCTCGACACGCGACGCATCGCCAAGAGCAAGGACATGGCCCAGACGCTCGCGGGAGAGGTGGTGGTCTCCTCGCGATTCGTGGAGGCATTCCAGACGGCGGGGCTTCGAGGCGCGGAGTTCCGTCCGGTGATGCATGGGGGCGGCAAGGCGCTGCAATCCTCGGATTGGTATCAACCCGTCGTGACCTCGAAGCCGCTGCGGCTGGCTGCGAAGACGTTGGCGGGAAACAACCCCTTTGACCTCGATGAACGTGACGAGCACCGGTGCCCGAAGGGACATATCGCTGGACTCAATCAGCTCTCCGAGTTGTACGTCGAGCGAGCCAGTCATGATGACTCCGACGTCTTCATCACGGACAAACTTTTTGGTGACAGGCGGGGCGAGCTTCGCCCCGAGCCCCGGTGGCTCATCTCCCCAAGACTCCGCGACGTGCTGTCCGCGATGAACGCGAAGGGCCATGCCCTGGAGGTGGCTCACTTCGTTTGAGGCGACGGCCCACGCGGTGCGCCCTCGTCTCGAATGTGGAGGGGCTACTCCACCGCGCCTGGCTGCGCCGACTTCAGCGGCAGCGGCACGGAGGCCGTCTGGGATTGTGCCTGGGGTGCGAGGGACGGCTCGGGCTCCGTGGACTCGGTGGGCTGCATCGGCTGGCAGCTCGGAGTCTCGCTCTTCGTGTCCGTCTCGCTCGCCGTGGCCTGCTTCGCGGCGCTCTTGGAGGGCAGCGAGCACATGGTGCTTGTCGGTGTCGCCACGATGGGCTTCGCCACGCGGGGATTGCTCGGCGTCGCGGAGTTACCTCGCGCGCGGGAATCACCTCGCGAGTTGGAGTCGCTGCGCGTGTCCGCCTTGCCTTCGCTCGTGGAGGTGGATGTGGCCGTCGCCACCGCGGAGGGAGTCGGCCGCTTCGCTGCTTCTCCGAGCGCGTTCGCCAGCCGTCCGTTGCTCTCGTGCATCTGGTCCCGTGCCCGGTCCAGGCTGGCCTGCGCGTGCTCGCGCTGCGCATCCATGCTGCCCTGGAGTCGCTCGCGCTCCTTCACCAGCGCCGCCTGGGCCTCGTCACGCTGCGCATCCAGCTTCGTCCGATACGACTCGCGCTCCTGCTCCTGGTTGGCGCGCAGGCTGTCGCGCTCTTTCGAGACATCACTCAGGCGCTGCTCCAACTCCCCCTTCTCCGCCGAGAGCATCTTCTCCGTGGTGACCATGCACGCCTCGAGCACCTTCTCGTCTGGCTCGCGCGTCGGCAGCGGCTCACCGCGATTCCAGGCCACCATCGCGCTGCTCTGCCAGCGGTAGTCCGCGTGCATCACGCACTCCTGCACCAATCGTGTCACACGGTCCGCCGACCACTCCGGCTTCGGCCGCGCGCAGGGACCCACCTCTTCCTTGAAGCTGGAGGGAAAGGTGCGGACCTGCTTCACCCAGCAACCGTCCCGCTGCTCCACCTTCACCGACGCGCACCCGCTCACCGCCACCGCGAGCACCACCGCAGCCACACGCTTCATGACGCCCCCGCCTTCCATCCCGCCCGCCGGCCCGTGCTTCACCTCTTCGCCACTCGAAGGCACGGTAGGAACGATGGAAGGCCTCGCCCATTCGGCGGAGCCCTCTCGCGCAAGGCGCCTGTTCTCGACTCAACGGACCCGGGCAGACAGGCGAGCATGCTTCGACCCACCCCGTGTGCGCCGCTCAACGCTCGCACCCTCCGAAGGGGGTGGGCGGCCGAGCATGCGCTCCACCGTCCACCAGTCTCCTCGCGCTGCTCAGGGAATCAGGCTTCGCGTGTGCTCCAGCAGCTCCGGTCCGCCCGGCGCGCCGTGGCCCGGGATGATGACGCGGGTCTCTGGGAAGCGCTCACGCGTGCGCTCCAGGCTCGCGGGCCAGGCCGCGAGGTCCGCGTCCTCCACGTTGCCCAGGTCCTTCGCCGCTCCATCCTTCACGAAGCAGCCACCGAACAACACACCGCTGTCCCGATGCCACACGAGGAGGTTGTCGCGCGCATGCCCCGCACCAGGGAAGAACAACTCCACCGGCCCCAGCGTGTGCGCTCCCGAGAAGCTCTCCGTGGGCACGGGCCGTCCATGCTCCGTCGCGAGCTTCACCGTGTCCTCCAGCCCGTACACCGGAATGTTCCGCGCCACGAGCACCGGGATGCCCGCGGTCCGGTCGACGTGGAAGTGCGTGGACACCGCCACGCGCACGGGCTTGCGCAGCGTCTCCTTCGCCCAGGTGAGCAGATGCTCCGTCTGTGCCGGACTCCAGCCCGTGTCGACCAGCAGCGACTCCGCGCCGTCCTCGATGACCAATCCGTTCGCGGGGTAGCGCCCGAAGTCCGGGCCCGACAGCGTCGTGTGGACCCAGACACCCGGAGCGATGCGGCGCACGGAGATGTCCTCCGTGAGCGTGTACTCACTCGGGCCCGTGTCGGGTGTTGCCACCGTGGAGGCGGGGCGCCCGGGTGTCGAGGTACAGGCCGGAGCGAGCATCATCACGGGCGCGAGGACGAGGGCGCGAAGGCGTTGTGAGGTCATGACGTGGGCTGCTGAACTCGTGCGGAAGAGGGGGCGATTCATGAGGGCTCGCCACCGAGGATGACCGTGCACTGGCCCGTGACGACCTGGGGGCGCTCATCCACCCACTGCCAGACGCGGCTGTAGCGAAGCCGCGCTTCGAACTCGGTGCCGTCGTGGGTTCCCTTCACGGAGGCGCTGACGATGACCACCGCGCCCGCCGAGAGGTAGCGGATGATGGGCGCCGACACGTCCAGCCGCGTCAGGCGCAGCGCGCGCGAGCGATGCGCCGCCAGGTCCGCTTCCTTGTCGAACACCTGTCCGGTGTGATTGACGAAGACGAGGTCGTCGGAGATGAGCGCGTCGAGCGCGGCCACGTCACCCCGGAGCATCGCCTGCCGCAGCGACTCCTCGGCGGCAAGAAGGTCTTCTTCCGTCATCATCCGTGTCGCTCCCTTGGCTCGATGCCAGTCACGGTGGAGTCTGTAGCGTCGCGAGTCCGCCTTGGCCACCTACTCGGGGTGCGCCACTTCCATCGCGACGACGCTACCCCCGCTCCACGTCCCACCAACCGAACCACATCGTCCGCTCCTCGGTGAGCTGCACCCAACCCGGGGCATGCACGTAGTCGCGCGGTTGCAGCCCCGCTTCCACGACGGCGCGAGCCGTGTCCTCGAAGGAATACAGATGCAGCGTCACCGCCGGGCCCGCCGTCTGGACCTCGTGCGTGGCGGTTTCATGTCCCTCGAAGCCGGGCCGTTGCTCCAGCACCGTGAACAACATCCGACCACCGGGCGCCAACGTCGCGGCGAGATGGCTCAGCACGCGCGGCAGGTCGTCACAGAAGTCGAGGCAACCGATGGCCAGCACCACCTGGAAGCGCCCCCACTCCTCGGGGAAGGGGCGGTGATAGCTGTGCACGTGCCACGCGCCCTCGGGCCGGGCCTGTCGCGCCAGCTCCAGCATCTCCGGGGACAGGTCGACTCCCACCACGTCGATGGAGGCGTCCAGGCCTCGCGTATGGAGCCCCGGCCCGCACCCCACGTCCAGCACTCGACACCCCGGAGTCACCGCTTCCGCGAGGAAGCGCTCCACGCGGTCCTCATATCGGTGAAGCACGGGGAAGAGCGCCTCGTACGCCGAGGCAATCTCCCCATACACCTGCTTCACGTCCTCTTCCTGAGCATCCCGCGACATGGCGCCGCAGCCTATGCACGAGGAGGGCCCAGGTGGCGTGGAACACACGCGGACACTCCGTGAGGTGAGCGTCCGGGGATGAACGCTGGAGCCTTCGCCGTCGCGTCACTTGTTCCGGGGAGCGCCACAGTCCGGGCAGAATTTCGCGCTCTCCGGTACCTCCAGGCCACACGTCCCGCAGCTCACCTTCCGGGCCGCGAGGGGCTTGCCGCACTCCATGCAGAACTTCCCGCCGTCCACCTTGGCGGCGCAGTGCGGACACGTCGCCAGCCGCGTCTCCTTCATGTCCAGCGTCGCGACGTGGTCCACCGTACGCGCCTTCTCGCGCGCCTGCTCCACCGCCACGTGCGCCTGGATGGAGGCCGCCTCTTCCGCCAAATCGGGAGCGCACGCCTCGCACAGTCCGCGCCCCTCGTTCCAGCACGAGCGCGGACACACCCACTTGCCGCACCGGGTGCAGTTCTTGAAGTGCTGCTTCCCCGCGTCCACGGCCTCCGCGTAGGCCTCATCCCAGCCCTGGCCGCGCAGCGCGTCCTTCAGGTGCGTGCCCGCGTGCGCCGCGCGTCCAATCGTCCCGCCGAAGAACGAGCCCGCGGCGCGCAAGAGGCCCGTGGCCACGCCTACCTTGCTCGCGATGAACGGCGACATGTGCCCGTTGCCGCACTTGTCGCAGAAGAACTCGAACTGGAACCCGTAGTCGTTCGAGCGGTCCGTGTAGTTCCGGGTGAACTGAATCATCGCCATGTCGTGCGTGCTCCCTGCCGCAACACGCCGTCACGCTATCACGGATGCAACAGGACCTCGCCCGGATGACGAGGCCCTCGGACGTCCGGGTGGCTCAGTCCTCCACCTGCCGGAACACCGCCATCGCGCGGCCCACCAGCTCGAACTTCCCCCGAGGCGTGACTTTCTCCGCGCCCCGGGTGTCGTCCGCCGTGTACAGCGCCAGCTCCCACCGCTGGCCCGTCACCACCGCGGGCACGGTGAAGGACACCGGCTCATGGTGCGCGTTGAGCAACACCAGCACCGCGTCGCCGATGATGCGCTGGCCGCGCTCGTCCGGCGTGGGGATGGCGTCGCCTCCCAGGAGGAACGCCAGCGAGCGCACGAAGGGCTTCTTCCAGTCCTCCGCGCCCATCTCCGTCCCATCCGGACGGAACCACGCCAGGTCCTTGTGCTCGGAGTCCCACAGGTGCGCGCCCTTGAAGTAGCGCCGCCGCTGCAACACCGGCTGCCGGTGTCGGAAGTGGATGAGCTTCCGGGTGAACTCCAGGAGCTTCTCCCTCCGGGCATCCAGCTTCCAGTCCACCCACGACAGCTCGTTGTCCTGGCAGTACGCGTTGTTGTTGCCCCGCTGCGTGCGCCCCATCTCGTCGCCCGCGACAATCATCGGGACACCCGTGGACAGGAACAGCGAGGCCAGGAGGTTGCGCTTCTGCCGCTCGCGCAAGGCGACGACGCCTGCGTCCTCCGTCTCGCCCTCCACGCCGCAGTTCCACGACTGGTTGTCGTCCGCTCCGTCGCGGTTGTGCTCGCCGTTCGCCTCGTTGTGCTTGTGGCTGTACGTCACCAAATCGTGAAGCGTGAAGCCGTCGTGCGCCGTCACGAAGTTGATGCTCGCCTGCGGCTTGCGCCGCGCCTCCGCGTACAGGTCCGAGTTCCCCGTCAGCCGGTAGCCCACCTCGCCCGCGAGGTTCTCGTCCCCCTTCCAGTAGCGGCGCAGCGCGTCCCGGTACTTGCCATTCCACTCGCGCCACGGCGCGGGGAAGCCGCCCACCTGGTAGCCGCCGAGCCCCACGTCCCACGGCTCCGCGATGAGCTTCACCCGGCTGAGCACCGGGTCCTGCTGAAGAATCTGGAACAGCGCCGCCCTCGGGTCGAACCCGCCTTCGCCCGTGCGCCCGAGCACCGTGGCCAGGTCGAAGCGGAACCCGTCCACATGCATCTCATTCACCCAGTAGCGCAGGCTGTCGATGATGAGCCGCGCCGCGTTCGGGTTCGACGCGTTGACGCTGCTGCCGCACCCGGTGAAGTCCAGGTAGTAGCGCGCGTCCGGCATCAGCCAGTAGTAGCTCGCGTTGTCGATGCCCTTCAGCGACAGCGTGGGCCCCAGGTGGTTGCCTTCGCAGGTGTGGTTGTAGACGACGTCGAGGATGACCTCGAGCCCCGCCGCGTGCAGCGCACGCACCATCGCCTTGAACTCGGCCACCGCGGCGCCCGGTGTCTTGCGGCTGGCGTAGTACTGCTCGGGCGCGAAGAAGCCGAGCGTGTTGTAGCCCCAGAAGTTGGACAGCTTCTTGTCGTTGAGGAACGAGTCGTCCGCGAACGCGTGCACGGGCAACAGCTCCACCGACGTGACGCCCAGCTTCTGGAGGTGCTCGATGATGGGCGGCGAGGCGAGCCCCGCATAGGTGCCGCGCAGGTGCTCGGGCACGTCGGGATGCCGCATGGAGAGGCCGCGCACGTGGGCCTCGTAGATGACCGTCTTGCGCCAGGGGATTTCCGGCCGGCGGTCATTGCCCCAGTCGAAGTAGTCGCTCACCACCACGCCCTTGGGCACCCCCGCCGCGCTGTCGCGCTCGTCGCGCGCCAGGTCCTGCTGGGGGTTGCCGAGCGGGTAGCCGAACACCGGCTGCTTCCAGTCCACGTCGCCGTGCAGGGCCTTGGCGTACGGGTCCACCAAGAGCTTGTGCGGATTGCAGCGGTGCCCCTTCGATGGCTCGTAGGGGCCGTGGACCCGCAGGCCGTACAGCGTCCCGGGCTCCAGGCCCGGCACGTAGCCGTGGTGGACGAAGTCCGTCGCCTCCGGCAGCGGGAAACGTTCGATTTCCTTCGTTGGATTCGCGGGGTCGAAGAGACAGACCTCGATGCGCGTGGCCACCTGGGAGAAGACGGCGAAGTTCACTCCCGTGCCGTCGAAGGTGGCACCACGCGGCCAGGGTTTCCCCGGCCAGACCTCCCTGCTCATGCGGGCTCTCGATTCCTCTCAAGGATATGGCCCGCTGAATGTGGGATGGCCCCCGCGTACCGGCAACCGTCAAGCAGCGACTGCGTGGTCCAGTGAGCGCCACGTCCCCAACGCCCAGTCCTCCTCCTCCGGGTCGTCGAAGCTCACCACGCACAGCGCCCGGTGCCTCCCCGAACTGCACACCGCCGTCAGCCGGCACTCGCCCGGCTCCATGTGCAGCGAGGCGCGGCCGCTCACCCGCTCGCCCCGGTACTCCAGCTCCATGGCCCGGCGCTCCGCCGTGGTGGGAGCCAGACTGTCCTCCGTCGCGTCCTCCAGGGGAACGAAGCGCACGCTGCGCCGATGGTCCCTGGCCACCCAGGTGCCGTCCTCCAGGTGCGCCTCCGCCAGCGAGCCCGGGATTCGAATCTCCCAGCCCGCCGGCAGCGCCACCTGCACCGCGCCCCGCCGGTAGCCGATGGACGGCCCCCTCGCCGCGTGGAACGCCGCGTGCCGGTGGACGAGCTCCGCGAGCGTTCCACCCACGCCCAGGTAGCCGAGCACCTCGCGCCACTCGCGCCACGGGTACGCCAGCTCCGGGTCCTCGCGCCACGCCAGCTCCAGCGCGCGCGCCACCTCGCGCAAGAGCCGGCGCTCTTCATCCAGCAGCGGCGGGCGCCACACGACTTCCGTCCACAGCCGGCACAGGGCCCGGCCCAGCCGCGCGTGCGCGCCCACGCCCTGCTTCCACCAGGGAAACACATCCATGCCCAGCCGAGGGTCCTCGTACACGCGCCGCATCCACCGCTCGTCCCGAGGGCCGAGCGGCGTCAGGAGCGCGCCGGGATACTCGAAGGTGTGGCCGAAGCGCATCGACATCGCGAAGCCCGACTCCCCCCGGCTGCGCAGCCGCAACACCTGTCCCACGGACTCCTGGAGCCACGCGAGCATGTGGACTTCCACCGGGCCCGCGTCGTCCGTGTGGAAGTAGCCCGTGGGGTCTCCCACGCCCATCGCCTCGTCGGCTTCCGCCCAGTGCAGGTCCAGCGATTGACCCATCGCCTTGAGCAAGTCACAGAGGAAGACGTGGTAGCCCGGGCCCACCGCCGTCGTCTCCGCGGAGATGACGACGCGCGCGCCGCTGGCCGCGAGGATGGAGACTTCGCCCGCCGCTGGATGCAATCGCAGTCGCAGCATCGGCGCGCCGTGGGGGCCGGTGCTCAGATGACTGCTCTCCAGCCATTCTTTCGCGTTCCCCTGAAACCATTGCTCCACCTGCCGCAACCAGGAGCGCGCGTTCTCGGATGACGGCGTGAAGGGCACATCCCCTCCACGCCGGCCGGCCAGCAGCAACTTCACACTCATCACGCCTCTCTCGGGTTGGGACGACGGTTCATCCGGGGACAGGGCATGTCTCCGCGTCTTGTCAGGAAAGCGCGCTTCGCCTTGAAGGTGCCACCGACCCCGGGTGCCTGCCGGCCCGTGCTCCACGTCGCGCGGAGTCACGAGCGAGAGGACTTTCGCTCGTCCGCCTGCCTGCCCTTGTCGCAATGACTTGCAGTGACGTGAGGCTTTCGTGACCCGGAGGCATCAGGCCACGGAAGTTGAAGAGAGGTTCAGTTCTGGGTGGCGGCGGCGGGCGCGTCCTTGCGCGCGTTGGCGGCGACCTTCTCCGCGATGCGGGCCCAGGAGGTGTGCTGGCGCACGGACTCGAGCGACGGCTCGGTGGTCAGCGACGTGGTGGCGGAGAAGCCCTGGTCGGCGGCGCGCTCCAGCCAGATGATGGCTTCGTCCTGGCTGCCGGCGCGCGCGGCGATGACACCGGCGTAGTAGAGCGCGTCGGGGTGGCGGAAGCCGTCGGCCCACGCCTTGCGGTAGAGGAAGAGCGCGTCCTCGTAGCGCCCGTCCTCCAGGAGCTTGTCGGCCTCGGCGCCCAGGCGGCGCGCCTCGCTGGCGTCGGGCGGCACGGGGCGGGGGACGGGCCCGGAGGGGTTGCTCGGGTCGTTGGTGTGGGTGGTGGCGCAGGCGGTGAGGTGAAGAACGGCGAGGACCGTGAGGAGACGGCGCATGGCGGAGGGCTCCGGTTTGAGAAGGTTTCGGGCGGGGACGCTGCCAATACCTGGCCAACCATTCAAGCAGGGGCTTGCTGCTCGGAGCAGGGACGGCGTCCACGTTGAGGGAAAGGAGGCCGTCATGAGCAAGAAAGACGTGCTGCACATTCCGCCCGATGCCCTTCCCACCATCCCCAAGCGCGACGCGGGAACCGAGGACGAGTCCTCACCGCGCCGCGTACCTCCGACGTTGGACCCGGGTACAGGGCCTGGAGGCACCCCCGGGGCGGATGAGGATCCGCTCATCATCGAGCCGCAGATGAACCCCGGCCGCTATCCCGGGACGAGTGTGAGCTGAACGTCATGAGATGGAGCGCGCGAGGCCCGCGTCCGAAAGGGCGCGGGCCTTTTGCTGTCGGACGTGTGCGAGCCAGTGCCGCTCGCCAGAAATGGTGATGCCCGCGCCGGTCGGGGCGCGGGCATCGGGTGCGCTCGATTCAGCGCGGGGCTACTGCTTGCGGCCGGACTCCGGCTCGCGGGGCGCGCTGGTGTCGGGCGCGTACGGGTCCTCGCGGTCGCTGGAGTCAGGCGTCAGGTCTCCATCCCCGCTCGTGCCGGGGTCGACGGCGGTGTCATCCGCGGGGTCCAGCGTGCCCGAGCCACCCGTGCCCGGGTCCAGCGTCGGGTCCTGACCCGTGGGCGGGTTCAGCGTCGGGTCCTGCCCGGAGGGCGGACTCGTGGACGGGTCATCCACGCCCGTGCCGCCCGTGCCCGGGTCCACGGAGGGGTCCGTGGCTGGCGGTGGACTCATCGTCGGGTCATCCATGCCCGTGCCGCCCGTGCCGGGGTCCGGCGTGGTGCCCGCGGGTGGCGTCGTCGTCTCGCTGCCCGTCGTGGTGCCCGTGTCCGTCGTCGGGGCCGTCGTGTCGTCGCGCTTCGCGCTCGAGTCGGACTTGCAGGCGGTACCAAACACGAGAGCGCCGGCGGCGAGCGAACCCAGGACGAGCTTCGTCTTCAGGAACTTCTTCATGGTGGTTCTCCCACTGGAAAGGTTGGGTTGGTGGTGTGGCTGGCTGCTGCTGGTCGAGAACGTGAGCAGCCAAATCGCGACCTGCAGCGGACGCCCCTCCGGCTGCCTGCTCCCCGGGCAAAGGCAGGAAGCAGCACGTGGGGACCTTGTCCGCGCGCGATTGTCTTTCAGCCGTCTTTGTTCGGGCCCACCAGCCGGGGTTGGTCATCCCCGCGAGTGCCCTGGGAACGGCGGCGCAGGGACTCGCGCCACCCCGGCGTCAGCAGCGGACACTCCGCCAGCGCGGCGGCGTCCTCCCGCCGGTGCTCATGCATCGCCAGGTTGGCGAACGCGACGGTGAACGCGGGGAAGGGACGCTCCACCAACTCCAGCGCGTCGCCCGCACGGACCTTGCCTTCTTCCAGCACGCGGTAGTACCAACCCGTGCGTCCCGTCCGCTGGAGCAACAGCGCCAGTTCCTTGTGCCGCCAGCGCCGCGCGGGCTTCCAACAGGGCTGACGCGGCTGCGACACCTGCACGCGGGCGCCACCCACCCGCAGCACGTCGCCAATGCAGACGCTGTCCTCGGCGCCACCGGAGACGACCCAGTTCTCACCGAAGGCGCCCGGGCCCACGTCCTCACGCGCCAGTTGGGCGCGCCAGAAAGCGTGGTGCGAGGCGGGGTACGCGAGCACCGCCTTCTCCAGTCCCCCATGGACCCGCAGGTCCGCCTGACCATCTCCGGCCAGCCCCGTGCGCGACAGCCACACGGGCCCCAGCACGGGCTCTTTGTGGATGGCGCTGGTCCACGGCCGCTCCAGCGGGTCCACGGCACCCGGCGTGCCGAACTCGCGGGGCATGCCCACGTGGAGCGAGAGGATGCGGGGGAGCTCGGTGTCCATCACTCGCGCGACAAAGCAGGCGCGCGAGGCGCTGTCCAGCGGTCCTGACTCGTGAAGGCCGCTCGTTCGACAAGAGGCGGGGGCCGCCCTGAAGGCCGCCCCCGCCTCGTCAACCTCGTGTCGCGTGTGGCGTCAGAAGGTTCCGCCGTCCATCACCGCGCCGCCCGCGGGCGGCTGGAACGTGTCGTCATCCGTGGTGCCCGGCACCACGCCCGAGCCACCCATGCCCGCGTCACCGTCGAGCGTGGGCGTGGTCCCCGGCGCGGACGTCGTCGTGTCCGGGGTCGTCGTGGTGGTGTCGCCCGGCGTCGTCGTGGTGGTGTCGCCCGGTGTCGTCGTGGTGCTGCTGCCGGGGTTCTGCTGTGGCGTGCTGGGCACCGTGCCCGGCGCCGTCTGCGTCGGGTCCATCATCGTCGGGTCCTGCGTTGTCGTGTCCGGAGTCGTCGTACTCCCGGAGCCGCCCGTCGCGGGCTGCCCCGAGGTATTCGGGTCCGTCTGGGCCACCATGACAGGTGCCTCCGTGGAACTGCACGCCGAGCCCAGTGCCAGGGTACCCGCCATGGCACCCGCCCACATCCACCGCCTCATGTGCTTCGCCATTGCCTCCTCCTTCCGTGGGTGTGCGTCACTTCAGCTCAAGGGGTGGCGTGCTCGGGGCCAGGTGCCCCCGCCGCCGCCCGTTCCTTCACTTCCGAATCCATTCGCGCCCGGTGCCGACGCCTCCGTCGCTCCGTCAGCACCAGCAGCAGCGCGGGAAAGGCCACCAGCATGACGAGTAGATTGGTGGCGAAGCCCATACTGGCCAGTGCCCCCACGGAGTTCAGGCCTGGATGCCTGGCCAGGAAGAGCGCGCCGAAGCCCATGGCGCTCGTCAGCAGGCCCCCCGCGATGGCCCGACCTGTCTCCGAGTAGACCTCCACGAAGTCGCTGCCCGGTGACGCCAGGCGTGTCAGCAGATGCACGCCCGCGTCCACCGTCGTCCCGATGAGGACGGGGATGATGAGGATGTTCAGATAGTTGAACTCCACCCCCACCAGCGGCATCAGGCCAATCAGCGCGAGCAGCGACACCACCGTGGGCAAGAGGCACAGCACCGCCATGCGCAGCCCGCCCAAGGTCATCCACATGGCGAGCAGCACCGCCAGCGTCGTGCCTCCGAGGATGAGCGGCGCCTCGTGCGTCACCATGTCCAGCAGGTCCGCCATCACCATGGCCTCACCCGCCGCGGACACGCGCCCCCCATCCAGCGTCGGGGCACCGCGCACCTCGCGCGCCAGGGCCCGCACGGCCTGCCCGTCCGACTGGTCCACCGCCGGGTACACCAGCACGAAGCTCCCGGGTGTCCCCTCGCGTCCCATGAACTGCTGACGCACGCTCGGCGGAAGGTCCTCGAGCGTGAAGGGCCGGGCCTCGCTCTGACGACGCAGTTCCACCAACTGCGTGCGCTGCTCGGGCGACAGGCGCTCTTCAGGGACGTTCTCGAGCAGGCGGTGGATGTCCTGGAGCACGGCCTGCTTGCGCGGCTGGTCCTGGGGCACGAGCGACGACAGCGAGGCCACGAAGTCGATGGTGGAGTCCTTGCCCCGCTCGCGCTGACGCCGGGCCAGGGCGGACGCCATCGCGTGTTCCTCTTGTGTGCTCTTCGTGAGGACGACGACCGGCGTCTGCGAATAGCCGATGATTTCGTTCACCTGCTTGTCGAGCACGAACGAGGGCAGGTCCTGGTCCTCGAGCGTCCCGAAGTTGTAGTCGAAGCGCACCCGAGGCACCTGCGTCAGCAGCCCCACCAACAGCACCGCCGAGACGCCGGTGATGACGTAGCGGTGCCGCACCAGCACGCGCCCGAAGGGGGACTCGCTCGGAGCGACGGCCGCACGCTTCGGACGCCAGCCCCAGCGCGCCGTCAGTCCCAGCAGCGCGGGCAGCACCAGCACGTACGCGGCGATGAGCACCAGCATGCCGATGCCCGCGATGACGCCGAACTCCCGGAACGCGCGCAGCCGAGACGTCCCCAGCACGAAGAAGGTGAGCGCCGCCACCAACGCGGACACCAGGGCCGCGCCGCCGGTGTGCGTGAAGGACTCGCGCGTGGCCTCCTCGGAGGACTCGCCCTCCGTGCGCAGGTGCAGGTAGCGCCCCAACAGGTGGATGCCGTGCTCCACGCCCAGGCCGCCGAGGATGGCGCCCAGAAAGCCCGTCAAGAGATTGACCTGTCCATACAGCAGGGCCACCAGGCCGTACGTCCACGCGAGGCCCATGCCCACCGGTGTCAGCACGAGCCCCACCGCCAGCGCGCTGCGGAAGTGGAAGAGCAGGTAGAGCAGCATCAGCGCCATGGCCACGGCCGACGACACCGCGATGTCGCGGATGATCTGCTTCTGCTGGTCCAGCTTCTTCTGGAAGGTGCCGGTGATTTCCACCCGGAAGCCGGGGCCGTACCTGGACAGGTCCTGCGCGTCGAGCAGCCCGCGCACCTCGTCCACGATGCGGCGCGAGTAGGCGAGGTCCGCCGACGTCATCTCCGGCTTGACGAGCACGACGACGCGCCGGGCCTTCGCGTCCAGGTAGTAGTCGTCCTTCGCGGAGGACAGCTTCTGTCCCGCGGCGCCGCCGTACTTCGCCTCCAGGTCGGAGAAGTCGAGCGTCGGCTCGGGCTCGTCCACCAGCGGCACATAGAGAGGGTTGGCCTGCTGGCGCTCCCATTGGAGCCGCGCGGCGAGCCGACGGTGGACCTCTCGCAGGTCCTCTTCCGACAGGAAGTAGAGCGCCCTGTCGCGGAAGAAGGCGCCCGTGCGCTCCTTCTCCACGAAGCGCACGCCGGGCAGCGCCTGGAGCTTGGGTGCCAGGTCATCCGCGAAGCGGCGAAGCGACTCGGCGTCTCCTCCTTCGCCCACCACCGACACCCAGCCGAGTGCGCCGAAGCGCGTCTCCAACTCGTGCAGGTCCTGCACGCTCTCAAATGAGTTCGGAAGCAGGTCCACCAGGTTCGCGTTGAGCTTGAGGTTGCGAGCGAAGAAGCCCCCCACCGCCGCCAGGAGCAGCGCCAGGCCCAAGGCGAGAATGGGCCGCTGGTGACTGCGTGTTGCCAGGGCCCCGAGGCTCCGCTCCACGCGTCGCATCCAGCGGCGCTCACTCCGCGTCGATGTCGTCGTTGGCTCCGAGTCCATCTGTCACGGTGGCGTCCCGTCCCCAGGCTCCGGCCTCCGCCGGTAGCGTGGAGGGCGGCACGGCTTCCCCTCCCTTGGGTGTCCGCGTGAGCGGCCCCATGTGGTCGGGAACGTGGGGACTCGGCGCGGGGGATGCAGTGCTCGCCGACTGGCCGTCTGCCCCCCGGGAGGGCGGCGGACCCGCTGCTCACGTCCCTGATGCGCGACGCGCCCGGCCGTGCGCTCCACCCGTGGAAGCAGCCGGGCAGACAGCCGGGCGAGGGTCGTTGGGACTTGTTAGAGAAGGTCAGGTCATTCGGTGCCTTACATTCCGCCTTACGGCATAAACGCGTTGACTCCCTGGTTGGCGCATGCCCAAGGTGGGCCGGCCGTTGTTCGGCCCGCAAACAACACAGCAGGTGTCGCAACATGGGTGAGAAGCGTTGGTCGGAGCGGTTCGAGGGGGCGATGGGCCAACTCGCCGCACGCAGCCACCGGCGTCCGTATCAGGCACTGGTGGTGGCGTTGGTGCTCACGCTGCTGGGGGCCTGGTTCGCGAGGACCCTGACGCTCAGCGCGGACTTCGTGGGCCTGCTGCCCAAGGCGTTCCCCAGCGTCCAGGACATCGAGAAGCTGCGCAAGCGCTTCGGTGGCCAGGGCAACGTGGTGTTGGTGGGCATGGGCGCGGAGCCCGAGGTGCTCAAGCGCTTCGCGGACGACATGGCGCCGAAGCTCGCGGAGCTGTCGGAGATCCGCTACGTCAACTACCAACGGCCGAGCGAGTTCTTCGACAAGCACGCGCTGTACTACGTGGACCTGGATGACCTGAAGACCATCCAGGGCCGCATCGACGCGCGCATCGCCTGGGAGAAGGAGCAGGCCAACCCGCTGTTCGTCCGGCTGGATGACGCGCCGCCGCCGTCGGTGGACTTCGCCGACATCGAGCAGAAGTACACCGGCCGCGCCAACCAGCGGCTCTCCGGCCAGGGAGATTTGTACTACCTGGACACGACGGAGCGCGTGGTGGTGTTGATGGCGAAGCCCAAGGGCAGCGCCGCGGACCTGAACTACTCCAAGAAGGTCGTCACCCAGGTGGAGGACTTCCTGGCGAAGCAGGACCTGTCCAAGTACGGGCCGGGCTTCAAGACGGCGGTGACGGGCACGTTCAAGAAGAAGATCGACCAGCAGCGCGTCATCGTCAGTGATTTGGCGACCGCGTCCTCGCTGGCCATGGTGCTCTTGCTGGCGTACCTGGCGTTCCACTTCCGCAGCGCGCTGTCGGTGGGCTTCACCATGCTGCCGGTGCTCGCGGGCCTGGGGTGGACGTACGGCTTCGTTGGGCTGGCGTACGGGCAGGTGAATCTCTTGACGGGGTTCCTGGCGGCGGTGCTTGGCGGCCTGGGTGTGGAGCACGGCATCCACCTGTTGGGGCGCTACGGGACGTTGCGTTCGGAGGGGATGACGTCCGAGGCGGCGGTGCACGAGTCCTTCCGGCACACGGGCTTCTCCGCGCTCATCGCGGCGCTGGTGGCGGCGCTGACGTTCTTGAGCCTGGCGCTGTCGGAGTTCAGGGCGTTCCGCGAGTTCGGCATCATCGCGGCGGTGGGCATGCTGGTGAGCATCTTCGCGTACGTGCTCATCCTGCCGGCGCTGCTCGGGGTGGCTTCGCGCTTTGGCTGGTCGCCGCGCGTGCACCAGGGTGGCACGGGGCCCATGGCGCTGTTGGGGCGGTGGCTGCCGCGTTCCTATCGAGGGGTGGCGGTGGTGATTGGCGTCGGGGTGCTGGCGCTCATCTCGCAGGCGTACCGCATCTCGTTCAACTACGACTCGCGCACGCTGGAGGACTACAAGCAGGCGTCGGCGGTGCTGGACCAGAAGGTGAACAACATCCTGGGCTACTCGCAGACGCCGGTGGTCGTGCTGACGGACTCGCAGGACATGGAGCGCGAGGTCGTCCGGCAGTTGGAGGCGCGCAAGGCGGCGCGGGGCAAGGACTCCACCATCGACTTCGTGGGGGCGCTGGAGGACCTGGTGCCTCGCCAGCAGTCGGAGAAGCGGGCGGTACTGGAGGCCATCCACACGCGGCTGAACAAGCTGGACCCGGAGCGGCTGCCGGAGGACACGCGGGCGTCGCTGACGCGCGCGCTGAACATGTCGCAGGCGAGGCCCTTCACCCAGGCGGAGCTGCCGGCGAGCGTGCGGCACCAGTTCGAGAGCCTGGATGGGAGCACGGGTGGCGTGGTGCTGGTGTACGCGGGCGGCGGGGTGAGCCTGTCGGACGGCGAGGGCACGCGGCGCTTCTCCAAGGAAGTGCGCGGGCTGCACATGCCGGACGGCAGTCAGGTGTCGGCGGCGGGCGAGGCGCTCATCCTGGCGGACATCCTGGACATGGTGTCGCGCGAGGGCCCGCGGATTCTCGCGGCGGCGGTGCTCAGCGTGCTGGCGGCGATGTGGCTGACATTGGGGCGGCTGCGCACGGCGCTCATCTGCATGGTGCCCACGTTGCTGTCGGTGGCGGGGCTCGTGGGGTTGATGGCGCTCCTGGATTTGCAGTTCAACTACCTGAACATCATGGTGTTGCCGGTGTTGGTGGGCACCACGGTGGATGCGGGTGTGCATCTGGTGCAGCGGCTGGGTGAGCCGGGCGCGGACTTCATCTCCGTGTATGGGGAGACAGGGCGAGCGATTACGGGTGGCCTCTTGACGAGCGCCATCGGCTTCGTGGCGTTGGTGCTGGCGAAGCACCCGGGGCTGAACTCGATTGGTGACCTGGCGAACCTGGGGTTCGGGTTGAACCTGGTCATCGTGCTGCTGGGGTTCCCGTCGCTGCTGTTGCTGGTGGAGCGGTGGCGTCGCAAGCACGGGGCCACGGCGGAGCAGCCGGAGCAGCCCGCGCCGGAAGCGTGATTCATGCGCGGCCGGGGCGCCGTGGTGGTGCCCTGGTCGGTGTCCGAGGAGGGCAGGGTATGAAGCGGAGCGGATGGTTCGCGGCGGTGACGGTGGCTGTGGCCCTGGCGGGCTGTGGCCATGGTGGGAAGAAGGAAGAGAAGAAGGGCGACACGCGCTGCGAGGAGTCGCGGAACCTCTCGTGCATCACTGGCACGGAGTGTTCCATGGACCGAGACCGTGGCTGTGAGGTCTGTCGCTGTTCGCCCGCGGATGCGCTGACTCCCACGGACAAGCGCCGGCCCACGGCGATGGAGCCGCAGCAGCGCTGGTAGGGCGGGGACGGGCTACACGAGGTGAGCGACTTCGACGTCCAGTCGCTTCACCTTCAGCTCTGTCAGGAGCCCATGCAGCTTGGGTGACATGAGCAGGAGCGGGTGAGGGCGCAGGATTCCGCTCCGCATCCCCACCAGTTGCCGTGTCCAGGTCAGGTCGCTTCCGTCATAGTCGCCGCGCCGCAGCGAGAGCTCCGAGAGCACATTCAGGCCGACGACGTGTCCCTTGGGGCAGCGCTGCGCGTTGTCCTCATCGTGGTCGAAGGGGTCATTGCCCGTGAGTGTGGCGGGCAGGATGTCGACTGGGGGCGCTGTCACGATGAGCTGATGCCACTCCTTCACTGGCTCTGACCGCGCACCAGCTCGCCGGATGGGTCGGAAGTCCACGCCGGTGATTCCATGCTCCCGCCAGAGGTCGGCGAGCCGAGCGGAGATGACCCATTCGTGGGAGATGGTTCGAGCGAGGTCCACGCGCTGGGGAATCCGGCGCACGTCCAGGCTCAAGTCGGAGACCTGCCGCGCGCCCGCTCCACACAGCGTGCACGCGGTGGATTCATCGTATGCGGTGCCACACGCCTCTCCAGCCGGCTCGAAGACGGCCTCCAGTCCCAGCTTGAGCAACTCGGCGGACTTCAGTTCTCCCACGGAGTAGTGGCGAAGGATGCGCCAGCCCGCGAAGAACATCTGGCCTTGCTGACGCAGGGCGCGGTCAATCTCCCTGACGCGCGACACGCGGCCATCGTCGGTGGGGAGAGTGACCTTGCGCACCGTGCCACTCGGAAGCACAACGCCCTCGTCTTCGTGAAAGAGTCGCCATGCTTCCGTTTCCTCGACACGGAGTTCGATGGTTTCGCGCATGGTCAGGGCTGGAGTCCGATGAGCTGCGGGATGGGATACTGGGAGTAGACCTGGACCAGGAGGAGTTGAAGTTTCTCTGGAGGAGGCCGCTCCTGGCCATAGGCCCAGCGCTCTCGAAACGCCTGGGTGATGGCCTTGTGGTAGGCGGTTGGCAGTCGATAGGTCGCGCCTGATTTAGCACCGCCCAGGTACATCGGTATCAGGTGATGTTCCTGGAAGCCCGTGCTGCTCGGATAGCGTGCCTGAGCTTCCTTGAGACGCTGGGCATAGCGCTGACGAGCCTGCTGGACGACTTGATGGTTCGCCAGCCGGTGTGCCTGGAGCTGGCTCTGCTGTGGTGTCGGCGTCGGGGTGAGCAAGGGCGCGCGTCGCCACTGGCGTGCTCCAGGCCCCCGACGAAGCGGTGGCCTCATCCCCGCGTTCTCGCAGGAGGTGTCGGTCCGCGAAGCGCAGTATGAATCTGGCCGTTCGCTCTCGGCCTGGCCCGTGTCCACCTGCATGTCGTCTGGCAGGAAGGCCCCGGTGGTACCGTCGTCTGCCGTGACATGGAGGCTGCCCCAGTCGCGAAGGTTGACGGTGGCGGCACCACAGCCCAGTTGAAGCAGGACCAGGACACAACACCACAGGCTCAGATGCCAGGCAGGTGGAGCGCGCATCCATCCTCCATGTCGAGTTTGGGTCGGCCTCCCCATCTTCTCCCAAACTCGCGGGATGGGACGAAGTCAGCTCCGTGCGCCAGGCTCGAAGCGCAGTGGCAGGTGCGTGGGGCCGTGGACATGGAGCGCCTGACGCGGCTGCCAGGGCTCGTCGCTCGCGAGCCGGAAGTCGCGCAGCCGCTCCAAAAGGTCCGTGAGCGCCACCCGCGCCTCCATGCGGGAGAGCGCCGCACCCAGGCAGAAGTGGATGCCGTGCCCGAAGGCGAGGTGCGGATTGGGGTCCCTGCCAATATCGAACCGCTCCGGCTCACGGAACTGCTTCGGGTCCCGATTCGCGGAGCCAATCATCGGCAGCACGAACTTCCCCTCCGGAATCACCCGCCCGTGTAGCTCCACCTCACGCTTCGTCGAGCGGAACATCGACTGCGCCGGAGACCGGAACCGCAGCACCTCCTCGATGGCCAAGGGCAACAACCCCGGCTCCGCCTTCAGTCGCGCCACCTGGTCCGGGGACTCCATGAAACACAGCAGCGCGTTGTTGATGAGGTTGGTCGTCGTCTCCGTCCCCGCCGCCAGGAGCAACTGGAAGAACCCCAGAAGCTCCTTCGCGTCCAGCCGCTCCCCATCCACCTCCGCCTCGACCAGCCGGGTCAGCAGGTCATCCCGCGGCGCCCTCCTGCGTTCATCCAGGATGCCCGCCAGATAGGTCCGCATCTCGTCCCGCGCCGCCGCGTTCTCCTCCATCGCCCGTTTCGACTCGTCCCCACCCGCGATGGTGTAGCTGAGCTTCATGATGATGTCCCCCCACCGCAGGAACCGCGCCCGGTCCTCGACGGGAATCCCAATCATCTTCGCGATGACCATCGCCGGCAGCTGACTGGAGTAGTCCGCCACCAAATCCAACTCCCCACGCTCCACCGTCACATCCAGCAGCTCCCGGGACAGCTCCCGCACGTGCGGCTCCAGGTTGGCGATGGAGCGCGGCGTGAAGGCTCGCATGATGATGCCGCGCAGCTTCGTGTGCCGGGGCGGGTCCGAGAACAGCAGCCAGTCCGGCGTCGTCCCCGTCTCCGTCGTGACGACGGAGCTGAACGCGTCATGGTCCTGCAGCGCCCACTTCACGCTGTCGTAGTCGAAGAGAATCCACAGGTCCTCCCGTGGCTCGTGCAACAGCGGCGAGTCCGCGCGCAACTTCGCGTAGAGGGGAAAGGGATTGCGGCGCACGTCATCGGTGAAGAGCTCCAGCATTCCTTGGCGTCTCCGGGACGCCAGGGTAGGAACCCCAGGTTCCAGAGCGAAACCGTGCCGGACTGAACCGTCCAGCCGAGGACGCTAGGCCGCTCGTTCCGCGCGCCGTGCCGCCCACGCGGTGACGAAGTCCGCGAGGCCGCCCAGCTGCCGGTCATTGAGCGTGCACTGCCACCGGGCCTGTCGCAGCGCGCGGTACGCCGCCGGAGCCTCCCAGCCGCGCGCCACCATCACCGCCAACCCCATCAACGGGCCCCGCCCCACACCGTGCTCGCAGTGCGCATAGAGGTGCCCACCCCGCTCCAGCCGGGGCAATGCCCACTCGACACCCTGCAGGAGTTGCTCCACCGACGGCGGATAGCGGTCCGTCACCGGCAGGTTCAACAACTCGATGCCCAGCGCTTCCAGCGCCTTCGCGTCGTCGACACTCTCGGCGCGCAAATCAATCACCGCGGTGATGCCTCGCGCCTTCAGCTCCGCGTAACGCGACGGCGGCACCGAGCCACCCACGTGCAACCAGTCGCTCACGTGCGACACGTTGAGGCCGCGCCCCGGCAGCTTCGTGGTCCACTCCACGCAGCGCGCCACCGAGCGCAGCACCTGCTTGCGCACCCAGCCTCGCACGCCGGGCACATGGTGCACGTCCCGCAACAACGAAACGCTCACGGGTCTCCCTCGAGCGACACTTCCATCAACCCCGTCACCGGCGCCTTCCCCGCGCGCTCCAACACCGCCCGGTGCAGGTACGTCACGGGAGCGCCCACCACGGGCTTGATGAGCCCACCCAGCACGCCCAGCTCTTCCACGGGCGCGCTGCGCTGCAACAGCGACGTGGAGCGCAGCACCATCACCTTCGCCCCGTCGCCGCCGAAGACATCCACCGTCCAGACGCTCCGCTCCTTCGTGCCCTCGCGGCTGAGCGTGAAGGACTCCAACTGGGTCGGCGTGCCACCCTCCGTCCACGAGTACACCGGACCGAACTCACCGTCCTGCCCCTCGCGCCCCAGCAACACCATCCGCTCCCCGCCCTCGCGCAGGGCCCGGAAGCGCACCCAGCGCCTGGCCAGCTTCGCCGGAGCAATGGTGGAGCGCGTGTGGTCCGCGTAGCCGCCACCGGCCTGCTCCAGCTCCGCGCTCTTGGGCGGCTGCACCTTCGCCTTCAGCGGGCTGAAGGCCAGCATCATCTCGTGCCGGTAGCGCGCGTTGCCCACTTCCACTTCCGAGCCTTCCGGCGAGCGGGGTGCCATGGGCGCCGCGTATTCCAGCACCACCCGCCCACCGTCCAGCGGCGCTTCCACCCGCGTCACGCCCTCCGCCGAACGCGCCGAGCACGTGCCCACGCGCAGCGTGCCGGTGGCCGCGTCGTAGCCCCACTCGCGCGAGCCCACCTTCTTCTGCGCCGTCCACGCGCGCTGGCCCGGCCGCAGCACCGTCGCGCGGCAGATGCCCGTGCGCGAGCCCGGACCGATGTTCGTCACCTGCAACTGCACCAGCACGAAGGTGCTGTCCTCCAGGTCCCCGATGAAGGTGAAGCTCTCCCCGTACGTGTCGCTCGGGGAGGCCGAGGGCTCCAGCGTCGCTCCCGCCGCCACGGTGGGCAGCGCGAGCGACAAGAGGAGACCCAGGACCCGGAGCCGCGCCTCACGCCGCATGGGGGCGCTGCTCCAGCAGCGCGTCCGGCGACGTCGTGTCGTTGAAGACGTAGTCGCGCTGCAGCGGCAGGTTCCACGCGAAGTACACCACGCCGCGCACCAGCCACCAGCCCAGCGTGTAGGCCAGTTGCGGATGCAGCGTCAGCAGCGCCACGCCTCCCGCGTTGAGCAGCGCGCTTGTCCCGCTCACCACCGCGTAGCGCATCATCTGCCGGCCCACCGCCGCCGTGCTGCGGAAGGTGAACACGCGGTTGATGGAGTAGTTCACCACCGCGCCCAACAGCGCGCCCAGCACCGTGGCCCACGCGGGCAACAGCCCCGCCCACTCCACCAGCGCCAGCACCACCGCGAAGTCCGCCACCGTGGCCACCGCGCCCGCCGCCGCGTTGAGGCCGACAATCGCCTTCTCCGAACGCGCCTCCTGCCGCTTGGGCGCCAGCGCCTTCACCAGATTCCGGAAGCGGGAGATGGCCGTCAGGTTGCTCATGATGGCGACGAAGACGAGCCCCACCACCGCCATCCAGTGCATGGGGTGCTTCTCCTGGGGCCAGAACACGGCCTCCAGAATCGGCGACAGCGCCGTGCCCGCGCCCAGGAAGAGCACCCGCTCCAGCCGCTGCATCGCGCCGTCACGCACGTTGACGCCCAGGCCCTCGCCCTTGGCGCGGACATACGGCACCAGCGACGAACCCAGCAGCGCACCCAGCGCCGGCAGCAGCACCCAGGTGTCCCGGTAGTACCAGGCAAGGCCCATCAACATGGCCGAGTCCACGTACCTGTCGAGCACCGAGTCCAGCGCCGCGCCCGCGGGGTTGGCCTCCTTGCGTGTACGGGCGATGCGCCCGTCCATGACGTCCAGGATGCCCGCGCCCAGGAACAGCCAGCCGCCCAGCGCGAAGCGGCCCGCCGCCACCGCCACGCCGGAGGAGATGCCGAGCAGGCCCGACAGCATGGACAGCGCGTTGGCCGGAAGGCCCGAGCGCAGAATCAGCGCCCACAACGGCTGGATGACCCAGAAGAAGTAGTGCCGGAGGAAGTAGCCGACGAACCCGGCGTTGCCCCGCTTGAGCGTCTCCTCGTCGCGAGGCACGCCCTTGAAGGCCACGCGGATACAGAAGATGAGCAGGCCTCCCAGGAAGTACACACAGGCGAGGATGGCCGGACCCAACGCGGTCCAGATGCGAGCCGAGGGGGACAGGTTTCCGGTCAACCAGGCGACCACGTTCTCAAGCACGGGTGTCCCCTCCAGGAGTCAGCGGCAGCGTGACGGTCATGGGTGCGCTCTTGCGCGAAAAGGCCAGCTCCACCGCCAGGAAGGCGGCGAGCGCGAACACGAGGCCCGCGAGCACATCCAGGATGTAGTGGTGCGTCAGATAGACAGCGGAGAAACCAACCAGCAAGGCGAACGCCCCCGTGGCCAGACGCCACTTCGGGCCATCCCGCCAGACGAAGAGCATCACCATGAAGGGATAGGAGGCGTGCAACGAGGGCATGGCCCCGAAGACGTTGGGATTGCGGGCGTAGAAGCCGGCGAAGTAGTTGATGCCCAACAGTGCGTCGAAGCGCGCCGTGCCCGCGGGACTGGGCAGTGCGGCGAGGTTCGCCGGGCCCGGGCCGTACTGAAGGATGTACCAGGGCGGAGCCGCCGGATAGAGCAGGTAGGTGACCATGCCCAGGGCGTTCACAAGCAGGAAGGCCCAGCACAGCTTCTCGAAGCGCGCGTCCTTCTTCACGAAGAAGAAGATGGCCATCAAGAAGACTTCGTAAAGGTAGGCCGCGTAGGCGAAGCCGCACAGCAGGTCCAACACGGCGTGCGAGCGGGTGCTCCACCACAGGGGCCAGTTGACACCCCCGGGGGCGGGGAACCACTGGCGCTCCCAGTCCCACAAGTCACCCGTGTGGATGCCGCCCCGAAGGAACAGCCAGAGTCCCTGGCTGTCCATCAGCATGCCGGTCAGCCATAGCGGGAACCCGCCGAAGAGGAAGCGCCGCGTGCGGGGGCCCGCCCAGGCCACCCCCACCAGCAGCACGTCCGCGACGACGTGGTCCCACCGGAGCCGACCGGTGGCCGTCACGAGCATCAAGTGGCCCACACCCAGCAGGGTGACGAGCCACGTGAAGGCCGGACTCTTAGCGAGCGAGCGGGAGGTCATCCCCGTAGTAGTCGAGTCCGAGGTGGGTGATGGGCTCTTCGCCCGCCACGACGCGCAGGGTGTTCTTCAGCTTGGTGAGCTGGATGAACAGGTCATGCTCGACGGGCAGGCCGGGCTGCGCCATGGGGCTCTTGAAGTAGAAGGACATCCACTCCTGGATGCCGCGCCACTCCAGCCGCTTGGCCAGGTCCAGGAACAGCGCGATGTCCAGCACCAGCGGCGCCGCCAGGATGGAGTCGCGGCAGAGGAAGTTGACCTTGATCTGCATCGGATAGCCGAGCCACCCGGTGATGTCGATGTTGTCCCAACCCTCCTTCGCGTCGCCGCGGGGCGGGTAGTAGTGGATGGACACCTTGTGCGAGTACTTGCTGTACAGCTCGGGGTACAGGTCCGGCTGCAGGATGGTGTCCAGCACGCTCGACTTGGTGACTTCCTTGGCCTTGAAGGCCGCGGGGTCGTCGAGCACCTCGCCATCGCGGTTGCCGAGGATGTTGGTGGAGAACCACCCCTCGAGGCCGAGCATGCGGGCCTTGAGCGCGGGGGCGATGACCGTCTTCATCATCGTCTGGCCGCTCTTGAGGTCACGGCCCGCGACGGGGATGCCCTCCAGCTTCGCCAGCTCCTGCAGCGCGGGCGTGTCCACGCTCGCGTTGGGCGTCGCGTTGGCGAACGGCACGCCTTCCTTGATGGCGGCGTACGTGTAGAGCGCGGTGGGGTTGATGTCCGTGCTGTTCTCGTCCAGCGCCTTCTCGAAGGCGGCCAGCGTCTTGAAGGACTCCGGCAGGGGACGGAAGGTCTCCACGCTGCTGCACACCACCATGACGGCGCGCTTGGCGTTGAGCTCCTTCTTGAAGTCGCGGATGTCCTGGCGCAGCGCTTCAATGCTCTCGCGGTGCGTCTTGGTGGCCTTGGCGTGGTTGGCCTCGATGCGGCGGACGAACTCGGCGTCGTGCACGCCCTTCTTGGGCTTGATGCCCTGGAGGAAGGGCTTCACCTGCTCCAGGTGCTTGTCGTGCAGCACGCCGGAGCGCACCGCGACCTGGTACGCGTCCTCGCTGATGATGTCCCAGGCGCCGAAGACCACGTCGTTCAGTCCCGTCAGGGGCACCAGCTCACCCAGCTTCACGGTGCGCCCGTCCGTCCGCTTGCCCAGGCGCGCGGTCCCCATCTGCGTCAGGGACCCGATGGGTGCGCCCTTGCCCTGCCGCGCCAGCTCCACACCCGCCATCAGCGTCGTGGACACCGCGCCCAGGCCGGGGATGAGCACCGCCAGCTTGCCCTCGGGCTTCGAGACCGACTTCTTGTTCTCCATCGTGGATTCCTTCGAAAGGCGGTTTTGACGCCCTGTGGTGAGTCTTCTTCGGATTCGCCGCTGCGCACCGACCTGATGCCGTGGGGTATGCGGAAAATCTCGAATGCGGATGGTTGATACTCTAAAGCGTTCGTGACTTCAACGTCATGTGGGGCGGCTGGTTAGCACGCCATGGGGCGGACTGATGGATCACCCCAGCCCCAGGTACAAGACGAGCCGAACGCGCCTGTCAGAGAAACACCAGGTCGTGAGAAAAGTGACACCTGCCCGACCGTACATGGGCATGACGGGTAGGTCGGAGTCGTTTCCGACCCGCTGGCTACGGTGTATGGGGGTGTATTGCTGCGTGTGTGCCTTCGAGGGGTGTGGGACGGGCCAGTCATGGCGCCCAGGCGCTTCCGGCGCAACCCCAAGTCGAGGCAGGAAGGGCCCACCCGCCACTTCCCGTAAAGAGAGGGGAGGGTGGGCCCGGGGAGGGACGTCAGTGGGGGCCCGTGCCGCCGCCGCCGTTCAGCTCCAGGGCCTGGTGGTCGCCAGGGGCGTAGGGCTTCCCGGACAGGACGGCCTTGAGCATGCCGGCCAGTTGCACCATGCGGCTGGAGGGAGCGTCCCAGTACTCGGCGCGCTCCACGCGCACGCACAGAAGCGCGAGCTCTGGATCATCCACGCCCTGGGGGAACCACGCCTTGAGAGCGGGGCTCCACAGCTCCCGGACCTTGCGGGCGTCCTTCACCAACTGACAGCGACCGCTGACGGACACGTAGCGTTCGCGGGTGGGGTCGGCGAAGGAGACGTTGACGTGGTGGTCCTGCTCCACCTCGTCGACCTTGTGGGAGTGCTCTCGGGTGAAGAACCAGAGTTCTCCGTCGAAGTCATGGTCCTGGGTCCACATCGGCCTGCTGTGCAGGCTCCCGTCGCTCTCCACCGTGGTCATCATCGCGACCTTGATGCCGTGGATGAGGTCTCCCAGATGTTCGACGGCGTCGCGGGTGCCTTGCTCCTTCTTCTTGGTGCTCATGCGCTCCTCCTGAGTTGGAAAGGTAGGCAGGGTGGAGGGGAGCGAGCATGGGACGGCCGGTCGGATGGCGCCTGGGCAGGCGGGCGGTGTGGTAGGTGGCGAGGGCCTCCCTGGTGGAGGGGAGACCTGGGGCTCCACGTGAGTGGGGAACCTGGGGATGGAAAGCGAGTGCGACGATGCTGAAGACCGCGTGGAACGAGTGGTGCCTGAAGGCGCTGCAGATTGAGACAGCCCTCCTGGCACTGGAGGAAATCGAGCTGCCCGAGGAGATGCACGGGCTGCAGGACGCGGCGGAGGAGAAGTTGCTGGAGCTGGGGCGCGCCTGGAAGGGGCGGCAGCCGCAGAAGGATGGGCGCCGGTGGGAGCGGCAGACCCTGGAGGGCGGCGCGCCGAGCGACGCGGAGCTCCAGGAGGTCGTCGACGAGTTCCGCGGGGACGGCAAGAAGTGGACGCTGCTCAGGGCCACCAGCGACAAGCAGGAGGTCGTGGAGGTGGTGGTGTCGGAGGGCCGCGCGTGCATGGTGGCCGGCGGCTCGTACTACCTGGGCCAGTGGGACGCGAAGGACGAGGTGCTCGAGGTGGGCCGCGATGACGACGCGGGAGAGCCCGGCACCGGCGTGGTGTTGTCCGCCACCGCCGAGGTCCAGTTCACGCCGGACCCGGAGCTGTAGCCCGCGTCACGCGGGCCTTCGAGCGCGCGAAGTTTCAGGAGTCCAGCACGCGCGCCATGCGCTCGCGTGTCTTCGCGTCGGGCAGGCGTCCGAAGCCAGCGCGGACGTTGTCGGCGACGTGCTCGGGGTTGCTCGTGGCGGGCAGCGGGCAGTGCACGGCGGGGTGGCCGAGGATGAACTTCAGGAAGAACTGCGCCCAGCTCGCGCAGTCGAAGTCCGCGGCCCACGCCGGCAGCGCGCGGCCCTTCACCTGTCGGAGGAGCTGCCCCGTGGCGAAGGGCTGCATGACGAGCACCGCCACGCCGTGCTCGGCGGCGGCGGGGAGCAGGCGCTTCTCCGCGTCGCGCTCGGCGAGTGAGTAGGGCAGCTGGATGAAGTCCAGGGTCTGCTCACGCAAGAGGCGCTCCAGGTCATCGAAGGCGCTTCGGGCGTAGTGGGTGATGCCGACGTAGCGCACGCGGCCTTGCGCCTTCCACTCGCGCAGCACGGGCAGATGGGTGCGCCAGTCGACGAGGTTGTGGACCTGGAAGAGGTCCATGTGCCCTCGCCCCATGTCCTTCACGGAGGTCTCCAGTTGGGCGAGGCCCGCATCGCGGCCCGTCGTCCAGACCTTCGTGGCGAGGAAGGGTTTGGGCGCGTCCGCGAGCGAGGCGAGCACGTCCCCCACGACGCGCTCCGCCCGGCCGTACATGGGCGAGGAGTCGATGAGCCGCGCCCCTGAGTCGAGGAAGTGCTGGAGCACCTGCTTCAAGGGCGCGCGCTCGGCGGCGGAGGTCCCCACGTCGAAGGTCTGCCAGGTGCCGAGGCCGATGACGGGCAGGGCCTCGCCCGACTTGGGGATGGGACGGGTGAGCATGGGGGTCTTCACGGTGGGAGCGGGTTTCGCGGCCCGAGTCTGGCCCGGGAGCAGCGCGGCGCCGAGCCCCGCGGTGAGCACGTCCCGACGCGAGGGCGGGGACAGGGGCCTGGGGCGTCGGGGTGTCTGGGACATGGTGGTGACAGTATTTCGTGGGCCCGGTGTTCTGTTGCGCGAAGGGGGACGGTGACGTCTCCCGCGAAACAACCCTGGCTCTGGTACCCGCGCCGCGCGTGGGAGGAGCCCTCTCGGAAATCAGATCAGGAAGGTCCAGCGATGAAGCGCAAGGTCTCGGTGTGTGCGGGCGTCATGGCGGCGATGGTGGCGATGTCCGCTGGCGCCGAGGAGGCGAAGGGGGGCGACTCGGCCCCCGTGGTCTCGGCGGGCGGTGACGGTGGCCCGGCGGTGGGAACCGAGGTCGCGCCAGTGGTGGAAGGGCCGGGCGTGGAGCGGGCGATGGTGGCGCCTCCCCTGGTGGAGTCGACGACGGCGGGGGTGGTGAGCGCGGGGACGGCCGGAGACGCGCCCGTGGCGGTGGCGAAGACGGAGGCCGCGGAGCAGGACGTCCACGTGCCCTTCAACCTGTCGATTCTGCCGGGGCTGAGCACCTCGGGGTTCGCTCGGCAGAACCTCGTGCATGACGTGTCCATCGGGTTGATTGCCACGCATGCGAAGCGGGTGACGGCGCTGGGGTTGTCGCTGGGTGGCAACTGGGTGACGCATGGCGCGAGCGGCGTGCTCGCCACGGTGGGCGCCAACGTGTCGAGGGGCCCCGTGGATGGGGTGCTGCTCTCGGTGGGCGGCAACGTGGTGACGGCGGACGCGGAGGGCGTGCAGGCGTCGGTGGGAGCCAACATCGTGCGCGGCTCCATGGGCGGTGGGCAGCTCACGGTGGGCGCCAACGTGGCGACGGGCGCGGTGGAAGGTACGCAGCTCAGCGTGGGAGCGAACATCGCGGGCGGCGACGTGAACGGTGGGCAGCTCACGGTGGGCGGCAACCTGGCGTCGGGCGCGCTGCGGGGACTCCAGATGTCGGTGGGTGGCAATCTGGCGGCGGGGACGCTGAATGGAGTCCAGATGGCGGTGGGCGCCAACGTGGCGCGAGGCACCGCGCGAGGGCTCCAGATGGCGGCGGGCGTCAACGTCGCCTCGGAGCTGACGGGCATGCAGGTGTCCTCGGGCGTCAGCTACGCGAGCAAGCTGTCCGGTGCGCAGCTCTCCCTCATCAACGTGGGCGGCGACGTCGACGGCGCGCAGGTGGGTCTGGTGAACGTGGCCGGCCGCGTGGACGGCGCGCAGGTGGGCCTGCTGAACGTGGCGGGCCAGACGGAGGGCGAGTCGGTGGGCCTCTTGAGCTTCGTTGGCAACGGTCAGGCCCACGTGCAGGTGTGGGCCAGTGACGTGTCGCTGACGAACATCGGCCTGAAGCTGGGCGGGCGGCACCTCTACACGCTGCTCACCGTGGGCCTCACGCCGCCGATGGATGGAGACCGACGTCGCTACACGGTGGGCGCGGGCCTGGGTGGCCACATCCCCGTGGGCCGCTTCTACGTCGACGTGGACGTGATGGGCTCCAGCCTGCATGCCAACCGCCTCTTCGACTTCGACGAAGACACGAACCATGTGCTCGGGCAGTTCCGGGTGATGGCCGGCTGGCAGCTGTCGCGCCGCTTCGCCGTGTTCGGCGGAGTCAGCGCCAACACGCTCGTCACCTGGAACGGGAGTGACACGTGGAAGGAGCTGGGCATCGGCCCGGAGTGGAAGGAGGTCTCCGACAGCGGACGCACCACCGTGCGCACCTGGCCGGGCCTGCTCGCGGGCGTGCAGATTTGACGTGAGCGTGGGTGCTTCCCGGGGGGCCCTCCGCCCCCCATGTTTCCCTCGGACGGATGCGCCCGTCAGTCGGTGGGCGACGGAGGGAGCGACCCCATGGAAGGCACCATGCGTGTGATGGTTCTCCACGCGCCGGGGCAGCCACTGCGAGCGGAGACGTGGCCCATTCCGCGCCCGGCCCCGCAGGAGGTGTTGTTGCGAGTCCACGCCTGCGCGGTGTGCCGCACGGACCTGCACGTGGTGGACGGTGAGCTGCCCAGGCCGAAGCTGCCGCTGGTGCCGGGCCACGAAATCGTGGCCACCGTCGTGGAGGCGGGCGCGGAGGTGATGGGGCTGGAGCCGGGCACGCGCGTCGGGGTGCCCTGGCTCGGCTGGACGTGTGGCCAGTGTCGCTTCTGTGTCTCCGGTCGGGAGAACCTCTGCGACTTCGCGCGCTTCACCGGCTACCAGTTGGATGGCGGCTACGCGGAGTACACCCTGGCGCATCACCGCTTCTGCTTCCCGCTGCCCGCGAACTACCCGGACGTGCATGCCGCGCCGCTGATGTGCGCGGGGCTCATCGGCTTTCGCAGCCTGCGCCTGTCGGGAGAAGGTGAGCGGCTGGGGTTGTATGGCTTTGGCGCCGCCGCGCACGTGCTCATCCAGGTGGCGCGTCATCGCAAGCGGCGCGTGTTCGCCTTCACGCGGCCCGGGGACGAGGAAGGGCAACGCTTCGCGCGCGAACTGGGCGCGGTCTGGGCGGGAGGCTCGGACGTGCTGCCGCCGGAGCCGCTGGACGCGGCCATCCTGTTCGCGCCCGTGGGTGCTCTGGTGCCCGCCGCGTTGCGCGCCGTGGACAAGGGCGGGGTGGTGGTGTGCGGCGGCATCCACATGAGCGATATCCCGTCGTTCCCCTATTCGTTGCTCTGGGAGGAGCGGGTGGTGCGCTCGGTGGCGAACCTGACGCGCGCGGATGCGATGGACTTCCTGGTGCTCGCGCCCAGCGTGCCGGTGCGCACCGAGGTGCGGGTGTTCCCCCTGTCCTCGGCGAACGAGGCGCTCACCGCGCTGCGTGAAGGCCACGTGCGCGGCGCGGCCGTGCTCGACACGAGCAGGTAGGCGTGGGGCATTGCGCCCCGCAGGGACTGCGTGCGGCCCCATTCCGCCGCAAATCCCGCGCAAGGGGCGCGCACGGTGCCCCGGCATTCCAAGGGGTTGGCGTTGGCCAGGGTGATGCAATGGGGAGGGGTGCAACCCGAAGCCCCGCGCACACAGCGGGGCCTGACCCGAGGCCGACGATGAAGCGAGCGTTGCAGATTACCTACCGGGGCATGGCGACGAGCGAGGCCCTGAACGAGCACATCCGCGACCACGCAGCGAAGCTGGAGCAGTTCTTCGATGGCATCGTCGGATGCCACGTGGTGGTGGACGAGCCCCACCGGCACAAGCAGCACAGCCATCACTTCCGCGTGCGCGTGGACCTGCACGTGCCTGGAAGAGACATCATCGCGGGCAGGGAGCCGGAGCACGACGCCGCGCACGAGGACCCCTACCAGGCCGTGTCGGACGCCTTCGAGGCCGCGCGCCGGCAGCTCCAGCACTACGCAGAAGGGCTGCACGCGCATCATCGACACTGACGCGCGCGGAAGTCCCTGGGGTCGCGCGCCGTAGCCTCGGGTGCGCGGGTCCCCGGGGTGGAGCCAGGGGCCGAGCGTGGGCATGGGGCTCGGCCGTGGTGGGCTCGAGGTGTCGTGCCGGGTGACATGAGTCGTGGGAGTGCGATAGACGACGCGCCCTCCGGTCCGTGGCCGGCGCCTCCTCGATTCACGACTTCATGACTCCTTCCGCCGATGACTCGAGCCCAGGACGCGCACGGCGATGGCCAGGCATGCTGGCCCTGCCGTTCGTGGTCCTCGTCTGGCTCGTGTTCGTCGTGGCGCCCGTCTGGATTCAGGCCGCGCACGCCTGCTTCTCGCACTTCGACCTGGGCATCTACACCCAGGCCCTGGCGCGCATGTCGCTGGCGGAGCCAAACCCCTGGCTCACCGGGCGACAGGTCTACATCTTCAACGACCACTTCGACCCCATCCTGTGGGTGGTTCGCCCGCTGGTGGAGGTGCTGCCACCGATGTGGGCCTCGTTGGTGGGTGAAGCGCTCTTCGTGCTGCTCGCGCTGGCGCCGCTGCTCTGGCTCCAGGCACGGGGGCTGCTGAGCCGCGCCGCCACGGGGCTGCTGGCGGCGTTCCTGCTGCTCACCCCCAGCGCGGTGGAGGCGCTGAAGTTCCCCATCCATCCGACGACGTGGTCCGCGCTGCCGTGGGTGATGACCGGCGTGGCGTTCCATCTGCGCCGCAACGGCTGGCTGCTGGTGTCGCTGGTGTTGCTGTTCATGTGCAAGGAGGAGTTCGCCTTCGTGGGCATCATGCTCACCGTGGCGCTGTGGCTGCGCGGCGAGCGGCGCTTCGCGGTGGGCGTGGGGGTGCTGTCGCTGCTCTGGCTCGCGGGTGTCTACGGGCTGCGGCCGTGGCTGTTGGGGCCCTCGGAGGACTACGGCGTCCGGCTCAGGCAGGGCATGGAGGGTGGATTCCTTCACTACCTCACGCTTCGTCTGGCGCCGGTCCACCTGTCGCGCATGGGCACGCTGGTGTTGCTGCTGCTGCCGCTGGGGGTCTGGGCGTGGCGCGAGCGCTTGAAGCCGGACTGGGCGTGGCTGCTGGTGTTGTTGCCGATGCTCGGCATCCGTTTCCTCGGCATGGCCTGGCGCTTCCACTACGGCGTGCCGCTGATGGCTGCGGCGCTGATGGGCTTCCTTCCCGTCCTGCGCGCCCGGAAGCCGCCCGCGTGGGTCCTGGTGTCCACGGGGCTGGTCCTCCTCTTCAGCAACGAAGTCAATCTTCGCCAGTTCACTCGCACGTTGGTGTCCTCGCGCACATATCCGCGCCAGTGCCCGGGGGACCCGGAGCGACTGGCCAGCATCTCGCGAGGAGTGGACGTGCTCACCCAGAATCGAGCGGGGCTCGCGCTGCTGGGCAGCAACTTCGTCGCCCTGCTGGCGGACCGGGATGACATCTACGCCGTGGGCGGCCCACAGCCCGCCGACGGCCGCGTCTACGAGTGGGTGCTGGTGGAGAAGCCGCCTCATGGCGATGTCTTCCCCCTCTCCTCCGAGCGTATCCAGGAGCTCATCGACGTCTGGCGCGCGGATGCGGGCACGCAAATCGTCATCGACGACGCGAACATCTTCCTGGCGCGAGGTCGCTTCACCACTCACCGTTGAGTGCTCGCAAGGGCGTGCCTCCGCGCTGCTCGCGTTCCGAGGCACCCCGCGCCGCGCGGCCCCAGAGCTCCGGGAGTGAGCGGCGAGGATGACGCCGCGCTCCGGCCGAGCCCCCGCGTCCGCCGTGCCCGGCTCACGATGGAGCAGGCGAAGGGACGAGCGCCGGGGCACCTGCCCGTGTGGATCCACGCGAGGCCCGCCCGCACATACGTGTAGGTGCCCGCCCTCTAGCGCTGGCGTACCGGCTGCCCGCCATTGGCGAACAGTCCACCGCATCCCCTCACGCTCTGGCGGGGATGGCGCTATCCTCGCGCGGTCCCCGCCATGAATGCCCCGCGGCTCCAAGTGCTGCTGGTGGATGACGAGGCAGCTGTCCTCGCCACCACCGCGGCCGTGCTCTCCGAGGACTTCGAGGTCCAGACCGCGCATGACGCGCACACCGCGCGCCGGATGCTCGGGCTGCGTCCGTTCGACGTCCTGTGCACCGACCTCCACATGCCCGGCCCCAGCGGCATCCAGCTGCTGCGCGAGGCCGTCATCCAATATCCCCACCTCGCGGGCGTGCTGGTGACGGGCTTTCGCGAGTACCTCGACTGGAGAGACCGCCTGGACGCGCAGGGCCTCTTCTACCTGGTGCTCAAGCCCTACCAGCCTCCGGACCTCATCGCGATGATCCGCCGCGCCGCCGAGTCCGCGCGCCTCAAGCGCGACATGAGCCGACTGTCCTCCGGCCTGGCCGAGCACAAGTGGGGGCCCCGATGAAGGTTCCCCCCCTGTCGCGGGGAGGGTGGCTGTTGATGGGACTGCTGTGGCTGGTCGCCATGGTGGTGGGCTTCGCGCTGCTCGCCCGACATGCCCTCACCCCGGGCACCGCCCACGAGTCTCCAGCCCGCTGGCCTTCGTCCGTGAGTCCTCCCCGCGCGGAGGGCCGGCCCACCCTGGTGATGCTCGCCCACCCGCGCTGCCCCTGCACGCGCGCCAGCCTGGGCGAGCTGTCCGTCCTGATGGAGCACGCCCGGGGCCAGCTCGACGCGCGCGTCCTGTTCCTCCAGCCCGAGGGCACTTCCGGCGACTGGACACAAGGCCCCCTGTGGCGCGCCGCCGCCGCGATTCCGGGCGTCACGGTGCTCAAGGACGCGGGAGGCGAGCAAGCTCGCCGGTTTGGAGCAGTCACTTCCGGACATTCCTTGCTCTATGATGCCGCCGGTCGGCTCCGCTTCAGCGGTGGAATCACCGGGGCGCGGGGACACCGAGGTGACAACCCGGGGCGGGACGCCGTGGAGGCGCTGCTGCGGGAGGCGGGTGGGGTGGGCGGGTCGTCGGAGCACGCTGTCTACGGTTGCGCACTGGAGGAACCGCCCGAGGCCCGGGCCACGAACACCCCATGAAGCCCACGGAGGATGCCAGCGGCCCGACGGTGGCACTGAAGGAACGCGCCGTTCTGCTGTTCCACGAGCACCTGACCACGGTGCGACGCCGCACGGACCGCCTCTTCGCGGGACTGATGCTGGCCCAATGGGCCTTCGGCATCCTCGTGGCCCTCTTCGTCTCGCCCTACGGCTGGGAGGGCAAGGACCGCGCCCTCCACGCCCACGTGTACGCCGCGCTCTTCCTCGGCGCCGCGCTCACCGTGTTCCCCCTCGCGCTGGCGCGCTGGCGCCCCGGGGCCGTCTCCACCCGGCACGGGGTGGCCCTGGCGCAGATGTTGTGGTCCTCGCTGCTCATCCACCTGACGGGTGGGCGCATCGAGACGCACTTCCACATCTTCGTCTCGCTCGCGTTCCTCTCCCTGTACCGGGACCCGTGGGTGCTCCTGACGGCCACGTGCGCCACCGTCGCGGACCACGTCATCCGAGGCGTCCTGTGGCCGGAGTCCGTGTACGGCCTGCCCAACGCGGAGTGGTGGCGCTTCCTGGAGCATGCGCTCTGGGTGGGCTTCCTGAACCTGGTGCTCCTGCACGCGGGCCGGGTGATGCGGCGGGAGATGCGCGAAGTGGCGGTGCGCCGCGCGGAGCTGGAGCTGGCGCGCGAGCGCGAGGAGGACAAGTCCGCGGAGCTGGACCGCGCCCTGCGCGAGCTGAGCGGCTTCCAGGAGCACCTCATCCGCGTAGAGAAGCTGGCCGCGGTGGGTCAGCTCGCCGCCAGCGTGGGTCATGAATTGCGCAACCCGCTGGCCGCCGTGCGCAACGCGCATGCCTACCTCTCCCGACGACTGAGTCGGGATGCCATCGGGGCCGCGGATGACCCACGCGTCCCCCAGTTCCTCGGGGTGATGGAGCGCGAATTGGGTGCGTGCGCGAAAATCATCTCCGACCTGCTCGACTTCGCGCGCGAGCGGCCTCCGGCGCTGCAGCCGTGTCCGTTGCGACCACTGGTGGACGAGGCCATTGGCGTGGTCCCCTCGCGCGAGGGCGTCCGCATCCTCAACGAAGTGCCCGAGTCGCTCCCGGTGCCGAGCCTGGACAAGGAACAGTTCCGTCAGGTGCTGGTGAATCTGGTGCAGAACGCGGTGGAGGCCATGCCCCAGGGAAGAACCGGTCAGGTTTCAGTGCTGGCGGAAGGCGGCGACACCGGGCCGTGGGCCATTCGCGTGGTAGATGACGGGACGGGCATCCCTCCGGACGTGCTGCCCAAGATTTTCGAACCGCTCTTCACAACCAAGACGCGTGGCACCGGCTTGGGGCTGGCCATTGTGGCCAACATGGTGCAACGTCACGGCGGCACAATCTCTGTGCGAAGCGAAGCCGGCCGGGGTAGTGAATTCCATATTCATCTCCCGGCAACCGCGGCGGCGCAGGCCGCATGATGGAGGACGTGGCTTTGGGCCCCGCTCGCATCCTTTTGGTCGACGACGAGGAGGGGCTGCGCATCACGCTCGCGGCGAACCTGGAGTTGGAGGGCCATACCGTTCTGGAGGCCGCCAACGGCGAGGAAGCGCTGCGCCTGCTGGGCGAGCACCCGGTGGACGTGGTGCTCAGCGACATGCGCATGCCCGGGCTGCACGGGGTTGATCTGCTGCGCCGCATCAAGCAGGCGCGTCCGGACATGCCCGTGGTGCTGATGACCGCCTTCACGGCGGAAGAACTGGTGGAGGACGCGCTCGCGGAGGGCGCCTTCACCGTGCTGCCCAAGCCCTTCGACGTGGCGCACGCGCTGGACACGATTCTGCGCGCGGCGCGGGCTCCCCAGGTGCTGGTGGTGGACGACACGGAGCCGGTGGCGCGCGCCATGGTGCGCGCGCTGAGCACCGTGGGGCTGCGTGCGCGCGCGGTGTACAGCGGCGAGGAAGCGCTGACGTACCTGCGCTCGGGCGACTTCGACGTGTGCGTGCTGGATTTGGTGATGCCGGAGATGAGCGGGCCGGAGCTGGTGGCGAAGGTGAAGGCGGCGGATTTGTCCGTGGCCGTCATCGCGATGTCCGGGCACGTGGTGCCAGAATTGTTACGCAAGGTGGCGGCGCAGGGCGCGGTGGTGTGTATGACCAAGCCGGTGCCGCTGCGGGAATTGGTGCAAGCGATTGCCCGGGTGAGAGGCCAACCCCGGGCGCAGGGGCCCTCCGGGCCCCAGGGTGCGAGGAATTGACGGATGGGCGCGCGCGCAGATCTCCAAGCGCGGGAACGGGCCGCGGTGGCGGACGTCGTCGCCTCCACGCTGCGGCATGACCTCCGCAACAAGCTGGCCAGTGTCCGCAATGCTTCGTTCTACCTGATGCGGAAGATGCAGAAGACGGACGTCTGGAGCACGGATGCCCGGGTGGAAGCCTTCTTCCAGCTCATCGACCGGGAGCTGGCGGCGGCCGAGGAGGTGCTGACGCGACGCGCCCCGGTGGCCAGCAGCGACAAGCCCCTGTGCCACGCGAGCGAGGCGATGGAGCAGGGGTTGCGTGAGGCGAGGGTGCCGGAGCAGGTGCGCGTGGAGCGCGACTTCAAGGCCCGGGGCACGGTGCCGCTGGATTTGGAGGACCTGGCGCTGCTGGTGCGCTGTCTGGTGGACAACGCCGTGGAAGCGATGCCGCGCGGAGGAATGCTCACCGTGCGGACCTGGGACGTTGAAGAAGGTGAGGGCGGCGTGGGCATCCGCGTGGAGGACGCGGGAGAGGGGCTGGCGGCGGAGGCGTATTCACGTGCCTTCGAGCCCTTCTATTCGACACGTCCCGGCCACGCGGGATTGGGATTGAACATCGTGCAGCGATTGGTGCTGCGCAATGGGGGGAAGGTGGCACTGGACGGAGGCCCCTCGGGGGGCACGCACGTCGAGGTCCTCTTCCTGCACCGCCCGGAGGCGGGGGCCAGGATGCGGCTCGCGGGCCATGACGAGATACGGGGGAGCAAGTGATGGAGACGAGCTGGACCTTCGGGCGCTGCCTGCTGCTGGTGGAAGATGACCCGTCCAACCGGATGACGCTCGCGGCGCTGCTGGAGGAAGCGGGGTTCGCGGTGGTGACAGCGGGTTCCTACGCGGAAGCGGAGAAGTGGCTCAACCACCCGCGGCCCATCGACGCGGTGTTGCTGGACCAGAGCCTGGGTGACGGCTTCGGCACGGGGTTGATTCCGTTGGTGCGTCACCACATGCCGGGCGCGAAGGTGGTCTTCGTCACCGGCGCCGACAGCGCCATCGACATGCCGGTGGATGCCGTCTTCCGCAAGGGTGACCATTTCGAGGCGCTCCTGGCCTTCCTCTTCAAGCTGTTGCCCCAGAGACCGCTGGGGATGTCCTCGTCCGCTCCTGGGCCGCGTCGTCCCTGAGCTTCGCGGTGGTGTTCAGCTCCAGCTCTGGCCATCCAGTTCGGGAAAGGTGACCTGGCACTCGCCGGGATTGACGCCCTCCACGCGGGCGTAGCCATTGGAGTTGAGGGTGCCTTCGCGCGTGCTGCCGTCGGGCAGGCTCACGACGTAGCGCGCGTTGGGGACGGGCTTTCCCGCCTCGTCCTTGAGCTCGATGGCCAGCCAGGTCATCTCCTCCACCACGGCCTCGTCGGCCTTGGCCTCGGGTCTGGCCGTCCAGGGCGCTGGCACGCTCTTCGGGCGGGCCACCTCGAGCGCGACGAGCTCTCCGCGCGTGAAGGCGTCCGAGAGGCGCTGCTTGAGGCGTTGCTCGTAGCGGGAGCGCTCCAGGCCCGTCAGGCCGAAGGGGCTGCTGCCGCCGAGCGCTTCGTAGATGCCATACAGCGTGCGCGCCGAAGGGGTGGACAGCCACCGGTCCAGGGATGACGTGACGAACACGTCCGGCACTCGCGGGCGGCGCTCTTTCGCGTCGGTGTCGACGGACGAGACGACGAGCCAGTCTGCGTTCCGCGCCGGCAGTGTCCACCGGCGTTCACCGCGATTGAGCGGCATGCTGAGTACCCCCGTGGGACTCAGTGTATCAGCAAAGGACACTCGGTGTCCGGTGGCGCGCGATTTTTCGTGCGGCCACGGGTCGCCCGACGGGGAGGTGTGGGTGGGGCCCTGGGGTCAGTCGGGCGTGGCCTGGGTGGGCGGTGCGGGGAGGCTGTGCGCGAGGACGACCCACCAGCGGCCCTCGCGACGCTGGCACACGTCGGTGAAGTGCCCCACGTCGGAGACTTCGGTTCCATCGGGCAGTCGCACGCGGGCCCGCTGGGTGCCGGTGAGCACGCCGGTGTCGCCGAAGACGTGCGCGCGCACCGTCTCGGTTTCGACAGAGAGGAGGGTGCCGGGGATGGCGGCGATGTTGGCGAGGAACGCCGTGCGGTCCGTCTCCACGTCGCCCACGCCGCGAAAGACGAGGTCCTCCGCCATCAAGCCCTTCAGGGCCTGGGTGTCGCGGGCCTGGATGGCGCGGACGATGGACTCCTCGAGTGCCAGGAGGGCGCGGACGTCCTCCGTCTGGGAGGGGGTGTGGGGCGTCATGGGCGGTGGGCTCCTGAGGGCGCCAGGGTCGCGAGCACAGGCGGTCATCAGCGCGACGAGGGCGATGAAGGCGTGGCGTGGGGACACGGGCCGCGTTTGAGCATGTTCTTCCGGGGGAAGCCAGACAGAGGCGTTTGCTGTTCGTCAAACGCCTCGCGTCCGAGTGGCGGCGGCTCCCATGGACGCGATAGTCCACGCCCCCCTGCCCGCGTCTGCGCGTCGAGACTCCACCTCCGGCGGTGAGGGATGCCTTCGTCTTCCCTTGGGAGTCCTCCATGTCACTGAATGAGTACGTCACGCTGGGCCGTTCGGGTCTGCGGGTCAGCCCGCTGTGTCTGGGCACGATGACCTTCGGTACCGACCTGGGTTGGGGCAGCAGCGTCGAGGCGTCGAATGCCATCCTGGACCGCTTCCTCGAGCGGGGCGGCAACTTCCTCGACACGGCGAATGCATACACGCGAGGGCACTCGGAGAAAATCATCGGTGACCACCTGGGCCGGTATCCGAGCAGGCGGGACAGGGTGGTGATTGCGACCAAGTTCTTCAGCAGCCTCTTCCCGGGGGACCCGAATGGTGGTGGCGCGGGACGCAAGTCGTTGATGGCGCAGTGCGAGGAGTCGCTGCGCCGACTCCAGACGAGCTACATCGACCTGTACTGGATGCACTGCTGGGATGTGAATACGCCCATCGAGGAGACGATGCGCGGGCTCGACGACCTGGTGCGCTCCGGGAAGGTCCGTTACATCGGTATCTCGGATACACCGGCCTGGAAGGTGGCGCAGGCGCAGGTGACGGCGCACTTCCGGGGCTGGGCTCCGCTGGTGGCGTTGCAAATCGAGTACTCGTTGTTGGAGCGGACGGTGGAGGGGGAGCTGGTGCCCATGGCTCGGGAGCTGGGGTTGGGGGTGACGCCGTGGTCGCCGCTGAAGAGTGGCGTGCTCAGTGGAAAGTACACGCGGGAGAACGCGGGGAAGGTGAAGGCGGACCGGGGGGCGTGGGCGGAGAACTCGCTGACGGAGAAGACGTACAAGCTCATCGACGTGCTTCAGCGCATAGCGAAAGAGCAGGGCACCACGGTGGCGCGTGTGGCGCTGGCGTGGGTGCAGGGGCGGCCCGGTGTGACGTCCACCATCCTGGGTGCGCGCACGCTGGAGCAGCTCGACAACAACCTGGGTGCGCTGGAGGTGACGCTGAAGCCGGAGCAGGTGAAGGCGTTGGATGACGCGTCCAAGCCGACGCTCGATTTCCCGGCGGAGTTCCTTCAGGGCGCGCCCACGTTCATGCACGGCGGAGTTTCAGTGAACGGTGTCCCCGCGCCCGCGTGGCCCATGGCTCCGAAGTCCGACGAGGAGCGCTGGTAGTCGCTGGAGCGGGTGTGTTCGCGCGCGTGCTCGACGTGGGCCGCGCGCGTTGTCGCTGGTGAGGTGGCCACGCGTCGTGCGGTGTCGGTGCGCAGGAGTGGCGCGGCGCCGTATTTCGCGCGTGAGCGGTGAGACAGCGGACAGCGAACGCGTGCCACGGCGAAGAAACGTCTTGCGCGAGACAGTCACGCTGGCGTGAGCGGGACGCGTCCCTACGTTGCGAGCCCTGGCGCGGGAATGGCTGCGCGGTTGAGGGGAGGGTGTGTGGGCGAGCTTCTGTCAGGAGGCGACGAACAGTTCCGTACGCGGGGCATGAATCATCCCGAGGCGAATGGCTGTGAGCACGAGCAGTCGGGTGAGGCACTGAGTGTGACGGAGGCGCTGGACTGCGACCTCGACGCATATCTGGACCGAGAGCTCGCCATGGAGCCGGAAGTCGACGGCGACGGTGATGCAGCGCTCACGCCCACGCGCGAAGCCGCGGAGGACATGCGCGCGCTGCTGGACCTCGCGGAAGAGGAGACGCGGTGGATCTCCGAGTCGCCTCGGCCCGCGTTCTCCGACGCGGAGCCTGGTGAGTCCGTGTCCGAGTCCGCGCCCGTGGTGATTCCGGAGTGGATGCGCGCGAATCCGGAGGTGCCAGTCGCGGAGGCGGTGCGTCTGCCGTGGGGGCACTCCAAGGTGGTTCCGGTCAAGACGGCTCGCGGTGGTTCGTCCACGCAGGCGACGCCGCGGAAGAACACCGTGAGCGAGGTGCAGGGTCCGCTCAATCTTCAGCAGCAACCCTGGGGTATTCCCATGGTCCCGCCCGCGCAGCAGTGGAGCGGCCCGATGGCGCCCGGGCAGCAGCACGCCTGGGACGGCTCCATGGCGCCAGGGCAGCAGCACGCCTGGGGTGGCCCCGTGGCGGCGCCGACGGCGTCGAGTCGAGGCCGCGACGTGGTGTCTGGCGTCCTGCTCGGCGTCGCGGCGGTGGGCGTGGTCGCGGCGGGCATGCTCGTGGTCGCGAGCGTGCGCTTCTGGGAGCAAGGCGCGAGTTCCCCTTCGGTGAATGGCGTCGCGGGTACCTCGGCGCATCAGGGAGCCCTGGGTGCTTCGGCGCGGCAAGGGGTGGCGGGATCCGACGGCAGCGTCGGCTCCGTGGGCCAGCTCAACCGCGCGAGCAACTCGGGGGCGCTGGTCGGCGCGAACGCCTCGGGTCAGCTCAACAGTGCGAACAGCACGGGGGCGCTGGTCGGCGCGAACGCCTCGGGCCAACTCAACGGCGTGGGCAACGCAGGCGCGCTGGTCGACGCGAACACCTCGGGCCAACTCAATGGCGTGGGCAACGCAGGCGCGCTGGTCGGCGCGAACGTCTCGGGCCAGCTCAACAGCGCGAGCGCTTCGTGGCAGTTCGGCCAGACGGGTTCTTCGGTTGCCATGGGGTACTGGGCCATTCCTGGCCTCATGGCGGGCACGGCCTTCCCGGGTGTGGCCGATACCAACGCGATGAACCCCGTCGCCCCTCGGTACATGGGCCCCTACGTCTGGGCCCCTCCCGGAAGCATCAGCGACATCGCGAACGGGCTGCACGCGCAAGGTGCGTCCACGGACCCGGCTCGCGCCCTCACGTCCTTCTCGGTCCCGAGCGGCGCGGACCTGATGGCCCGCCGTGACACCCTGGCTGTGAAGTCCGGCGAGCGGAGCATCCGAACCGAGAGCGCGCCCACGACTCGCGCTCCCGTGAGCACGACTCCCACCCAGAGTGTCGCGGAGGCCTCCTCGGGCGCGGTGATGGAGATGACCTTCGAGGAGCCCGACTCCGACGAGCAGACGACCTCCGCTCCGGCGGACACCACGGACGACCCCGATGGCGCGACCAGCACCGAGTCGGAGCTGGACGAGGAGTTCGCGCGAGAGCTCGGCTTCACCGAAGACGGCGAGGAGCGCGCCGCCTCCGAGTCCACCGTCGCGCGGACCGTGTACGTCCCGCCCGCGCTCGACGCGAAGGAGCACCTCACGCCCGAGGACGTGAAGCAGGTGGTGGTCTCCAATCAGCCCGCCATCACCGCGTGCCTGCGCCAGCATGCCGCGGACACGTCGGTGCAGAAGGACGGGCGCTTCGTGGTGCGCTGGTCCGTGTTGCCGAGCGGTGAGGCGACGAGCGTCGCCATGGACACGCAGGCGCTGCGCGCCACGCCGCTCGCCGGCTGCATCGAGGGCGTGGTGCGCGGCTGGAAGTTCCCCGTGCACACGGTCCGCATGCAGGAGCCCATCCGCTTCCCGTTCGTCTTCTAGCCCAAGAGGGCGGGGCCGCTCAGGCCTCGCCTGTCTCGTGTCCGAAGACGTCGCCCGGGTTGGGCGTGGTGGGGCCCTCGGGCGCCTTCTTGACCAGGGGGCGCCGCCACCGGCCGGAGAAGTAGTAGGCCATGCTGACCACCAGCGACACGCCGAAGCTCAAGGCCATCGCAATCCACACACCCGTCACGCTGCCCATGCGGCGCGACAGCCAGTACGCCACCGGCACCCGCACCACCCAGAGGCTCACCAGCGAGAAAATCGTCGTCATCAACGTGCGTCCCGCGCCGTTGATGATGCCGTTGCTCACGAAGATGAGCGCGAACAGGACGTACGTCCCTCCCACGATGTGCAGGTACGTGACGCCCGGCCCGATGACCGCCGGGTCCGAGACGAAGATGCGCAGCAGCGCCTCCGGGAACGACACGGCCACCGCCGAGATGACCAGGGTGATGCCTCCGCTGAACAGGCACCCCCACTTGAAGATCTCCTGCACGCGGTCGTAACGGCCCGCCCCCAGGTTCTGTCCGGCCAGCGTGGACACGGCCATGCCGAACGTCATCGCTGGCATGAAGGCAATCTGGTCGATGCGCGAGGCCGCGCCGAACGCCGCCGTGGACACCTCGCCGAAGCCGTTGACCAGTCCCGTCACGAACACCATGCCGATGGACACGAGCGACTGCTGCACAGCGGCCGGCACGCCGATGCGCAGCGTCTTCCAGGTGGTGGGCCCCAGGTGCGCCAGCCGTGGCCTGCGCGGCGCGACGGGGACATCCTTCATGCGCAGATAGATGAGCAGCGTGATGAGCGCCAGCAGCTGCGATACCACCGTGGCCCAGGCCGTGCCGTTCAATCCCAGCTTGGGCAACCCGAGCCAGCCGAACATCAGCACCGGGTCCAGCACCGTGGTGAGCAGGACGGAGCCCGCCTGGAAATACAGCGGCGTCTTCGAGTCACCCACGCCCTGCAGCAGGCTGCGCGTGAGGAACAATCCGAAGCCCAGGGGCATCGACAACAGGAAGATGCGCAGGTAGCTGACGGACTCCGCATGGATTTCCGGCGGCGTGTCCATCAGCGTGAGGATGGTCGGCGCCAGCCACTCGCCCAGCAGCGTGAGCACCACGCCCAGCGAGTAGATGAGCACCGTGGAGCTGTCGACCACCTTGCGCAGCTCGTCCATCCTCCGGGCGCCGTAGTTCTGCGACACCAGGATGCTCGTCGCCATGGTGAGGCCCATGCCGATGGAGAACAGGACGAAGACGACGGGGAAGCTCACCGTCACCACCGCCAGCGCCTCGGTGCCCAGGAACCGGCCCACCCAGATGGCGTTGATGAAGCTGTATGCCGTTTGAAGGAAGCTCCCCATCAACATCGGGATGGAGAAGGCCACCAGGTGTCGGGGGATGCTGCCTGTCGTCAGGTCTCTGCCGAAAGGCGCCTTCATGACCTGCGACTCGTGTTTCTGATTCCCATCGAAAAGTCCCTCAAGGTCGGCCCTCACCCGTGCATGGGCCGTGGAAGGAACTCGCCAGGAACCTGAGGTTCAACGCGGATCCAGGAGGGTGACGTCGTCTTTCCGGGTGTGGGCGCCCCTCGGCACCCGCGCTCCAGCTTACGGCGGCGGAGTCTCATCCGCCTTATGTTTCCAGGCGATGCGCACACCCCCTCCACCCGAGGCCGCACCGGACTCCCAGCCAACCGAGCTGCACGTCTGCCACAACTGCTCGGTGCGCCTGGACCCTCGCCTGGGGGGCGTGGATCTGCCGCGCCGCATCCGGGAAGCCGTGGCCGCGCGGGGCCTGGGACCGAGCACCCGCGTGTTCTCCTCGGGCTGTCTGGGCGAATGCCCGCTCGACAAGGTCAGCGTGCTGGTGATTCCTCCGAGCGGCGTGGGCTCCGAGGTGAAGCTCATCGACGCGGAGAAGGACGGCGAGGACCTGGCCGACCACCTCGCGCGGGAGGCCGAGCGAGCTGCGCGGCCTTGAGCAGCGCCTCCGCCATGGGCACGCAGCTCGCCTGCCCCTTGCCGGCAATCGCGTAGGCCGTGCCGTGGTCCGGCGAGGTGCGCGGCACCGGCAGTCCCAGCGTCACGTTGACGGTGCGCTCGAAGTCGAGCGCCTTCGCGGGGATGAGTCCCTGGTCGTGGTACATCGCCAGCACCGCGTCGTACCGCGCGCCCACTTCATCGGGTCTCGCGAAGAGGCCGTCCGCCGGAATCGGCCCGTGTGCATCGACTTTCGCCGCGCGCGCCTTGCGGATGGCGGGACCAATCACCTCCACCTCCTCGCGCCCCAACAGGCCCCCTTCGCCCGCGTGAGGATTCAGCCCGAGCACGGCGATGCGAGGCCTGCGTCCCACCACCACGGGCGCGAGGCTGCGTGACAAGAGCTTGAGCCGCGCGGTGAGGCCCTCCACGGTGAGCAGCTTGGACAGCGCGGAGATGGGGACGTGGTTGGTGGCCAGGGCGATGCGCACGCGCGGCCCGTCCATCATCATCATGACGTCCACGCCAAAGGCCTCCGCCAGCACCTCGGTGTGGCCCATGAAGGGAATGCCCGCGCGCGAAATCCCCTCCTTGGACACCGGCGCAGTGCACAGCGCGTCCACGTGTCCCGCGCGCATGGCGTCAATCGCCGCCGTCACGTACGCGTACTGCGCGCGGCCTCCCTCGCGCGAGGGCTTGCCCGGGACGCGGTCCTTGGCCGCCAACTGAGTCACGACCACCACGGTGGGGGACTCGACGCGGCCCAGGGCGGAGGGCTCCACGCGCGCATGGCGGCGGAAGAAGGGGAAGCGCTCCAGCGTGGGCCCATCCCCGAAGACGACGGGGATGAGCGCGCGACGCACGGCGGGGAGCGCCAGGGCCGCGGCCGTCACCTCCGGCCCGATGCCCGACACATCACCCAGGGAGATACCGACGAGGGGGAGGCTCACGGTGGCGAGCATCCCCCGCGTGGGGACGACAGGCTACATCTTCACGTCGATGCTGGCCTTCTGCTTCAGCTCCGTGACGTACTGGTCCAGGAACTTGTCCGTCTTCTCCTGGAGCAGCTTCCCCTCCAGCTTCGGACGCATCTCCTCGTACGTCGTCGCGGCGACGGAGCGGCGCTCCTCCACCTTCAGGATGTGCCAGCCGAAGTTGGTGCGCACCGGCTCGCTGACGTCGCCATCCTTGAGGTTGAAGGCGACCTTCTCGAACGCCTGCACCATGACGCCGCGCTTGAACCAGCCCAAATCTCCGCCATCCGCGGCGCTGGGGCCCTCGCTGCGCGCGCGCGCCAGGGCGGAGAAGTCCATGCCCTCGCGACGGGCCTCCTGGGCAATGCCCTCCGCCTTCTTGCGCGCGGCGGCCACCTGCTCCTCGGTGGCCTTCGGGTCCACGGCGACCAGGATGTGGCGCGCGTGGACTTCCATGTCCTCGCTCTCCGCGCGGGCGTACTGGTTGTAGGCGGCCTTGAGGTCCTCCTCGGTGACCTTCACCTTGGGGCCCACCTTCATGCGCAGGAGCCGGTCCCGGAGGATGCGCTTGCGCAGCATGTCCCGGTACGTGGTCATCGTCAGGCCCTCGGCGACGAGCACCTGCTCGAACTGCGCCGGGTCCGTGATGTTGTTCTGCTTGCGCACGTCATTGACGAGCTCGTCCACCTCGCCCTCGGTCGCGGAGATGCCCATCTCCGTGATTTCGGCCTCCATCAGCTTCTCGCCGATGAGGGTGTCGAGCGCCGTCTTCATGAGCTGCGCGCGCTGCTCGGCGCGCTTGCGCGGGTCGGGGTCATTGAGGCGCGACACCTCCGGCGCCGCGCGCTGCTGAACCTCCGACAGTGCGATGACGTCGCGGTTCACCACCGCGGCCACCTTGTCCACCAGCTCCGCGCGCGCCGACGTGGCGCCCCCCAGGAGCGCCGCCGCAGCGACGAATGCCACCAGCTTCTTCATTCCGTGCATCCTTCCGCACCACACCGGGCCCGTCCAACAGTCCGCCGGGCCCACGATTCCGTCACTTCGCTGCCTGCGGGAGTGCCGCGGGCTGTCCGCGGATGGCCTGCAGCGTGGTCTCATTCACCTGGACCTGCGCCTTGTCCCGCAGTTCCTTCTCGAAGGCGTCCTGCGCCTCCGTGCGCTTCTGCTCCATCAACTTCGCTTCCACCCACTGACGCGCCTCGGCGAAGTCCCGCTTCCGCGCGGGCTTGCGCTCCAGCACCTTGAACAGGTGGTAGCCGTACTCGGTGGACACCACGTCCGAAACCTGCCCGACCCCGAGCTTGAATACCACTTCGTCGAAGGCGGGCGGCATCTGTCCTCGGGGGAAGAACCCCAGGTCGCCCCCCACCTTGGCGTCCGCGCTCAGCGAGTACCTGCGCGCCAGGTCCGAGAACTTCTTGCCCGACTTGAGCTGCGTCTGGAGCCGCCGGGCCTCGTCCAGGCCCTTCACCACGATTTGCGCGGCGTGCACCTGCTCGCTCTCGTTCAGCTCGGCCTCGTGCGCCGCGTAGTACGCGCGCAGCTCCTCCTCCGTCACCCCCACGCGGGCGTAGACGTGGCTGGCGAAGAGCTTTTCGATGGTCAGCCGGCTGGCCTCGCGCGCGCGCAGCTCCGACATGGACAGCTGGCCCTGGGCGAGCACCTCGTTGAAGTTGCCCGCCGGGTAGTCGCCCGACAGCCGCAGCACGCCCCGGTCCACCTCTTCCGGGGTGACGGTGACGTTGTTCTTCCGCGCCGCCTGGAGCAGCAGCATCCGGTGGATGTACGTGTCCAGCAGCGTGCGCTTGAAGGGCTCGATTTCCTCCGGCGTGCGCTGGGAGGCCTCCGTGGAGGCCAGCTCCCGGCCCAGCTCCTGCTCGAAGTCCACGCGGGAGAGGACCTCGCCATTCACGGTGGCCACCACCGTGTCGTCGGGCGTCAGTTTGACGGGCGTGTTGCACCCCTGACTCAGCGCCAGGGCGAGCACCAGGGACAGCAGGGGAGCGCGGGTGGGAGAAAGACGCATGCGCGGAGTCCTGGGGGAAGGGTGGGGGCGACTCCCAAAGGTGGGGATGGCCCCCCAAGCTGGCAAGCGGGCCCTCATGGCGCGGGCACCGTGCCCGGCAGCGGGCTCGACGGCTTGCGCATGGGGGCCTGGACGTCCACTGGCACCCGGGCCAGCGCGTCCGTGTCGACCGACAGCGACAACTGCTTCTCCACGCGCGCCAGGTACTCGCCCCACGCGCGGGTGCGCTTCTCGCCTTCCAGGCGCACGCGCAACTCCTCGCGCACGTCGTCCAGCGAGAGGTCCAGCGCGGGCCTGCGCGCGCGCAGCTTGAGCACGTGGAGCCCCGTGTCGGTCCGCACCACACCGCTCAGCTCGCCCTCGGTCTTCAGGGCGCGAGCGGCCTGGGCGACCTCGGCTCCGTACTCGCGCGCGAGCGCCTCGTCGGAGAGAAAGCGCATGTCGCCATCCAGCGGCGCGGTGCGCGGCTCCTGGCTGTGCTCGCGCGCCAGCTTCCCGAAGCCCCCGAAGTCCTCCGCCGGAAGCGCCTTCGCCTGGGCGAGCAGGGCCTGTGCCTCACCCTTCGCGGCGCTCTCCCGGGCGGCATCGGCCCGCGGCGCGGCGAGGAAGACATGGGACAGGCGCAGGGCCTCCGGGCGCACGAAGTCGTCCTTGCGCGCGGCATAGGCTTCCGCCAGCTCCGCGTCGGTGACAGTCACTCGCGCCTCTTCCAGTCGCGAGCGCATCAGCCGGCCCACCAGCGCGCGCCGCGTGGCCTCCACCACCTCGGGGTCGTCCTGGAGTCCCTGGGCGAGCGCGTCGCGCACCAGCAAATCAAACCGGGCCAGCGACTCCACGTACTCACGCCGGGCGCGGGGCTCCACGTAGCGCTCGCGCAGCGCGGGGCTCATCTCCAGGAAGCGCTCGGTCAGCTCCTCCGCCGTCACGGCATCGCCGCTCCAGCGCGCCACCGCCCGTCCGTCCGTCCGTCGCGTGTGGCGCAGGTCCATCACCGCCTGCCCGGCGGGCACCTCGCCCGGGGCCTTCCCGCACGCGGCGGGCGCCAGCAGGGCGAGGGTGAGGAGGCGGGGGGACAGACTCATGGGGAGGGGCTTCCGGGTAGCACGCCAAGGGGGCCCGGACAACCCGGAGTCCCGTCGCCTGTGTGCCGTCTCACGGCCGGGTGGCGTGCGCGGAGAGGAACGCCTCCACCAGGGGGAAGATTTCGTCCGGTGCCCGGCGGCCCAGCACCAGGTCGGCATGCCCGTAGTCCGCGCCGAAGCCGTGCCCTCGCCCGGCCACGAGGAACTTCACCGGGCCCCCCAGCGCCTCCTTCGCCCGCGCCACCGACATGGGCGGGGCCAGGAGGTCCTTGCTGCCCGCCAGGAGCAGGACGGGAATCTTCACCCCCGCCAGGGACTCGCGGTAGTCGAAGCCCCCGTCGTACGTGGTGAAGCGGTTGGTGGAAATCCAGCGGGCGAACTGGCGGCCCACGCCGCCGGAGATGTTGGCCGGCACGTTGGCCAGCGCGCGCCGCACGACCTCCGGCTCCATGTTCTCCGCCAGCATCATGTACCGGCTCAGCGGGCCCGGCGGCGCGCCCAGCAGCGCGATGCTGGTGACTCGGCCGGTGGGGATGACCTTCAGCCGCAAGAGCGGCTCCACGCGCTGGATGAAGGTGCGAAGCCCCGGTTGCACCGCGAAGGTGAAGGGGCTGCCCAGAATCGCCGCGGCCCGCACCGGGGCCTGCGGGTTCTTGGCCAGGTGGGCGTACAGCGTGAGGCCACCCTTGGAATGCCCCACCCAGAGCACTTCCTTCGCCCCCGTGGACACCACGGTGCGCAGGGCGGTGCGCACGTCGTGCTCCGCCTGGTCGTCGAAGTTGAAGTCCGAGCAGTCGCCCGCCAGCCCCCGCCCGCGCAGCTCCAGCACCCACGTCTCGAAGCCCGCCCGCGCCAGGTAGCGCGCCATGCTGTAGTGCTCGTCGAAGTCCAGGTGGAAGCGGTTGGCGCCCAGCCCGTGGCAGAGGATGACGGGCTCCGCGTACCGGCGCTCTCCCCGAGCGTGGTAGCGCCCCATGGCGATGGCCGCGCCGTCGTCCGTGGGCACCCGGTACAGCTCGTCCGGGCGGAACGTCAGCGTCAGCAACCCCTCTTTTCCCCGGCTCATCGTCCGCGAGAAGAGGTCCGCCATCCGCCCCAGCCGCGCCACCTGTCTCCGTGTCACCCCCCCACTCTAAGCCGGTCCGCCGCCCGTTGCCGTGTCCATTGCTGGGTGGTCATCCCTGCCGGCAGGGCCGTTGCAAGGAGATGTAGGTATAACGGTCCGGAGGAAACTGGATGCGGCAAAACAGGGCAATCAAGGAAGCTTTGTCGTCCTTCATCGCCACCGTTTTTCCCACAGACACCCTCCTGCGTGCCCTGAGAGTGATGGAGCGGCACCAGGTGCAGCTGTTGGGCGTGGTGGGGGAAGGGGGAGGCTTGCTGGGGCTGGTGAGTGAGGCGCACATCCTCGCGGCCTGGGGAGATCCGCTGGCGCCCGTGTCGGAGGTCATGGCGCGGGTAGGGCTGCCGGGCGGAAGGAGGCGACTGTCCCTGCGCCTGCCGCGCTTCTGCCTGCGGCGTGGGGGGCGGATGCGTCCGGCGACCTGATGCGGCGGGCAGGCCGTGGGAGCGGTACAATGCCGCCCCCCGTGCCGGACGACCTTCCCCGCTGGACTGTCTACATGCTGCGTTGCCGAGACGGCTCGCTCTACACTGGCGCCACCAATGACCTGGAACGGCGCGTGGCCACTCACGGACGCGGACGCGGCGCGGCCTACACCCGGGCGCGATTGCCCGTCACCCTCGTCTGGAGCGAGGCCGCCGAGGACCGCGGCGCCGCCCTGCGACGGGAGGCCGCCATCAAACGCCTCACCCGGGGCGACAAGCTGCTGCTCGTGTCCGCCGCTCGGCCCCCGCGACGCCGCGGACGCTGAGCCGGTTCCCTCGTCATACCGGCGTGCGGGGATGACCGTTGGTGGGCGACCCTTCGCGCCGCCATCTGTCATCATCCTGGAATCCGGGTCTTTTGTGTCGGGTCCCTCGATACCCGAACGCGGTGTCGCGCGTTACCGTGGGACCATTCTTCACAGGGGGCAGTCCATGCTTCGGTCGCTTTCAGGAGTCTTCGCCGCACTGGTCATCTTGGCCCTGGGGTGTGGCCGGGTGGTCAACCATCCACCGGATGTCAGTGCGGGGCCGATTCCGAGCCCGAAGACGGTGGAGCCCGGGGGCGTCGTGCAGCTCGTGTTCGAGGTGCAGGACCCCGATGGTGACGAGATGGAGTACGTCTGGACGCAGAACCCCGCGGAGCCCGCGGGTCACTTCAGCGACTCCCACTCGCGCACCCCGACCTGGACGGCTCCGGAGGGCGTGAAGGAGCCGACGCACTTCCTGCTGCAGGTCAACGTGATGGACAGCGGGGGCGGCGGCGTGCTGGGCACGACGCCTTCCGTGCTGGTGCGCGTGCCGTAGTCGGCCGGGAAGGTCCCTTCAGGGCGCGGTCTGGGACGGTGCGGCCGGAGGCGGCGTCTGGGCCTCCTGCTCGCGGGCCTTCCGGTTGCCGCGGAGGGTGAAGAGGATGCCCAGCGCCAGGAAGGCGGCGGCGCCGATGCCGGCGCCAATGGTCTGCCAGGTGAGCAGGTCCGAGCTGACGTTGCGGACCACCTGGGGCAGGTTGCACATCGTCTGGGTCGCCAGGGGCGTCTCGTTGTACCAGCCGATGAAGTGGGGACCGGCCCAGGACGCGACGAGGATGCCCAGCAGGGTACCCGCGAGGACGAAGTTGAGCAGTGTCTTGGCGGCGTTCATGCGCAATCACCTCGGCAGGGGGACGACAGGCCGTGCTTAGTATGTGCACGACGCCCTGGCCAGGGGTGGAACGTGTTAAGGGGAGGGCGTGCCGCTGCTCCCGCTCGCCATCCTGTCCAGTCTCGTCGCCCTGGTGTGCGCCGCCTTCCTCATCGTCCATGCCTTCCGCCGCAGCGTGGGCACGGGAGTGATGGTGCTGCTCATCCCCTGCTACGCGTTCTTCTACGCGTTCAGCCAGTTCGAGCACCGGCACAAGGGGCTCATCGTCGCGGGCTTCGTGTCCTGCACGGTGCTGTCGGCCGTGTTCCTGGGCCTGGGCTCGCACGCGCTGACGGCGCTGACGGCGCGCGTTCCTCCGCCGGGCTTCTGAGGCGTCGCTTCGCCGTGCGCTCGCCCGACGCCAGGGTGTCGTGGTGACGGTGGAAAGCACGGCCGCCCTGTGCGCGCGCCACGCGGAGGTCTCCGCGGTGGCCACCTGTACGCGCTGCGGAAGCTTCCTGTGCGGGGAGTGTCTGGAGCTCTTCGGCGAGTCCGCCTTCTGCGAGCCGTGTGTGTCGTTGCGGCGCAAGGACGGGCCCGCGTCGCGGGCGGCCTGGGGCGCGCTGGGGCTCGGGGTGCTGGGACTGTTGGTCTTGCCGTGTACCCTGGCGATGCCGCTGCCGCCGCTGGTGGCGGGCGTGGGCAGCGTGGTGCTGGGGATGCGGGAGGCGGGGCGCATCCGCCGGGGGGAGAGCCCCTCGAAGGGACAGGTTCCCGCGCGGGTCGCGTCCGTGCTCGGCTGGGTGACCCTGGGGTTCCTGTCCGCGTGGCTGCTGCTCTGGGGCTGGCTGTACTTCGCGGCGCCTGGCGTCTGACGCGGGCTTCAGACGCCGCGCGCGTTCGGCTCCCAGAGGTACTTGTGCATCTGGAGCTGGAAGCGGACGGAGAGCCGGTCCTCGATGGTCCACTCCGCCAGCTCGCGCGGGTGGAGCTTTTCGAACACGGTGGAGAACAGCAGCGCGAAGGGCTTCTCGGCCAGCCGGTGCTCGGCGATGAGGGCCTTGGACCAGTCGTAGTCCTCGCGCGAGCCGATGACGAACTTCAGCTCGTCGTTCGCGTTCATCGACGCGAAGTTGCGCAAATCATTGCGCGCGGCCTCGCCCGAGGAGGGCGTCTTCATGTCGACGATTTTGTGCACGGCCGGAGGCACCAGCCGCACGTCGATGGCGCCGCTGGTCTCCAGCAGCACCGTGAAACCCTCGTCGAGCAGCGACTGCATCAGCGGGTAGACGCCGGGCTGGAGCAGGGGCTCGCCGCCGGTGATTTCCACGCGCGGGGTGCGCAGCGCCTTGATTTCCTCGATGACGTCCGCGTTCTTCCGACGCGCGCCGCCGTGGAAGGAGAACTCGCTGTCGCAGTAGGTGCAGCGCAGGTGACAGCCGGTGAGGCGGATGAAGGCGCACAGCAGGCCGGCGTGCGAGGACTCGCCCTGGAGAGAGAGGTAGATCTCCTTCACCACCACGGAGTCAGCGGTGGGAACGAGGCGGGGCTCGATGTGGGGACGCGCGGCGGGCATGGCTTCTTCGTGAGGCGAAGGGAGCGGCGCTTCAACCCCAGTCAGCCCGGGAGGTCAAGCCGTCACCCCAATCCGGAGCCAACGTCCCGGGAGCGCCCCGGGATTCCCGGACCCTGGCCGTCGCCTCGGGAAGCGGCCCGGGCGAGGCGAAGTCCGTGGAATCTGGAGCACTTGCGGCCTTCCGGGCTCAGGAGCCGCCCGTCCCCTGGGCCCGTGGGGCGTGTCCTTCTTCCTCCGAAGCCGTGGCCGGGCGGTGGTGGTGCACGGGGCAGGTCTTGGGGAAGGTGCCGAGTTGCTCGACGACGTGGCCCTTCGGGTAGGTGCGCACGCTGGAGTTCTCGCGGCCGAACCTGGGCACCTCTCGCGGAGGCAGGGCGTAGCGCACGAACTTCCCGCGCAGCTTGAGCGCGGTGCGGAACACCTTCCGGGTGAGCGCGGAGGGGCGCGCGTAGTGGAACGCGTCCAGCAGCGCGTCCTCCATCAACGTGCGAGCGAACAGCTTCACGAGCTTCTTGGGCGCCAGGTGGGACGGCGGGAAGGTGGTGAGCAGCTCCAGCGTGGAGTCGGCCACCGCCTGGCTGCGCGCATCGAAGGCGAAGTGCTTCGCCTCATAGCCGTCCATGAGCGCGACGAAGTCCGCGTGGGTCTCCGGAATGTCCTGGATGCCCATGTGGCGGCCCACCGCGCGGTAATAGTGGGTCCACGCCTCCGCCTCGTGCGGAGTGAAGGGCCGCCAGCCGAACTCGCCCACCCAGCGCACGGGGGTCACCACGAAGGTGGAGAGCACGTAGCGCATGTCCTCGTTGGAGATGTCATAGGCGCCGTGCATCTGGTTCATCCGGCGGAAGGCGCTGTGGCCGGCGGGGCTGGCGATGCCGTGCTCGAGGATGGCGTCGAGGATGAGCACGGTGTCGTCGTAGCGCTTCTGGGTGCGCTCGGTGAACTCCCCCGTCTCGTGCAGCAGTATCCCGATGCTCGGCACCGCGTAGGTGCGGAACAGCGCGAAGCTGAGCGCCTGGGTGATGTCCCAGGGGAACTCCTGGGTGGCGAGGATGCGAACGATGTCCTCGTGCTGCGTCCGGGCATCGAGGCCGTCTGTGCGGTCCCGCAGTGCGAAGCGATTCATCCAGGTCCCTCCCGCGAAGGAAGAAGGGACGCTAGCCGATGGCGCCAGGGCCTGCTTATTGGCACCCCCGGTCGCTGTCAGCCTCTGGGCGTCGGGCCCTTCACGCGCTCGATGAAGGCGTCGATGAGGTGCCGGGCGATGCTCAGGCGCGGCGGGACGCGGGGCAGCTCGTCGGGGTGGAACCAGTGGGCCTCTGCGATTTCCTTGCCGTCCACCTGGATGTCGCCCCCCGCGTACTCGGCGGTGAAGCCCACCATGAGCGAGCGCCCGAAGGGCCAGGGCTGCGAGCCGAAGTAGCGGATGTTCTTCACCTCGATGTTGACCTCTTCCTTCACCTCGCGCGCGACGCACTCCTCCAGTGACTCACCCGCGTCCACGAAGCCCGCGAGCGTGCTGAACATGGGCTCCGGCAGGGTGGAGTTGCGCGCGAGCAACATGGTGTCGCCCTTGGTGACGAGCACAATCATCGCGGGGGAGATGCGCGGGTAGAAGGGTGTGTTGTCCACCGTGCAGCGGCGGGCGCGCTCACCGGAGACCAGCTGCGTGGGCTGGCCACAGCGCCCGCAGAAGCGGTGCTGGATGTCCCACTCGGCGATGGCGAGCGCGCGGCCGGCGATGGCGAAGCGCACCTCGTCCAGTCGCTTGTAGAGCGAGCGCGCGGGCACGAGGGTGGTGCCCTCAGGCGGCGCGAAGTCCCGAGGCAGGGGCGCGGCGTAGCAGTCCACTCCGTCCAGCACGCCCAGGTAGTGGGCCGCCGAGGCGAACTCGGGGAGCGTGGAGCCGGTGGGCAGGCTGATGGCGCCCTCCCGCTCGATGATGAGCAGCTCCATGCCGCGCGAGAGGAAGAGCAGGGCGCTGTCGCGCGGTCGGCTGGGGGGCTCGTGGCTGGGGAGGAAGGAAGGGCTGGGGCTCACGTGGCCACCTTAATGGCCCGCGACGGGCGACGCAGGCTTCGTTGTCACCCAGGCGCCCGGGGGGAGGGGCGGAGCGCACCCGTGGCGCGTCACGGGTGAACGGTGGCGCGGCCACGGTGCGGGTGACGAACTGGCGACGGGACTAGGTGTCCTTCTGGATGAGCTCCACGCGGTAGCCGTCCGGGTCCTCGACGAAGGCGATGACGGTGGTGCCGTGCTTCATCGGCCCGGGCTCGCGCACCACCTTGCCACCGGCCTGTCGAATCGCATCGCACGTCGCGCGGATGTCCGGCACGCCCAGCGCCACGTGGCCATAGGCCGTGCCCAGCTCGTACTTCTCCACGCCCCAGTTGTGCGTCAGCTCCAGCGCGGGGTGGGTGTCCTCGGGGCCGAAGCCCACGAAGGCCAGGGTGAACTTCCCGTCGGGATAGTCGTGGCGGCGCAGCAGCTTCATTCCGATGACCCGCGTGTAGAAGTCGAGCGACTTCTCCAGGTCCCCAACGCGCAACATGGTGTGCAGGATTCGCATGCGCGCTTCATAACCCCGGGAGCGTCGCGCGTCTCGGCGCGCTGTCGGCTCCCGGACTACGGGTTCACGGAAGACTCATTGGCCCGGACGTTCCGTGGAACGGTGAACGTCCCCACGTACACACGGCCCTCGGACACCTGTGCTCCGTCCGTGCCGAGCACGTCGACGCGGGACTGGTCGCCGCCCGCGTGCCACAGGCCCACCAGCACGTTCCACGTTCCGGGCCGCCAGCCCCGCGTGGAGAGGGAGAAGGCGTCGCGCAGCAGCGTGTCCCGAGGCGCATCCGCGAAGAACCAGGTGCCGCCCAGCACCGGATGGTCCGAGCCCATGCGCTGGCCCTCCGCCGACACCACGTGCACGAAGATGCCCACCGAGCGGGGCACCGGCCCCGTCGTGCGCCAGTGGAGCACCAGGGGGGTGATGCCTTCCGCGTCCGGCTCCGCGGGCACCTCCGCCGCCACCAGCTCCACGGGCACATCGAAGCGCGCGTTCACCTGCCGCGCCTCGGGGGGAAGCGCCGCCACCGTCAACGGCGAGCCATCCGCGTTGCGCGGGTCCGGTTTCGCGACGGGCTCAGGCCACGCCATCGCGAGCACACCCCACACGGCGAGGGGCACGGCGGACACGCCCAACGCTCCGGGCCACGGCAGCCGATGACCGCGCCGCTCGCGCCACATGAGGAAGGAGAGCCCGGCCCACGCGAGCGCCGACACGAGCGTGCCTCCGAGTCCCGAGCGGGGCAGGAAGCTCAGCACCACCTGCTGGCGGCCTTGCGGCACGCGCACGCCGAGCAGTCCGTCACGCGAGATGACCTCGCCCTGCGACGACTTCCAGCCCGGGTGCCAGTTCTGGTTGACGAGCAGCACGGTGGGCCGCGTCGCGTCCACTTCGATGGACACGCGGTTGGGCGTCCACTCCACGCGCTTCGCGGTGCCCGCGCCGGGCTCCTCCAGATACTCCTCCTGGCTCAAGTCTCCGCGCAGCTTGGAGGACATGGGCACGGGCCACGCCTCGCCACAGGCGATGGAGCCCCGGTTGAGCGCGAGCAGGTGTCCTTGCGACCAGCGATTGCCGCGCGCCTGGGCGAAGGGCTGCTCCCGCTCCGCGGGCATCGCAGTCATCTGCGCCCAGCGCGAGAGGTTGTCGAAGGCGCGAAGCTGCAAGCCCCAGCTGGAAATGGCCACGGCGCACGCGGCCACGGCGGCCCAGGTCCACCGGGAGGGCGCGCGCCACGTGCGCGAGAGCAGCGCGGCGAGCCCCAGCGCGGCCAGCTCCGCGAGGAAGAAGCAGGTGGGGACGAGGAAGCGCTCGGGGTAGCGGAACGTCTCGAAGATGGGGAGCGTGCGCAGGCCCGCGAACAGCGAGGGCGTGGCCGAGTAGCCCGCCGCCATCCACGCGCACAGGCCCGCCATGACGGCGGGGTAGAGCGCGCGGCGTCGGGCGAGGGCGAGGGCGGGCAGCGCGAGCAGGAGGGCCGCGGGCGCGAAGTAGAAGTTGCCCGGGTCGCTGTAGCCTGCGCGCGCGGGGAGCTGGAGCAACATCTTCGTCAGCGGCACGAGCGCGTTGCCCGGCGTGCCCGCCATGACGCGCGGCGAGGAGCGCATCGTCTCGATGAGCGGCCAGAGCCGGAAGGCACATGCGGCCAGGGTGAAGCAGGCGGTGATGCCCAGGGCCCACAGCGCCTCGCGCCGTCGAGGCATGCCGCGCATCCCGTACAGCGTGCGTCCGGTCTCCAGCGCGACGAAGAGGGCGCCCATGGGCACCGGGTAGGTGCCACCGAAGCTGAGCAGCAGCGCGAAGACGCCGCCCACGAGCGCGACGCCAGACAGCTTCCCCTCCGCGACGCGACGCGTGCCCACGAGCAGCCACGGCAGCAGGAGGAAGCCCGCGAAGTTGAGCCAGCCGATGGACCAGGACAGGGCGGTGAAGCCCATCAACCCGAAGAGGGGCGCGGCGCCCAGTGCGCCTGTCGCGGAGCCCACGCGCCGTCGGGCGTAGTGGAAGAAGCCCTCCATGCCGAGCACGAGGAAGACCCACAGCAGAATCGGCTCCGCGCGGCGCGGGCCCACGAGGGAGGACAGCACCACGGTGGGCGCGAAGACGCGCGTCTGCGGACTGCCCAGGGCGTACTGGCCACCGCAAGACCAGGGGTTCCACAAGGGCAGTTGTCCGTAGTGCGTCACGCTGCGCGTGCCCGCGTCCTCGTACGAGTCGAGCAGGTGCGAGTCGCGGAAGTCGTTCATCCCTCCGGCGAGCGACAGGGAATGCCAGCACGCGGCGAGCGCGAGGACGCCGAAGAGGGCCAGGCGCACGCTCGTGAGCGAGGCGGCGCGGTGGGCGGCGCGGAGCAGTCCGTGGGAGGAGGTCGTCATTCGGGAGGGAGCGCGCCGATGCGCGAGAAGACGGGGGACGCGCCGGGCATCAAGGGACGCGAGCAGAAGGAGTCAGGCACGGAGCGGCGGCGACCTCGCGGGAAGACGACGGGGCCGGGCCTCGGGCCTCGGCGAAGGGTCGTGGCGAGCGCGGGCCGACAGTGGCCTCGCGAAGCGAGGGTGGAGTTCGTGCCGGGCATCAGTCGTAGAACGGACGGGGCTTGCACGGGCTGGCGGAGGCCTTGCGCGGCGGGAGGATGGGGGCCGCCGAGCGCAGCTCGGTGTCGATGGCGTCGAACACGTCCGTCACCGGCACGTCGCGCCTGCGCGCCTCGCTCATCACCCAGCCTCGCTCCGATGCGCCGAAGTCGTCGTCCTGGGACCAGTGGTCTCCGGGGAACGAGTGCATCGAGCGCCGACGCCAGTGGGGCTCCGCCTCCGCGGCGGCCCGGCCCACGAGGACACGCTCCTCGGCGGACAGTCGCCGCGACGGCGTCCTCACCTCCGAAGTCACCGCCCGCGCCACCGCCACGCCGCCACACAGCGCGAGGGCCATCCAGCCCGAAACCGCCACGCGCCGCCAGCGCGCCTGTGTCGTCGTCATCGTCATGGGACCCACCTGTCTTCCGTGGGTTCCTACTCCAACTTCCCCGGCCGCTTCACCCGTTTCAGCGGGAATGGCGGCGGGCGGAGCACCAGGGCACCGTCCGCCGGGCACCTCGACTCAGGAGCGGTCGTTCTCGTCGGCGTCCGCTTCCAACTCGTACGGGTTCGCCAGCAGCCGGTGCGCGCCCTCCATCATCTCCACGACGATTTGACCGGCGGGCAGCACGCTCTCGATGCGCGCCATGCTGGAGCCGCTGGCGGGCAGCACCATCTCCTCCAAGTCACCCTGCGTGTCGGGCGTGGGCACGAAGGCGCTGAAGCGCGGCATCGTGTAGAGCGCATCGCCACCCGACAGCCCCGGGTACAGCCGCGTGGTGCCAATGGAGTCCGTGGGGTTCGTCGGCGCACGTGCCTCGCGGCCCGCCCACTCGCGCACCACGCGGTTGCGCAGCACGCGCTGACGCGGCCCGGACCACTCGGGGCCGAAGAGGGTGGTGAAGTCGGAGTCGCGCGCGTCTCCGTCCACCACGCGCTGCTTGTAGCCCGGGTGCGCGTACGCCTCCACGGAGGCCACCATGCGCGTGCCCACCCAGACGCCGTCCGCGCCATGGAACAGCGCGCGCGCCGCGCTCAGCCCATCCGCGATGCCACCAGCGGCGAGCAACGGCAGCTCACCCACCAGCGCGCGCAGCTCCCGCACCAGCTTCAGCGTGGGCGTGGTGCCCCGGTTGTAACCCGCCGCCTGTCGGCCCTGTGCGATGAGTCCGTCCACGCCCAGCGCCAGCGCTTCCTTCGCGAACTCCACCGAGCTCGCCTGCACCCAGACCTTCGTCCCCGCGGCCCTCAGGTCCCTCACCCAGTCCGCGGGCGGCAGGGCCCAGTGGAAGGCGACCACCGGTACGTGCTCGGCGATGCACGTGTCGATGTGCTCGCGCGTGGTGAAGTCCCCCGCTCGCGCGCGGTCGAGGATGAAGTCCACGCCGAAGGGGCGCTGCGTGCCGGCGCGGATGGCCTGGATGCGCGAGCGCAGGAAGGGCGCGGGCTCCGGTGCCGAGCCCAGCATGCCGATGCCTCCCGCCTCCGACACGGCGATGACCAGCGGCGGCAGCGCCACGAAGGCCATGCCCGCGCTGACGAAGGGATAGTGCACGCCCAAGTCACGCGTCAGCCGCGTGTGCAGCGTGTTGTCCTCCAGGACGTGGATGGGCGGACGCCGAGGCGCGCGGCCTTCCTCTGACTCGGCTGGCGAGCCCTCGTCATCCAGCTCGCTGTCCCCAGGACCCCCCGAGGGGCCGGCCCGGTGGGAAGGGGGCGCGGCGCGTCCGTCGTTCGTTCCGTTCATCATGTCTCCTCGGTGTCGCTGGCCCGCTGACCTCTCGCGAAAGGTTACCAGCATCCCCTGCCTGTTGAGGTCAGGGGGCAACGGGGCGGTGGTCCGCCCGGGTGCCCGAAGACATTCGGCGGTGTCGAGTGGTGAGCACCCGCCCCGGCCTACGTCGCGAGTGACTTCTCCATGTGTCGGTGGGGAATCCCCACTTCCGTGAACGCTTCCGCATACACGGAATAGCCCAGGCGTTCGTAGAAGGGGACGACCGCCTGCCGTGCATGGAGGTGGACGTGGGTGACGCCGCGTCGCACCAGCTCCGCTTCCAGCGCATGGACCAGTCGAGCACCCAGGCGCTGACCCTGCAGGTGGGGCGTCACCGCCATCTGGAAGAGGCGTCCACCGTGCGAGTCCTCGGGGTGGAAGAGGACGCACCCCAGCACGCTGTCACCCTGGTGGGCGACCAGGTGGAGGCTCTGTGCCTCGAAGGGAAACTTCACCGCGTCCCGCGTGTGGCCCAAAGGCTCGCGCAGCACGCGGAAGCGCAGCTCCAGCTCCGCCTCGTAGAGCGCGTGCCCGGGCTGGATGAAGGTGAACTCGAAGTCGGCCTCGCCCATGCGTCAGAACGTTCCCGTGAGCTGGAGGGTGAAGGTGCGTCCGTACTGCGGCACGGGGGCGATGGAATTCTCGTCCGACACGGGAATCTGGTACTCGGAGTCGAGCAGGTTGTGGACGCCGGCGAAGTAGCGCAGCGGGCCATAGTCACCGGAGAGCCCGAAGCCGACGAGCAGCGCCTCACCGCTGTCGGCTCCACCCGGGCCGGTGGGGCGCGCGCTCTGGTAGGTGGCCTGGGTGGCCAGCCGCATGTCGCCGTTGCCCACCGGCATCAGCAGGCGTCCGGAGACCAGGTGCGCGGGTGACGCGGAGGCCACCACGTCCGCCGCGTTGCGCAGCTTCACGTACGAGTAGCTCACGTCCACCAGCAGCCAGCGTCCCGGCTGCCAGTGCACGCCCGCCTCCGCGCCCCACGCCAGCGTGGTGCCGCTGTCATTGACGAAGCGCAGACACGGGGTGCCGCCACACTCGGTGGAGGGGGCGTCGTCGGTGCGCAGCTGCACCAGGCTGGAGATGCGGTTGTGGTAGCCGGCCACCGACAGGCGCAGCTCGTCCGTCAGGTCGTGCGAGTGCTCCAACTCGAAGGTGGTGATGGTCTCCGGCTCCAGCGAGCCCGGGGGCGCCTGGGTGATGCCGTCCGTGTAGTAGAGCTCGTAGACGTTGGGCGCGCGGAAGGCCTTGCCGGCCACCAGCTTGGTGAGCCCCGCGTCATAGGGACGGGCGATGAGGGCCAGTCGCGGGGTGATGGGGGTGGTGTCCAGGTCCAGGTACTTGTCCAGACGCAGGCCCGCGGAGAGGCTCAGGCGCGGGTGCAGTCGCCACTCGTCGAGCAGATACGCGGACAAGAGGGTGCGCGACTTCTCGTCCAGGGGGGCGTTGCTCGCCGTCTGCCGCACGCTCAGCTGTCCCTGGGCCTCCACGCCGAGCGTGAGTCTGTTGCCCTCGAAGATGCCCACGCGTGCGCGCACCTCGCCGCTGACCCAATCCGCCGCGCCGCCCTCCTTGTTTGAGCCACCGGCGTCCTCCGGATAGACGTAGATGCCTTCGTAGCGGCTGATGTCGAACGCGGCGCGCGCGGACAGGCTGAAGCGCTCGGTGAACTCGCGCTCGTAGCGGGCCTCGACGAAGGCGCGCAGGTCCTCCACGGTGTTGCCCTCGGCGCCAGGCACGGTGCCGTAGGGGGCGGTGGGCAGCTCCTTCGAGCGGACGTTGAGCTGTGCCTGGAAGGACACATCGCCCAGACGGGCGCGCATGGAGCCGGTGGCGGCCCGCTCCGCGTCCAGGCCGTTGACGAGCACGTCCGCCAGCGACGGGTCCAGGCGCCGCAACCGCGTGGTGTCCGCGCCGGAGGCCGTCAGCGCCGAGGCGCTCACCAGGATGGAGCGATTGCCGTCCTCCCACGAGGCGGTGACGTGTCCGCGCGTGGTGTTCAGCGCGCCCACCGCGCCGGTGACTTCCAGGTGGTTGTCCGGGCCCAATGACTCGCGCGGCACCACGTTGATGACGGCGAAGAAGGCGCCGGTGCCGTACAGGGCGCTGCCAGGGCCGCGCACGACTTCGATGCGTTCGACCTCCATCAGGTCCACGTTGAGGTCGTGGGCGGCGTAGCCCTGGCCGGCCCACACGTCGTTCATGGCGTGGCCGTCCCAGAGGATGAGGACGCGGGTGTTGAGGTCTCCCGGGGGCGAGAAGCCGCGCACGCCCAGGTACGTATAGGTCCGGTCGTCGGTGATGTAGAAGCCGCGCACGCCGGAGAGCGCCTCCGCGAGGGTGCGCCAGCCGAACGCGCGCAGTTCCTCCTGGGTGAGCACGGTGGTGGAGGCGGGCGCGTCGTCCACGGCGACCAGGCTCTTGGATGCGGCGCGGACGGGCGGGGGGGCGTAGCGCAGCTCCGCGTGGACCTTCACCTCCTGGTCCGCGACCACGGTCACCTTCTGGCGCAGCGGGCGCACCTCGCGGCTTTCGACCTCCAAGGCGTGCTCACCTTCGGGGAGGGTGACGACGGTGGGGGTGAAGCCCGCGGGCTTGCCGTCCACGCGCACGGTGGCGCCGTCGCGGTTGGCGGTGACGACGAGTCGGCCGGAGGGGCGGTCCTGCACGCGCAGCGCGACGGAGAGCGGGACGCTGCCATCGGCGGGCACGTCCACCACGTACTGGCCGGGGGAGTAGCCGGGGGCGCGCACGTAGAGGATGCGCTGACCGGGAGGCAGGCGGGCGCGACCGGGCAGCTTGGTGATGACGGGGCCGTTGGGGGCGTCGCGCACCTCGGCGCCCTCGGGGGTCCCGGTGAGCTCCACGCCGCCGGTGATGAGGAACAGGTCGAAGGTCTGCTCCGTCTCACGACCGCGCGCCACGGTGACGGTGGCCTCGGTGGGACGGTAGCCGTCCTTCTTCACCATGATTTTGTGACGGCCCGGCGACAGCGCGAGCGTCTGCGGAGAGCGGCCCCGGCTGCCCAGGTCCATGCGGTCCACGTAGACGTCCGCGCCCTTGGGGACGGTGGTGACCTTGACGAGCGCCACCTTGGGGCGAAGCCGGTCCAACGAGCGCGACACCTCCGAGGCGTCCTCCGTGGGCAGGTCCTCGGTGAGCAGGTCGTTGTAGTAGCGGTACGCCTCGTTGAACTTGCCCAGCGCCTCGAAGCAGCGGGCGATGTTGAAGAGCACGTTGCGGTTGGGCACCAGCCGGTAGCTGGTGAAGTAGGAGCGCAGGGCTTCGGTGTACTGGCCCTTGGCGTAGGCGTCGTTTCCCAGCTCGAAGGCGATGTCCGCCTCGTCGGCGTTGTTGTCCGCGTACGCGGGCACGGACAGGAGCAGGAGCGATAGGACGAGAAGGCCAGAGCGAGAAGGAAGCATGGGGCGGTGACATTCTTCCTTCTATGGAATGGCAGGTCCATGGGGGCCTTTGGGTGGGCCGCCGAATGTCAGACCTCCTGAGTAGGAAGGAGTGGACACGCGGTATGGGGTGAGGTTCCACTTTGGGAGGTGGCGGGGATGTTGGAGGGGTGGGAAGTCAGAGGGGAGAGGAGCGAGGGAATGGGTGACGGACCGAAGCGGCCGGCGACATATGAGGACCTGCTCGCACTGCCGGAGCACATGGTCGGGCAGATAATCGACGGGGAGCTCATCGCCATGCCTCGGCCGGCGAGCCCGCATGCGAGAGCGAATTCTCGTCTGTATGGCGAGCTTTACGGGCCCTTCGAGCGGGGCCGAGGAGGACCTGGAGGGTGGTGGTTGCTGGTGGAGCCGGAGCTGCACTTCGGCCAGGACGTCCTGGTGCCAGACTTGGCGGGCTGGCGTCGGGAGCGGATGCCGGAGATGCCGAACGTGCCGTATTTCACCCTGGCACCGGACTGGGTCTGCGAGGTGCTCTCTCCGTCCACGGGGGCGCTGGACCGGGTGAAGAAGAAGCGCATCTACGCCCGAGAAGGCGTGGGCCATGTCTGGCTGGTGGACCCAAAGGCGCGGACGTTGGAGGTGTTCCGCCGGGAGGGCCGTCGCTGGGTGGAGCTGGGCACGTACACAGGGGACGAGCGCGTGCGTGCCGAGCCCTTCGAGGCGTTGGAGTTGGAGCTGGGCATCTTGTGGCTGCCGGAGTCGACGCCGAAGACGCCCTGAGGCTCAGTGCATGACGCGCTTGCTGGAGGTGTCCACGGCCTGTGCCGCTGTGTGCTGGCGCATGAGGAGGTCGCCCACCGTCTGGAGCACGTGGGTGGTGGCGCCCTCGGGGTCCCTGAAGAAGTGGGGCGTCCAGAGTCGGACGAGCTTCCAACCCTGGCCCTCCAGCACGGCGGTACGGAAGAGGTCCCACTCCACGCGGTCGGCGGCCTTGGGGTAGCGCGTGCCGTCGCAGAGCAGTCCCACGGTGACATCGCCTGGGACGGTGGGGTGATGCAGGGCCACGTCCACGCAGAAGCCGTCGTTGCCCCAGTTCACGTCGGAGGAGATGAGGTGACGCCGCGCGAGATGTGACGCCAGTGCGCGGGCGAAGGTGGAGCCCGCGTCGGTCTCCCGCTCGCGCACGACGAGCTCTCGTGGGGCGGAGGGCTCGGACGTGGGCAGGGCGTCTTCGCGAGAGTCCTCCGCGTGGGCGTGGGCGATGGCTTCCGCGAACTGGAGATAGGCGAAGAGCAGCCAGCCTCCGTTGGGCTGACGTCCGGCCTCCACCGGAGGCAGGGCCGTATAGGCGTCGCGTGGAATCGAGGTGACCAGGTGCACCTGCTGGCGGGCGCGGGTGACGAGCACGTTGAGGCGCCGTCCTCCGCCCGCGCTGCCGAGCGGGCCGAAGCGTCGGTAGAAGCGGCCCTGTCGGTCCGGTCCGTAGGTGGTGCTGATGATGAGGTGGTCTCGCTCGTCGCCCTGGACGTTTTCGAGGTTCTTGACGAAGAGGCCCTCGAAGGAGCCGGCGCCTCGGCGGGTGCGCGCGGTGGCGAGCCGGGCCGCGAAGGTGGCGTCCTCCGCCGCCAGCTCGTCGAGGACGTCGGTGATGGCGTCGCGCTGTGAGAGGTTGAAGCAGGCGATGCCGATGGACGGAGGTTCAGCGCGTGCGAGCAGCTCCTTCACGAGCTGGCCCACGGCGCGGGCCTCGGTGTGGTTCACTCGCTTCTCGTAGGTGCCGCCCACGGGCAGCAGTCGCAGGGGCGCGTGGGGTGCGCGGTGCGAGGGATGCGCGGGGATGGCCTGGAGGCGCTTGTCGTAGAAGTGCTCGTTGCTGAAGGCGATGAGGTCCGCGTTCTGCGAGCGGTAGTGGACGTCGAGGTAGCACTGGTCGATGTCCAGGTTGAGGGCGGCGGAGAGCAGGTCTTCCACTTCGGACTGCTGGTCCTCGAAGAGGCCCTGCTCCGTTTCGGCCTCGGTGTCCTGGCTCTGCACCACGGCGGACTCGAAGAAGCGCGTGGGAGGAAGCTGCTTCGGGTCTCCGGCGATGACGACGCGCTTTGCACGGGTGAGGACGGGCAGGGCTTCCTCGAGTCGGCACTGGGAGGACTCGTCGAAGATGACGACGTCGAAGATGGGTTGGCGCGGGAAGATTTGCGCCACCGTCTGCGGGCTGGCCATCCACACGGGGCGGGCGTCGAAGAGCGGGTCTCCTCCTTCGAGTGTCAGGCCAGTGGCGATGACCTGACGCACGCGCATGGCGCGCTCGCCTCGGAGCATCAGCCGACGGCGCAGCTCCGCGCCCTGGCCGTTGAGTCTTCCTCCCGTGGTCGCGAGCAGACGCTCCCGTTGGCGCTGCGTCCATCGGTGGAGGATGGCGTCGCGAACCAGACCGCGCTTCTTCTCCTCGAGGACGCGGTAGCGGGCCTGGGTGGCCTGGGTGCGCTCGGCGTCGACATGTTGGAGGGCGGGGTCATCGCGCAGGCGTGAGGAGACTTCCGCCGCGAGCGTGGCCTTGAGCACGGCCGTCCAGCCGGAGTCCGCGTCCACGCTCTGGCGCGCCAGGGATTCCACGGCGGGCTCCAGCGTGGGCGGCATGCCGGACAGCAGCGAGCGCATGCGCAGCATTCCCTCCACGGTGGACAGACGGGATTGAAACGCGGAGGCGATGGGGGACAGTTGGGCACCGGCGCGCAGCTCGCGCGAGCGGGTGGAGAGCCACGGAGCGCGGAGGAGTCCGGTCTCGGCGAGTCGCTTCTCCAGCTTCACCACCGCCGCGCCTCGTGCCGGGGACTGACGGAGGCCCGTGAGCAGCGATTCGCGCGCGGCGGCATCTCCCGTCAGGGCCCGGCGCACGGCGTCGCGGCACGAGGCGAGCAGGGGTGTGCTGTCCAGCGTGCCCAGTACATCGAAGAGGGCGCTGTGCGTGCGCAGGTCCCGAGACAGCAGCTCATCGGGAAGGCTCGTGGAGGTGGAGCGGGAGATGCCCACGGCGGCGGAGCCCGGCTCCACGCTGGAGTGGGCGAGGCCCACGGCGGAGGAACTCGGAGCAATGGAGGGTGGAGGGAGGCTCGCGGCAGTGGAGCCCTGCGCCCTGGTGGAGTGAGAGCCGCTCGAGGTAGCAGCACCCTGCGCCATGGTGGAGTGAGAGCCGCTCGAGGTCGCAGTGCCCCGCGCCGTGGTGGAGTGAGAGCCGCTCGCGGTAGCAGCGCCCGGCGCGAGGGTGGAGCGGTGGAACTCGCTCAGCAGCGCGCGTGCGCGGGCGCCCGTGAGGAAGCGGCTGACGCGCTCCGCGGGGTCGGCACCCAAGGTGAGGCCAAACTGCTGGAGCACCTTGCGAGCGCCTGCCTTCCGCGCAAAGCAGAAGAAGGCGTACCACTTGCTAGCGATGCCCAGGTACGCGCCCAGCGTGGCGAGCGCCGTGGACAGCACGCCCAGGGACTGGGGCTGCTCGCGATGAATCAGCGCGAGCTCCGTGTCGAGAGGCCCCTCGGCGAGCACCTTGACCTGGGGCGCCAGTCCGTCGAGCTGGGTCTTCGCGGTCCGCACCGAGTCCGCGGAAGCCGCGCTCCAGTATGAGAGGACCTCTGGGCTCGCGGCCTCCAGCAGTGGGGCGAACTGCTCGGCGAAGGTGGCGCGCGCGATGCCCTCGGCTTCGGGCTCCGCTCCAAATGACGGGATGTGCGGGGAGGCGAGGGCGTCGGCGTCGCGGGCCGCGTTGACGGTGGTGCTCAGCCGTTCACGGTAGGTGGCCAGCGGCGTGGCGAGATACGTGGCCAGGTCCACGCCCAGGGCTTCGCGCCAGGGGTTGTCCGGGTAGCCTTCCTTGAGTGCGCGCTCGAGGACTTCGCGGGTCTCTCGCTCGCGCGGAGTCACGTCCGCGAGCCGGGCGGAGGTGAGGGAGGCCGTGGAGGGAGTGAACTCAGCGGGAGTCTCGAGGGAGAGCCACTGGCCCACCAGCTCGTGGAAGGAGGGCGCGGTGCCGCCCGCGGGGCGCTCGGAGAGGGCGCGCTCGGCGGTGGTGAGTTCGTCGTGGAGGGTCTGGAGCTCATCGTCCACGCGCGACAGCTCCTTCGTCACGGCGGCATCTGTCCGTGCTTCGGGCAGGGTGTCGAGCTGCTCGCGGATCCCCATGTAGAGGTCTCGCTGGTCCCTCTGCGCGTCATGCACGACGGCGCACAGGTTCCCCAGCCCCAGGTGGTCCAGACGGTGCTTCACGACGTCGAGCGCGGTGCGCTTGTCACAGACGAACAGCACCCGCTCACCCCGGGCCAGATGGTCACCGATGGCGTTGGCGATGGTCTGCGACTTCCCGGTGCCAGGAGGGCCGTGGATGACGAGCCCCTGGCGGCTGCGCGCCAGTCGCACCGCGCGGGCCTGACAGGGGTCCGCGATGGTGACGAGCCGCTCCTCGGCGGCGAGCTTGAGGCCCTCCAGGTTCCGCTCTCCGCCGCCCGCGTGAGCTGACTGCCCGAGTGACACATCCACGCGCAGGAAGCTCTCCAGCGGTCCCGAGATGGGCTCACCGTCCACGAGGGCGCGCATGTCATCCACGAGGCTCTGGTTGGACAGCGGGTACAGGCCGAGCACGGCGCAGGGGAGGATGGAGGCTTGCGGGCCGCCGTCCTCATCCGTGCGAGGCACAGCGGTCAGGAGCGTGTCGGCAGTGAAGGTCGCGGGGGCTGGCAGCTCCAGGGCCTTGGAGACGAGGGCGACCAGCTCGTTGACCTCGCGCCACGGCTCAATGCCATCGTCATCGGCGAAGAGCTCGCCGAAGCGCTGACCTGTCTGCTGTTCGAGCCAGGCGAGGAGCGCGGTGTTGGGTGCGACGCGGTCCACGCCTTCTTCGGCCCCCGCCAGCTCGACGGAGGGCGCGCGTCCCTTTTTCAGGGTGATGCGCACGGGGACAAAGGCGATGGGCGCCAGGATGCGCCGGGTGCCGAAGCCTCGCTTGTCCTTGGCGCTCGGGGGCAGGTGCAGCAGCGGGAAGCCGACGTGAAGGACATGCGCTCCGGTGTCCTGCTCGAAGATGCGAGCATCCTCGACGATGGCGGCGAGCTTGCGCAGCAGGGCCTGTTGTTCCTCTTCCGCGCGAGTCTTCGCGGGGCTCTCGTCCTCGGAGCCCGAACCGGTCGTGAGGTCCGTGGTGTCGCCGGAGGTCGTGAGGTCATCCAGCGAGGTCCCGGTGCGAGACGTGGAGAGGGCCTCGGCCCGAAGGGGCGGAGCCTCGTTCAGGTCCATGTCGACCTCCGCCGTGGCTCGAGTCGCCGCGAGGTCGTCCGGAGCCTCGGGGCTCGGGCGCGCGCGCTTCTCGCTCACGGAGGACTTGGGTCCCGTGCGTGCCGTGACAGGGGATGCCCGGAGCATGTCCGGAGGCTTCACGGCGAGCCGGGCCGCGGCCTTGTCTCCGAGCAGGGCGGCCAGCACCGCGTGGGGTGGGGTGCCGTCGAGCCGGCTCAGCACGGACAGGTCCAGGCGCTGCCGACTGTGGTGGGGGCGACAGTTGATGCTCGGTCCGGACGCGAGCGCGGCGTACAGCCGCTCGAGCATCTTCTCGAGGACGCGGTTGCGGGACTCGGACGACACGGCGGTACCTCTCTCCAGAGGAGGGAGGTCGCTGTCTACCATGGGGCCCTGAGAGGGGCCTCAGTCCGTCAGTGAGGCGGCGAGCGAGCGGGCGGCGGCCTCCAGTGTCTCGGCCGGGAGATGATCCGCCGGGGCGGCGTCGAACACCGCGCGGCCCCACAGGCGCTGAGGCGTGTCCCGGAAGCGAGGCACCAGGTGCAGGTGGCAGTGGCGCAGCACGTCGCCGATGGCGAACGCATATGCGTGCTCGGCGCCGAGGACCGCGCGTTGGGCGCGCATCACCCGCGCGGCGAACGCGCCCAGCTCGCGAGCCGTGGCGTCATCCAGCTCGTACCAGGCACGTGCATGGTGCTCGCTGGAGATGACGACCCAGCCGGGAACGGGACTGGGGCCCGCGACGCCATGCAGCACCAACCCCGGGGCTCGGGCCAGGATGCCGCCCACGGGACGGTGCTCGCCGCGAGCAATGGCACAGCCGAGACACGGTTCATTCACATCCACCATGGAGCCACCGTAGCAGTCGGTTTTCGCCGGGGAAGCCGCGTGCGGAGGCGCATCGCACCAGGGCGGGTCGCATGGGACCCGCTGAAAAGTAAGAGAATGGGAGGGGTGTGATGTGATCCCTAGGGGTGCGGTGTATCGGTTGTGGGAGGGGTGTGAGTGCGACTGTCGCCTGCTTGACGTGGAGGGGCCGGGTCGGAGAGTGTCCGCCCCACGCTCTTGGGGGCGTGAGAGCTCAAGCAAATCTTTTCAAGGTGGGGATGATGAAGAAGCATCTGGTCATGGCCGTGGTGCCGTTCTTGGCGCTGGGGTGCGGTGATGATTTCAAGGATGAGAACGGGGATGGCATCGCCGACGGCATTCGTGAGCCGGACAGCGTGACGGTGGTGACGCCCGCGACGCCGAAGGGGACGGTGTCGGGCCAGGTGTTGAGCACGGACCTCAAGGCGTTGTCCGAGGCCACGGTGGAAGTCACCATCGGCAGCTCGGCGGATCCGCTCTCGGCGACGACCGACGCGAAGGGCAACTTCGAGTTCAAGGACGTCCCGGCTGGCTCCCAGGTGCTGCTGACCTTCACCAAGACGGGCTATGCCACCCTGCGCGCGAGCTCGACGATTCCCTCGTCGGCCGGCAACGTGCCCATCAACAACGCCAACGTGAGCTTTGGTCCCGTGACGCTGACGCGGCTGGACGGCTCGCTGCGCTTCCTGCTGGTGACGCCGCAGGGCCGTCCCGCGGCGAACGTACGCGCGACGCTCGAGGCCTCGCCCGCGGGCACCATCATCCTGTCGAACACCGACAACACCACGCGCGTGGTGAGCACGGTGGTCGTCGAGGCGACGTCCGACGACCAGGGCGTGCTGACGTTCCAGGGCATCCCGACCGCGCAGGAACTGGCGCGTCTGAGCCAGGGCCAGTACCGGCTGTGGGTGTCCGCGGTGGACTCCAACAGCGACGGCGTGCCGGAGACCAATGGCTACGTGGGCACGTACCCGGCCTCTAACGTGGTGGCCTCTGGCACCACGCGCCTCATCAACCTGCCCAACTCGCGGGATACGTCCCTGGGCTCCCTGAATGTCGAAGGCAGCAACGTGGCGATGCTGCGGGGTGCCGCGGATCCGCATCCGCTGCGCAACATGGTGCGGCCGGGCGAGCCCATCTACCTGTACTTCAACCAGCCCGTGCAGCAGAGCTCCCTGCTGGCGCGTTTGACGGACGAGTACGCCAAGGAGGCGCTGCCCGTCACGGTGGCCCTGGGCAATGGCGGCTACAGCGCCACCATCACCCCGGGCAACGGGGTGGTGCAGGCGGGCAAGGAGTACAACATCGACCTGCGCGCCGTCTCCGTGGAGACCGGTGAGCTGTACTCTCGCGTGGGCTACTTCTTCGGTGGTGAGGTCGGCTCCGTGTCGCCGGTGACCATCGCGGAGGCGCGCTACCAGGAGACGTCGTTGACGTCCCCCACCTCGCAGCAGCTCAACGATGGTGAGCGCATCTACATCAACTTCAGCTCCCCCGTCTTCACGCCGTTCTTCCTGAGCGACGCCGCGAAGGTGCAGGTCTTCTTCAACTTCGACATCGACAACAACGGCACCGTCGGCGGGGCCTCGTTTGGCGAGGTCAACAACTTCAGCGGCCAGGGTTTCGTGCTGAATATCGACGAGCCCACGTCTCCTTACGTGACTCGCTCGGTGCAGCCTGAGCGGCCTGTCTTCGCCATCAGCGCTTCGGGCTACAGCACCCGTTACTCGTTCATCTACACGACGGTCACCGCGACGCCCCTGGTTTCGCTCATTCCGAACAACGTGCCGTTCCAGGTCGCGTTCTCGAAGCTGGGTGGGCGCGGCGTCAACCAGACCTACGAGAGCATCTGGGGTCAGCCGATCACCACGGACCTGGCGGTCACTGGCATTGCGATTCAGGCGGCTCCCACGCCTCCTACGCCGTAGCACCCGGCTGGGCTTGAGCCCGTCGACATTGCTTCGTTGAAGCATGACCGCGCCTCCGTGAGCCTGCTCACGGAGGCGTTGGTGTTTCTGGCTCCGAATCCTGGCGCGTGGACTCAAGTCCATGTTCCGGGATACTCATTCCTGGCGCCCCTCCGAAGCGCGCACCTGCTTCCCGCGAAGAGTGGGCTTTCGACGCCCGACTCACGCTGGAACAGGGATTGCCACGGCTTCATCTCATGCATCCATTCCTTCTCCGCGTCTGTTTGATTTGCCTGGGGCTCATGGCGGGAGCCTGCATCGACGTTCCCGAAATTCAGCAGGTCACCGAAGACACGGACGCGGGGCATGTCGAGCCAGCAGATGCTGCGACGCCCGACGCGGGTGCCCCATCCTTGGAGCTGGGGCTCGTCACGCCGAGGACGGCCACGAACGGCGCTCTCGATGTGCGGGTCGAGGTGAATGGACCCGTTCCAGACCTGGTGGAGTTGCTGGTCGACGGGGAGCGCGTCGCGACGCTTCTCCCGCCATACAGAATGCAGTGGGAGACCCAGGTCCTCGCGGAGGGCCAATACGAGCTTCACGCACGTGCGACCCTGGGCTCCAAGGTGTTTCTCAGCGCGCCGCATCCGCTCACCGTGGACCGGTCTCCACCGTCATGGGTTTCTCGCACTCCCTCGACGGGGGCTCCCTTTGTTCTCGTCGGTCAGGTGGTTCAGGCTGTCTTCTCGGAGCCGCTGGACCCGACGACGGTCCATTCGAACTCCATTCGGATGTTCGGCGGTGCGGACGTCATCGCCGCGGACGTGTCCCTCTCCGCCGATGGGACGACGGTGACCGTGAGTCCACTTTCGCGTCCTCCGCTGGATGTGCTCGTGAAGGTGACGTTCGGTAACTCGGTAACGGATGTTGCGGGCAACCCGGTGCCGGCCGGGGAGGAGTGGAGCTGGTCCCTGCCTGGCTTCCTGCCTCTGGGAGACTTCTTGTTCACGGAGTCGAGGACAAACACGTCATCTTTCTACGAGGCGCTCCGGTTGGACTCTGCTGGACGACCGGTCGTGGCCTGGCTTGATGAGCAACGAAACGGGGTGTACGTGCGCCGGTGGACCGGAGAGACCTGGGAGTTGTTGGGAGCCGGGTTGCGCACAGCCTCTCCCGCGCAGAGCCCTTCAAGCGTTGCCCTCGCATTGGATGCCAACGACGAGCCCGTCGTGGCCTGGAGCGAGGACCTGGGCTCCGTGGTCTATGTGCATCGTTGGAACGGAGCAGGTTGGGAAGCAATGGGAGCGGCCATTCCAAGCCCGCTCAGTCCCTGGGGTGTCTCCCTGGGCAGGAATGCAGCGGGGCAGTGGCATCTGGGCTTTGCATCGGGGCGTTATGAGGGGTCTCAGCTCCTGGTCTGGAGGTGGGAGAGTGACCACTGGGCTCAGTTGGGAGCGGCGCTCAAGGTGGTCCCGACAGCGTCGATGATAGGGTCGCGCATGGAGTTTCGTGGTGCGCAGGGCCCTCTCGTGACGTGGTCCGAATGGGCAGGCGTCGATAATCAACGGGGACACATGCGACGCTGGCAGGAGGGAGGCTGGCATGCCATTCCCCTGGCTTCCCAGAACCCCGGGGGTGCATGGGGGTTGGATGTCTTGGAGCGTCCCCTCAATCTCGTGGCTTCTGGGGATGGGGTCCGGCTTCGCGCCTGGGATGAAATGGATTGGGTTCAGCTAGGGACACCGATGGCGGGCCGCTTCGCGGGAGCGACGCAGGTTGCCGCCTTGGGATTGGCCTTGGACCCGGCCGGAAACCCAGTGGCCATGCTGGGAGAAGCGGAAGTCTCGGAGCAGACGGAGACATATTATGTTCGCCGCTTGCGTGACGGTGCTTGGGAGGATTGGGGAGGACTGCTCCGGCCCCTTCCTGATGGAGCCCGGAGCAGGCGTGCCTTGTTCGCCGTCACGCCTTCGGGTCGAGTTCTCATGGTTCGGGCCGAAACCACTGCTCCGAATGTGCAGCCCATCCGGGTGTACATCTCCAACGAGTGAGCAGCCCGATGTGCTTGTGCGGCGGTGACGCGTCCACCTTCGTCCTCGCGGTCCCCACCGTTCTCCATTGAACGGTGGGCAGGGGGGGCTCGAGTCGTAGTGGGGTGGGCGCGATGGTGGATGCGTGCATAGATTGTCCACCGCTGTTTCCCCACACGTGAGGCGCCTGTTCCATGAAGCACACGGCCACCCCCACTTCTGAAGACAGGGTCTCCACCGCGACGTCGGATGCGTCAGGCGGGGGACGCAAGCGGGTCCTGGTCGTCGACGACTTCGACGACGCCCGGGAGATGTATGCGGAGTACCTGGAGTTCGTCGGCTTCGAGGTGGATACCGCCCGGGATGGCATGGAGGCGGTGGAGAAGGCCCAGTCGAGCGAGCCGGACATCATCCTCATGGACCTGTCCCTGCCCGTCATGGACGGCTGGGAGGCCACCCGGCGCATCAAACAGGACCTGCGCACGCGCGACATCCCGGTGATGGCCCTGACCGGCCACGTCCTCGCCGGCAACGCGGAACACGCACGCGAAGCGGGTGCCGACGAGTTCGTCGCCAAGCCGTGCCTGCCTCAGGACCTGGAAAACAAGATCCGAAACATGCTCAAGCCGAGCAAGGCTCGTAAGCGGGAAGGGCAGGAGGGCTGAGTCCTTCGCGAAGGGTGAGTGCCCACCACCCGACACTTCCCTGAGCCCCCCGCCGTGCCGGCGTCGCAACGAGCCGGGCCAGGGTTGCCGTTCCAACCTGGGATGCATACGCCCTCATGGTGGGAATCCCTGCCGCCTCGCCGCAGCCGGACGCGTGGGCTCCGCCCCAGGAGTTCGACGAGTACCGAATCGTGCGGCCCATCGGTCGTGGGCGGACAGGCCGTGTGTATCTCGCCCAGGACACGCTCCTCGAACGCCCGGTGGCGGTGAAGTTCATCCCCGCGCTCGGCTCCAATGCCCTGGCCCGCTTCCTCGTCGAGGCCCGCGCCGCCGCGCGCATCCAGCACCCCAACGTCGTCACCCTCTACCGGGTGGGACAGCTCGACGAGCAGCCCTACCTCATCTCGGAGTTCATCCGGGGCGTGAGCCTGGACCGGCTCGTGAAACCCCTGCGCTGGGAGCGCGTGCTCACCATCGGCCGTGATTTGGCCCGGGGCCTGAGCGCCGCCCACCGTCGCGGTGTCCTCCACCGCGATATCAAACCCGGCAACGCCGTGCTCACCGAGAGCGGCGCCGTGAAGCTGCTCGACTTCGGGCTCGCCAAGCTCCTGGACAGCGCCGCCGGAGCCGATGACGCCCCGCCTCCGCGAAACCCCGCGCCTCCAGAGCTGCCGGCGGACCTGGACCCGGAGGCCAACCCGCACTTCTCCGCGCGCTCCCTGGACGGCGTCTTCCTGCCCTCGCTCCCCCAGGGCGCGCTGGTCGGCACGCCCTACTACATGTCTCCCGAGGCCTGGGCGGGCGAGGACCTGACGGCCCGCAGTGACGTGTACTCGCTCGGCGTCGTCCTCTACGAACTCTGCGTGGGCCGTGGCCCCTTCCGGGACGTCGTCTGGCGCGAACTCCCGCATGTGGTCCGCACCCAGGACGCGCTCCCCCTGGCGGACGTCGCCCCCCACGTCGACGTCGCCTTCGCCGGGGTCATCGACCGCTGCCTGCGCCGCGAGCCCTCCGAACGCTTCGCCTCCGCCGCGTTGCTCCTGGAGGCCCTCGAGGCCCTGTCGCGCGAGGACGCCCCCACCCACGTGCCCGAGGGCAATCCCTACCGGGGCCTGCGCGCCTTCGAGGCCGAGCATCGCGCCCTCTTCTTCGGCCGCCGCCGCGAGTGCCGCGCCGTGCTGGAGCGGCTGCGCGCCGAGTCCTTCCTGCTCATCACCGGCGACTCCGGCGTGGGCAAGTCCTCCCTGTGTCTGGCCGGCATCCTCCCCTCCGTGGCCGAGGGCGGACTCGAGGATGGACGGCGCTGGCACTCCGTCCGACTGGTGCCGGGCCGCAAGCCCGTCGCCGCGCTGGCCGCGGCGCTCGCGCCCCTCCTGGCCGTGGACGAGGAGCCCCTGGCCGAGGCACTCCGCTCCGAGCCCTCGTGTCTGGTTCGCAGACTCCGGGCGCGCCTGGGCGCCCGCGAGGGACTGCTCGTCTACGTGGACCAGCTCGAGGAACTGGCGACCCTGGCCGAGCCCCTGGAGGCGGCGCTGGCGGGACAGGCCCTGGGCGGGCTCGCGGAGGGCGCCAGTGGCGTGCGCCTGCTGGCCTCCAGTCGCAGCGACTTCCTCACCCGGCTCACGTCCGTGCCGGGCCTGGGCGCGGAAGTCCCTCGCGCGCTGTACCTGCTGCGCGCCCTCACGTCCGAGGAAACACGGGACGCCGTCACCGGCCCCGCGCGCGTGAAGGGCGTGCGCTTCGAGTCGGAGGCGCTGGTGGACTCGCTCGTCACGGCCGCGGCCGAGGGTGGGCTCCCGCTGCTCCAGTTCGCGCTCGCGGAGCTGTGGGAGGCCCGCGACGCGAAGGCCCAGGTGATTGCCCAGGCCGCGCTGGACTCGCTGGGCGGCGTCGCGGGCGCGCTGGCGAAGCACGCGGACGCGGCGGTGGAACGATTGCTGCCGGACCAGCGCGTGGCGGCGCGGGGCGTGCTGCTGCGCCTGGTCACCGCCGACGGAACCCGGGCGCGCAAGACGGACCGGGAGCTCGCGGGAGAAGACGTGCGCTACCGCGCGGCGCTGGAGGCGCTCGTCCGGGCCCGACTGCTGGTGGCGCGCGAGGCACCAGAGGGGACTTCCTACGAACTGGCCCACGAGGCCCTGCTCTCCGGTTGGAACTCGCTGGCCCGCTGGCTCGCGGAGGCCGCCGAGCGTCGCGAGGTCCAGGCCCTGCTGGAGACCGCCGCGGCGCACTGGGAGAAACACAACCACTCGCGCGAGCTGCTGTGGGGGCCTCGCCAGCTCGCCGAGGCGGCGGTGCTCGACTCGGGCGAGCTGACTCGCCGCGAGCAGGACTTCCTGCGCGCCTCGCGCCGCACCCTTGTGCGCAGCCGCGGCGTCCGCCATGCCCTGGCCGCGGGCTTCATCCTGTCACTCGGCCTGGTGTACGGCGGGCTGAAGCTGCGCGAGCGTTGGAGCCTGGAGCGTCAGGTGCGCGCGGAACTGGACGAGGCCCGGCACTCCCTGGAGACGGTGGTGGAGACGAAGGACCTGCTCCACTCCGAGCGCGCCGAGGCCTTCCGTCTCTACGGCAGTGGCCAGAAGCTCGACGCGGACCGGCTGTGGAGCAAGAGCGTCGCCCGCGCCGCGCAGTTGCGGCATCGCTTCGATGGTGTCTCGGGACGGCTGGAGCGGGCCCTGGCCCTGGCGCCGGAGCGGCCGGACGTGCGCGACGCTCTCGCGGACTTCCTGTTCGAGCGCGCGCTGTGGGCCGAGCAGGACGGCGAGTCCGCGGCGCTGCCCACGCTCCTGCAACGCCTGCGGCTCTATGACACACAAGGCGAGCGCTGGAAGCGGTGGACCGCGCCCGCGCGCCTCACCCTGGATGTCGCCGCGCGCGACGTGGAGGTGGAGCTGCGTCCCGTGACGCGGGATGCGCTCGGCAACGAGCAGCCAGGGCCTGCGCTGCCGTTGGAGTCGGAGCCCTGGATGGACGTCTCCGTCCCACCCGGGCCGTACCAGCTCACGCTGCGCGCGTCACACCACGAGCCGGTGACGCAGCCCTTGTTGTTGCGACGCGGAGAGGCTCGGCGGCTGGAGCTGCGGCTGCCGCGCGCGGGCTCGATTCCCGCGGGCTACGTCTTCGTGCCACCGGGTGAGGTGCGCTTTGGCAGCGCCGCCGATGCCAGCGTCCGTGAGTTCTTCAACGCGGTGCCACAGCACGCGGTGCAGGTGCCGGGCTTCCTCATCGCCCGCCACGAGGTGACGTACGCCGACTGGCTCACCTTCCTCGAGTCGATGTCTCCCGAGCTGCGCGCCTCGCGCCTGCCTCACGTGGGCACGGGCGGGTATGCGGGGCACCTCTCGCTCGACCGGGTGGACGACGTCTGGCGACTGCGCTTCCAGCCCGGCAACGTGCCGTACGAAGCGCGTGCGGGAGAGCCGGTGCGCTACGCGAATCGCGCGCGGCGGGGCGAGCAGGACTGGCTGCGCTTCCCGGTGAGCGGCATCTCCTTCGCGGACGCGGAGACGTACGTGTCCTGGCTGTCGTTCAGTGCCCGCGTTCCTGGCGCGCGGCTGTGCTCGGAGCTGGAGTGGGAGCGCGCCGCGCGGGGCGTGGATGGACGCGAGTTCCCGCACGGCGACAGGCTGGGCCCAGACGACGCCAACATCGACGCCACATACGGCAAGCAGCCCGGAGGCTTCGGCCCGGACGAGGTGGGCAGTCATCCCGCGTCGCGCAGCCCCTTCGGTGTGGACGACATGGCTGGCAATGTCTGGGAGTGGACGCGCTCGTGGCTGGAGCCGGGGCGCGCGGTGGCTCGGGGTGGGAGCTTCGCCTTCGCGGCCACCTCCGCGCGCGCGACGAACCGGGAGCTGCCGGAGCCCTCGCTGCGCGACGTGACGATGGGCCTGCGCGTGTGCGCGGACCTGCCCACATCATCGCCTTGAGGGACGCTTGGTCGGTCGCTGGGGGAGCACCCTGGCTACCGGACGATGGAACCGCCTGTCAGTCCTGCCCCTGACTGCTTGCTGCCTCCGTTCGGACGATGCGTGTGTCCTGGAATCATCAGTCCGGCTTGCAAGCGGACAGGCTCCTGCGAACCTTGTGTCCAGTCGAGCTGGGCCGGGGAGGTTCGGGGCATGGTGGCGAGGCGGATGGTGGGGGCGATGGTCATCGCCTGTGGGTTGGCGGGGTGTGGGAGCGCCGTGGACGACCGGGAGCCCGAGACGCTGGGAACCCAGGTGGCCGAGCTGTCCGCGCCCAACGGGCGCAACCTGAATGGCCGCAATCTCAACGGGCGCAACCTCAATGGCTCCGAGCTGGGGCAGATGCTCGTGGGGGTGCGCTTCATGGGGGCCGTGCGCGCGGACCTGGGCGCGCTGACGCGGACGTGGCTGGACGGCAGCGTGCTCCGCGGCGAGTCCCATGACGGCACGGTGATGTCCGGGATGGACTTCCTCGGCACGCACTTCGTCGGAGAACTCGGGAGCGGCGACACCGTCGCCCTGCGCGTGGACGACATCCAGCCGGGCACGGGCGCGAGCGAGGACGTCTGGGTCTATCGCGTCTCGTACTACTCCCTGGCGGAGAACACGTGGAAGCCCGCGTGTCAGGCCGAGGATGGCTCCGCGCTCGGGGCCATCCCCGTGGAAGGGCGCTGGGACTATCGCCAGGGTGTCGCTGGCGGCGGCGCGAAAATCGAGGACACGCAGGCCTTCACCTTCGCGTGTGAGGGCGCGGCCATCGCCAAGTGCGTCCGCTTTGGCTACCGCCCCTGGGCCTCCACCGTGATGGGGCGAAGCCTGGCTCCCTTGCACCAGGCCTGCACGCGCATGGTTCGCGCGGACTTCTGCGGCGACGGCACTTCGTACACGGTGGATGGGAGCTGGGTGAACCTGTACGACGCCTCGGGCGTGCAGCAGGACTCCGAGGGTTGGAGCGTGGAGGCGGAGTGGGACGCCTCGGGCGCGCGCTGTCGCACGCCGACGACGCGGGCCCGCGAGCGCCAGGTGACGTGCTCCACGGGGACGATTCTGCCGACGTGTGGCCTGCCGACGAACTTCCTGCTCGGCACGCTGCTGATGAGCGAAATCCCGGCCGCGGCGACGCAGGGACCCGTCCTCCTGGCGACTCCGGAGCCGAGCGCCTGGTGAGCCCGGCTGCTGGCCATGTGCATGAGCGGGCGTCCTGCCTGCCTCTGTCTCCTGGGGCGAGGAGCGGAGGCGGGCGACTTCCGGCGGCAAGGGGCCGACACCACGTTTAGCCGGCCCGCCGGGGGCAGGGGAGGGACCGGCGGAGGACGGAGACGCGCGGTGAGACGAGCCCAACGGACGAGACGGATGGCGGCTGGCGGGACGTGGGGCCTGCTGCTGGCGGCGGCTTGTGTGGTGGCCGGCTGCAAGAAGAGCTCGGGCGAGCCAGCGCAGCCCGAGGAGCCCACGGTGACATTGGGCCAGGAGAACGTGGCGCTCGCGCAGCCGAGCGAGCTGCGCTCCGGCCCTGGAATCTCGGGCACGCTCCAGGCCCGCACCGCGGCGGCGGTCCGCGCGCAGGTGGCGGGCACGGTCCTCGATATCGAGGCCCAACAGGGGCAGGTGGTGAAGAAGGGCCAGGCGCTCGCGCGCATCGACGATGCGACGTTGAGGGACCAGGTCATCGCCACGCGCACGGCGGTGTCGACGGCGCGCAATGCCTTGCAGGTGGCCGAGGCCGAGGTGGAGCGCAGCGCGAAGCTGGCCAAGGCCGGAGTCATCACCCAGCGCGACTTCGAGCGGGCGCAGTTGTCGGTGGCGCAGGCGAAGGGACAGCTCGCGGAGGCGCGCTCCCGTCAAGCGCTGGCGCAGGAGCAACTGGGGCGCACGCGGGTGGTGGCGCCCTTCGTGGGCGTGGTGAGCGAGCGGCAGGTGAGCGTGGGTGACGTCGTGCAGCTGGGCTCGCCGCTGTTCACCGTGGTGGACCCGCGCACGTTGCGCCTGGAGGCGTCGGTGCCTGCCGCGAATCTGGACCAGGTGAAGGTGCGCACGCCGGTGGAGTTCAAGGTCACCGGGTACGCGGACCGCTCGTTCACGGGACAGGTGGAGCGCATCAACCCGGTGGTGGACCCGAACACGGGGCAGGTGCGCATCTACGTGGCGATTCCCAATACGGACCTCCAGCTCCTCGCGGGGCTGTTCGCCGAAGGGCGCGTGGCCGCGCGGGCCGCGCGAGCGCTGTCGGTGCCGCTGGGCGCGGTGGATGACTCCGAGGGAAAGCCCACGGTGCTGCGCGTGCGAGACACGCGTGTGGAGCGCGTGCCCATCACGCTGGGGCTGCGCGATGAAGTCGAGAAGCGGGTGGAGGTGCGCCAGGGGTTGCAGGAGGGAGACGTGGTGCTGCTCGGCTCCGCGCGCGACGAGGTGAGCGAGGGCGCGCGCGTGAAGGTGGACGCGCCACGTCCGGGAGAGCCGGTAGCAGGAGACGAAGGCCCTGGTGTCGGTGGTGGCGGCGCCGAGTCCGACACTCGCCAGGGCGGAAATGAAACCGCGCCCGCACGTCCTTCCCCGTCACCGAGCGAGTCCTCGGAGGGCGCGACGCCACGCGCGCCCTGAGTTCGCTGCGTCCCTTCGACTCCTTCCGGGAGAAACCCCGTGTTCATCTCCGACTTCGCCATCAAGCGTCCCATCGTGACCATCACCGCGATGGTGACGCTGGTCATCTTCGGCATCGTCGCCTTGTGGCAACTGGAGACGGATGAGTTCCCGGACGTCCAGGCGCCGGTCATCGCCGTCAGCATCGTCTACCCAGGTGCCGCACCCGACACGGTGGAGCGCGAAATCGTCGAGCCCATCGAGGACGCCATCTTCGCCATCAGTGGCGTGGACCCGAAGGAGACGACCGCCACCGCCACGGACGGCCTGGCCACCTTCACGGTGTTCTTCGAGTTCGAGAAGGACATCCAGGAGGCCTCGCAAGACATCCGCGATGCCATCTCCAGCAAACGCGCCGACCTGCCTCGGGAGATGGAGGAGCCCGTCCTTACGCGGTTCGACCCGGCGGACGCGCCCATCGTCTCGCTGACCCTCACGTCGGAGCGACTCGATGTCGCCGGGCTGTCCCGCGTGGCGGACCCGCTGGTGGTGGGCGAGCTGCGCTCGGTGCCCGGCGTGGCGCAGGCCGACGTCGTCGGCGGCGTGGAGCGGGAGATGACCGTGCAGCTCAAGCCCGAGGCGCTCCAGGCCGCGCGCATCTCCCTGGCGGAAGTCGTGACCGCGCTCCAGGCGCAGAATCTGGCCGCGCCGGTGGGCCGCATCAACTCGAAGCTCGAAGAGGAGTCCATCCGTCTCAAGGGACGCCTGGAGAGCCCCGAGGCCTTTCGCGACATGGTGGTCACCACGCGCAACGGTCAGGTCATCCGACTGGGGCAGTTGGCGGACGTCTTCGTGGGCTCGGAGGAGCCTCGCACGCTGGCGCTCTATGACGGCGCGCAAGCGGTGGGCATCGAAGTGCTGAAGACGAAGGGCTACAGCACCACCGAGGTGGCGGACGCGGTGCGCGAGCGCGTGGCGGCGTTGCAGAAGAAGCTCCCGGCGGACGTGAAGCTGGCCATCGTCCGCGACGCGGGTGTGCGGGTGGAGAGCGCGGTGGAGAACGTGCAGTCGGCGCTGGTGGAAGGCGCGCTGCTCACCGTGCTCGTGGTGTTCATCTTCCTCAACTCGTGGCGCTCCACCGTCATCACGGGGCTGGCGCTGCCGGTGAGCGCGCTGGCGGCGTTCATCAGCGTCTGGGCCTTCGGCTTCACGCTCAACACGATGTCGCTGCTCGGCCTGACGCTGGCCATCGGCATCCTCATCGATGACGCCATCGTGGTGCGCGAGAACATCGTCCGCCACATCGAGATGGGGAAGGACCACTACACCGCGTCGAAGGAGGGCACTTCGGAAATCGGGCTCGCGGTGTCGGCGACCACGTTCTCCATCGTCGCCGTCTTCGTGCCCGTGGCCTTCATGTACGGCGTGGCCGGACAGTGGTTCAAACCCTTCGCACTCACCATCGCCTGCGCGGTGCTGGTGTCGCTGTTCGTGTCCTTCTCCCTGGACCCGATGCTGAGCGCGTACTGGGCGGACCCGCAGGTGGAGAAGGGCGCGCGGCGCGGCTTCATCTCCCGCGTCCTCGCCCGCTTCAACACGTGGTTCGACCGGCAGGCGGACCGTTACAAGGGCGTCATCGCCTGGGCGCTGGACCATCGGCTCGCCATGGTGCTGGTGGCGGTGGGCTCGCTCGTGGGCGCGCTGGTGCTCCAGGGAACGGTGGGTGGCGCGGGCTTCGTGCCGGTGAGTGACCGCTCGGAAGTGGAGCTGCTGGTGGAGACGCCGTCGGGCTCCAGCCTGGAGTACACGCGCCGCAAGGTGGAGGAGGTGGCGCGCGTCGCCCGAGCCCATCCGGAGGTCGCCTATACCTACAGCACCATCGGCGTGCCGCTCCCACTGAGCGCGCCCGGTGTGGACCAGGCGCTTGTGTACGTGCGGCTCACGCCCAAGGCGGACCGCGACGTGAGCCAGGATGCGCTGGGCAGCGCGCTGCGCAAGGAGCTGGCGAGCGTGGGCGGCGCGAAGGTGTCTGTCTTCACGTCGGGCTTTGGCGGCGCCTTCAAGCAGATTCAGCTGGAGCTGAGCGGGCCCGACCAGAAGAAGCTCACTGAACTCGCGCAGCAGGTGCAGCGCGAGGTGGAGAAGGTGCCCGGCGCGGTGGACGTGGGGCTCTCCACGCGAGGGCAGAAGCCGGAGCTGGAGGTGGACCTGAACCGGGGCCTCGCGGGGCAGCTCGGGGTGACGGTGGGGCAGGTGGCCCAGGTGCTGCGGCCGGCCTTCGCGGGCCTGGACGTGGGGGACTGGGTGGACCCGATTGGTGAGACTCGCGACGTCATGGTGCGGCTGGCACCCGAGGCGCGTGACAACCCGGACGACCTGGCGCGAATCCCCATCCGGGTGGGCGCGGCGCCGGGAGGCGCACCCCAGCTCGTGCCGCTGGGGCAGGTGGCGGACATCCGGCAGGCGCTCGGTCCCGCGCAAATCACGCACCTCAACCGGGAGCGGGTCATCAACGTGCAGGCGAACGTGCAGGACCGCTCGTTGACGGAGGTGATGCGAGACATCCAGGAGCGGGTGGTCGCGGTGCAGCTCCCCGCGGGCTACACGCTGACGACGGGCGGTGAGTCCGCCGACCAGGAAGAGGTCTTCTCGCGGGTGTTCCTCGCGTTGGGCGTCGCGGTGCTGTTGATGTACCTCATCCTGGTCATCCAGTTCGGCTCGTTCCTGGACCCGCTGGCCATCCTCATCTCGCTCCCGCTGTCCCTCATCGGCGTGGTGCTGGCGCTGCTCATCACTGGGGACACGCTCAACATCATGAGCCTCATCGGCGTCATCCTGCTGATGGGCATCGTCGCGAAGAACGCCATCCTGCTCATCGACTTCGCGAAGTGGTCCCACGAGAAGGGGATGCCCTTGCGCGAGGCGCTCATCGAGGCGGGCCGCATCCGCTTGCGCCCCATCATCATGACGACCTTCGCGCTGGTGGCGGGCATGATTCCCGTGGCCATCGGCGCGGGCGAGGGTGGTGACTTCCGCGCTCCGCTGGGCCGCGCGGTGATTGGCGGCACGATTACGTCCACGTTGCTGACGCTGCTGGTGATTCCGACGGTGTACGAAATCCTGGTGGATGGGCGGACGTGGATGGGCCGCAAGCTGCGCAAGGTCTTCCACTTCCGAGCACCCGGAACCGGGCACCCCACGGGCGGAGGCGGCGAGCCCCGTCCGGCGCCGCAGTCCCGACAGAAGTGACACCGGGCTGCTGGGAGTGTCCGAGAAGCTTCGCGGAGTGTCCGCCTCGGACGGATGTTGAACGTCGGCCCGAGAAGCGGGTTGGCGTGTCCCTCGGAGGAACCTAGGGTCGGTCGCCATCCGCCATGTCCCGAGCCTTGCTGCCTGAAGACCATCGTCGACTCGTCACCCAAGCCCTGGCCGCACTCGATGTCCGCAACCTGGTCCTGAGCATCCACGACCCCAGCTTCCCCAGTCTTCCGCACGAGGACACGGGCCGAGGCTCGCCCTATTCGGAGGGCGCGGCCCGCTTCCTGGAAGCCGCGCGCAGGCTGGGCTTCACGGGCATCCAGCTGGGGCCCCAGGGGCAGACGTCGGAGTCGAACGCCTCGCCGTATGACGGCACGCTCTTCTCTCGCAACGTGCTCAACGTGGCGCTCGCGGAGCTGGAGGACGAGGCTTGGGGTGCGTTGCTTCCGAAGGGCCGTGTGGCCGCGCTCGTCGAAGGGCGCTCGCGTTCCTCCAGTCCTGGGGAGCGCTACCGGTGGGCTTTCCGCACGCAGCTCGCGGTGCTCGACGAGGCGTGGACGTCGTTTCGGCTCCAACGCGCGAGTCCGGATGCCTCGGCCGCCATTCGTGAGGGCGCCGAGACCTTCAACACCTTTCGCCAGCGACACCGGGCGTGGTTGCTGCGTGACGCGCTCTTCGATGTGCTGTGCGCGGAGAAAGGCGTGCTGGACTGGAGGCCGTGGGCCGACTCCTTGGATGGACGGCTGTGGAGTCCGCGTCCGGGAGCCGAAGGTGTCGCCGCCGCGCGGGTGCAGGCGCTGGAGACTCAGTACGCGGACGTACTGGAGCGCTATGCCTTCTTCCAGTTCCTGGTGCATGCGCAGCACGAAGTCCTGCGTGCTCGCACGACAGGGCTGAAGCTGAAGCTCTACGGCGACCTGCAGATTGGGTTCTCACCGCGCGATGCGTGGGCGTGGCAGGGCTTGTTCCTTGGGACGTATCTGATGGGCGCTCCGCCGAGCCGCACCAATCCGGAGGGCCAGCCGTGGAACTATCCGGTGTTGGACCCGGAGCAGTACTTCGCGGAGGGCGGTGAAGGTCCCTTGCTGGGCTTCCGGCCCGGAGCGGTGCTGCGCTTCATGGACGCGCGCATGGACAAGATGCTCGCGGAGTACGACGGTCTGCGGCTGGACCATCCCCATGGGCTGGTGTGTCCGTGGGTCTACCGCGCGGGGGAGTGGGACGCGTTGGGGGCGGTGCAGCACGGGGCGCGCCTGTTCTCGTCGCCGGACCTCACGGACCACCTGGAGCTGGCGCGCTACTCGCTGGTGAGCCCCCAGCAGTTGGACCGTTCGCTGCCAAGGTACGCGGATGGCGAGGTGAAGTCGCTCACGCCCGAGCAGGTGCAGCGCTTCAGCGTCCTCTTCGACACGGTGGTCGCGGCGGCGCGGCGCAACGGCCGGGATTTGGGCGACCTGCTGGGCGAGGTGCTGAGCACGCTGCCGTATCCGTTGGGGCGGGTGATGGCGCGTTATGGGCTGGGCCGCTTCCGCGTCACGCAGAAAGCGGACCTGCGCAATCCCGCGGACGTGTATCGCAGCGAGAACGTGGCGCCCGAGGACTGGATGATGGTGGGCAATCACGACACGAAGTCGCTGTGGCGTCTGGTGGGGGACTGGCAGTGGCGCGGCACGCTGCGGGCGCAGGCGGATTATCTGGCGACCCGACTGTGTCCCGAGCCCGAGCGGCGAGAGGACTTCGCACGAGCGCTGGCGGCGGACCCGGGGAAGCTCGCGCAGGCGAAGCTGGCGGACCTGTTCGCCAGTCGCGCGCGCAATGTCATGGTGTTCTTCACGGACTTGCTGGGGATACCGGAGACGTACAACGAGCCGGGCACGGTGGATGAGCGCAACTGGTCGCTGCGCGCGCCGACGGACTGGATGCGGGAGTATCGCGAGCGCCTGCGAGGCGACGCCGCGATGAACCTCCCCGGCGTGCTGGCCCTGGCGCTGCGAGCAGGAGGGGAGCCCGCGCGGGAGAAACACCGTGAGCTGCTCGCGGGGCTCGACCGGCTCGCGGAGGAGCTGAGGGAAGGCCGGTAGCGCGTGTGCCCCGACGGCGCCCGCGCGGCATGACGTGACGCCTCCACGAGCGCCCCGACGGCGCCCGCGCGGCATGACGTGACGCCTCCACGAGCGCCCCGACGGTGCACGCGCGGCATGACGTGACGCCTCCGCGAGCGCCCGGGGCTGGCATTGCGCACGTGCGACCGACGGGCAGCGAACCGTGACGTGCCCCCATCATGTGGAGGGCGCCAGCATCGCGCACGTGCGACCGATGGGCCGCGAACCGCGACGTGCCCCATGGGTGTGAAGGGGCTGGCATCGCGCACGTGCGACCGGCGGGCCGCGAAGCGAGGTGTGTCCCACGCTCGCTTCACGTCCGCCCTCAAGTGCTAGTGAAGCGGGACTCCCTGCCCCGCTTCACATCCCCGCTCAGTGCTGCACGTCCACCACGAGGCGCGTGGGCTCGCGCAGCTCCAGGACGCGGAACGCCTGGACGCTCTTGTTGCCCAGCACCCACGTCACCTCGCCCTCGAAGTCACAGGTGCGCTCCAGTTCCAGGAGCACGGGCAGCGCCGGCTTCAGCTCGCGCGTGGCCACCGTCGGCTGGCCCGCATCGGTGTGTGCTCGCGCGGGAGTGAAGGTCACCTGGAGCTGCCCCTTGCCCGCGAGCGACGCCGGGTCTCCCGAGCCACACTGCACCACCGGCTCCTTCGCGTACCCCACGCGGTAGCCGGGTAGCTGCGTCCCCTCGAACTCGAACACCACGCGGTCGAAGTCCGGATGTGCCCCCGCGCGCACCGAGCGCAGCGTGGCCTGGGGTGCATCCTGCCGCTTCATGTCCACGACCCCGGAGGTCCACTCGCGATTCTTCGGGTCCTCGGGCGTGTACCCACCACCACTCGGCGGCGTCTTGCCGGGTGCTTCCTTTCCAGGAGGCTCCGTTGGTTCGGCGGGCTCTCCGGAGGGAACGGGAAGCTCCTCGTCCTGAGCGCCACCGCGGACAGGCACCCCCGTGCTCCCCGTCGTCACGACATGCACGGGAGGCTTCGCGGCGGCCTCGCCCTCGCGAGGAAGCGTCCCCTCGGGCGGGCTCGAGGGCAGGGCGGGGGTGTCATCGGGAGGAGGCAGCTCGGCCGCGGGATGGGGCGGCGCTTCCTCTTTCTTCGAGCAACCGGTGGCCACGAGGCACCCGGCGAGCCACAGCGACGACAGCCATCGTCCGGCACGCTTCATCGTTCCTCCCCTGTCGGCCCACAGTGGCCGTGAGGAACTCCCTCTCTCACGACAGGAGGCGCGGTGCCAGCCTCCCGCCAGGGACTCGATGACGAGAAGACGACAGACCCTCCGCCCGCGCACTCGGGGCGAAGGGTCCTTGGACTCCCGGGACTTCAGTCTGCCGAAGGCGTCGCGCGCACGAAGGCGCCCAGGTCCGCGTCGCGCAGGAAGTGGACCAGCACGCCGTCAATCTTCCGCGTGCCGTTCTCCACCACGGTGGGCTTGAGGAAGAAGAGGTTGTTCCAGTTGAAGTCATACAGCGCCTGCTCGGCGGCGTCGGACCAGCTCCCATCCATGCGGCCGTGGTAGTAGCCGAGCTTGCGCAGCACGCGCTTCACGTCGCGCGCCGTGTCGGCATCCAGCGTCACCCCGTCCGCGGGAAATACATCCGCGAGCGTGCCCTGGTAGCGATTCAGCTCCACGCCCAGCTCCTGCAGCGCCCGGGTGCTGCCGTGGACGACCGCCTCCGCGAGCACGTGGGTATAGAACGCGGTCTCGATGGTGGAGTTCCAGACGCGGATGACGCCCGAGCGCTCTCCATTGCGGTCCCCACCCACGCGCGCCCCAGCCTTGAGCGAGGCATACAGTCGCTGCGGCAGGCTGCCCCGCGCCTGACGAAAGCCGTCCGCCATGGCCCGGCACATGTCGGGGGTGCTCATGTTGTTGGCCTGCACCACGAACGTGTCGCCCTCGATGGAGCAGGTGTGCTCGCTGTTCTCCGAGCCCGAGCGCTGGCCCACCGTCACGCTGCCATCCGGGTGGAGCTTCACCGCCGCGAGCTGGCGGATGGGGGCATACGGGTCCGAGGCCAGCACCGTGTCGATGGCCTCCTGGGGCGCGGTGCCCGAGTCGATGCGCGCGATGACCGCCTGCGCGTCATCCACCGAGGGCAGCGCCATGGTGGCCACCGCCACGTCCGAGCGACCATAGGGCACCAGTCCACTGACGCCGCTCGGGAAGGAGATGACGGCCATGCCGCACGACTTCTCCACCGGGTCACACGCCACGACGGCGCGCGTGCCGAAGATGCTCGGATTGAAGGGGCGGTCCGCCGCGGACGCCTGGGTGGAGCCAAGCAACACGGACGCAGCGACGAGCAGGCCACGCTTGAACGGCTTCATGCACGTACCTCGGGGCAGGGCTCCGCCGGGGCCGAGCAACCACCGCTCGACGCGGATGAGACCCTTCATGTCTGGGGTTTGGTGTGCGCGATGAGACACCGAGGCGCGGGTCCGGCCCGCTCCTCGGAACTTCTGGCTCCATGAACGCCACGTCGCTTCAAGGCATATCGGGAAGACTCGGAGACCCGTGCCGGCCGTCAAGCTCCGGATTCAGGGTGAGGACCGACGGCCCGAGGAGGGCCCGCTGGCCCGGGTGCCCCGCGTATCTCGCTTCCGGGAAAATTGTAGCTGTGGCACTCCCCCCAGAAGTTTCAGACGCGCCCCACAAGGGCCCGGGTGGCGGGTATGGTCCGCGCCCGGCCGCAGCCCGCGTCCCCCCCTTACGCGCACGAACCGGAGACAGATTCCCCATGGCTCTCGACCTCACCTCCCTCCCACGTCCCTCGCGGGACGACGCCTCCATTGGCACGATGGCGCGGGGCCTCGTTGGCAGCGAGATTCTCCGCATCGCCGCGGAAGTCCGTGAGCTCGTCGCCAAGGGCCGCAAGGTGTGCAACCTCACCGTGGGCGACTTCAGCCCGCGCGAGTTCCCCATCCCCGACGGCCTGCGCCAGGGCATCGCCACCGCGCTCCAGGCGGGCGAGACGAACTATCCGCCCTCCGACGGCGTGCTGGACCTACGCCAGGCGGTGCAGCGCTTCTATGAGCGCGCCCTGGGCCTGAAGTATCCGCTGGAGGGCATCGTCATCGCGGGCGGCGCCCGGCCCATCATCTACGGCACCTACCGCGCCGTGCTCGATGACGGGGAGACCGTGGTCTACCCGGTGCCGTCGTGGAACAACAACCACTACGTCCACATGATGAACGCCAAGGGCGTCGTCGTGACGACGGACCCGTCGCACGGCTTCATGCCCACGCTGGAGCAGCTCGCGCCGCACCTGGGCACCGCGCGCCTGTTGTGCCTGTGCAGCCCGCTCAACCCCACGGGCACCATGATTTCGTCCGACGTGCTGGGCGCCATCTGCGAGCGCGTCGTCGCGGAGAACCGCCAGCGCGAGAAGCAGGGCAGGAAGCCGCTCATCCTGATGTACGACCAGATTTACTGGGTGCTGAGCTTCGGCGCGGTGAAGCACGTAACGCCGGTGGAGCTGGTGCCGGAAGTCGCCCCGTACACCGTGTTCGTGGACGGCATCTCCAAGGCGTTCGCCGCGACGGGCGTGCGCGTGGGCTGGGGCGTGGGCCCGCCGGCCATCATCGCTCGCATGCGCGACGTGCTCGGCCACGTCGGGGCGTGGGCGCCCAAGGCGGAGCAGGTCGCGGTGGCCCGCTACCTGGATGACGTGCCCGCCACCGAGTCCTTCCTGACGGAGATGCGCCAGCGCGTGGACGCGCGCCTGGAGGCGCTGCACACGGGCCTGACGCGCATGCGCGACGCGGGGCTGCCGGTGCGGCACATCGCGCCCCAGGGCGCCATCTACCTGTCCGTCCAGTTCGACCTGGTGGGCAAGGGCGGCCTGAAGACGAATGACGACATCCGCAAGCTGCTCCTGGAGAAGGCCAGCTTCGCGGTGGTGCCCTTCCAGGCGTTCGGCCTGAGCGAGGACACCGGCTGGTTCCGCCTGTCCGTGGGCGCGACGTCGGTGGCGGAAATCCAGGAGGCCCTGCCCCGCGTGGAGGCCGCCCTGCGCGAGGTGCTCGCCGCGAAGTAGTCGCCGTCGGTGCCGGGCCCCGCGCGGCGTCCTGGATGGGCGCGGGGTTCGGGAATACACGGAAAGGGCTGGAGTTCAGCCGGGTACTTCGTGCCAATGCTCAAGCGATTCGTGGATGTACGTGACGAGGAAGTTCGCGCGGTCCTCGGGTCCTTCGTCTATTTCTTCACGCTGATGTGCGGCTACGCCATCCTCCGTCCCATCCGCAACGAGATGGGGACGGCGGGCAGCGTCAAGGGCCTGCCGTGGCTCTTCACCGCCACGTTCATCGTCATGCTGCTGGCGGTGCCGGCCTTCTCCGCGCTGGTGGCGCGCTGGCCCCGGCGGGTGGTGCTGCCGCGCATCTACCGCTTCTTCCTCGTCAGCCTCCTGGCCTTCTTCGTGCTGCTGAAGCTGGACGTGGCGAGGGAGCCGGTGGCGCGGGTCTTCTACATCTGGCTGAGCGTCTACAACCTGTTCGTGGTCTCCATCTTCTGGAGCTTCATGGCGGACGTGTTCGCCGGCGAGCAGGGCAAGCGGCTGTTCGGCTTCATCGCCGCGGGTGGCACCACGGGCATGCTGGTGGGGCCCTTCCTGGTGGGGCGACTGGCGGAGCCGGTGGGGCCGGTGAACCTCATCCTCGTGTCCGCGGTGCTGCTGGAGGTGAGCGCGCAGTGCGTGCGCTGGCTGAGCCGCTGGGCCCGGGACGTCCAGCATCAGCCCCTGTCGGCGGAAGCGCCCGTGGGTGGCGGGGTGCTGGCCGGGCTGAGGCTCCTCGTCGCGTCGCCCCTCCTGCTCGCGCTCGGGCTCCAGGTGTTGCTCTACGCGGCCACGTCCACCTTCCTGTACTTCCAGGAGGTGAAGCTGGTGGCGGAGGTGGGCAAGGACGCGGCCTCGCGCACCGCGCTGTTCGGCGACATCGACTTCTACGTGCAGCTGTTGACGCTGGCGCTCCAGACGCTTGTCACCGGGCGCATCATCTCCAGACTGGGATTGGGCGCGGCGCTGGCGGTGGCGCCGGTGCTCACGGGGCTGGGCTTCCTGGGGCTGGCGGCGGTGCCGGTGCTCGGGGTGCTCGTGGCGTTCAAGGCGCTGCGGGGTGCCAGCCACTACGCGCTGGAGCGGCCCTCGCGCGAAATCCTCTTCACCACGGTGGACCGGGAGGCGCGCTACAAGTCCAAGAGCTTCATCGACACGGTGGTGTACCGGGGCAGCGACACGGTGAGCGCGTGGTTGCAGGGTGGGCTGACCGCTCTGGGCCTGGGCATGACGGGGTTGTCATTGGCGGCGGTGCCCCTGGCGGGGCTGTGGCTCGGTGTGTCGCTGTACCTGGGGCGGGAGCAGCGGCGACTGTCCCGGGAGGCCGGGGGTGCGCTCGCGCCCGTCGCCGCCGATAATGCCGCCGCCCGCTGAAGTGTGCCTCGCAGTGCTTCCTCGTCGCTCCTCGGGATGGTCGCGGGGAGCGGGGGTTGAGACGAACCTCGCAGCAGGAGACGACACGACATGAAGCTGTCTCGCAGAGACCTGATTCAAGGCGCTGTGACGGTGGGCTCGCTGTGGGCCCTGGGGTGTGCGACGTCGGGCTCGTCGGGTGGCGCGTCCGGTGAGTCGGACTCCCAGGAGAAGGGGGCCTCGGGCGCGAAGGCGAGCAAGCCCTTGAGCATCCTCATCCTGGGCGGCACGAAGTTCCTGGGTCCGGCGCTGGTGGAGTCCGCGCAGGCGCGAGGCCACACCGTCACGCTGTTCAACCGAGGCAAGACGAATCCGGGCCTCTTCCCGAACGTGGAGAAGCTGCAGGGGGACCGGGACCCGACGAAGGCGGAGGGTCTCAAGGCGCTGGAGGGCCGCAAGTGGGACGCGGTGGTGGACACGTCGGGTTACGTGCCGCGCATCGTGAAGGCCTCGGCGGAGTTGCTCGCGCCCAACGTGGGGCACTACACCTTCGTGTCCACCATCTCCGTCTACAAGGACGCGTCGAAGCCCGGCCTCACGGAGACGGCGCCCGTCGCCACGGTGGCGGACGTGACGACGGAGGACGTGGACACGCACTACGGCGCCCTGAAGGCGCTGTGCGAGCAGGCCGCGGAGAAGGCGATGCCCGGCCGCACGTTCAACGTCCGTCCCGGCCTCATCGTCGGGCCGGATGACCCGACGGACCGCTTCACGTACTGGCCGGTGCGAGTGGCGCGAGGGGGCGAGGTGCTCGCGCCCGGCACGGGGCATGACACCACCCAGTTCATCGACGCGAGGGATTTGGCCGCGTTCATCATCCTGGGGGTGGAGCAGAAGCTGTCGGGGCCCTACACCGCGACGGGGCCCTCGAAGCCCCTGGTGATGCGCGACTTCCTGGAGCGCAGCAAGAAGGCGCTGAACAGCGACGCGCGCTTCGTCTGGGCGCATCCGTCCTTCCTGGAGAAGCACAAGGTGGAGCCCTTCGGTGACATGCCGGTCTGGGTGTCGCCCACGGGCGAGGACGCGGGCCTGTTGCGGGTGAACATCGACAAGGCGTTGGCGGCGGGGCTCACCTTCCGCCCGCTGGAGGAGACGGTCCGCGACACGGTGGCCTGGTTCAACGCGGAGCCGCCCGAGCGTCAGGCGAAGCTGCGGTCGGGCATCAAGCCGGAGCGGGAGAAGGAAGTGCTCGCCGCGTGGCACCAGGAGCACGACAAGGGCAACGCCCACGCGGGTTGAGGTGTGTCAGGCGCGGATGACGGTGACGCGCCGACCCGAGGGCGTCCGGGCCTGTTCGGCCCGGGTGCGCTCGGCGATGGAGGGCTGGTTCGAGCGGCGGTCGAAGAGCATCAGCCAGCCGTCATCCAGTCCCAGGCCCTGGAGATAGCCGTCGAGCTGCTCCAGGCCCTCGGTCAGCGGGTCGGACTCGCGGTCCCTCCAAACCTTGATTTCAATGGCGAGGGTGTCCGGCCCATGGCGCACGCACAGGTCCATGCGCCCGCGGCCGATGGCGTACTCGCGCTCAATCGTGCCGCCCCCATTCACCACCCGGTGGAGGAAGGCCATGAGCACCAGATGTGGGGCGACCTCGTGGTAGGGCGCGGTGGCCAGCAACGGCTCGCCATGTTGGCGCCAGAATGCGAGGAAGGCGTCTCGCAGCTGTTCGACGTCCAGTCGCCCATCGGGCTTCAACCAGGAGGGCTGGATGGAGGGGAGCGTGTCGCGCGTGCCTGACGCCAGCGAGCGGACGAGAATCTCGCGGTAGATGGGATTGGTCACCTCGAGCGTGCCGGACTCATTCCGGCGCAGCAGCCCCAGGTCGACGGCGAAGCGGCGGTCATCCTCGGGGACGTCGCCCAGGAGCTGCCCCGCGAGCATCGGCTCGAGGATGGCTCGGATGCGAGGCTCGCGCAGCCGCGCCGCGAGGCTGTCCAGGTGGGTCTCCTGGCGGTAGATGAGGATGGCCTTGGCTCGCTCCATGTCCTCGCGGCGGATGGGCTGGGACAGCTCGGGCACCAGCTCCTCGACCGCGACCTTGGCCAGGGCGTTGACGAGCCACGGCTGGCCTTGCGTGAGTTCGAAGGCGAGCGCGAGGGCTTCGGGCTCGAAGCGCTGACCCGTGTCCGTGGTGTGCTGGGAGTAGAGCTCCGTGACTTCATCCTCGGTGAAGTCGCGCAGGGTGAGCGAGCGCACCTTGATGTTGAACGGGCTGGAGGTCGCCAACCTGTCTCCGTCGTCGGAGGACACCTTGTAGTCGCGCACGTCCCGCAGCCCGATGAGTGCCATGGCGGAGGGGAAGTGCCCGGGACGGTTGCGGTGGCCGTCCCGGAGTTGTCGGAGTACGGAGACCAGCACGCCATCACGGAGTGCATCGACTTCATCCAGGAACGTGACGAGCGGCTTGTCGGTGGCCTCGGACCAGGCCGCGAGCGCGGTGGCGACGCGGTTGCCGGGCGGTGCCTCGGGAAACTCTGGAGGCTGGGACGCGGGAGGAAGCTGGGCGCGCGTGGCGAGTCGCCAGCTGGAGAGGATGGCGGCCTCCGCCGCGCCGGTGTCCTGTGGGAAACCCGCCCCGGCCTCCATGCTGACGAGGGCCGCCACGTAGCGTCCCTCCGACGTGAACTCTCGGGCGAACGACAGGAGCGCCGTGGTCTTGCCCACCTGTCGTGGCGCGTGGACGACGAAGCAGCCCTGCTGCTCGACGAGCCGCCGCACTTCGGGCAGCCTCCGCATGGCTGGCAGCATGTAATGGTGGTCCGGATTGCACGGACCGGCGGTGTTGAACCAGCGGGGCATGTCCGGAAGGTACTACGCCTCCTTCGCTGGGGGAGGCATGGACTTGGAGGGGCCTCGATGACGTCCACGTTCCACGGGCACGGCGTCGCCGTGCTGCTCTCGTTGTCGCTCGTGGCCTGTGGCGGCAAGGACATCCGTCCCGAGGGTCCCAGCGAGCCCTCCGCCTGTGCTCCGCTGAACCTGGAGCGGAACGTGGACCTGGAGGGATTCCACACGGACCGCTACACGTGGCGCGATGGAGGCTGCGCGCCGCGCTCGGCCTTCCTGGTGCGCAACGACTCCGCGGACCCCGCGGGTTGGCACGGTGGCTACGTCCGTCGCTACGTCTACGAAGCGGACGGCGCCGCGCGCACCTGTGACGGCGCCAATGACGGTGTCCCCGGCTGGGGCATGGTGACGTGTCACCTCCGCGCCGGCACCACCTGGGGCAACTGGACGGAGGGAGTGACGGGCACCGGCCGCACCCTCTTCGCGGGACGTCACCACGCGCTGCACGAGTTCCGCTGGCCCTTGCCGCTCGGTGGCCACGTCGTCCAGGTGACGGTGCACTATCTCTTCGCCACCGGCAGGGACCATCCGCTCTACGCCATCACCCACGACGTCTCGAGCGTCCCGCCGGATGCGCTGGAGGCCGACGTGCGCTCGCCCTATGGCGACCTGCTCTTCGACGGCAACGCGAACGCCGAAATCGCCGGCCTTGGCTGGGGAGACCGTCACCGCTTCGTGACGCTGTCCTCCCCCGTGACGAGGGCCAGCGGCTGGGACTACCGCGAGCCCAACGTCGTCCCCTACACCCGCATGTGGACCACCGCGCCGGACGCGGAGATGGGCGTGGTGCAGACGCAGCCCTGGCTCCAGAAGCCCGCCGGTGGCTACTGGCTCTACCAACAGGGCTGGGGACAGCGCGACGCGGACGGCCCCCTGCCCGACGACTGGAACTGGACCTACCAGCTCAACCAGTACCAATTGCCCACGACGACTCGCTCCCATCGCATGGCCTGGGGCGGCAACTACGGCGCGCTCGGCTGGCGCCAGTACGCGCGCTACGGCGATGACGGCATGCTCTCCGGCCACCCCTACCAGAGCTACTCCGTCTTCATGGTGCTGGGGCCGCACTCGGAGGACCCGGTGCGGCGGCGCGCCTCGGAGGTCGAGTCCTGGCAGGCCGTGCGCCTGTCCGCCACCGAGGGCACCGTGGCCACGCACGGCCCTGGCGGCGTCGGTCGCTCGGACGCCGTGCCCTATGACGTGCCTGGCTACAACCCCGTCTACGCGACGTGGGAAGCCCGCGTGACGGGCAACCGCGCGCGCCTGCGCTTCGACGCGGGCCGTGGTTCCCTGGTGCACCCCGTGGTGGTGCTGCGCGGCTACACCGCCTCCACCCCGCCCGCGCGCGTGCTGCTGGACGACCAGGTCCTCGCCGCCGACGTGGACTGCTTTGCCTCCGTGGACGACGCGGGCGATGCGCTGTGGCTCACCCTGAACCGCACCCTCACCGGCACCGCGTCGCTGCGCGTGGAGTGATTCGGGGCCCTGAAAAAGCAACGGGGGATGCCCCGATGAACTCGGAGCACCCCCCGGTATGACCCTTGCTCAGGTTCGCTCTCCCCCTCTGAAGAGCGTCACCCCCGGGTCCCCCTGCCACAGATGGCGCCGCCCCCGCGACGCCATCCTCCTACCCGCCATGCATCTTTTCCGGAGGGCCTTGGACCCCTCCAGCGAAGCGAAAGTGCGCTCCCCCCGGTGCGCATGCTGACTGCACTGCTTTCGGGATGTCTCGAGTGCCCCCAAGCACCCACACCCCTTTGAATCGGGCTTAGGGCCAGTACTCCGCGGGACGCGAGACTGCTCGCAATCGCGCCAGGGTCTGCGCCCAGCCAAACGTCTGCGGGCGCATGGACGCCACCCGCGTGACTGTTTCCATCTCCCCCCGTAGCAACCCCAGCGCGCTCGACTTCGTCAGCACCGCCAACTGCTTGCGCTTCGCCCCCGCGAAGACGGCAAGCTCTGGTACCGCGATGTCCCCCTCTGGTGCTTCAAGCGCGCCCGGACGCTCCCCTCTGATGCGAGCCCCTGTCTTCCGGGCCGTGGCTCCCCGTCCCCTGACCCCTCGCTTCACACCGTCCGGCCGCGCGTTTCCCCCCGGAACCCGCTGGCCCGACTCCTGCGCGACGTGCGACATTCGCCTCTCCCTTCGCACCATCGTTGACTGCCTTCCCCCCGTGACTCGCGCCGTGGCGCGTGTCGACCAGGGCATACTGGCCCAGCCGGTAGAATGAGTTTTCCTCGTTAGCGCCAAACGCTTGCGCGAAAGCGCCAGCTTGTCGGGCGACCTGGCGGCGGGCGGAACGTGCCGGATTCCACCCTCGGTGGTGGCGACCCGGGAGGTCGTCGGGCCGTTGAGGCGCGAGGGGTGGTGGAGTGGCGCGGTTTTCCTCGGCTGGACGGGCGGCGGACGGGCGTGACGGGTAGGGACAGCGAGGGGCTGGGCATGTCAGCCTGACGCGGTAGGGAAGAGGGTTGCGACGTGGGCTCGGGGCTGGCTCCCGGGTGGTGGCGGGTGGGCGGGAGGGGACTGGTTTCATGAGGTGGGAAGCGATGGGCGAGTCGCCCGGCGAGGACAGGCGAGGCGGTACGGAGGGCGCGGCGGGCCGGGCCTCGGGGCGTGCGTCCCTGCTGGCGGTGCTGGCGGAGAAGCCGTCCGTGGCGCGCGACATCGCCCGGGTGTTGGGCGCGCAGGAGCGCGGCGACGGCTTCCTGCGTGGCAACGGCTATGTGGTGACGTGGGCGATTGGCCACCTGGTGGGCCTGGCGCAGCCGCACGAGATTCGGCCGGACTGGAAGAAGTGGAGCCGGTCGCTCCTGCCCATGCTGCCGGGTGACTGGCCGCTGGTGGTCTCCGAGCAGACGCGTTCGCAGTTCGACGTGGTGCGCCGGGTGCTGACCTCGCCGGACGTGGGCGGGGTGGTGTGCGCCACGGATGCGGGCCGCGAGGGCGAGCTCATCTTCCGCTACATCTATGAGGCGGCGGGGTGTCGCAAGCCGGTGCGGCGGCTGTGGGTGTCGTCGCTGACGGAGCGCGCCATCCGGGACGGCTTCCGGCAGCTCAAGGAGGGGCGGGAGTATGACTCGCTCGCCTCGGCGGCCATGGGACGCAGCCGCGCGGACTGGCTGGTGGGGATGAACCTGTCGCGCCTGTACACGCTGGCGCACGGAGGGCAGGGGGAGATGTTGAGCGTGGGGCGGGTGCAGACGCCCACGCTGGCGATGGTGGTGGAGCGGGAGCTGGCCATCCGGAGCTTCGTTCCCCGGGACTATCTGGAGGTGGTGGCCACCTTCGCGCCGCAGGGGAAGGGCGTGGCGGCGGGGGCTCGGTACGACGGGACGTGGTTCCGCTCCGGGCCGGATGGCAAGCCCGTGGTGCCACCGGGCATGGAGGGCGTGCGCGAGTCCCGGCGGCTGGACGCGGATGGGGTGGATGCGCAGGCCGTCATCGACCGCGTGAAGCGTGGACGGGCGGCGATTGAATCGCTGGACGCGGAGGAGAAGAAGATGGCTCCTCCGCTGCTCTACGATTTGACGGAGCTGCAGCGTCACGCCAACCGGCTGTATGGCTTCAGCGCGCAGCGCACGCTGGAGGTCGCGCAGGCGCTCTACGAGAAGCACAAGCTCCTGAGCTATCCGCGCACGGCGAGCCGGCACCTGTCCGAGACGGTGGCGGACACGCTGCCGGAAGTGGTGGGTACCGTGCGCGGGCCGTACGAGGAGGACCTGGCGCCGGGGACGGGCGCGCGGCCCCTGGGTCGGCGCTACGTGGATGACGCGAAGGTGACGGACCACCACGCCATCATTCCGACGCCCACGTCACCGCAAGGACTGCGGCTGTCTCCGGACGAGCAGCGCATCTACGACCTCGTGTGCCGGCGGTTGCTCCAGGCATGGCACGAGGACCACGTGTGGCGGGTCACCACGGTGGTGACGGCGGTGATGTCGCCCGGGCCGCGGAGCGCGGTGCCCGTGGTGGACCGCTTCCAGAGCACGGGCACCCAGGTGGAGCGGGTGGGTTGGAAGGTGCTGGATATCGGCGGAGGCAAGAAGGCGCCGAAGCCGAAGGCCGAGTCGCGCAAGGGTGACGAGGACGCGGAGCCGGACGACGAGCCGCAGTCGTTGCCTTCGGGGTTGGAGCGAGGGCAACCGCAGAAGGTGGAGGACGTGAAGGCGGTGAAGAAGCGCACGCGTCCGCCTCCGCGCTTCACGGACGCGTCGCTGCTGACGGCGATGGAGACGGCGGGAAGGGCGCTGGACGAGAAGGAGCTGGCGGATGCGATGCGCGAGACGGGGCTGGGGACGCCCGCCACGCGTGCGTCCATCATCGAGGTGCTGCTGGACCGCGAGTACCTGGTCCGCTCGGGGAAGGTGCTGGAGGCCACGGAGAAGGGGCTGCACCTCATCCAGGTGGTGCACCCGGACGTGAAGACGCCGGCGATGACGGGCCAGTGGGAAGCGTGGCTTCAGCGCATCGAGCGAGGGGAAGGACGGCTCGACGAGTTCATCCGGGGCATCGAGAAGTATGTCACCGAGGTGGTGGGCCATGGCCCCACGGGGCCGGCTCAGGCGGTGCCGTACGGGGCCTCGACTTCGCGTGTCGTGGGGGCAGGGCGAGGGATGGATGGGGGCGGGGAGGGGACAGTGGCGTTTCGTGAGCGGTCGGGGGCCGGGGGTGGCGGATACGCCGAGGCGAGCACGGGTGCCTCGCGTCGTATGGGCGAGGCCGCTGGTGTCGATGTGAGCGAGGGGCGCGGTGCCCAGCAGATGGCGGGGCCCATCGCTTCGGACTCACTCGGAGGAATGACCCCTCGCGGTGCTCGAAGTGCCGCCTTCTCGGACTCAGGCATGGGCGGTGGGGCAAGGCGCTCGGAGTCCTTGTCGTTCTCCGATTCGAGTGCGAGCGGTGGTGGGCGGCGCGCGGAGTCGCTGTCGTTCTCGGATTCGAGCGTGGGCGGTGGTGCTCGTCGTACAGAGTCTTTGTCGTTCTCGGACTCGAGCGAGGGCGGTGGTGCTCGACGGCCGGACGCCGCGTCGTTCTCGGACTTGAGCGCGAGCGGTGGTGCTCGACGGCCGGACGCCGCGTCGTTCTCGGACTTGAGCGCGAGCGGTGGTGCTCGACGGCCGGACGCCGCGTCGTTCTCGGACTTGAGCGCGAGCGCTGGTGCTCGTCGTACGGAATCGCTGTCGTTCTCGGATTCGAGCGCGCCGCCGGTTTCTCGCCGTGCGCAGAGCGCGGCCTTCTCGGACTCGGCCGTGGTGACGACTCCGCGACGTACGGGGACGCAGGGCTCGTTGAGCGCGGGCGTGTCTCGAGGAGCGTCGTCCTCGCGGGGCGGGTTCGCTCCACCCCCGGGCCAGCGGCCCGAGCGGGTGAATCGCGCGCCCACTCCGCCGGACAAGCTTCGCCCGCTGCTGAAAGAGGCCTTCGGCTTCTCCGAGTTCCGCCCCTACCAAGAGGCTGTCTGTCGCGCGGCCACCGCGGGCGAGGACCTGCTGCTCGTCATGCCCACGGGCGCGGGCAAGTCGCTCTGCTATCAGCTCCCCGGGCTGGCTCGCGCCGGGACGACCATTGTCGTCAGCCCTCTCATCGCGCTGATGGAGGACCAGGTGTTGCGGCTCCAGTCGCTCGGCTTCGCGGCGGACCGCATCCACTCAGGACGCGACAGGGCCAACTCGCGGCAGGTGTGCTTCGACTACCTGGAGGGGAAGCTCGACTTCCTGTTCATTGCTCCAGAGCGACTCGGTGTGCCGGGCTTCGTGGAGTTGCTGGCGCGCCGCCCTCCCACGCTCATCGCCATCGACGAGGCGCACTGCATCTCCCAGTGGGGCCACGACTTCCGGCCCGACTACCGGTTGCTCGGCGCGCGGCTCCCGCTGCTTCGCCCCGCGCCCGTGGTGGCACTCACCGCCACCGCCACGCCCGACGTGCAGCGGGACATCGTGCAGCAGCTCGGACTGCTGGGTGCGGGAGGCCGCGCGCGCACCTTCATCCACGGCTTCCGCCGCACCAACATCGCCATCGAGGTGCGTGAGCTGAACCCTGGTGCTCGCGGTGACGCCATCCACGGGTTGCTCCAGGACGAGGAGAACCGCCCCGCCATCGTCTACGCGGCCACGCGCAAGCACGCCGAACAGCTCGCGGAGACCCTGGCGGGGGACTTCCCCTCGGCCGCGTACCACGCGGGGCTCCCCCCGGAGAACCGGGACAGGGTCCAGGCCGAGTTCCTCCGAGGCTCGCTGGAGGTCATCGTCGCCACCACGGCGTTCGGCATGGGCATCGACAAGGCGGATGTCCGCACCGTCATCCACGCCGCGTTGCCCGCGAGCCTGGAGGGGTACTACCAGGAGCTGGGGCGCGCGGGCCGCGATGGGAAGCCGTCTCGCGCCGTGCTGCTGCACTCGTACATCGACCGGCGCACGCACGAGTTCTTCCACAAGCGCGACTATCCCGAGGCCTACGTCCTGGAGCGACTGTTCCAGTCCACGGCGCTGGAGCCGGAGCCGAAGCAGGCACTCCAGGGTCGCGTGCGCGGAGACCCGGAGGTCTTCGACAAGGCGCTGGAGCAGTTGTGGATTCACGGCGGCGTGGTGATGACGCCCGACGAGACGGTGCGGCGTGGACGGCCCACCTGGTCGGCCGCGTATACGGCGCAGCGCGACCGCAAGCTGCTGCACCTGGAGCAGATGGGGCGCTATGCGGAGGCCCATGGCTGCCGCATGAAGCAACTGGTGGGGCACTTCGGTGACACCCAGGACTCGGGTGAGGCGTGCGGCCTGTGTGACGTGTGCGCGCCGGAGTCGTGCGCCACGCTGCGCTTCGCGGAGCCCTCGGCGTCGGAGCGACACTGGCTGGAGCGCATCCTGGAGTCGCTCCAGGAGCGGGATGGGCAGGCCACCGGACGCCTCCACCGGGAGCTGTTCGGTGATGCGCTGCCCCGGCGCGACTTCGAGCGGCTCGTCGGAGGCCTCGTGCGCGCCGGGCTGGCGCGACTGGAGGTCGACTCGTTCGACAAGGACGGTCAGGTCATCTCCTTCCAGCGGCTCTCGCTGACAGACGAGGGACGGCGCACCCGCGCGGTGGACCCTCGGCACGTCGTCCTTCCGCTCGCGCTGGAGAAGGCGGCCAAGCGCAAGCGCGGGAAGACCCAGGCAGGCAGCGGGAAGGCGACGAAGCGCTCGACCCGGAGTGGCACGCGGAGCACCAGTGGCCGGGCGCGTGGCGGGGGTGAAGAGGCCGGTGCGCGCCAGTGGCGTGCGTCTCCGCCAGCGGAGGACTCCGACCAGCGCTCCTCGTGGAATGCCTCCCGGGGGGGCGCTGGCGAGCGGGCCGACTCCGGTGCTTCTCCGGCAGGGCGGGCCGTGTCGTCCGCGAGCGAGGCGCCCTGGGGCGCGACTCGAAGCCGCCGCGTGGAGCTGGACGACTCCGCTCCCGAGGAGGTCGCGACGCGGGGCAGGGGGCGTCGTGGGGCGAGCGCGGTGGAGCAGGTGGAGGCGCCGCCTCCCGGGCTGGTGGATGCGCTGAAGGCGTGGCGACTGGCGGAGGCGCGCAAGCGCAAGGTGCCCGCGTTCCGAATCCTCACGGACCGGGTGCTGGGCGCCATCGCCGCGGCGCGGCCGGAGAACGGCGCGGCGCTCATGGCCATCCACGGCGTGGGGCCTGCCCTCACCGAGCGCTACGGCTCCCAGATTCTCTCGCTCGTCGCTCGCAAGCGCTGACGACCTGGCGGGCTCTCGCGAGAGGCTCCGCGGCCTCTCGTGGGGCTGGCACGGCACACGCCCAGGGCGGCCTTCGCTCCTCGCAAGGGAGGACGTGCCGCGGGCTCACTCGCCCGCCTCCCCTCACGCGAGGGCGGCCGAGCAGACCCGCGGCTTCGCGCCATTGACGGGTAACGCGGAGCACTTCCTCGCCTTCACCCCGCCCTCGAAAGAGGGCTGCTTGCGTCCTCGAGGCCGCGCAATCGCCGCGCACGGACATCCGTGACGGCGTGCCCATGGAAAAAGTCTTCTCTCGCTTCCTGCTCGGAGCAACCTGCCGGGCGCGAAGTCCTTTTCCCTGCCCGCGAGGGCACTGTGTCGCCCTCCGTCCCTGCGTCACCTTTCGGCCCAGCTACCACGATGGCGAGCAACCGCAGCACGAGGGGGGAGCGGAAGATGGAACTCGGATTCGAGACGATCGGAAACGCCACACTCATCTGCCACGACAACGGACCGGTGCTGGTCACCGACCCATGGACTCATGGAGCCGCATACTTCGGGAGCTGGACGCTGTCCCACGAGATTCCCGAGGAGATGCGTGAGACCATCCAGCGCTGTCAGTACGTCTGGCTGTCCCATGGACACCCGGACCACCTGAGCGCGGAGTCCCTGGAGAAGCTGCGCGAGCAGACCATCCTGGTGCCCAACCACTTCGGCGGGCGCGTCCGCGACGACCTGCGCGAGCAGGGCTTCAACGTGCACGTGCTGGTGGACCGCGTGTGGACGCAGCTGTCCCCGCGCATCCGCGTCCTGTGCATCCCCGACATGAATCAGGACGCCGTGCTCCTGGTCGACGTGGACGGACGGCTGCTCGTCAACCTCAACGACGCGGGAGACCGGGGCTGGGGCCGCTTCGTGCGAAGCATGGTGCGCCGGTATGACGAGTCGTACCTGCTGGCCCTGTCCGGTTACGGCGACGCGGACATGATCAACTACTTCACCGAGGACGGGCAGCGCATCATCCCCTACGCCGCGGCGAAGACGCCGGTGGGGCGCACCATCGCCCGGCAGGCGGAGTTCTACGGCGCGCGCTACTTCGTGCCCTTCAGCTCCATGCACAAGTACCAGCGCGCGGACTCCATCTGGGCCTCCGAGTACACGACGACGCTGGAGGACTACAGCCGCGGCTTCGAGTCGGAGTCATGCACGCTGTTGCCCGCCTTCGTCCGCTGCGACTTCGCCAAGGACGACAAGCAGCTCATCCGCCCCAAGGAGCGCGCGCTCCTGCCGGTGGACCCGAAGGAGTTCGGCGACGACTGGGGGGAGATGCTGGAGGCGGACGAGGCCCGGACGCTGCGCGAGTACTTCGGGGCCATCGAGCACCTGGGCTCGGTGCTCGACTTCCTCCGCTTCCGCGTGGGCGGCCAGGACCACGTCATCGAGTTCCACCACCGTCGCTTCCGCCGGGGTATCACCTTCGAGGCCCCGCGCAACTCGCTGATGACGGCCGTGCGCTACCGCGTCTTCGATGACCTGCTCATCGGCAACTTCATGAAGACGACGCTGCACGGCGACTTCGGCGAGGGACGGCTGTACCCGGACTTCAGCCCCTACGTGGCCAAGTACGCGGACAACGGCAAGGCCCGCACGCGCAACGAGCTGAAGACGTACTTCTCCGAATACCGCCGCAGGGACCCGGTGGGCTTCCTGCGCGGCCAGGTGGAGGCGCACTGCGTGAGGCCGCTCCAGACGCAGTCGGCGGAGCTGTTGCGCACGCTGCTGCCGTCGGACTCCACGGCGTTCCGCACCGCCAAGGAGACCTTCTGGAAGGTGCGGCGCGCGCTCCTGTGAGCCGCCGCGTCCGCTAGAGATACGGAGACAGGAGCCGGGCCAGCCCATCCCTCAACCGGATGGGCAGGGGCCGGGCATCCACCTGCTCCCGGGTGAGAGGACGCGAGCGTGACAGTCGCTCCTCCACCACCGCCTCCAGCCGCCCGGCCAGCTCCGCGTCGTAGCACTCCACGTTCAGCTCGAAGTTGAGCCGCAGCGAGCGCGGGTCCCAGTTCGCGGAGCCGATGAGCCCCCACTCGCCGTCCACCACCATCAGCTTGGTGTGGTCGAACGGGGGCTCGGTGAGGAACACCCGGCACCCCGCCGCCAGCACCTGCCAGAGCTGCGCGGTGCTGGCCCACTGCACCACGGGCAGGTTGCCCTTCCTGGGCAGCACCACGTCCACGCGCACCCCGCGCAGCGCCGCCACGTTGAGCGCGGTGATGAGCGCCGCGTCCGGCAGGAAGTACGGCGTGACGATGCGCACCGACGTCCGCGCCGTGGACAGCGCCCCGAGCAACACCGTGCGCAGCTTCTCGAAGTCCTCGTCCGGCCCGTCCGGAATCCCTCGCGCCAGCACCGCGCCCGCCGGGGCCTGCTCGGGAAACCACACGTCCCCGCTCAGCTTCTCCCGCGTGGTGAAGACCCAGTCCTCGGCGAAGGTCTCTTGCAACTGCGCCACCACCGGGCCCTCCAGGTGGAAGTGCAAGTCGCGCGCGGCGCGCTCGCCCGGCCAGAACTGCTCGCGGATGTTCATCCCTCCCGTGAAGCCCACGCGCCCATCCACCACCAGCACCTTGCGGTGGTTGCGCAGGTTCATGAAGGGCAGCCGGTAGGGCATCAACGAGGGCAGGAAGCGCGCGGCCGTCACCCCCTCGCGCTTGAGCCGGCCCAGAATCGTGGGCCACGTGTAGCGCGCGCCCACCGCGTCCACCAACACCCGCGTCTCCACCCCACGCCGCACCGCCGCGCCCAGCATCCCCGCGAAGTGCCGGCCCGCCACGTCGTTGTCGAAGATGTAGCTGCACAGGGAGATGGACGTGCGCGCGCCCTCAATCGCCTCCAGCATGGCCGGGTACGCGTCCGTCCGGGACTCCAGCACCGTGACGCGATTGCCAGGCAACAGCGGCCGGTGCAGCACTGCGTCCCCCAGCCGCGCCAGCGGTGCCAGGTGCGCGACCTCTGGCTTCACCCGCGACACGCCCTCCGCCACCACGGCCTCCACGCCGCGGATGGGCGGAAACAACCCGTGCTCACGCCGAGGCGACAGCGAGCGAGCGCGACGACGGATGCGGTTGATGCCCAACAACAGATAGAGCACCGCGCCCAGCACCGGCACCAGCCACACCAGGCCCACCCAACCCACCGCCGCGCGCACGTCCCGCTTGCGCAGCACCACGTGCGTGCTGGCCAGCACACTCACCAGCACCGTCAGCACCGCCGCCACATGCGGCCACGCCGCTTCCAGCCAGGTGAGCACCGCGGACATGTCGAACGGGAGAGGGGACACGGACCGCTCCGGCTATACACGGGACGCCCGCCACGGCGCAGCGCGGTGCGGACTCCCCTCGCGGGGCGCGCTGCGTTGGGCCCGCTTGACGCAGCCTGACGGCGGGTGCATCCTCGCTGACCCTTTCCGCTCCCGATGCGAGTGCGAGGCGACCTGTCCAGGTTTGATACGACCCCAGGGCAGCTGACTGATTCGCGGACAGCACTGTCCGATTCCTGAACAGTCCCCGTCGCGAGCGGAAAACCCAATCCAGACAGCAGGTTCCACGGCTGCGTGTCAGGTCCGTTTACGTTCGGGTTTCACGACCTGGAGTGCGGATACTCCAGATTAAACCTTGAGAGCAGCTTTTGCCACTATGGGCCGTTCTTGGCCCGACAGTTGCTCAAGGCCGGGTCGCGTCGGGCCGCGGCTGGTGGAGGAACCAGGCGGACGGCGCATCCCCCGCAGTTGCTCGTTCCGAGGAAATACCGATGCTCAAGTTCCGCTCCATGGCGTTGCTGGCTGGTGTCGCTCTTCTGGGTACCGCGTGTGGTGGCCCCGAGGCCTCCGAGACGCAGGCGCCGAAGATGACGTGGGAGGAGTTCCGCGCGAGTGCCGTGCAGGATCCAGAAGGCAAGTGGATCTTCGACATGGACCAGTCCGTGGACAACGAGGAGGAGCTGCGCGCCTACTTCGACAACAACGTCACCCCGGACCAGGGCAAGAGCCACGAGGGTCTGGCCGTGTACAACGTTGGTGGTGGCGCGGCGAATGACCGCAAGTGGAGCGCCACGCAGAAGGGCAACCTGACCTACTGCATCAGCAACACCTTCGGCACGACCAACAAGGCGAAGCTGGTCACCGCGATGAACAGCGCGACGGCGGCCTGGGAGGCCACCGCCAGCGTGAACTTCATCCACAGCACCAGCTACGACGCCAGCTGCACGGCGTCGCAGGCGGGCGTGCTGTTCGACGTGCGTCCGGTGAACTCCGGTGGCCAGTACCTGGCGCGCGCGTTCTTCCCCGGCTCGGCTCGCTCGGGCCGCAACGTCCTCGTCGACAACACGGCCTTCGGCAGCATCGCGCCGTGGACGCTGGCGGGCATCCTGCGCCACGAGCTGGGCCACGTGCTCGGCTTCCGTCACGAGCACACCCGCCAGTCCACTCCCTGCTTCGAGGACAACAACTGGCGCGCGCTGACGGCGTATGACCGTTCGTCGGTCATGCACTACCCCCAGTGCAACGGCACGCAGACGGGCGACCTCATCCTGACCAGCCTGGACAAGACGGGCGCTCGCGCGCTGTACCCGTGATTTGACTTCGACTCACCCGGCCAAGGCTCCCCTCGTCACGTGAGTGGCGGTGGGGGCCGAGGCCCCAGGCCGGAAGGTTCCTTCTCCCGCGGAGGGGGGTGCCTTCCGGCCTTTCTGTGTGGTGTGTAGGACGGGGCTCAGTCCATGTTTCGCGCGCCGGCCGTGAGGGCCTCGCCGAAGTAGATGAGCGTCTTGGTGTTGTCCTCGCTGCTCTCGATGTCGAGGCACTCCAGCTCGCCGCTCTCGCTCTCGTCCGCGTAGATGCGTTCTGGCTTCTGGATGCGGTGGGTGATTTCGCCGCCCGGGCCGCCCACGATGATTTCGACGACGCCCTTGTCGCTGCCCTTCTCCTCGAGGCTGATTTCCACGAGCGGAAGCCCCTCGGCGAGCGGCTGGTCCCCCAGCTCCATGCCCTCCACCTCGATGCGAACCGGGTGCTCCTTCTCCATGGTGGAGAGCAGGGCCAGATAGTCCGCCCAGCCCTCCCGGGGAATCTCTCGCGTGTGGTCCGTGTGCGCCATGTGTGGCCCTCCGGTGTTGGCGTTCCCGGTAGACCGTAAGGCGCGTGCGGGCCGGATGAGAGGCAGGCCCGCCTTCCTGCTCGCCACACGAGCCGCCGTCGGGCTCCCGGTGGCCCGCTGGCCCCGAACGCGCTACTCGGTGAGGGAGCGCACCGCGTCGCCTTCCAACACCAGGCGCACGGTGGAGGCGGTGCCCTGTCGGCCGAAGTGCTCGTAGGCGGTCTGCTCCAGCAGCGGGCCCAGCGTGGTGCGCAGGCCGCGCGCACCCGTCTCGCGCTTGAGCGCGCGCGCCACGATGTGCTCGCGCACGGAGGGCTCCACCAGCAGGCGCAGGCCCTCCTGCTCGAACTCGCGCTCGTAGGAGCGCAGCACGTGGTTCTGGAGGATGTCGCCCAGCGTGGCCGCGTCCAGCGGCGTGAAGGAGACCAGCCGGTTGAAGCGGCCGATGAGCTCCGGGATGAAGCCGTAGCGCGCGAAGGCCGTCGTCTGCTCCAGTTGCTCCTGGGTGACGGCCACGGCGATGGACTCCTCGCGCGCATGTTGGGGCTCACGGCCGAAGCCCAGGTGTTCGGTGCGCGTCATGCCCTCCGCCGTGGCGCGCAGCCCGCTGAAGGCGCCGCAGGCGATGAACGTGAGACAGGACAGCTCCAGGGTGTCCGGCTGGAGCCGGCTGGTGAAGCCGAAGTCCGGGGGGAAGTCCGCGCTGGCGGCGGACAGCAGATGCAGGAGGCTGCGCTGCACGCCGAAGCCGCTGACGTCCTTGGTCGTCTGTTGCCCCGCGAAGCGGCTGTCGGAGCGACTGGTGGCGAGCTTGTCGAACTCGTCCATGCAGATGACGCCGCACGCGGCCCAGTCCGAGTCCTTGTCCGCGACTTCATACAGGCGCGACAGGAGCGTGTTGACGTCGTCGCCCACGTAGCCCGTCTCGGAGAACTGGGTGGCGTCCGCCAGCACCGTGGGCACGGCGAGGATTTCGCGGAACAACAGCTCCACGAGGAACGTCTTGCCGGAGCCGGTGGGCCCCAGGAACATGCAGTTCTCCCGCATGCCCGGCTCGGGCGCGAGCCCCTCCAGGTGCAGCCTGCGGATGCGGCGCAGGTGGCGGTAGGCCAGCACGGAGGCCGCGCGCCGCGCCTCCTCCTGCCCCCGGTAGCCCAGGTCCGTGAGCCGCGCGTCGATTTCGCGGGGGGACAGGACCTCGATGGCCGCGACCCGCTCGCGGACATCCTCACCGCGAGGGACGGGCCGTGACTCCAGGCCATGGCGGGCGACAGTCATTCCAGACGGCTCCAAGGGAGGGTGGACCGGAAGGCTTCCGGGCCGGGCCGCATCATCCTGGCGGCCCGCGGCGTCCACAAGCAGGCCGACGACCTCGTGTCTCACGCGCTCGCGACACCGGCCCGTGGAGCGACTCACGGAGGGCCCCCTCGCGGGACGGGCGAGCGGGCACGGACGACTGCGCGCGCCGGGACAGGCTGCATAGCGTCCGGGGATGAGCCTTTCGACGCCAGTCACCACCCCCCTCGCGCTCGTGACGGAGCGCCGCAAGCTGCGCGAGTGGCGCTTGCTGTTCACCCGCCTTCCCACTCCCACCCGGGACTCGCTGCCGGGCCGCTACCGGGCGGAGCTGTTGGGGCCCGCCTGGTTCCAGGGCTTCGCGCACCGGTTGCTCGGCGTCCTGGGGATGCGCGGCTGGTGGGGCAAGGACATCGCCCCTGGGGGACGCGAGGGGGCCAATCTGGTGAACCGCGTGGGCGGCGTGTGGCGGGCCGTGCCGCTGGTGCTGCGCGAGGGGACGTCGCGGGTGGACGGGCGCACCTCGCTCCAGGTGGAGTACACGCCGGAGGTGGGGTGGCAGTGGCGTCCCTTCGTGGACGAACTGCGCTGGCTGGAGGGACGCACGCTGCTGGCGATGACACATTTGGAGTTGCCGGTGCTGCGCCGCCTCACGTTCCCCTTCCTGTTGCACCGCGAGCCCTCGCCCGCTTGAGCGGGCAGCCGACGTGAGGGTCCCCTCATCGCGTGAACGCCCACCCGTGAACATCTCTCATGGGAGAGTGGGCCTCGTCCGCGCACAAGTGCTCCCCTGCTGCGTGCGGGCGCATTACAGGAACACGAACATGGGTGCTCTGGCGGAGAAGGCGGACGCGAAGCAGGCGAAGGTTCCCTCGCTGGGTGCGTGGGTGGAAGCGGGCCCGAGGGTGAGGTGGCGGGTCTGGGCTCCCGGACACCCACGCGTGGAGGTGGTGCTGCACGACGCGCGCGGCGAGCCGGGGCGCGTGCTGCCGATGACTCCGGAGCGCGATGGCTATTTCGTCGCGGTGCTGGAGGGGCAGGGCGCGGGCGTGCTCTACAAGCTGCGCGTGGACGGCGCGGGGCCGTTCCCGGACCCGTGGTCCCGCTCACAGCCTGGGGGCGTGCACGGCCCTTCGGAAGTCGTGGTGCCGGACTTCGCGTGGACGGACTCGGGCTGGAAGGGCGTGGAGCCCCAGGCGCTCGTCCTCTACGAGGTCCACGTGGGCACCGCCACGCCCGAGGGGACCTTCGAGGCGCTCATCCCCAAGCTGCCCGGTCTCAAGGAGCTGGGCATCACCGCGCTGGAGCTGCTGCCGGTGGCCAGCTTCCCCGGTACGCGCAACTGGGGCTACGACGGCGTGGACCTCTTCGCGCCCGCGCACGTGTACGGCGGGCCGAGGGGACTGCGCGCGCTGGTGGACGCCGCGCACGCGCAGGGCCTGGGCGTGGTGCTGGACGCCGTCTACAACCACTTCGGTCCGGACGGGAACTACCTGCGCGCGTACTCGCCGCACTACTTCACCGGACGCCACCACACGCCGTGGGGCGACGCGGTGAACTACGACGGCAAGGACAGCCGGCCCGTGCGGGAGATGGTGCTCTCCAACGTGGAGATGTGGATTCGCGACTACCACCTGGACGGCCTGCGGCTGGACGCGGCGCACGCCATCCTCGATGAGACACAGCCCCACCTGCTCACCGAAATCGCCGAGCGCGCCCGGGCCAGCGCGCCGGGGCGGCGAGTCATCCTCATCGCCGAGGATGAGCGCAACGAGCGCCGCCTCATGTTGCCCGCGTCCGACGGAGGCCACGGGCTGGACGGTGTCTGGGCGGATGACTTCCATCACCAGATGCGGCGCGCCTTCGCGGGTGACAGCGAGAGCTACTTCCAGGACTACACGGGCAGCGCGGAGGACCTGGCGCGCACGCTGCGCCAGGGGTGGTTCTACGAGGGCCAGGTGTCGAAGAACCAGGGACATGCGCGGGGCACGCGCGCGGAGGGCCTGGAGCCGTGGCGCTTCGTGCACTGCCTCCAGAATCATGACCAGGTGGGCAACCGCGCGCTGGGCGAGCGCCTGGGACACGACGTGTCCCCCGCGGCCTTCCGCGCGATGAGCACGCTGCTGCTGTCGTCGCCCTACACACCGCTGCTCTTCATGGGGCAGGAGTGGAACGCGAGCACGCCGTTCCTCTACTTCACGGACCACCACGAGGAGCTGGGGCGGCTCGTCACGGAGGGGCGGCGCAAGGAGTTCGCGGGCTTCGCTCGCTTCGCGGGTGAGCAGGTGCCGGACCCGCAGGCCGAGGACACCTTCGCGCGCTCCAGGCTCGACTGGAGCGAGGCCCAAAGGCCGGAGCACGCGGGCATCCGAGTGCTCTACCGCGAGCTGCTCCGCCTGCGCGCGATGGACTCCGTGATGCGGGAGGCCCGGCGCGGCGCATATGACGCGCGAGCCGTGGGGCCTCGGGCGCTGGTGCTGGAGCGGCGAGGGGGCGGGCAGGTGCTCCAGGTGCTGCTCGGCCTGGGCGGGACGGTGGAGCACCGCGTCCCTCCCGACGCCGAAGTGGTGTTGTGGAGCGAGGAGCCGCGCTTTGGCGGCGACACGCGGACGCCGCCGCTTCAGGACGGAGTCGTGCGCCTGGAAGGGCCGTCCGCCGTCGTGTTGCGCTTCAAGAGCCAGCAGTAGCTGCCCTGGCGTGCGGACGACCGCAGGCCCGCCCGAGGGCGTCGATGATGGGAATGACCTGTCGACCCCTCGGGTATTGGCGCCCGCAGTGTCCGAACGTTGAGTCATCAACACCGTGGGCGACGTGCCGCGAGGAGACCCTGAGCTCCCAGGCGCGAGTCGACGGAGGAAAGCCAACGCGCCGCGGGGGGAACGCGGCGTGCCAGGGCGGCGCTGTCCGTCCGGTGGGTCGTGGCCCTCGGTGGCCTCACTCGAGGTAGCAACTTGAATCCACACCACAGGACCTCATCCCGGCTGGGATTTCGCTGGCGCATGCCGTGCCGTGCGCTCGCGCTGACGGCCTTCGCGCTCTCCACGCCCGTGCTGGCCGCCGGCGGCTTCGTCGCCGTCACCGCCAGCGGGCATGACGGCAACGTGCCCGCCAACGCCATCGACGGAAACACCGCCACGCGCTGGTCCAGCGATGGCGTGGGACAGTGGCTTCGTGGCGACCTGGGCGCCGCGAAGTCGGTGAGCGCGGTGGACATCGCCTGGTTCCGAGGCAACGAGCGCGTCAGCCACTACGTCATCTCCACCTCCACGGATGGCGCTGCCTGGACGCAGGTGTCCTCGGGCAGTTCGTCCGGAAAGAGCACGGCGTTCGAGCGCGTCTCCTTCTCGCCGGTGAACGCGCGCTACGTGCGCATCACCGTCAATGGCAGCACGATGAACACCTGGGCGAGCATCTCCGAGCTTTCGGCCATCACCACCGACACCGGGACGCCGCAGCCCACGGGCAAGGACAAGTTCGGTGTGACGATGCTCTACCCCTCGAAGAGCGGGGGCGAGGCGTGGGCGCTGGCGGACAACGCGACGTCCGATGCGCGCTTCAATCCGCAGAAGACCATCACCCGTAACTCGGACGGCTCGTGGAAGATGAAGAACAGCGCGGTGCGGCTGCTCGTCTACACCTCCACGGGCTACGACGACCGGAAGATTCCCACGTATGACCGGGACGTGCTGGCGAGCCGGGGCTACATGCAGGCGGCCAATGACTGGCGCAACGTGGAGATGACGGGCTTCGTGAAGCTCAACGCCACGTCGGATGCGAAGGACAACTTCGACTGGTACGCGCGCGGCGGCAAGCACAACGACGACCACTCCGGCTGCGAGGGCAGCAGCTACAAGGCGGGCCTGCACTATGACGGCCGCGCCCGCTGGCAGAAGGAGACGTGGCATGTCTCCTACGAGCAGGCCTCCTACAAGACGGCGACGTCGGCGCTGAAGGGCCGCTGGGTGGGCTTCAAGGCGGTGATGCGCAACACCACCGTGAGCGGCAAGGAGGCGGTGCGGCTGGAGATGTACGTCAACGAGAACGCCGACAAGGTGACGTGGAAGAAGGTCTACGACATGGTCGACTCGGGCAGTTGGGGCGGTGATGCGCAGCACTGCGGCGGCGCCACCGGGGCCATGCCGATTACGTGGGGAGGTCCCATCGCCACGTTCCGCTGGGACAACGCCACCGACGTGGACTTCAAGTGGTTGACGGTCCGCGAAATCCAGCCGTGACGCCCAGGCGCTGACGCGGTGCTTCCAGGAGGGCGCGAGGGGCGGTGGCTTCTCGCGCCCTCGGTTCGTTGGAGGGCTTTTCGACAGGCCCACAGATGGAGGCCATCAGGCCAGGCGCGGGCGGGGCCGGTGGGGCGAGGCACTACCGGCTTCACCTGGGGTTTGTCGGTGTCGACAGGGGCGGCGTCCCGTGCTCAGCATCGCGGCCATGAATGTCCAGACCGCCACCGAGTCCTCCGACCGCATCTGGGAGAAGGAAATCCTCCCGGCGCTCGAGCGCTACATCCGCATCCCCAACAAGTCGCCTGCCTTCGACCCGGACTGGGTGAAGGCCGGGCACATGGAAGCCGCCGTGCAGCTCGTCGCGGAGTGGTGTCGCGCGCAGGCGCCGCACCTGCCCGGCCTCACGCTGGAGGTCATCCGCCTCAAGGACGAGCAGGGGAAGGACCGCACGCCGGTCATCTACATGGAGGTGCCCGGCACGCGCGGCGACGACACCGTGCTGATGTACGGCCACCTGGACAAGCAGCCGGAGATGACGGGCTGGCGTGAGGGCCTGACGCCGTGGGCCCCCGTGCGCGAGGGTGACAAGCTCTACGGCCGTGGTGGCGCGGATGATGGTTACTCCGCCTTCGCGTCGCTGACGGCGCTGCGCCTCTTGCGCGAGCAGGGCGTGCCGCACGCGCGCTGCGTGGTGCTCATCGAGGCGTGCGAGGAGAGCGGCAGCTACGACTTGCCGGCCTACATCGAGGCGCTGGCGCCGCGCATCGGCAAGCCGTCGCTGGTGGTGTGCCTGGATTCAGGCTGCGCGAACTACGACCAGCTCTGGATGACGACGTCGCTGCGCGGAATGGTGGCGGGCAACCTGCGCGTGGATGTGCTCACGGAGGGTGTGCACTCCGGAGACGCGAGCGGAATCGTGGCCTCGTCCTTCCGCGTGCTGCGCCAGGTGCTGTCGAGGGTGGAGGAGGAGGGCACGGGCCGTGTGACGGTGCAGGGCCTGCACGTGGAGATTCCGAAGGAGCGGCGCGAGCAGGCGAGCGCGGCGGCGAAGGTGCTGGGCGAAGAGGTCTTCGGCAAGTTCCCGTGGATGCCGGGCATGCGGCCCATGTCGGACGACGGCGGGGAGCTGGTGCTCAACCGCACGTGGCGCCCGGCGCTGTCGGTGACGGGCGTGGACGGCATGCCTCCGCTGCAGAGCGCGGGCAACGTGTTGCGGCCCTTCACCACGGTGAAGCTGTCCATGCGCATTCCTCCGAGGCTGGAGCCGAAGTCGGCGCAGAAGGCGCTCAAGGACGCGCTGGAGAAGGATCCGCCGTACGGCGCGAAGGTGAGCTTCGAGGGTGACAAGGCCAGCGTTGGCTGGGATGCGCCGCCGCTCGCGAGCTGGCTGTCGCGCGCGGTGGAGTCCGCGTCAGGCACGTACTTCGGCCGGCCGGCCATGGCCATGGGCGAGGGTGGCACCATCCCCTTCATGGGCATGCTGGGTGAGCGCTTCCCTGAGGCGCAATTCCTTATCACCGGTCTGTTGGGCCCGGGCAGCAACGCGCACGGCCCCAACGAGTTCCTGCATGTCCCCACCGGCAAGAAGCTGACGTGCTGCGTGGCCAGCGTCATCGCGGACCACTTCAAGCGCTGACGTGGACCCAGGTGGCCTGGGGTACGCCTCGGGTCGCCTGTCAGTGTCGTCTGGTATTGCCGGGGGTGCCCGCCTCGCCGCGGGCCTCTCGCCAGGGCCTACCATGACGCTTCGTTGGGTGGTGTCGCTGCTCCTGTTGATGGCTGTCACTGGGTGCGCGACGGGCCGAGTCGTGCGGCTGGAGACCGGGGAGGACTCCTTCCTCGTCACTCCTCGCGAGGAGCCTGACGCGGAAGTGAGTGCGGCGGTACTCGAAGACGACGAATTCGAGGAGGCCCTCACCGAGCTGGCACGGGATGTTCCTCCCTCTCGCAATCCCATGCAGGTCGCGCGGGAGCGCTTCGGCGTTCCGTCCCGGAGTGGAGTGTATGGGTATGAGCGTGATTCCTCGCGACTCATCCCCCAGCGTGGAGGGGATGTGGATGGCCCCCGCCTGCTGGAGGACTACGCGGATGAAGCGCTGACGCGTGCCTACGGCCAGTGGTGCAAGCGGAAGGACCGACCTGGGGATTGCTTGCGCCTGCTGGACGAGGGCCCCCTGCTGGCCAGCGATGGCAAGTACACGTGGGCCCTGGCCATCGCCATGGACTCGGTGTGGGAGGAGACCTCCGAAGCACTGGAGGGCATGACGGACCCCCAGGCAGTCGTGGCTGGCATCGCCGCCTCCGCGACGATGTACCTGCTCTTGTGGTCGCTGCCCGAGCCGGTGAGTAAAGGCGTAGCGGCCACCTTGACGGCCTGCCTCATCGCCTACCTGGGCGTGGACATGGTGTGGAGCATGCTGGATGGGTGGCTGACGCTGGTGCGCCAGGTGGATAGGGCGACGAGCTTCGAGCAACTCCATGCGGCGGGTGAGGCGTACGGCGAGGTGCTCGGGGAGAACGCGGCGCGCGTCTTCGTCATGCTGGCCACAGTGGCCATTGGGAGCACAGCGGGGCTGGCGGCGAAGTCAGTGGGACTGCCGGGCTCCGCCCAAGCGGCCCTGGCCGTGGAGTCCCAAGCAGGCTTCCAGTACGCGGCCGTGGGCAGCGTGAGTTCGGTCGCCTTGACTGCCGAGGGGTTCACCATCGCGCTGGCCCCGAACGCCGTGGCCATGGCGAGCCGGGGAGGGCGTAGCGAGCGTCATCACATCGCCACGAACAAGAACGACGTCTCCGCCGCGCGCGGAGGACCCTGGACGCCAAGGTTCAGGAAGCTGTTCGCAAGGGCTGGGATGAAGTTGAAGGACCCCGAGAACGTTGTTGAAGTCGTGGGCCACAAGGGGCCGCATCCGCAGCGCTATCACGAGTACGTCCATGATCGACTGAAGGAATCCTTGGGAGAGTGCCGCAAGGTGGAAGATTGCCGGAAGGCCCTGTTGGATGCGCTACGCGATCTCGCCAGAGAAGCGCAGACCCAGGGAACTAAAATCCACAGGCTTTTGACTCAAGACCGGTGAGGAATCTAGGAAGTCCGCCATGTCGAATCCGTCGCGGTATTTCAGGCTCAGAGAAGACGTGCGGGGTGGGTATTGGTACCTGGGAGACCCGCTCGATGAGACGGGCACCGAGGTCGAAGACATCTGGCAGTTCGCCCGGGGGCGGCCCATCGAGCTTGCGGGTCGCCTGAAGTTTCCCATCAGTGATCCTGGAAAGTGGTTGGATTTCTGTACCGCGGGAGTTGGCATGGCTCCCATTGTCCATGTCCGAGTGGCCAACCTCTTCGCGGAGCTGGCGCCCGATGATGTGCAATTGATTCCCGTCGATGTCGAAGGTCGCCCGGAACAACATGTCATGCTCGTCGCCACGAAGCTGATCCGGTGCATCGATGACGAAGCCTCGGAAGAGGCATTGTATTGGAAGCCCGAGGATGAGCGGCCGGACAAGCTGGGCCAGTACCGCAGCGTCGACGGGATGCGCATCGACCTCACGAAGCTGGGCGGCGCGAAGGTCTTCCGCACCTGGGGCTGGTCCATCGCCCTCATCGTCTCCGAGGACATCAAGCTCGCCATGGAACGCGCCAAGGTCACAGGGGCGAAGTTCGAGGAAGTCTGAGCGGAGGGTGCGGGCCTCACCGGAAGTGTCACATTCAGACGACACACGCGCCCCACGGGGCACCCTCTCCGCGCTTCTGCCGACAGTCGCCAGGGCCCCCAGGGAGGTGCGTCACACCGGCTCTGTTTCATAACCCGCGCTTGGGCTGAACCTCTCGCCACACGGGTTGCTAGACATTGCGGCGTAATTCTATGTCACGCACCCCACCCGGACGGTGGTCAGGCGATTCGCTCGCGTTGCTCCTCGACAGGTAGTCCCTCTCCCGGCTCCGACCGTGTGCCCCCGCACGTGGACACGTCCCCATTCACCCCCAACGGAGCCAGACAATGAATGTCATCAAGACGCCCCCGGTCACCACCAAGGAAGGCCAGCTGATAGGCAAGGTGGAAGGGAAGGTTTCCGTCTTCAAGGGCATCCCCTACGCGAAGCCGCCCGTGGACAGCCTCCGCTGGCGCGCGCCGGAGCGCATCCCCGCATGGTCCGGCCCCCGCGAGGCGCTCGACTTCGGTCCCTCCGCGCTCCAGTCGCGCGAGGCCTGCATCGCGGGCGGCGGCGGTGACCCCGGGAAGATGGCCGAGGACTGCCTCTACCTCAACGTCTGGACACCCAAGACGGACCCGGGCGCGAAGCTGCCCGTGCTGTTCTGGATTCACGGCGGCGCCTTCATCATCGGCACGGGCCGCGTGCCTCCCTATGACGGCACGCAGCTCGCCGCCCGCGACGTGGTGCTCGTCACCTTCAACTACCGCCTGGGACACCTGGGCTTCTTCATGCACCCGGAGCTGGAGAAGGAGAACCCGGGCGGCCCGGCCAACTTCGGCATCCTGGACCAGATGCTCGCGCTGGAGTGGGTGAGGAACAACATCGCCCAGTTCGGAGGAGACCCCAGCAACATCACCATCATGGGCCAGTCCGCCGGCGCCAAGAGCGTGCTGGCGTTCTTCACCTCGCCGCTCATCCGGGAGAAGAACCCCTTCCGCCGCGGCGTGGCCATGAGCTCCTACGTGCTCCAGGAGAAGTCCGTGGCCGACGCGAAGCTCGCGGGCGTGGCCTTCGCCCACCATCAGGGCGTCCCCTGGCAGCAGGCCACCATGGAGAAGCTGCGCAAGCTGGACCCGGAGAAGTTCTGGGCGCTCCCCTCGGACAGCGGCAACGCGCCCAGCCCCATCTACGGGGACTCGGTGCTCCCCCAGACGATTCGCGCCAGCTTCGAGGCGGGCTCGCAGCTCAAGCTGCCGCTCATCCTCGGCAGCACGAGCGATGACTCGAGCGTGGTGTCCTCGTTCGGCATCGACCCGGCCACCATCATCGAGAAGCTGGGCCCCCTGGGCGAGATGATTCGCCAGCTCTACCCCGACGTGAATGACGACCGGGAGATTGGCCGGCGGATGTGCCGCGACTTCGTCTTCTCCGTCACGCCGCGCCACCTGGCGTCCTTCCACTCCCACCATGGGGCCCACGCCTGGCGCTACTACTTCGAGTACCGCGCGAAGGTGCTCGCGCCCCGGCAGCCCCTGGGCGTGCCCCACGGCGGGGATGTCTCCTTCTTCCTGGAGACGGCGGACCACGTCCCGCCGACGGGAGACCTCTTCGGGGACGAGGACCGGAAGTTCACCAGCAACCTGGTGGACTCCCTTGTCCAGTTCCTGCGCACCGGCACGCCAGGGCCCGTGGGCGGCGTCGCCTGGAACGAGCACACGGCGGAGAGCGACAAGCTCTTGAGGTTGGATACCACCGTCAGGATGGTGGACAACTTCGAGGGGCCCATCCTGGACGTGGCCCAGATGGTCATGCCCCTCATCGACTCCTTCGCCAAGCCGCCTCCGCCCGCGCTGCCGAAGGCGTCTTCGACTTCGTCGACGTCGTCGACGGCCGCGAAGGGCAAGTCGCGTCCGCAGGCCACCCCCTAAGAGGGCCCGCGGACCCGGGCCGCCGCCTCAGCGGCCCGTCTTGATGCCCAGGTTCCCACCCTGCTGGGAATTCCCGGGGCGCTTGGTGCTCGTGGTGCCAGGGGACTTGCCGCCCTGGCGCCGCAGCTCCAGCCGCAGCTCGTCGTCCGCGGCGGAGACCTCGCGCGTCACCGGCTCGTAGCCGTTGAGCGCCAGCGTCACCGCCACCATGGGCGCGCCCTGCTCCAGCTCCAGCTTCATGGGCGTCACGCCGCGCTCCTCGCCGGCGATGCTCACCGTGGCGCCGGGCGGCTCGGTGATGACGGGCAGCTCCACCATCTTCACCGGCTCCGGCGTGGGCTTGGGTGGAGTCGGGGGCAGCTCGCGCTCCACGTGCACCTGCTGCGTCTGCGTCGGCGGTTTCTCCGGCAGCGTCGCCGCGCCCGCCGGTCCGCGCAGGAAGATGACGGCCGCGGCCGCCACCAGCAACCCCGCGCCCGCCGCGACGACGGGCACCCACGGAATGCGACGCACCTCCGCGCTGGGCGCGCGCTCCATGGGCGCGGTGCCGCGCGTGCGGTCCTGCACCACGGGGCCTCCGACGGCGGCCGCCAGCTGCTGCCGCGAGCGCGTCCCCGGCGTGACGTTGCGAGGTTGCTGCCGAGATGCGGACGTGCGCCCTCCCGGGCCCCCCACGCCGCTGAGCGACGAGTTGGAGCGCGAGTCCAGGTCCGCGTCCTCCGCGAGCTGGTCCAGCTTCGCCGGGTCCGTCTCCGTGGAGATGCGGTCCGCGTACAGCTCCCGCAGGTACGCCGACAGGTGCGCGCTGCTGGAGGGCAGCCGCAGGTTGAGCGTGTAGTCCTCCAGCGCCAGCCGGAAGGCGCCGCAGTCCGGGTAGCGCTCGTCCGGCGTGGGCGCCAGCGCCTTGAGCACCACTTCGTCCAGGCCCGGCGGCAACTTGGGGTTGAGCTGCGAGGGGCGCGGAACCTGGCAGTCCTTCACCAGCCGCAGCGTCATCAAGTCCGAGTCACCCTTGAAGAGCCGCTTGCCCGTCAGCATCTCCCACATGACGACGCCCAGCGCGAACAAGTCACTGCGCGCGTCGATGGCCAGGCCGCTCGCCTGCTCGGGGGACATGTAGGGGTATTTGCCCTTGAGGACGCCCGTCGCCGTGTTGGCGCTGCTGGTGGCAGCCTTGGCCACACCGAAGTCGATGACCTTCACGCCTCCGTCGAAGCCGACCAGGATGTTCTGCGGTGACACGTCGCGGTGTACCAGCCGCATGGGCCGGCCCTGGACGTCCCGCGCCTGGTGCGCGTAGTGGAGACCCGCCGCGGCATCCGCGATGACGCGCAGAATCAATCCCACCGACATCGGCTTGTTCTGCGCCCGGGAGAACTTCTCCAGACGACGCACATCGTCACCCTGGACGTACTCCATGGCCAGGCAGTGCCGACCCTCAATCTGGGACAGGTCGAGGATGGTGATGAGGTTGGGGTGGGTGAGGCGGGCTACCAGCCCGGCCTCATCCAGGAACATGGAGAGGAACTCATCATCCTCCGCGAGGTGCGGGAGGATGAGTTTGAGGACCACCAGCCGCTCGAAGCCCGTTCCGTGCTCACGGGCCAGAAACACCTGTCCCATGCCTCCCGAGGCAATCTTCCGCAGCAACTCGTACTTACCGAATGGCACCGCCATGATGTGCTCGGGAGAATATCTCCCTTTCTCACCGTGCGGGAAATGACCGGTCGGCTGTCACCCCACATTGACACGGGACAGTGAAGGTCTGGGTGGGACTCACGCCTTCATCCTGTAACCCGAGCGGAGCACGAAGTACACGACGACGGTGGCCACCACGGCGACGCCGGCGAGGATGCCGCCGCCGAACAGGGGCGAGTACATGCTGCGGCCGAGCATCCCGTAGCGCAGCCCCTCCACCATGTAGACCATGGGGTTGAAGAGGCTGATGGTGTTCCAGGGCGCGGGCAGCTCGCGCACGGAATAGAAGACGCCGCCGAGGAACGTGAGCGGCAGCATGACGAAGGTGGGGAAGAAGTTGATCTGCTCGAACTTCTCCGCCCACACGGCGGCGAGCATGCCCAGCACGCTGAAGACGTAGGAGGCGATGAGCAGGAAGTACACGGCCACCCACGCGTGCTCCAGGCTGAAGCCGGTGAAGGCGCCCGCCACGGCCCACGTCAGGCCGCCGACGACGAGGCCGCGCACCATGGCGCCGCCGATGAAGCCCGCCATCAGCTCCCCGGGCCCCAGGGGCGCCACCAGCAGGTCCACCACCGTGCCCTGAATCTTGGTGATGAACAGGGACGAGGAGCTGTTGAGGAATGCGTTGTTGGCGATGCCCAGGAAGACGAGGCCCGGCACGATGAAGTGCAGGTAGGGCGAGCCCTCCACCTCGTGGACGCGGCCGGAGATGCTGTAGCCGAAGACGATGAAGTACAGCGTGGTGCTGATGAGCGGTGAGAGGACGGTCTGCCCCGGCACTCGCATGAAGCGCCGGACCTCCTTCACGAACAGCGTCTGCATCCCGAGGACGTTCATGGTGGTGTCTTTGCGTGGCGCACGCCGCCTTCGCGCGCCCGTGACGGGCCTCGCGGTGGGGCGGGGGCGCGGAAGAAGGGAAGGGGGTCAGGCGGCCTGGGGCGAGGGACGTCCCCGGAGGACTTCCAGCAGCACGTCCTCCAGGCGGGAGCGACGCGTCTCCACGTCGGCGATGGGCAGCCCTTCCGCGTACAGCACGCGCAGCAGGTCTCCGGCGGGGGCCACGCCCTCGCGCTCCACGTAGGTGAGCGAGCGGCCGTCCTCGGACAGGCGCGGCGTGAAGCGGCGCGTGGCCTCCGACAGCGTCGTCTGCGGCTCCTGGAAGGTGACGACCACGCGCTTCTCGCCGAAGCGGCGCAAGAGCGTGGCCTTGTTCTCCACCATCAGCAGGCGGCCCTCGTTGATGATGCCCACCCGGTCCGCCAGCTCCTCGGCCTCTTCCAGGTAGTGGGTGGTGAGAAGGATGGTGGTGCCCTCCGAGGCGAGCTTGCGCACGTACGTCCAGAGGTCGCGGCGCAGCTCCACGTCCACGCCCGCGGTGGGCTCGTCCAGGAAGACGAGCTTGGGCTTGTGCACCAGCGCCTTGGCGATGAGCAGCCGGCGCTTCATGCCGCCGGAGAGCGCGCGCGTGAGCGAGTCCTTCTTGGTGTGCAGGTTGAGGGCGGTGAGCACCTCGTCCACCCGGGCCTCGTCCTGGCGCTGCCCGTAGAAGCCCAGTTGGATGCGCAAGGACTCCGCGACGGTGAAGAACGGGTCGAAGTTGATCTCCTGTGGCACCAGGCCCAACTGGTAGCGGGGGCCCACCGGGTCCTGGTCCAAATCCTTCCCGAAGACGCGGATGGTGCCGGCCGTCTTGCGGACCAGGCCGCACACACTGCCAATCATCGTCGTCTTGCCCGCGCCGTTGGGCCCCAGCAACGCGAAGATTTCTCCGGGCTGGATGGTGAGGTCCATCTGCTGCAACGCGGTGAAGTCACCGTAGCGCTTGGTGAGCCCCGTGAGCTCGAGGGCGGGAGTGGGCGTCGACATGGCGCGCTTCTCCTAACACCTCGGACCTTCGCCGTCAGAACTCCCTGCCCCGCCGTGAGACGCGTCCGCCGCGGGTCGCGCCGGGTCACACTCCGCGTGGCGGCTCGCGTCATGAAATAGTGGCTTTCCACAATGTTCTTGTTTTGACACGGTTGAGCCTCCACGCCGGCCCGGAGGTGGGGAGGCGCGGGAGTCCCCCGAGGGACGCGGCGCCCGAAACCGGGAGTCTTCCAACGGAAGCTGGGGGTACCTCATGCCAGGTCTGCAACGCGCGAGTGCGCGGGCGTTCTTCACTTTGAGTGCGATGGTGGTCGCGGTGGCGTGCAGTCGGGAGCCGGCCGCGCCTGTTCGCGCGGACACGACACGCGGTGTGGCGCAGGCGGCGCAGAACGATGGAGCGGAGGTGCACAACCACGTCTACACGCAGGCCTTCGGGTCGGGCTGGGCGGGGCGGGTGTACCTGCCCAACGTGGAGCTGTGGGTGCGCAATGTCGCGACCAGCGTGGACAGCGTGCACGTGTTCTCGGACGTGCATGGCTTCTTCGGGGTGCCGCGTCAGCCGGCGGGAACGTACCGGCTGTGCTGGAGCGCGCCGGGCTTCGTGAGCGGATGCCAGACGACGAACTTCAGCCTGGCGGACGAGACGTTCGTCATGCCCATCCACCTGCCGCTGGTGCCGGTGCGGCCGCTGGTGTGGGGACGGGCGCTCCTGCGCGATGGCTCGGTGCCCCTGTCGCGCAACAACTTCCTGGGCGTGAATGTCGCGGCGCGGGTGCGGCTGGTGAATCCGGCCACCAACGCCACGGTGTCCTCGGAGGTGCAGGTCAACGCCCTGGGCCAGTACGCGGTGGGTGATGCGCCGGCGGGAAGCTGGAACGTGGTGGCGCGGGTGGAGGCGGAGCTTGCGGCGGCGTCGGTGCAGGTGGGCAGCGTCGTGGTGCGGCGGGACCTGACGTTCCGCAACGCGCGGCCGGTGCTGCGCGCGCCGGTGGCGTGGCGGGGCACGCAGGCGCTGCGCAACGCGCAGCCGGGTGAAACGCTGCGACTGACGGCGCTGGCGAGCGATTCGGATGGTGACGCGCTCACGTGGCGCTGGGTGGCGTCCGCGGGCTCGGGCGCGGTGTCGGCGCAGCCCAACGCGGACGTGCTGTGGACACTGCCCTCGGCGCAGGGGCGCTTCAGCGTCTGGGCGGTGGCCTCCGACGGACGTGGTGGCGTGGCGACGAGCGAGGTGCGCGTGAGCACGCAGGGGCCGGTGGCGTACTTCGGTGGGCAGGTGCTCAACGCGCTGAACCAGCCGGTGGCCGGTGCGCGGGTGACGGTGGGAAACAAGGAGGCCATCACCAACGCTCGGGGCGGCTTCCAGCTCATGGTGGAGGAGTCGGCGCGGTACGTGCTCAACGTGCGCGCCACCGGCTTCCAGCTCCTGTCTCGCGTGCTGCTGGACCAGGCGCCGGACGGGCAGTACCGGCTGGTGCCCGCGCAGCGCTTCACGCTGATTCCGCAAGAGGAGATGACGCTGGAGGCGAGCGTGTCGGGCGACCAGCGCCCCGTGGTGCTCAGGCTCCAGGCCAACTCGCTGGTGGATGCGGAAGGCAATCCGGCGAACCAGCCGCTCACGGCGTGGCTCGCGCCGGTGGACCTGAGGGACCCGGAGGGCCGCATGCCCGGAGACCTGTCGGCGGTGACCCAAGAGGGCAACGTGGTGACGCTGACGAGCTTCGGCGCGCTGGACGTCAACATCTTCGATGACGAGGGCCGTCGCTTCAACCTGCGCAAGGAGACGCCCGCGCAGGTGTTCTTCCCCGTGGACCCGAGGCAGGCGGAGCTGCCCGCGGGCCTGCCCGAGTCCATGCCGCTGTGGTTCTACGACGAGAGCAAGGGCGTATGGGGCGAGGAGGGCACGCTGTTCCTGCAGGGGGACTCGTACGTGGGCGCGGTGCCGCACTTCTCCGTGTTCAACGCGGACATCGTCTCCACGGGCGCGGACTGCATGCGCGTGCACATCGACACCGGGCGGCTGCCGGTGCCGCTGACGGTGCGCCTCACCATCCCCAACGGGACCATCACCCCCACCGTGTACACCACCACCCTGGATGCGGCGCTCAACGCCGTCACCCGACTGCCGGCCAGCACCGTCATCAAAATCGAGGTGCTCGACTCCAACGGGCTGGTCATCAGCACCGCGACGGTGAACCCGACCACGGGGCCGGGCAACGCGGGCACCAACGACTTGACGGTGCCCTATCCGTACTCCGTCTGCACGTCGGACGTGACGCTGACCTTGGGCGTGCCCACCGGCACGGACTTCCTCAACAACTACGGCGATGGCTCCGCGGTGACGGCGGCGGCCTACTACGCGGCCATCGACCCGGGCAGCGCGAAGCTGACGCTGGCCACGTGGAAGACGCTCAACGGCTTCGGCGCGGACGACGCCACGGCCTACTACTTCAACAACGGGGACCTGGGCTTCGGGCGCAGCATGCACATGAAGCGCGCGGGAGCGAACCGGGCCTTCTATGTGACGAACCACGCCAGCGTGGACTTCGCCACCGCCAACGTGGCGCCCATCGCCACGGTGGCCATGGAGTACAGCCCTCATCCGACGCTGCCGGGCGCGCAGTACACGAAGTTCTACGTCTTCGACGCCGTGGGCAACCGCGTGGACCGCGCGGACCTGGACGGCAACGGCGACAAGTACGTGCCCCATCTGTGCAACGTCTGCCATGGCGGAGACCCGTTCTCCGCGGACCCGCGCGGGGACCTCAACGCCCGCTTCATCCCGTTCGACTTGGAGAGCTATCGCTACTCCACCATCGAATCGCCGCCCGTCAGCGGCATCTTCCCGTTCTCCCGCGCGAGCCAGGAGGCGCAGTTCCGGGAGCTGAACAAGGCGGTGCTGGAGACCAACGTGACGACGACCATCCAGGAGCTGGTGCAGGGCTGGTACGGCGGGGCCACGCTGCCCTCCGCGACGCAGAACTCCACCTACGTGCAGCCCAACTGGGCGCTGGCTGGCAAGACGAACGAGTACCTCCAGGTGCAGGGGCCGTCATGCCGCGCCTGCCACAGCACGCGTGAGAACCAGTTGAGCTGGCGGTACTGGAGCCTGGCGGGCACGAACAACGACTTCCAGGAGCGGGGCAGCATCTACTTCGCGGTGTGCTCGCCGTTCCGGCGCATGCCCCACGCCAAGCGCACGTACCAGAACTTCTGGCTGAGCACGACGCCGCACCAGCCCAACGTCCTGGGCAACGCGGGCATCTCCGGGTGGACGCCCGCCGACCCGTGCCCGTTCTGAGTCTCGGGTGAGGTGAAGCGGACCGACACCGCCTCCGGGGGTTACACCTCGGGGGCGGTGCGCGGTGTGCGCGTCAGGGCACGACGACGAAGCAGAAGAAGGACCGGGTGGCGGAGGCCGTGGCGCCCAGCGAGTCGGTGACGGTGAACTCCACCCGGGCCGTGACGTCCGGGTCGCAGAGCCCGCTGACCCGCGAGCTCGTCGCGTTGGTGGTCCACGAGGTGACGAGGCTGTGCGTGACGCCCGTCCACGAATAGCTGTACGGGGGCGTGCCGCCGCTGGCGTTTCCGAGACACCGGAACGACGGGAAGGCGGTGGGGCTGGTGGCGCCCTGCGGGGTGCACAACGAGATGCTCGAGGCCAGCGGCGCCAGGGCCTGCTCACCCTGGGCAATGGCCGTCTCCTCCACCTCGTCGGGCCCCTCTTCCAGCGCGCCTCCACAGGCCACCGACAGCATGGCCGCGGCCAGGACCAGGGGGAGATGGACGCTCGGCGAAACCTTCATGACTGCCTCCAGGGCAACGGGATGAAGGCGGGAGGCTAAGTGTGTAATTCAAACAATTCAATGAAGACTGGATATTGATGGAATCGTTCAGTGCGGACCGAAGGCGCGGTTGACGAGGGCCCGGGTGCTTCGCGGCGGACGTCCGGTGCAGAGAGGGTGGGTGACCGCGGGACTCTCTCGCCTTGAGTGCGCTGTTCCACCCTGGTATCCGCGAGCCCCCACCCGCTCCAGAGCAGGAAGCCCCAGATGGCCCAGAATTTCATCTTCACGATGCAGGACCTGCGCAAGGTCAAGAATGGCAAGGAGATCCTCAAGGGCATCTACCTGTCGTTCTTCCCGGGCGCGAAGATTGGCGTCATCGGCCCGAACGGCTCCGGCAAGTCGACGCTGCTGCGCATCATGGCCGGCGTGGACACGGAGTTCTTCGGCGTGGCGAAGCCGGACCCGACCGCCAAGGTCGGCTATCTGGCGCAGGAGCCGCAGCTCGACACCTCGCTGGACGTGAAGGGCAACGTGGAGCTGGGGCTGAAGGAGATTCGCGCCTCGCTGGACCGCTTCAACGAGGTGAGCGCGAAGTTCGCCGAGCCCATGAGCGACGCGGAGATGGAGAAGCTGCTCGCCGAGCAGGGTCGGCTCCAGGACGCCATCGACGCGGCGAACGGGTGGGAGCTGGACCGCACGATTGAGATGGCCATGGACGCGCTGCGCCTGCCCCCGGGCGACGCGGACGTGACGAAGCTGTCCGGCGGTGAGAAGCGCCGCGTGGCGCTGTGCCGAATCCTGCTGGAGAAGCCGGACCTGCTCCTCCTCGACGAGCCCACCAACCACCTGGACGCGGAGAGCGTCGCGTGGCTGGAGGTCGCGCTCAAGGAGTACAAGGGCACCATCGTCTGCATCACCCACGACCGGTACTTCCTGGACAACGCGGCCGAGTGGATTCTGGAGCTGGACCGCGGCGAGGGCGTGCCCTGGAAGGGCAACTACTCCAGCTGGCTGGAGCAGAAGCAGAAGCGGTTGGAGCTGGAGGAGAAGTCGGAGAGCCAGCGGCAGAAGACGCTCAAGCGCGAGCTGGAGTGGGTGCGCCAGTCGCCCAAGGCCCGTCAGGCCAAGAGCAAGGCGCGCATCTCCGCGTACGAGGAGATGCTCAACCAGACGCAGGACAAGCGCGAGGCCACCGGCGAGGTCATCATCCCTCCCGGCCCCCGGCTCGGAGGCCTGGTGGTGGAGGCCAAGGGGCTGCGCAAGGCGTACGGTGACCGGCTGCTCATCGACGATTTGAACTTCAAGCTGCCGCCGGGCGGAATCGTGGGCGTCATCGGCCCCAACGGCGCGGGCAAGACGACGCTGTTCCGGATGATGACGGGCACGGAGAAGCCGGACGCGGGCGAGCTGAAGATTGGCGAGACGGTGGTGATGGCCTACGTGGACCAGAGCCGCGACGCGCTCAACGGCGACAACAGCGTGTTCCAGGAGGTCAGCGGCGGACTGGACCACCTGGACCTGGGCCGCGCGGGGCAGGTGCCCAGCCGCGCGTACCTGGCGGGCTTCGCCTTCAAGGGGCAGGACCAGCAGAAGCGCGTGAAGGATTTGTCCGGCGGCGAGCGCAACCGCGTGCACCTGGCGAAGATGCTCAAGAGCGGCGGCAACCTGCTCCTGCTCGACGAGCCCACCAACGATTTGGACGTGGAGACGCTGCGCAGCCTCGAGGACTCGCTCTTGAGCTTCGCCGGATGCGCGGTGGTCATCAGCCACGACCGCTGGTTCCTGGACCGCATCGCCACGCACATCCTCGCCTTCGAGGGCGACAGCAAGGCGTTCTTCTTCGAGGGCAACTTCCAGGACTACGAGGCGGACAAGAAGAAGCGCCTGGGCCCCGACGCCCTGGAGCCGCACCGCATCCGCTACCGCCCCATTTCAAAGAACTAGTCAGACGGGAATCTCTCCGCTCTCTCCCAGAGGGAGCGGAGGACCGGTTTTTCGGGGGTTGATGAAGGTTCACTGGCGGTTCTACCGTTGGGGAATGAACCTTCGACTCGGATGGATGTGGAGTGGAGTGATTGCCGTGGTGCTGGGCCTGGCGGCCTGCAACGCGGGGGACGTGAGCGGCGAGGAGAATGGCTCGCTGGAGACGTCCGAGGCCGCGCTCTGCAGTGTGGAGCAGACGTGTCCGAGCGGGACGCCGGTGACATGCTCCTCTCCGACGACAGGCTGTACTTCGGGCCCTGACAACGGTGGCTGGGTGGAGTGCGACGGCGTGCGCACCTACTGTCCGCCGGCGTGTACCTGCGGCACGACGCGCTACACGGCGACCCGGTCCGGTGAAGGGGCCACCTGCGGCGCCGCGGCCACCCAGGCGCGCAGCCTGCTGACCTCCACCGTGGCCGCGAGGTGCCCGGCGGGTGGCTGCGCCATCTCTGACTCCCTGGGCACCTGCGTCCCGCTGGGTCCCAACCGCACGGATGGTTTCCGCATGAGCATCACCCGCACGTACTCCTGCAAGGAGCCCGCGAACTGCCAGTAGCCGGAAGCCCCGCGGATTCCCACGTCCGAAGCCGCGCTGACGTGAGTACCGCAGTACGGAATCTTTTCAATCACAGTGCCCTGCTGGCTCCGGCCGGCGGGGCATTGTTGTCTTCAGGACAGACACCCTCGTGGTCAGCCCAGACTCCCGGCCCGCAATTGATTGCATCAGTTTGATCAAAAAATAGTCGTGAGGTTGAACGCGATTTGTGACGGATTGGTCACGGGCTCTCCGGGTCTACTGGATTAACGCGTTGCATTAACAGGCGGACAGCCCGTGCGGGGTTGTAGCGCTCCCTCTGGGGCAGGGCGAAGTTCGGTGGGTTCGCAACTTTTCGCGGATGATCTTGAAAATCCGGGAGGTGTCTGTGGATGCCCTCCCGGGTGGCAGCAATTGGGGAGGGGCGCCTCGGACCTCATAGGGAGCCATCCACATGACTGTCAGGAACAACGTCAGCAACAGGGACAACAGCAACAGCTACCGCATCCGGGAGCGCGACACGCTCAGCAAGATCGCCGCCCGGAACGGCACCACCGTGGATGCGCTGGCCCAGCTCAACAACATCGCCGACCCGAACCGGATTCGGGCGGGGACGACCATCCAGCTTCCCTCGGCCCGCGACGGGTTCGAGGGCACGACGGCCAACCCCACGCAGACCAACGTGGGCGCGCGGCAGAATCCCGGCGACACCTTTGACGCGGGCACCACCGCGGCGGCGGGCCTGACGTCCCCCAACGCGTCGGGGACGAACAACGGCTACCGCAACATCCAGGACCTGGGCGCCTTCACCCGCGGCGGCTCCAACTCCGAGGCGGCCATCGTCGTCGGCACCTCCGAGGGCAACCGCCGTCCGGACGGCTCCTTCACGGCCAGCTACGGCGGCCACACGGACCCGGGCAACGCGGCGCACAACCGTGGCTCGTTCTCCTACCAGGGCACGGGCGCCAACACCCCGCAGCAGGCCGACCAGATCTGGAACCGCGAGCTGACCAACGCCACGCCGCGCTACGAGGCCGCCGCCCGCGCCGCGGGTCTGGACCCGAACAACGCGCTGCTGGCGTCCACGTACTTCGATTTGCACACCCAGTCGCCTCGCGCCGCGCAGAACTTCATCAACCGTGAGATGCCCCGGCTGGCGCAGGACCCGCGCGGCGTCACCCGCGACTCGCTCATCGATGCGCGCGTGAACGCGTACCGCAACGACCAGGGCGTCCTGCGCGCCGCTGGCTTCAACCACAGCGAGTCCCGCCTGCGCGCCGACCAGACGCGCCGCGAGACGGCGCTCGTCACGGCGCTGGATGCGCGTGGCTATCGCTCCGGTACGACGCAGGCCGACGGCGTTCCTCAGGGCCAGGTCCCGGTGCCCACGCCGCGCCCCGTCTCGGAGAACCCCACGGTCGCCCCGACGCCGCGCCCGGCCTCCGAGCGCCCCACGGCCGCGCCCACGCCGCGCCCGGCCTCCGAGCGCCCCGCCACCACGACCAACGGCGCGACGCCGACGAACCTCAACGACACCGAGCGCGTCGCGGCGACGACGGACCGCGCGGCCGTGCAGACGCGCACCCCGTGGATCAGCCAGTACGACGCCAGCCAGGTGGAGCGCGCTGGTGACAAGGCGTGCTTCCGCGCGGCGACGGCGATGGCTCGGCAGAGCGGCGCCAACGTGACGGACGTCACCCGCCGCATCCAGGTCGCGACGGGCGAGGGCCCCAACGGCATCACCGTGGACCGCCAGGCGGCGGAGCGCGGCCGGAACTACATCGACCAGCAGCTGGCCGCGGGCAAGCCGGTCGTCGTGGGCGTCAACCACAAGTCGACCGCCAACGTGGGCAACGCCGACGGCATCACCGACCACTTCGTCGTCATCACCGGTCGTGGCGTGGACCAGCAGGGCCGCACCTACTACACGTTCAACGACCCGGCGACGCGCAACCAGAGCCGTGGCGCGGACACCAACCCGAACAACCGCTTCTACGTCGACGAGAACACCGGCGGCCTCACCCGCCCGGGGCCCCGCACGGGCTACGTCGTCGGCCGCCAGTTCGACGTGTCGATGATTCGCCCCAACGCGTAGTCGTCGCCTGACGCGCGGAAGGACAGAAGCCCGGCGGCCCAGGTGGCCGACCGGGCTTCTTCATGTCCACGAACTGGAGCGGAGTGGCTCGTCGGCACCGCTCACGAGTTCCGAGGAGTCGAGCGAGGCGAGAGGGCGGTCCCGCCAGCACACTGGCCAAGGTTGCTGCTCACGAGGCGCGAGGCGTCGCGCGCGCCGCTGGCTCCGTTGGGCAGGGGTAACGCACACGAGGCCCGAGGAGTCGTGCGCGGCGAGAAGGCGGCCCCGCCGGCGCAATGGCCAATCGAGCCGCTCACGAGGCCCGAGGAGTCGCGCGCGCCGCCGGTCGCTCCGCCAGCGTGCCTCGCAGCGCGCGGACCTCGGCAAGCACCTCGTGCGCCGCCTCCAGTGTCGACGGAGCCGGCGCGACTGTGGGCTCCGGACTCGTGGCCAGCTCCGAGGGCTCGCCCAGGCCGGTGTCCCGGTGTTGCCGCACGCACTCCATGATGGTGTCGCGAATCGCCTCGGGGTTGCTCACGCCCCGGAAGCGGGCCTCGTGCAGGTGCTCCTGCATGTCCGTGTCCGACTCGCGGGAGCGCGAGCCGCTGCCTCCGCCCGCCGTCTCCACCTTCACGTCGGCGATGCCCAGCACCCGCTGGACGGGGTTCTGCTGGATGGAGATCTGCTGGATGTTGGCGAAGGTCATCGTCTTCTCCCGCAGCGACATGACGCCCTCGCGGACGCGCAGGCTCCGGTCCGTCAGCGCATACCAGCGCAGCTCGTAGTCGAGCCGGACCACGAAGAAGCTCAAGGGCAGCACCAGCACCAGGAAGCCCAGCCACGCGACGACCTCCACCGCGTAGATGAGCGTCGTCACGAGCGTCGTGGCGGGAAGGCCGCGAAGCATGGGCGTGAGCATCTGGTTCAGGAAGGCCCATGCCACCACCGCGCCCACGACGGCCACCACATGCTTGAACCCCAGCAGCACCCGTCGATAGAGCAGGTACTGCGGCGCCGCGCGGAACACGCGCACCGTGCCCTCGGGAAGCTGGGGCTCGGGGTCCACCTTCAAGAACCGCAGGAGCCATGCATGGGGCACGTCACTCATCCGCCTGCTCCTTCGCGGTGCGCGCGCCCAGTTCCTGACGGAGCGCGCGGACCTCGGCGGCGACCTCGCGCAGCGCGGCCGTCAGCGCCTCCGACTCACCTGTCGCCAGCGCGGAAGACTTCGCCACGGCGGAGCCCCGGTCCCGGGTGCCGCGCATCTTCGAGTAGAGCAGGTCGCGCATCGCCTCGAAGTCCTGGATGCCCTCGATGGTGATTTCCGCCTGGGCGCTGCCGCTCGCCGTCTGAATCTGGATGCGCGCGAGTCCCAGCCACCGCTCCACGACATGGCTGGACAGGTGGATGTCCTGGATGCGCGCATAGGTGAGGGACACCTCGCGTCGGAAGAGGATGCCCCACCGCATGGTGATGCCCTCCTCGTCCAGCTCGTAGCGCAGCGTGCGGAACTTGAAGTAGCGCAAGAGCGCGAGGATGGGGAACCCAGGTCCCGCCAGCAGCGAGCCGAGCAGGTAGTTGGTGAGCAGGCTCGAGTGTGGCTGCAGCACCGTGGGCAGCTTCCACGGCGAGGCGGGCCGCGCGGGCACGAGCGCGGGCTGGGGTCCGGGCGGGGATGTCACGGGACCGCCGAGAGTCATGAAGGGCTCACCTGGGTGCTCCTCCGGAAATCGCTGTCTGTTCTCAACGTGTGGGCGCGACACCCATTTCATACGCTGGTCCACCTGTGCCGTCATGTCCCCCGGGATGAGGCTGCGTCCACCAGGCCACCGCGCCCGAGACTCGCGTGCGGCGCCTTGCGAGGCGTGGGCTCGTCGGCTCATGGACAGCGGTCCTTGAGAAGTCGAGAGGCCGCTTCGGCGGTGCCCCACTCCGAGACGTGTTGCCTGTGGGGCACGTCACGGTTGCGGGCCAGGGCTGATTCATCAAAAACAGACCCGCGAGGATTCCGGCCCGCGGGTCTTTGCTCCGCATCCGCGCACCCTACCGTGGCGCGCATGAACCTGATGCGCTGGCTGAGTCTCGAGGAGATGTTGTCGGGGATTGAAACACCGGAGGGCTGCTCCGCGGAGCAGCTCGCGCGGGAGGACCTCCCTCGACTGACGGCCCTGCTGGAGAGCTGGTATCCGGACATCCGGGTCGGCACGGAGAGTCGTCACCTGGAGCCCTCGTTCTACGAGCGGGAGTTCTTCCTGCGAGGCGAGTCTCCGGACCGCTCGCTGTACGGCATCCTCGTGCGTGACCGCGCGAGCGGGGACATCATCGGCCTGCTGACGATGGAGCGGAACGTGCGCGGGCTGCAGCTTTCCGCGGCGCTGGGTGTCTTGGAGCCCTCGCGGCGCGGGCTGGGCATCGGCTTCCTGGGCACCGCGGCGCTGGAAATCGTGGGCCGCAACATCGGCGCGGAGGTGGTGCTCTACTACTCCACGCTGAAGACGGCGCGCGCGCAGCGCAACGCGGAGAACCAGGGCTTCAAGCTGGTGGGCCTGGTGCCCGCCTTCGACGTGGATGCCATCGCCCCGGGCAAGGTGAAGCGCGTCTACGAGGCGCTCTATTCGAAGGTCCTCGTGGAGTCGGAGCGCATCCATCTTCCCGAGTGGGAGGCGCTGACGCCCTCCACCCGCGCGCTCTACACGCACCTGTTCGGTCCGCATCCGGCGCAGACCGCCAGCGTCCCCGCTCCGTCGGAGCGCCTGCATGGTTGAGGTGCGGACCTACGAAGGGGACGCGGTGGATGCGTCCCAGTTCGTCAACCGCGTCTGGGGCAAATACTACGGAGCGCAGGGGCCGCTGACGGACTTCCAGCCTCGGATGCTGGACTGGTTTCTCTTCGGCAACAGGCTCGCGACGCGAGAGTACCGTCTGGCCGCGTACTCGGGCGGGAAGCTGGCGGGAGTCCTGTTCGCGGAGCCCATCCGGCTCCGGCTGGGGACTCGTACCGTGGAAGGCACGTACGGGAGTTGGCTCAGTGTGGACCCCGCGTTCCGAGGAACGGGCGTGGGGCAGAAGCTGACGGAGACAATGTCCTCGCGTCAGCGCGAGCGCGGGGCCTTGCTGATGCTGGGCTGTATGGAGGACGGCAGTGTGGCGGAGCGCTTCTGGAGGAAGACTCCTGGCCTGCGAGCCTTCGACACGCTGGGTCTGTGGCTTCGCGTGTTCGACGCGGCGGCGGTGGCGCGCTGGTCCAAGACGGCGGCCGAGCGCGCTCTCTTCACGCTCGCGCGGCCATGGCTGCGCGGGAGCGCTCCGTCCGTGGACACAGTGGAGGGCATCCGGCCCTATCGTCCGGAGGACCTGCCCGCGTGCATGGCGCTGGTGGAACGGATGATGGAGTCGGTGAGCCTGGGATACGCCTACACGCCCGAGCGGCTCGCGCATCAGCTCCAGTACCGGGACGTCCCACGCACCCTCGTCCTGGAACGCGACGGCGCTGTGCGAGGATTGGTCAACTTCTACACGCTCCAGATGAATGCCCGGGGCCCGCTGACCATCGCCCTGGTGGACCTGCTCGCCTTCCACGAGTCGGTGCCCCGCGCGGAGCAGAAGCGCCTCTTGCGTGTGGCCATGCAGGACATGGTGGAGCAGGGGGCGAGCTGCGCGGTGATGCTCCGGGGGCCGTGTGTGTCCAGTCGGCTGATGCTCGGGACGGGGTGGCTGCCCTGGGCGGGGGGCACCCGGGTGATTTGCGCGCTGCCATCTCCAGAGGTGGAGTGGCCCACCGCCCCGCGAGTCTTCACACACCTGCGCTGAAGGACTCCGAGCGGGCGGCCCGCTCAGGGTCCGAGTCCCGGGGCGCGGGCGGGCACGCCCCCCTCGGGGCGACAGGTGGGCGACGACAAGGAAGTGGGCGCGGGCGCGCATCGCGCTATGGTCCATGGGTACCGGGACTGTCGCCCCGAGGAGCCATGAACTTCGTCTTCATCTCTCCGCACTTCCCGTCCCACTTCTTCCACTTCGTCACCGCGCTGCGCGAGCGGGGCGTCACGGTGCTGGGCATCGGCGACGCGGCCTATGAGTCCCTGCGCCCCGAGCTGCGCGACTCCCTGCGCGAGTACTACTTCGTCTCCAGCCTGCACGACGAGGACTCCCTCACGCGCGCGGCCGGCTACCTCACGTGGCGCCATGGCCGGCTGGAGCGCATCGATTCGCTCAACGAGTCCTGGCTAGAGGTCGAAGCCCGCCTGCGCGAGGACTTCCATGTCCCGGGCCTCCAGCCGGCGGACATCCACCGCATGCGCTCGAAGTCGGGCATGGCGCAGGTCTTCCATCAGGCGGGCGTGCCCCACCCGGACCTCATCCGCGTGCGCGACGCCGCGCAGGTGAAGGAGTTCGCCAGCCGCGTGGGCTACCCGCTGGTGCTCAAGCCCGACGTGGGCGTGGGCGCGGCCAACACCTTCAAGGTCTCCAGCGACGCGGACGTGGACGCCGCCCTGGCGCACCCGCTGCCCACCACGTACGTGGGGCAGCCCTTCGTGCGCGGCACCATCGTCACGTACGACGGCATCGTCGACCGGCACGGCGTCATCGTCTTCACCCTCAGCCACGAGTACAGCGACGGAGGCATGGAGACGGTGGTGGAGCGGCGGGACATCTCCTTCTGGAGCCACCTGGAGATTCCCCCCGCGCTGGACGTGCTCGGCCGGCAGGTGGTGGCCGCCTTCGGTCTGCGCGAGCGCTGGTTCCACCTGGAGTTCTTCCGGCTGCCGGATGGCCGCTTCGTCGTGCTGGAGGCCAACCTGCGGCCTCCCGGTGGCTTCATCCCCGACATGATGAACTACACGTGCGACATCGACGTGTACCGGCTCTGGGCGCGGGTGATGACGGGGGACCCGGTGGCGGACTTCCGCTACACCCCGCGCTACCACGTGTGTCACAGCGCGCGCCGTCACGGCCGTCGCTACAAACACACGCATGAAGAGGTGGTGAAGCGGCTCGGGTCCGCGTTCATCCTCCACCGCGAGCTGCCGCCCATCTACCACAGCCTGTTGGGCGAGGAGATGTACCTCACGCGCCACACGGACCTGGACGCGATGCGGGACGCGGTGCGCTTCATCCAGGCCACGGCCTAGCGCCGCCGCGTCAGCGCTCCGTCCACGTGAGCAGGTAGGTGGTGTGGCTTTCCTCCACGGACAGCGTCGTCACCTTCGGGGACTCGCCGCCGCCCACGCGAATCATGTGCTCGAACAGCGACTCCGAGTAGCCGGGACAGTCGAGCACGGAGTTCATCCGCATCTCGTACGTGGTGGGGCCTTTCTCCACGAGCTCCACCTCCGTGTAGTTGTCCGTGCCGCGCAGGGTCTGCGGCATCCGCTGCACCAGCCGTTTCGGGCCCAACAGCCGCATGACGCCGTACACGGCGCGCCCGATGAGGGTGCGGCCGTAGCCATCCACGTGCGCGGCGGCCAGGTGGCGGAAGGACTCCTCCAGGGGCATGCCGGGCCAGGTCTCCTCGGCGATGACGCGCAGGCACTGCGCCCACATGAGCACGGGGTAGGCCGGCAGCAGGGGCCGGTCCACGTCGACGCCCACCTGGCGCAGTCGCGTCTTGAGGCGGGGGGAGATGCGGCCCTGGAGGCCGTGTTGGATGAGGCCCTCGACGACTTGGACGTAGACCAGCCGGTGTTCGAGCGGGACGTGCTTGCCGGACTTCACGCCGTGCGCCTCACGTCAGCAGCCAGCGCATCGCGGTGGGCAGTCTGCGCTGCCAGTCCTTCTCGTGGTGTTCGCCCCCAGGCTCCAGCACGAGCGACACCTCATGGTCGGCGTAGCCCAGGCCCTTGAGGTGTTCGTAGAAGGCGCGCGTGGCCTCGCCGTAGTTGAGCGGGAGGCCGTCCGCGTCGATGAACTCCTGGGCGCCCGCGTCCAGGTAGATGCGCGTCCAGCGGCGGGGGTGGGCGCCCCACTCGGAGAAGAGGCGGCCGTCGCTCCACATGACGGTGGGGGACAGCGCGCCGATGCGGCCGAACACCTGCGGGTAGCGGCAGCCCAGGTACAGCGAGATGAGGCCGCCCAGGGAGGAGCCCATGGCTCCGGTCCACTCGGCGCCTTCGCGCGTGCGGTAGTTCAGGTCGACCAGCGGCTTGAGGTGCTCCACCAGGAAGCGGCCGTAGGCTTCGCCTCGCGCCTTCACCTTGCCGCTCGAGTCGTCCCAGGGCGAATACTCCTGCAGCCGCCCGGTGCCCGAGTCCACCGCGACGATGATCCACGGCTCCAGGTGGCCTTCGCCCACGCCCTGTTCGAGCGCGAGGTTGGCGCACCAGGTGTCGAAGAGGGCGGACTCCGGATGCGCGAAGACGTTCTGCCCGTCGTGCATGTAGAGCACGGGGAAGCGATGCCAGGGCATCGAGTCATAGGCATCCGGCGTGTAGATGCGCACGGTGCGGGAGAAGCCCTCCTGCGGGGAGGGGAAGTCTCGGACGATGTGGACGTGGCCCATGAATGCGAGGCGCAGCATACATGGATGTCCCCCCATTGCTCCGCCCCTGGCCGGCCGGTGGTCATGGACCCCACACCCCACGGGAGGCCGTGGGCTGCTCGCACCTGGAGCAAGGAGGCTGGCGCCGGGGCTGCACGGGACGTCGGGAAACATGAGGCCGTCGGTCCCCCCTGTCATACTGACAAGGCAGCGGGCCGCCCCCTCCGGAGTCCCCCTCGATGGAACTGAACCGACTGCACCTCTCCGCGTTGTTGATGTCGACCGAGGCCGACGTGCGTCGCGCGCGGGCCGCCTTGGATGGGAGTGAAGAGGCGCGCTTGCGTTATGCCGCCGCTCAGGCGCTCGCGGTGGCGGCGAAGTCCGTCACGGAGGAGCTGCTGCTGGCGGCGCCTCCCGATGTCCGGGTGTGACGCCGTTGCGTCTGGCCCGTGGACGGCCGGTCCGAGGCTCGGACGGCGTCGGGGCGAGGCGCTCCTGTAGGGAACGGTGGTCTCGGGCGTGCAGTGCCGGCGCCGCGTGCCTCGGTTCCTCGGGATGTTGTTCCATGGGTTGTTGGGTGGGTGGTTGCTCGGCGCGTCGCCGGTGCTCGCCGCGCCGTACGAGGTGGAGCCCGAAGTCGACGGTGAGCTGGAGCTGCTCGCGCTGCTGGAGGACGGGACGCTCTCCGCGGAGACGTGGGCCGCGCTGGTGGCGCTGCGGCGGGCGGGCGTGGAGCCCGAGCAGGCGACCCGGGCGGCGCTCTATTCACTGCCCGGGCTGACCTATGCGGAGGTCGATGAGCGATTGAGGGAGCGCGGGGCCTCGATGCCCGAAGTCCTCACGGACGAGGAGCGACGTCGACTCGCGCCCTTCCTGGTGAATCGAGTTCCAGGGGAACTGTCGGGGGACGCGAGGCTGCTGACAGCCTTCGCCCTGTCCGACTCGGTGCTTCCTCCGGTGGCCTTGCAGGTCCGGGCCGGTGGGCTCGCGGGACTTCGCGTGGGCGTGCTCGCGACGTGGGCACGTCGGAGGTTGGGGACACTTCGACGAGACGCGCGCACGCGGAGCCTCGTGGTGGACGCGCCCGGCTCGGCGGTGTTGCTGCCCAAGTTCCACGCGCAATGGACGGGCACGAGTGCTTCCGTGCTGGTGGGCACCTATCGGCTGGGGTTCGGACAGCGCCTCACGCTGGACACGACGGCGCTTCCTTCACCGGAGGGCTTCCTCGCGGACGATGGCGTGCGGCCTCCCGGCGCGCTAGAGCGGGAGTGTCTGTTGTCGAGCGCCGCGTGTGCCGAGGCCGAACGCGAGGCGGACGTCACCCCCGACTTCCGCTGGGACGAGGGCTTTCGTGGCGTGGCGGGCACCGTGCGCGGCGCGGTGGGTCGTGGCCTGGAGCTGTCGCTCACGGGCTTCGGCTCCTACCAGAGCCGTTCACTCCAGCGGTCCGCTGTGTTGGACCGGGCGACATGTGAGTCGTCGCGAATGGGCGCGTCGGGCTGCGAGGCGCCAGAGGTCCTCGTCCCCTTGTCGCGCGCTCGGCTGGAGCCGCTTCGGGCGCGCACGCTGCCTGGTGTCTTCAGCGAGTGGGCCGGTGGTGGCAACGCGACGCTCGCCCTGTCGCCGCGAGCGCAAGTGGGAGTGACGGGCTGGGCCGCGAGGCCCGTGTGGCCGGTGAAGGGCGCCACGCTCGACTTCCAACCGCACGCTCGCTACCCGATGGGTGGCGGCTTCGGCGCGGTGGGGCTCGATGCCTCGTGGGGGCTGGGAGCGGTGGACCTCTTCTTCGAGGGCTCGCGCAGCTTCGACTCCGCGCCGGCCGGTGGTGGGAGCTGGGCGGCCCTTCAGCGCACGGTGCTCTCCGGCACGGGTCAGGAACTGGAACTGGCACTGCGCTACTACGGACGTGGGTTCGCCAATCCCTACAGCGGTGCCACCTCGGGACCGGACCTGCTGGAAGGACAGCGGGTTCGCAACGAGCTGGGTGCACGGCTGCGCTATCTGTATCGCGATGCGGCGACGTGGCGGTTTCGCGGCCAGGTGGATGGTTGGACGCTGCCCGCCGATGGCGCGGTGAAGGGCACGGCGGGATTGACGCAGGTGAGAGCCTCCGCACGCGTGGACTGGCTGGCGTGGACGTGGCTGCGACCGTCCCTGCAATTGGAGGCGCGTGAGGCGGGGCTGGGGCAGGCCCTCGCATGCTCCGACACGGAAGACAGCGCGGAGTTGGAGGAGGTGCCCGCCTGTTCCCGAGGGAGCCGGTGGGGCGTCACCGCGCGAGTCCGTTCAGAGCTCTCGGAGTCCGTCAGCGTCGCGGCGCAGTCCGGTTACACACGGGTGGTCGAGCCGGGGACCTCGAAGGCCCGAAACGATGGCCGCGCCCTCGTCGAGCTGAAGCTGCGTCCCGTGGAGGACTTGCGACTGGGGGCCCGAATCCAGTGGAAGGACGAGGACCTCTCCGAGCGCACCCGGCTTCGACAGGAGGTCCGCGCGACGGTGGACCTGGGGTGGACGCTCCTGTCCGCGACGACGGTGCGTGGCCGGTATGTCTGGGTGGTGGATTTGAAGGATGCGCGAGCGGCGAGGACGCCGCCGGACGCGCCGAGACACCTGTTCCAACTGGAAGTGGAGACGCGCTTCTGACGCGTGTCCTGGAGACGCAGTGAGCCGAGAAGGGAAGGCATCGATATGAGGGGTTGGGGATGGAGGCTGGGGTGGATGTGCTTGTTGGGCGTGGGCGCGTGTGGCGCGCCGTTGGAAGAAGGGACGGAGGCCGCCTGCTCGGGCGTGTTGCCCGGGGACCTCGTCATCACCGAGTACCTGAATGACCCCGAGGGGACCGATACGGGGCGGGAGTACGTGGAGCTCCTCAATTCCCTCAAGGTGCCCGTGAGCCTGGAGTCGATGACGCTGTACGCGGCTCGCTCGGACGGCTCGCAGGAGAAGGGGTTCTTCTTCGGGGGCCCGCTGGCGGTGGCGCCCGGTGACTACCTGGTGCTGGGAGATGTCCGCGAGGGACCCGTGCCCGCGCACGTGGACCAGTCCTATGGCGAAGAGCTGGGCGCGCTGGGTAACACGTCGGGGAGGCTGGGTGTTCGATGTGGCGAGCGGGTGATTGACGAGGTTTCGCTCTCGGCGCCGGCGAAGAGCGGCGTGGCCCGTGGCTATGACGGACGGCTCGTGCCGGACTCCGCTGGCAATGATGACCCGGCGCGCTGGTGTGACGGCTCGGGCTCGGACGTGGCAGGGGTGTCCCAGGGAAGCCCCGGCACCGCGAATCCCCCCTGTGCGCCAGCGGAAGGCGCATCCGAGGAGAACGGGAGCACGGAGACCTGCCTCTCCCTGGGCTCTCAGGTTCCTCGCGAGGTGAAGCGTCCTCGCGCGGGTGAGCTGGTCATCACGGAGCTGATGGTGAATCCACTCGGGGACGACACGGTGGGCGAGTGGGTGGAGGTCCTGGCCACGGCTCCCGTGGACCTCAATGGCTTGACGTTGGGCACCGACACCACGAGCACGAAGGTGCAGGGCGCGAACTGTCTGTCACTTCCCTCTGGAGGGTACGCGGTGCTGGCCCGACGCTCCGAGGCCGTACTCAACGGAGGACTGCCCGCGCCCGTGGCCACGTTCGGTGTGGACCTGCGCAACACGGGAGGTGTCGTGCAGGTGCGTGCCGGGGAGGTGCTCGTCGATGCCGTCGCATATGGCGCGGCGGAAGACGGTGTCGCGATTCAGGTGTCCGCGGGGATGACGAATGCGTCCAGCAATGACTCAGCGGACGTGTGGTGTCGTGCCTCGGAGGCGTATGGCTCGCGCGGCAACCTGGGCACCCCGGGGCGCGCGAACCGGGCCTGCGTGTCGGGCGGGGGCGGGGTGGATTCCGGTGCACCGGATGGTGGCGCTCCCGATGGAGGGCGCGACCCGAGTGGTGGCTTCGACGCGGGCTCCACGGATGGAGGAACCCGTGACGCGGGACAGGACGGGGGTCTCCGAGACGCCGGTGTTCCGGACGCGGGGAGCCCCGCGCGCACGTGTATCGACCGGGTGACGGGCACCCCGCGCCCGGTCCGGTTACCGGAGGTGGGCTCGCTCGTGCTCACGGAGTTCATGGCGGACCCGAGCGCGGTGGCGGACAGCGCGGGGGAGTGGGTGGAGGTCCTCGCGCTGCGCGAGGTGGACCTCAATGGCGTCACGCTGATGAATGAGGGAGGCATGAGTGTGGTGCTCGACGCGACGCTCTGTCTGTCGTTGAAGGCCGGGGCCCGAGGGGTGCTCGCGCGCGGCGCGGACACTGCGCTCAATGGTGGACTTCCCTCGGTGCTCGCCACGTTCTCCTTCAACCTGTCCAATGCCTCGGGCAGCCACTCGCTCCGCCTGTCACTGGGGAGCCGGGTGCTGGATGTCATCACCTGGACGAGCGCCGCGACGCCGGGGGTGTCGCTGCAGGTCAGCCCGGCGAACAGCGACCCTCAGCGCAATGACGCGCCGGGGAGCTTCTGTCTCGCGCCCTCGTCGGCGCGCTATGGCCTGGGAGACCGGGGAACGCCGGGCCTGGAGAACCGCGCATGCGTGCCCTGAGCGCCGCGCTCGCCCTGCTGGGGCTGCTCGTGGCCTGTGGGGGTGACGCGGGGACGAGGTGTGGACCCGACACGGGCCGGGTGGTGGAGGTCATCGACGGTGACACCGTCTTGCTCGAAGGCGGTGAGCGCATCCGCTACCTGCTCGCGGACACACCGGAGAGCACGGCGGGAAGACACGACTGCTTCGGGCAGGAGGCCCTGGCCTTCAACCGGAGCCTCGTCGAAGGACGGCGGGTGACGCTCGTCGACGCGGAGGCGTGTGAGGACCGCTTCGGCCGACGGCTCGCCTACGTCACCGTCGATGGACATGACGTGAGCGCGCTGCTGGTGGAGCGGGGCTTCGCGTGCGTGCTCCATGTCCCGCCCGCCGGCGACTCCCGACGGGTCGAGTTCGAGGCGCTGGAGTTCCAGGCGCGAAGGGCCCGCCGGGGCCTGTGGGGCGCCTGCTCGCCGGTGCCGTGCTCGCGATGAGTCACTGGGACACGGAGCGCCCACGTGCCCGCCTCCCGAGCGGGGGGTCACCCATGCGGCCCGAGAAGACAGGAGCCTGGAAGCTTCGGGCTCCCTATTCCAATCCTGACGGCCATGCCTACGCGCCAATCATCCAGGTCGAGCCACTCCAGCGAGTGGCCGACGAAGGGCGGGCCAGCGGAAGCGCGCACCCGGGGGGGCATGCGCTGTCCGACTGGAGCCTGCCCGGCCTGGCTTCACCCCCACCTGGACGACGCCTGGACCCAGACGGGCGGGGCGCTCGCATGAATCCCTGCCCCGCGCCCATCGGTCCGCTGTCGGACCTCCTGTCCTCCCGTCGGGAGGACATCGCGCGGAGGTGGGAGGAACGCGCGGGGGCGTCGCGCGGCGAGGGGCTGCTGCGGCTTCCGACCCAGACGACGGGCTCGCTGGAGTGGGTGGACTCGGTGGTGGACCTCCTGCGGCTCTTCGGTGTCTCGGCCGAGCACGAGGTCCAGCTCCCCACCGACGGACAGGGCGCCGAGCGCTACCGGGCGGGAGCGAACATCGCCGCGGTGGTGCGCGAGTACGGCCTGCTGCGCGACGTGCTCGTCGAGGTGCTGGAGGAGTCGGGGTGGCCGCCGGACTTCAAGGGCCTGCGCGCGCTCAACCGAGCCATCGACGCGAGCATCGCCGACGCGGTGACACGGCACGCCGCGGCACATGAGCAGACGCTGCGGCTCACGGAAGCGAAGCTGCATGACATCCTGGACCACGCACCGCCCGCCATCTATGCGAAGGACGCCACGGGCCGGTATCTCTTCGTCAACCGTGCCTTCGAGCGCGGGAGCGGCCTGATCAGCGAGAAGGTGGTGGGCCACACGGACGACGAGTTGTTCACTCCGGAGGCGGCGGCCGAGTTCTCCTCCAATGACCGGCGGGTCCTCGAGTCGGGTCAGCCCCTGGAGTCCGACGAGCACGTGCGGTTCAAGGACGGCTGGCACATCTACCAGTCGCTCAAGTTCCCCCTGCTCGGTGTCGGGGGGCAGGCGCATGCGGTGTGTGGCATCTCCACGGACGTCACCGAGGTCCGGCGCATCCAGCGCGAGCGGGACGAGGCCCGCGAGCGCCTGCGCCGGGTCATCACCGAGCTGCCCGTCGTGCTGTGGGCCACGGACCCGGTGGGCAACATCACCCTCTTCGAGGGCGCGGGCCTGCGCGCCATGGGCGTGCGGACGGAAGATGTCGTGGGCCGGAACACCTCCGAGGTGTACGCGAGCCGACCGGAGCTGCTGGACGCCGCGCGGCGCGCCCAGGAAGGGGAGACGTTCTCCCTGGAGCTGGAGGTGGGCGGTGCCTGGTTCATGGCCTTCATCTCCCCGGAGCTGGGGCCGGATGGACGGGTGATGAGCGTGTCGGGCGTGTCCCTGGACATCACCGAGCGCCGCCGCGCCGAGGAGGTGCTGCGCCAGTCGGAGACGCGCTACCGGCTGGCCACGCTGGCCACGCGTGACGTCATCTACGACTGGAACCTGTCCACCGGGCACATCCAGTGGAGCGAGCTGGCCAACCGGCAGTTCCGCCTGCCCCCGGAGATGCCGGGGTTGGACATCGAGGGGTGGACGCGGTCCATCCATCCGGAAGACCGGGAGCGCGTTGGCCGGGACATGCAGCGCATCATCGACATGGGCCTGGACCACTGGCGCGACGAGTACCGCTTCCGCCGGGGAGACGGCTCGTGGGCCATCATCGAGGACCGGGGGCAGGTGGTCCGCGACGCGGCGGGACGGGCCCTGCGCATGGTGGGCGCCATGCACGACGTCACCGAGCGGCGGGTCGCGGATGAGGAGGCCCGGCGTCGCGCGGAGTTCGAGCAGCTGCTCATCGGCATCGTCAGCCACGATTTGCGCAACCCCCTCTCCGCCATCACCATGGCGTCCACCACGCTGCTGCGACGCGAAAGCCTGGATGAGCGGCAGCGCAAGGTCATCGACCGCATCCTCTCCAGCGCCGAGCGCGCCACGCGCATGCTTCGCGACGTGCTGGACTTCACCCAGGCGCGGCTGGGCGGCGGCATCCCCATGCAGCCCCGGCCGCAGGACCTGCACGAGCTGACGCGGCAGGTGCTGGATGAGGTGCGGCTGGCCCACCCCGAGCGGGTCCTGGAGCTGGAGTCCCGCGGTGACGGCGCGGGAGCGTGGGACCCGGACCGGTTGGCGCAGGTCATCACCAACCTGGTGAACAACGCCCTCGCCTACAGCCCCAGCCACTGCCCGGTGCTGGTGCGCACGCATGGCACGCGCGACGCGCTGATGCTCAGCGTGCACAACATGGGGACGCCCATCCCCCCGGAGCTGCTGCCGCGCCTGTTCGAGCCCATGAAGCGCGCCGAGCGCCTGGAGTCCCAGGACGGACGCGGTGGCCTGGGGCTGGGCCTCTTCATCGTCAAGCACATCGTGGATGCGCACGGCGGCCGGCTGCGTGTGCGCTCCTCGCAGCAGGGCGGCACCCTCTTCATGGTGCGGCTGCCACGCGCGCCCACTCCCCAGACACCCATGAATCCAGGGCCTTGAGGGCCTGCCCTCCGGTTGTTGCCCGCGAGGTGTCCTGCAGCGACCGGGCAGGCATCGGCCACTTGCTCCGGGAGGCGCACCCGGCTAGCACGGGGGCCTCAGTATTACTTCCCTCGGAGGGGTGAATGAAGAAGGTCTTCATCGGGCTCGGTATCGGTTGTGGCGTCCTCATCCTTGGCGTCATCGCCGCCGTCGTCGTGGGTGGCGTGTGGGTCGCGAAGAAGGCGGGCGGCAGCATCGAGGCCGTCCAGAAGATGCAGGTGCAGCAAAAGGAGATGGCGGAGCTGAACAAGAGCCACCCCTTCGAGGCGCCCGCCGAGGGTGACGTGCTGCCGCTGCGGGAGGAGCGCCTGCTGACGTACCTCTCCGTGCGCGAGTCGGCGCTGCCCGTCTTCACGACCTACGAGGAGAAGTCCAAGGCGTTCCAGGAGGAGCACGACACCAAGAACGCGGACGCGAACCCGTCCTTCAACGCCGCGATGGAGGCCGCCAACCTGGCGATGGGGATGATGGCGGACGTGCGCACCGCGTACATCGCCAGCCTGAAGAAGAACGGGATGTCGCCCAACGAGTTCCAGACCATCACCAGCACCGTCTACGCGTCGATGGTGGCGGAGGGCTCGGAGGCCGTCCAGAAGATGAGCGCCAAGGCCGTGGAGGCCATGCAGAAGCAGCTCAAGATGGTGGACGGCAAGCTGGAGAACGCGAAGCTGTCCGCCGAGGAGCGCGCGGAGCTCGAGGAGTCCCGCACCGGGCTCCAGGAGCAGATTGAAGCCCTGTCGGACGCCGCGAACGGCACCGGCGCCGAGGGCCTGTCCGACGCGGCGAAGCAGGCCGCCGCCGCCAACATGGCGCTGCTCAAGAAGCACGAGGAGCGCGTCAAGGTCATGGCCAACGCGGCCTTCGACGGCTTCGTGCTCGGCGGTGCCACCGACGAGCTGAGCGGCGCGGGCGCCGGCGCCGACGGGGAACTCCAGGACTAGCGTCGCGCTGGGGTCTCCGGCTCCGGCCCCTCCCCTTCGGAGGAGGCCGGAGCGGGGTGCCCCAGGGTGTCGCGACGCCGGGCGCGGACGCTCGCGATGACGGAGGCGCCCACCAGCGTGGCGATGATGGCCACCGAGGGCAGCGGCGGGATGTGGAGCCAGGGTTCCACCACCATCTTCAGGCCCGCGAAGCCCAGCACTCCCGCAAGGCCGTAGTGCAGGTAGCGCAGCTGGCCCAGCGTGCCCGCCAGCACCAGGTACAGCGCCCGCAGCCCCAGAATCGCGAAGGCGTTGGAGCTGTAGAGGATGAAGGTGTCCTGCGTCACCGAGAAGGCGGCCGGCACCGAGTCCACCGCGAAGAGGATGTCCGTCAGCTCCAGGCCCAGGAGCGCCAGCAGGAGCGGCGTGGCCACGCGGTGGCCGTCCTCGCGCCGGACGATGAACTTCTTGTCATGGACCTGCTGCGTCACTGGCAGGTGCTTGGCCAGCCAGCGCACCGCCCGGTTGTCCTTCTGCTTCGCCGGGTCCTCGCGCGCCACGCGCAGCGCGGTGACGAGCAGGATGGCGCCGAAGACGTAGGACACCCAGCTCCAGCGCGCCAGCGCGGCGGCCCCCACGAAGATGAAGAGGGCGCGGAAGACGAGCGCCCCGAAGATGCCGAAGAAGAGCACCTGGTGCTGCGCGCGCAGGGGGACCGACAGGCTCTGGAAGATGACGAGGAAGACGAAGGCGTTGTCCAGGCTGAGGCTCTTCTCGATGAGCCAGGCCGCCACGTACTCCTGGGCCGCGTGCCCCCCGAGCACCGCCCACACCAGCCCGCCGAAGCTCAAGCCCGCCGCAATCCATACCCCGCTCCAAATCCAGGCGGCCCGGCGTGACTCTCCGTGATGCCCCCGGTGCGACAACAGGTCCACCGCGAGCAGCGTCAGCACCGCCGCCCAGAAGACCCCCCAGAGCCATGTGGGAATCGCATGCATGTTCGTCGTCTGAACCTATGCATCCTCCCTGCGGGCGGAGGAGGTTCCCGCACGCGCCGCGTCAGGAATGGGGTGGGCCAGACACCCCTGGGCAAGGGGGATGTGGGCTGACGAACCCATACGGGCAGGCAGGGGGCTTTTCGCTCTCTTTGCGAGCATCCCTTCACGGGATGTGTCAGTTTCCGCGCGGGGCAGCCCGTGAGGGGAGGCCCAAGACGGTCGCGTGGGGGAGGGGCGCGACGAGCCATGGAATCTGGAGGAGTCGTACCGATGAACAAGGTCATCTTCGCCTGCGTGCGCAACGCTGGCCGCTCGCAAATGGCGGCGGCGTTCTTCAACGTGCTGGCGGACCCGGAGAAGGCGCGGGCCATCTCCGCGGGGACACAGCCTGGCGAGCGCGTGCATCCGGAGGTCCTGGAGGCGATGCGTGACGCGGGTCTGGATTTGAAGGACGCGCGGCCCCAGCAGCTCACGGAGGAGCTGGCCCGGGACGCCCACTGGCTCATCACCCTGGGCTGTGGCGAGGCGTGTCCGCATGTGAAGGGGCTCCAGCGCGAGGACTGGCCGCTGGACGACCCGCAGGGCAAGTCGGAGGTGCTGGTGCACCGCATTCGCGACGAGGTGGCCGCGCGCGTCGCGGGCCTGCTGGAGCGCGAGGGCTGGATGCGCGCCGGCTGAGCCGCCGGCCGGCCAGTGGGGCCGGGGAGCCGGCTGGGGTGGGGGGCCGACCGCTCGCCCGCTCTGGCCGCACGGCGCCGGGCCCCGGGCGCATCCTGCGGACGTTCGAGCCGATGTCCGTCCGAGGTGCGCCGTCATGTCTTCGACTCTCTCTCCCATGCCCCTGGTGGCGCCGTCCGCGCCGCCACCCCTGCCGTCCACGCCCTGGCTGCCCCAGGCGCGCGCGCCACGCCGCACGCTGGTGGCCGCCCTGGCGCTGGGGGTGCTGGCGGAGGTGCTGTTGGACCGGCCCCACTGGGGCGTGTCCTTTCCATTGATGGCGCTGTCGCTGGTGGCGGTGCTCGTGGGCCTGGGCGGACGCGAGGGCTGGCAGCGCGCGCGGCCCAACGCGTGGTTGCTGGCGCCGCTGCTCGCCGTGGCGGGCTTCGTGGCGGTGCGTGACAGCCCGTGGCTCGTGGTGCTGAACGTGCTGACGGCGGGGACGCTGCTCTTGCTGCTGATGCACTTCTGGGGCGCGGGCCGGGTGCAGCGGCTGGGGCTGGGAGGCTATCCCGGGGTGGTGCTGGGCACCGCGCTGCGCGGCCTGCTCCATCCGCCCGCGCTGGTGCGCGACTCGGTGGACCTGGGCGCCGCGAAGCGGCAGGCGCCGCGCCTCATGCCCTTCGCGAGGGGCGTGTTGCTCGCCGTGCCGGTGCTGGCGGTGTTCGCCATGCTGCTGTCGTCGGCGGACGCGATGTTCGCCTCGGCCGTGCAGCGGGTGTGGAGCGTGGACGTGGGCGCGCTGCTGGGCGCATCGCTCATCAGGGGGATGGGCGTGTTCCTCTGCGCGGGCCTGGCCGCGAGCGCGCTGGGGCACGCGCTGCGGCGGCGCACGGGGAGCGAGGCGGGAGAGGCGGAGGTGGCGCCCGCGTCGCCACGGTTGGGGCTCACGGAGGCGCTGACGCTCATCCTCGCGGTGGACGCGTTGTTCTTCGCCTTCGCGGGCTTCCAGGTGGCGTACCTCTTCATCGGCGACGCGTCGTCTCCGGCGCCCGGGTACTCGTATGCGGAGTACGCGCGCCGGGGCTTCTTCGAGCTGATGGTCGTGTCCATGCTGACGCTGGGCCTGGTCATGGCGCTGGCGCGGTGGACCCGCCGCGAGTCACCGCTGGCCAGGACGGTCTTCCAGGCGGGGGCCTCCGTCATGGTGGCGTTGACGCTGGTCATCGTCGCCTCGGCGGTGCAGCGCATGACGCTGTATGAGGACGCGTTCGGCTACACGCGCCTGCGCCTGTTCACCCATGTCTTCATGTTCGCGCTGGGGGTGGTGCTGGCGTGGCGCGGCGTGACGCTCTGGTGGCGACCGGAGCGCTTCGCCGTGGGCGCCTTCGTCACGGCGCTGGGCGCGGTGCTGGCCGTGAATGTCATCAACCCCGACGCGCTCATCGTCCGGCTCAACCTCACGCGGGGGGAGCCGGGGGCCTCGGTGGATAGCGAGTATCTGCACTCGCTCTCCGGGGATGCCGTGCCGGAGCTGGTGCGTGGGCTCTCCTCGGGGAAGCTCGAGGGGGTGGCGCATCTGAAACAGCACTACGTGGACGTGTGCGAGGACGTGTCCTGGCCGGAGTGGAGCCTGGCGCGCTGGCGGGCGTGCCGGGCGCTGGAGTCGGCGGAGGAGCGCGTCAGCGCAGGTGGTAGTTGAAGGGCAGCTCCACCGTGACGCGAGGGCCGAGCGCGGCGGGCGGAGGCGGGAAGGGGGCCGCGTCACGCACCGCCGCCTGGGCCGCGTCGCACAGGACGAAGTGGGGGCAGTGGCCCACGACGGACAGCTCGAGCAACTGGCCCCGGGCTCCGACGGTGATGCGCAGCGAGAAGCGGCCTTCGATTCCGGCCATCGCGGCCTGGTGCGGGTAGCGCACGTTCTCGAAGCGGTCGCGGAACATCACCTCGAAGTACTCCTCCTCCCAGGCGTTGCGCTCCTCGCGGGAGGGGGGCGGCTGCGCGACGGGGAGCAGCCCCGCGCTGCTCGCGGCGAGGACGCTGTTCACCACGCCGCCGATGACCCCGCCCGCCACGCCACCGGAGACGCCGCCAGGGGTGGCCGTGGCGCGGGCCTCGTCCGCGGACTTCGCGTCGGCTGTCTCATGCGGAGGTGGCGCCTCGGGAGCCGGGAGCGGCCGAGGCTCCGAGGGCCGGGTGAAGGCCTTCGACGGGTGGGGCTTCGACAGGGGGCGTGCGCGTCGCGCGGAGGCCTGACGCGGCGTGGACGGCGAGCTGGCGGCGGGAGCGGGGGGCGGCGGCGGAGGCGCGGCGAGCAGGCGCAGGACGAGCATGTCCTCGTCTTTCGTGACGAGCCGGGGCGCGAGGGTGGAGCCGTGCCAGAGGGTGTCCAGTCCCACGAGCGCGAGCACGTGGAAGGCCACCGCGAGCGGCACCACCCAGAAGGTGCGTGAGTTGTCCGCGGCCCGGCGTGAGCGCGCGTGGGCGACGGAGGCGAAAAGCGGCGTCTCGGCGTGGCCGTCCTTCGGACGTTCGTCCGGCATGTCCCAACCCCCTTTCCTCCCGCTTGGAACGACAGTCTAGCGGGAGGCCCCACCCACCTGACACGTGGGTAGTGCCGGTCCTCGTCGCGGTGAAGGGGACCTGCCCCAGGGCGCCAGGCGACAGTGCTGAATTCCTGCCCGATTCATGCGCGTTCCATGAGGAACGTGTCCACCAGACCTCACTTCAGGACCCGTGAGGGTGGCCGCAGCTCCGGCACTGCCGCGCATCACCGGAGGCGGCGACGAACTGACGGCAGTCACAGTTCAGGACGAAGCAACTGTGCTGGTTGTCATAGCGCCCGCCAAAGGGATGCGGGACGAGCGTCTGCACGGAGACCTTGGGGATGCTGAAGGTCGACCCGGAGGTGTTGTTGGAGAAGCCCACGAAGAGAGGCGTGGGGATGGTCGGGGTGCTCCAGCGCCGTCTGGAACTTCACGGTGCTGGCCTTCACCTCGAAGAAGGCCCACCGGGGGCTCGTCGGCGTGCAGGAGAGCCTGGCGGCGAGGTCCACGCCATTGCCCGTATTGTTCTGCACCGCGCCCCGGACGTCGAAGCCGAGGTGCTTGAGGAAGTCGTGGGCGATGCGCTCCCCGGTGTCACCAATCCAGGCGCTGTCCATGTACGTGATGCTGTCGCAGCGCTGGAGGATGACGACAGGCTGCCCGCCGCGTCCGCCGGTTTCGCCCCAGGGGTAGCACGTGGCGGTGATGGGGTTGCCCTGCCGGTACTCCAAGGTGCCGTTGCGGGGCATGGACACCCGGATGAGATGGAGCTCGAAGTCCGCGCCCCGTCCCATCGCCTGCTCGATGGTCTGCGCGCCTTGCTGGGCGGGGATGCCGTACTGGCCGTTGAGCGCGTTCTTGAGGCGGTCCTCGACGAACTCCTGGGCATTGCGCTGGGCTTTCGAGCACTGCGCGTCATTCACCTTCACTTCCATGTAGTGGATGACGGTGCCGCGCCTGGTGACGACCTGGGTCCGCGAAGCAAGGCATGTACGAGGGGCCCGAGAGGACGGGTGTCCCCGCCAGGATGCAGGGCCCGCGTTCGCGGAAGACGCTCGTGCGTCACGCCAAGACGCGTGGGCTTCAGCCCTTGGCCACGGCGGGAGGTGCCCACGCCCCGACGTGGCTCTGTCCCGAGTCGCCCCGCGTGACGGTGTGCAGCGTGCGGACCGGCTTGCCGGTGGCCGCGTCCAGCACGTGGTGGACGATGAGCGGCGTGACGGGCACCTCGGGCAGGGCTTCGTGGAGCTTCGCGAGGACGGCCTCGGGGCTCTGTGCTTCGAGGACGAAGGCGGTGGCGTGGCCGGTGAGCGCGGAGTTGATGAGCACCTGGAGGTCCTGCGGGCCGCGAGGCTCGTCCGCCAGAATCACGTCCGGGTCCTGCCGGAGGAACGCGCGGACCACCTGCGCGAGCGGCGCGGTGTCACCCACCTTCACCATCCCGAGCCGCGCATCCACGGCGCGCGGTTGCTCCAGCGCGACGAGGACGTTGGTGAAGTCAGGCAGTGCTTCCATCGCCGCGTGGAGGGACGTGCCGCGCCCGGTGCCGCGCGCGCCGGAGAACACCACCGGCTGTCCCTGGAACAGCGTATCGAGCCGCAGGAAGCGCTCCGTGAGGAACGCGGCCTCCGAGGGCTGCATGCCCAGCGAGCTGAACGGAGGCTGCGCGGCGCGGAGCTGACGGTCCCGGGCGTAGACGGTGACGCTGGGGGCGACAGGGCCCTCCTGGAACGTCACCCAGAAGAGGACCTCCGGGTCCTCGGCGCCGGGCGGGAACTCGACGGTGCCACGCGCGGGGCGCGCCTCGTCCTGGCCTCGTTGGGACAGGGTGTGGAGGGCCTCGCTCAGCGACGCATGCAGCGCGGGAGCGAAGGGCTGACGCACGGGCAGCCGGTCTTGTCCGAGCATGCCCTGATGCCCGGGCGCATCGGCGCGGACGGTGAAGAACGAGGCGCCCGCCGTGAGGTCGTCCCCGTCGGCGTCGGCCCACACGGAGAAGACGAGGGTGCGCGTCCGCGCGGCGATGGAGAACAGGGCCGCCGCGGCCTCCTCGGGTGAAGCGGGGAGGGGCGGCGGACTGGGGACGGGGATGCCCTCGTCGGCGAACTGTTCGAGCAGACCGGCAATCAGCGCGGAGAGGGTCGTGGCGAGTGTGCTCAGGCGTGGGCTCCCGTGGGGTGCCGATGATGGCATGCGTCACGAGTCTTTGTGGTGACGATGACGAGGCTCGGGGCTACGAAGAGGGCATGAGCCAGGACTGGAATGCGACGAACGCGCCCACGGCGGACTTCGACCCGGGCGCGGAGCACCGGGTGTTGACCGGAATGGTGGGCGCCTGGGAGGGCCTGACGCGCACGTGGTTCGACCCGTCCGGTGCGCCCGAGGAGTCGCGCACCCACGCGAGCATCGAGCCGTTGCTCGGCGGGCGCTTCGTGCGCATCGACTACCACTCCACGGCGATGGGCAAGCCGCACGCGGGCCAGTTCATCCTCGGCTTCGACCGCACGGAGGAGCACTACACCGCGGCCTGGGTGGACAGCTTCCACATGAGCGCGAACATGATGGTCTCCACCGGCGCGCCTCGGGACGACGGACGCGTGTCGATGCTCGGAAGCTACACGGCGAGCATGTGCGACGAGCAGGGCGTCACGCAGAAGCAGCGCTGGGGCTGGCGCACGGTGATTCACCAGCCGGACGCGGACACCGTGGTTCTGGAGTCCTTCAACATCTGGCCCGAGGGCCGCGAGGACCGCGCGGTGGAGACGCGGCTGACGCGCCGCCGTCAGGGATAGTCACCGCGCTTCAGCGCACGCGGCGGAGCGAGGCCTTCGCGCCGGGCTCCACCGCCACCCGCATGTGCTCGGCCTCCTTGCGTGAGGGGAAGGTGTGCTCGAAGCCGCCCTCGACCGAGAGGAGGAGTCCCCTCGCCCGCGCGGCCAGCTCCACGCCTCGCACGGCGATGGAGCGCACTCTCCGCCGGTCCACTGCCACCCCGCCCTGGACGAGTTCGTCAGCCCGCACGGCAGGGTGTTCCAGGGCTCGGGCAGCGTCGCCGCTTCCTTCACCGCGCCCTGGGGCGTGAGCTGGACGCGTGTCCCGCGCGCCCCGGGAAAAATCCTGGGACGTGGACTCCTCGGCGCGGGCGGAGGTGAGGGCGATGGACAATAGCAGGAAGAGGAGCGCCCGCCGGGCGTTGCGCATGGGATAACCCTGGCGGACGGACGGCGTGCGCGACCGGAGGGACGCGCGGGCAGGGCCCAGGGCCCGGTGAGAGGACGTGCATGAAGCTGGATGACCTGGTGCTGGCGTTGACTGTCTCGTTGCTTCGCGTGGAGCGCGAGCAGTGGCTGGACGTCCTGACGCGGTTGGAGACGAACCTGGGGTCGGGGTGGACGCTGCGGCTCTTGGAGGTGCCAGGGACGTATTCGGTGGGCGCGCGCACGCGAGAGGGTCGGGAGCTGTCGCTGGAGGCGTGGCGCGAGGTGCTGGATGGCGAGGAGCTGGTGAGCGTCCGCGCCATGGACCTGGGGGGCCTGGGACCCGGTGAGCTGCCGGACCATGTGGCCGCGGCCTTCGTCAACTCGGAGGCCCTGGTGCTGGACGTGCGCACGAAGCAGGGCAACACCCTCTACCAGCTGGAGGTCGTCTTCAGCAGCTCCTCGCTCATCACTCCCCGGCAGTTCGTGGACTTCGCCCGGGCCCAGCCGAACGCGGAGCGCGTGCTGGAGGCACTCTCACTTGTCATCACCGACTCCAATACGATGAACCAGCGTCCCGCCGTGTCGGCGTCACAGGTGGCGGACTACCTGTGCTCGCGCGAGGGGGCGGCGCTGTTCGATTTGATTGGCGGGGACCTGCTCAAGGAGCTCCAGTCCACGGTGCTCCGCCACGGCGGCGCGATGGTGCTCTCCGAGGACTTCCGCCCCTTCTTCCAGACACTGGACCCGGACGACTTCGAGCGGAGCCTCTTGCCGCCGGAGCGACTGGCGGAGTTCGTCCCGTCGGACGAGCGGGTGTACCTGTCGGGCGATGACTTCGGGCGGGACTTCGTGACGCTGGTGGAGGCGCAGCCCTTCGCGGAGGAGGTCTGGGCGCGCGCGGCGGAGAACCTCAACCGGTTCACCGCGCCGGATGCGACGCCATACACCTCCCAGTCTCTGAAGGAGTTGCTGGCCACGGCGGAGCCAGCGGCGGTGCATGGGATTCCCTCCGGCAATCTCATGGAGGAGCTCCAGATGACCTGCAAGGCGCGCGGCGCGGAGCTCATCATCCCGGAGCCATTGCGCGAGCGTGTGCGGGCGCAGGGGTACACGAAGGAGCAGCAGGCGAAGGACCCTGGGTTGATTCCGGAGCGGGAGCGACTGCGACTGGTGCCCAATGACTCGCGCTACCAGATGTACCTGTTCAACGCGCTGAAGGTGGCGCGCTCGCCGCTCCTGTCACCGCGCGCGACGACGAACACGCGGGCGGAGCTGCTGTCGAGCCTGAAGGACGCGGAGGAGTTCGCCACGCGCAAGGGCTCGCCCTTCGCCGAGGCCTTCGGACTGGCGCGCTTCATCCTGGAGAACACCGGCTTCCAGTTGCGTGACGCCGCGCCGGAGCGGCTGGCCGCGGTGCGCGAGGCGCTGCGGAGCGTGGGGCTGGGAGAGCGGGCGTGCGACGCGTTCGAGCGGCGCTTCTCGCTCGTGACGCTGTTCCAGGTGTTCCCCTCGTCCGAGGAACGGCTGAGGGGCCTGCTGGCGTGCTCGGTGGCGGATGTCTTTGGCGGGATGGGCTCGTGGAACGACGAGTTCTTCGAGTCCGACGAGGACCAGGCCTGGTACGAGCGGGTGACGCAGCGGCTGTTCCGCGCGCTGCGCGAGTTCTTCGTGACGATGGTGAACGCGCGCTGAAGGGCGCGTCAGGCGTCGCGGTGGACGGTGCCCGGGGAGAAGGCGGGCAGGCAGATGGCGACGTACTCGGCGCCCTCGGGCTCGGGGGTGCTGTAGCGGACCCACTCGCCCGGCTCGCAGATGACGGCCTGTCCGCCGCGCACGTCGAGGAACCCGCCCTTGTGTTCGACGCGCAGGACGCCGGCGAGGACGAGGGTGATTTCCTTGAACTCGGGCTTCTGTCCCGGCTCCTCCCAGCCGCCCGGACTGTTCATGTGGGCGACGCTGACGTCGGAGGTCTTGGTGGTGGCCCGGCCGACGAACTCATGAATGAGCTTCGGTTTGTTGCCCACGGCTGTCACGCGCATGGGAGCGGGAATCAGGGTTGGCATCGAAGGCTCAGAGAGACCGCGGGGTGGTGTGTCTGGGCTGGACACGTTACAGCACGCGGCTCCGGACACCCACCCCTTCCGAGTGAACCGCGGCACCTGCCACTGTTCGACGCGACAGGAACAGTCCGTCGCTACCGGATGTCACGCGGGCTACTTCGCGGCGGGCTTCGGCTCGGCCGGGACGGAGAAGCCGCCACCCAGGGCGAGGTGGAGGTTGATGCGCTGAATCAACTGCTCGCTGCGCACGCGCAGCAGGGCGATTCGCGCCGCGTCCGCGAGGAGGGTCTGCTGGAGCAGCGCGAGCAGGTTGACCTTCCCGACGCGGTAGTCGACGTTCAGGAGCTCCAACGCGCGCGCGTGCTCGGCGACGGCCCGCTCCAGGATTTCGCGCCGCTCGCCGAGGACTCGCGCGCTCGTCAGCGCGTTCTCCACCTCGTTCGTGGCGCGCAGGGCCGCGGACGCGTACGCGCCGAGCGCCGCCTCCTGCTCCGCCGTCCGCGCGCGCACCTGCGCCGCCAGGGCCCCGCCGTGGAAGAGGGGCGCGAGCAATCCCGCCGCCACGCCGCCCGTGGGATTGGTGAGCGTCTCCTTCAGCACCACCACGTCGCTGTCGACCAGGCCCACGGCGCCCGTGAGGCGCAGCGAGGGAAGCCGCGCGGCCTTGGCCTCCTGCACGTGGTTGAACGCGGCGGCCACGCGGCGCTCGGCGGCCATCAGGTCGGGCCTCCGCTCGAGCACCGAGGCGGGAATGCCCGCGGGCACCGGGCCGGGCAGCTCGACCAGGGTGCCCCTGGGCTCCAGGGTCCCCGAGGGATAGCGCCCCGCGAGCAGCTCCACCGCGCGCACCGCCTGCACCCGCGTCAGCTCCAACTGCTTCACGGTGTCGCGGTACGAGTCCAGGTTCGCCTGCGCCAGCACCAGCTCGTGCTCACTGATGACGCCGACCTGCAGCCGCGTGGTGGTGAGCTGGACCAGCTCCTCTCCCATCCTGACCCGCTCGACGGCGATGCATTGCAGGAGGTGGGCTTCGGTGGCCAGCAGCCAGCCCTTGGCCAGGGTCGCCGCGAGGGACTGCCGGGCGAACTCGAATTCGGCCTCTGCCGCGGCCAGCGTCTCCCGGGCCGCGTTGCGGCGATAGCGGAGCTTGCCCCACAGGTCGACCTCCCAGCCGGCGGAGATTTCGATGCCGCGCAGCACACCATCCAGCCCCTGGCCAAACCCGATGGATTCCTTCCCCTCCAGGTCGACTGTGGGAATCAGCCCCGCGCGGGCGACGCCGAGCATCGCCGACGCCTGGTCCACCCGCGCCGAGGCTGAGCGGAGGTCCGGGTTGTGTCCGAGCGCCTCGGCGACCAGTGCCTGGAGCTGTTCGTCCTGGAACGTCGCCAGCCACCCGTCCTGGATGCCGCCCTCCGGTGCGCCCGCCGCCGACCACGCGGTGGCGAGCGAGGTGTGAGGGAGTGCCTGTTTGACGACCTCGGGTCCTCGCGGCGGAGCGCGTGTGGGGCAGCCGCAGACGCCCCCGCCCACGACGAGCACCGCCCAGGCCCGGAGCCATCCCCACCGCCGGCGCTCGACCATGCTCCACCCTTCCTCAGTGCAGCTTGAGAATCAGCCAGTCCAGCTTGGTGCCCACCCGGAGAATCACCTTGCGCAGCACGTGCACCGGGTGGAACGACTGGGTGTAGATGGCGGCGTGGCCGCGCGCTCCCGCCGGGAGGACCTCGTCCGCCTCCGACTTCTCGACCTTGAGCGTGACGGCGTAGCGTCCGGGAGGCAGGGCTTCCCCGCCCGTCTCGGGCAACACCCCCGAGGTGGGGAGCTGCCCCTGTCCGGTCGCCCAGACCACGGATTTGACGTGGCACTTGATGACGCGGTTCGGGAACGCCTGGAGCGTGACCTCCGCCTCGTCGCCCGGCTGGACCTGGTGCAGCTCGTTCTGATGGAAGTAGGCGACCACGTTCTGCTCGTCCTCCACGAAGCTCATGACAGGCGAGATGGGCAGCGCCGCCGCGTAGGAGCCCGCGCGAAGCTGGAGGTTCACCACCGTTCCATCCGCGGGCGCGTACGTCACGGTCTCCCGGAGGCGCCACTCCGCATCCGCCAGCGAGGCGAGCGCCTGCTGCTGTCCGGCTTCGGCCTGGGCGAGCTCCACGAGCGTGCCGTCCACCGTCCGCGCCTCGAGCCTCTGGGTGACCTGCCCCACGGCGGCGTTCGCCGCGGCCAGCTCACCCTCCAGGTTGCGGACCTCTGTCTCCACCTGCTGCAAGTCGAACTGAGTGCCGGAGCCATTGGAGGCGAGGACCTTGTGTTGCCGCACGCGCCGCCGGGCCAGGTCCAGCCGGGCCGCGACGGAGGCCCTTCTGCCCTGGGCCGTCTTGCGCTCCAGTGACAGCTGCTTCTCGATGGCGCGAGCACCCGCGACCTTCGCGTCCAGCTCCCGCACCCTGGCCTTCAGCCCATTCACCTCCAATTGCGTGGACTCAGGGTCGATACGGAAGAGCACGTCCCCTTTCTTCACCGCGCTGTTGGGCTGGACGGGCACCTCGATGACGCGTCCGGAGATCCGCGGGACGACCTGCACGACGTAGTTCATCACCCGCGCGTCCGACGAGGACGGCGCGTACACGTTGGCCAGCAGGATGAGCACCGTGATGCCGATGATGGGCAGGGTGATGATGATGACCTGGGAGACGAAGTTCCACGGCAGCAGCTTGAGCTTGAAGAAGATCAGCCAGACGACGCCCGCGTAGACGAGGAGCAGCAGCAGTTCCATCAGTGCGGCTCCCCTCTCTCTTCGGGGGACGGTCCTTCGGAGGGTGTGCCTGGGGGGGCCGGGAGCGCGGCCTCGGGGCCGTGCGGAGGAGGGACCCGGTCATGCCCGTAGGCCAGCTTGTACAGGGACGGCTTGGAGTAGGCCCAGAGCCATGCCAGCGGCCACAGGAGCCCGCCGAAGAACAGCGACAGCAGGCACAGGGTCTTGATGGCATCCAGCTGCGGGTGATGGCGCTTCTCCGCGATTTTTTCCGGGAGGATGTGGAGCAGCCAGAACCCGGAGATGAGAATCACCGGGCCGATGATGATGACAATCCAGCTGAACACCTCCGCTGCGGTGTCCATCGCGTCGCCGCTGAGAAGCGACGCGTGCGCTGGACGCGGAGCCCACGCCGCCAGCCCCCACCATCGCAGCGCGGTGGTGGCCCCCCTTGGCCATCTCATGATGTCCGCCCCCTTGCTCCGACGACAAGCTATGAGGGGTTTCCCTACCGTCAAGGGGACGTTCGAGCGCGCGGCACTCCCGTCTGGCATCACTGTTCAGCGACCGGAGGGCCCCGCGCTTCCCGCCGGATACTCGCGCAGGGGGACTTCACCTCGCCGCCAGCCCGCGAGCACCGGCTCGACGATTCGCCACGCCTCCTCCACCTCGTCGTCCCGGAGGGTGAGCATGGGCTGTGCTCTCAACATGTCGAGCAGGAGGTTCGAGTACGCGAGCCGTCCGGTGGCATGCGACCGCAGCTCCAGGTCCTGGGTGACCAGCGTCAGCTCCGGCCCGTTGATGTTCACCGCGAGGCGGACGTAGGGCTCCGACAGGCCGATGCGCAGCACGTTCTGGCCACCAGTCTGGCCTCGGTAGGCGTGGTCCGGCTCGAAGCGGAAGTACACCGCCACCTCGGCGTGTGACTGGGCCAGCGCCTTGCCCGTGCGCAGGACGAAGGGCACGCCCGCCCAGCGCCAGCTCGCCAGTTCGAGCGTGAGCTCCGCGAAGGTCTCCGTCTCGCGCGAGGCCTCGACTCCCCGCTCCCGGGAGTAGGCGGGCACCTTGTGTCCATCGATGCCGCCGTCCACGTACCGGGCGCGGACGCTGCGCTGGCGCACCTGCTCCGCGGTCATGGTCGGAATCGTCCGGAGCACGGCGGCGCGGGCGTCCCGGATGGAGCGCTCGTCGGAGCGCGCGGGCTGCTCCATCGCGACCAGCGCCAGCACCTCCAGGAGGTGGTTCTGAATCATGTCGCGGAGCGCGCCTGCGCGGTCGTAGTACGACGCGCGGCCCTCGACGGTGAGCATCTCGTCCCAGGTGATGGTCACCCGCTCGATGTGCTGCTGGCTCCAGATGGACTCGAGCACACGATTGCCGAACCGCAGGGCGAAGACGCGCTGGACCAGTTCGTCCGACAGGAAGTGGTCGATGCGGAAGACCAGGGTGTCGGGGAAGCGCAGCCGCAGCAGTTCATTGAGGCGTTGGGCCGAGGTGAGGTCGACGCCGAAGGGCTTCTCGACCGCCACCACGCTGCCTTTCGGGAGGCTCGCCTCGGAGAGGGCCGCGAGCACCGGCTCGAACAGATGTGCTGGCAGGGCGAGGTAGGCGAGGACCGACGGGTGGATGCCGCCAAGCGCGCGCCGGAGGTCCTCGCCGCGCGTGGCATCCGCTCGCCGGTAACGCAGGCGGCGGAGGACCTCCGTGCGAGTCCGCGCGGAGGCGCGCGTCGCATGCGTGTCCAGGGCCTCGCGCATGCGCTCGCGGAATTGCTCCTCGGTCCAGTCCATCCGATCGACCCCGGTGAGGGTCAGCCCCTCGGGAGTCTTCTGCTGCTCGACGAGCTCCGCCACGGCGGGGAGGAGCAGCCGCGCCGTCAGGTCTCCCGAGGCGCCGATGATGACGAACGGGTCGATCATTCCCTCACCCTCCGGTCTACGAGTCCAGCGGGGGTTTGTATCCTTCAGCCAGGAGGTAGGCGCAGTTCACGAGCGTCAGGTGGCTGAACGCCTGGGGGAAGTTGCCGAACAGCCTGCGCTCCTTGGGCAGGTACTCCTCGGCGAGCAGGCCCACGTCGTTGCTGAGCGCCAAGAGCTTCTCGAAGAACCGCTGGGCGTCCTCTTGGCGCCCCATGAGGTGGTAGGTGTCCGCGAGCCAGAAGGAGCAGGCGAGGAACGCGCCCTCCTCACCTTCGAGCCCGTCCACGCTGTCCTCCGTCCGGTAGCGCAGCACCAGCCCGTCCGGCATCAGCTCCTGCTCGATGGCGAGCACCGTTCCCGCGACGCGAGGGTCGTCCGCCGGGAGGAACCCGCTGAGCGGGATGAAGAGCAGGCTCGCGTCCACTCCCTTCGAGCCGTAGTACTGGGTGAAGGTGTTGCGTTTGGCGTCGTAGCCCTTGCTGCACACCTCGTCGAAGATGGTCTGCCGCAGCTTCACCCACGGCGCCTTGTCCTCGCTCAAGCCGTACTCCTCAATCACTCGCACCCAGCGGTCCACGGCGGTCCATGCCGACACCTTGGAGGCGGTGAAGTCGTGCTTCGGACCGCGCATCTCCCAGATGCCATGGTCCGGATTTCTCCAGACCTCGGACACGCGCGTCGCGACGCTCTTGAGGGCCTTCCGGGCGCGCTCCGGCAACGTGCCCTTCAGCTTCGCGTGGAGGTAGAGCACCCCGGCGAACTCGCCGAGGATGTCGAGCTGGAACTGCGAGTAGGCCCCGTTGCCGATGCGCACGGGGCGGGCCCCCTCGTAGCCGTTCAGCCAGTCCAGCGAGACTTCGGTGAGGCGTCGCTCGCCCCGGATGCCGTACATGATTTGCAGCTGGGTCGGGGCGCCTCCAATGGCATTCACCATCCAGTTGCCGAAGGCCTCCGCCTCGTCGGTGAGGTTGCCGCGCATGAGCGCGTGCAGCGTCAGGACCGCGTCGCGAATCCAGCAGAAGCGATAGTCCCAGTTGCGCTCTCCGCCTGGAGTCTCCGGGAGTCCGAAGGTGGGCGCGGCGACGAGCGCACCCGTGGGTCGGAAGCTGCATGCCTTGAGGGTGATGAGGGAGCGGACGACCTCGTCCTGGTACTTCGCGGGCAGGCGGATCTTCGAGGCCCAGTCCTCCCAGAAGGCCTGCGTCTCCCGCAGGGCGGCCTCCGCGTCCAGCACGTCGGGGATGTCGCTGTAGGGGCGGCCCCAGGACAGCACGAAGGAAATCCGCTGGCCGGCGCGAACCGTGAACTCCGATTCGAACGGCGGGGGCGCCTCACCGGCTCCGCCTCGCAGGTAGAGGGCATCCGGGCCGGCGACGGCCGCGGAGGCACCGTCTCGCTTGCTGACCAGGGGCACGGTGTAGCCGTTGCCGAAACGGGGACGCAGATCGGAGCGCATCTTCACGGTGCCTCGGACTCCCTCCACCTGGCGCACCAGGTGCGGGCTGCCCTTCCGGATGGGCATGAAGTCCACGAGTCGCACCGCGCCTTCGTCCGTCACGAGCTCCGTTTCGACGATGAGCGTCTTGCCGCGGTAGCGGCGTTTCACCTCGCGCACGGGTGACGTCGGAGCCACCTTCCACCGCCCGTTGTCGGCGGTTCCCAGGAGCGAGGTGAAGCACGCGTCCGAGTCGAAGTCCGGGAGGCAGAGAAAGTCGATGGAGCCGTCCTTGGCCACGAGCGCGGCGGTGTACAGGTCGCCCAGGAGCGCATGGTCCTCGATGAGCAGGCCTGGTTCCGCCTGGGTCTCGCTGCCCCACCCGGTCCTCGGGGCCTCCCTCGTCTGCACGGTCTCTGTCGAAGCCATTTCATCCCCCCTGGGTATGTCTGTGCGTTGTGCGAGAAAGGTAGGCGCCGACACTTCGGATGCAATTCGAGCCCAGGGCTCGTCGTCGCGAAGCCCCAGCACGCGGGCGGCGGAGCGCTAGGGAGTTCGGGTCAGGCGTGCTGCGTGCAGCCCCGGAGCCTCGAAGAAGGACAGTGGCGACGAACGATGCGCGAGGTCTCAGCGCGAAGTCTCAGCGCGAAGTTCCCGCGTCGAGGACGCCGCCATCCAGCCATCGTGCCGGTGTCGTGTCGGAAGGCGCGCCCCAGGTCGAGCCGACAGGCGCGTCAACCGTCAAAGGTCCCGCGTCTTCGCGTGTGCCCGCGTCCAAGGACTCGAGGTCCATGCCGGAGCCGGGCTCTCCATCGAAGACGCGACGAAGGATGCGACCATCCACATGGACGGCATAGGCGGCGCCCGAGTCCAATGGAAGGACCTTGCCGTCACAGGCCGAGGGGTCCACGTCCATCCGGATGAAGATGATGTCGCCCTCCCGGATGAAGCGAAAGAGGCGAGCATCCTGTCGCTCCCAACAGTGTTTCCCCTGGTTCCCCGAGGGCAGGAAGTCGTTCGCCGCGAGCATCAGGGCCTTGAGCACCACGCCATCCAATTCGAGGGCGCTGCCGGAATCTTCCATCCCGCGCGCTGGCTGGGCGAAGAACTCCGGAAAGCGAAGAGCTGGGTCCACATCGATGGGGCGAGGGGGCATGGCTCGCGGACAACCCGCGACGAGCAGGAGCCATGGAACGAGCAATCGTCTCATCGGGCTTTCTCGAAGCAGGGGCTTCTCGTGGCGCGGAGCGTGAAGTCAGTGGCGTCTTCGTTCCAGGAGACGTGCGCGGTCTGTTCGCAGCTCCAGCGATTTCTTTCTCGAGTCCACTTCATGATGTGACCCGTCACGGGGACGTATTGGTGGAACCCGTCACAGGCGGGCTTCGAGAGGTCGTTCGCGAAGAACGCGACGATGGAGAGCCGAACGACGCCGTCCTTGGTCCGCGCCTCGAAGCCATGGGCGGAGCCTTGCTCCACGATGAAGCGGATGTCACCCCTGGACAGCGAGCTTCCGAACGGATGGTTGTGGAGCGCATAGATGTACTTGATGCTGTTTGGAGGGTAGCGCGAATCCTCGACGGTAGAGGGAAGCAGGCACGTCTTGAGTCGATGGAGTGGGTCTACCGCGGACTGGTTCGTGAGCTTGCTCACCATGTACTGGTCATCCGGCGTGTAATACACCCAGGCGCAGTACTCGCTCGACACGCGCCAGAACGTGCTGGCCTCCTGGTTGTCCGCGCGTCCCGCGCTCGCATGCGGTTTCGTGAGAATCCTTCCGCATGCCGCGAGCAGCGCATCTGAGTAGGACTCGAACGGTCCCAGCATGGGGCCAGGGAGCTTCTCGAGGATGGGTTGTCCTGGAGAGGGGCGGACGATGTCGGGGTCACTCGGACGCGCGGGTGCGCACGCGAGCGCGAGCACAGCCCCGGACTGGAGGGCGACGCGCGCCCTCACGAAGGCAATCCCCACACATCCATCGCGATGTCCGGCGGAGGTCGGTAGTCCTCGAGCCGAGGCATGGGCACGGGCTCGCCCGGTCCACCGGCGATGTCCTCGTACGTCAGCCAGCGTCCATCCGGCGCGGTGACGCGCGAGATGTAGTCCCACTCGCACGAGTCGTTGAAGATGACGAAGCACCACCCGTTGGAGCAGAGAATCGGCGTGTCGCCACCTCCGGAGTCCTCCACGAGCTGGAGCTGCCGCGTCGATATCGTGACCTCACCCCGCTCCAGCGCGTACAGCACCGCGAGCACCTCGTCCTCCGTCAGCTTGTGCTCGCTCGGCTGCTCCTGGAACTCCAGCCGGTTCCCGAACGGGTCCTCACCGTGGAACCGCCGCACCCCCGGCACCGCGAAATCCCACGTCACCGGACGCTTCGCCTCGTACATGCGCGAGGCCAGCGCATCCAGCGTCGCCACGCGGAAGGCCGGGTGCGCCTTCTTCGCCGGAAGAAACGGCTCCTCCACGCCGAGATGAAGCCCCCGCCCGTCCGGCAGCTCGAACCAGAGCCCGCCCCGCTTCGCGAGTTCTGGGGGTTTGGGAATCTCTCGCAGCCCGAGCAGGTCGCCGTAGAAAACACGGCCTCTTGCCTCCTCGCCTCGGGGCATCGCGAGCTGGATGTGATCGAGCCCTTGAATCATGTTCGCCGCTCCCCCTGTCGTGGCGCGTGAGTCTGCCGGGACTCCTGGTGCGGCAGAAGGGCCTCGTGCTGGCCCCAGCCACGTGTCCCCAGGCCCGCGCCTGGTGACACGCGTGGCCGTGATTCCACGGGGTTCCGCCCCTATTGACGATTGGCAGGCGACTTGAAATGGAAGGTGAAGCGGGCGCAGTGTGCCCATCACCGACGCCTTTGTCGGACCCCTTTCCCTTTCAAGGACGCGCGATGCTTCCCGTCATCCTCGCCCTGCTCCTGTCGCAGACTCCGCCCGCAGCCAACCCGCGCCAACAGGGCGTGCCCATCGGCAAGGGCAAGATACTGCCCACCGTGCGCCTCAGCGCGCCTTCCGGCGGTTGGACGGTGGACCGGATGCTGCTCATCGAGGGCACCGTCAGCGACCCCTCCATCGACCCCATCGTCGTGTCCCTCAACGGCGACCGCTACCTCATGCGCACCTTCAACGGGCGCTTCAGCCGCAAGTTCCCCGCGGCCAGCGGGAAGAACGTCGTCACGGTGATGGCCACGAATCAGGCCGGCACCGCGCGCACCCAGGCCACCAGCTACGCGCAGGTGCCGCCCGTCCCGTTCAAGGTCATCCTCACCAGCGACACCGACGGCGTGTACACGGACTTGCACGTCTACGAGCCCACCGACACCAGCGAGAAGGACGGCCAGCTCGCGGTCTCCTCCATGGCCCACGTGTACTGGGCGGACACCTCCAGCCCGTCCGGCGGAACCTTCTTCCTCAACTCGCAGGGCGGTGACTTCGACCAGCCCGCGTATGGCCCGTACCTCTACATCCACCGCGCGCCGCCCAAGGGCGTGTACCTGGTGGCGACCAACTACTGGCCCAGCGGCGACAAGGCCCACACCCTGGCCACGCTCAACCTCGCGCTCTTCGAGGGCACGCCGAACGAGGTCCGCCGCATGGTGCGCATCCCCCTGGCCACGCCCGGCACCACGCGCGTGCTCGCCTGGGTGAATGTCCTCGGCGACGGCCAGGCGGAGGTCTACGTCCCCTCGCAGGACCCGAAGCCCACGCGCAAGGGCTGGCCCACGAACCTGGACGCGGCCCTCAAGGAACTCCAGACGAATGGCGACGGCGGCGGCGAGGGCGACTACTGACGCGCGCTGTCTGACGCGCCCACGTCCACCGCCATGCTCGCCCTGTCCCTGCTCCTGCTGTTGGAGGCCGCCGCGCCCGCGCCCGAGTCGCGCGACGTGCTGCTGCGCCGGCAGGTGGCCCAGGTCGCGCTCGCGCAACTGAAGCAGCAGGACGCCTTGTGGCACCCGGACCAGCGCGACTGCGCGGGCCTCATCCGCTTCGCCTTCCGCACCGCCTACAAGCGCATCGCCCCGGAGCGCCTCGCCACGCCGCTGTGGACGGACGCGCGGGGCAAGCCCTCCGACTTCGCGGACGCGGAGACGTTGCTGCACCACAGCCTGGTGTTCCTGGGCCGTGACGAGGCCACGCGCGACGCGGTGCGCACCGGTGATGTGCTCGCGTTCCGCCAGGAGCAGGACTCAGGTCCCAACTTCCATCTCATGCTGGTGGTGCGCCCGGAGGACCGGGCCCATGCACCCGCGCGAGTCGTCTACCATCCGGGGGAGAAGGGCGCCGCCGTGCGCACCGGGCTCCTCCACAACCTCGCCGACGAGGCGCCACGAGAGTGGCGTCCGGTGCCCACCAACGGCGCCTTCCTCGGCTTCTTTCGTTTCAAGGAGTGGATGCCATGACATCTCCGTCGAGCCCTTCCCCGGGCACGCCGCCTCCGGCGAGCCCACCGCCTGGTCGCGGCGGTCCTCCCAAGGGCCTGTTGATTGGTGTGGGTGTTGTCGTCGTGGGCGCGGCGGTGGCGGGGGCCTTTGTCCTCGGCCGTCGCTCCAGCTCGTCCTCCGGCGGTGACGAGGGTCCCAGCACTCCGCTCATGAGCGGCGCGAGCACGAACCCTGTCGCGGCCGCGCAGGTGGAGGGATTGCCGGAGCCGACCACCGCGGAGCTGGAGGTGCCCGGTACTGTTGCTCCCCAGGCCGTCTGGTTGGACGTGCACCATCCGCCCAAGGTGCGTGACGCGCTGGCGCGCAACGCGTGGCTGCGCTCGCAGCTGTCGCAGCCGCTGGGGCAGGGCTTCGTGGGCGGCTGGGCCGCGTTCTTCGGCTCCACGGGCGAGGACCTGAAGGGCGACTTCAAGGGCGCGGTGCTGGACCTGCTGGTGGGCCGCGTGGGCAACACGCCGTTCCGCGTGGCGTGGTTCGCTGGTGATGCGCGCGCGAGCACGCCCGCGTTCATCGTTCCCAAGGCGACGAAGTCCGCGACGGCGGCCTTCAACGCGCTGGACGCGGTGGCGAGCCGAGGCACCCTCACGGCGAAGACGTGCCCGGGTGGCACGCCCACCGCCGTCGCCGAGGGGCTGGAGCTGAAGCGCTGGCTGGTGGCGGAGCAGACGCTGTGGGCGGGCAAGACGCCGGACCGTCTGGTCATGGCGCGCCACCCCGTCGCGGTGCTCCAGGGCCTGTGCGCCGAGGTGCCGGAGCTGAGCGCCGAGGACAACGTCGACGTGGAGCTGGGTTTCCAGCCCGAGTCGTTCGGCCGCGACGCGCAGCTGTTCGCGCACGTGCTGGGGCTGTCGCCGGACACGCGCCTCCAGTTCGGCGTGGAGGGTGACCGCCTGGTGGGCCGGGGCATCGCCGGCGAGCTGATGGAGGGCACCGTGCGCCTGGACAAGGCGGCGCTGTCCGACGAGCTGCTGAAGCTGGTGCCGGAGGAGACGCCGGTGCTGCTGGCCATGCAGCTGAAGCTGCCGGAGACGCTGTCGGCGGAGACGCTGAAGGCGTTCTGGAAGTCGGGCGGCGAGGGTGCGACGCGCACGCGGCAGGTGGCGGTGGTGTGGACGCCGCGCGGGGACTCGGCGCTGCCTCAGGAGGTGGCGGTGCTGTGGGGTCGGCCCGAGGATGGGACCGCGCTGGAGGGCTTCTTCTCCGGCGGCAGGCTGCGGCAGGCCACGCTGTGCAACCACGTGGTGCTGGCGTCGAGCGAGGCGGAGCTGAACGCGCTGCGCATGTCGTGCGCGGGCAGCAAGCCGAGCATGCTCGCCGCGCCGGGGCCGGTGCTGGCGGGGCTGCGTGAGCCGGGCTCGTTGGCTTTCGGGGTGAATCTGGGACGGCTGCTCAGCGGCCTCACCATGGACGGTTTCCTGTCCGAGTCCCGAGTGGGGCGCAACGCGCCGATTCCGAAGGCGGCGCCCCCTGAAATCGAAGCGGCGCGGCGCGACCTGGAGTCGCTGCCGTACCTGGGCCTGCGCGGCACCGTGCAGGGCGATTCGCTGGTTCCTGGAGGTTTCGGGTCATGAGGATGGTAGCTCGACTCGCGGTACTGACGGCGGTGGCGCTGTCCGGCGTGGCGATGGCCAAGCCGCTCTACATCACCGTGCCGCGCTCGTATGGCAGCGGCGAGCCGGTGGCGGTGGACGTGGCCTTCGAGGACAAGGGGCCGGTGGAGCTGCGCGTCCTCAAGCCCGACAACGTGGATGCGTTCATCCGCGCCCAGGGCGACCTGCGGCGCGCGTACCAGACGCCGCCGACGATGAACAACCCGGGCCGCGCGCTCAGCCGCGGCGTCAACGCGGTGGGCCTGCCGGGCCGGTGGTTGCTCGACGGGCTCAACCAGAACTTCCGCGAGGACATGCTGACCGTCCTGCCGCCCGCGCCCAACGTGCCCGGCTCCAACGAGCCGTTGGCCAAGGTGGCCGAGGGCGCCAAGAAGCTGGTGGGCGTGCCGCCGGGCTTCACCGTGACTCGCAGCCAGTGGCTCAACCTGGACCTGGGGGGCGCCGAGCGTGACTTCAACGTGCCCGGCTTCAACTCGAGCGGTGGCTACGGCTTCCAGGAGCGCCGCGTGCTGCTGGCGCCGCTGCCGGCCGGCACCTACGTCCTCCAACTGGTGCAGGGGCTCGTCGAAGGCCAGGTGGTGCTCGTCGTCAGTGACTTGACGGTGCAGCTGAAGCAGACGGATGGCGAGGTGCTGGTGCGCGTGGCCGGCAAGGACCAGAAGCCGGCGGTGGGCGCGCAGGTGCAGGTGTACCTGCCCAAGGGCAAGGGCCCCGCGGGGAAGACGGACGCCAAGGGCGAGGTGCGGCTGGACGTGACGGAGCCGCGCATCATCGCCACCGCGTCGGTGGGTGCCGACACGGCGATTGTCGACACGGACTTCTACTCCACGCTGGCGGTGGCGCCGGACGTGTTCATCTACAGCGACCGGCCCATCTACAAGCCGGGCCACGAGGTGAAGTTCCGCGGCGTGCTGCGCCAGCCGGACACCTTCCTGGCGCGCCTGTTCACGCCGAAGAAGAAGGACGTGACGGTGAAGCTCGTGTCCCAGGAGGGCCGCGCGCTCACCACGCGAGTGTCGGTGGACGAGTTCGGCGCCTTCCACGGCACGCTCAAGGTTCCTGACGACTTGGGCACGGGCGTGCTGCGTGTGGAGGCGGAGCTGGACGGTCAGCCGCACCAGGGCGAGGCGCGCGTGCAGGACTACGTGAAGCCGACCTTCTACCTGGAGGCGGAGCCCGAGTCGGAGACGGTGGTGCCCGGCCAGTCGCTGCGCGTGAAGGTTCGCGCGCGTCGCTACGCGGGCGGCGTGCCCGCTGGCGCGAAGTATGAGGTGTTCCTGTACCGCAGCCTGCTGGACGCGCCCGCGTGGGTGGATGACGCCGGCAAGGGTGGCCAGGGCAGCGACGTGACGTACGGCTCGCAGTCCAGCAACGAGGGCAAGCTGAGCGTGCCGGAGCGGCTGTACTCCTCCGTGGCGGAGCGCGGAGTGACCGAGGACCCGTGGGCCAGCGCCACCGGCTTCGACGCGAGCGGCGAGGCGGCGATTGAGGTCGCGGTGCCGGAGCTGAAGGCGGGGGAGGAGCGGCTGCCGTATCGCTACTCGCTCACCGTGCGCGCGCGGGATGACCAGGAGACGTTCGCCAACTCGACGACGTCGTTCTTCCTGTCGAAGGTGGAGGTGCTGGGCACGGCGCGCTACTCGGACGCGGTGGTGGCCAAGGGTGGCGAGGCGCTGCTGTCGGTGCGCGCGACGACGCTGTCGGGCAAGGCCTACGGCGTCACGCAGGGCGAGGTGGAGTTCGTGCTGCGCAAGGCGGACGGCGCGGAGAAGAGCCTGGGCAAGCGCTCGTTCACCACGGCGGCGGACGGGACGCACCGCGAGAAGGCGCCCACGTCGGATGTGGGCGCGGTGCTGGCGCGCGTGGTGGTGAAGGACAAGCGCGGCGAGACGTGGCAGGGCGAGGAGTCGCTGCTCGTCATCGGCTCGGCGGACGAGGCGGTGGCCCAGGTGCCCAACCTCACGCTGGCGTCGCTGTCGGGCACGCTGGAGCCGGGGGACTCGGCGCGGATGGTGGCGCTGATGCCGGATGGCTGGGGCGCGGGCGGCCGTGACGCGGGCCCGGTGTGGGTGACGCTGGCGGGCGCCAGCATTCATGACACGCAGGTGGTGGAGCTGACGGGCCGCACGCTGGTGCACAGCTTCAGCGTGGAGAAGCGGTTCGGCGGCGCGGTGTATGCGTCCGTGGCGTACCCCACGGCGACGGGCCGCTGGGAGGAGCGCACGGTGGCGTTCCGCGTGATTCCGCGCGAGCGCACGCTCACCGTGGAGCTGCAACCGCGTCGTGCCGAGGCCACGCCGCTGACCGAGCAGACCATCGACGTGCGTGTGGTGGACCACCAGGGCAAGGGTGTCGTCGCGCAGCTGTCGCTGGGCGTGGTGGACAAGGCCGTCTACGCCATCCAGTCCGAGTTCCGTCCCAAGGTGCTCGACTTCTTCTACCCGCCGACGCGCAACAACGTGTCCAACTTCTACTCCTCGGAGTTCCAGGGGTACGGGTACGGCGAGGCGCTGGCGCGGAAGATGGCGGGGCTGCCGGACCATGCCTTCGCGTCCATCAAGCCTCCCAGCCGTCAGGCCAAGGACATGGAGAAGGACACGGCGCACTGGGACCCGACGGTGGTGACGGACCGCGATGGCCGCGCCACGGTGCGCTTCACGCTGCCGTCCAACCAGACGTTGTGGGTGGTGACGGCGGTGGCGGCGGACACGTCCGGTCGCTTCGGCGAGGGGACGTCCGAGTTCGCCACGCGCGGCGGTCTCAACCTCTACGCGTCGCTGCCGCAGTTCCTGCGCGAGGGTGACGAGGCGCTGGCCTCCATCCGCCTGTCTGCGGGTGAGAAGTCGCCGGCCAGCCAGTTGCTGGAGGTGAAGCTCGCGTCGCTGGGTGCGCTGAAGGCGGACCAGTCGCAGCACAAGGTGGAGCTGGCGAAGGGCGGCGAGCAGGTGGTGCCGCTGACGCTGCGCGCTTCCTCGACGGGTGACGCGCAGCTCGCGGTGGACGTGTCCGGAGGCAAGGACCCGCTGAAGGACCGCAAGCTGTTCCAGGTGGAGCCGGCGGCGGTGGAAGACGTCGTCAAGGTGAGCGCCTGGGGCGGTGGCGCGCTGGAGGTGCCGGCGGCGAAGGAGGCGACGCTGACGCGCGTGGAGCTGGTGCTCCAGCCGTCCATCGTCGACGCGGCGCTGTCCAACGTGCGCGAGCTCCTGACGTACCCGTACGGGTGCCTGGAGCAGCTCGTGTCGACGACGGTGCCCAACGTGGCGGTGTACCAGGTGCTCCAGCAGGCGGGTGCGCTGGCGAAGCTGGACACGGACACGCAGGCGCTGCTCGCGGAGGCGCGCAGCCGTTCGGTGCAGGGCACCGCGCGCATCCTCAACCTGTCGGTGAAGGGCGGTGGCTTCACGTGGTTCGGTGGCTACAACACGCCGAGCCTGCCGCTGACGCTCATCGCGCTGGACGGTCTGGCGTACGCGGCGGAGGCGGGCCTGGTGGACCGCGCGGACCCGCGCCTGGTGGAGAGCGCGCGCTGGCTGGAGGCGCAGGAGGGCCTGCCGCCCGAGTACGAGGCCACGCGGGCCTACGTGCTGGCGCGGCTGGAGGGGCCGAAGCAGGCGGCGCGTGTGCGTGCGCTGGTGGAGGCTTCCGAGTCCGGTGAGCTGTACCCGCTGGCGCTGGCGGTGCTCGCGGCGGAGAAGGCGGGCGTCATCAAGGAGCCGGCGCTCCAGGCTCGCATCAACGCGCTGGTGAAGCGCAGCTCGGAGGGCTTCACCACGTTGGCCGCGTACAAGCCGGGCCAGGAGCTGGAGATGTCGGAGGCGTTCTTCCGCTTCCCGCTGCGGCGCGTGGGCATGACGGCGATTGCCGCGCACGCGGCGTCGTTCGGCACGCTGGATGTCACCCGCGCTCGCAAGCGCATCCTGGAGATGCTGTCGGAGCCGGACCTGTCGACGTTCGACCGGAGCACCGCGCTCCTGCACTCGCTGTGGCTGCTGGAGCGCGACGCGAAGGCGTTCAAGGGCATGACGCCCCCAGAGGTGAAGGGCATCCAGGGCGGGGTGAAGTTCTCGCCGCGCGGCATGGGGCTCGTCGCGACGCTGGCTCCGGGGACGCGCACGGTGGACGTGGGCGGCTTCGACGGCGTGGCGACGTTGCAGGCCACCGCGCTCACGCCGCTGTCCGCGGTGCGTGCGCAGGCGGAGGGCATGTCGATTTCGCGTGCGTACTACGCGCTGCGCGAGGGCGGGAAGGTGAAGCTCGGCGCGGGGGACACGGTGTCCCAGGGCGAAGAGGTCTACGTGGAGCTGACGATGGACGCGCGCGGGAGCAACAAGGTGCGTTCGGCGTACTACGTGGTGGAGGACGCGGTGCCCGCGGGCTTCGTGGCGCTCCAGGAGGACAAGGCGTTCCGCGGTCCTCCGCACTCGCTGCCGCTGGTGCCGGAGGCGCTCAAGCGCCGGGTGCTGAGCCCGGAGCGGGCGACGTTCTTCTTCGAGGAGCCGGCGTGGTGGAGCGACAGCCCGCGCACGGTGGGCTACGTGCTGCGCGCGCAGTTCCCCGGCACGTTCTCCGCGCCTCCCGCGAGCATCGAGGACATGTACGCCGCGAGCATCCACGGCCGCACGGCCGCGGACTCGCTGAAGGTGGTGCCGTCGAAGAAGGGCACGGGAGACCTGTAGTCGATGGGGTGGGCCTCCGTGGTGGCCGTGTTGCTGACGGCCACCCCCACCTTCGTCACGCGAGGTGACGTGACGCCCGAGTCGGACCTTCGCCGCGAGGCGGAGGCCGGCTGGGCGGCGCTGGAGTCGGTGTATGCGGCGGAGGCGGGCGGGGCGCCGGTGAGGGCCCCGGTCTCCATCGTCCTCCAGCGCGGCGTGGCCCTGTCGCCCGAGCGCAACGCGCAGGGCCGGCCGGGCCTCGTGGAGCTGCGGCAGAACACGCCGGGCGTGCTGGATGAGCGGCTGCGCGTGGCGCTGCGGCACGAGCTGGCGCACCAGCTCCTGTGGTGGGCGTGTCCCCAGTCGAGCGAGGACCGGCTCTTCCACGAAGCCTTCGCGGTGGCGCTGAGCGGCGAGCTGCCGGCGTGGCGCGAGGGGGCCTATCAATCCCTGTCACGCGCGGCGTCGGAGCTGGCGGCGGCGCCCGCGGTGGACTCGTCGAAGGCGCGTCGCGCGCTGGCGCGGCTCCTGAGTGAGACGGTGGGGTTTCCCAAGGCGCTGTCGCGTCGGCTGCGCCAGTGTCACGACGGGGCGCGGTGGGTGGTGCCGCTGTCCATCGACGAGCTGGCGGACGTGCAGGTGCGCGCGGCGGGGCCGGCCACGGTGGTGGTGAGTCGGCACTCGGGGGAGGTGTTGTTGTCGGAGGGCGAGGTGCGCCGCGCGCTGCCGTATGGCTCGGTGCTGAAGCCCTTCGTATACGCGGCGGGCGCGGAGCATCCGGTGCTGGCGCCGCGCGTGGACGTGCAGGAGTGGGCATGTGGCCCGGGGTTGCCGGCGAAGGTGGACGCGCGCACGGCGCTCCTGCGCTCATGCAACGGGTACTTCCTGGACTGGGAGACAGCGGGCTCGGCGCCCAAGGGGTTTGGCGCGTGGGAGCCGGTGCTGTCGGCGCTGGGGCTCACGGGGACACCGGTGGACATGGCGGATGCGGTGGGCCTGCGCTCCACGCTGGCGCTGTCTGCGTGGGGGATGGCGCAGGCGTATCGGCTGCTGGCGGAGGCGCGGCCGGACGTGGTGGCGCTGCTGGCGGACAACGCGGCGCGAGGGACGCTGGCGGAGCTGCCCGCGTCGAAGGCGCTGGTGGGCGTGGCGACGAAGACGGGCACGGTGCGGGACGCGGCGAGCCGTCCGCAGTACGGCTGGATTGCGGCGGTGGACGGGGACCTGGTGGTGGTGGCGGTGCGGCCGGGGAAGATGCCTCGCCAGTTCGCGGAGGAGATTCCCGCGGCCCTGGCGAAGGCGCGCAAGCAGGCGGGCGTGGAGGCGGCGCGGGTGCAGGTGTTGGGGCTGGTGCCGGCGCGCGAGGTGGAGGCGCGGTGCGCGGGCGTGGGCTTCACGGTGGACGCGGGGATGCCGAAGCTCGCTCCGGTGGAGTGGGCGCGGCTGGAGGGACTGACGACGCGCGGGGCGGCGGTGTGTCTGGGCGCGCCGTGGCGGGTGCGCTTTCCGAAGGGGCCGGAGGAGGGGAGGGATTACGCGGGAGTTTTTACGTGGTCGCCACCGCCGGCGTATCGGCCGCCCGTGGGAGTGCCCACGTCACCGAGCGCGCTGAAGGCGCGGCGGGGCTCGGACTTCGTGTTCCGCACGACGCGGTTGCAGTACACGTCGGGCGTGGTGGCGGCGGAGGACGTGACACTGAAGGGCGAGGCGCGGCTGGCGTTGGCGCGCGTGGTGGCGCACAACGAGCGGCACAGTCGTCATCCGGGCCGGGCGGTCTGCGACACGACGCACTGTCAGGCCTTTCGAGGCACGGTGCGGGTGCAGCGAGACGACGCGAAGGCGCTGAGACTTCCGGCGCTCAAGTGGAGCGAGTGGTTGTTGTTCTCGCAGGGAGGACAGGAGCCCTGGACGCAGGAGCGGCCGCGTGTGGACGTGGAGCGGCTCCTGGGCAAGGGCCTGGTGTCGCTGCGTTTCGAGGCGGGCCGCGTTCAATACCTGCTCACGGAGAAGGAGGGCGCGTCGACCTTCGAGAGCGGGCGCTCACTGGCGTGTGAGCTGTTGCGCTCGGGCTTGAAGCTGCCGTCCTGTCCGCGCACGGCGTCGTTCAATGGGGACACGCTCGTGTTCGAGGGACGCGGGCGAGGACACGGTGAAGGCCTGGACGTCGAGGCGGCGAAGGCGAGCAGACTCCGCAGCGACGCGATTCTCGAAGGGGCCTACGGACGCTCTCGCCCCGAGCCCCGGGACGTGGACTAGGTCGTCGTGAGGGGAAGCACGAGCCGGGCGCGGATTCCTCCCTCGGTGACGCCCTGGAGGGACAGGGTTCCTCCGTGGGCCTCGACGATGCGGCGCACCAGCGTCAGCCCCAGGCCCGTGCCCCCTGTCTCCCGCGCGCGGCTGCGGTCGGTGCGGAAGAAGGGCGTGGTGAGCTTGGGCAGGTCCTCGTCGCTGATGCCGATGCCCCGGTCCTCCACGTCCAGGTGCACCGCCTGCGCGTCCACCTGTGCCCGCAGCGTCACCGGACTGCCGGGCTCCGAGTACTTGCGCGCGTTGTCGAGCAGGTTGTGCAGCGCGCGCCGCACCAGCACCGGGTCGGCCTCCAGCGTGGGCAGGTTCTCGGCCACATCCAGTTGGAGGCGACACTCGGGGGCGCTCTTCTGGAAGCGCTCGGCGGCGTCTTTCAGGAACTCCGTCAGCCGCAGCGTCGCCCGCTGGAGGCGAGGCCCCGGCTGTCCCGCCTGGTTCGCCTCCAGGTCGAGCCGCGCCATCTGCAACACGCCATCCACCAACTGCTGAAGCTCGCCGATGTCCCGGCGCAGCTCCGGCAGTCGAGCCGCCAGCTCCTCCGGTTGTCCGTCCTCGACGAGGTCCAGCGTCACACCCAGGCGCGCCAGGGGCGTGCGCAGCTCGTGGGACACGTTGGCCAGCAGCTCCTTCTGGCCTCGGATGAGTGACTCCGTTCGCTCGGCCATCGTGTCGAAGGTGTGCCCCAGCACCGCCACTTCGTTCCGGCCCTTCAGCCGCACGCGCGCGGACAGGCGCCCCTGACCGAACTCGCCCACCACCTTCGTCAGCCGCTCCAGCGGGGAAGCCAGCGCCCACGCCAGGGGCACCGAGAGTCCCGCCAGCACGACCAGGACCAGGGCCAGCACGCCGCCCAGCACCGTGTACGTCCGACGATTGTTGGCCTCATGCAGCAGATAGCCCACCACGGTGTTGCCTCGCCACGTGGGGGTGGCCCAATGGTTCTGCCCGTCACGTTTGAACCAGCTCTTGCCGGTGCGAAGCTCGCGCCACTCGGCGTCATCGAGCACCCTCAGGGGAGGTCGCGCTGATGAGGCCTTCACGGTGCCCTGAAGGTCATACAGCGTGGCCCGGAGCTTTCCTTGCGCGGCGAGGGACTCCATCAGGGGGGCGAGCTCGGGAGACTCCGCGGCGGCCAGCTCCACCAGTCGCTCGTATGTCTTTTCCGTGTCCTGTCCTACGATCTGTGACTCCACGAGGCTGGCGATGACCGCGAAGGACACGACGGCGCCCCCCAGCATCAACAGACCATACAGATAGATGCGCCAGAACATCCTTCGGGGACGGAGCCGCTCACCGAGCTTCATGACTCCTCACCTCGCTCCAGCACATACCCCACGCCTCGCACCGTCTTGAGCATCCGGGGGTTGCGCGCGTCGTCCCCCAGCTTCTGGCGCAGCCGGGACACATGCACGTCGATGGCGCGGTCCACCGGGCCGTCCGGGTCGTTGCCCTTCGCCAGCTCCAGCAACTGCTCGCGCGACAGCACCCGTCCCGCCCGCTCCGCGAGTCCGAGGAGCAAGGCGAACTCGTGCCGTGTCAGCGGCAACACCTGTCCATTCAGCGATGCCCGGAAGTCACTCCGGTTCAGCGTGAGCGCGCCCACGCGCACCACCTCGCGCGAGGGACCCAGCAAGCCCCGGCTGCGCCGCACCAGCGCCTGGATTCGCGCCAGCAGCTCCCGAGAGGAGTAGGGCTTGGGCAGGTAGTCGTCCGCGCCCAGCTCCAGTCCCATCACCCGGTCCGCCTCCTCGCCGCGCGCGGTGAGCATGAGGATGGGCACCGCCGAGCGCTCCCGCAGCTCGCGGCAGACGGTGAGCCCATCCTTCCGGGGCAGCATGATGTCGATGAGGATGGCATCGAAGGCGCGGCGCGAGGCCTCGACCAGGCCCTGCTCCCCGTCCCGAGCGAGACAGGTGCGCACGCCTTGTCGCTCCAGGTACTCGGCCGTGAGGCGGGCCAGGTGCGCGTCGTCCTCGATGAGGAGCACCTCGATGCCGGGTGACGGTGTGGCGGGTCCCATCATGTCCCCAGTCTAGTGCGGCGTGGCAGTGTAGGACTCGCAGCTCCCCACGAGCGTGGGCACCGCGAGCAGGCTCTTCCAGTCGCGCAGGGGCACACCCATCACGGAAGTGACGCCGTCATCCGGTGCCATGAGCTGCTTCACCCACTCCTGCGGCATCAGCCGGCGCGTCTGCCACACGCCACCGTCCACCAGGAGTTGTCCCAACTCCAGCAGGTCTCGCGGTCGGCTGGCGGACATGGCATCGAGGCTCGGCGTCATCGCGGCCCTCGACGCGAAGGCGAGCAGCAACAGGGCTTGGATGAGGAGTGGGGCGACTGCGCGGAAACGGCGAGTGGGGTGCGGAGACATCGAACCTCCCAGGGCCAGGACCTCGGGGTCCATTGGATGCTGCGCAGTTCAACGCCTCCATGTCGCGGGAGGATGTGCGGAATGTAAACGATTGTAACGGGCCGCTGATTCGGGCGAGTTCATTGGCACCTCTCCGAGAATCAGCGATGGTCCTGGTCAGAGGGGTTGGTCCATTTGCTTTGGGGAAGATGACATGCACGTCGCATCGCGCCGGTTCGCGCTTTCGTTGCTCTTGAGTGCCTCACTGTTCTCCGGTTGCTCCGAGGACTCGCAAACGCCGCATGAAGGGCCCGACACGGAGTCCAAGTGCCCCGCCGTCACCGGCGCGGTCATCGAGCATCAGGGCATCGTCTCCACCTCGGAGACCTGGGCCGCGGGCAGCCCCCATGTCATCACCAGCAACCTCACCATCCGGGGGCAGGTCACGGTGGAGGCCTGCGCGACGGTGCGTCTCGCGAAGGCCACCTCCATCCAGGTCGACAGCGGGGGCGTGCTTCGCGCGGAGGGGAAGCAGGACCAGGTGGTGCGTTTCGAGCCTCACGCTGACTGGCCGTGGGGGCAGTTGCTCATCGGGACGGGAGGTTCGGCGCGACTGGAGTGGACGGTGCTGTCGGGAGGTGGACTCTCGTCGACGATGGACTCCATCGTGCGTGTGAATGCCGGCGCGGAGCTCCCTGGCCCGAGGCCGCTGTTCGTCAGTCACGTCACCATCGAGGACTCACGGGGGCCTGGCATCATTCTCAATGGAACGGCGGGCTTCGCCGAGGGCTCCTCCGATTTGACCATTCGAGGGACGGGCGGCGAGTTTGGTCGGCAGCCCCTGGTCATCAATCCCAATGCGCTGGGGACGCTGCCGTCGGGCACGTACACGGGGAATCTCGAGGACGCCATTCACATAGGGCCGTCCATCGCAGCGGCCTCGGTGTTCTACCTGGGCTCCAGCGCCACCCTGAAGAACCTGGGCGTACCCTATCAAGTACAGGGGCTCCAGGTGGGGGGACCGGGGGCTTCGGCGACGCTCACCATCGAAGCGGGCACGGAGCTGCGCTTCGAGCCGGGGACGACGCTGCGCGTCTACGACGAGACGAGCGCGCTCATCGTGGCGGGGACGCCCTCCAGTCCCGTCATCTTCACGTCGAACCTGAGGAATCACCGGCCGGGTGACTGGGCGGGCATCCGCTTCGACGGGATGAACGCGGCCAACCGGCTGGAGTCGGCGGTGGTGAGGTACGCGGGTGGGCCGTGCCAGTGCTCCAGCTTTGGGTGCAACTACCTGCCGCCCGGGTTCGACGTCAGCTCGGCCATCCTCGTGTTCGACGAGCCGACGTCGCCGTTCATCGCGAACTCGCGCATCGAGGACAGCGCGGGGCACGGCATCCTGCGCGGGTGGAATGGCTCGGACCTCAGCCTCGCGACGAGCACCACCTTCGCGCGCATCGCCGAGTGTACGGAGACGGTGCCGAAGGACCGTGACGGACGCTGCCCCTCCGAGACGCCCGTCTGTCCGCGCAGTCCCTGAGTCACCGTGACGCCGTGGGACGCCGAGCACCTGGTCGGCGTCCATCACGGCCTGGGGCGCACGGGCATCGCTGAAAACAACGACGCCGGAGCCTCCTCGTGGGAGACCCCGGCGCCGAGCCGACAGTTCGTGCTGTCGAGAGACTTCCTAGCGGTAGGTCGCCGTCAGCTGGTCCGCGCGCTCCGACTGGCCCGCGCTGAACGTGTTCATGCAGTTGTCGTCGGTGTAGTCCATGAAGTTGGTGATGGGGTCCGCACCGCCACCCGCGCAGGTGTCGCGGCCGGAGGGGCAGCCGTACGCCGGAGAGGCCTCGGCCGAGGTGTCGCTGACCGAGTCACCCGCGCCGGTGCAGCCGCCCTGGAACGTGTGGTACAGGCCCAGCCAGTGGCCGACCTCGTGCGTGCCCGTGTCGCCCTCGTTGTAGGGCACCGCGGTGCCACCCGGCACGCTGCTGTAGAGGATGACCACGCCGTCCTGCTGCGGCTGCGCGGTGTAGCTGGAGGGGAACGTCGCCCAACCCAGCAGCCCGCCGCTCAGGTTGGCGGAGTAGATGTTGAGGCTCTCCTTGCCACCCTTGCGCAGGGCCTTCTTCATCGCCCGCTCGTTGGCACTGCCGCTCTTGAGCGCGAACCACTTCGAGTTCGTCGTACGGTCCGTGCCCTGGAGCACGAAGCGGAACGGCGTGTTGGCATAGGCCGCGTTCAGCACGTTCATCTGCGCGGTGATCTGCGAGTCCGGGATGTCGCCGTTCGCGAGGCCCGAGCCCTTGTTGATGACGTGGAAGTACGTGGGCACCGTCACCGAGCCCACCGCGCGCATCGCCGTCTTCTGCTCGGCCAGGAAGGCGTCGATGGCCGCGCGCTCCTCCACCGAGGGCTCCACCGTCGCGCAGCCGCGGTGCAACGACGTCTGCTCCACCGCCGGGTCCGCCGGCGACGGGGCCTCCGCGGCCTCCTCGCCCTTACAGGCGGCAAGGCTCATCAGGGCACCCGCAAGCACGGCCAGACGACCATTCCTCTTCGCGACGCTGCCAATCATTGTCATCTCCAGGGAAGATGGAGATTCAATGAATAGCTGAATGAAACAGCGAGAGTCAATGTCACCTTGAGACAATCCGTGGGCAATCCCCGGGGTGCGCCCGACGCCGCACTCCGGGGCGGATGAGACAGAAATGCTCCACTCGGGAGGGGCGATTGTAAAATGTCTTTCATTGTCTCGGCTCACCCCCGGAGTCGCCTGGGTATGTCTGGGCTTGCTCCAGACGCCGCCTTGTCGGGATGGGTGGGTTCCCAGGGCCCACCTCCGTGACGTGCCGCGTCACCAGATAGGTCCGGAAAAATCCCACCTTTCCTGAGCAACTCTTTCTCTCAGATGGCGAGAATCCATGACTGGATTCCGGAACAGCCCGGATTTCCTCTGCCGCTCTCCTCGGTCCGCCCCGCTTCTGAGAGGTCTCCGCATGTCTCCCCCCGTCAGTAACAACGGCAACAACGCCGCTCAGATCGCCGCCGCTGAGGCCCAACGCCGTCAGGCCGAAGAGGCCCGTCGTCGCGCGGAGGAAGCGCGCAAGGCCGCGGAAAACCAGAAGAAAGCCGCCGCCGAGGCCCAGAAGAAGGCCGCCGAGACGCAAAAGAAGAAGGCCTCCGAGGCCCAGCAGAAGGCACGGACGGACGCCAGCCAGGCCAAGGTCGCGGCGGACAAGGAGAAGTCCGCGAAGGCCGCGAAGGAGACGGCCCAGACGAAGGCCAATGAGGCCCAGGCCAAGGTCGACACGTTGGGCAAGGGCCCGAACCTGAGTGACCAGGCGCGCAAGGACCTGGACGCGGCGACGAAGGTCGCCAAGGACACGAAGGCCGCGGCCACCAAGGCCAACGACACGTTCCTGCAGGCGCAGAAGGACGCCACCGCCGCCCGGCAGCTTTCCGACACATCGCACAACAAGGCGATTGAAGAGGGCAACAAAGCCATCCAGACGCAGAAGTCCGCCAACACCTCGGCGAAGGCGGTGGGCGAGCCGCCCCCGTACGCGGACGCCAACCAGGTGCGTGACGTCTTCGACGCCGGCAGCCTGGACCCCAAGGCCCAGGAGCGGCTGTTCGGAACGAAGTCGGTGGTCTCTCCGGAGGAGGCGGTTCGCGCGGATGCGAAGGCGGTGGGTGACGCCTCCATTCGCAGCCCGGCCGATGGCGCCAAGGAGCTGCGCCGCCAGGTAGAGGCGAACCCGGACCCCGCCTACCGCGAGGCCCTGATGAAGGAGTCCAGGGGCGCCATCAACCTCATGACCTCCAGCCTGGGGCGTCCCGAGGTGACCCAGGACCAGGCGAACCAGATCGTGAGCGACCTGAGCCACGCCGCGGAGCAGACCAGCCCTCAGGCGTCCCGCGACGTGGCGGACAGCTTCCGCCGCGCCGAGACCGAAGCGGGCTACGGCCACAAGGTGGAGGAGAAGCTCACCCCCGCGCTGAAGGCGGGCGCGAAGGACCCGGCGGTGACGAACGTCGCCAAGGGCCTGGTGGACGGCCTCCGTGCGGACGGCAAGTACGACCTGGCGGATGTCATCACCCGCCAGTCCCCGGAGCTGGAGAAGGTCTCCCCGCAGAACGCTGGCCAGACGAAGGCCCGCGCCGAACTGGACGTCCAGAGCGCGAAGGAGGGCAAGGACACCGTCGCCACGCAGCAGAAGCAACTGGATGAGGCCACGCGGGGCCAGGTCGACGAGCTCTTCACGGCCTCCAAGGACCAGAAGCCGCCCGAGGGCTTCGAGGCGGTGGACACGAAGGACCCCCACCGCGTCGAGTTCGTCCAGAAGGACCCGGCGGGAGAGGTCACCGCGCGCATCTCCGCGACGCGCGACGACAAGAACAACGTCACCCTGGACACCAGCACCGTCGACCCCCAGAGCAAGCAGGTCACTCGCGAGGTCGTGACGAGCAACGGGCCGGAGGGCACCACCACCAGCCAGACGGCGACGTGGACGCCCGCCAAGGGCCAGGACATCCGCAACCCTCCGTCCATCGAGGACCTGAAGAAGAGCCGCGACCCGGCCGTGGCCGTGGAGGAGAGCAAGGTCTCCCGCGACAACGGCGACCTGCTCACCACGACCTACAAGCAGGGGGGTGGTGGCGTCGAGGGTTCGGAGACGCGCTTCAGCCAGCAGGAGGGTGAGGGCGGGCTCGACGACAACTTCAAGGACAAGTTCAACGAAGACCAGCCCATCGACCGGACGGAGACGAAGAGCTACTCGATTCCTCCTCCGGGTACGAAGGGGCCTGATGGCAAGGACCTGGAGCCCTCCTACACGCGCACGCAGACGTTCTCGCAGGGCGAGGGCGTGAACGAGGTGCAGGCCACGGCCACCATGAGCAAGGCGCTCACGGCGGAGGATGGCTTCAACGTGGACAAGGGGCCGCGCAACGCGGGCGACCTGTCGAGCCTGTCCGGCAAGCTCAAGTCGGAGGACGGCGAGAAGGGCGAGGCCTTCGACGGCGACAAGGACAACCCCAAGCAGTGGGTGCTCGAGAAGACCGACGGCCGCAAGTACAGCAGCCAGACCTTCATCGAGGGCCACCCGGACATCTCGGTCGTCACCGAGCGCACCGCCAAGGGCAACACCGTCGAGGAGACGGTGAAGGGCAAGGTCTACGGCACCGAGGGTGACAAGAAGGGCGAGCCCGTCGACATCAGCTCCACGTCCAGCCATGCCTATGACGACAAGGGCATCCTCACCAACGCCAAGAGCGAGACGAAGGGCGCTGACGGCGTCACCACGAAGCAGGACTACCAACGGACCGACACGGTCGGCCCGGACGGTCGGCTCCAGGTGGACGAGCGCAGCAGCAGCACGCGCACGCCGCCCGGGGGACAGCCCACGACGGTGACGTCGGAGCGCCAGCGCCGCGAGTCGGACGCGGGCGTGCTCCAGCTCGTCAATGCGTCCAAGAACGTCACGGGGCCGGATGGCTCCTCGCAGGTGCGTGTCACCCCGGAGAAGACGGAGCTGTCCGTCAACGGCAAGCCCGTTCCGGAAGGGGACCTCGGCAAGCTGGACACGAAGGAGCGGGCCCTGCTGGACGTCACGCGGGGCGAGATGGCGAAGGAGCTCTACAACCTCGCCATGACGCCGGAGCCCGGGACCGCCAAGGAAGAAAGCGAAGGCCCCATCAGCAAGCCCGAGTCCACGGGCGACGTGACGACGGCGCTCTCCATCAACAAGGATGTGCTGGGGTTGATTGAGCAGGACGCGCTCAACACCCTCATGCAGGAAACCACCCCTCCGACGGACCCGGCGGACCCGCCCGCTTCGGGGCAGACGGACCCGGCGGCTCCCCCCCCGGGGGACCCGGCGGCCCCGCCCGCCTCGGGGCAGACGGACCCCGCGGCCCCGCCCGCCACGGACGACACGACGACTCCGCCCGCCACGGGCGACGCGGACTCCTCTGGCACTCCGGACGGTGACACGGGCACGAATGACTCGGAGACGGCGCGCCTGGCGAAGTTCGCGCGCGGCGTCCAGGTGGGCGCGGAGAGCCTGGGCATCGTCGGCAACACGCTGGGCGCGCTGTCCTCGGGCGCGGACCTGGTGAACAACATCAGCCAGGGCAACTACGTGGCCGCGGCGCAGAACGTGGCGGATATCGGCGGGGGCGTCGGCGGCATCGTCCAGGGCGTCGCCGGCATTCGTGGTGGCTCCGAGCTGGCGACGGGTATCGCTGGCGCGGGCAACGAAGTGGGAGGGCTGGCGGGTCTGCGCGCGGCGTCCACCACGGCCTCGGGGTTCCGTGAAGCGCTCGCGGTGGGCGGCAAGCTCGGAGCCATCGGCACGGGGCTCGGCGTCGTCTCCGGCGGACTGGATATCGTCGGCGGCATCCAGGCAGGGGATGGGTGGCAGATCGCCAAGGGCGGCGTCAGCATCGCGGGAGCGATTGGCGCCGGCGTGGCGGTGGGCGCCATCGGCGGCCCGGTGGGCGCTGGCGTCGGTCTGCTCATCGGCGTGGGCGTCTACGGCGTGGGGAAGCTGTTCGACAAGATGAGTGAGGGTGACAAGGAGCACCAGATCGCCGGCGTGGAGATCTAGGCCCTACGATATGAGCACGAACACCATTCGACACGGCGACCTCACGATGCCCCTGCCCGACGGTTGGGCGGATGCCAGTCAGGTCGTCGCCATGGGCCCGGTGGAGGAAGGTTTCCGGGCCAGCGTCGTGGTCTCCGCCGAGCCCAGGCAGGGACAGGAGACGGCGAAGGACCTGGCGGCACGCGCGCTGCCGCAGCTGCAGCGGTCCGCCCAGGGCTTCGCGCTCGTGAGTGAGAAGCCCGCGACGTTCGGCGGGCGGCAGGGCCTCACGCGCGAGTACACCTGCCAGGCGGGCGCGCTGAAAATCGCGCAGCTCCAGTTCTATTGCGTGAAGGACAAGCAGGCCTACACCTTCACGTACACGCAGCGCGCGGACCGCATCGCCTACACCCGGGCGGTGGCGGAGCTGTTCTTCGGCTCGGTGCGCATCGGCGCCTGAGTCGAAGGGCGTCTCAACGGAGCGCGGCGTCCGGCACGAAGGTGTGTCGGGCGTCCGCGTCCCGGGCGAGGCCGTCGTGTCCACTCCGGTACGAAGCCAGGCCCCGACTTCGGGCAGCGCACGGAAGCGTGCTGCTCCAGGGAGGGGCGTGCTTGCGAGCGGCGATTGCCGAGGCAGGGGGGCTGACCCAGCTTCCGGCATTCCCTGTCCAGGAGGACGGCATGGCTCGAAGGATTCGTGGTGGTGGTGTGGCGGCCCTGGCGGCGGCGCTGGTGTTCGGCTCGATGACGGGCACCGCGCTCGCGGAAGACGAGGCCAAGAAGGCCCACAAGGAAGACAAGCGCGTTGGTGAGGCGGCGGCCGAGAAGGAGCTGTACGTCGGCAAGCTGGCCCTCTTCGACGCCAAGCAAATCGCGCTGGGCAACATGGCTCTGGAGAAGACGCAGGACCCGCAGGTGCGTCAGTTCGCGCAGAAGCTGGTGACGGACCACAAGCAGCACCTGTCCGACCTCAAGGCGTGGGCCGACAGCAAGTCCATCGAGGTGGCGACGGTCGACCTGGCCGGGCCTCCCGGCACCGGCGGCTCCGGTGTCACCCCCGGCATGCAGGAGGGCTACGACAAGAAGATGGAGGGCGTCGACGAGCGCCTGAACAAGGCCATCACCGAGGCGGAGAAGGAGCTGGACAAGCTCCGCGAGAAGAATGGCAAGGAGTTCGACAAGGGCTTCCTCACGCGCGTCGCCGATGACGGCAAGAAGGGACAGGACCTGGCCAAGGACGGGATGGACAAATACAAGACCGACGCCGCCTTCAGCGCCCTCTTGAGCAAGACGCGCCAGGGCATCGCGAGCAACGAGACGATGGCCAAGGAGCTCGAGAAGACCCTGCGCCGCTGACAGCCGCACGGGCTCTCGAAAACCATGGGCGCGGTGACTCGGGGGGCCCGGTGTCACCGCGCCGGTGTTTCAGCTCGGGCGGCGGATGTGCTCGGACGTGTGTGCGACGCCGGGCGCCGGGAACTCTCCTGGGTTGACGCAGCGGTCGGCGGGTGCCTATCCCGACGCATGGCGAATGCCTGGAAGTGGATGATGGTCTCGGGGTTCATGGTGCTGGGCGCGTGCACGACACCCGCGCCGCATGTGCCGCCCGTGTCGCCCGAAGGAGCCACTCCCGCGGGCCCCTTCCTGCCGGATGCCCGCGCGCTCTTCGCGGGGTGCACGCCCGTCCCCGACAGCGCCAGCTCGCGCATCTATCCGTGTGGTGACGCGACGGTGTGGCTCGTCGAGCGCAAGGACGTGCCCGCCGCGCGAGTGCTCACGCTCGCCAGGGCGCGTCTGGTGGAGCGACTGGGGGAGGGCGTGGTGGTGGCGGAAGGGGCGCTGCCGCTCGCGGAGCGCTCGTGGCCGGCGGCCCGCTTCGCCCTGTGTGACGTGGGGGACGCGGGCCTGGAGGGTCCGGCCTCGTGTCGCGCGGGGGGCTACCTCGTCTCGGTGGCGGGGTCGCTGGGCCGTCAGCGCGAGCTGGGGTGTGTCGCGAAGAACAACGCCCAGCCGGCGCTGACGCGGTGTCTGGAACTCTTGGAGTATCTCGCGGCGCACGGCAATCCGGAGGGTGAGTCGCTGGATGAGGCGGCGCTGCTGCTTCCGCCCCGCCTGCCGTGGCGCACGCTCGCGGTGCCCGAAGGCTGCCAGCCCTCCCTGTCCACCAGTCGCGCGGGCCGCATCCGCTGTGACGACGCATCGCTCGTGTGGAGTGTGTACCGGCCCGCGCGAGACGAGGTGACGGCGCGCTGGAGGGACCAGAGCGTGGCGGAGCTGAGGGCGGCGCTGCCCGGCTCGAGCGCCGTGGAGGAGGTGGCGTGTCTCCTGGAGGAGCGGCCCTCGCGGTGCATGCGCTTCACGGCGCCTTCTCCCCGTGGGCCGGTCGTCGTCTGGACGGGCGCCATGCAGTGGGATGACCGGGCGCTGTTCGCCGCGTGCAGCTTCCTGGCATCCGCCGAGCCCGCGTTTCCCGCGGTCTGCAATGGTGCCTTCTCCGTACCCTGACTCCACCGTCTCGCGCGAAGGGGCCGCCTCGTGTACGCCTTGCAGGATGTCTCCAAGCGCTTTGGCACCACGCAGGCGCTGCACTCGCTGAACCTCACGCTGCCCACGGGGCGGACCACGGTGCTGCTGGGGCCGAGCGGCTGCGGGAAGTCCACGCTGGTCCGCCTGCTCAACGGGCTGTTGCACGCGGACACGGGCCAGGTGCTCTACGCGGGCAAGCCCCTGCCCACGGATGCGAAGGCGTTGCTGTCGCTGCGTCATCGGGTGGGCTACGCGCTTCAAGGGGGCGGGCTCTTTCCGCACCTGACGGGGGAGGAGAACGTCACGCTCATGGCCCAGCACCTGCGCTGGTCCGCCGCGCGGACTCGCGAGCGGAGGGACGTGCTGGTGGAGTTGACGCGGTTTCCCGCCGAGGCGCTCGCGCGTTATCCGGCGCAGCTTTCGGGGGGACAGCGTCAGCGGGTGGCGTTGATGCGCGCGCTCATGCTGGACCCGGAGGTGTTGCTGCTCGACGAGCCGCTGGGGGCGCTGGACCCACTGGTGCGGCACGAGCTGCAAGCGGACCTGCGCGCCATCTTCGCGCGGCTGCGCAAGACGGTGGTCCTGGTGACGCATGACCTCGCGGAGGCGGGGTTCCTGGGCGACGACATCGTGCTCATGCGTGAAGGGCGCGTGGTGCAACAGGGGAGCCTCGTGGACCTGGAGACCCGTCCCACGGACCCGTTCGTCACGCGGTTCATCCAGGCCCAGCGGCTGGCTCCGGGGAACGGGGCCTCGGCATGAGCGCGCGGAGAGCATGCTCCACGGTATGGAGCGCACCGATGGGGCTCGTGCTGCTGCTCATGTTCTCGCTGGTGCTGACCTCCTGCGAGCGCGCGAGCACGACCCACGGCGAGCCCAACGTGCGCGTGGGCTCCAAGAAGTTCACCGAGTCCGTCATCCTCGGAGAGATGGTGACGCAGCTCGCGCGGAGCACTGGCGCGAGCGTGCGGCATCGGCGCGAACTCGGTGGCACCGCCGTCCTCTGGGAAGCGCTGCGCCGAGGCGAGCTGGACGTGTATCCCGAGTACACCGGCACGCTGCGACAGGAGCTGCTCTCCGGGCGCAAGTTGCCCGACGACGCGGCCCTTCGCGTCGCGCTGGCCGAAGAGGGCCTGCGCATGAGCGCGCCGCTTGGCTTCAACAACACCTATGCGCTGGGCATGAAGGAGGCCGAGGCCGAACGCCTGGGCATCCGCACCATCTCCGACCTGCGCGCCCACCCCGAGCTGCGCTTCGGTTTCAGCAACGAGTTCATGGAGCGCGGTGACGGCTGGCCCGCGCTGCGAGACAGCTACCGCCTCCCGCAGCGCGACGTGCGCGGCCTGGACCATGACCTCGCCTATCGCGGCCTGGATGCGGGCTCCGTCCAGGTGACGGACCTGTACTCCACGGACGCTGAAATCGCCGCCTATGGCCTGCGCGTCCTCGTGGACGACGTGCACCACTTCCCCGCGTACGACGCCGTGCTCCTCTACCGCGCGGACTTTGAGTCGCGCGCTCCGGAGGCCCTGGCGGCCATCCTGCGACTCTCGGGCACGTTGTCGGAAGAGAAGATGGTGAAGCTCAATGCCCGCGCGCGACTGGAGCGTGTGCCCGAGGCGCAGGTGGCCTCCGACTTCCTCTCGCGAACACTGGGCGTCTCCACCGTGGTTCGCGGCGAGGGGCTCGCCTCCCGCGTCTGGCTTCGAACCCGGGAGCACCTGTTCCTCGTCGGCGTCTCGCTGCTCGCGGCCCTGGCCCTCGCGGTGCCGCTGGGCGTGCTGGCCGCGCGCAGTCCCCGGCTCGGGCAGGGCGTGCTCGGCCTCGCCGGCGTCATCCAGACCATCCCCTCGCTGGCGCTGCTCGTGGTGATGATTCCGCTCCTGGGCATCGGCTCACGGCCGGCCATCGCCGCGCTGTTCCTCTACAGCCTGCTGCCCATCGTCCGGAACACGGCCTCGGGGCTCACGGGCATTCCCCTGGAGGTGCGCGAGTCCGCGGAGGCGCTGGGTCTGCCTCCGCTCGCGCGGCTGTGGCGCATCGACCTGCCCATGGCCTCGCCCTCCATCCTCGCGGGCATCCAGACGGCCGCCGTCATCAACGTGGGCACCGCCACGCTCGGCGCGCTCGTGGGCGCGGGCGGCTATGGCCAGCCCATCCTCACCGGCATCCGCCTGGACGACACGCGCCTCATCCTCGAAGGCGCCATCCCCGCCGCCGTGCTCGCCCTGCTCGTCAGCGGCGCGTTCGAGGCCGTGGGCCGCGTCCTCGTTCCCAAGGGCCTGCGGCTGCGCGCGGAGTCGGAGTCGCGCTGAGCCGCTATACGGGCGACGCGTGCGTCGACACCGTCTCCACCACAGGCTCCGTCCTCGGCGCATCGGCCGCGAGCCCCGCCGCGCACAGGCTCACCACGGCCATCCACACGAAGTCCGCCAGCAGCAGGTGCACCAACTGCAGCCACACCGGCGCCAGCAACACCACGTTGACCAGGCCCGCCATGAGCTGCACCGAGTAGAGGATGCTGATGGCCAGCGCGGCCCGCTTCACCTCGGCCGACGGCCGCAGCCGTGCCATCCACCGTCCGATGAGCACCAGCAACGCGCCCATGGACACCGCGAGCACCGGGTGCAGGATTCGCCGGCGGATGAAGACATGCGCCGTGTCGGACACGTCCTGGCGCAGCCCCTCCATCAGTGTCTCCGAGGGGAACAGCGTGTCGCCCAGCGCCGCCACCGCGCCGCTCACGCCGAGCAGCAACATGCCCGCCACGCTCGTGCCCACCAGCACGCCCACCCACCCCTGGCCCCGGAACGTCAGCGGCGCGCGCCCCCGGGCGAACCAGATGACCAGCGTCTGCGCGCCCACCAGCAGGAACGTGTTCACCAGGTGCACGCCCATCCACACCGCGCGGCCCAGGGACGCGTTGTCCGCCACGTACTTGAGCAACACGATGCCGGCGCCCACGAGGGCCTCCGTCAGCATGAAGAACAGCGCCCAGCTCGCCGCCTTGCGCACCGGGTGCCCCTTCGCATGTGCTCGAAGGGCCCACACGCACAGGGCCACCGCGAGCAGCATGACGAGGCCGCTCGTCACCCGGTGGGTGTACTCGATGAGCGTCTGCACCGTGGGCTCGCGGGGCACCACCTCGCCGTTGCAGTGCGGCCAGTGGTCACCGCAGCCCGCGCCGGAGCCCGTCGCCCGGACGAAGGCCCCCCACAGAATCACCCCCAACGTGAAGAGCAGCACTCCGACGCTGAAGGCCTGGAACCGACGTGACGAGGCGGCGTGAGTCATCGCGGTCCCCTTAACCCACTTCGACCCCACCCGCTGCCCGAGCCCCCTCATCCAGTTTCAACCGGGCCATCAGCCGGCCTGCTCGCCTCCCCGCTCGCAGGGCGTCAGGCCATATCCGGATAGGGCCGGACGGATGTCCCACCCGCCCCATTGGATATACCTGCTCCCTTTGCCTACCCGATCGGATGATTTCCATTGAGCAGATCCATTGGCCTAAGGGCTGGCACGTATGGTGCTTAACGAATGGTCAGTGAGCGACGGACCTCTTCGGAGGCTGGCGACACACGATTTGAACAGGTGACCGCTCTCGAGTGGTCCCGGCACCCGGGGTCGAAGCTTCCCCCCTCTTTGGCCCGTGGGTGTGTTCTTTTAGAGGCTACGTTGGAAGCAGCACTGCGCTTCGGGCCGCGGTTCCCCCCCTCCTCGGCCCGGAGCGTGACCTCTTCCAGAGCCTTCGTAGGGTTCCCACAGGGGTGTGGGGAAACAGGGCGGGGCGCATCGCGGGTTGGGGATGATTCCTCAACCCTCAGCCCGCGATGCGCATCTGCTTTGCCCCCAGCACCGTCGGCAGCGGCCCGTAGGCCATGGAGCGCTCGATGACGTTGCGCAGCTCGCGCACGTTGCCGGGCCAGGAGTGGGCCATCAGCGTCGCCAGGGCATCCGGTCCCAGCCTCGGCGGTGTCTGCCCCTCGGGCGTGAGCTGCCGGACGAAGTGCCTGGCCAGCGCCACCACGTCCTCGCGGCGCTCGCGCAGCGGCGGCACTCGCACCGGCACCACTTGCAACCGGTAGTAGAGGTCCTCGCGGAAGCGGCCCTCGCGCACCAGCTGGCTCAAGTCACGGTGCGTGGCCGCCACCACGCGCACGTCCACCTCCACCGGCCGTGTCTCGCCCAGGGGGAACACCTCCCCGTTCTCCAGCACGCGCAGGAGCTTGGGCTGCACGTCCAGCGGCAGCTCGCCAATCTCGTCCAGGAAGAGGGTGCCGCCGTGGGCCGCGCGCAGCACTCCCGGGTGGTCCGACGCCGCGCCGGTGAAGGAGCCGCGCCGGTAGCCGAACAGCTGTCCCTCGAAGAGCTCCTTGGGGACTGCGGCGCAGTTGAAGGCGACGTAGGGGCGCTGCGAGCGGGTGGACAGCACGTGCAGCGCTCGCGCGACGACTTCCTTCCCCGCGCCGGACTCGCCGGTGACGATGACAGTGGAGCGGCTGGCGGACAGGCGCGCCAGCTCCACGCGCATCCGCTTCATGGAGGGCGAGGCGGCGATGAAGCCCGGCAGCTCCGCGTCCCGGGCCGTCTCCTCCGCCGCAGACTCGTTGGGGCCCGGCGCCTCCACGTCCACCGTCGCGAAGCCGCGCAGGGTCGCCACCTCCAGCGCGAAGCCGCCCAGCCGTGACAGCGCGGTGAGCAGCGCGCGGCCATCCGCGGGCAGGGGCCCGGCGACGCCCAGCCGCAGCCTGCGTCCGCAGCCGTCACCGAACTCCACTTCGTCCGTGCTCGGCACGGTGCCCAGCCCCGCCAGCAGGGTGATGCGGCCCTGGGAGTCCACTTCCTCCAGGCGCGGCGCGCAGCCGGGGAACAGGCCCTCCAGCACGCCCAGCAGCTCACGCTGGATGAGGGGCGCGCCCATGCCGCGCACGGACAGCCGCTCGAAGGGCACCACCAGCGCCTCCGCGCCCAGTCGCGTCGGGGGGGTGCTGTCGGTGCCCGGAGCGCTCGCGCTGGGGGGACGCACCGAGGGGGGAATGAAGTTGGGTGGCGGCGTCATGCCTCCCAGGCGGCGCAACTCCGCCTCGCTGGCGGCCAGCAGCTCGTCGGCGGCGGGGTCTCCCTCGTGCTTCGCCAGCCACGCCAGGAGGTTGCGCGTGTAGGCCGCCATGCACACGTCGCCGGAGAGGCGGAACGTGCCCAGCGACGCCTCCAGCAACTCGCGGGCCTCGCGGGTGCGACCCTCCAACACCAGCAACAAGGCCTCGAAGCGGTGCAGCAGCGCCGAGTGCCACGCGGACGGCATCCGCTCCAGGAAGGCGCGCGTGCGGCGCAGCACCACGCGGCCCTCCTCGCGGTGGCCCGCGTAGACGCGCGCGGCCGTCTCGTACAGCAGACACTCGCGACGCAGGTAGGGCCAGCCACCCAGCTCCATGCTTCGCGCACCGGCGGCGGCGAAGCCCGCGGCGGCGTGCTCGGCGGGGCCACTGGAGAGGTCCGCCATGGCCTCCACGAAGAGGGCATAGGCTCCGGTGAGGGAGCGCTGGATGGAGCCGTCATACGCGGACAGCTTCGCCGCCAGCCGGCGCAGCTCCGCGGGCTTGCTCGTCGTCAGCCACAGCCGCGCGCGTGTCACCGCGAGGTGCAGCGGCGTCCAGCTCAGCTCGGCCACCACCGCGTCGGCCTCGTCCAGCACCGCTTCGGCTTCCGTGAAGCGGGCCAGGCGCAGGAGCGCCTCGGCCTCCGCGCGCGCGGCGAAGATGAAGGAGAAGCCCCGCGCCATGCGTCCGCCGTACGCGGCCTCGCGCGTGCGGCGCACCAGCAGGAGCGCCTCTTCCGGCTCGCACGCCTCATCCAGGCGGCGCTGCGCGAGGAAGGCGAGGTTGCGCGCCTCCAGGAAGGCATAGCCCAGCCGCGCCGCGCCCTGTGCCACCTCGCGGAAGCGCCGCGTGGCCTGCGTGGCCTCGCCCCGGATGGCCTCCTCGTGCGCGCAGATGTCCTCGGCCAGCAGGCGCAGCGCCGGGTCCGTCACACCCGCGAGCGCTTCCGCCACGCGGCCGGAGTAGCGCGCCACCCGCTCGGCTTCACCCAGGTAGAAGGCGCCCGCCATCTGCGCCATGCGCAACAGGCAGCGCGCGTCCGCGTCCGGATGCTCCGCCATCAACGCCTCGGCGCGAGCGACGTGCGCATCGGACCTGGTGGCGTCGAACAGCTTGCCGTCCGGTGACGCGTAGAGGTTGGCCGCGAGCGCGTGGACCTGCAGCTCCACCCACTCCGGCAACAGGCCCGTCTCGGCCTCGCCCAGGTGCGGCAGCAGCGTGGCGAAGGCGCCCCGGCTGTCCTCGCGTCCCCAGCGTTGAAGGTGGGCGAGTCCCACCGCCGCCAGGGCCCGCGCGCCCGGCGTCTTCAACACGCCCGAGGCCCCCAGCTCCAGCAGCTCCTCCTCCGCCGCGCGCCACTCCGCCCGCTTCAGGCGCTCCAGACAGGGCTGGAGCCGGACGCTCTCCTCGGGACGCAGGGGCTGACGGGACAGGGAGGGGAGCCGGGACACACCAGACAGGCCACCGGCGCCCAGCAGCTGGCGCAGTGACTGGGCCACCCGACCTCGGGGCTTGCGCGCCTGGGGCGCCGACTCCGGCAGCTCCCAGCGGTACACGGTGAGCGGGGTGACACCGAGCATGCGGGCGAAGGCAGCACGACTGTGCCCTCCACGCAGGGCGCGGATGGCGTCAGGGCCCAACTCCCCGCGCTCCCCCTTTTCCTCCATGCTCTCCACGACACCGAACCCCTTGTGCCCCCCGCGGACGCAATCTCATGGGCCTTTTCCAGGGAGAATGCAAACGATTGAGCATTTCCCCGGATTAGCCCCGAAGTCTCACCCTCCCTCGTCGCGAGGTGAAGTCGTTATCGTACCGTGTGCCCCGCATTCCTGAGTCACCTCCGCCTCCCTCCCCGCAGCTTCAGGACGAGCGCCTGCGCAGGTTGGAGGGTGCCCTGTCGGAAGGGCGTGCACGCGAGGATGCGGCCGTGGAGGCGTGGGTCCGGAAGACGGGTCGCCTGCCTCCTCGCAAGGTGCGACGGCAGTGGGAGAAGCAGTGGCGGAAGGAGGCCCGGCGGGCCGCGAGCAACGCGGTGCGGACCCGGCGTTCCTCCCAGCGCTCCAGGGACCCGGGGAAGGCCGCGGCCTTCATCGCGGTGGCGACCACGTGCCTGTTCCTGGCGATGGGGCAGCCCCGGCGGTTGTGGTGGCTCGTCTTCGTGGCGCTGGGCTTCTTCCTCGTCGCGGCGAAGTACCTGAAGCGCCCTTCGGATGAGCAGGGGCCCCGGCTGCCGGAGCAGGCACCGGAGAAGCAGGCCGAGGTCTCAGGAGCCCCCGAGGACCCGAGGACGGCCCGGGTGGACGCGTTGTGTTCGCGACTGCTCGCGGAGTTGGGCCAGGGGCCCGCGGTGCTGCGCGAGGTGGTGCATGCGCCGGAGCGCACGGTGGAGGCGCTGCGCCAGGGGTGTCACGCGCTGGCGCGCCGGGAGCGGGAGCTGCGAGCGCTCGCGACGCCAGAGGAGGCGCGTCGGCTGGAGGAGGAGCGGCAGGCCCTGGCGGCGCGGATGGAGGCGGAGAAGGACGCGGTGGTGCGCGAGCGGCTGCGAGGCGCGCTGACGGCGCTCGACGCCCAGCGGGAACAGCGCGCGGAGCTGGCCACGGCGGCGGACCGCCTGGAGGCCGAGCACACGCGGCTCTACTACACGCTGGAGGGGCTGTACGCGCAGGTGCTGCGGGTGCGCTCGGCGGACGCGGCCGGCGAGGACATCGCCGGGTTGGGCCTGCGCCAGAGCGTGGAGCAACTGGGCTCTGAAGTGGAGGCCGTGACGCAGGCGCTGGAGGAGGTCCACCGCCCGCCCGATGACCGGGTGCGCACGCGCTGAGGGTTACTCGCTGAGGGCGCGGCCCCTGGGCGACGACTCGCCTCCGGACGTGCTGGCCACGCGCACCGTCTTGGCGTTGAGGAACTCGTGGATGCCCAGGTCGGCCAGCTCGCGCCCGTGGCCGGAGTTCTTCACGCCGCCGAAGGGCAGCCGCGCGTCCGAGACGACCATCTCGTTGACGAACACCATGCCCGCCTCGACGCCGTCGATGAACTGGCGCTGCTCCGCCGCGTCCTTCGTCCACACGCTGGCGCCCAGGCCGAAGGGCGTCGCGTTGGCCAGCTCGATGGCGTGTTTCACGTCGCGCGCTCGCAGCAACGTGGCCACCGGGCCGAACAGCTCGTCATGGAAGGCGGGCGCGTTGGGGGGCGGGTCCGCGAGCACGGTGGGCGGGTAGAAGTTCCCCGGACGCTCCAGCGGCTTGCCGCCGAGCAGCAGGCGCGCCCCGGCCTTCACGCTCTGCTCCACCTGCGCGTGCAGGCCCTTGAGGATGCCCTCCGTCGCCAGGGGACCCACGTCCGTCTTCGGGTCCGTGGGGTCGCCCACGGTGACGCGCTTCATGCGCTCCACGAAGCGGCGCTCGAACTCGGCGGCGATGGGCTCGGCGACGATGAAGCGCTTGGCGGCGATGCAGGACTGGCCGTTGTTGATGAGGCGCGCGGACACCGCGGTCTCCACGGCCTTGTCCAGGTCCGCGCTGGGCATGACGACGAACGGGTCGCTGCCGCCCAGCTCCAGCACCACCTTCTTGAGGGACCTGCCCGCGGACGCCCCCACCGAGCGGCCCGCGGCCTCGCTGCCGGTGAGCGTCACGGCTCGCACGCGCGGGTCCTCGATGACGCGATTCACGTCCGCCGTCTCGATGAGCAGTGTCTGGAAGGAGCCGGCCGGGAAGCCCGCCTGCAGGAAGACCTCCTCCAGCGCGAGCGCGCATTGGGGGACGTTGTGCGCGTGCTTGAGCAGGCCCACGTTGCCCGCCATCAGCGCGGGGGCGGCGAAGCGCACCACCTGCCAGAAGGGGAAGTTCCACGGCATGATGGCCAGCACCGGGCCCAGCGGCTGGTAGCGGACGAAGGCGGTGTCGCCGCCCACTTCGATGGGCCGGTCCTTGAGCAGCCCCTCCGCCTTGGCCACGTAGTAGCGGCAGGCGGTGGCGCACTTGCGAGCCTCGGCCTTCGCGGCCTCCAGCGGCTTGCCCATCTCCTCCGTCATGATGCGGCCGAAGCGCTCCGCCTCCGCGTCCAGCAACTCCGCGGCGCGGCGCATCCATCGGGCGCGCTCGGCGAAGGACGTCTGGCGATAGTCGCGGAACGTGTCCGCGGACAGCTGGAGCTTCAACTCCAGCTCGGCCGGGGTGAGGGCGTTGAACGTGCGCAGCGTCTTGCCCGTCGTCGGGTCGATGGTGGCGATGGCCATGGGAAGCTCCTTCCGGGGGCCCTGTGATAGCAGCCGGATGCGTCCGGACAATGCCTCGCTGGAGGGAGCGTCAGGCCCCGCACGCGCCCGCCTCCCACATTCCTGATATGCGACAGAGTCGCTCCGCTCCCGCCATGCCCCAGCTCCTGGTCCTCCCCGACGGCCGCCGTCTCCCGCTGGACAAGCCCGTCGTCTCCGTGGGCTCTGATGCCACCTGCGACGCCGTGCTCAGCGCGCCCGGCGTGAAGCCGAGCCACGCGCTGCTGTTCCGCGACGCGCGAGGTTGGAGCGTGTCCCCGGCGGGCAAGGGCTGCGACATCAAGGTCCGAGGCAAGCGCGTGGACCTGGCGCCGCTGGAACCCGGGGACCGCTTCCGCGTGGGCACGGTGGAGCTGGAACTCGTCGACGCGGTGGAGCCCGTCGCACGCGACGCGGTGGAGGTGGCACCTCGGCGGGACGGCCGGCTGGTGGCGGTGCTGGCGGAGCTGTCCTCGCGGCTGCTCGTGCAGCGCCCTCCTCTGGAGCTGCTGGAGGTGGCGATGCGGGGGCTCGCCGACGTGGTGGGCGCGGACGTGGGCTTCCTCGTCACCGCGGACTCTCGCGAGGGGCCCCGGCGCGTGCTGTGCGCCACGGGCACCAGCCCCGATGCGGCGGTGGTGGACAGCCTGGTGGACCGGGTGCTGACGTCGGGCGCGCCGGTGCGGGTGGCGGACGTGGAAGCGGACGCGGCGCTGGCGAGGGCGCCGAGCCTGGAGGCCCTGCGGCTGGGCTCCGCGCTGGTGGTGCCGCTGCGCGTGGAGTCGGTGCCGCTGTCGGTGGTGTACCTGGGGCGACGACTCGGTGCGCCGGCCTTCTCGTCGGTGGAGCTGGAGGAGGCCATGGCGCTCTGCTCGCTGACGGCGCTGCTCCTGTCGACCCGGCGCGAATTGACGGAGCTGCGCGCGCAAGTGGACGGCCTCACCCGTCGCATCGAAGCCGCGACGTTCGAAGGGCTCATCGGCGAGTCCCCGGCGATGCGCGCGCTGTACCGTCAGGTGGAGCGACTGGGGCCCACCCCGCTCAACGTCCTCATCGAAGGCGAGACGGGGACAGGCAAGGAGCTGGTGGCGCGGGCGCTCCATCGGCGCAGCGGGCGGCGCGGACGGCTGGTGGCCATCAACTGCGCGGCGCTGCCGGAGAGCCTCATCGAGCGCGAGCTGTTCGGCCATGCGCGTGGCGCCTTCACCGGCGCGGGCTCGGAGCGGGCGGGACTGGTGGAGGCGGCCGACGGAGGCACCCTCTTCCTGGATGAGATTGGGGACATGCCGCTGTCGCTCCAGACGCGCCTCTTGCGCGTGGTGCAGGAGCGCGAGGTGACGAGGTTGGGTGAGCACCAGCCGCGCAAGGTGGACGTGCGCGTGGTGTCGGCGACGCACGTGGCGCTGGAGGAGGCGGTGCGACGCGGCGGCTTCCGCGCGGACCTGCGGTTCCGGCTGGAGGAAGTGCGAGTGGATGTGCCGCCGCTGCGAGAGCGCGGTGACGACGTGTTGCTCATCGCCCACCACGTGCTGACGCAGGAGTCGCGCAAGGCGCGAGGCTTCACGCAGAAGGCCACGGAGGCGCTGCGTGGGCATCCCTTTCCCGGCAACGTGCGGGAGCTGGCGTCCCGGGTGCGTCGCGCGGCGGTGCTGGCGACGGACGAACTGCTGAGGCCCGAGGACCTGGAGCTGGGCGGTGACGCCACGCCGATGGTTCCCCTGGAGGACGCGCGGGAGGCGTTCGTCCAGCGCTACGTGCGCGAGGCGATTGCCCGCTGTGGCGGCAGCAAGAAGGACGCCGCGGCGGCGCTGGGCATCGGCCTGCGCTCGCTGTTCCGCTACCTGGGCGAGGGGGACTGACAGGCCGCCTCCTCGGGAGGCCCTGTCCGCGTGCCAGTCCTGGCACGTTTCCCCCGGCGCCGGGTCCTCCGAGGGCCGGGGCCGTCATGCAACCCCGTGGAATCGGGGCGATTCGGTGTCTCGCGAGGCCGCGGCACGCCCGTTGCGATGGGGGTCGTCATCGCACGCTGGCGGAGGGCCGCCACGGTGCAACCGAACCTCGGGGAGACGAACATGAAGCATTTCGTGATGGGGCTGTTCCTGGCGTTGGCGGTCGTGGGCTGTGGCAGCACGAAGGACGATGACGGCGGGGGGCCCGACGAGAACCCCAGCGAGCAGAGTGGCGCGCTGTGCAGCGCGAGCAAGTCCTGTCCCTCCGGGCAGTTCTGCTTCAACGGCCTGTGTGCGCTTGGCTGTCAGTCGAACGCCAACTGCGCGGCGGACCAGTACTGCGACGCCGAGGACACGGGCACCCTGGCCTCCTACTGCAAGAGCAAGAACGTGCCGACGTGCACCTCCAACAGCCAGTGCCTGAGCAACCAGGTCTGCATCGAGGGCCTGTGCAGTCTGGCGCCTCCGGCCAACCCGCCTTCGTGCAACCCGGAGACGAGCGACTTCAAGGATGGCTGCGACAACTACTCCGTCTGTCTGGACCCGGATGACGACGGCTCGCGGCAGCCGTACTGCGCCAGCTTCGCGCCGTGCGCCGAGGACGGTGCGTGCCCCACGGGCCTGGGCGGCGCGGTGTGCAACGACGGCTACCTGGCCAACAAGGGCCGCTTCTGCATGCAGGGGATTTGCCGTGACAACTCGAACTGCCCCTCGTCGTGGAGCTGCGTGAAGCCCTTCACGGGCGCGGTCCTCGGTTTCTGCAGCCCGGGTGCCTTTGGCTTCCCGTGCTCGGAGAACGCGCACTGCAAGAGCGGCCAGTGCTTCTCCGCGCCGGGCGTCCTCGGTACCTGCATGTAGTGAGCGGAAGCGGCCCTGTGTTCCCGCGTCGGGAGCACGGGGCCCTTCGGTGTGGGGGGCTGCGCTTCGAGCCTCCCTCCGCGTAGAGTCGACCGGGCCTTGGTGATGCGCCGCCTCCTCCTGCTCTTATTGCTGCCCGCGCTCGTGTTGCTCGTCGCGCCGGGCTGTCCGCTCGACATCCGCATCCGCTGCGACGAGTCCCAGGGTTGTTCCCAGGGACAGGTCTGTGTGCGGGGTGGCTGTGAGCCCGTGGACTCGGAGCGGGTGGGGGAGGCCTGTGGCGCGGATTCGGAGTGTGGCGACGGGCTGTCCTGTGGCCTGGGCTTTCCGGGCGGGTATTGCCTGCGGGAGTGCTCCGAGGCGCGGGACTGTCCGCGAGGCACCGTGTGCGCGACGGAGCTGGGGCAGTGCCTGCGGGCCTGTGGCGAGGACTGTGCTCGTCCGGGGTACGGCTGTGGCGCGGTGCCCCAGGCTGCCGAGCCGCTGACTGCTTGTGTGCCGGTGACGACGTCCGGAGACGGAGGCTGCACGGGCACGGGGTGCGAGGTGCCGGACGCGGGCTGCACGGGCACGGGGTGTGGGACGCCGGACGCGGGGTGTTCGAGCACGGTGGCGGTGGGCGGTGCGTGCTCGCGGGCGTGTGAGTGCGCGGATTCGGCCGCGGCCTGCGAGGACTCGAAGTGCACCCTGACGTGTGCGTCGGACTTCACGTGTCGGGCTGGGCGACGGTGCGCGAACGAGGAGTGTGTCGTGGGGCCTCGACTGGGGGAGGCGTGCGTGGACTCGCTCGAATGTCCCACCTTCGCGGGGTGTCCCAGGGAGCGGCTGCGGTGCGAGGAGAAGTGCAACCCGAATGCAGGTGGCGGCCTCTGCGAGCCGGGCTACCAGTGCGCTCCGGACGGGCTGTGCGTGCAGGCGTGCTCGGGCGCGCCGGCGTCGGTGGGGGAGGTCTGCGAGAACTCGATGGACTGCTCGCCGTGTAGAGTGTGCCTGTCGTCGGGGGCGGCCTTGCGGTGTCGGCAGCCCTGCCGGCTGGACCGGGATTGTCCTGGGGGCGCGGTGGGGGCCTGCGAGCAGGCGGGGGACACGAAGGCCTGTCGGCTGTCGCTGTGATCCCCGAGTTGCTCGCGGGGGCCCGCTCCCCGAGAATGCCCGGGTGATGACGGGTGAGGTGCTTGCGGGCCGCTACCGACTCGATCGGGAGTTGGGGCGTGGGGGAATGGCCACGGTCTTCCTGGCCACGGACCTGCGGCTGTCGCGCCCGGTGGCATTGAAGCGGATGCATCCGGGAGGCGGCACGGGTCGCGCGGAGCGCTTCCGCAGGGAAGCGGAGCTTGCGGCTTCCCTCCACCATCCCAACGTCCTGGAGGTCCACGACTACGGCGAGGATGGCGCCCATGGTCCGTTCCTCGTCTGCGAGTGGGTGCGGGGCGAGGACCTGCGCGCGCTGGCGGGGAGGCTTTCGCCGGTGCCGCCCGAGGCGGTGATGGTGCTGGGCTGGGAGCTCGCCCGGGCGCTGGCGGCGGCGCACGCGCACGGCATCGTCCACCGCGACGTGAAGCCGGACAACGTGCTGGTGGCGGAGGGAGGGCCGCTGAAGCTGGCGGACTTCGGCCTCGCCGCGCTGGAGGACCAGGAGCGACTCACGAGTACCGGCGCGGTGACGGGCTCGCTGCCGTACATGGCGCCCGAGCGCATCGACACGGGCGCGTACTCGCCCGCCTCGGATGTGTATGCGGTGGGTGTCATCCTGTTCGAGCTGTGCTCGGGCACGACGCCGCACGCGGGCAAGGGCGCGGCGCACCTGGCCGCGTCGGTGATGACGAAGGAGGCGCCGTCGTTGACGGAGGTGGTGCCGGGAACGCCCGAGCCGCTGGCGTCACTGGTGGCACGGTGTCTGGCGAAGGACGTGCGGGACAGGCCTCGTGACGGGGCTGTGCTGGCGTCGGAGTTGGAGGAGTTGCTCCAGCGAAGGGTGGGACCTCCCGCGGATGTGGCTCGGGAGTTCTTCGGGAATCCGGTGGCAGGTGTCACGAAGTGGCGCCGGGCGCGCTTCGAGCGGTTGCTGGGGGAAGGGCGCGGACTGCTGGCGCGCGGCGAGGGTGCGCGGGCCGCGAAGGTGCTCAACGCCGCGCTGGTGCTGGAGCCGACTTCCGCCGAGGTGGTGGCGTTGCTGCGCGAGCGGCCGAGGCGCTCCGGGTGGAGGACTGGTGCCGTGGGCGTGGGGCTCGTGCTCTGCGCGACGGTGGGGTGGGGTGGATGGACGCTCGCTCGACGGAGCGGGGTTGAGCCCTTCGGTGTGGAGGTGGCGGGCGTCACCGTGCCTGGCGAGCGCGCGAGGTCTGCGCCTCGGGCCGATGATGACCCCATCGCGACGGGGGCGCCCCAGGGAGTCGAAGGTGAGACGCCGTCGCGTGGAGCGGAGTCTCCGTCAGGGCAGGTGGCTCCAGAGCAGCGGCCCGTTGATGCCTCCTCCACTTCCGCCGCCACGCTGCCTGGCGCGCCTACGGACGATGAGGTGCCTGCTCCGAACTCAGAGCGCCAGATACGAGAGGCCTGGCGAGCACGGGGTCGTTCGGGGGAAGTGGCTTCCGCGAAGCCCGCGCCGACGAGACGTTCGACGAGAAGGGAGGCCGTTGATGCCTCCCAGTCCCCAGTGCCGACGAAAAGCCCGGACGAGGGACCCCTCGGCGCTGAAGCCTCTCCGTCGCCGGTGCCGACGACAACAGGTCCTGGCGTGGGAACCTCGGTCCCCGCGCGTCCCGCGGTGCTGAAGGTGACGGCGCGCCCGTGGGCGGAGGTGTTCGTGAACGGCGAGAGTCGGGGCTACACGCCTCGCGTGCGTGAACTCTCGCTGCCAGCGGGGACCTACCAGTTGCGCTTCGTCAACTCCCTGTGTGACGAGGTCGACGTGGAGGTGACGCTCGCTCCCGGGGAGACGGTGACGCGTGACGTGGTGTTGTCATTGCGCAAGGCGGAGGTGTTCATCCTCGCTCCCGAGGGTGCGCGACTCTTCGTGGACGGCCGGGAGGTGGGCGTCGCGCCTCTCTCGGGTCCGGTGCCGGTCGAGCATGGGCGACACACGGTGACGGCGCGCCGCGCGGGTGCGCTGCCCTTGCAGCGAGAGGTGGACGTGGTCGCGGGTCGTCGTCTCGAAGTGGCGCTGGACGTGACGCCGTGATGAGCGCGGCCCTGGTGATGATGGTGCTCGCGGCGTCCCCGCTCGACGGCGCGCGCGGTGCCTACCAGTCCGGCGAGCTGCCGCGGGCCCGTGCCGAGCTGGAGTCCCTGCTCTATCCGCTGCGGCTCGATGGGGACGTGCTGGAGGCGGAGGCGCACCTGCTGCTCGCGGCCACCTTCCACGCGCAAGAAGAGCTCGCCCGCGCGGAGGATGAGGTGGTGCGAGGGTTGGCCGTGCACGGTGACTCGGTGCTGGACCCGTTGCTGTATCCGCCGGACTTCCTTGCGTTCGTGGAGCACGCGCGTGCTCAGCACCAGACGCGCATCGCGGAGCTGAGCGCGGAGCGGCGTCCTCGGCTGCTCCCGCCGCCGACACCCATCGTCGAGGCCGTGCAACGGGTCGAGGTGCCTGCCTCGCCGACGCTGACTCGCGCCTGGTATCTGGCGCCCTTTGGTGTGGGGCACTTCAAGCACGGGCGCTCGGGGATGGGGGCGGCGCTGGCGGTGACGCAGGGGTTGGGGCTCGTGGTGGCGGGAGTCTCGCTGGGGACCTCGCTCTCGATGCGGGGGGCGGACGGACGCTACAGCGCGAGTGACGCGGGGACGGCGCGGACGCTCAACGTGACGTACCTGGTGGGGGCCTATGTCTTCGCGGCGGCGTATGCGTATGGTGTCCTGGATGGGATGGTGTTGACGCCGGCCCCGTCTGCTCGCCCGGTGCCCTGAGGGACGGGCGGGATTTTCGTTTCGGGGAGCCCGCTTTTAAGAGCGGAGGACTGGAGGCCGTCATGACCACCGACATCATCCGCGAGCGCCGCTTCAACTCCCTGATTGCCGGGGTGTTGTCGTTCTTCATCCCGGGCCTGGGCCAGCTCTACAAGGGCCAGTTGTTCCGGGCCATCCTGTGGTTCTGCTTCGTCGGCGCGGGGTACTGGTTCTTCATCTTTCCGGGCCTCGTGCTGCACTTCTTCTGCGTGTTCGGCGCGGCCCTGGGCAGCGCGGGGCAGGACCGGCTCCGGCTGGGCAGGTAGAAGTTCTCCCATGTCGTGACGGAACGATGACCCGACGCGGGACGTCCGCCCGCCAACGGGTCTTCGTGCCCGTGTACCCATGAGGCTGTCCCTTCCTGCAAGGAGCAGTCGCGCATGGGCATGTCCATCGGTGGTGGCCGGGGTGGAGTGAAGAGTGACATCAACGTCACGCCCCTCGTCGACGTGGTGCTCGTCCTCCTCATCATCTTCATGGTGGTGACGCCCATGATGACGCGAGGCAAGGACGTGGTGCTTCCGCAGGCGGAGCACATCGAGAAAGAGGACGGGCCCGACCCGTTGGTCCTCTCGGTGACGCCGGACCGGAAGCTGTTCGTGGAGTCCGACGCCTATCCGGACGAGCGTGTCTTCCAGGAGAAGCTCAAGGCTGTGCTGCGGCAGGAACCTGGGCGGCGCCTGCTGCTCAAGGCGGACCAGTCGCTCACGTATGGGGACGTGAAGAAGGTGATGCAACTGGCGAAGGGCTCCGGAGCGGAGCGGGTGTCGCTCGCGGTGGTGAAGCCCGAGGGAGAGGCGAGTTCCGGTATGCCGTTTCCGTTGGAGCCCTGATGCGTGTCCGTGGGTTCCGGTGATGGGGCCGGAGCCCACGAGACGACAGTCCGTAAGTCACGCGGGCCTCCGTGCGTGAGCCCAGGCATAGTGCCACGGATATGTGGCGTGGCTTGTGGGCGAGGATGTCCCAGCAGAACGTGGCGGTGACGCGGCTCTTCGGGATGCTGCTGTTGCTGGGCGTGTGCTGCCTCGGGTTCATCGCGTTGTCGGACGAGGTGTCGGAGGGGGAGACGCAGGACTTCGACGAGCGGGTGTTGCGTGCGCTGCGAAGTCCGGAGGACCCGCTGGTGCCGAGGGGGCCGTGGTGGTTGCGGCTCACGGCGGAGGACGTGACGTCACTGGGGGGCGCGCCGGTGTTGTTCCTGGTGACGCTGGCGGTGTGCGGCTTCCTGGTGTTGGTGCGGCGCTATCGGACGTTGCTGCTGGTGCTCGTGGCGACGGTGGGTGGGACGCTGCTGAACGGGGCGCTGAAGCAGTTCTTCTCCCGGCCGCGACCCTCGGTGGTGCCGCACCTGAAGCAGGTGATGACCACGAGCTTCCCGAGCGGACACACGATGTTGTCGGCCATCGTGTACCTCACGCTGGGAGCGCTGCTGGCGCAGCTCGCGGAGAGCAGGCGCGTGAAGGCATACATCCTCATGGTGGCGCTGCTGCTCCCGCTGCTGGTGGGGCTGACACGGGTGTACTTGGGGGTGCACTACCCCACGGACGTGCTGGGCGGCTGGGTGGCGGGGCTCGCGTGGGCGCTGCTGACGGCGCTCGTGGCGCGCGGACTGCGCCGCCGCAGCCCGGCCTTGCGTGAAGAGACGCGGCGCGAGGTGGAATGACAGGTAATTGAGTCCTCGAAGGGCGCAGATGTTGTAGTGGTGGACGCATGGGTCGCATGTCGCTGGTATCGCTCGGGCTGATTCTGTTGTCGGGGTGCGCGCTGTTTCGCTCAAGCCCTCGACCCGCGAAGGTCACGCCTGAGGAAGCAGCGCACTACAAGTTCCCCGTCGTCCTGCCCACGGAAGGGCAACACGTGCTCCCTGGTCCCATCGCGGCGGCCATTGCCTTCGCCATGGAGGACTTTCTTCCCCTGGGAACCAAGCCTCCGCGAGACGCGACCCCCACCGAGCTTTGCGCCTTGCGCCGTGAGTCCTACGACGTGACCGCTGTTCCTGGTCCTGAGAAGATCGTCTTCGTCAGCTTCGCGGTTCGCGCGGATGCGTGTCGCGACCTTCAAGGACCCAGCCTCTCGGACACGCCCATCGTCTACGCCGTGGATGTCGGCCGGTGGCTCATCCTCTCCGTGCAGAAGTAGGCCAACGACTCGTCCAGCGGGGCTGCTCGGCCTCCAGGAGACCGAGAGGGCGTCGGTCCCAGCGTCGGGCATGAACGCGCCCCACCCTGTGCCTCACGAAAAAGCCCCCACGAGGCGCCCTCTGGGCGAAAGTCACGGCCCCGTGCGCTGTCTCTCCCGTCCCTCCCCACCGCGACCGTTCCCCTCTTCCGCGAGGTTCGCGGCATGAGCGTCTGGAGTTGGCTGGGTCGGTGGTTCCCCTCGCTGCGCAGCGAGCACGTCCCCATCTTCTACGAAGAGGACTACCGACTCCCCCTCACCGGCATCGAGTCCACCGTCGGCGTCGAACCCCGCGGCGTCGACTTCACCACCTGGTACCTGCTGGAGAAGCACGTCGTCCGCCCCTCGGACGTCTACCGGCCCAGGCCCGTGAGCTACGCGGAGATGTCCCGCGTCCACGACGCGACCTACCTGGAGTCACTCAGCCTCCCGGAGACCCTGGCTCGCATCTACGCCGTGGACCCGTCCGAAGTGCCCGTGGACACCCTCCTGTCCAACGTGCGTCTCGTCTGTGGCGGCACCCTCGGCGCCGCGCGCCTCGCCTTCGGCCGCCGTGGCCCCGTGGTGAACATGTCCGGCGGCTTCCACCACGCCGCCCCCAGTCGCGGCGGCGGCTTCTGCGCCGTCAACGACATCGCCATCGCGCTCGCCTCCCTCAACGCGGATGGCTACGAAGGGCAGACTGTCGTCCTCGACCTCGACGCCCACCCTCCCGACGGCACGGCGGAATGTCTGGCCGGACATCCGAAGGTCTGGATTGGCTCGCTGTCCGGCAGCGACTGGGGCTCGCTGCCCGAAGGCGTCGACGAGACGCGCGTGCCCGAGGGCATCACCGACGACGGCTACCTCGCGCTGCTCGAGGCCACGCTGTCGCGCATGCCCAAGCCCGACCTCGCCTTCGTCATCGCCGGCTGCGACGTGCTCGCGGGTGATCGCTTCGGACGCGTGGGCCTCACCGTGCAAGGCGCGCGACGACGAGACCAGCTCCTGGCGCGCACGCTGCGCGGTGTGCCCAGCGTGTGGCTCCCCGGCGGCGGCTACCATGCCGAGTCCTGGAAGGTCTTCGCTGGCACCGTGCTCGTGCTGTCCGGCATGGGCGGCCGCCGCATCAAGGCGCGCTATGACCCGCTGAGCGCCCGCTATCAGCGCATCTCCCGGTTGCTCTCGCAGGAAGGCGAGCCGCTCGATGAGCCGCTCACGCTGGAGGACCTGGAGGGCTCGCTCGGCCTGGGCGGCACGTTGCAGCCCCGCGTGCTCGGCTACTACACCGCGCAGTCACTGGAGTACGCCCTCTTCCGCTATGGCCTGCTGTGGCAGGTGGAGCGCCTGGGCTACAGCCGGCCGCGTGTCGAGGTGGGCTCCACCGGCGTCGGAGACCGCATCAAGGTCCTGGGCCGCGCGGGCGGACAGGAGCACCTGCTCGTCGACGCCGTCGTGGAGCGGCGCACCATCGCGGGCGAGCCCTTCTTCTTCGTCAACTGGCTGAGCCTGCGCCATCCCCGCGCGCGCTTCAGCGAGCGTCGCCCCCAGCTCCCAGGCCAGGACGTCCCCGGCCTCGGCCTCGCGCGCGAGGCCACCGAGATGTTCGTGCTGATGGCCAAACGACTCGGCCTCGCCGGCGTGGCCTCACGGCCCATGTGGTACCACCTCGCCGTGGTCGCCCGGGCCCGCTTCCGCTTCGTGGACCCCGCGCGTCAGGGCCGCTTCGAGGCGATGATGAGAGACTTGGCCCACCTGCCCCTGCTCGAAGCCACGCGCGCCGTGGCCGAGGGCCGCGTGTCGCTCAACGGCGAGCCCTACCGCTGGGAGCCGGATGACGTCGTCCTGCGCCTGGAGCCCGTCCCCGTCGACACCGACGTCATCGCCGCCGAGCGCGAGCGCTGCCACTTCACCGTGGAGTCCCGGCACGGTTGAGCCCCCGCCTGCTCGCCCACCCCGAACCCCCGGGGCTCATGGTAGGCAGGGGGCGTGGACCTGGACGCGCTCCGCCGTGAGCAGCACAAGCTCCGGCTCTCGTGGATGCCGTGGCTCTATTTCTCCCTCAAGCCGCGCCACCGCGAGTGGGCGGACGCGTGGCAGCGCGAGGTGCAGGAGCGCCTGCGTGAGCTGGAGACCGTCGAAATCGCCGAGGGCTGCTTCATCGCCCCGGAGGCGCGCATCTTCGCCGAGCCCGGCCGCGCGGTCGTCATCGGCCCCGGGTGCAGCATCGCCGCGGATGCCTTCGTCCACGGCCCCGTCGTCCTCGGGCCCCGGGTGAGCCTCAACGCCCGCGTGAGCCTGGACGGCGGCGCCGGCGGCATCCGCATCGGCGAGGGCACCCGCATCGCCACCGGCGCCACCCTCTATGCCTTCGACCACGGCCTCGCCCCGGACCGCCCCGTGCGAGACCAGCCCGTCACCTCCCAGGGCATCACCCTGGGCGCGGATGTGTGGATAGGTGCCAACGCGGGCGTGACGGATGGCGTCACGGTGGGGGACCACGCCGTGGTGGCCATGGGCGCCGTCGTCACTCGCGACGTGCCTGCCTGGGCCGTCGTCGGTGGGGTGCCCGCCCGTGTGCTCGGGGACCGTCGCCAGCGCCACCGCTCGGGGGCTCCGGGCGGGTGGGAACCGGGCGACCAGGAGTGAACCTTCTCCGCCTTCATTGACTTCCCGACATTCGCCGGCTCTATGCTGGAGAAGACGTCGCCACCGGGAGGGGCACAGGGTGTTGGACAGGCTTCTGGCAGCCATGTGCGCTGCCTGGACGCTGGACCCCCGCCGAGGGCGCAGGAGGCCGAAGTGGCAGACGAGCGGCGGGACGTGGGGCGTGTCGAGGCCCCGGTACCGGTTCCCGAGGCGAGCGCGGGTGGCCATTCCTCCCGAGCACCCTCGTCATCCCCAGACAGCGGGGCCGCGATGGCGCGGCGTCTCCAGGTGCTGGAGGGGCTGCTCAGCGAGGTGGTGTTCCAGCTCGACGCCCACGGCCGCGTCGCCTACCTGGGGCCCGGTTGGGAGAAGCTGACCGGGACGCTCGGCGCGGTGTTCCAGGGCCATCCGCTGCTGGAGGCCGTACACCCCCCGGACCGCGAGGCGGCGAGGACCCTGCTGGAGGCGGTGGCCACGCAGCGGTTGCCCGACGCGCGCCAGGAGCTGCGCCTGTCCGTGGGCGATGAGGCGCGGTGGGTGGTGCTGGCCGCCCGGAGCGTGCCGGGCCTGCCTGGCGAGGTGGTGGGCACGCTGCTGGACATCGACTCCCGCCGTCGGGCCGAGGAGGCCGTCGCCACGCGCGAGCGCTACCTGGAGACGATGGTGGAGGTGCAGCGGCGGATGATGCCGCACCAGCTCCCCGTGGACCTGTACGCCTCCGTGGTGGAGCCGCTGGGCCGCGTGTCCGCCGCCAGCCGCGTCTACGTCTTCGAGATGCACCGCAGCGCGGAAGGCGCGCCGCTCGCCTCGCAGCGCGCGGAGTGGTGCGAGCCGGGGATTCCTCCCAACCTGGAGGACCCGAACATGCACGGCCTGCCGCTCCTGGAGGCGCTGCTGCCCGAGCAGGCCTCCGCGCTGATTCGCGGCGAGCCGGTGCAGGGCCTGCCCTGGAGCTTCACGCCCGTGCTGAGGCCGATGCTGGAGGCGCAGGGCGTGCGCTCGGTGCTGCTCCTGCCGCTGCACGTGCATGGGCAGCTCTTCGGTGTCATCGGCTTCGACAACTGTCGCGAGGCGCGGCCCTGGGGGCCCATCGAGGTCAACCTCCTGTCGGGCGCCGCGGGCACGCTGTCGCTCGCGCTGGAGCAGCGCACGGACAAGGCGCTGCGCGTGCGCACGGAGACGACGCTGCGGCGCACCGAGGCCGGCGTCCACCTGCTCATCGAAGCCTTCCCGGACCCCGTCATGGTGCACGTGGGGGACGGCGTGCTGCTGTCGGTGAACCCGGCGCTGGTGCAGTACCTGGGTTACCGGGACGCGTCGGAGCTGGTGGGCCGGCACGTATTGGAGCTGGTGCGCGAGGAGGACCGGAGCGCGGCGCAGCTCTACCTGGGCCAGGCGCTGGAGGGAAAACGGGCGGCGCGCGCGGTGGAGGTGCCGCTGGTGCGCCGCGACGGCGAGACGGTGGTGGCGGACCTGGTGACGCTGGCCGTCGTCTTCGACGGGGCTCCCGCCTGGGTGACGATGGCGCGCGACTTCACGGAGCGGAAGCGCTCCCAGGCGCAGCTCATCCTCGCCGACCGCATGGCCTCCATGGGCCTGCTCGCCGCCGGCATCGCGCACGAGCTGAACAACCCGCTGGCCTACGTGCTCTCCAACCTGGACTTCCTGCACGCCACGGTGGGCCCGCGCGCGCGTCCGCTGACGCCCGATGACCTGGTGGAGTGCCGCCAGGTGCTGGACGACGCACGCGAGGGCGCCGAGCGGATGCGGCAGATTGTCCGCCAGCTGCGCGTCTTCTCCCGCGTGGAGGACAACCGCGAGGAGCCGGTGGACGTGCACCGGGTGCTCGACTCGGTGGCGCAGATGGCGGCCAGCGAGGTGCGTCCCCGGGCGCGGCTGGTGAAGAGCTACGGCGTGGTGCCTCCGGTGCGTGGCAACGAGGGCAAGCTGTTCCAGGTGTTCCTCAACCTGGTCATCAACGCCGCGCACGCGATTGAAGAAGGCCAGTCGGAGACGAACGAGATTCGCATCACCACGCGGCCGGAAGACGGCGACCGTGTCCTGGTGGAGGTGCGCGACACGGGGGGCGGCATCCCTCCGGAGCACCTGCGCCGCATCTTCGACCCGTTCTTCACCACCAAGTCCGCGGGCCTGGGCACGGGCCTGGGCCTGTCCATCTGCGACACCATCGTCACCGCGCTGGGCGGCCACATCTCCGTGGAGTCGTCCGTGGGCGTGGGCACCACCTTCCGCGTGGCCCTGCACGCCTCGTCCCCGCTGGACACCGTCGCCCGTCACGGCCTGTGAGCCCGGGCGGCGACTGACTCCACCTCGCGCGCGTGACTGGCCCGCGAGGTGGAGCGTCTTCTTTCAGCGCGTCAGCTACAGATGCCCAGGGGCTGTGAGCCCTCGACTCCCAGCAGCGTCCGTTTGTGGGTGATGCCGGCCCACTGGGCAATCGTCACCCACCAGGTCTTCTTGAAGAAGAGGATGCGGACGCGGGCGAAGGCCTTCAGGGTCCCCGAGAGCGTGTTCAGGTCCAGGTCCGTCTTCAGCTTCCAGTCGAGCGTGCAGACGGGCCAGAACACCTCGCCCGAGGCGGGCAGGGTGGCGTTGATGAGCGCCAGGCTGCCCTCCACGCCGAAGGCGACGATGATGACGTCCACCGACGCGGACGCGGCGACGTTGGACCAGCCGCCCGGTATCGCCGACAGCCGCGCCACCGTGGGGCCGATGAGCCCCTGCACCGCCAGCTTCACGCCGCCGGAGAGCGACGCCTTCACGGTGATGGGCACCGGCCCCACCATGAACGTCTTGGAGGCGGAGAAGAACGTCCGGCTCCAGTTGATGGGAGGCGGGGAGTACGTGGCGTAGAGGCTGGTGGACCAGACCTCCTGGCCCAGCACGTAGAGCGCCGCCGTGCCGCTGTTGTCGCCGCCGTTCTGCCCCACCACCTGGGCGCGCCCGCGCACCACGTCGTGCTCCGAGGAGAACACTGCGGCGAAGAGCCTGCCGTCCGCCACCGCCACGACTTTCTTGTCCGCGTTGATGGTCGCCGTCTCGGCCGTGAGCAGCGCGTTGAGGTGGTAGCCCGCGCCGAAGAGGCTGTTGCCGAACTTCTCCGTGCGCACATAGGACTTGTTGAACGTCTGCGACGGGTTGGTCCACGGCATGATTTCCGTCGGAGGAGGGACCTGGTGCTGGAACGCCTCCGGGATGACCGCCTGCTGGACGTCGATGTTGTGCGTGAAATCCGACGCGTCGTACTGGAGCTGGCCTCCCGTCCGGTTCGTCTCGTCCTGGAGGATGGCGTACTCCTGGGTCGTCGTGTAGCTGGCACCCGGGACGAACGGCGCGACCTGCGACTCCCACGCCACCTTGTTGTTGAGCGTGTAGCCCGGGGCGTAGACGGCGAAGGGATACTTCGAGGGCTGGACGACGTAGGGGTTCGGGTCGACGTAGCTCTGCGCTGCGCCGAGTCCTGGAACCACGGCCAGCATCATCGCGACGAAGCGCGACAGTGCCCTGTTCATGTGGGCCTCCGGGGGATGGGTGGAAGGCCGATTATTTACTCCGGGTGAAGTCGTTGGATGTGATTGGTTCGTGAAAACACGGTGCGAGCCGGGTCGGTATGTCTGACTTTCCACGGTCCGTCGCGTCAACTTCAGGGCGCTGACTGAGAGGGAACAGGTGTGGTGGGGGTTTCCACGTACGTGGTGGCCATGCGACGGATGTCGGGATTGCGCTCATGCTGGCTTGCCCAGCGCAGCAGGGCCAGGGCGCCGGGTGTGTTGCCCCGGTGCTGGCCCAGAAGCTGGATGATATCGGAGCGCACGCCGTCGGACACGTCCTCGCGCAGCGCCTGTCCCAGCACGGGCAGCAGCAGGGGCTCCAGGGGACGGAAGCCGCAGGCGAAGACCGCGCCCCGGCGAACCTCCGAGACAGGGTCGTTCACCAGACGCTCCAGCAGCAGGCGGTCCGCCTCCGGGCCGGGAATCCCCCGCAGCGCCACCATGGCCGCCTCGCGGACCTTCACGGAGTCGGAGCGCAGCGCGTCCGCGATGGACTCGAGCGCGCCCGGAGCCCGCGTGTTGCCCAGCGAGCGCAGCAACAGGGCCCGCTGCTCCGCGTTCGTCGCGGCGCGGTAGTCGTTCTTCAACTCCTGCACCAGCGCCTCCGAGCCGCGCGCGTCGGTGTCGTTCAGCTGGAGCGCGGAGTTGCCCAGGGCCAGCGTCGCCGTGCCCCGCAGCCTCGGGTCCTCGCTCCGCGACAACTGGCGCAGCGTGTCCACGCCTTCGCGGATGGGGTTGTCCGCCATGCCCAGCGCGGAGACCGCGTCCATGCGCACGTCCGTCGTCAGCGCGGCGTCGACGGTGGCCGACGCCAGGGCGCGCAGGGACTCGGGCGTGCTCGCCGCGGAGAGCGCGCCCAGCATGGCGCTCGCGGCCAATGGGGACAGGTCCTTCGAGCGCAGCAGCGCGGGGATTCGCGCGGCCTCCTCGGGGTGGAGCAGCAGCAGGGCGCGCAGTTGCTCCAGGGCCCGCGTCCGTGCGTCGTCGCGGGCCTTCTCGTCGGTGGGCAGCGCGAGCAGGTCCGCGAGGATGTCCTCGAAGCGACGCGAGCCGAGCACCTGTCGATGATGGGCGAGCGGGTCCGTCGCCTGCCCCTGGAAGGTGGCCAGCGCGGCGGTGTTCAAGAAGCCCGCTCGCGCGGCGAAGGCGTCGCGCAATGAGGGCTCCTGCCGACGCTCCATCAGGCGCAACGTCAGCTCCGTCGCGTTCGTCACCGTGGGCAGTCCCTCGCCCGGCTCCACCGTGAGCTGCTCGCGCGTCTGGAGGCTCTGGAGCCACGCGCCCTCGCCCAGCTCGAACGTGGAGCCGCCGCTGACGCTCATGCGCAGCTCCGTGCCTGGCGGCTGGAGTCCCTGCGGCGTGGCCACGAAGGTATAGGCCCGCTTGCGCTTGTCGAAGCGGCTCGTCCCCTGGCGCTGGTACTCCGCGACGTACTGGCCGGAGGTGTCCTGCTCCTCGGTTCGCCACGTCGTCCCGGGGACGCCGTTCACCACGAACTGGGAGGACGCCAACACCGAGCGCAGCAGCCCGCGCGCCAGCTCGTCCACGCCCTGCTCGAAGTGTGTCAGCGACACCGCGCCCGTCCTGTCCAGCGTCGCGAAGAAGGGCAGCGACAGCGCCGCCACCATCGCCTGCCGTGTCTCGGGCGACAGCGCCCCTTGCCCTTCCACCTCCAGCCCGAAGCTCGCCGGTCTCAGGTGGAGGCGGACGAGGACGGTGTCTGCCTCGGCGGAGACGATGCCCACGTCCCACTCACCCTGGAGGGCGAAGCGCATGCCCTGCGCCGTGGCCACGGCCGGGGTCTTCTGTTGGCCAAAGGACACTGTCAGCCCCAGGCTCAACGCGTGACGGTGGAGCGTGCCCGGCACCCAGGCGCGTCTTCCGGCCTCGTCGCGCGCGTCCGGGACGGTCTCGGCGGGTGGTGGGCTCGTGGAAGCCCGCACCATCGGCGCCGCGTTTCCCACCGGGGCGGAAGATGCTTCCCCCGCTTGCTTCCACCACACGGCTCCCAGCCCCAACAGGAGCAGGAACGCAGCCAACCCGACAACGTGCAGCCGCTTGCGGCGCATGGAGTCTCCCGAGGACGCTTCCTTGACAGGGGTGTGTGTCCCAAACCACGCTTGTCATTGAATGACTGGGAACGCCAGCGTTCCGAGAATATAGCGAAACCCCTTATCGTGGGGCTGACATGCTGAATCGACTCCGCTTTCGTCATCTCATACCCGGAGTGTGCGAGGCTCGACGTGCTTCGCATCCGGGGCCGTGGCGCTGGCTGGTGGGGTTCTCGCTGGCGTTGCTCGCGGCCTGTGGCGCTAGGGAAGACCTCCCGCCGCCTGGCGCGCTCGGCACGCAAGGCCAGGCCGTCCGCACGTGCCCTGTCGCCCAGGTCTCCTCGCTGTCCGACTCCTGCATGGGCTCCTGCCATCTGGGGTGCGGGGACGGCTTCTGTCAGGCGGGCGCGGAGACGGAGGCCACCTGTCCGGGCGACTGCTGGTGCGGTGACGGAATCTGCACCGCGGAGACGGTGAACACCTGCCCCGTGGACTGTGGGTGTCCCGGTGGGCTCACCGCGGCCTGTCCATCGTCGGACCCTTCATGTTCCCGCGCCCTTGGGGACCCCTTCGCGGTTCCCCTCCTCCAGCCCTAGGACGCACCATGTTCCGCTTTCACCACCTCCTGCTGGGTTGCTGCGCGGGGCTGGCGTGTACGTCCTCCACCATCTCCCCGAGAGTCCTCGCGGAAGCCCAATGGCTCGGCTTCCCGGAGGCCCGCGTGACGCTGTCGGCGGGAGGCTCCAAGGCGAGAGGGCTGCACGTCGCGGACGTGGACGGCGACGGCGTGAAGGACCTGGTCCTCGTGGCCTCGCAGGAGGAGCAGGTCTGCATCCACCAGGGTGTGGGGAGGGGAGGCTTCGCGGCGCCCCGGTGCCTCGCCGCGGGGACCACGCCCATGGACGTGGCCGTCAGCGACGTGAATGGTGACGGCCGCCAGGACCTGCTCATCGTCGGCCACTTCTCCAACGCCCTCACGGTGCGCCTGGGCACAGCGGATGGCGCGTTCCTGGCGGGAATCCCCTACTCGCTGGGCAATCACTCGCAGCAGGTGCGGGTGGCGGACCTGGATGGGGACGGGCACCTCGACGCGATAACCAAGAACGCGGGCTCGGCGGGCTTCTGGAACATCACCTCCCTCAAGGGCCGGGGCGACGGCTCCTTCGGTGAGGCCGTGCCGCATTCCGTCACCGGACTGCCCCGGGATTTGGTGGTCGCGGACGTGAACGACGACGCGCTGCCCGACGTCCTGGTGCTCAACACCAACAGCTTCACCGTGGACATCCTGCTCGCCAGGAAGGACGAGAAGCTGACCGCCGTCCCTCCGCTCAAGCTCAGCGGGTCCGCGGACGACGAGCCCTTCCGGCTCGCTCCCGTGGAGGTGAATGGCGACGGCAAGCTGGACCTCGTCATCACCCATGGCCTGTCGGACAGCGGCTACCTCTCCCTGCACCTGGGCGACGGCAAGGGCGGCTTCACCTCCACCCAATCCATCCTCGCCAACGAGCCAGGAGAGGTGGTGGTCGCGGACTTCAACCAGGACGGGCGCAGCGACATCGCCCACGCCGGGATGTCCGGGGGCGTCTACCTGCTGCTCGGAGCGGCGGACGGACAGCTGGGGGCTCCGATGCGCGTGGCGTCCAGTGTGACGCCCACGTCCCTGGTCGCCGAGGACCTGGACGCGGATGGCTTCCCCGACCTGGCGTGGACGACGCCGGACTCCGTGGAGGTCCTCCTGGGCTCCACGACTCGTGGTGAGCCCTAGCCGCGCGGCACTCGGGAGCGACGTCGGTTTTTCGCGGCACCTTGAGATGCACCCCTCGTGGAGGTTGGCATGAAGCAGCTCTGGCTCGTCGTTGGTCTGGTCTTTGTCGGCTTCGCGAGCCCCTCCTGGGCGCAGCTCAGCGGCCGGTGCGGCGGGGATGACAACCTCACGCCGCAGCAAGTCCCGGGGCGCAACGCGTGGGCGCGCAAGTGCGGCTACATCTCCGCCGCGAAGGAGGCCATCCTCAACGCGGACAGCGAGTACCAGGTCTTCGCCAACGGCTGTTTCCAGTACCCGTGCTCCACGAACAGCTGTCAGTTCTTCGTGCCCGTCTCCGCGAGCGCGCCCTGTGTGGCGGGGCTCGTCATGCTCGGCTCGTGTGTGGCGGCGAGCACCGTGTCGCTCCCGCGGGACTCCGTGCTGGCGTACCTGGACGACTCCGAGCCCGCGTGGCCCACGTGGCTCCAGCACGCCCCGCGTGACACGGCGGGCCCTACATGAGCGCGGCGGCCCCTGGCCGCTTCGTCCAGCGTCTCTCGGTGGTCGTGGCCTGCCTGACGTGGGTGGCCTGCAATCCCGTGGACCCCGAGGACTCGCGCGAAGCGCTCGGTGAGTCCTCCCAGGCGCTCCCTATCTGCCAGTGCCCGTTGCAGTACCTCCGGCCGGGCGAGGTGGTGGATCCGCTGCAGCCCCAGTGCCCCTATTACGAGTGCGAGAACTCCTGCGGCGACGGGTACTGCGGCCCGCTCGAGGACTCGTGGAGCTGCTCCTGGGACTGCGGCGCGCCCACCGTGTGCGGAAACGGCACGTGTGACTTCGGCGAGAGCGAGGGGACGTGTCCCGCCGACTGCTACTGCGGAGACGGCTGGTGCAATGGCGAGTCGGTCTACTCGTGCCCGGTCGACTGCGGCTGCCCCAATCCCTGCGGCAACGGGACGTGCGGCGCGGGCGAGTCCACGGCCACCTGTCCCGGAGATTGCGGCTCGGCGTGTGGAGACGGCGCCTGCAATGGGACGGAGAGCGTGTACAGCTGCGCCGCGGACTGCGGTTACTGCGGTGACGGCTACTGCGCCGGCTCGGAGACGCGCTACTCGTGCAGCCAGGACTGCGGCTACTCCTACCCGTGCCTCCTGCCCGTCGAGCAGTGCCCCCTTCAGCCGCTCACCCCCGACGCGCCCCGCTGAGGGGAGGCTGGGACTCCGGCGATTCACACAGCCGGAGTCCCAACCCGAGGGCTCAACGCGCGGGCCTACAGGCCGCTGACGTCCACGTCGTCACGCAGGGACAGGCGGTAGTCGTCCTGGGCCCACTCGTTCTGGAAGCGCACGGAGCCGGTGAGGAAGCCCTCCGCGTTCATCACGTTCTCGAGCTTCACCTGGCTCTCCGGCCGGACGTTCCAGACCTGGCCCTTGAAGTTGAAGACGGTGACGCGGCTCAGGTGCAGCTTCACGCCGTCGGCGCCCAGCAGCGTGTCGCCGGCCTGCAGCGTGCGGGCCTTCACCATCGTCCCGTCCTCCAGGACCATCGGGTGCTCCGCCGTCACTTCCAGGCGGCGACCCTCCTGGGTCTCCAGGGTGAAGATGTCCTCCTGCGTGTCGCCCGCGACGAAGCTGCGGATGGTCTGCTCGCCATAACGCAGGAAGCCCGCCTCTGAGTCAGGGCTCAGGGCCGTCACGGTGGTGAGGCCGGACGCGTACGCCTCCGGCACCGGCAGCATCCGCCCACCGAAGGCGACCTTCTGGCTGGGCGTGGTGCAGCCGGCGACGCAGGTGCCCAGCTTGTTCAGGCCGGTGATGCACTCCGCGGACTCGACGGCGGGGACGAAGAACGTACAGGACGAGCCCGCGGGCACGGCCGGGTACGCGAAGCAGCCGTTGGTGAAGACCTGGTACTCGTTCTCCGTGTTCAGGTACGCCTCGCGCGTGGCGGTGATGAGGCCGCACCTGCGGGCCCAGGCGTTGCGGCCCCGCGCGAGGTCAATCGTGGTGAGCTGGTCATCCTGGAAGCAGCGCGTGGACAGCTGCGCCAGGGCGGTGCTCGAAAGACAGACAGAGAAGACTGCGACGGCGATGAAGGCATTCTTCATGGGTTCTCCTTGAGGTGATTGGGAATGGACTGCGCTTGGAGTCGCCTACGGCACGCCCGCGGCGCCCCAGGCGTCGCGCACCGCGTTCACGACGGAGGCGTCGTAGCGGTCCTGGGCGGCCTGGACGGTGTAGGCCTTGGCCTGGGACATCGTCGTGGTGGACGTGTAGTAGTTCGTCGCGGCGAAGTAGAAGGTCTGCGCCGCGCGGTTCATGCCCACGCCCGCCACGTTGATGGGGGTCTTGCCGCGCGGGTGCGTGCCGCCCGTCACGAGCAGCTTGAAGACCAGGTTCTGGATGCCCGAGTTCCAGTGCACACCGCCGTTGTCCGCGGTGCCCGTGTAGCGCTCGGGGTAGTAGTCCTTGGACGAGCCGTCCCGCGTGGGGTTGTCCATGTAGCGGAGCGCATCCCCGCCGATGTTCGGCGTCCAGATGTCCTCGCCAATCTTCCAGACGTCCGCGTCGATGGCGCCGCCGCGAGCCCAGCTCTCGCAGATGGCGGCGGCGATGTCCGACAGGCTCTCGTTGAGCGCGCCGGACTCGTTGCGGTACACGAGCCCCGACTCGTACTGCGTCACGGCGTGGGTGATTTCGTGGGACACCACGTCCAAATCCAGGCCGAGCTGACCGGAGTTCACTCCGTCGCCATCGCCGAACACGATTTGAATGCCGTCCCAGTACGCATTCACGTACGAGGCGCCGTAGTGCACGGTGCTGGTGATGGTGGCGCCCCGGTCATCGAACGAGTCGCGACCGAAAATCGTCTCGTAGCAGGCGTACGTCGTGCCGACGTGGTCGTAGTTCACGTCGACATGGTTGTCGCCCGTGGCCGCGCCGAGCTCGATGCGGCGCAGGGTGCCGGGCGTGGTCCACTGGTTGTTGGCCGAGTGGATTCGACGATTCTGGGCGGAGTGGATGAGCGGCTGCACGTCGAGCACCCGGCCCGACGCCGCGTCCACGTAGACGCGGTCCCTGGCGGGCGAGTCCTCGCGAGTGCCCGCGCGCGTCACCTCCCAGGCGGAGGCCAGCGAGCCCTCGGCGCCCAGGAAGTAGACGAAGCGGGGCTCGCCCTCGACGACGAGCGTGTCGAGCCCCTCCAGCGCCGCGCGCTTCACGTCGTCGATGGGGAACCGCGCGAGCGTCGCGGGCTCACCAGCGCCTCGGGCCGAGCCATTGGCCGCGTACACCAGGCCCGCCGTGTTGACGTGCAGCACCAGCTCGCCCCCCACGACGCGGATGCCCTGGCGCGTCTGGTCATAGCGGATGTGCGTGAAGCCCAGGTCATCCACGCGGCTGGAGCGCACCGTCAGCTCCTCCGCGCGCAGCCCGAACACCGGGGCGATGGCGCGCAGCGCGGGCCCGAGCGCGTCACCGGCCCTGAGCGCCGCGAGCGCGGTGTCCGCCGTGCCCAACCGGCCCCGGATGAAGCTGGGGGTGCCGTCCTTCCCCACGTCGACCACTTCCACGCGGCCCAGCGCGGCGAGGGCGTCCTGCCGAGTCTGCCGAGCTTGCCGGGTGCTGTCCCGCGCCTCGGCCGGGTCCGCCGGGACGTCGCCGCACGCGACGCCCACGACGGCACAGCACGCTCCAATCAATCCCTGTTTCCAAGTCCGAGTCACGACGCGCTCCTGTCTTCTGGTGGGTGTTGCTTCACGGCTCCAGCGCGGGCGCGACCACCCGGCTCCGGATGGGTGGGCGAGCCCTCCTCGCTGGCACTTCGGGACACACGAGGCCCCCTCCGCCCTCGGCGGACAGGGTGCTCCTGGGCCCATCACGGCCGCGGATTAGAGGTGTGCTGTCATCCGCTGGACTTCGTCGGGGCTTGCCCCCGACTCCGCCAGTCCGGCGACGAGCGCCTCGCGCAGCAGGTTCTTGAGCCGGGGGTTCTCCAGCTTCGAGTACGTGTCGACGGCCAGCTGCCGGTCCACCTGCGCGAGCCGGAACAGCAGGTCGTACTTCTCTCCGACGAGCCCCTTCTTCACCGAGTCCGGCAGCGCGCTGTCGATGGGCGACAGCGCCAGCGACGTCATCGCCTCGCGGGCGGTGGGCTCCTGGGGTGCCAGCTCGAAGAGCAGGTCAATCATCGCCATGCGCTCCAGCACCGGCTCGGGCTTGGTCTCCAGGAACTGGGCGCCGGCCGGCAGTTGCTGGAGCGCCGTGGGGTCCGCCAGCTCGTTCCTCAAGCCGATGATGCGCGCGCCGCCTTCCCGCGTGAGCTCCTCGACGAAGACCTCCTTGCGGAAGAACGCGTTGAAGCGTCCGGCCCGGTACTCCCTCGCGGACACCCGCGCGGCCTCTCGCTGCTCCTTCGCCACCCGGGCCTCGTCGGTGGCTGGCGCGGCCTCGGATGGCGTGGGAGCGGGCGCGCCCGGGCGTCGCGGGAGCGCCGCGGTGGGCTGTGGAGAACTCGTGGGCTTGTGCGCCTGGGACGCCGTGTCGGCGGGAGGCGGCGGGGTGGAGGGTGTGTCGGCGCCCTTCAGGGTGACGAGTCCGTAGAGTCCCGTGCCTCCGAGGACGAGCAACGCGAGCCCGGGTCCCATCATCCGCCAGCGTCTGGGAGGCTTTGGCTTGGCGCTCTCGGGGGGATGTCCGTTCATGGGGCCTGCGCTCCTTGTCGATGACGACGCGATTCGATGAGAGGGGTTAGAACAGCCAGCGCGGCGGAGGCGGCTCGTCGGAGACTCCGAGGAACCTGCGGTTGACCACCCGGTTCTCCGGGTCCACCGTCACCTGCAGCACGGGCTCGGGGAAGGGCACCGTCACGTGGAGGGTGTCCGACTCGGGCTCCAGGCCGTAGTTGAGCGTGACGAGCTTGGATTGCGTGGCGCCCTCGAGCAGCACGTCCACGGAGACCGGGTAGTGCGTTCCGGAGACCGAGCGTTGGATGGCGGTGAGGGTGACGTCGCCGTCGTCCTCCTCGGTGCTCACCTCGAAGTAGGGCCAGTCCGGGTCACCCGCGCCGTGGACCCAGGCGTCGAAGTACGGGCCCAGGTTCTTGCCTGATGCCTGCTCCAGCGCGGCGCGCAGGTCGTCGACGCTCCGGTCCCCGGGCTGGGCGAGGAAGCCCTTGATGCCCCGGAGGACGGCGTCCTGGCCGAGCAGCGGCTCCAACTGGAGGAAGAGAATCATGGGCCCGGTGCCGTAGACGTCCGACGCGAGCGAGAGGAAGACGGGCGGCGGGTCGTCTTGCGGCTGCGGGTAGTACGCCGCGGTGCGCGCCAGCCGGTCCCAGTACGCGCGCGTCTGCTCCGCCTCGCCCGAGGGGCGCGCGCGCAGCTCGTACAGGTACGTGAGGTATTCGGCGATGGCTTCCTTCCACACGAAGTCGAAGGGCCGCGACAGCGTGGTGCGATTGCCCGCCCACTGGTGCACGACCTCGTGCATCAGCGTGTGCATCGTCATGTTCGCGTAGTCGCGCCGCAGGTCCGGCAGGTCCTCGCGGAGGATGAGGTTGGCGGGGTGCTCCACGCCCAGCCACTCGGTGGGCGCGCCCGCGACGCGCAGTTCCGTGCCGTAGGGCAGTGGCCCCAACTCACCGATAATCCAGTGCAGGTACGCCTTCACGTCGTTGGCGTTGAGCGAGGCCGCCAGCTTCCCGCCGGGCACCTCGTAGAACACCAGCTTGAACTTGTTGGACACCTCCGTGAACGTGCTGGGGACCCAGGCGGGGTTGGATGCCACGGCGAAGGACGAGTACGTGGGCGCCTTGGTGAGCCCGGTCAGCGTGCACTTCGTCGTGGTGTTGTCCGGACGGGTGCGCTGGCCCGGGCACACCACGCGCTCGTTCTGCGCGTGCTTGATGGTGAAGACATACTGCGCGAGCTGGTCCGTGCGGTCGTCACAGGGGCCGAACCTGTCGCAGCCCTCCACCCAGTTGAGCAGGTAGGAGAACGTGTTGCCCGCCTTGTCCGTGCGGCGGGAGAAGCCGACCTGCGTGAAGTCATACGTCTGGAGGGGCACGGTGAAGCGCGCCTCCAGCTTCACCTGGCCCGCGAAGAGTCCCGGCCCACACACGCGGATGCCGTCCTCGACGGACTCGGACCGCAGCGGGGGGTTCCCATTCCAGTGGACCTCGGTGAGGCCCTGGGGGGCCTTCACCACGAAGCAGTCACCGCCCGGGGGGTAGACGTCCATCAACAGCGTGGACTTCGCCGCGCCCGTCTGCGTCGCGAATTCGTATTCGTAGCGCGTCACCTGGGCGGTGAAGTCGCCCGAGGGCGCCATCGGCGTGAAGGAGTGCGCCCGGGTGTCGAGCGGCGCCTCCTGCTCGGAGGCGTCCTCCGTCGGGCCGCACCCGGTCCCCGTGAGCACCAGGGGACTCCAGGTCAGCGCCACCACCGCGAGACCGCGTGCCACCTTCTTCGCAAACCATCCTGGGATGCTTCGCATGGCGTCCTTGTCGTGAAGTGACGAGCGCGGTGGGACGCGAGAGCCCATGCCCCCTGCGGGCTCTCGCGTCGGTTCAAGCAGGCTGCTTTAGAGGCCGTCGACGCTGGCCTCGTCACGCAGCGACAGGCGGTAGTGGTCGTCCGCCCACTCGTTCTGGAAGCGCACCGAGCCCGTCAACAGGCCCTCCACGTCGAGCACGTTCTCAATCTTCTCGTGGCTGACCGGCTGCACGTTCCAGGTCTTCCCCTCGTATCGGAACACGGTGACGTCGCGCAGTTCCACCTTCTCGCCCGTGGTGCCCAGCAGCAGGTCGCCCTTCTGCAGCGTCTTGGCCTTCACCATTTCACCGGAGGCGGTGACCATGGGGTGCTCGGACGTGACTTCGACGCGGCGGCCGTCCACCGTCTCGAGCGCGAACACGTCCTCCACGGTGTCTCCGGCCACGAAGGCGCGGATGGTCTGCTCTCCCGTCGTCGGAGCGACGAGCGACGCGTCCTGGGTGAGCGCCGTCACCGTGCGCACGCCCGCGGCGTAGGCGTCCGAGATGGGCCAGTACTCACCGCCGAAGGAGACCTTCTCCTTCGCCGTGTAGCAGCCCGTCACGCAGGTGCCGAGCTTGACCAGGTTGGGGATGCAGGGCGCGGCGGTGTCGGCGGGAATGTAGAAGGTGCAGGTGGCGGTGGGCCCCGTCGCGGTGAAGGAGAAACAGCCGCCGGAGAACACCTGGTACTCGCCTTCGGAGTTCAGGAAGTCGCGCTTCGCCGCGGTGATGTAGCCGCAGTTGTAGGCCCAGTTGTTGCGCCCCTGCGACAGCGTGTAGGTGGTGAGTTGATCATCCGTGAAGCAACGCGTGGACAACTGCGCCGACGCCGTCGTGGAAAGCACCGCGCACGCAAGGACAACCAGATACGACAGTCGCTTCATGGCTTGCTCCGGAAGGCTGATGGGAGTGCTTTGTTTTGCGAGGAAACTGGATATACCCGGGTTCACTCTGGGTAAAGTGTAAATCGACATCTAGTGGGAATCCCTGACTGAAATGTTGGGTGCAATTGATTTGCTGTGAACACGGGTAATCCAGACCGTGACGAAGGTGGCACTGGAGGCCCGTTCTGGTTCAAAAATCACAGCGAACTCCGTGGGTTGGGTGGAGGACGTGCCCCGGGTTCGCGGCCCGCGAGGACTGCTCACCGCGTCAGTCATTGGCGGTTTTGAGTGCGTCTGGTGGGGCTCTGTGATGTCCCAGGGAGGACGCACTCCTGGTGTGTTTCGTGCGTGCCTGGGGCCTGGTGGGAGTGTGGGCCTGCTGACGAGCGATGACGGGACGGGTGCGGGGGGCCAGCAGAGTCTTTATGAGGGGCTCCATCCTGGAGCGGCGCGTCCCATGCGCCTTGGAGGAAGGCATGCGCGCACATCTGTTCCGGCTCGTCCTGGCGCTGAGCTTCGTCCTGGGGACGGTGGCCCAGGGGGCTGTCGCTCCGCTGCGCGGTGCGTCCGGGGACACCTGTGCGGGCAACACGCGCTTCCTCATCGGTGCGGGCATGGGGGACATCACCGGCCCCGCCGCCGAGGTGGGGATGATGGGTTACGGACAGCTCTCGCAGCAGACAGCGGGCATCCACCAGCGCCTGCGCTCGCGGGCCTTCGTCATCGTCTCGCCGTGCAACGGGCGGCGTGTGGCCTTCGTGAGCGCGGACCTGGGCATGGTCTTCCAGGCGGTGAAGACGCAGGTGGTGGAGAAGCTGCGCGCCCGCTTCGGCGACGTCTACTCCGACGAGAACGTTCTCATCAGCGCCACGCACACGCACTCGGGGCCGGGCGGCTTCTCGCACCACACCTTCTACAACCTGAGCACCTTCGGCTTCGTGCCGCAGAGCTTCGACGCCATCGTCTCCGGCATCGTCACCTCCATTGCCCGCGCGCACTCCCGGCTGGGAGCGGGCACGCTGCGCCTGGCCACGGGAGAGTTGCTTGGCGCCAGTCGCAATCGCTCGCCGGAGGCCTACCGGTTCAACCCCTCCGCCGAGCGTGCCCGCTACGCCCACGACGTGGACACGCGGATGACGCTGGTGCGCCTGACACGAACGGATGGACGCGACGTGGGGCTCATCAACTGGTTCGCCGTCCATGCCACGTCGATGGGCAACGACAACCACCTCATCAGCGGCGACAACAAGGGCCTTGCCTCCTATCTCTTCGAGAAGGCGCACGACGCGGGTGACACCTTCGTCGCCGCGTTCGCCCAGTCCAACGAAGGGGACGTCACGCCCAACGTGCTCGGCGGGACGAATGGCGGCGGGGCCAACGACTTCGAGGACACGGAGCTGTCCGCGCGGCGCCAGCACGACTTCGCCGCGCACCTGTGGACGCTCGCCACGACGCCGCTCACCGGGGGCGTGGACTCCCGACGCACCTTCGTGAAGATGGACGCGGTGGACGTGGCGCCCGCGTACACGGATGGTCAGCCGCGCCGCACGTGTCCCGCCGCCATCGGTGTGTCGATGCTGGCGGGCGCGGAGGACGGGCCCGGCTATGGGGTGGAGGGAGCGTCGTGCTCCACCCTCCATGACCTCTGGAGTCAGTTCACCTGCGCGCTCACCACCACGCCCTGCCAGGGTGAGAAGCCCATCGTCCTGGAGATGGGCAGCATGCTGCCGCACCCGTGGACGCCCAACGTGCTGCCCCTCCAGCTCGTCACCGTGGGCTCGCTCGCGCTGGTGGCCGTGCCCTTCGAGGTGACGACGATGGCCGGGCGCCGCCTGCGTCAGACGGTGCTGGAGCGGCTGGGGCCCGTCGGCGTCACCGAGGTCGTCATCGCGGGGCTCGCCAACGACTACGCGGGCTATGTGGCCACGCGCGAGGAGTATGCCCGCCAGTCCTATGAAGGCGCGTCCACGCACTTTGGGCCCTGGACGCTCGCCGCGCTCCAGCAGGGCTTCGACGGGCTCGCCGTGGCGCTGCGCGACGGGCAGCCCGTGTCACCCGGCCCCACGCCTCCGGACCTGCGCTACATCCAGGCCAGCCTCCAGCCCGGCGTGGTGTTCGACGACAAGCTGCTCTGGGTGGAGTTCGGTGAGGTGCTCACCGACGCTCGCCCGGCCTACGCGCGCGGCGACACGGTGCGCGTCACGTTCTGGGGTGCGCATCCGAAGAACGACCTGCGCCTGGAGGACTCGTACCTGCGCGTGCAGCGCAAGGGCTCCATCGGCGCCTGGGTGGACGTGGCGGATGACAGTGATTGGGAGACGCGTTACCGGTGGGAGCGGGAGAACTGTCTGCCCACGCTGGGGTGCTCGCACGTCCTCGTGGAGTGGCGCATTCCTCGCGATGCCTCGCCAGGCACCTATCGCATCCTGCATGAAGGCGAATGGAAGTCGGGCTGGGATGGGCGCGTGCGCCCGTACTACGGCGCATCGCGCGCCTTCACCGTGCGGTGAGTGGCTCGGAGGTCGGGCCGTGCTCGTGACGCGAGGCGCGTGCCCGCGCGAGGAAGTCCCGCAGCCGGGGTGAGGGGCAGCAGTTGCACGTCGATGCCCGCTGAGACGTCCCAGGTGCGGGCGTGCGCGGAGTCGACGTGCCGCACCACTTCGCCCTCACAGGCGAACTCCTCTTCCCGCCTCGTCCGCCTGCTCCCCAGCCTGAACGTCAATCACGAACTCTGGTTTAGAGGACCTAACAAAAGTCAGGGCTGGGGTGGCCACCGACGAAGGGCATCCCCAGCTTGAGTGCATGGTCCGCGAACTCGTTCCCGACGCCTTCTGGCAGCGTGTGGCGCCGCTGCTGCCTCCGCCG
>NZ_JABUMS010000106.1:0-246 GCF_013336705.1 Myxococcus sp. CA051A | reverse complement strand
CTCTCGTCGGTGCCGTTCTGCCAGGGCTTGCCCGGCGCGATGTGCGCCAGCTCGATGCGCGCCTCCGCGGCCCACCGCAGGATGGCCGAGGCGACGAACTCCGGCCCGTTGTCACTGCGCATGTGCCTGGGTGCCCCTCTTTGACTCACCAGCTTCGAGAGCACCTCGACTACGCGTCCAGAGCGGATGGCGCCCGCGACGTCGATGGCAAGGCACTCGCGCGTCCACTCGTCCACCACCGTGAGG
>NZ_JABUMS010000105.1:0-252 GCF_013336705.1 Myxococcus sp. CA051A | reverse complement strand
TGACCGCCGCTACCTCGACATGGCCCTGCTGACTTCAAACCCAGACACCGCTGAATGAATCCGCCAAGGAGCCTTCCTCCCCCGTTCCCCCTCCGAACCAACTACACACGATTCGGGACTTGACCCATGTGCCTGGGTGCCCCTCTTTGACTCACCAGCTTCGAGAGCACCTCGACTACGCGTCCAGAGCGGATGGCGCCCGCGACGTCGATGGCAAGGCACTCGCGCGTCCACTCGTCCACCACCGTGAGG
>NZ_JABUMS010000104.1:0-252 GCF_013336705.1 Myxococcus sp. CA051A | reverse complement strand
TTTCCCGGCCGCAAGCCGCCGCTCCTCAAGCTGCTGCACTGTCCAGTGCTTTGGCTGCCACGCCATGGACGCCCCCCTCCATGGCATAACCCTCAGCCCCTAACCCGACTTCCCTGAAGGGGTTTAGAGCCTCTATCAAATGTGAGGATAGAGGCTTCGGAAGAGCATGACGCAGCAGCCGAGGACGAGGAAGCCGAAGTGGACGTCGTCCCTGCGCTCGTCACGGACACGGAGCCGACGAAGTTGATTTTT
>NZ_JABUMS010000103.1:0-339 GCF_013336705.1 Myxococcus sp. CA051A | reverse complement strand
CACCTGGCAGACGAGGACGACTCCGGGGACGAGAAGAGCGAGAAATGACGCTCGCCCACGTCGACGAGGCCCTGGAGAAAGGCGTGCGCCTGGAGGCCATCTGCGAGCGGCTCGGGGTGGCCCCGCGTACGATTCAACGCTGGAGGAAGCCAGCCACGGCGGAGGACCGGCGGTGTGGTCCGCATACCCGTCCGGCCAACCGACTGTCCGAGGTGGAGCGGCGCCGAATCCTGGCGGTGGCCAACAGTGAGGAGTTCCGGGACGCCTCGCCCAAGCAGATTGTCCCCAGGCTGGCGGACCGAGGCGAGTACGTCGCCAGCGAGGCGAGTTTCTACCGTG
>NZ_JABUMS010000102.1:0-379 GCF_013336705.1 Myxococcus sp. CA051A | reverse complement strand
CCAGAAGCTGGGCGCGATGCGCTTCTCCGCGCTCTACAGCACGCTCTTCTCCCAGGACCCGGACGCGGTGGCCGCCACGCGCGAGGACGTCACCAACTTCCGCTGCAAGTCGGAGTTCGTGGACGTGAACGGCCTCACGGTGCGCGCCGCCATCTGCCTGCGGGCCTACCGCCGCTTCCCGGGCCTCTACGACCTGGTGCTGCGCGCGGCCACGCTGAACGCATCCACGCGCGGCGTGGACACCAGCCTCACGTTGGGCGGCTTCTCCGCGGAGAACGCTCGCAAGCTGGCGCGCCGCTACCTGGAGGGTCTGTCGTGGGGGAAGTGATCTTCTTGGAGGTGCTGGAAGGGGACGCCGTCCAGTCCCGCCACCGGCTGG
>NZ_JABUMS010000101.1:0-379 GCF_013336705.1 Myxococcus sp. CA051A | reverse complement strand
CGCGCGCATCCAGGCGAAGGAGTTCGACCTGGTGCATCGCTACACGCCCATCAGCCCCACCACGCCGAGCACGCTGGCGGCGCGCTGCAAGGCGGCCGGGGTGCCCTTCCTGATGGGCCCGATGAACGGCGGTCTGCCGTGGCCCAAGGGCTTTGGCGGTGCGCGGCGGCGGGAGAAGGAGTGGCTCAGCTACGTGCGTGACGTCTACAAGCTGATGCCCTTCTACAAGTCCACGCGGGAGAACGCGTCGGCCATCCTCACGGGCTCGCGGGCGACGCGCGGGCAGGTGGCGGAGAAGTGGCAGTCGAAGACGGTGTACATCCCGGAGAACGCCATCGACACGCGGCGCTTCGGCTCGGCGAAGTCGGAGGGCCCGGTG
>NZ_JABUMS010000100.1:0-380 GCF_013336705.1 Myxococcus sp. CA051A | reverse complement strand
CCTTCGAGGAGGCCAACGCCGCGTTCGGCCATGAGCTCACCTGGTTCGAGCCCCGCCTGACGCCGCAGACGGTGGGACTGGCGGCGGGCTTCCCCGGGGTGTGCTCCTTCGTGAATGACCGGCTGGACGGCCCCTGCCTCCAGGCGCTGGCGCAAGGGGGCACGCGGCTGGTGGCGCTGCGCTCGGCGGGCTTCAACCACGTGGACCTGGCGGAGGCCGCCCGGCTGGGGATGACCGTCGTGCGCGTCCCCGAGTACTCACCCGAGGCCGTGGCCGAGCACACCGCGGCGCTCGTGCTCGCGCTCAACCGCAAGGTGCACCGCGCCTACGCACGGGTGCGCGAGTGGAACTTCTCGCTGGACGGGCTGGTGGGGTTCGAC
>NZ_JABUMS010000099.1:0-380 GCF_013336705.1 Myxococcus sp. CA051A | reverse complement strand
GTGGTGGGCGACATGATGGCGCAGTACAAGTCCGAGGCCTTCTACGGCGAGACCCTGCGCGTGGACATGGTGCCGGACGACTTCAACAAATACGGCTTCGACCTGGTCTTCCGCCTGCAGGACAAGGCCACGGGCCGTGAAGTGGCGCGCGGCAAGACCGGTGTCGTGTTCCTGTCGGCCGACAACTTCGGCCAGGGCCGCAAAACGGTGGCGCCGCCGCCGGCCAGCTTCGCCGAGCGGCTGGAGAAGGCTCGGACGGGGACTTTGCCTGGCCTTGCTTGATTGAGGCTCGGGTGTGCTGGGCCGTTCGCTTCTTGGGGGCTGAGCGAGGTCAGAGGCTTGGGGGGATCGTTCTCCTGCCCACGCTCGCGGGGCATCAC
>NZ_JABUMS010000098.1:0-381 GCF_013336705.1 Myxococcus sp. CA051A | reverse complement strand
GGAGCAGCTGCCCCAGCGAGCGCACCCCGTCGATGAAGGAGAGCGCGCGGACCTCGTGCGGCGTCAGGCGCAGCTCGCTGGAGGCCACCCGGCCCCCGGACTTCATGATGGGCATGGGCAGCACGAAGGCCAGCCGCCGCTTGAGGTCCGCCGTCGGCATGCGCCGCACCTGGTCGCTGAGCAGCGCCCAGCGATTGCCCAGCGGCATCGCCTTCTGCGCGGGCAGGTCCCGCGCCTCGAAGGTGAACGTCCCGGACTCCGCCCGCAGCGCCTTGCCCAGGATGCCCAGCGCCCGCTGCGACAGCTGCGTGAACGCCGTCGCCGGCTGGAGCAGCCCCAACCCGAACAGCGCCGCGAGCAGGTCGCCTCCGAAGCGCTCCT